>CAVZFY010000029.1:0-48949 GCA_963774695.1 uncultured Chloroflexia bacterium | reverse complement strand
GTGCGCGGCCGCTCCGGCGGGTCGGGCGGATCAGGTGCATCGGACGTCGAACGATACGCCGGGGCCTACGAGAAGGGGAAGAACACCGGCACGACGAACACCGAGACGACGAAGAACACGGCCATCACGACGAGGCCGAGGCGCCAGTAGTCCCCGAACTTGTAGCCGGCGGCTCCCATCGCGATCAGGTTCACCGGCGTCGCGACGGGCGTCAGGAGCGCCGCCGCGGCTGCGACCGAGATCGACATCAGGACCGGGCGCAGGTCCACGCCGAGGTCGGACGATGCCGCGACCCCGATCGGGATCATGATCATCGCGGTCGCCGTGTTGCTGATCAGCTGGCCGAAGATCGCGGTCACCACGAACAGCCCGACGAGCAGCCCGTACGGCCCGAACCCGCCGACCACCTGGATCAGCAGCTCCGCGACCTTGTCGGCGGCGCCCGTCTGGAACATCGCCGTGGACAGCGGCAGCATCGCGGCCACCAGGACGACGGTCGTCCAGGTCACCGAGCGGTATGCCTGCTCCATCGTCAGGACCCGGAGCACGATCAGCGTCCCGGCGGCGAGGAGCCCGGCCACCGCCGGCGGCACGATGCCGGTCACCAACAGCACGATCATCCCGAGCAGGACCGCGATCGACTCCCACGCCTTGTACCCGAACGGGACCGCCTGGCGACGCACCAGCTGCGGCTGGTCGACCGCGAGCAGGCCGGGATCCCCGCCCTTCGCCTCGAGCGACTCCCACGGGCCCTGGAGCACGAGCGCGTCCCCCGCGCGCAGGTCCGTCTCGACGAGGTCGTTCTCGCCGCGCTGGATCGCGACGACCACCAGGTCGCCGTCCTCGGTGATCATCCCCCGGCTCACGTGGTCGCCGATGAACGGCGAGCGCGGCGCGATCAGCAGCTCGGCGAGCCCTGTTCGCGGCCCGAACAGCCCGGCGCCATCGTCGCCGCCGGCGAGGCCGTACTGGCGCGCCAGCGTCCGGGCGTGACGGCTCAGGTCCGCCGAGACCTTGTTGGGCGCCCGGTCTGGGAGGAGGCGGTCGCTCAGCAGCACGAGCACGATCGTGGTCCCGATCAGCAGCGGGATGCCGGCCAGCGCGAACTCGAAGAAGCCGAACGGGCGCACGCCGTACTCGATGGCCGCGTTGGACACGACCATGTTCACGTTGGATCCCGTGAGCGCGAGCTGCGACCCCGCGTGCGCGCCGAAGCACAGCGGGATCAGGAGCTTCGACGGCCGGATGTTGAGCCGCGTCGCGGTGACCATGATCACGGGCAGGAGCGCCGCGACCGCCGCGTTGACGGTCACGACCGCGGTCAGCCCGGCGACGATCAGGATCATCAGCACGAGGAGCCGCGAACGGCTGGTCCCGGCGCGGTCCATGAGCTGCTGGCCCGCCCACGCCGTGACCCCCGTCGCGTCGAGCGCCTCGCTGACGACGAACAGCGTCGCGATGAAGATCACGACCTGGTCGCCGAACCCGGCCAGGGCCTGGTCGATCGTCAGGACGCCCGTCGCCCACAGGACCAGCGCGGCGCCGATCGCCACGACCTCGACCGGCAGCCGGCCCCAGATGAACAGCGCGACGATCCCGGCGATGACCGCGAACGTGATCGCGATGTCGCTCATCGCGGGATCAGAGCGACACGGGATACCCGGGTCCGAGCGGCAGGCCGATCAGGTACCAGGCGATGAAGATCACGATCCAGACGACCAGCAGCACGAGGGCGTACGGGATCATCAGCGCGATGATCGTGCCGATGCCGGCCTCCTGCTTGTAGCGCTGGGCGATGGTCACGATGAACGGCAGGTAGACCATCAACGGCGTGACCGTGTTGAGCGGCGAGTCGCCGACGCGGTAGGCCGCGAGGACGGTCTGCGGCGGGATCCCCAGCTGGACGAAGAGCGGCACGAAGATCGGCGCGAAGATCGCCCACTTCGGCACGAGCCCCGGCATGATGATGTCGAGGAGGACGATCACGAGGATCAGCCCGATCAGCAGCGGGATCGCCCCGATCCCGGCGTGCTCCGAGGAAGTCCGCGAGCGTGACCGCGAGGACGTTGGGGATCCGGCTGAAGTTGAAGAACGCGATGAACTGGGCGATCATCAGGAGCATGAACACGAGGCCGCCGAGGCCGCTGAACGTCTTGGTGACCGCGTTCGCGACGTCCGTGCTGCTCTTGAAGGTGCCGGCCCCGACGCCGTAGCCGATGCCGGCCACCAGGAAGAGCATCGCGATGATGAACAGCAGGCTGTCCATGAACGGCGTCTTGCCGATGATGTCGCCGGTGACGGGATCGCGCAGCGGTGCGCCCGCGGGGAGCGTCAGCAGCACGACCACGATGACCGAGACGAGGAACGCGACGCTTGCGAAGCGGAGGCCCCGCGACTCCTTGGCGGCCGCCTCGGGGGAGTGATCCTCCTCGACATGCTCGCCCGCCGGCTTCCACGGGCCCAGGCGCGGCTCGATGATCCGTTCCGTCAGCACGGCGGCGACGATCGCCAGGATGATCGAGCAGGCGATCGCGAAGTACCAGTTCGAGACGATGGTGATCGGCGGGTGTCCCGGGATCAGGTCGATCGCCTCGTTGGTGATCTCGGTGATCATCGCGTCGGACGGCGACAGGATGAGGTTGACGCCGAAGATCGACCCGACGCCGGCGAAGCACGCGGCCAGGCCGGCGAGCGGATGTCTGCCGACGCTGGCGAACGCGGCCGCGCCGAGCGGGATCAGGATCAGGTAGCCGGCGTCGGTGGCGACGCTCGAGAGCACCCCGACCATGATCAGGATGAACGACAGCATGCCGCGCGGCGAGACCGCCACGAGCTTGCGGATCAGGGCCGTCATCAGGCCGGCGCCCTCGGCGACCCCGGCGCCGAGCATCGCCACGAACGTGACGGCGACGACGCCGAACCCGGCGAAGTTCGCGACGAACGACGTGAAGATGAACCGGATCCCCTCCACCGTCAGGAGGCTGTGGATCGCGATCGTCTGTTCCTGGATCTCGAACTTGTCGCCGTACGGGTCGGTGAGCGCAGGCCCGTACACGCCCGGCTGGACCGTGTCCTCGTAGTAGTCGTGGGCGACCGGTTGCGTCGACCGGCACGGCGATCTGCTCGGTCACGCTCACGTTCAGGACGAACAGGACGTGCGAGAGCACGATCACGCCCAGGATCAGGTAGAAGAACATGATCGCGGGGTGCGGGACCTTGTTGCCGAGGCGCTCGATGCCGTCGAGCAGCCGCTTGCTGAACCCCCCTCCGCTCTCGTCGACCGCGACAGCTGCCGTCATCGGATCCTCCTCCGTCGTCGAACGATCAGGCCGGTGGTGTGAAGTCGAGCGCGAGCTCCGCGAGCAGCCGCGCGCCGAAGCCGGTGCAGCCCCGCGGGCGCCAGGACTCGGGTGGGTCGGCCATCGCGACGCCCGCGATGTCGACGTGGGCCCACGGGAGCCCGCCGACGAACTCCTCGAGGAACAGCGCGGCGGTGATCTGGCCCGCGTTCGCGCCGCCCATGTTCTTGATGTCGGCGACGTCCGAGTCGAGCTCGCGCCGGTAGCGGCGCTCGAGCGGGAACTGCCAGGTCGCGCTCGTCCGTGCGCTCGGAGGCCGCCCGGACCTGGTCGATGAGCGGCTGGTTGTTGCCCATGACCCCGGCGATCCACGTGCCGAGCGCGCGCATCGTCGCGCCGGTGAGCGTGGCGATGTCGACGATGGCGTCCGGCTTGGACTCGGCCGCGAGCACGAGGCCGTCGGCCATCACGAGGCGCCCCTCGGCGTCGGTGTTCATCACCTCGACCGTCGTCCCGCCGTACATCGTGATCACGTCGCCGAGCTTCAGCGCGGTCCCCGACGGCATGTTGTCGGTGCACATCAGGTAGCCGGTCACCGGCGTTCGGGCAGCCGAGCTCGCCCAGCACCGACATCGCCGCGAGGACCGCGGCGGCGCCGGACATGTCGTTCTTCATCGTCGCGTGGACGGCGTCCGACGGCTTGAGGCTGATGCCGCCCGAGTCGTACATGATCCCCTTGGCGACGAGCGCGAGGTGGCGGGGCGTGCGCTCGACGCCGGGGACCGCGGCCGGGCGGTAGGTGAGCTTGACCATGCGCGCCTCGTCGGCGCTGCCCCCGTTGACGCCGAGGAGCCCGCCGCAGCCGAGCCGCGTCAGCGCCGCCTGGTCGAACACCTCGACCTCGAGGCCCCGATCGGCGCCGACGGCGACCGCGACGTCGGCGATCCGCGGCGCGGTCAGGTGCGCGGGCGGGGTGTTCGCGAGGTCGCGGGCGAGCAGCGTGGCCGAGGCGAGGATCCGGCCGCGCTCCGCGCCCGTCGTGACGGCGTCTCGATCCGTGGGGTCGGCGATCAGCGTGATCGACGCGACGCCCTTGGCGCCGGGCTTGCTCTTGAGCGGCTCGTACGTATAGCGCGCGAGCAGGATGCCCTCGACGATGACCTGGGCGGCCGTCGCCGCGTCGACGTGGGCGAGAGCGGGGATCCGTGCCGCGAGCCGGCGCTGCCGGCGCGTCGCGAGCGCGAATGCGGCCGCCGCGTCCCGGATGCCGTCGGCGTCGATCGAGGCCGGGTCGCCGACACCCACGGCCACCTGGAGTGGGCCATCGTCGGCGAGGACGAGGTGCGTCTGGCCCGGGTTGCCGTCGAACCCGAGCGACGCGAGCGCCGCGACCTCGAGCCCGAGGCGAGCCGCGCCCGTCCCGTCGGCGCCCACGGGGACCGCCACGGCCTCCGCGTTGCCCGGCACGTCCGAGGCGACCGTGATCTCGACCGCGCGCGTCTGGCGGATCGACGGCGTCGCGTCGAAGTCGGGTGCGACGGTTACCGCCCGGCGCTCGACTCCCGTATCGGCGTCACCTTGAACGGCAGCCATGGCCTACCTCCAGCGGTCGGGGCCAGGCGGCGTCGAGTCGAGGACGTGCCGGACCCGCGGCGACCGCGTGTCCCCGAGCGCCGCACCCCGCGGCGCCAAGTGGCCAGTATCGCCCACGCCGGTTACCGGATTGCACGGATCGCGTCCGCGCGGCCCGCCGTCAGGTCTGGGCGTCGTCCGCGAGATTCGCCCGCAGCCGCCGCTCGGCCTCTGCCTCGTCGATCCCCGCCCGGCGCGCGTAGTCCTCGAGCTGGTCGCGGCCCATCCGCCCGATCCCGAAGTAGTGGCTGCCGGGGTGCCACAGGTAGAGCCCCGACACCGCGGCCGCCGGCAGCATCGCCCACGACTCCGTCAGCTCGATCCCGGCGCGCGCCTCGGCGTCGAGGAGCTCGAACAGCGTCGGCTTGGTGGAGTGGTCGGGCGTCGCCGGGTAGCCGGGCGCCGGGCGGATCCCCTGGTAGCGCTCGGCGATGAGGTCGTCGTTGGACAGCGACTCGTCGGGCGCGTAGCCCCAGAGCTCGCGCCGGACCTGCTCGTGGAGGCGCTCGGCGAACGCCTCGGCGAGCCGGTCGGCGAGGGCGCGGGCCATGATCGCGGAGTAGTCGTCGTGCGCCGCCTCGAACGCCGCCACGAGATCGGTCGTGCCCTTGCCCGCGGTCACGGCGAACGCGCCGATGTAGTCGTCCACGCCGGCCGGGCCGACGAAGTCGGCGATCGACACGTTGGGGCGGCCGTCGGGCTTGGCCATCTGCTGGCGGACGGCGTGGAGGCGGGCGAGCTCCGTCGTCCGCGCCTCGTCCTCCCAGATCACGATGTCGTCGTCGGGTGTCGCGTTGGCCGGCCAGAACCCGACGACCGCGGACGCCGTGAGGAGCTTCTCGTCGACGATGCGCGCGAGCAGCGCGACCGCGTCCGCGTGCAGCTCGCGGGCCGCCGAGCCGACCACGGGATCGGCGAGGATGGCGGGCCAGGCGCCCCGAAGCTCCCAGGTGGCGAAGAACGGCGTCCAGTCGATGCGCTCGACCAGCTCGGGGAGCGGGTACTCGTCGAAGGTCCGCACGCCCAGGAACGACGGGCGCGGCGGCGGCGCGGTCCAGTCGAGCACGAGGCGGTTCGCGCGGGCCTGCTCGAGGGTCAGGCGGGTCTCCCGGTCGCGCCGGCTCTCGCGCTCGAGGCGGAGCTGGGCGTACTCCTCGCGGATCCGGGTCGCGTAGGCGCCGCGGCCGTCCTTGTCCAGCAGCGAGCCCGCGACCGCCACCGCGCGCGAGGCGTCCGCGACGTGGATGACCGGCGACGAGTACGAGGGCTCGATCTTCACGGCGGTGTGGATGCGCGACGTGGTCGCGCCGCCGATCAGCAGCGGCGTCGTCATGCCGTCGCGTTCCATCAGCGAAGCGACGTGGACCATCTCGTCGAGCGACGGCGTGATCAGGCCCGACAGGCCGATGAGGTCGGCGTTGACCTCGCGTGCGGTCTCGAGGATCCGGGCGGCGGGCACCATCACGCCGAGGTCGATCACCTCGTAGTCGTTGCAGCCGAGCACGACGCCGACGATGTTCTTGCCGATGTCGTGCACGTCGCCCTTCACCGTGGCCATCACGACAGTGCCGGCCCGCTTTCCCGTGCCCTCGCGCTGCTCCTCGAGGTACGGGATGAGGTGTGCGACAGCCTTCTTCATCACCCGCGCGCTCTTGACCACCTGGGGCAGGAACATGCGGCCCGACTGGAACCGGTCGCCGACGACGTTCATGCCGGCCATCAGCGGGCCCTCGATGACGTCGAGCGGCCGGCTCGTCGCCAGCCGCGCCTCCTCGGTGTCCTCGACGATCCAGGCGTCGTTGCCCTCGACCAGCGCGTGCGTCAGCCGCTCGTTCACCGGCAGCTCGCGCCAGGTCAGGTCCTCAGTCGAGCGGTCGACCGCGGCGCCGCCCGCATACCGGGGCGCGATGTCGAGCAGGCGCTCCGTCGCGTCCGGCCGCCGGTCGAGCACCACGTCCTCGACGCGCTCGAGGAGGTCGGCGTCGATGTCGTCGTACTGGGGGAGCGCCCCGGCGTTGACGATCGCCATGTCGAGGCCCGCGCGGATCGCGTGGTACAGGAAGACCGCGTGGATCGCCTCGCGGACGCGGTCGTTGCCGCGGAACGCGAACGACACGTTGGACACGCCGCCGCTGATCCGGGCATCCGGCAGGGCCACCTTGAGGCGGCGCGTGGCCTCGAAGAACGAGATCGCGTAGCGCGCGTGCTCCTCGATCCCCGTCGCGATCGCGAAGATGTTGGGGTCGAGGATGATGTCGTCGGGCGCGTAGCCCGCGGTCTCGGTGAGGAGCTTGTAGGCGCGCGTCAGGACGGCGACCCGCCGATCCACGGAGTCGGCCTGGCCGTCCTCGTCGAAGGCCATCACGACGACCGCCGCGCCGTATCGCCGGCACAGCGCCGCCTGGCGCAGGAACTCCGCCTCGCCCTCCTTGAGGGAGATCGAGTTGACCACGGGCCGGCCCTGGAGCTGCTGCAGCCCGGCCTCGATGACCGACCACTTGGAGCTGTCGACCATGACCGGCACGGCCGCGATGTCGGGCTCCGAGCCGAGCCGGCGCAGGAAGCGGGTCATCGCCTCGACGCCGTCGAGCATCGCCTCGTCCATGTTCACGTCGAGGATCACGGCGCCGTTCGTGACCTGGTCGCGCGCGACGGCGACCGCCTCGTCCTCGGCCTTGACCCGCCCGCCGTTGGCCGACGGGTCGCTCATCCCGGTCATCAGCCGGGCGAACTTGCGCGAGCCGGTGACGTTGGTCCGCTCGCCGATGTTGACGAAGGCGCCGCCCGGCATCGGGATCGCGAGCGGCTCGAGGCCGGCGAGTCGCGTGGAGTGCGTGCCCTTGGGGACGACGCGCGGCGGGACGCCCGCGACGGCAGCGACGATGGCCGCGGTGTGCTCGGGCGTGCTCCCGCAGCACGAGCCCGCCAGGTTGATCAGGCCGGCGCGCGCCCATTCGCCGAGCGCCGTCGACGTCTCGACGGGCGTCTCGTCATAACCGCCGAGCTCGTTGGGCAGGCCGGCGTTCGGGTAGGCGGCCAGCGGCACGTCGGCGAGGCGGCTCATCTCCTCGACGTGCTCCCGGAGCTGCTTCGCACCGAGGGCGCAGTTGAGCCCGACGAGCATCGGGCGCGCGTGCCGGATGCTCGTCCAGAAGGCCTCGAGGGTCTGCCCGGACAGCGTGCGGCCCGACGCGTCCACGATCGTGCCGCTGATGACGACCGGAATTCGCCGCCCGAGGCCCTCGAACGCCTCCTCGATGGCGAAGATCGCGGCCTTGGCGTTGAGGGTGTCGAAGATCGTCTCGACGAGGAGCAGGTCGGCGCCGCCGCGCACCTGGCCCTCGGCCGCCTCGCGATACGCCGCGGCCAGCTCCCCGAAGCTGACGTTGCGGGCCGCCGGGTCGTTCACGTCCGGCGAGATCGAGCCCGTGCGGTTCGTCGGGCCGAGGGAGCCGGCGACGAAGCGAGGTCGTCCGTCGGCCGCCTCGGCGTCGTCGGCTGCCGCCCGCGCCAGCCGTGCGCCGGCCTCGTTGAGCTCGCCGGCAATGTGGGACAGGCCGTAGTCCGCCTGGGCGATGCGGGTCGCCGTGAAGGTGTTGGTGCTGATGATGTCGGCGCCGGCTCCCAGGTAGGCGGCGTGAATCTCGCGGATCGCGTCGGGTCTGGTCAGGCTAAGCAGGTCGGTGTTGCCGCGGACGTCCTTGGGGTGGTCCGCGAAGCGCTCGCCGCGGAAGTCCTCCTCGCTGAACCGGTACCGCTGGACCATCGTGCCCATCGCGCCGTCGAGCACGAGGATGCGTTCGCGCAGGAGCGCGGGCATCAGGGCCATGCGGGTGGCCTGCGTGTACGGCGTGCGGGTGGTGGCGGTCGGCATCGGACGGCGAGTGTACGCCGGGTCCTGAGCGTGCTCTCCGCACGATCCTTCGAACGTTCGGGCGTCAGAACCCGTCGATGGGCTGCGGCGACAGCCGCGGCGCGCGGCGCGGCGGTCCCACCCCGGTGAGCTCGAGCAGCCGGAGCACCCGGCCGCGGTGGCCTCGGTACGGCTCGAGGAGCTCGAGCATCCGCTCGTCGGTCCCGCGCGGCTCGCCGGCGAGCGCCCAGGCCACCATGTTGGGCAGGTGGAAGTCGCCGACGCTCACGGCGTCGGGATCGCCGAACGCGCGGATCCCGACCTCGGCCGCCGTCCACGGCCCGATGCCCGGGATCGCCCGCAGCCGCGCGTAGGCCGGCGCGGGGTCACCGGCCGCTCCCGACGCCGTCACCGCCATCCGCTCCAGCCTGGCGGCGTCGCGCGCGACGGCCCGGATCAGGTCGGCACGCCGCCGCTCGACCCCGAAGGGGTGGTAGGCGTAGTACGGGAGGCCCGCGAGGACCTCGGCGGCCGGCGGGATGCGCAGGCCGGGCGGACCTGGCGCGTCCTCGCCATAGCGTCGGACGAGCCCGACCCACGCCCGGCGCGCCTCGTCGCCCAGGACCTTCTGCTCGAGGATCGCGGGGGCCAGCGCCTCGAGGACCGCCTCCGTCCGGCCGAAACGGAGGCCGCGCAGGCGGCGCGCGGCATCGGCGACGACCCGGTGGTGCGGGACGAGGTCGTCGGGCCGGTCGTCGGCCCCGACCAGCGCACCGACGCGCGCCAGGGCCCACGCGGAGCCTCGCCCCCACGCACGCGCGCGAACCGTACCGTCGTGGGCCTCGATGAACAGCGTGACCGGCCCGTCGGGCGTGCGCGTCGCCCGCCACGCGGAGCCCGACGCCTCGAAGCGCAGGGCCGGATCGCGCGGGCCGCGACGGTGGATTCCGAGGGTCCGCCGGAGGTCGATCGGGCCGTCGATGTCGATCGACCGCTCGCCATCCGGCGCGATCGGACCGGAGGCGATCGTCACGCCGACGTAACCCCCGCGACGCTGGTTCGACGCGTCCCTGTCATGCGGGCCAGCCTACCGTCCGAGGAAACCCGTGCGAACCAGGCAGTTCGTCGCGGCACCGGCGCTCATCGCCGTCGCCGCCCTGGTCACCATCGCCGGCCCGGCCCCGAACGCCCCCGGCACGGCACGGACGACCGATCTTGTTGCCTCGCGGCAGCTCGCGCCCGATCGTCCGATGCCGGCAGTGACGACGACCCTCTTCATCGATGCCGGCGGGCCTTCGGCCGGCGACCTCCGCGAAGACACCCAGCTGCTTGAGCCGGGCGATCCCGGCGTACCCGTCGGCCGTCCTGCCGTCACGCAGCCTGTGGTCAAGGCCGTGCCGGTCTCGAAGTCGCGCTGGCGCAGCGCCGAGTACTCCTGGTACGGATCGCCGTTCTACGGCTCCGGGACCGCGTGCGGCCAGACGTACTCGAAGACGATCCTCGGCGTCGCGAACCTGAACCTCCCGTGTGGCACGAAGGTCACGCTTCGCAACCCAGCCAACGGCCGGTCGATCACGGTCGCCGTCATCGACCGCGGCCCGTACGTGTCCGGGCGGCTGTTCGACCTGTCACGCGGCACGTGCGAGTACCTGCGCAACTGCTACACGGGCACGATCCAGTGGCGCCTTCGCTGAGGGCTTGACACGGGCACGTAGCCTGACCAGACATCGTGCGCACCAGGTTCATCGTCGCGATCGCGGCACTCATGGCCGCGTCCGCCCTGGTCGCCGTACCCGAACCCGCGGGCTCGAGTGTCCCGAGCTCCGCCCGGCAGATCGATTCGGCGACGCTGCTCGCCGTGACGATCCCGTTGTCCGCCGGTTCGACGGCGACGACGATTCCGCCCCTCGACACCGCGTCTCGCTCGGCCGGCTGGCTCGGGCCCGGTTCGACGTTCCTCGAGCCCGGCTCGCGCCGCGTCCCGACCACGCGGATCGTGGTCGACCAGCCGGGGACGCACGCCGGGGTCTACGACAAGAACTACTGGCGGTATGACAGCAACATCAGCTGGTACGGGCCGGGGTTCATCGGGTCGGGGACAGCGTGCGGACAGGCGTACACGAAGACGATCCTCGGCGTCGCGCATCGGACCCTGCCGTGCGGGACCCTGGTCACGTTCCGGAACCCGGCGAACGGGCGACAGATCACGGTGCCGGTGATCGATCGCGGACCCTACGTCGCAGGCCGCCAGTGGGACATGTCGCGTGGGCTGTGCGACTACCTCGACCACTGCTACACCGGCTCGATCGAATGGCGCTGGGGCAGTCGATAGCCTCGCTCCTCCGATCTCGACCGAACAGGGAAACCGGAGGCTGACCCGCGGCGTCTGGTGCCCATCGCGGCGCCGCCGTGCCTGCCAGGAGCCTCCCGTGCGCGTCCCGTCCCGGATCGCGAGCCTCGTCCTTCTCGCCATCGCCTCGATCCTCGTGGGCGCCTGCGGCGGCTCGACACCGACCGGGCTCCCGAGCCCGTCCACCACGCCGGTGCCCAGCTCATCGCCCAGCGCCGCCGCGGTCCCGGGTCTCCTCCTCGAGGTCACGACCGAGGGCGGCTTCATCAACCCGGCGTCCCGCCTCGGGGAGGTCCCGTCGGTGGTGGTCGACGACGACGGGCGCATCTACACCCCCGACGCACCCGTCGGTGACACCCAGCCGCTCGTGCCACCCGTCGACGTGCGTGACGTGGGGCCTGCCGGGGTGGCCGCCATCCGCGCGGCGATCACGTCGGCCGGGCTCGATCAGGAGGAGCCGCGCGGCGGCGGCATCGCCGCGGACACGGGGACGACGGTGTTCACGGCGCTCGTCGACGGCGACACGGTCGTGAACCGGTTCGTCGCCGCCGGCCCTGGTGGTCCCGGTCCCCACGCTCCGGGCGGCTCCGTGGTGCCCGGCGCTTCGAGCGACCCGGCGACCGCGGCCTTCGCGCTCCTCACCCGCCTCACCGACCCGGCCGAGACCTGGGGCTCGACCACGGTCACGACCGCGCCGTACCGCGCGGCGGCCTATCGCGTCTTCGCTGCTCCTGCGCCGTCAGACGCGGGCTCGGCGAGCGGACAGCCTGCGCCCGCGTGGCCGCTCGCGACCCCGCTCGCCTCGTTCGGGACCCCGGCCGCCGCCAACTTCGGTGTCGACGCCCTGCGCTCGGGGATCGTGACCGGTGCGGACGCCGCCACCCTCGCCTCGCTCGCTGCAGACGTTGCCGGCCGGCGCCAGCGTCGAGTCGGGCGGCCAGTCGTGGACCCTGTGGGTCAGGCCCCTGTTCCCCGACGAGCTGGCTGGATAGCGCCAGGACGAGCGGCGCCGGCCCCCTCCGCCCGTCGGGGCTAAGGTTCGCCGTGGGTCGGCCCGGGTCCGCATCCGCCCGACGCTCGGAGGTTCACGTGGTCGCCGTCACAAGCTCGTCGATCCGGTGAGCCGCCCGTTGCGCGAGCAGCTGCCCCAGGCGACCGTGCCGGCGTGGGCGCTCCTGCCGCTTCGCGTCTTCCTCGGGGTCACGTTCCTGTACGCGGGCCTCGACAAGCTGTTCGACACGACCTTCTTCGATCCCGCGAGCCCGGGATCGATCCAGGCGCAGCTCGTCGAGTTCGCCCGGGTGTCGCCGATCGCGTTCCTCGTCCGGCCCGTCGAGCCGTTCGCCGTCCTGGTCGGCGGCGCGATCGCCCTGGCCGAGATCGCCGTCGGCATCGGCACCCTCACCGGCATTGCGTTCCGCCTCGCCGCGGCGACGGGGGCGGCGCTGTCGATCCTGTTCTGGCTCACCGCTTCGTGGACGACGCACCCGTACTTCTACGGCCCCGACCTCCCGTACGCCCTCGGCTGGGTGACGCTCGCGCTCGCCGGGCACGGCGGGCTGCTGGTGCCGGCGGCCATCGGGCGGCTCGGCCAGTCGCGCACCGATGGTGCGTCGGACGCCGTCGTCGAGCCGTCGCCGGGGCGGCGCCAGGTCCTGCAGGCGGCGGTGCTGGGGGCGCTGACGCTGGTCGTGGCCTCGATCGCGTTCCCGCTTGGCCTCGCGCACCCGAACCCGCCTGACGAGCTGACCGGTGATCCGGGAGATGTCGCAGGCGGCGCCAGCCCAGGCGATGGGCCGACGAGCCCTGGAACGACCGGCTCGCCGTCGGGCGGCCCGTCGCCCTCGTTCCAGCCGACCGGCCTCACGGTGTCCACGATCGCCGCCGTGGACAGCCGCGGCGCCGCGCGCATCAAGGTCCCGATCGACGCCCCGGCACCCCTGCCGGCCGGGGACCCCGGGATCATCGTGAAGCTCCCGGACGGCACGTACGTCGCGTACGACGCCACCTGTACCCACGAGGGCTGCCGGGTCGGCTGGGACGCCGCGGACGCCGTGCTCGTGTGTCCATGCCACGGCGCGGAGTTCGACGCGACGAACCACGGCGCGGTGCTGGGCGGCCCGACGGACATCCCGCTCGCGGAGCTGCCGATCGTCGTCGATCACCGGGCCGGCACGATCAGCCTCAAGGCGTGAGGGTCCGTCCCCTGCGGATCCCATCGGCCGGGCGTACGCTCGCGGGAATGGATCGAGCCCCCGGAAGCCGTCACGCCGGGCGTTCAGCCGGAACCATCACCCGCCGCCGGTTCCTCGGGGCGTCGCTGGCCGGCGGCGTCGCGCTGTTCCTTGCCGCGTGCGGCGCCGACACCCCGACCCCGAAGCCATCCCAGGCCGCGAGGTCGCCGGGATCGCCCAGCGGGCCGCCGACCAGCGCGTCGCCGGCGCCCTCGGCCACCGCGTCCGCGCCCGCGACCGCCGAGCCAACGCCGGCCCCGACACCCACCGCGTCACCCGCCGTCAGCCTCCACCAGATGATCGCGGGCCTCATGGTCGTCGGCTTCCGCGGATCGAAGCTCAGTGACGCGCCGTGGGTGGAGAAGGCGCTCGCGACGGGCGGCCTCGGCGGCGTGATCCTGTTCGACCGCGACCAGCTCACCGGGGCGCCGCGCAACGTGCGGTCGCCCGCGCAGGTCGAGCGACTGACCTCGCAGCTGGCCGCGGCCGCCGGGCGAGGCATCATCGTCAGCGTCGACCAGGAGGGCGGCGTGGTCACGCGGCTCGGGCCGGCGCACGGGTTCCCGGCGGTTGCCTCGCAGGCGACGATCGGCAAGGGCACGAAGGCCGAGGCGCGCAGCTGGGCCCGCGGGCTCGCCGCGACGCTCGCCACCTCCGGCTTCACCCTGAACTTCGCGCCGGTCGTCGACCTCGACGTCAACCCGACCAGCCCCGCCATCGGCGCCCTCGACCGCTCGTTCTCCGCCGATCCCGCCGTCGTCGTCGAGATGGCCTCGATCGAGATCCGAGCGCATCACCAGGCGGGCGTGCGCACGACGCTGAAGCACTTCCCGGGGATCGGCAGCTCCACGACGAACACGGACTTCGGCGTCGCCGACGTGACCAAGACCTGGAAGCCGATCGAGCTGGAGCCGTTCCGGCAGCTCATCGCCGCGGGGCTCGCGGACGTCGTCATGGCCGGTCACGTCGTCAACAAGCACCTGGATCCGGACCATCCCGCCTCGCTGTCGAACCAGGTCGTGACCGGCATGCTGCGCGGCGACCTCGGCTGGGACGGGATCGTCGTCACCGACGACATGCAAGCGGCCGCGATCGTCGACGCCTTCGGGGCCGACGAGGCCGTGCTGCTCGCGCTCGAGGCGGGCAACGACCTGCTGCTGTTCGCGAACCAGCAGGTCTACGAGCCCGGCGTCGTCAAGCGGGTGGTCGGCGTGGTGGCCGACGCCGTCGCATCGGGCCGCCTCACTCGCGACCAGATCGAAGCCTCCTGGACGCGGGTCCAGCGGATGTTCGGCGGGACGACCAGCTAGCGCCTTCGAGCACGCCGATGCCCGATCGTCGGCGCGCGCCGTCATTGCCCGATCGGGCAACGGATGCGCTTTCGTCGCCACGCCCGAGGGTCGTATCGTGGATCGGGTCCCGCTTGCTCGAGTCCAGATCGTGGCCAATCGCGCACCAGCTTCCGCCACTCGGCCCGCGCCAGCGTCCGGCGCTCGCGCACGAGCGGTGGCGCCCGCGACGCCGACGAACGCGCCCCCCGACGTCGCCGGCGTGCTCGACCTGCAACGGCTGGCAGGCAATGCCGCGGTCGCGGGCATGCTGCAGGCCGAGGTCACCGTCCAGCGATCCGTCGTCGACCAGCTGGGGACCAATCCCGCGCTCGCCCTGCTCGCGCGACAGCTCGACGACGACCAGGAGTCGAACGCGATCGAGGGCTTCCGGGGGCTGGATGCGGGCGACACCGACACCGTCCTGCGCAGCGACCGCTGGCGCGACCTCGCGACGTCGGCGTTCAACAACGCCGAGATGCACCGGGCCATGATGGCGACCGGCCAGAAGGGCCTCCTCTGGCACAAGCTGATCTGGGAGTTCGACGAGGGCACGAACTGGAGCCAGCTGAAGCCCCTGATCGACGCCGCGCCGATGCCCCAGCGACGCCAGGTCATCATGGAACGCTGGTTCCAGCACGAGTTCGTGAGCGAGCTCGGCAACTACACGATGGGAGAGGCGGTCCGCGCGCTCGGGCCGCCGCTGCGCAACCAGCTGGCCTGGATGGTCGACGAGGGGGTCGACGACGGCGAGTTCGAGTGGCTGATCGAGGAGAGCTCGCCCGCCGAGATCCACGACGCGTCGCAGGACCTCGGGCTGATGGTCCGCCTGCGCGCCGACCTGGGTGGAGACCATGGCGTGGTCAGCGCCCTGGAATCGGCCCGCCAGATCGCGCCGACCGGGACGACGCCGGTCGGGCCGCGCTGGAAGGCCGACGACGCCCTCACGCTGAGCCGTCAGGCGGCACGGGTCGGCGTGATCAGCGCGCGGATGGCGGCTCGCGTGCCGGGCGCCGTCACGTCCCTGAGCGAGCCCGACTACACGACGTTCCGGGGCCTGCTGACCAACGCTGCCTCGGACACGGAGCGGGCCTTCATCGCCAAGGCGCTGGCGAGCGGTCACACGGTCGCCGAGGTGTCCGCCTTCGCGACCACGATCAAGACCATGACCGACGCGTGGCTCATCCAGAACCTCAACGTCCTGCAGGTCACGAGCGCCGCCGACACGGGCGGCGGAACGGGGATCATCCAGCAGTTCGGCAACAGCTGCGGCCCGACCTCCGTCCAGGTCCTGCGCGCCGAGGCGGACCCGATCTACGCCCTGTCGCTCAACTCGGCCGGCCCGATCGGGACGGCGTCCCAGACCGCGGTGACGAACCCGGCCACGATCCCCAACGCCACGGTGGCGGCCGAGCAGGGCGGCATCCTGACCGCTCACGCGACGGCCGGGACCGGCCATGGCCCGTCGGATCGCGCCACGCCGGGCGGCGGGGCGTGGGTCGAGGCGGACATGAACGCGCGCAAGCAGGCGACCGGCGTCGAGTACACGCGCAAGTTCATCGGCGACGACATCTCGGTCGACGAGGCGCTGGCCATCATCACGATCAACGTGGGCATGGGCGTCGACGTGCCGATCGTCGTCGGATCGAAGAAGGGCGACTACGCCCACTACGTCGTCGTCACCCGCAAGGACGGCCCCCGGTTCCAGATTCACGACGTGTGGGCCGGGCAGACCGTCTGGCGGACGGCGACCGACTTCCGGCGCAGCCAGCTCAACCTGCCGAGCAACCACAAGGCGATCTCGGCCCTCGCCGAGCCGCGGCTCCTCCGCTAGCGGCTCGGGACATGAAAGACGATCCGCCCGACGACCACGCCGACCTCGAGCGCGCGGACCTGCTGGCGATCGACGTCCCGGCGACGCTGGCCGCCGGCATCGGCGACGGCGCCGGCGGGCTCCGGGGCGAGGTCCAGGGGACGGCGTCGGCGGCCGCGGCGGTGCAGATGGAGGCGGAGGGGCTGCCGGCCGAGATGCTCGGCCGGATGCTCACGATGGTCAACCGCCACACGTGGCAGGCGGCGGTCGCGGACATCGACGTGATCGTGGAGGAGCCCGAGAAGCGGGGCTATCCGCGCGCCGCGGGGATCGTGCGTGCGGGCGTGGCGGCGTGCAGGAATGGTGACGAGTACGTCCTCTTCGATCGCTGGCTCGCCAATGTGTTCACCCTCCTCGCCGTACGCGACGCAGCCGGGCCGCCTGCCGTCGGCGACGCGGGATGACTCGGTGACCGGCTGACTCAGGCGCCGCGCGGCGGTACGCTTCGGGCATGTGTCGCAGCATCCGCCAGCTCCGTCGCGGCGACGAAGCCGAGTCCGCCACCACGGGCGAGGCCGAGGCCGCCGCCCTCCAGTACGTCCGCAAGATCAGCGGGTTCCGAGCCCCCTCGGCGAAGAACACCGAGGCGTTCGACGACGCCGTGCACGAGATCGCCCACGCCACCGAGCGCCTGCTCCAGGCCCTGGGCACCTCGGTCGCCGACGGGCCGGACCCGTTCGCCGACCCGGTCAAGCGCCGCGCGATCATCGCCGCCCGTGACGCACGGTCTCCACGGTCCGCGCCCCGCGTCGCGCGCACCGCACCGGCCCAGTGACGGCGGGCGTCGAGCCGGCGACCGTTCCCGCCCCGACCTGGTGGCGGCGGCCCGGCCTCGAGGTCGTCGACGATCGCCTCTCCCTCAACGGCGCAGACCTCGAGGCGCTCACCCGCGAGCACGGCGCGCCGCTGTTCGTCTACGACCTCGCGCGGCCCGCCGAGAACGTCCGGGCGCTCCAGGGTGCGTTCGAACGGGCCGGCCTCCGCCACGTGGTCCGCTTCGCGCTCAAGGCCTGCCCCGACCCGCGCATCCTCTCGGTGCTGCGCGGCCTCGGTCGGCCCGGTCAGCCAAGCGAGTGTCGGCATCGACGCCTGCTCGCCAGGTGAGGTCCAGCACGCCCTCGCCAACGGCTGGGAGCCCGACGAGATCAGCCACACGGGCACGAACGTGTCCGAGCGCGACCTCGATGTCCTGCTCGCGCATCCGATCCGGATCAACCTCGATGCCGTGAGCCAGATCGAGCGGCTGGGGCGCCGGTCGCCCGGCCGGACGGTCGGCATGCGCGTGAACCCGGGCGCCGGCGCCGGCTACACGGAGCACCTCGCGTACGCCGGGGAGCGCCCGACCAAGTTCGGCATCACCGAGGACCGCTTCGACGACGCGGTCGCCGCCGCCCGCCGCCACGGGCTCGTCGTCGACACGCTCCACTTCCACGCGGGGTCGGGCTGGCTCGGCGACCAGCTGGACGAGTTCGAAGCGGCGCTCGTCCGCGCGACCGGGTACCTCGACCGCCTGCTCGAGGCCGGCTTCCCGATCCGTGAGGTCAACGTTGGCGGCGGGATCGGGCGCGTGGCCCGCGACGGTGAGCGACCCGTCGACCTCGACGCGTATGCGCAGGTGGTGGCGCGGCACCTCGGGCCGTACGACGTGACGGCGGCGTTCGAGCCGGGCGACTTCGTGATGAAGGATGCGGCCGTGCTGCTGGGCGAGGTGGTCACCGTGGAGCGCCGCGGCGACACGACGTTCGTCGGCCTCGACATCGGCTGGAACGTCAACTGCGCCTACTTCATCTACGGCTACGCGCAGGAGCTCGTGCCGGCCAGGGCGCCGATGCGGGAGCGGACGCAGCTCGTGACGGTGGCCGGGCACATCAACGAGGCGCACGACGTGTTCGCCGAGGACTACCCGTTTCCGGCGGTCGACGAGGGCGAGGTGATCGCGATCCTCAACGCCGGTGGGTATCTCCAGCCGATGTCGTCGACGCACTGCCTGCGGCCGATGGGAACGGCGGTCTATCTCGATCGGGAGGCACGCGTATGACCGACGGCACCGGATGGGTCGACGTCGCCGGCGGGCGGCTGCCGTACGAGGTCGCGGGCTCGGGATCGGGCGTGGTCCTGGCGCACGCGGGGATCGCGGATATGCGCCAGTGGGATCCGCAGTGGGCGGCGCTGACGGCTCGGCATCGCGTCGTCCGCTACGACCTTCGCGGCTTCGGCCGGGCCGACGTCGTCGAGACGCGCTTCTCCAACCGGGCGGACCTCGTCGCCGTGATGGACGCGGCGGGGCTGGAGCGTGCGGTGCTCGTCGGCTGCTCGCGGGCGGGCTCGATCGTCATCGACACGGCACTCGAGCATCCCGACCGCGTGTCTGGCCTGGTCTGGGTCTGTGGCGGGATCAGCGGTGCCGAGGGCGAGAACACACCCGTGGAGCAGGCCGAGTTCGAGAAGGGCGAGGCCCTCGAGGAAGCCAAGAATTGGCCCGCGGCCGCGGAGCACGACGTCGAGATCTGGGTCGACGGCTTCGGGCAGGCGCCGGGCCGGGCGCCCGCCGCAGCGCGCGACGCCGTGCGGACGATGGCCTACGAGACCTACGTCCAGGAGAAGCCCTACGGCGACACCGTCGTGCTCGACCCACCGGCGATCGGGCGCCTTGGCGAGATCCGCGTGCCCACGCTCGTGATCGTGGGGCTGCTCGACGAGTCGGTCACGGTCGCGAACGCCGGGGTCATCGCGGGGGCCGTTCCCGGCGCGCGGCGGATCGACCTGCCGGGCGTCGCCCACATGCCCAGCCTCGAGCGCCCGGACTGGTTCAACGAGACGCTGCTGGCGTTCCTCGCAGAGGTCGGTTAGCGCTCCAGCCGGCTGACTCAGGGCGTCGGTGCAGCGCTCCAGGCGACAGCGCGCTCGATGAGGATGCGGATCAGCGGGCGGCCGCGGATCGCATGGCCCTCGTACTGCGGATACTTCGTGCGAAGGGCGGCCACCGCCTCCGCGTGCCCGGGCACTCGAGGGCCGACGAGATCGGCAAGGCCATCGACCCGCACCCAGCCCAGCTTCGCCCAATCCTCGTCCCACAGGTCGACCAGCAGCGTGACCGTCGGCCGCGCGAGGATGTCCTGGACGCGGGCGAGCTCCATCGGATCGGCCGACCGTTTCGGCTTGTCGTCGAGGGCGATGAAGACGAGGTCGCCGACGAGCACGAAGCACACCGGCACCAGTCGCGGCCGGCCGTCGGGCGCGATCGTGCCCAGCGTCGCGCGACGCGCGTCCGCCACGAATGTCCGCGCGTCGCCTTCGAGCGTGCTGGTCCTCGTCGTCATGCATGGAGTATCGCCGGGGTAGATTGGCGCGCATGGCGAGTTCCACCGAACCCACGCCGCGGGAGGCCGCCCTCGCCCGGGTCGTCTCCGTGCGCGGGGACAAGGTCGAGGTCCGCGAGGACCGCCTGTCCGGCGAGGAGCCGCTCGCGATCCGGGCCTGCGGACCCGGCGAGGCGCCCGTCGATGTCGCCATCACGATGCGGACGCCCGGCCACGAGGACGAGCTCGCCGTCGGGTTCCTGCGGACCGAGGGGCTGATCGACGACGCCGGCGAGATCGCCTCGATCACGCACGGCGATCCGGCCACCCACGCGCAGCCCGACGACGAGGTCACGGTCCACCTGGCGTCGGCGTTCGACGCGTCGCGGGTGGCCGAGCGGCATTTCGTCGCGACGGCGTCGTGCGGGATCTGCGGCAAGGCGTCGCTGGACGAGGTCGAGGTTCGCTCCGACCCGATCCCTGCCGGGCCCGTCGTCACGAGGGAGACGCTGATCGGCCTGCCGGTCAGCCTCCGTGAGGCCCAGGCGGTGTTCGAGGCGACGGGTGGACTCCACGCGGCGGGCCTGTTCGATGCGACCGGGCACCTGGTCGCGCTCCGGGAGGACGTCGGCCGCCACAACGCGCTCGACAAGCTGGTCGGCAGCCAGCTCCTCGCGGGCGCCCTGCCGCTCCACGACCGCATCGTGCTCGTCTCCGGCCGCACGAGCTTCGAGCTCGTCCAGAAGGCCGCGGTCGCCGGCGTGCCGATCCTCGCCGCGGTATCCGCCCCGTCGGACCTCGCCGTCGAGGCCGCCGAGCGCCTCGGCGTGACGCTGATCGGCTTCCTGCGCGGCAACGGCTTCAACGTCTACGCCCATCCTGAGCGGGTCGCACTCGGCGCCGCGTAGGAGCTGCTTCGGGCCGCCATCGTCGGCAGCCGGGGATCACTCCGGGCGCGGCGTGCCCTTCGGGAGCAGCTGGACGAACTCGTAGCCGAAGCGGCCCTTGACGCACAGGTGGCCATCGGTGACCGACGCGTCGGATGGCGAGGTGACCTTCACGATCCGGTTGTCCTGGACGTGGAGCGAGAGCGTGCAGCCGACGCCGCAGTACGGGCAGATCGTGTCGGTGACCGTCTGTTCCTCGGGCGCCCAGGTCCCGGCGTCGCGCATGTCGAACTCGGACTTGAACATCAAGGCGCCCGTCGGGCAGACGCCGATGCAGTTGCCGCAGTACACGCACGCCGACTCGGGCAGCGGGACGTCGAACTCGGTCGAGATCCGGGCATCGAAGCCGCGCCCGGCCACGGCGATCGCGAAGGTGTTCTGGGCGTCCTCGCCGCACGCCTCGACGCACTTGTAGCAGAGGATGCAGCGCGAGTAGTCGCGCACGTAGAGGTCGTTGTCGACCTTCACCGGCTGCGCGACGGTCTCGGCGGCGGCCGGGTGCTGGCGATCGACGACGGGGGCGTGATGGTGTCCGGGCTCGCGGGCGTCGCGCTCCCCCGCCGCGGCCTTCGGGGCGGCCGGCCCGAACCGCCCGCCGTCGGCGCCGTACCGCGTGGCATATCGGGCGAGGTCGCCGTCGGGCTCGGCCGGGCCGGCGAGCGAGAGATCGACGGACGATTCGAGCAGCTCGAGCACCAGCCGCCGGGAATGGCGGACGCGTTCGCTGTCGGTCTGGACCTCCATCCCCGCCTCGACGCGCCGCGAGCACGCGGGCACGAGCACGCGCGAGCCGGTGACCTCGACCACGCAGACCCGGCACACGTTCACCGGGGTGAGGTTCTCGAGGTAGCAGAGGGTCGGCGTGTCGACGCCCACCGAGCGCGCGGCCTCGAGGATCGTCGAGCCGGCCGGGACGGAGACGGCCGCGCCGTCGATCGTGATCTCGACCTGCGGGATCGCCGGGGCCGGCGGCGGCCCGGGGATGCGCGACGCGCGTGCCGGCGGCGAGATGAAGATGTGGTCGATGCCCTCGGTCGTCATGCGCCCGCCGCCATCCCGTCGAAGTGGACGAGCCCGCCGCGGATCGCGCTCTCGATGGCCGACGACGCCGTCTGGCCGAGGCCACAGATGGACGCGTCGCGCATGGCCTGCGCGAGATCCGAGAACAACGCGAGCTCGGCGTCCAGCGAGCCCATCGGCCGGCCCGCCTGGAGCCTCGCGATCAGCTCTTCCTGGCGCACGGTCCCGACCCGGCACGGCACGCACTGCCCGCACGACTCGTCGCGGAAGAACGCCGCGATCCGCCGCAGGGCGTCGGCGAGGTCCGCGGTCTCGTCGTACACGAGGATCACGCCGGAGCCGAGCGTCGCCCCGGCCGCGCGCGTGCCCTCGAACGTCAGCGGCACGTCGAGCTTGTCGGGCCCGACGAACGCGCCGGCCGCCCCGCCGAGCAGGATCGCCTGGATCCGTCCGGCCGCCCGAGACGCCGCCGGCCAGCTCGATCAGGTCCCGCAGCCGCTCGCCGAACTCGACCTCGTAGACGCCGGGCCGCTCCACGTTGCCCGAGATGCAGAACAGCTTGGGTCCGGTGGAACCATCCGTCCCGAGGGTCGCGTAGACCTTGCCTCCATCCCGGAGGATCAGCGGCAGGTTGGCCAGGGTCTCGACGTTGTTGACGACCGTCGGCTTGCCGAACAGCCCGACCTCGACCGGGAACGGTGGCTTGTTGCGGGGTTCCGGCCTGCCGCCTTCGATCGACTCGAACAGCGCGGTCTCCTCGCCGGCGATGTAGGCGCCAGCGCCGATCCGGAGCTCGATATCGAACGACCATCCTGAGCCGCCGACGTTGGCGCCCAGCAGGTCCGCGCGGCGGGCCTGGTCGATGGCGGCTTCGAGGCGCCGGCGCGCGAGCGGGTACTCGCCCCGGAGGTAGAGGTAGCCGCGCGAGGCGCCGACGGCGAACCCGGCGATCGTCATCGACTCGATCAACGCGAACGGGTCGTGCTCGAGGATCACCCGGTCCTTGAAGGTGCCGGGCTCCGACTCGTCGGCGTTGCAGACGATGTAGTGCGGCGTGGCCGGCTGCGCGGCGACTGCGGCCCACTTGCGCCCGGTCGGAAACGCCGCCCCGCCGCGGCCCATCAGCTTCGACGCCGTCACCTCCTCGATCACCGCGGCCGGCCCCATCTTCAGCGCCTTGGGCAGCGCCCGATAGCCGCCGGACCCCCGGTACGCCAGGATCGAGGTCGGATCGACGCGGCCGACGCGCGCGAGCAGCCGCCGCGGCCGGTCGCCGACCGGGAGGCGCGAGCTCGCCGGCATCGACGACGTCGGTGGTCAGCGCCGGTGAGAGGCGAACCGTCGTGAGCATGCTCGCGACGTCGTCGGCCCCGCGGATGTTGCCGCGGACGTGGGACTTGGGCGTCGGCCCGGCGGACGTGACGAGCACCGCCGGCGCGCGCTCGCACTGGCCGAGGCACGGGCTGCGCAGCCAGGTCGCGTCCTCGTGGCCCGCTGTCTCGCCCGGCGGACCGAGCCGCGACCCCAGCTCATCGCAGATCCGCTCCGCGCCGAGCAGCCGGCACGCCAGGTCGTCGCAGACGTGCGCCACGATCGGCGGGCGAGGCGTCGTCGGGAGCAGGGCGTAGAACGACGCGACGCCGTACGCCTCGGCCGGCGGCACGGCGAGCCGCTTCGAGATGTAGTTCAGGGCGCCGCGACTGACCCACCCCTCGCGCGCCGCCGTGGCCTCGAGCGCCGGCAGCAGCAGGTCCCGGTTG
The DNA here is from genome assembly GCA_963774695.1 of uncultured Chloroflexia bacterium. Classification (GTDB taxonomy): domain Bacteria; phylum Chloroflexota; class Limnocylindria; order Limnocylindrales; family CSP1-4; genus CAIXZV01. Next base: position 25,354 of record CAVZFY010000029.1, on the reverse strand, counting down.
GCTCGCGCGTCGTGCCCGCCGTGGGCGATGTGGCCCTCGGTCGCGATGTCGCGTGGCCCGCCGTCCCAACCGCCCCGGACGGGCCCGATCTTCGGGTCGAGCGCCGCGTCGATCGCCGCGCGCTCATCGGGCGTGGCGGCCGGCCCGACGACGTGCAGGTCCATCGGCCCGAGTGTACGCGTCGAGGCGTGCTCGATCCCGCGGCCGCGCGGAGGCCGGAACGGGCGCCTAGACCGTGATCGCGGGGCCGTACCAGACCGACGCGGCGATGATCGCGTAGAGCCCGAGCAGCATCAGGCCCTCGAGCCAGGTCGACTCGCCGTCGAACACCACGAACGCGCCGAGGACCGCGGCGAGCGACATGCCCGACGAGCAGGGTCGGCGACAGCACGAGCGTCATCGGCACGGGCGAGATGAACAGGCTCAGGAGCATCAGGACCGGCGTCAGCGCGAGCGCCACCTGCAGGCTCGAGTTCTGGATCAGGCTGATCGACAGGTCGGTCCGGTTCTTCATCGCCTGCTGGACGCCGACGACGTTCTCGACGGCGTTCCCCGCCAGCGCGACGACCACGAGCCCGACGAACGCCTCCGACCACCCGAGCGTCGCCATCGCCGGCTGCAACGCGGCGACGAACCAGTCCGCGACCACCGCCGCGCCGAGGCCCGCCGCGGCGAGCACGCCGATCGCGAGCTTGAGCGGCCACGCGTCCTCGACCGGCGTCGCGATCGCGGATGCGCCCTGGCCGCCCTTGAGCGAGTACGGGATCGACGCGACGAACACGATCAGCAGGACGATCGAGACGAACACCGAGATCTCGACGTCGTGGCCGCTGTCCGGACCGCCGGGCGCCGTGGAGATCGTCGGGATCGCCAGCGCCCCGACGGCGAGCACGAGGATGATCGCGATCGTCCGGACCGGCGCGGCGTCGAACACCTGGCGCCCGTTCTTGAGGCCGCCCAGCAGGAACGCGAGGCCGAGCACGAGCAGGCTGTTGCCGAGGATCGAGCCGATCAGCGCGGTCTGGGTCAGGACGACGAGGCCGTCGCGCAGGGCGAAGATCGAGATGAACAGCTCGGGCAGGTTGCCCAGCGCCGACTGGAGCACGCCCGTCGCCCCGGGGCCGAAGTGGCCGCCCAGGTTGTCGGTGGCCTCGCCGACGAGCCCCGCGAGCCCGGCGAGCGTCGCCGCCGCGACGACGAACACGACCATGTCCGACGCGCCGCCGAACCGCAGGCCGCCGGTCAGCACGATCCCCGCGACCGAGAGGCCGATCATCACCAGCGCCGTGCGACCGAGCACGGCGGCGATCCCGGTCGGCGGCTGGGCGGTCTCGTCGGCCATCGGCCCACTCTCGCGGCCGCGGCCGCGCCGTGTCAACCGGCGATCAGCCCTTGATCGCCCCGGAGAGGCCGGCCCCGCGCAGGAACAGCCGCTGGAAGATCAGGAACAGCGCGATCGGGAAGATGCACGCGATCGTCAGCGCGGCGATGAAGATGCCGAGGTCCGTCGTCGGCTGGAGGGTCGGCAGCCGGACCGACAGCGGCTGCAGCTCCGGGTTCCGGATCACCAGCAGCGGCCAGAGGTAGTCCTTCCAGGTCGCGATCAGCGCGAACACCGACACGACGCCGAGGATCGGCCGCGACATCGGCAGCACGATCGACCAGAACAGCCGGAACGGGCCCGCGCCGTCGACCCGTGCCGCCTCGAAGATCTCGCGCGGCAGGTTGTCGAAGAAGCGCTTCATCAGGACGATGTTGATCGCGCTCGCCCCGGCCGGCAGCCAGATCGCCCAGTAGTTGTCGATCATCCGCCAGTGCACGATCGGCACGTCGACGATCGTGAGGTAGAGCGGCACCAGGAGCACGATCGGCGGCACGAACAGCGTCGCGATGACGAGGCCCATCATCAGCCGGCCGAACCGCGGCCGCAGCACCGACAGCGCGTAGCCCGCGGTCGACGCCACGATGATCTGGACGGCCCACGACCCGAACGCGATGACGACCGTGTTCCACACGTAGCGGTCGATGTGGGTCCGCGACCAGGCCCGCCCCAGCTGCCCGAGGTCGAAGCCGTGGGGGAACAGCGCCATCGGCATCCGCAGCGTGTCCTGCGTCGGCGTGATCGAGGACTTGAGCATCCACAGGATCGGCCCGAGCCCGACGACGACCAGGAACAGCAGCACGCCCGCCTGGAGCGCGCGCAGCGTCCAGCGGACGCGCCGGCTCCGCCAGTCGGAGTGCGAGACGATCGACCGGTCCTGCGAACCGCCGCTCACGACGACGTGCTCCAGGACCGGGTGACCCAGTAGTAGCCGGCGGTGAACAGCGCCGAGGAACGACGGCGAGCATCACGCTCAGCGCCGCGGCCATGCCGTAGTCGCCGCCCAGGCTGTTCTGGAAGGCGTACTTGTAGATCAGCAGCAGCACGGTCATCGTCGAGTTCGCCGGCCCGCCGCCGGTGAACAGCAGCGGCTCGGTGAACAGCTGGGCCGTCGCGATCAGCTGCAGGATCAGCGTCACGAAGATCACGCCCCGCAGCTGGGGCAGCGTCACGTGGCGGATCTTCTGCCACAGCGAGGCCCCGTCGACCTCGGCCGCGTCGTACAGCTCCGGCGGGACGCCGAGCAGCGCCGCGAGGTAGATGATCACCGTCGCCCCGGCGGCCGCCCACGTCGCCTCGATGACGATCGAGGGCATCGACATCGCCGGCGTCCTGGAGCCACGGCAGCGGACCGAGCCCGAACCAGCCGAGGATCGTGTTGAACACGCCCGTGGTGGAGCCGGCGAAGAAGAAGCGCCACAGCAGGACCGCGACCACCGGCGGCACGACGACCGGCAGGTAGGCGAGGGCGCTGAACAGGCCGCGGCCGCGCCGGACCTCGCTCATGAGGACGGCGAGGATGATCGGGATCGGGAACCCGAACACGAGCGCGAGGAACATGAACCACAGCGTGTTGCGGATGGCGATGCCGAACAGCGGGTCGGCGAGCACGCGCTGGAAGTTCTGGAGGCCGACGAACGTCGGGTCGGAGACGAGGTTCGTCTCCTGGAGGCTCATGACGAGCGCCCGGACCATCGGGAACCACGCGAACACCCCGAACACGACGAGGAACGGGAGCAGGAACGCGAGGGTGCTCAGGCCGTCGCGCGTGACGAGGGGACGACCGGAGCGACGCCGGGTGCGCGCGGCCGCTCGGACCGTCTCGGCCTCGGGCTTCTCGTGGGCAGCGGCCGCGTCAGTCAGTGAACCCATGCCCTCTCGCTCGTGGTTGCCCCCGCGGGTCGGGGCCCGCGAAGGATGCCAGCCGCGACGAAATCTCGCGGAGACGGGACGGGGCCCCGGCGATGCCGGGGCCCCGTGATCGACGTCGGGTTGCTCAGCCCTGGTCGAGGACGGCCTGGACGTTCTTGTTGGCGGCATCGAGCAGCGCGTCGATGTTCGCGTTCTTGTCGGTGAGGACGGCCTGCACGACGGGGTCGAGGGCCGCGTAGAGCTCCTGCGTGTGAGCCGTGGGCTCGGTCACGATCTGCTGGTTGAAGATCTGCGAGGTGAACGGCGCCATCTGGGCGGTCGGGACGTTGATGTAGTCCTTGATCCACTCCTGGGACGCGTCGTAGGTCGCCTTGTCGAAGATCGGCAGGGACGGGACGCCCACCGGCTGGTTGTTGGCCTTGAGCGCCTCGGCGTCGGCGACGGCGCCGTCCTGGGTCAGCAGCTTCTGCATGTAGTAGAAGTCGATCCAGTCGACGGCCGCGTCGCGCTGGGCGTCGTTGGTGACGACGTTGACCGCGGCGAGCGTGCCGCCACCGAGGACGCCGGCGTCAGACGAGTCGCCGAGCGGGATGACCGACACGCAGTAGTCCTCGGGCTTGATGCCGTTGTTCTGGACCATCGCGGTGTACAGGTCGGAGCCGCCGGTGAACATGCCGATCTGGCCGGACGAGAACGCCTGGTTGATCGAGCCCCAGTCGTAGTCGAACGTGGAGCCCATGGAGTTGTCGTCCCAGCGGAGGGCCTTGAGGTTCTCGAGGACCTGCTTGGTCTGGGGGTTGTTGACGGTCGCGGTGACCTTGCCGTCGCTGCCGACGGTCTCCATCCGGCCGCCGAGGGCGTAGGTGGAGGTGGTGAGCTGCCAGCCACCGGTGTTGGAGTTGGCCATCTCGGCGTAGCCGGCGACGCCCGTCTTCTCGGCGATCGTCTTGGCGTCCGCGCGGACCTCGTCCCACGTCGTGGGCGGCTTGGTCGGGTCGAGCCCGGCCTGCGTGAACAGCGAGCAGTTGTAGGTCAGCGACATGCCGTACGCGGCGATCGGCACGGCCCAGATCTTCCCGTCGGTGTCCTGGCCGTTGACGATGACGTACTTGTTGAACTTGTCGCTGTAGCCGAGCGCCTGCACCCGGTCGTTGATGTTCACGATCTGGTGCTGGGCGATCAGGCCCTTGCCGTCGGTGAACGGGATCGTGAACACGTCCGGCAGCGTGCCGGCCGCGAGCGCCGCGGTGAACGTCGGCGCGGTCCAGTTGTACTCCTCGGGCTCGACGGTGACCCAGGGGTACTTCGCCTCGAACTCGGTGATCTGCAGGTTCAGGGCGTCGACGGCCTCCTGGGTGGCCCCGGGCCGGAGCACGCCGACCGAGATCGTCACCGGGTCATGCTGCGCGGCCGGCGAGGCGCTGGCCTCGGTGCTGGCAGCCGGGGTCGCGGGCGCGGCGGCCGAGGCCGACGCCGGCGCCGTCGTCGGGCTCGACGAGCCGCACGCGGCGACGACCGTTGCGGTCAGGACGGTGATCGCGAGCGCCGCGAACCGGCGCGGATGTGCGGTTGTCATGCCTGGTCACTCACTTTCGTGGTCTGCCCCTTCGCAGGTTGCTGGTCGACGGCTGGGTGTCGTCCGACACGGTGCGCGGTGGTCATTCAGCTCCTCCTCATGCCGCTTCCCTTGTCGAAGGGCCGGCCTCTGGCCGGGTGTTGGGGTCGAGGCGGATCCAGGCCGACGCATCGGCTGGCAGCCGCCCGTTCTCGAGGCTCGTGCTGGCGAGGAGGACCTCGCCCTTGACCGGCAGCTCGACGGCGGCCGGCGAGAGATTGGTCACGCACGCGAACTCGGGCCCGCGCGCGAAGGCGAGCACGCCGTCGGGGGACGGCAGCCACGCCAGCGGTCCGTCGCCGAGCTGGGCATCGAGGCGGCGGATGCGCAGCGCGGAACGATACAGGTTGAGCATGGATTCCGGGTCCGACCGCTGGGCCTCGACGGTCAGCTCCGCCCACCCGGCCGGCTGGCGCAGCCACGGCTCGCTCGCGGCGTTCTCGGGGCTGAAGCCGAAGGGGGCCGCGGTGCCCGACCACGGGAGCGGCACCCGGCAGCCGTCGCGGCCGGGGTCCACGCCGCCCGAGCGGAAGTGCATCGGGTCCTGGAGCTGGTCGGCGGGCAGGTCCTGGACCTCCTCGAGGCCCAGCTCCTCGCCCTGGTAGATGTAGAGCGAGCCGGGCAGCGCGGCGCAGAGGAGGGACGCCGCGCGTGCCCGTCGTCGCCCGAGGTGGAGGTCGGCGGGGGTCCCGCGCCGCTTGGTGGTGAAGGCGAACGCGGTGTCGTCCTGCCCGTAGCGGGTCACGGGTCGGGTGACGTCGTGGTTGGAGATCAGCCAGGTCGCCGGCGCGCCGACCGGCGCGTGGGCCGCGAGCGTCACGTCGATCGACTCGCGCAGGCTGGCGGCGTCCCAGGGGCGGACGAGGAAGTCGAAGTTGAACGCGGTGTGGAGCTCGTCTGGGCGCAGGTACTGCGCGAACCGGTCCACGTCGGGGACCCAGAGCTCGCCGACCAGCACGCGCGTGCCCGGGTAGCTGTCGGCGATGGCGCGCCAGCCGCGGTAGATCGCGTGGAGCTCGTCGCGATCGGTGTTGGGGTGCTCGCCCGGACCGGGGTCGCCGGGGATCTCCGGCAGCGACGGGTCCTTGACGAGCAGGGCCGCCGAGTCGATCCGGATGCCGGCGACGCCCCGGTCGAACCAGAACCGGAGGATCTCCTCGTGCTCGCGGCGGACGTCGGGGTGGTCCCAGTTGAGGTCCGGCTGGTCCGAGGCGAACAGGTGGAGATACCACTCGCCGGGCGTGCCGTCGGGGTTGGTCGTCCGGGTCCAGGTCGTGCCGGAGAAGGGCGACGGCCAGCCGGTCGGCATCTCGTCGCCGTTCGGCCCGCGGCCTTCCCGGAACCAGAACCGGGCGCGCTCCGGGGACCCCGGCTCGGAGGCGAGCGCGGCCTTGAACCACTCGTGCTCGACGGACACGTGGTTGGGGACGATGTCGACGATGGTCCGGATCCCGACGGCAGCCGCCTCGGCGATCAGCTGCTCGGCCTCCTCGAGAGTGCCGAACGCCGGGTCGATCGCCCGGTAGTCGGCGACGTCGTAGCCGCCGTCCTTGAGCGGCGAGCGATACCAGGGCGTGAACCACATGGCGTCGACGCCGAGGTCGACGAGGTAGGGCAGGCGGGATCGCACGCCCGCGAGGTCCCCGATCCCGTCGCCGTTCGCGTCAGCGAAGCTGCGCGGGTAGACCTCGTAGATGACCGCGCTGCGCCACCACTCGCGCTCGTTCGGGGCGTCGGACGAGCGGGACGGCGGTCGCCGCGGTCGGAGCCGGGGCGTCGGGCGCGACGGCATCCGGCGTGACGGTGCCGGACGACGTGAGGACGAGCTCGCTCACGAACCTCTGCCTCGCTCGCGGCGGCGTTGCTACCGGACGGCAACATCGGCGTCGCTGGCGCGCAAACTACACGACTGAACAGAACAATGCAAGAACTTGACAGTAGTTAGTTTGCAAGTCACCAATCGTGTTCGGCGCGGGTGCGCCGCCGTCGATCGCGCGGAGGCCGGTCGTCAGGCGTCAGGCGTGGTGCCGGCGGTCAGGCGGCGGCGGGCGCCGGTCCGGTCGAGGCGCGGACGACGAGCTCGGGCTCGAACAGCAGCTCGTCGTCGAGGATCGGCGTGCCCGAGACCTGGCCCACCAGGAGCTCGATGACCATCCGGCACATCGGCTCGATCGGCTGGCGGACCGTCGTCAGCGGCGGCTCGGTGCAGTTCATGAGGAACGAGTCGTCGAAGCCGACGACCGAGACGTCGCCCGGCACGCTCTTGCCGGCGCGCTTGGCCGCGCGGATCGCCCCCAGCGCCATGAGGTCGGACGCGCACACGATGCCCGTCACGCCCGCTTCGATGAGCTTCGCGGCGCCGGCCTGGGCGCCCTCGATCGAGTACCAGGAGCGCGCGATCTGGTCGGGTCGCAGCGGCATGCCCGCTCGCTTGGCGATCGCCTGCGCCGCGGCGACCTTGCGGTTCGACGGGACGTGGTCGCTCGGTCCCGCAAGCACGCCGACGCGCGTGTGGCCGAGCGAGAGCAGGTGGCCCAGCGCCTGCTCGACCGCGACGGCGTCGTCGCAGGAGACGCGCGGGAACCCGAGGCCGTCGATCGAGGCGTTGACGAGGACCGTGGGCAGGCGCAGCTCGGCGAGGCGCGCGTAGTGGCCGTGCGCCGCGTCCTCCTGCGCATAGAGGCCGCCGGCGAACACGATGCCCGAGACCTGCTGCTGGAGCAGGAGCTCGACGTAGTCGGCTTCGGACACGCCGCCCGCGGTCTGGGTGCACAGGACGGGCGTGAAGCCGCGCTGGGAGAGGGCGACGCCCATGACCTCGGCGAGGGCGGGGAAGATCGGGTTCTGGAGCTCGGGGAGCACGAGGCCGACGAGGCGGGCGCGCTCGCCGCGGAGCTTCGTCGGGCGTTCGTAGCCCAGGACGTCGAGCGCGGTGAGGACCGCCTGGCGCGTCGAGTCCGAGACGCCGGGCTTGCCGTTGAGCACCCGGCTCACGGTCGCCTCACTGACGCCGACCTTGCGCGCGACCTCGGCCAGCCGCCGCGTCATCGCTCGTTCCTGCCCATTGACGGTCGTTTCATGGCGCTCATCTTACGCAAAATTGCGACAGTTGTTTGCGTATCTGCGTAAGCCGGTTCCGGGGCATCATCCGCGCATGTCACTGCGCCATCACGAGATCTCCGAGGCGAGCCATCGCATCCTCAATCCGTTCACCGAGGAGAAGCTGCGGCTGCTCGGCGAGGTCGCCGGCGTCACGGCCGGGACGCGCGTGCTGGATCTCGCGTGCGGGAAGGGCGAGATGCTCTGTCGCTGGGCCGAGTGGTTCGGCTCGGCTGGGCTCGGCGTCGACCTGAGCCCGGTCTTCCTCGGTGCGGCGGTCGCGCGGGCTGCCGAGCTCGGCGTCGCCGATCGCCTGACCTTCCTCGCAGGGAGATGCCGGCACGTACGAGGCCGATGCGGGTGCCTTCGACATCGCCGCGTGCATCGGGGCGACGTGGATCGGCGGCGGCCTGGCCGGGACCGTCGACCTGCTCCGGCCGGCGATCGGTCGAGGCGGCCGGATCCTGATCGGCGAGCCGTACTGGATCGAGCCACCGCCCGACGAGGCCGTCATCGCCCGCGGGTTCGAGCCCGACGAGTTCGTGTCGCTCGAGGGCACGCTCGACCGGTTCGAGGCGGCGGGCGTCGAGCTCGTCGAGATGGTGCTCGCGGACGCCGACAGCTGGGATCGCTACGAGGCCGCGCAGTGGCGGACGATCGCGGCGTGGCTGGACGCCAATCCTGCCGATCCCGACCACGACGCCATGCGCACGATCCTCGAGGACGGCCGCCGCACCTACCTGCGCTGGGGCCGCCGCTACCTCGGCTGGGGCGTCTTCGTCACCCGCCCGCGCTGAGCGACACGCAGGGCTTCGGCGGCATCGGCGTAACCGCGGTACCTGGGAACCGCTCGGTCGACCTCCGCGATACCGACGATCGTCCGACGACGTGTCCCGAGCGCCGCGGCTGGATCGACGATTGCAAGCGCGCTCGTCACGCCGACGCCTGGACGGTCACCCGCGAGCCACGCTTCCAGCGACTCGACCGGATCCGGGCACAGCGCCTCGAAGGTGGCGCGACGGAGCCGGATCGCGTGCAGGACCTCGCTCGACCAGAGGCACGCCATGACATGGGTGACGCTCCGCCAGCCGCGGGGTCCGAGGTCGAGCCGCTGGGCGATCGATGACGCGAGGTATTGCCGCTTGGCGTTGTACGCGCCGGCCGCCTCCTGGAGGTTCGGGAAGCGGGTCCGGTTCTCGATGTGCAGCAGGTTCTCGTCGTCCCACGCGAGGACATCGGCCCGACCGGCGAACTGGTAGTGCTGGTACGGCTCGTCGATCGAGACCCGGACACCCGGCCGCGCCAGCATTCGTGCCTCGAGCTCGCCCATCGCGCTGTGCACGAAGTCCTCGCTCGCGTCGATGGAGGCGCCACGGCGTCGTTGCGCGCGCGTCGGCGAACTCGAGCGTCGGACGCATCCCGAGCGCCGCACCGAGTCGCGCGTACGACTCGAGGCTGGCCGTCGTCGCCGGATTCGACGCTGTGACACCGTCGCGAGCGACACGCCGCGCTCCGAGCGCTGCGCAAGCTCGCGCATCGGCCAGTGCCGCCTGACCCGTTCGTCACGAATGGCTCGGCCTCCGTCGGTGGCGAGCCGCCGCAGTGCCGCGATCGCCGCTGATGACATCGGATCCGACTTTCGGCATGGCGACATTTCGGATGGAGTGAACATCCGAGCCCTTATCCGCGGCTCATCAGCGCTCGGAGCCGGGTTCGACTGGAGGTGCGCCTGATATTTCGAGCGTGGAGGAACCCCGGGGAGCTCGAGTGAAGCGGCCGCGACCCTCCGGGGACGTCTTGATGGCGGCTCCCGGCGCGCGATGTTCGGCTGATCCGAAAAGTCGGGGACGATGCGCGCGGCGGCGCGCCCGTGGTGCGGCGATCAGCCCGCGGGCGCCGGCTCCGCGAGCTTCTCGACGCGGATCGCCGTCGCCTTGAACTCGGCCGTGCCGGACTTGGGGTCCGTCGCGTCGATCGTCAGGTTGTTGGTCGTGACGTCGTCCTGGAAGTGGAGCGTCATGAACGCGAGCCCGGGTCGCAGGCCCTCGTCCACGCGGACCGGCGCCTCCACGTGGCCGCGCCGCGAGACCACGCGCACCCGCTCGCCGGCGGCGAGGCCCAACCGCGCGACGTCCTCCGGCGACAGGTCGAGCGTCTCGCCCCGCCGCCGCGGGTACTTGTAGCCGCCCGACTGCACGCCCGTGTTGTACGAGTCCAGGTGGCGGCCGGTCGTCAGGCGGATCGGGAAGTCGTCGTCGAGGCGGTCGACCGGCGGGTCGTGCTCCACCGGCACGAAGGGCGCCCGGTTGCCCGGGACCGGGTCCTCCCACAGCCGCGAGTGGAGGAACAGCTCGCCCGGATGGTCCTCGTCCCAGCACGGCCACTGGATCCCGCCCAGCGCCTCGAGCCGCGCGTAGCTCATCCCGCGATGGACCGGCGACAGCTCGCGGACCTCGTTCCAGACCGTCTCCGGATCGGCCTCGCCCCAGCCCGCGCCCATCTTGTTCGCGAGGTCGAAGATGATCCGCAGGTCGTCGCGCGCCTCGCCCGGCGGCTGGAGCGCCGGCCGCACGAGCTGGACGCGACGCTCGGAGTTCGTGACGGTGCCCAGGCTCTCCGCCCACGCCGCCGCCGCGGGAAACACGACGTCCGCGACCTCGCCGGTCGCCGTGAGGAAGATGTCCTGGACGATCAGGGTGTCGAGGCCGCGGAGGAGCTTCTCGGTCCGGTGGCGATCGGCCTCGGACTGCATCGGGTTCTCGCCGATCACGTACAGCGCCTTCAGCTCGCCACGCTCCATCGCGTCGAACATCAGCGACAGGTGCCAGCCGCGCTTGGGCGGCACCCGGACGCCCCAGAGGTTGTCGCACTTGTCGCGGAGCTCGTCGTTCTCGACGTGCTGGAACCCGACCAGCCGGTCCGGGAGCGCGCCCATGTCGCCGCCGCCCTGGACGTTGTTCTGGCCGCGCAGCGGGTTGATGCCGCTGCCGTACCTGCCGACGTGCCCTGTCAGGAGGGCGAGCGAGATCAGCGACAGCACGTTGTCGACGGCGTTGTGGTGCTCGGTGATCCCCAGCGTCCAGCAGATCATCGCGCGCTCGGACGTGGCGTAGGTGTGCGCCGCCTCGCGGATCGCGGCCGCCGGAACGCCGGTCTCGCGCTCGGCGTACTCGAGCGTGTACGGCTCCACGCCCGCGCGGTAGTCCTCGAACCCCGACGTCGCCCGGCCGATGAACTCCTCGTTCGCGAGCCCCGCGTGGATGATCTCTCGGCCCATCGCGTTGGCCAGGGCGATGTCCGACCCGACGTCGAGGCCCAGCCACAGGTCGGCCCACTCCGCGCTCGACGTCCGGCGCGGGTCGACCGCGATCAGCCGGGCACCCCGGCGCACCCCCTTCAGGAGGTGATGGAAGAAGATCGGATGCGTCTCCCGGGCGTTGCTGCCCCAGAGGAGGAAGCAGTCCGTCTCTTCAGCTTCCTGATATGAGCTGGTTCCGCCACCAGCGCCGAACACGGTCGCCAGACCGGCGACAGAGGGGGCGTGTCAGGTGCGGTTGCAGCTGTCGATGTTGTTGCTGCCCAGGACGGCACGGGCGAACTTCTGGGCCGCGAAGTTGACCTCATTGGTCGACTTGCTGCAGCTGAAGACCCCGAACGCCCGGGAGTCGTGCGCCGCACCCGCGGCTCGGAGCCCGGCGGCCGCCCGCTCCAGCGCTTCGTCCCAGGTGGCGGGACGCAGGACACCGGTCAGGCGATCGCCGTCGCGCACGAGCGGCGTGGTCAGGCGGACGTACTCCTTCGGCACAGGCGACCTCGGTTTGCGGAGGGTCCGACCTGCCGAGTGTAGATCAGCTGCGTGCCGCGACCTCGGCCACCGGCGTGTCGTAGAGGGCGAGCAGCCGGTCCGCGACCGCACCGCGCGCCCCGACCAGCCGCAGGAACGCGTCGCCGTCCATCGCGAACACGAGGCCGTCCGTCGTCGCCGTCACCGTCGCGGATCGCGGCGTCTTGGCGAGGATCCCGCGCTCGCCGAAGACCTCGTCCGGTCCCAGGGTCCGGAGATGTCGGACCTCGCCGTCGCCCTCGGGTGCCTGGGTGACCTCGAAGGCGCCGGACTCGATGATGAAGAACCGGTCCGCCGGCTCGCCCTGGCGGATGACGACCTCGCCGGCCGCGACCGTGCGCGCCGTGAGCCCGAGCAGCGCGCCCTCCACGCGGGCGGGCGAGAGCCCGCCGAACAGCGGCAGCCGGGCGATGCGGCGGAGCTCGGCGTCGTACGGACCCGGGGCGACGTCGCCCGAGCCGGCGATCAGCAGGACCGCCCCGGCCGTCGCGACGATGACCGCGACCCCGGCGACGCCCATGACGATCCCGAACCCGAAGACGCTGACGAGGATCGGGATGATGAGCGTCCCGCTCGACTCCGAGACCGACTGCGTCGTGTACAGCAGGCCGTTGACCCGGCCGCGGAAGGCGTCGGGGACCGCGCGCTGCAGGATCGTCGTGCGGCTGACATCGAGGATGAGGTTGCCGGCCGACGCGACGGCGATGGCGATGAAGGCGACGCCGATGACGTTCGAGAGGCCGAGCGCGATGGTCGCGAGGCCGAGGACCGTGCCACCCGCGATGAGCACCGGGCCGAGCCTCGGTCGCAGGACCAGCGCGCCCGACAGGATCGCGCCGATCGTGCCGCCGACCCCGAGCGCGGCGTTCAGGTACCCGGTCGCGGCGTCGCCCCCGTGGAAGACGTCGACGGCGATGACGACGATCAGGATGCCGATGCCGCCGAACGTGAACCAGGTCGCGGTGTCCATGAGGATCACGCCCGCGACCACGGGCAGGCTGATCGACGCCGGGACGTCCCGGCCGAGGATCCGTCGCATCGCGGGCGCCGCCGGCGTGACGGCGTCCGGGGTCGCCTCGCCGCCGGGGCCCGGCTCGGCGACCGCGTCCGGGACCGCGACTGCCTCGGTGGCCGGCACGGGTCGCGGCCGCCCGGCTCGGCGGCAGCGTCCACAGGACGCCCGCGATCACCGTGAACGAGATGGCGTTGATCAGGAACGCGGCGGCCAGGTCGCCGGTCGCGAGGAGCAGGCCCGCGACGCCCGGCCCCACGATCCACGCGAGGTTGTCGAGCGTCGCCCACGCCGAGTTCGCCGGCCCGAACTCGCGCTCGTCGCCGACCAGGCTCGGGACGAGCGCGCCGATCGCCGGGTAGAAGAACGTCGAGAAGCAGGCGGCGACGATCGCGACCGCGGCGATGACGACGAGCGGACCGTTGAGCGCGACGAGTGCCGCCATGACGAGCATGCAGACGGCGCGGGCGAGGTCGCTGACGAGCAGCACGATCCGTCGGTCGAAGCGGTCGGCGATGATGCCCGCGGGGATCGACAGGAGGATGTACGGCAGCATCCGCGCGGCCCCGACGATCCCGAGGATGACCGGGTCCTGCGTCTGCTCGTAGACGAGGACGACGAGCGCGACGAGGTAGAGCCAGTCGCCGATCGAGGACACGAACTCGCCGAGCAGCAGCCGGGTCAGCGGCCCGTTGCGCAGCAGCTCTCGATACGTCCTTGCGATCGACACCCGCCCTCGTGCCTCCTCTCCCGTCCGGCCTGTCGGGAGGCTATCCCCTCGCGGGGCGCTCGCGGCCCGCCGCGCCGCGCTGGATCAGGCGAGGGCGACCCCCGGTTCGCCTGGCTCCACGCGACCGACCCGCCACGAATCGACGCCGGCCGCCGCGAGGTCCGCCTGCACCGCCTCGACCTCGTCAGGGTCGACCGCCGCGAGCAGCCCGCCGCTCGTCTGCGGGTCGTGGGCGAGCGCGACGAGCTCGGCGGCAACGCCGTCGGCGACCGTCAGCGCCGGTGCGGTGAAGCGGCGGTTGTGGCCGGCGCCGCCCGTCTCGACGCCGGCACGCGCGAGGTCGAGCGCGCCGTCGAGAGCGGGGAGCCCGGCGGCATCGAACACGAGCCGTGCCCCCGACGCGCGCGCCATCTCGAGGCCGTGGCCGAGGAGCCCGAAGCCCGTGACGTCCGTCGCGCCCTTGATGTCGTGCCTGCCGAGCACCTCGGACGCTGCGCGGTTCAACGTGCGCATCTGGGCGATCGCGGCATCGAGGTCGGCGTCGGACGTCCTGCCCGATCGACGTCCGCTGACCAGGAACCCGGTGCCGAGCCGCTTGGTGAGCAGCAGGACGTCGCCCGGTCGCGCGCCGCCCTTGCGGAACAACCGGTCCGGGTGGGCGGCGCCGATGACGGCGAGCCCGTACTTGGGCTCGGGATCGCGGATCGTGTGGCCGCCGGCCAGGACGCCGCCTGCCTCGCGGACCTTGGACGAGGCCGCCTCGAACACGGCCGCGAGGGCGTCGCGCGGGAAGTCCTCGGGGAAGGCTGCGATCGACAGGGCGAACAGCACCCGCCCGCCCATCGCGAACACGTCGGACAGGGCGTTGGCGGCCGCGATCTCGCCGTATGCCACCGGGTCGTCGACGAGCGGCGGAAAGAAGTCGAGGGTGCCGAGGATCGCGAGGTCGTCGGAGACCCGGTACGCGGCGGCGTCGTCGGGCGGCTCGAGGCCGGCGATGAGGTTGCGGTCCTCGGATCCCGCGCCGAGGCCCGACAGCGCATCGGCGAGGAGGTCCGCCCCGAGCTTCGCGGCACACCCGCCGCAGTCGGTGAGATCGGTCAGGCGAATCGGGGGAGCTCTTGTTGCACGGCCATCGGCCCATTCTAGGGTCCCGCCGCGGGCGAACGCTGACATTGACGTAAACGTGAAGGTTGGGTACGATTGGGGCCCATGACCTCGCTTCCGCGCGCCCGCTCGGCCACCGCCTCCACCGCCGTCGCCCCGTCCTATCGCTGGTGGGTGCTCGGCATCACCAGCCTCGGCGCCCTGCTGTCCTCGCTCAATTCGGGGACGCTCGTCATCGCGCTGCCGGACATCCTGCGCGACCTCCACACCGACCTGTTCGCGCTGCTCTGGATCGTCGTCGGCTACACCCTGGTCGCGACGGTCCTCGTGCTCAACGCCGGCCGCCTCGCCGACATGGTGGGCCGCGCGAAGATGTTCACCCTCGGGCTCGGCGTCTTCACCGTTGCGTCGGTCTTCTGTGGCCTCGCCCCGACGGCAGCCCTGCTGATCGCCGGCCGCATCGTCCAGGGCGTCGGCGGGGCGCTGATCATGGCGACGTCCGCCGCCCTCGTGACCGATGCCTTCCCCCGCCGCGAGCTCGGCCGCGCCCTCGGGATCAACGCGATGGTCGTGGGCGCGGGCCTCATGCTCGGCCCGATCCTGGGCGGGTTCCTCACCGGCCTGGGCTGGCGGACGGTGTTCTGGTTCAACGTCCCGATCGGCATCGTCGGCATCCTCCTCGGCATCTTCGTGCTGCGGGAGCTGTCGCCCGCGTCGGGCCGCCGCTCGTTCGACCTGACCGGCTCCGCGCTCTACCTCGTCGGCCTCCTGGGCCTGATGACGGCGCTCGCGTTCGGCGGCCTGTACGGCTGGACGACGGCGTGGGTGCTCGGCGGCTTCGTCGCCTTCGCGGTCGCGCTCCCCGCGTTCCTGTGGGTCGAGTCGCACAAGGCCGAGCCGCTGCTCGATCTCTCGCTGTTCCGGATCCGCCTGTTCGCGATGGGCAACCTGACCTCGTTCCTCAACGGGATCGCCCGCAACGGCGTGCTCTTCCTGCTGGTGTTCTACCTCCAGGGCGCGAAGGGCGACGACCCGGTCACGGCCGGGATCCTGCTGGCGCCGCTGGCGATCGGCCTGCTCGTCCTGTCGCCGATCAGCGGGGCGCTCGCCGACCGGTACGGGTCGCGGCTGCTCGCGACGGCCGGGATGCTCGTGACGGCCCTCGGACTCATCGGCCTGACCACGATCCAGGTCGACACGCCGTACTGGCAGCTGGCGCTGTGGCAGCTGATCATCGGCGCCGGGTCGGGGCTGTTCGCCAGCCCCAACGCGAGTGCCGTGATGGGCGTCGTGCCGCCCGCCCAGCGTGGCGCGGGCTCCGGGACGCGGATGATGCTCACCCAGAGCGGGTTCGTGATCAGCATCGCGCTGTCGATCGGGCTCGTGACGACCGCGATGGACCCGCAGGTGCTGCTCTCGATCTTCTCCGGGACGCAGGTCGGCACGGGAGGCATCGACCTCCAGCCGTTCATCGACGCGCTCCACCTCGCGTTCGGCGTCGGCGCCGTGGCGAGCCTGCTGGGTGCCGGCGTCTCGCTGATGCGCGGCCCGCACCAGGAGTGGGTCCCCGACCCCGTCGCGGTCACCGCGCCCGCCGAGTAGGTCCCGGCGCGGGCCGACGCCCGCCCGCCCGGCGCTACCATCGCGACCTTGGGAGCGGAGGGGTCCCGGTGGGTTCCCCGGTCTTCAAAACCGGTGGCGCGGCGCCCGGCGTCGCGCGGTGGGTTCGACTCCCATGCGCTCCCGCCACCGCCGCTCGCGCGGCCTGCGATGATCCCCAGATGAGCGACCAGGCGGCCACGCGACGTCCCCCCAGCGTGGAACGCGTGCTCGCGGCGGTCCGCGCCCGGACGGCGGATCGTGACCCTGCCGCCGTCCTCGCGATGGCGCGCGCCGTCGTCGACGAGGAGCGCGCGCGCCTGGCGGGCTCGGCGAAGCAAGCCGCGGCCCGCACGCCGGAGACGATCGCCACGGACGTGGTCGCCCGGCTCGAGGCGCTGGAGCGCGGCGCCGGTCCGGAGCGCGTGATCAATGCCACGGGTGTCATCGTCCACACCAACCTCGGCCGCGCGCCGTGGCCGCGAGCGGCCATCGAGGCCGCGCGGGCCGCGGCCGAGGGCACGATCTTCCTCGAGCTCGACCGCGAGTCGGGTCGCCGCGGGCGCCGCTATCGGGAAGCCGAGGCGCACCTGATCGCCCTCACCGGCGCCGAGGACGCGCTGGTCCTGGTCAACAACGCCGCGGCGCGTCGCGCTCGCGGTGGGGCTGGCGGGGAGGGGCGGGGTCGCGGTGAGCCGCGGCGAGCTCGTCGAGATCGGGGGCGGCGTCCGGATCCCCGAGATCGTCCGCCGCGCGGGGGCGAAGCTGGTCGAGGTCGGGACGACGAACCGGACGCGGGTCGCCGACTTCGAGGAGCCGCTGGCCGACGGACGTGCCCGCCTCGTCCTCCGCGTCCACCCGTCGAACTTCAGCCAGGCCGGCTTCGTCGAGGTCGCCCGACGCGCGCGCGCTCGCGGCGGCCGCCCACGGACACGGCGCGCTCGTCGTCGACGACCTCGGCAGCGGCGCGCTCCTCGACACGGCAGCGTTCGGCCTCGCGCACGAGCCGATGCCCGCGGAGCGCCTCGCCGATGGCGCCGACCTCGTGACGTTCAGCGGCGACAAGCTCGTCGGCGGTCCGCAGGCCGGCTTCGTCGTCGGCCGCGCGGACCTGATCGCCCGCCTGCGCAAGGACCCGCTCGCCCGCGCGATGCGCCCGGACAAGGTGCTGCTCGCGGCGGTCGCGGCGACCCTCGCGCTCTACCGCGCCGGCGTCGCCGCGCGCGAGATCCCGGTCTGGCGCCAGATCGCGGCGACTGTCGACGGCCTCGCGACCCGCGCCGCCGCGATCGCCGAGGCGCTCCGGGCACGGCGCCCAGGTCATCGAGACGGAAGCCACGGTCGGCGGCGGTTCGCTGCCGGGCCAGGTGCTGCCCTCGCGCGCGGTGTGCGTGCCGTCCGGTGCTCCCGATGTGCTGCTCGCGAGGCTGCGCGCCGGGTCCCCCGCCGTCGTCGGCCGGATCGAGCACGGTGCCGTGGTCCTCGACCTCCGGTCCGTCGAGCCCGACGACGACGACGCGCTCGCCGCCGCACTGCAGGCGGCGCTGACCGGGCATGGCTGAGGTCCCGTCGGCACGCAGCGTCGTCGTCGGCACCGCGGGCCACATCGACCACGGCAAGACCACGCTCCTGCGGGCGCTGACCGGGATCGACGCCGACCGGCTCCCCGAGGAGCGGCGGCGGGGCATGACGATCGACGTCGGGTACGCGCACCTCGCCCTGCCGGACGGCTCGGTCGTGGACTTCGTCGACGTCCCGGGGCACGACCGCCTGGTCGGCAACATGCTCGTCGGGGCCGGCGAGATCGACGCCGCGCTGCTGGTCGTCGCCGCGGACGACGGGCCGAACGCCCAGACGCTCGAGCATCTCGGCCTGCTCGACGCGCTCGGGCTCGACGACGGGCTGGCCGTGGTCACGAAGGCCGACCTGGCCGACGAGGCCCGCTTGGCCGAGGTCGTGGCGACGGTCGAGGACCTGCTGGCGACGACGACGCTGGCCGGGATCCCGGTGCTGGTGGTCTCGGCGACGACGGGCGAGGGGATCGACGACGTCCGGGGGGCGATCGAGGCGCTGGCGGCTCGCGTCGGCGTGCGGCTCGTCGACGGCAGCGGGCCGCGACTCGCGATCGACCGGGTCTTCGCCGTGAAGGGTCGCGGGACGGTGGTCACCGGCAGCCTCCGGGGCGGCCGGATCGAGCCGGGAGTCGACGCTGCGACTCATCCCGGGCGACGCCACGGCGCGCATCCGCGAGGTCCAGGTTCGTGGCGCGACCGTGCCCGCGTCCGATGGCGGCCGAACGGCGCTGCTGCTGGGCGGCGCTCGACGCCGAACCGCGCGCGTGGCCAGGTCCTCACGGCCGATCCCGACGTCGTCGCCACGTCGCGGATCCTCGTGGCGATCCGAGGCCCGGGCGGCGACGCCCGCCCCGAGCGGACGGCGAGCGGCTGCGCCTGCATCTCGGCACGGACCAGGCGGCCGCGCTGGTGGTCCGCGGGCCGCGTGAGGCGATCGACCTGCCGGACGGGACGGCGCTCGCGATCCTGCGCCTCGACGCCGAGATCGCCGCGGCACCCGGCGACCGGTTCGCCCTCCGCAGGCCCTCGCCGGGGTCGGTCGCGGGCGGCGGCGTGGTCCTCGATCCCCGCCCGCCCCGCGGCGTCTCGCGGAGGCGCATGACGGCGGACCGCGCGGCGGCGCTCGCGGGGCCTCCCGTCGGGGTGTTCGCGGCCCGGCTCGACCTCCACGGCGCCCTGCAGGATGGCGGCGCCTGGCGGCTGGCATCGGACGTCGAGGCATCGCTCCGCGCACGGGCCGTCGAGCTCGTCGCCGCCCACCACGCCGCCGAGCCCGACTCGATGGGCGTCCCGCAGACCGACGCTTCGCGCCGACCTCGCCGTCGCGGCGCGTCGCCTCGTGACCCTCACCCGCGACGCGGCCGCCGTGGTCGCCGCCGGTGTCGTCGACGGGCTGCTGGCCGACGGGACGCTCGCGCGCGACGGCGACCGCCTGCGCGAGTCCTCGCGCGCCGCCGGGCTGCCGGCGCCGACGCTGGCCGCCATGGACCGACTCGAAGCCGCGCTGTCCGTCGTGGCGCCGCCGCCGCTCGCCGAAGCCGCGCGCGATGCCGGCTGCCCGCCGGACGGCGTCCGCGCGCTCGAGGCGAACGGCCGGATCGTCCGCCTGGAGGACGACCTCGCGTGGGCGGCGACGACCTATCGCGACCTCGTCGCGGCGCGCGCTCGCGATGGCCGGCGCCGGGCCGCTGACCCCGGCCGCGTTCCGGGACGCGACGGGCTCCAGCCGACGCTACGTGATGGTGATCCTCGAGGACCTCGACCGCCGCGGGCTGCTCCGCCGGACCGACGCCGGCCACGTCCTCGGGCCCGACGACCCTCGCCCGGATGCGCG
Source organism: uncultured Chloroflexia bacterium (assembly GCA_963774695.1). Lineage (GTDB taxonomy): Bacteria > Chloroflexota > Limnocylindria > Limnocylindrales > CSP1-4 > CAIXZV01. The sequence continues at coordinate 5,687 of CAVZFY010000029.1, read as the reverse complement.
AGCGAGCCGCGACCGCGACGGCCGCGGAATGACCTCGGCGATCGTGCTCGCCGGCGGTGCCTCGACGCGCTTCGGCTCCGACAAGCTGCTCGCCGAGCTCGACGGCCGGCCGGTGCTCCACCACGCCCTCGACGCCGTCGGTGGCCTCGCCAACCCCATCGTCCTCGTGATCGCGCCCGACGCGACACCGCCGCCCATCCCGCCGGGCCTCGTGCACCAGGTCACGATCATGCGCGACGCCATCCGCCACGGCGGCCCGCTCGCCGGGCTGGCGGCGGGGCTGGTCGCGCTCGCCGACATCGACCGCGGCTTCGACGGCGCCGCGCTCGTGGTCGGCGGCGACATGCCGCACCTGGTCCCGGGCGTCCTCGCGCTGCTCGCCGCCGCGGTCGATCGGGACGCGGTCATCGGGGGCGCCATCCTCGAGGCCGATCCGCCGTGCGTGCTCCCGCTCGCCATCCGCCCATCCGTCGCCGGACCGATCGTCCATGCGCTGCTGCGCGAGGATCGCCGCGCCCTTCGCGCGCTGCTCGACACGCTGCCCGTCACGGTCGTGCCCGCCGCCGACTGGCGCGCCATCGACCCCGATGCACGCACCCTCGTCGACATCGACGTCCCGGGCGACCTGGCGCGCGATTGACGATGTCGGCGGACGCCAAGACGCCCGCCCCTGGGAGGTGGGCGGGCGTCCTGCTGGATTGAGCTCCCGGGCCGGAGGAGGGGCCCGGGGGATGCGAGCCGGCTGGGAGGGAGGCCAGCCGGCCGTTGTGAGCGATCAGGCGGGGGAAGCTGCGTGGCGGGCTTCGTTCGAGCCGAAGAGGTTCCGGGCGAACGCGAGCAGGGAGGCCACGAGGCCTGCCTTGTTCGGGTTGCGCGCCAGAGCCGCCGTGCGGTTCGCCTCGGCCTCAGCCATCAGCTCGGCCAGGTGGGCCTGGACCGCGTAGCTCGCTAGCGGGTGCATCATCTCGATGACCTCCTTTCCTGCGGCAGCTTCGGTGGGGCGCTGGTTGGTCTCGTTCGGTGCCGCTGAGAGCACTATCGCGCCGGCGCCGCGCAGGGCCGATGGACCGGGGACCTCGAATCGACTACGTCATCCGGCCCATGGCGGAGTGGGCGCGGGACCATCCGCGCGGCGGGGGAGCGAGTCGCGCGGTCAGCCCTCGAGGGCGGGCGTCTCGTGCACGGCCACGCCGTCGACGAACGTGGCCACCACACGGGCGTCCGCGATCCCGCCGGCGCCGCGATCGAACAGGTCGCGATCGAGGACCGCGAGGTCCGCCACCCGCCCGACGGCGAGCACGCCGGCCTCGTCGAGGTGGTTCGCGTAGGCCGAGCCGGCGGTGAACGCCGTGAGGGCGTCGGCGAGCTCGATCGCCTCCTCGGGCATGAACGGCTCGTGGCCCGCGCCGTCCGGGCCGGGGATCACGCGGTTGACCGCGATGTCGATCTGCGGGAAGGGGTCGCACGTGGAGACGCCCCAGTCCGAGCCCATCACGAGCGTCGCCCCGTGGCGGCGGAGCGAGCGCAGCGGGTACTGGCGGCCGCGCGGCGTCGGGGGTGAGGAGCGGCAGCGTGAGCACGTCCATCTGATCCTCGTGGACCGCCCACAGGGCCTGCGACGTTGGCGAGCGCGCCGAGCTGCCGGAACCGCGGCAGGTCGTCGGGGTGGACGAGCTGGAGGTGGGCGAGGTGGGGCCGCGTGTCGGTCCAGCCGTTGGCCGCGCGGGCGGCCTCGACGGCGTCGAGCGCGACGCGCACCGCCCGGTCGCCGAGGGCGTGGAAGTGCGGCTGGAAGCCGAGCGCGTCGATGGCGACCACGGCCTCGCGCAGCGCATCCGGATCGATGAAGGTCATCCCGCGGTTGGCGGTCTGCGCGACCGTCCTCGAGGTAGGGGTCGACCATCGCCGCCGTCCGGTTCTCGACGATGCCGTCGACCATCAGCTTGACGCTGGTGGCGGCGTACCGCCCGACCGGGCCCTCGGCGCGTCGCGCGACCAGGCCGTCGACCTGCTCCAGCCCCTCGTCGTGCTCCCACCACAGCGCGCCCACGACGCGCGCCGTCAGCTGGCCGCGACCGGCGACCGCGCAGGTACGTCGCGTGGCCATCGGCGTGCACGATCGCGTCCTGCCAGTTGGTGATGCCGAGCGAGTGCAGGTAGGCCTGGCTCTCGATGAGCGCCCGGTCGAGCTCGGCGTCGCTGGTCGGCGGGATGTGGCGCTCGACGAGGTCCTGGGCGCCCTCGTGCAGCGTGCCCAGCGGCGATGCCGTCCGGGTTGCGGGCGATCCGGCCGTCGTGCGGGTCGGGCGTGTCGGCGGTGATCCCGGCGAGCTCGAGCGCCCGGCTGTTGACCCAGGCGTCGTGGCCGTCCCGGTTGGGCAGGAACACGGGGCGATCGGCGACGACGCGGTCGAGGTCGCTCGCGGCTCGCGAGGCCGCCCGGGAAGTCGCGCGAGGGACCAGCCGGCGCCGAGGATCCACGGCAGCGTCGGGGTTGGCGGCGGCGTACGCGGCGATGCGCTCGAGGTACTCGTCGATCCCGCGGCCGCCGATGAGGTCGCAGTGGAGGCGGTCGACGCCCGTGCTGATCGGGTGGACGTGGCTGTCGCCGAAGCCGGGCGTGACCGTCCGTCCGCGCAGGTCGACGACCCGCGTGCGCGGGCCGGCGAGCCGCATGACCTCGCCGTCGCCGCCCACGGCGGACGACGCGGCCGTTCGTCACGGCGAGCGCCTGCGCCCAGGAGCGGGCCGCGTCGGCGGTGAAGATGCGTCCTCCGGTCAGGACGAGGTCGGCGGCGTCGTTCGGCATGCGAGCGAGGATGCACGAGGCGGGACGAGACGCGCGCGCCCGTTTCGCCGTGCGGCCTGACGCTAGGCTTCGCGCCATGACAAGCGTCCACCTGCTCCACGCCGGCTACACGGGCGACCGCGTCGGCTCGTCGGTCGTCCTCGTCCGCGACGCGGACGCCCTCATCGTCGTGGACCCGGGCATGGTCGCCCGCCGGTCCCTGATCCTCGACCCGCTCGCGGCGCTCGACGTCTCGCCCGAGGCGGTCACCCACGTGTTCCTCAGCCACCACCACCCGGACCACACGATCAACTGCGCGCTCTTCCCCAACGCCGAGGTCGTGGACTTCTGGGCCCGCTACCGCGACGACCTGTGGCTCGACCACGACGGCGACGGGTACCGGCTCGCGCCCTCGTCGCAGCTCTGGCTGACGCCCGGGCACACCCAGGAGGACGCGACGCTCGTGGTCGAGGCCGACGACGCCGTGTACGCGATGACGCACCTGTGGTGGCACGGCGACCGCACGCCGGAGATCGACCCGCTGGGCGACGACCAGGCCGCGATCGAGGCGGGCCGGGCGCGCGTCCTCGCGGCCGCCGATGTCGTGATCCCGGGACACGGCGCGGCGTTCAGGACCGGGCGCTAGGCCCTCGTCGCCACGATGTTCAGGCGCACGTAGTCGATCGCGGACGCCGGCAGCCTCGCCGCCACGGCGTCGAGGAAGGCGTCCTGCTCGTCGGGGTCGAGGCCCTCGACGTGCGCGCTCGAGGACGATCGTCCGCAGGAAGTCGCGCATCGGCGCGCCCGGGCGCGACGGGCGTCGGCTCGTCGTTGAGCCAGGTCTCGATCGCCTCGAACCCGGCGGCCTCGAGGCGCCGTCGCGTGTCCTCGGGCGTCGCGAAGGTCCACGGGTCCGGCCAGTCGCCGCCGATCTCGGCGACCGCCGCGCGGACCGAGGCGATGTTCCCGTCGCCGCCGCACTGGGCGACGAGCCGGCCGCCCGGCCGCAGGACCCGGGCGAGGTGCCCGAACAGCCGGTCGTGGTCCGGGATCCAGTGGAACGTCGCGGTCGACAGGATCGCGTCGACGCTCGCCTCGGGCAGCGGGAGCGGCGCCATCAGGTCGGCGACCACGAAGTCGACCTGGGCCGCGAACGGGGCGAGGCGCTCTCGCGCGGCCTCGATCATCGCCGGCGACCCGTCGAGCGCGACGACCCGGCCCGCGGGCAGCCGCGCCGAGCAGCTGCTCGGTCACCCGGCCGGACCCGCAGCCCGCGTCGAGCACCGTCTCGTCGCCCCGGAGCGGGAGGCGACCGAGGACGTCGCCGCCCCAGCGCGTCATCGGATCGGCGATGCGGTCGTAGGTCGCGGCGTCCCAGTCGCGCGGCGCGGTTCCGGGCGTGTCGTCAGCCACTGCCGGCCTCCTGGGGCACGGTCGCCGTCGCGTGCTCGTCCGCGCGGACCCGGAGCCCGATCCCGTTGGTCACGGCGCCCAGCACGAGCAGCACGCCGCACACGATGACGGCGAGGTGGAACGAATCGACCGAGGCGTCGCGCGCGGCGGTGGCCACGGCGTCCGGCGTGCCCGCGTGTGGCGGGTTCAGCGGCTGGACCATCGCGCGCAGCGCGGGATCGGCCGCGTCGGCACCGGGGACCGCCCCCGCGAGCGTCGTGTAGAACGTGCCGGTGATCGCGACGAAGATCACCGCCGACAGCAGCGGCTGGCCGACGCGGCTGATGGCGTTGTTGATCGCGGAGCCGGTGGCGGCGTTGTCGCCGGGGATCGACGACATCAGCGTCGCGGTGAGCGGCGCCACGACCAGCACGAAGCCGACGCCCCACAGGAGGACGTAGGGCAGGATGTCGGTCAGGACCGAGACCGGCGGGAGGTAGGTCGACGGGTCGCCGGGCACGAACCGCCAGGGCTCGCTCGTCGCCGGGATCCGCGCGAGCCACAGCAGGCCCGCGGCCATCAGCACCGGGCCGGCGATGAGGAACGGCCGCGACCCGATGCGCCCGCTCCGGGCGCCCGACCCGCGCAGAGAACAGGGCGATCAGCAGCGAGGTCGGGATGCTCACGAGGCCGGCGGCGGTCGCCGTGTAGCCGAGGACGTTCTGCAGGAACAGGCCGAACAGGTAGCCCATCGTGTACGCGGCGCCGTAGATCAGGAGCGTCGAGAGGTTGATGGTCGCGAAGCGGCGGCGCCGGAACAGCGCCAGCGGGACCAGCGGGTGCGGCCGGCGCGCCATGAGGATCGGGAAGGCGACGAGCGCGACGGCACCGATGGCGAGGGCCGCCCACGCCACCGGATCCTGCCAGTTCTGCTCCTGGCCGCGCACCGCGCCGAACGCGAGCCCGCCGACCGCGAGGACGGCGACGCAGGCGCCCAGCCAGTCGAAATGGCCCGTCGCGTCGCTCCCCCGGCTCTCCTCGACGTGGCGGAGGGTCGCGTACAGCGCGAGCGCCACGAGCGGCAGGTTGACGAGGAAGGCGGCGCGCCAGCTCACGGTGTCGACCAGCAGCCCGCCGACCAGCGGGCCGATGAGGGCGGTGGCCGACGAGGCCGCGGCCCAGATGCCGATGGCGCGCGACCGCGCCGCCTCGTCGCGGAACGTCGCCGTGATGATCGCCAGCGACCCCGGCACGAGCAGCGCCCCGGCCGCGCCCTGGAGGAGTCGCGCGACGACCAGCAGCTCGAGCGTCGGGGCCAGGCCGCACAGCACCGACGTGATCCCGAAGCCGCACGAGCCCGATCGCGAACACGCGCCGGCGGCCGTAGAAGTCGGCGAGCGCACCCGAGCCAGCAGCAGCAGCGCGGCGAGGATCGCGAGGTAGCCGCCGACGACGTAGGTCTGGCCCTCGAGCGTCGAGACGAGCGTGGCCGGCAGCTCGCGCCCGA
>CAVZFY010000028.1:0-164782 GCA_963774695.1 uncultured Chloroflexia bacterium | reverse complement strand
TGATCCGTCATCGCCTCACGTCCCGGCGAGCCGCTCGACCACCGGCGCCAGCGTGTCCAGGTCGCCGACCATGATCGAGCTGATCCCCAGCCGTTCGCGTTGCTCCTGCAGCTTCGCCACAAGGCCGCTCACGGACCCGATCAGCATATGCGGCGACTCGAGCAGCTCGTCGACCGTGATCTCGGTGCCGGGCGGCGGCCCGAGCTGGTCGAGGACGTCGGCGGCCGCCTTGCGGGGGTGATCGGTGACGATGGGCGGGACGCCCGTCGGGTAGACGTTGAACTCGAGGTCCTCGAAGCGGTCGCCGGCCGCCTCGCGGACCCAGCCGAGCTTCTCGATCGTGGCGGCGACCGTGATCGACCGCAGGTCGCGAGTGACCTCCCGGCCCGATGCCGACGGCAGGGCGCGCGGCGCGAGCCCGACGATGTCCGCCTCCCGTGCGGCGAGCGTGAGGACGCGCCGCGCTCCGCCGCCGATGAACAGCGGCGGCATCGGCTTCTGGAGCGGCTTCGGCAGCCCGTCGTGATCCGTGATCGTGTAGTGCTCGCCCGCGAAGCTGAACGGCCCGTCCGCGAAGCAGCCCTTGATCACCGCGACCGCCTCGGCGAGCCGGCTCACCCGGACGGGGGCCGGATCGAAGGGGATCCCGAGGGCGTCGTACTCAGGCCGATTCCAGCCGGCGCCCAGCGCGACCTCCACCCGGCCGCCGCTGATGACGTCGAGCGACGCCATGTCCTGCGCGACGAGGGCGGGATGACGCAGGTCGTTGTTGATCACGAACGCCGCGACCCGGAGCCGTTCGGTGACCGCGGCGACCGTCGTCAGCAGCGGCACCAGCCCGAACGGGATGACGACGTGATCGGGATAGACCATCACGTCGTAGCCGATCGACTCCGCGCGGCGGGCAGCCTCGACCAGCGCCTTGCCGTCGGTGACGTCGCCGGGTTCGGCCAGGAAGCGGAACGGTCTCACGCCGTCCCTACGCGGCGATGAGCTTCAGGAGTTCACCGACGACCGCGATGTGGTCCGGGGTCGCGTAGAGCGGGTTGTTGAAGGTGAAGCCGGTGAACCCGTCGTCGATGTACGGGCGGAGGCCGTCCGCGCACTCCTGGATGCCGCCGGCGATGACGTACGGACGCCGCTCCTCGGGGATCTTCGCCAGCAGGGCCGCCCGCTCGGCATCGTTCCGCGTGACCGCCACCGGCGTCGCCATCGTGAGCTCGATCGTGCCGGGGTCGCGCCCGATCGCCTCGCAGTGCCGGGCGAGCACGTCCTTCTTGTGCTGCAGGGTCGAGCGGCCGAGCGGGAACCAGTGCGTCATGTCGGCGTGCTTGGCCGCGATCTTGAGCGTCCGCTGCTCCCCGCCCCCACCGACGAGGATCTTCGGCCCGCCCGGCTGGATGGGCCGCGGCACGTTGAGGACCTCCTTGACCTGGTAGTGCTTGCCCTCGAACGTCGGCCGGTCCTGCGTGAACATCAGCTTCGCGATCGTCAGCGCCTCGTCGAGCCGGTCCATGCGCTCGCCGATCGGCGGGAACTCGAAGCCGAAGGACTCGTGCTCGGCCTCGAACCACGCCGCACCGAGCCCGAAGATGGCGCGGCCGCCGGAGATCACGTCGAGCGTGGTCACCGTCTTCGCCAGCAGGGCCGGGTTGCGATACGTCACGCCGGTCACGAGCGTGCTCAGCCGGACGGCCTTCGTCTCGCGCGCGAGGGCCGCCAGCACCGACCAGGCCTCCATCATCGGCTCGTCCTGCTGCCCGATCCCGGGGATCTGGTTCAGGTGGTCCATCACGGTGACCACGCCGAAGCCGGCGGCCTCGGCCGCCTTCGCCTGTTCCACGGTGGCCTCGAATGCCGATGCCGGCGGCCGATCGGGGAAGGTGTAGTTGGGAAGGTGCAGTCCGAACCAGATCTTGCTCATGCCCTGAAGGATGCCCCCGATCGCGCGTGTCCGCGAGGACCTCGTGGTTGCCGACGCCGGTTGGCGGTCCTCGTGCCTACAGGTCGATGTCGGACGCACCCCATGTCGCGGGGTCGACGTCCTCCACCGATTGGGAGAACGTCCACGTGTGTCCCGCGAGGTCCGTGGCCGTGTACTGCCGTTCGCCGAAGGGATAGGTCTCGGGCTCGCCGGACACGACCGCGCCCGCCGCGAGCGCGCGGCCGTGATGCGCGTCCACGTCCTCGACCCGGACGTGGACCGAGCTCGCTCCGACGGCGCCCTGGACGACGATCACCGCCCCGTTGCCGTGCGCCAGCTGCACTCGATGGCCCCCGATGCGCAGCCGCACCCGGAACCCGAACGCGCGGCACAGCCAGTCGGCTGCCGCGTCAGCGTCGGGATACGCGAGCACCGGGACGACGTCGACGTCGGGCACGGACCGGTTCCGGATCATGCCGACAGCCTAGGCGACCGACCTGGCCTTCGACATGGAACGCCAGACCGTCACCCCGACGATCACGAGCGCGAAGGCGAACACCCAGGCGAGCATGCCGGACACCAGGACGAACGCGAGGTCCACCGGCGCCTGCACGCGGATCACCTCTGCCGTCCCGGGGATGACGTAGGTGCCGGAGGCGAGGCTCGGGTAGCCGTCGTTCGGGAGGAGCCGCCGCCCGAACAGCACCACGCCCGTGGCGAAGAACGCCGGCCAGTTCGCGCTCGAGCGGGGCGGGCGCGCGACGCGCGGCCCGATCGGCCAGATCCACCGATGCTGGATGACCCGCGCGGCGATGACGTAGCCGACGACAAGGGAGCCGATCAGGATCGCGAGGATGCCGAGCGTCGCCGCGATCGTCCCCGACGGGTCGCCCTGGCCGACGCCGTCCGTCCGTTCGATCGTGGTGGGCGCCAGCGAGCCGGCAGCGGTGATGAGCACGATCGCCACGACCAGCGCGGCCGCGCTGGTCCGCAGCTCGTCGCGCCGGTAGCCGAATGACAGCAGGGTCCCCTCGACGTCCACGCGCAGGAGACTACCCGCTCCCTCGACGGCACGCGGATGCCCCGGCTCGGGGTCCGCGGTGCGGGCCGAGCCGGGGCGGGGTGCGGCGAGGCTGGTGCTACGACGCGGTGGCGGCGGACGCCCCGAGCTCGGCGCGCAGCGTCGGGCTCTCCTGGACGGTCCACGAGTTGCCGTCCGGATCGTCGAAGAAGATGAAGGCGTTCCACTCGCCGCCGTTGCCGTCGGCCCAGCCATCCGGCCCGACGTGGCGCACCGGCGAGACGTCGACGCCGCGCGACACCAGCTCCGCGCGAGCGGCCTCGATGTCACCGACGCACAGCTGCATGCCCTTGACCGAGCCGGGCTCGGCGTTGTTCAGGCCGCGGCCGACCGTCACCGAGCAGCCGGAGCCCGGCGGCGTCATCTGGACGATGCGGCTCTCGCCCATCTCCTGGTCGACGTCCAGGTGGAACCCGATCTTCTGGACATAGAAGTCCCTGGCGCGATCGACGTCGCTCACGGGGAGCACGACGACCTCGAGCTTCCAGTCCATCAGTGCACCGGCGCCTTCAGGGTCTCGAGCAGCGTGTCCAGCCGCGCGAAGCCCTGGTTGAGGCCCGACTCCATGCCGGAGCTGACCATGGCGTCCCGTGCCTCGACCGACTGGTAGACCGAGTGGATCCTGGCGGCCGTGCGACCGTTGCCCAGGTCCTCGAGCACGAGCTTGTCGAGCGAGACGTGGCCCGGCGCACCCTCGAACTCGAAGGTCTGGACGTAGCCCTCCGGCGACGGCGTCCCGTGGAACACCCCGTGGAACCCGAACTCGTTGCCGTCGGGGTCCCGGTGGACGTACCGGTAGCGGCCGCCGTCGCGGACGTCGTACTCCTCGATGACCATCTCGTAGCGGTCCGGGCCGAGCCACTGCTTCACGAGCTCGGGCTCCGTCCATGCCCGGTACAGGACGTCGCGGGGGGCGTCGAACTCGCGATTGATGTCGATGAACGGCACCCCGTCCGGGGCCGTCGTCTTCGTCGTTCCCATCACTTGGTCTCCTTCTCGTCCCTGGCCGGCGTCCAGCCGGACCGGGAACGCTGGAGGGACACGAGCAGCGCGTCGAGTCGATCGAAGCTCTCGTCCCAGTACTCGTGGTAGGTGACCAGCCATTGCGTCGCGTCCCGAAGCGGCGCCGCTTCGAGGTGGCTCAGCCGGGCGGTCGCCTCCCGGTGGCGCGAGATCAGGCCCGCCTCTTCGAGCACCTTGAGGTGCTTCGAGACGGCCGGCTGCGAGATGCGGAATGGAGCGGCCAGCTCGGCGACATTGGCGTCACCCGTTGTCAGCCGGGCGAGGATCGCGCGGCGGGTCGGATCCGCGAGGGCTCCGAACACGATGCTGAGCTGGTCTTCGGCCATTCATCACTCACAGGCTATATAACTAAGCAGTTATAGACTAGCCATGGGTGCCCGCTGTCAACCCCGAAGTTGCCACCAGGCCTCGATTTCCGTCAGATAGTCAAAGGACGGGTGCTGGTCACGGCGAGCCCGACGCGTTCGCGACGCAGCGCACACGCGCCGACATCCAGGCTTGGTGGTGCATATCTGTCATGATTCGCCGTCCTGCCGGCGATCCGAGCCGCAATCCTCGACGTGCAGTCGTCCTTTGACTGAACGCCGGTTTGAGCCGAGCCAATCGACCCGGCGACCGATCCGCGATACAGATATGGGCATGGGCAAGCTGATCTACTCCATGAACGTGTCGCTCGACGGGTTCGTCGAGACCCCCGACCACTCGCTCGACTGGGCCGACGTCGATGAGGAGGTCCACACCTGGTTCAACGACCAGGCCCGCAGGACAGCCGCCTCGATCTACGGCCGGCGGATGTACGAGCTCATGACCGCGTACTGGCCGACCGGCGGCGCCGACCCGAACGCCACGCCGGCGATGCGCGAGTACGCCGCCATCTGGGCCGAACAGCCGAAGGTCGTGTTCTCGCGGACGCTCGACTCGGTCGGCTTCGGCTGCCGCCTCGTCAACGGCGACATCGGCGAGGAGCTCGCGAAGCTGCGGCAGGAGTTCGACGGCGACATCGACGTGAGCGGTCCCGGACATCGCGGGACAGTTCATCGAGCGCGGCCTCGTCGACGAGTACATCCTCGTGGTCCACCCGGTGGCCATCGGCGGCGGCACGCCGTTCTTTCCCAGGCTCGCGTCGCCGATCCGCCTGCGCCAGACGGCGACCAAGCGCTTCGCGTCCGGCGTCCTCGCCCTGACCTACGAGGCGGCCTGACCGGCGAGGCAACCGCTACCAGACGTCGCCCGAGCGCCAGTCACACGCGAGCGGCCCGGCCAGGTCGAGCGATGGCGTGGACGGCGTGCGCAGGATGAAGATCCCGCCGTCGTCGTCCTCGGTGCGCTGCAGGCCGTCGGCCGTGCGCACGGATGTCGGCCCGAGCCAGGCCTCCCAGCCCATCCGGAGGTAGAACCCGGGGACGCTCGTCGAGAGCGCCCCGAGCTCGTAGCGGGGCAGCAGGTACCTCGCCGCGGCGCGGACCACCATCGACCCGTATCCGCGCCGCTCGGCCGCGGGCAGCGTCGCGACCGCTTCGAGATATCCGGTCCGCAGCACGCGATCGCCGGCCTCCAGCCGCCGCGCGACCACGGACGCGTGCGACACGATCGATCCGTCGACCTCGGCCAGCCAGTGCATCCCGCCCATGCCGTGCGCGAAGTCGTCATCGGTGAACCCGCCGTCCGGCCAGGCGGCCGAGAACATCGCATACAGCGCCGACAGCTCGGACGCGGTCAGGTCGGCCGTCGGGAGCTGGCGAAGCGTGGCGCCCCGGGGTTGCATCGGCGCCACCCTACCCCTGTCTACTGCACCTGGATCGGTGTCTTCGCGAATGTCCCCGCCACCCGGTCCGAGGCATACCAGATCTCGTACGCGCCGGGCGTCGTGGGCGCCGTGATCGTGACCGGGTTGCCCGACGCCGTGTACGCGTACGAGGCGTACGTCCCGGCCTTCGAGCCGACGGGCACGATCGTGATGTAGTCGCTCGGGCCGTTGGGGCCGGTCCACGTGACCTGGAAGTCGGCGCCCGGCGCCACCGAATCCGGGGCGTCGAGCGTGATCGTGAACGGGCTGACCGTGATGTTCTGCCGGGCCTTGACCTTGCTCTGCCTGCCCGTCACGTACCACAGCTGGTAGGCGCCAGCCTTGATCGGGGCGACGAGCTTGCCCGGGTTCCCGTCGTTCGTGTAGAAGTAGCTCTCGTTCGTCCAGCGCTTGGCCCCCTTGGGCACGATGGTCACGTAATCCTGCGGGCCGTTCGGACCCTTCCAGCCGACCTGGAACGGGGTGCCGGCGACGACGCTGCCCGGCGCCGCGAACGCGCCGACGAACGGGGTGACGGCGATCGCCACGCGGTCGAGGATCGAGCCGTCGTTGCCCGACACGTACCAGAGGACGTGCGCGCCGGCATCGACCGGGGCAACCAGCGTGCCGGGGCTGCCGGTGGACGTGTAGAAGTACGACTCGTCGGTCCACGCCGAGGTCCCGGCGGCAACGATCGTGACGTAGTCAGTGGGCTGGTTCGGCCCGGTCCACTGCACCTGGAACCCCGATCCGGCCTCGACGCTCGCAGGCCCCACGATGTTGGCCGGACCCGTCGCCCCGGAGCTGGGGCTGGCGCTCACGCTCGCGCTGGGCTCGGGCGTCGGCGAGGGGCTTGCGGTGGGCGGGGCGACGGACGGCGAGGCTGACGGAACGGCCGAGGGCGATGGGGACGGCGAGGCCGACGCCACGACCGCCGCGGCCGTGGAGGAGGGTGGCGCGTCGACCGGGTGCGATGGGGCCGCCGCGCTGCACGCGGTGACGACCAACGCGATCACCACCATGGTCACGGCAAGTCCGCCGGAACGACCGCTCGAATCCGCCCTCATCACCGACTCCCCGTCTGCTCGGTGGTGCGGCGACGATGAGCGATATGCGCGTCGTGGAGCCGCTTCCCCGGATGTGGTCCGGCGCGAGTGTACGCCGCGGCTAGACGGCTTCTCCCACGCGGCGGCCTCGTCGAAGTAGCCGTCCGTGATCCGGGAAACCCGTCAGGCAGGGGTCGGCACCACGGAGACGCGGCCGCCCTGTTCTGCGTAGTCCCACGCGTCGATCGCCGGCGGCTCGATGCCCAGCGTCGTCAGCGCCGTGCAGACCTGGCTCCGGTGGTCCGTTCCGTGATGGACGACCTGCGCGAGCCGCACGCCGACCGGCACGAGGCTGTCGGTCCCATCGTCCCGCGAGCGGGCGACGATCGTGTCGGGGTCGATGTCCTGCGCGAGCACCGTCGACCAGATCGGCCCGTTGCGTTCCATGACGGCGCGCAGGTCGGAGAGCGTCAGCTTGCCCTCGTCGGCCTCGCTGATCTCGGCGACCTGGCCCTTGGACAGGACGAACAGGTAGCCGGCGTCGCCGCCGACCAGGTGGCGCATCGTGTCGAGGATCGAGCCATACGTGCCCGGCACGGTCGTCGCGAGCTGCTCATCGCTCAGCGCGAGGCACGCGTCGATCAGCTGGATGGTGGCCCACACGTGGTGGCCGAAGGCGTCGTCGAGGATCGGTCTGGTCATGGTCGGCACCCTACCGCACCGGCCACGCGTCGCCTAGCGCCGCGGATCGACGTCCCACGAGCAGGAGGCCGGATCCCGAGCGTGGCAACCGCAAAGGTCATCAGCCACGCCATGAGCGGCGCGCCGCTGTCGTCGGTCGCCGAGCGGACCGGCTTCGTTGCCGTCGACACGGTGTCGGTCGCCGCGCCGGCATCGGCCGACACGGACACGACCACGAGCTTGGCCTGGCACTCGGCGACGGCGTCGGCCTTCGTGTGGCCGCCGCCCGCGGGCTTCACCGCGTATCGGCATTTCTGGGCGACGGGTGCGTCGTAGTGCGCGCTGATCGTCGCGTAGTGGTTCCGATACGGGCGGAACGGGCACGCCGAGTCGTCACTGAGCGGACAGGCGCCGAGCGCGGGCGGCACGTATGCGGCGAGCTGCGGCCCATCGGGAACCGCGCTGAGGTTGGCGCTGCTGCCCTCGAGGGCGTCGAGCCAGCGGGGCGCGATCACGGTCTCCGACACCCCGCCGCACTCGTCGCACGGCGGCGCCACGAAGGCGCGGAAGACGAGCACCGTGTCGCCGTAGCACTTCTGGCCCGGGACATCGAGGTTGACGAGCTTCTTGACCGTGACCGGCGGCGGTGGACAGTCCGCCGCGCGGGTGGCGGCGGTCGATCCCACGCTTCCCGGAACGATCAGCATCGCGAATGCGAACACGACAGCCGTCGCCATCCTGGCGATGGCATCCACCCAGCGACCCATCCCGCTTCTCCCTGGTGTCCGAGGCGCTCGCCTCCGGCGCTTGGGACGTCCGGGGGTTCGACGTTGTGTCGGCCCGATGGCACGATTCTGCACCCGGCCTAGCCGGTCAGGAATCGAGAAGCGCCCGCGTCATGGCGCACCCTAGGATCGCTGGCATGAACGACGCGGGCTCCCCGATGACCGCCGAGCCCCACCATCGCAAGGGTCTCCCGACCCACCGCACCAGGAGCACGTCATGGCCGGCTCGACCACCGAAGGCGTCAAGACCATCCTCCATCCCGTAACCGACCTCGTCGCCGCGAAAGCCGTGTACACCGCCTTGCTCGGCATCGAGCCGCAGGCCGACGCGCCCTACTACGTCGGCTACGAGGCGGCAGGGCAGCAGATCGGGCTCGTACCTGGTGGTGGGCCCCAGGCCATGACGACGCCCGTGGCCTACTGGCACGTGGCGGACATCGCGGCGAAGCTGGCCGAGGTGACGGCCGCCGGCGCCGCCGTGAAGGACGAGCCGCGCGACGTCGGTGGCGGCCGCCTCGTGGCCACGTTCACGGACCCGGACGGCAACGTCCTCGGGTTGATCCAGGACCGCTGAGCAACCAACGCAGGAGATCCATCATGGCGACAGCCAAGACGAGCACCGCGAAGACCAGCGCGGCCAAGGGCACGGCAACCGTCTGGACGGACGAAGAGCGGGCCGCGATGCAGGCGAGCGCGCGCGAACGAAAGGCCGCCTCGCGCCGCGACCCGGCAGCGGAGCGGGCGGAGGGCGAAGCCGACGTCCGCGCGAAGATCGCCGACATGCCGACGGCCGATCGCATCATGGGCGAGCGGATCCACGAGCTCGTCACGACCGCGGCGCCATCGCTCGCCCCGAAGACGTACTACGGGATGCCGGCGTACGCGAAGGACGGGAAGGTCATCTGCTTCTACAAGCCGGCGTCGAAGTTCAAGGTTCGGTACTCGACGTTCGAGTTCCAGCCGGACGCTCGTCTCGACGACGGCGAGATGTGGCCGGTCTCGTTCGCCGTGACCGAGCTGACCACGCGCGCGGAGGCCCGGATCGTCGAGCTCGTGAAGAAGGCAGCGAGCTGAGGGCCGTCGTGACCGACACGCAGGTCGCCCGACCGTCAATGCCCGCCGCGGACAGCCACGACCTGATCCGCGTGCAGGGCGCGCGGGTCAACAACCTCAAGGACGTCAGCGTCGAGATCCCGAAGCGCCGGCTGACCGTGTTCACCGGCGTCTCGGGCTCGGGCAAGAGCTCGCTGGTGTTCGGAACGATCGCCGCCGAATCGCGACGGCTGATCGACGAGACCTACTCGACCTTCGTCCAGGTCTTCATGCCGACCCTGGCCCGGCCCGACGTCGACGTGCTCGACGGGCTGACGACCGCGATCATCGTCGACCAGGAGCGCCTCGGCGCGAACCCGCGCTCGACGCTCGGCACCGTCACCGACGCGAACGCGATGCTGCGGAGCCTGTTCAGCCGGCTCGGCAAGCCCTACATCGGCGGGCCGACGGCGTTCTCCTTCAACATCCCGACCACGCGGGCGAGCGGCGTCATGACCGGGCCCAAGGGCGAGCGGAAGATCGTCCAGGACGCCGTCTACCTCGGCGGCATGTGTGCCGAGTGCGAGGGTCGCGGCACCGTCTCCGACCTCGACCTGGCCGTGATCCTCGACGAGTCGAAGTCGCTCGCCGATGGCGCCATCCTGGTCCCGGGGTACACCGCGGACGGCTGGATGGTGGCGACCTTCATCGAGTCCGGCTTCTTCGATCCGGACAAGCCGATCAAGGACTACTCCGAGAAGGAACGCCACGACCTGCTCTACAAGCAGACGGTCAAGATCAAGGCGAAGGGCATCAACGTCTCGTACGACGGGCTGATCCCGAAGATCCGCAAGTCGATGTTCAGCAAGGACGTCGATTCCCTGCAGCCGCACATCAGGGCGTTCGTCGAGCGGGCCGCCGTCTTCAAGACCTGTCCCGCCTGCGGCGGCAGCCGGCTCAACGAGGCGGCCCGATCGTCGAAGATCAACGGCCTCGGCATCGCCGACGTCTGCGCCATGCAGGTCACCGACGCGGCCGAGTGGCTGCGCGGCGTCAACGACAAGGGCGTCGCGCCGCTGGTCGCCAACCTGCTCCACCTCTTCGACTCGTTCGTCGACATCGGCCTCGGCTACCTCTCGCTCGACCGCCCATCGGGCACGTTGTCGGGCGGAGAGTCGCAACGCACCAAGATGGTCCGGCACATCGGGTCCGCGTTGACCGACGTCACCTACGTCTTCGACGAGCCGACGATCGGGCTCCACCCCCACGACATCGCCCGGATGAACACCCTGCTCCTCGAGCTGCGCGACAAGGGCAACACCGTGCTCGTCGTCGAGCACAAGCCGGAGACGATCGAGATCGCCGACCACGTCGTCGACCTCGGGCCCGGCGCCGGCACCAACGGCGGCACCATCTGCTTCGAGGGCACCATCGAGGGGCTGAAGGCCTCCGCCACCCTCACGGGACGTCACCTCGACGGCCGGACGTCGCTCAAGGACGCGGTCCGGACGCCGACCGGCCAGCTCGAGATCCGCGGCGCCGACGCGCACAACCTCCAGTCCGTCGACGTCGACGTCCCGCTCGGCGTGCTCTGCGTCGTGACCGGCGTGGCCGGGTCCGGCAAGTCCTCGCTCGTGCACGGGTCGATCCCGGCCGGCGCGGGCGTGGTGTCGATCGACCAGGGCGCGATCCACGGGTCACGGCGGAGCAACCCCGCGACCTACACGGGTCTGCTCGACCCCATCCGAACGGCCTTCGCCAAGGCCAACCATGTCAAGCCTGCGCTGTTCTCCTCGAACTCCGAGGGCGCCTGCCCGACGTGCAACGGCAACGGGATGATCTACACCGAGCTCAGCTTCATGGAGACGGTGGCGACGCCGTGCGAGGACTGCGGGGGCAAGCGCTTCCAGGCCTCGGTGCTCGAGCTGCGGCTCGGCGGGCTCAACATCGCCGAGGTGCTCGACCTCGCGGTCGCCGAGGCACACGCCTTCTTCGCCGAGGGCGACGCGAAGACGCCGGCCGCCGCGTCGATCCTGGCGCGCCTCGAGGACGTCGGGCTCGGCTACCTCAAGCTCGGCCAGCCCCTGCCGTCACTGTCCGGCGGCGAGCGGCAGCGGCTCAAGCTCGCCACCCGGATGGGCGAGAAGGGCGGGATCTACGTCCTCGACGAGCCGACCACCGGCCTGCACCTCGCCGATATCGAGCAGCTGCTCGGCCTGCTCGACCGGCTGGTCGACTCGGGCAAGTCGATCATCGTCATCGCCCACCACCAGGCGGTGATGGCGCACGCCGACTGGATCATCGACCTCGGGCCGGGCGCCGGACATGACGGCGGCCGGATCGTGTTCGAGGGCACGCCCGCCGAGCTGGTGGCCGCCCGGACCACGCTCACCGGCGAGCACCTCGCGGCGTACGTCGGGGCCTGAGCGAGCAACCGCGTGTGTTTCCCTTGGCTGATCGGCTATGGCAGGATTTCCCTCGTGACCAGCGCGACCGCACCCGAGCAGCACCTCCGCGACCTCGCGTGGCTGCGCCGCGTGCGTGACCGGATCGATCGCGACTACGAGCAGCCCCTCGACGTCGAGGCGCTCGCCCGCGGTGCCCACATGTCGGCCGGACACCTCAGCCGCGAGTTCAAGGCCGCCTACGGCGAGTCCCCGTACAGCTACCTGATGACGCGGCGGATCGAGCGCGCGATGGCGCTGCTGCGTCGGGGCGACCTGAGCGTCACGGAGGTCTGCTTCGCGGTCGGCTGCTCATCGCTCGGGACGTTCAGCACCCGGTTCACCGAGCTGGTCGGCGTCTCGCCCAGCGTGTACCGCCAGCACGAGGCGGAGGCGGCCGCCGGGATCCCGTCGTGCGTGGCGAAGCAGGTCACGAGGCCGATCAGGAACCGCGAGGCGCCGGCCCTCAGCCGCGGCTAGGGTGACGCCCATGGACATCCGGATCCACTCGAGCTTCCTGCCGCACGACGACCCGGAGGCGTCGGTCGCCTTCTACCGCGACGTGCTCGGCTTCGACGTCCGCCTCGACGTCGGCTACGCCGGGATGCGCTGGATCACGGTGGGGCCACCGGGCCAGCCGGACACGAACATCGTCCTGTACCCGCCGTTCGCCACCCCCGGCATCACCGACGACGAGCGCCGGACGATCGGCGAGATGATGGCCAAGGGCACGTACGCCATCCTGGTGCTGTCGACGAGCGACCTCGACGGCACCTTCGAGCGGCTGCAGGCCGAGCGACGCCGAGGTGGTCCAGGAGCCGACCGACCAGCCGTACGGCATCCGCGACTGCGCCTTCCGCGATCCCGCGGGGAACCTGATCCGGATCAACGAGCAGCGCTGAGCCGTCCGCCAGATCCGGCGGGTCGGGGCCTACGTCCAGGGCGACGGCAGGTGCGTCAGCGGCTCGCGGTCCGGGAGCACGTCGGTCTGGAGCGCCGGGTCGGCGCCGGCGACGTAGCGCTCCTCGAGCCCCAGCTCCTTGAGCACGATGTTCCGGCCCTGGGCGATGGCGGCCGCCTTGTAGAACGCGACGATCCGGTTGCACCCCTGGCGACCGAAGCCGCAGTCCGAGGACAGCACCAGCTTCTCCGCCGGGATGACCTCCATGGCGCGTCGCACGCGCCCGGCGACGACCGACGGCAGGTCTGCCTGCAGCTGGCGGTGGTTGACGACGCCCACCGCGATCTTCTTCGCCAGGTTGTTGGCGTACGGCTTGAACAGGTCGATCTCGCGCGAAGTCTCGCTCGGTCATCTCGACCGTCCACACGTCGCCCTTGAGCCGGTTGAGGTAGGTGTCGATCGAGTTCGCGTACGACTCGCCGCTGTAGACCTTCTGCATCATGGGGTTGCCCCAGCAGGTGTGGATCCACAGCTCGACGTCGTCGAGACCCTCGACCTCGTGGTTGAACGCCTCGACCATGAAGTCGAGCATCTCCGTCTCCTCCGGGTGGAAGGCGGCGGTGAAGTGGATCGTCGGCTCCTCGATCTGGATCACCTTCGCGCCGGCGGCGACGAGCTGGCGGAGCTCGAGGTTCATCGCCGTCGCCATGTCCCAGATCAGCTGCTTCTTGTCGTCGAGGTCGTACTCGGACGTGTGGCTGTCGAGGAAGATCGAGAGCACCTGTGACGAGCAGGTCCCGAACTTGACGGGCTTGCCGGAGGCGGCGCGCGCCTGGGCGATCCGCCACAGCTTGGCGTACTCGAGCGGGTTCTTCGGGTTGTGCTCCACCTTGCCGACGACGCGCGGCCAGCGCCACGTGGTCTCGATCTCGTTCATCAGCGTGCCGGGCGGGAACGCCAGCAGGCCGTCGCGCGAGCGCTCGTACTGGAGCTCCTCGTGCTCGAAGCCCTTCCAGCGCTGGAGCGGGTAGTGGTGCCACGAGCGGCCGGCGAAGTCCTCGTCGAGGTGGTAGTCGCCGTTGGTCAGGATGTCGAGCCCGGCCCGCTCCTGGTCGGCGATCACGGTGCTGTGCGCGTCGAGGAACTGCTCGCGGAACCGGACGTCGAGGAGCGCCGTGTCGAGGGGACGGCCCCACAGGCCGCCGTCGTACCAGCGGGGCCGCGGCCACGAGCCGGTGACGGTGGCGGGGAGCATCAGGTCCTTGGTGGCCGTGAGCATCGCGGGCGAGCCTCCTCGTCGGGATCGGGTGGTGCATCGATCCTATGTCGTCAGGGTGCCTCCGGCCCGGTGCCGCCCGCAGGGTGGGTGCAAACCGGGGCCCGCCAACGGACGTAGCCCTTGGCACCCGGCACGACGTCCAGGCCCCCGACCCCCCGCCGCGTCGTGTCGCAGGAGAGCAGGAGAGAGGTGCCTTATGGCCCGACGGCTCATCGCGATCGGGGCTGTGATCGTATTGACGCTGGTCATTGCGATCCCTGTCGCCGCCCATGACGACCACCACGGACCCGGCAGGGACAGCGGCTACACCGTCAAGGTGCTCGCGCAAGGACCAACGCCCGACCCGGATCTCGTCAACGGCTGGGGCATCAGCCGCCTGCCGACGAGCCCCTGGTGGGTCGCGGACAACGGCACCGACGCATCCACCCTCTACAAGGCCGACGGGTCCAAGCAGGCCCTGAAGGTCGCGATCCCCGGTGGCGCGCCGACCGGCACGGTCTCCAGCACCAACGCCGCCGACTTCCACGGCGACCTGTTCCTGTTCGACAGCGAGGCCGGCGTCATCTCCGGCTGGCGCCCCGCGTTGGGAACGACCGCCGAGACCGGCAACGGCGATCACGCGGGTGACGCCGTCTACAAGGGCCTGGCCGTCGGGACCGCCGATGTCGGCAAGGGCATGGCGACCTACCTGTACGCCACGGACTTCCACAACGGGCGGATCGACGTGTTCGACAACGCGTTCGCCTCGCAGACGTGGTCCGGCGCCTTCGTCGACCCGAAGCTCCCGAAGGGCTATGCGCCGTTCGGCATCCAGAACCTCAAGGGACTGCTCTTCGTGACGTACGCGAAGACACAGCCCGGGAGCGACGACGAGCTCGCCGGACAGGGCCGCGGCGTCGTCGACGTCTTCCTGACGGACGGGACGTTCTTCGGTCGCGTCGCCCGAGGCGGCGGCCTGAACGCACCGTGGGGCCTCGCGTGGGCACCCGCCGACTTCGGTCGCTTCAGCGGGGACCTCATCGTCGGCAACTTCGGCGATGGCAAGCTCCATGCCTATTCCCAGGACGGCGGCCGCTGGCACTCGGATGGCACCCTGCGGGGCCCGAACCACCGGGCAGTCGTGGTCGACGGGCTCTGGGGGATCGCGTTCGGCGGCGGAGCCGTCAACAACGGCCCGACGAACACGATGTTCTTCGCCGCCGGTCCCAACGACGAAGCCGGTGGTGCCTTCGGCACGATCGACGCGACGCACTGAGCGTCGCCATCCGGGAGACGGCGGGGCCATCCACGATCGGCCCCGCCGTCGACCCGGCTATCCCGCCGGCTACAGATCCCTCGAGGCGTCGACCGACCCAGCGAGGCCGCCCAGCGTCTCCCCCAGCGCCTCGAGCGCCTCATCCTCACCGGGCTGGCCGCGTCGTCGCGCGCGCGACCCACGGACCCGCCACGAGATCAACGCCACCACGACCTGGACGAGCGCGAGGGTGACGACGACGACCAGCTTGGCTCGCATGATCGCCCGCCACAGGCCGATCCCCGTTCGCTGAGCGGGTGGCGCCGATTCGACGAGGCCGTCCTCGGCGCGCCGGCGACCCCGGACATGACGGGAACATCGACGGCGGGCTGATGCCGTCCGCGGAGGCGCTGCAACCGCTGTCGTGCGGCGCCGCCCGCACCGCTCAGGGTCGCACCCAACCGTCGAATGCCCGTGGGCGTTGGCGTTGCCTGCTCGGTCGTCGGATCCGTCGTCACCCGGACCTCCTCGTTCAGCTCGCGGCCTGCTTCACCAATGCGCCGATCCTGGCCTCGTCCGCGGCCGTCAGCATCTTGAGCGCGAAGGAGGTCGGCCACATGGTGCCGTCGTCGAGGCGTGCCTCGTCGCTGAAGCCGAGTGTGGCGTACCGCGTCTTGAACTTCTGCGCGGCCTGGAAGAACAGGACGACCTTGCCGTCCTTCGCGTACGCGGGCTGCCCGTACCAGAGCCTGGCCGTGAGCTCCGGCGCGTTGGCCTTGACCAGCGCATGGATCCGCTCACCGATCGCCTGATCCGATCCGACCATCTCGGCGATCTTCGCGAGCACCTCCGCCTCGGTGTCGGCATCGGCGGCACGTTTCGCCTCCGCCTTCTGCTCCTTTGCGCGCTCCTTCATCGCGTCACGCTCGTCGTCGCTGAAGACCTTGGCGCTCTTGGCGGGCTTCGTCGTCTCGGCCATGTCGGACCTCCCCTGTGCGGCTGGTTGGCGCTGGAACCCATGCTAGGCAGCCGCCGTCCCGGTGGCTTCTCGGAAGCTGATCGATTCCGATCCACCCGATGGGCAAGCGTCAGGGCTCATCCGGGAGCGGCGTGCCCTGGTGGAAGCGCATCCGCCACCGATCGTCGTGGCGGACCCAGGTCGAGCTGCGGCGGCCGCGGACCGAGACGCCGCCGGGGCCGGCGGCGACCGTGTCGAAGGTGGCCAGGAGCACGCCCGGCGCGAGCTCGGCGCAGTCGAACGACTCGATGGCGATCAGGTCGTCGGGTGGCTCCCCGTGGAGCGCCTCGAGGATCTCGGCGCGCGTCCAACGTCGTCCGCTCGCGCCGATCTCGACGAAGTCGGACGCCAGCACGGCCTCGTAGCCGCCGGGGATCGCGGCCTCGTCGCGGCGCGCGAGGGCGAGCTCCAGGGCGAGCAACTCGTCCGAGGTCGAGGGCCCCGGCGTGGTCGTGGCCGGCTCGCCGAACGCGATCTCCAGCTCGAGCTCGTCCCGGAGCGGGATCCCGTGCGCGCCGGTCTCGGGGATGGCCGGCTTGATCGTGGCGCGCGAGCGGTCCACGGCACCCGCATCCACCCGCGTGAGCCGGAACCCGCGCCGCTGGTAGAACCGGAGCGCATCGACGTTGTCGTTCGTGGTCACGAGCCAGAGCCTGCGCGCGCCGGACGCCTCGGCGACGCGCAGCGCCGCGGCGATCAACGCGGATCCGACCCCCGCCCACTGGCGAGCGACGTGGAGGGTGAGCACCTCCATCGACGCACCGTCCAGGGTCCAGGTCAGCACGCCCTCGATGCTGCCATCGGCCTCGACGACCAGCGCCGGATGGCGGCGCGCGTCGACGAGCTCGCCGCGCCTGGCGACGAGGTCCGCGTTGTGCTCGGCCAGGAACGCGTCGACCGCAGGACGATCCGGCGGATAGGCCGGGCGGACGAGCGGCTCGATCGGCGACCCGTCGTCCCCGACGATGGCGACGATCCGGAACCGCTCGACGACGATCGGCGTGTCGTCGGTGATGGTGAACGTCGGGTCCCCGATCCCCGCCCGGACCTCGTCGATGGACCGGCCCCAGTACGCCTCGTGCGAGCGTCGGAACGCCGCGGCGTCGGCGTAGCCCTCGCCCTCGTCGATCGCGTCCTCGTCGGTCATGTCCGCGAGGCGGATCACGGTCGACCGAATGTCCTCGATCCGGGCCACCGGCCGCTCACCGGAGTCGAGGAGGATCGAGATGTCGCCGGGCTGGTCAACGGGATCGCCATCGGCCTCGTACTCGGCGAGCAGGCCCGTCGTGACCACCTTGCCGCCGCCGAACGCGAGCGACGTCAGCTCGTCGCGCAGCGGACCGGGGGAGGCGAAGCCCCAGCGCGTCGGCTCGCGCGCGTTCGACCCGCCGTTCGTGGACACTTCCGCCATGCAGCCCTCCGAGATCGCGCTCATCTTCGACCATCTGTACTGGATCCGTGACCGGATCCTCGACACCGCGGACGGCCCGGGCGTGGCACTGGCCGGGCAAGGCCCCCACCGGCCTGCTCGACCTCCGCGCGACGCTCGTCCACGAGCTCGACGTCGAATGGAGCTGGCGCCGGCGCCTCGCGAGCATCGACCCGACGACGTTCCCCGCCGAGGACGTCGAGCTCGTGCCCACCGACTTCCCGACGGTCGCCTCGATCCGCGAGCGCTGGACCGGCGACGAGATGGAGATGCGGGCGTGGCTCGCAAGCCTGCCGGCGAGGACGCTCGACGGACCGTGCGGCGCCGAGAGCACGCGGAGCCACCCGCTGTGGACGCACCTCCAGCACATCTACACGCATGGGCTCCAGCAGCTGAGCAACGCCGCCTGGATGCTCAGCGCGGACGGCCACTCCCCGGGCGAGCTCGACTTCCTGGAGTTCCTCGGGTCACGCGAGCGCGCGTAGGGCCTCGGAGCGCGCGACGAGGTCGAGCGACCAGTCGTTGCAGGTCATCCAGTGACCCTTCGGGTACTCGAAGTCGGACTGGCCCAGCAGCGTGAAGCCGAGCGTCCGGCACAGCGCGTTCGACGCGACGTTCTCGACCGACGGGTAGGCGTGGACAGACCCGTAGCCCTCGGCCGCGGCGATGTCGAGGCAGCGGGCCGTCCCGCGGGTCGCCACGCCCTGCCCCTGGAACTCGGGCAGCACGCTCCAGCCGGTCTCCAGCGAGCCGGACTCGTGGGGCCAGTAGCCGACCGAGCCGGCGGGAACATGACCGGGCCCGAGGGTGATCACGAACATCCGGCCGTCGGCCGGCGTCATCGCCAGGTAGCGATCGAGCCGCTTCCGCAGCTGCTCGGGCGTCTCGGGGCCGCCGAGATGCTCGGTCATGGCGGGATCGCCGAGCAGGCGCGTCATCAGGTCGAGATCGTCGGCCGACCACGGTCGAAGGCCGATGTCGTTCGCGTCGTCGTCGGGCATCGCTCGAAGTCGCGCGGTTCGAGCGCTACTTGGCGGCTGCGTCCGCCGCGTCCTCGACGACCCGAGCCTGGACGATGCGCGTGATGAGCGCCGTCGGGATCGGCTGGTCGGCCGGGAACTGGATCGTCGCCTTGCCAGAGATGTAGGGCTTCAGATCCTCGCCGCCGGCCTCGAGGACGGCCTCGCTCGCGGGGAACACGCTGTAGTGGTTCTTGAAGGCGTCGTACGACAGCAGGAATGACCCGGACTTCCCGCGCAGGGCGGGCATGCCGTAGGCGATGGTCTCGGTGGCGTCCGGCGCGGCCGCGTTGATCGTGTCGCGAAGGGTTTCCATCGCGGCGCGCCGGTCATCGGACTGCGAGGCGATGTAGCGGTCGACGGCTTGGGCTCGTTCCATACGGTTCTCTCCGTTGCGTGCCCCGATCATCGCACGTCGCCTGCGGCCACCCCCGAGGCGGCGACCAGCCGCGAGACCACGGCCTGCGTCAGCACCCAGCCCTTGAGCGGGTCGCGCGGCAGGCGGATCCGGACCTGGTTCGAGGCGAACGTCATGTCGCCCGGGCGCACGCCGGGCAGGCCGCCGCCCGACCCCATCGGCGCCAGCAGCTGCATCGCGACCGCCCTCGACATCCCGGCCCCGAACCGGACGACCAGCCAGCCTTCCTCGCGCGCCAGGCTGGCCACGCCCGCCGATTCGGCGGCGAGCCGCAGCTCGGCCACCTCGACCAGGCGCAGGACCGGCGCCGGCATCGGCCCGTAGCGATCCGTGACCTCCTGCCGGAACGCGGCCACGTCGCCGGTCGAGCGGGTCCGGGCCAGTCGCCGGTACAGCTCCAGCTTCTGGGCTTCGTCGGGGACGTAGTCGTCGGGGAGGTGCGCATCCACGGGGAGGTCGACGATGGTCTGCGGCGCCTCGCGCACCGGCACCCGGTCCTCTCGCCGCGCCTTCGCCTCCTCGACCGCCTCGGCCAGCAGCCGCGAGTAGAGGTCGAACCCGACCGCCGCCATGTGCCCCGACTGCTCCCCGCCCAGGATGTTGCCCGCGCCCCGGATCTCGAGGTCCGCGAGCGCGATCTGGAACCCCGCGCCCAGCTCCGACGCGTTGAAGATCGCCTGCAGGCGCTTGCGCGCCTCCTCGCTCATCCGCTCCCGGCGCCGGTACATGAGGTAGGCGTAGGCGCGGCGCGACGACCGGCCGACGCGGCCCCGGAGCTGGTACAGCTGGGCGAGGCCGAGGGTGTCGGCACGGTCGATGACGATGGTGTTGGCGTTGGGGATGTCGAGGCCCGACTCGATGATCGTCGTGCACACGAGGACGTCGGCCGCGCCGTCGGCGAACGTGAGCATCACCTTCTCGAGCGCGCCCTCGCCCATCTGCCCGTGCCCGACGACGATCCGCGCCGCCGGCAGCAGCCGGCGGAGCTGCTCGGCCTGCGCCTCGATGGTCTCGACCCGGTTGTGGACGTAGAACACCTGGCCGCCGCGGTCGAGCTCGCGCATCATCGCGTCGCGGACCAGGCCGGCGGACGCCTCGGCGACCCGCGTCTGGATCGGGAGCCGGTCCTCGGGCGGGGTCTCGATGACGCTGAGGTCCCGGATGCCCGCGAGGGCGAGGTTGAGCGTCCGGGGGATCGGCGTGGCCGAGAGCGTGAGCACGTCGACGGCGCTGCGGAGCTGCTTCAGGCGCTCCTTCGCCGCGACGCCGAACCGCTGCTCCTCGTCGACCACGACCAGGCCGAGGTCCCGGAACGCGACGTCCTTGCTCAGCAGCCGGTGCGTCCCGATCACGATGTCGACCATGCCGGCGGCGAGGCCCTTGACCGTCGCCTCCTGGTCCTTCGCGCTCACGAACCGCGACAGCAGCCGCACGGTCAGCGGGAACGCCGCGAATCGCTGGCTGAACGTCTGGAAGTGCTGGCCCGCGAGGACCGTCGTCGGCACGAGGACCGCGACCTGCTTGCCGTCCTGCGTGGCCTTGAACGCGGCCCGCAGCGCGACCTCGGTCTTGCCGTAGCCGACGTCGCCGACCACCAGCCGGTCCATCGGCCGGCGCGTCTGCATGTCGACCTTGACCTCCTCGGCCGCGCGCAGCTGGTCCGGCGTCTCCTCGTACGGGAACGACGCCTCCATCTCGGCCTGCCATGGCGAGTCCGGCGCGAACGCGAATCCCTGGGCCGCCTCGCGCTTCGCGTACAGCGCGAGGAGCTCCTCGGCGAGGTCGTCGACCGCCTTGCGGACCCGCTGCTTCGTGCGCAGCCAGTCCGTGCCGCCGAGGCGGCTGAGCGTCGGATGCTCGCCGCCCGAGTACCGCGAGACGCGGTTGATCTGCTCCACGGGGACGAAGATCCGGTCGCCGGCCGCGAACGAGAGCTCGAGGTAGTCGCGCTCCTGGCCCTGCTCGCCGCGCCGGAGCATCTGCTCGTAGCGCGCGATCCCGTGGTCGATGTGGACGACGACGTCGCCGGGCGAGAGCCGCTCGAGGAGGTCGCGCGGCACCACGCGGCGCATGGCCTTGGGGCGACGGACGCGGACCGTGCCGAACAGCTCGCGGTCGGTGACGAGCGCCAGGCCGTCGGGGCCACCCTCGAAGCCGCCGTTGAGGCTGCGCTCGAGCAGGGCGATCGCGCCCGGCGGCGGCGCCTCGGTCACGCGATGCACGATGCCGACGGCGTGACCGGCCTCGGCCAGCAGCTCGACCAGCCGCGGCGCCTGGTCGCTCGCGAGGACGAGCCGGGCCCGCTCCCCGACCCAGTGCTCGACGCCGTCGATCAGCCGCTCCGTGCGCCCGGGCGGGAGCACGGGCTCGCGCCAGCCGAACTGGTCGCCGCTGGTCAGGCTCTTCGACGCGAACGCCATGCCCTCGGCCACGCCCGCCTCGGACTGCCAGGTGAGCTCGAGGGTCCGCGAGCCGTGGAGGCGGCTCTTCCAGTCCCGCGGCGGGAGATACGACGCCGGCCAGTCCTTCGGGAGGTCGCCCGCCTCGACCATCTCCGCGTGCCGCTCGTCGGCCTGTCGCCAGAGGAAGTCGGACGCGTCGGCGAGGTCGCCGGGCTCGTCGAGGACGAGGAGGGTCGACGGGTCGAGATGGTCGAGCCCCGTGTGTGGCGCGACGAGACGCGCCCAGACCTCGGCGGCATCCCCGGCATGGAGGGCGCGACCCTCCGCGACCTTCGCGCCGGTCGCCGCTTCGCCACCGAACCGTGCGAGATCCTGCGCGAGGCGCTCGGGAAGGCGCGACGCGGTCCGGCCGAGGCGTGCCCGGATCTCCTCGGCGCCGCCGACCGGCAGCAGGAACTCCGTCGCGGGCAGGAGGACGACCTCGCGGACGGGCTCGACGCTGCGCTGGTCGGTGGGATCGAAGGCGCGCATGGAGTCGATCTCGTCGCCGAACAGCTCGATTCGGATGGGCAGGGGCGCGGACGGCGGGAAGACGTCGACGATGCCCCCGCGGCGCGCGAACTCCCCGCGGCCGGCCACCTCGATGACCGGCGAGTAGCCGCGCTCGAGGAGCTCGGCGAGGAGGGCGTCGAGGGCGATCCGCTGCCCGGCGCGGAGCGTCCGGATCTCGGCGGGCAGGTCGTCCGGCGCGAGCGTCGCCTGGACCAGCGCCTGGATGCTGGCGACGAGCACCTTCGCCTTGCCGGCTCGCCAGGCCGCGAGGGCCGCGACGCGGGCCGCCGTCTCGTCCGGAACGAGCTCGCTGCGCTCGTAGGCGAGCGAGGTCCGCGGCTCGAGGATCGCGACGAGCGCGGGATCGCCGAGCCAGGCGCCCAGCTCCTCCGCGACGCGATCGCCGATCTCGGCGTCCCGCGCGATCCAGCAGATCCGCTCGGGGTCGGGCGCCAGGGCGAGGGCCGCGGCGAGGTACGACTTCGCGCCGTGCGGGACCGAGGTCAGCCCGACGTGCTTGCCGTGCATGCCGGGCGCCGTCCCGGCATCGCCCAAGCGCTCGCGAAGGCTCCCGAACGCGCCGGTGTCATGGAGCAGGCGCGGGAGGACCGCGAGGTCCGGGACGCGGCGGCCGGCCCCTCGGGACGATGACCCGGTGCGGTCCGCCGACCGGGTGGCGGCCGGTCGCCTGGGTCGCGACGGCGGGGCATCGGCGCCGCCCTCCTGCGCTCGCCTGGCAGCAGGATCGAGCAGCTCCACCTCGGCGTCGACCGACGCCTTCTCGAGGTCCAGCTCCTTCTCCGTGAGCTCCGAGGCCGCGCGCCGCTCCGCCCAGTCGCGGGCGACCTTCTCCGCGACGTTCCGCTGGCGGGTCGTCCGGCCGCGGTATCGGTCGCTCATCGGCGCTTCGCCTCGCCCTCGTCGTCATCGGTGCCGGGGAGGATCCGGCGCCAGCCCGTCTTCGTGCGGCGGATGCCCTTCGCGTCGGCCGGTCCCCCGACCTCGCCGGCCTTCGGACCGCCCTCTTCGGCGACGTCATCCGCCGGCGCCTGGAGCTCGAAGCTGTTGAACCGGTTGGCCGCCTTCGACGTCCCGTCGTGCGCCCATGCCTCGACGGCGTCCGCCGCGGCGTCGAGCAGGATCGGCAGCCGCGTGCGCTCGTCGACCTCGAACGTCGAGAGCACGTGGTCGATCGCGCCCCGCGTCGGGTCGCCGATCCCGACCCGTAGCCTTGCTACCTTTTCGGTCCCGAGCTCGTCGACGATCGATCGCAGCCCGTTGTGCCCGCCGTGCGAGCCACCTTCGCGGAACCGGAGCTTGCCGAACGGCAGGGAGAAGTCGTCGGTGACCACCAGCAGGTCGACCAGCGGCACCCGGTAGCTCGCGAGCAGCTTGCGGACAGCGACGCCGGAGTCGTTCATGTAGGTCTGGGGCTTCGCGAGGGCCAGCTCCATGCCCTTCGTCCGGAGCTCGAGCACCGACGACGCGTCGCGCGATCGCCCGCGGCCGCCCCGCCCGGCACGGTCCGCCAGGCGGTCGAGCACCATCCACCCGATGTTGTGCCGCGTCGCCGCATATTGGCTGCCCGGATTCCCGAGCCCGACCACGAGCTTCACGATCTGGCTGGCCCTCCTGCGAACACGGCGAACGGCCCCGGGACGCGGTCCGACGGGGCTCTGACCATGGTACCGCCGTGGGGATCAGCGGAGGAGACGCTGCTCCAGCGCGCGCATCGCGGCCTCCTCCGCCGGCTCGGCGTGGTCCCACCCGCAGACGTGGAGCGTGCCGTGCGTCACGAGCAGGCGGAGCTCGTCGCGCGCGCTCCAGCGCACGTCGCCGGTCTGGCCGCCGCGGCCCTGGTCCGCCTGCTCGATCGCCCGCTCGACCGACACGATCACGTCCCCCAGGTGCTGGCGCGAGCCCGGCGGCAACGCGAACGCGACGTGCCCGTTGGTGGACCGGGGCACGGGCGGGCGGCCGGGGTGGGGTGGGAAGGCCAGCGGCGGCAGCAGCGGGAACGACAGGACGTCCGTCGGGCCGTCCTTGCCCATGTGGGTCGCGTTGAGGCCGGCGAGCTCCGCGTCGTCCGAGAGGATCAGGCCGATGGACGCGGGGCTCGGCGCGCCCGCCGCGTCGAGCGTGGCTGCCATCGCGCGGGCGAGCGCCGTCGACGCGAGCAGCCTCGGGACGGCGTCCCGCCACTCCACGTCGATCCGCCACGGGGCGAGGTAGATACTGCTCACGACGGCTACGGTAGCCGACGATCTGGAGGGCGATCGTGCCGGACGTGGACGTCGTCGTCGTTGGCGGCGGGCTGGCGGGCCTCGTCGCGGCGAGGGACCTGACGGCGGCGGGGCGGCGGGTGACCGTGGTCGAGGCGCGCGACCGGCTGGGTGGCCGGACCTGGACCGCGGCACTCCCCGGGACCGACGTCGACGTCGAGCTCGGCGGCACGTGGGTCCACCCGGAGGCGCAGCCCGCGGTCGCCGCGGAGATCGCCCGGTACGACCTGCCGATGCGCGCCTACCCGCTGCCGGCGTACGACGTGTTCGTCAGCGGGCATGGCCGGCTCCTCGGGCGCGACGGACGAATCGCCGTGGACGAGCTCGATGCGTCTCCTCGACCCGGACGTCGCGGCGATCGCGGCGCGCGTCGGCGGCCCTGGGGAACGTGCGAAGCCCATGGACGCCGACCTGGACGTCTCCGTTGCCGCGTGGCTCGAGGGTCTCGACGCGCCGGCCGTCGGGCGGGACGCGATGCTGGCCTTTGCCGCCGCGATGGGCGGCGGGTCGCCGTCCGAGCTCGGGATCCTGCCGCTGGTCCTCGACGCCATCGACAACGGCTACGAGCTCGACGCCGGCTGGGCGGACATCGGCGTGTCGTTCATCGGCGGTAGCCGGCGGCTCGTCGAGGCGGTCGCCACCGGCCTCGACGTCCGGTTGTCCGAGCGTCGTCGCCCGGATCGAGCATGGCCCGGACGGCGTGACGGTGCGCCTCGAGGACGGCGGCGTGGTCTCCGCATCGGCGGCCGTCGTGGCCTTCCCGCTCAACGTCTGGCGCGACGTCGCGTTCGATCCGCCCCTCACGGGCGGCAAGGCGGCGGCGCGCAAGGTGGGCCATCCCGGCCGGTCGTCGAAGCTGCTCGCGATCGCCCGCAACGTGCCCGACGGGTTCGCCGCGGGCGGCTGGGGGACGCCGCTGAACGCGCTGGTGTCGATGGGCGACGTCGACGGCGGGCGGCTGCTGGCCGGCTTCGCCGGTGTCCGTCGCCTGGATACGTCGGACCGCGCCGCGGTCACCGACGCCGTCCGGGCGTTCATCCCCGATGCGGAGATCGTCGCCCACGGCGGCCACGACTGGAACGACGACCGCTTCTCGCGGGGCGCCTGGTTCGCCGAGCCGCCCGGCTGGCAGCGAACGATCGGGGGCGAGGACCTCGAGGCGCCGGTCGGCCGCCTGGTGTTCGCCGGCGGCGACATCCCGCGGACGGGCTCCGGCTGGATCGAGGGTGCCGTCGCGAGCGGTGGACGCGCCGCGACACGGATCCGGGAGCTGCTCGCCTAGGGGCTGTGCGCGCTACTCCCCGGCGGCCCGGCGGGACTCGATCTCGACCACCTTGTTCTGCGGGTACGCGATCCGCTGGTGGTACATCCCGAGGAGCTGCTCGACGAACGCCTCGCGGATCTTCTCGATGTCGCGCAGCGTCAAGTCGCACTCGTCGAACTGGTCGTCCGCGATCCGCTCCTCGAAGATGCGCGCGACCATCACCCGGATCGCCGCCTCGTCGCGGGACGCGAGGGACCGCACAGACGCCTCGACCGAGTCGGCCAGCATGATGATCGCCGCCTCGCGCGTCTGCGGCTTGGGGCCGCCGTGGCGGAACTTGCGGACGTCGACCGCATCGGCCGCCTTCTTGCCCTCCGCCGTCTGGATGCCGCCGTACGGCTCGGCCGCCTGCTCCTTGGCCCGGGCGTAGAAGTAGGACATCACCGCCGTGCCGTGGTGCTGCGGGATGAACGCGATCAGCGCCTTCGGCAGCCCAGACTTGTACGCGATGTCGATCCCGGCGCTGACGTGGCTCTTGAGCAGCGTCGCCGACGTCTCCGGGTCCAGCTCGTCGTGCAGGTTGTCCCCGCCGGCCTGGTTCTCGATGAAGGCGGCCGGGTTCGAGAGCTTGCCGACGTCGTGGTAGTAGGCCGCGACGCGGGCGAGCAGCGGATCGCCGCCGATGGCCTCGGCCGCACGCTCCGCAAGGTTCCCGACCATCAGCGAGTGGTGGTACGTGCCGGGGGTCTCGACGAGCAGGCGCCGGAGCAGCGGCTGCGACGGGTTCGCCAGCTCGAGCAGCTGGAACACCGTGAGGATCCCGAACACCGACCCGATCACCGCGAAGCTCCCGACGGCCGCCACGGCGGAACCGCCCGCGGAGACGGCAGACGCTCCCCACAGCTCGAGCACGCCGCGGATGTCCTGGTCCCCCAGCAGCGCGAACGTCAGCACCACCAGCGCGTTGACGGCGAACACGGCAATGCCGGCCTGCACGAACACCGACAGGCGGTCGCCGCGACGGACCGCGACGATGCCGGCGATCCCGCCGAACAGCACGTACGCCCCGAGCTCGAGGCCGGTGCCGTTGACGGCCGCCGCGAGCACCGCGATCAGCGCGGTCATGATCATCGCCACGCCCGCGTCCAGCAGGACCGTGACCAGCATCCCGACGGCCGCGAGCGGCAGCGCGTACGGCAGCCACGGGCGCCCGGCGGTCAGCTTGAGCGCGAACACGGCGAACAGCAGCAGCAGGCTCAGCAGCAGCAGGACGTTGTTGCGATGCCAGAACTCGCGCCGGAATCGCCAGGTCCACGTCAGCAGGAGGCCGATCACCAGCATCGAGAGCATGACGAAGCCGACGAGGCGGGCGACGTCGAGACCGCCCTGGTTCAGGCCGAAGTAGTCGATGGCCTCGAACGCGACGTCGTCCACGCGGTCACCGACCCGGACGATCGTCTCGCCGCGCTCCCAGCTCTTGATGACGGGCTGGACCTCCTCGGCCGCGCGGGCGCGGGCCTGGTTCGTGAGGTCCGTGGAGAACGACGAGTTGGGCGCGATCAGGGGCGCGATCAGCGCGGCGGCGAGCGCCCGCTCGTCGGCGTTGAGGTCGCCGGCCATGCGCCCGGCGATCGACTCACTGATCGAGGCGACCTGGCTGTCGCGGAGCTCGGCCCGCTCGACCGTCTCGAGCACCCTGGCGGCCTCGGTGCGGACGGCGGTCCAGCGCGACGACGTGAGGCCCTGGAGCGTGGTCCGCTCGTCCGTCGTCAGGTCGGGGAGCGAGTTCTTGAGGATCGCCGCGTGGTCCGCCGGCGTGACGCCGGAAGCGAACGCCGCGTCGACGAGGGCCACCTTGCTGTCGAGCGCGCGCAGCTGCTGCGCGGCGACCGCCGCGGCGCCCTCGGAGGTGAAGTCGTACTGGGGCTCGATCGCGGCGCTGGCGGCGTCGCGCTGCTGCTTGGTGAGGACGTCGCTCGTGTACTCGGCGGCGCGCGGCGCCTGGACGAGCCCGGGTGCCGGCTTGCCCGCCTCGAGGCGCGGCTGCGCGGGCAGGAAGTCGATGCCCAGGATGACCGACATCGCCACGATGAGGAGCGCGGAGGCCGCGATCAGCCGTCCGGCGTCGCGCCGGGTGAACTGCGTCGTGGGCTCCGCTGATGCGGCGAGCATGGCGTCGACCTCCGGATCGGAGGGTCAGTGCCCCGTATCGTGCGCGGCCACGTCAACACGCGCCAGCGCCTGGGCGACGAGACCGGAGGCGACCTTGCCGTCGGCCCGGCCGCGGATCCTCGGGGAGAGCCAGCTCATGACCTTGCCCAGGTCGCGGGCCGAGCTGGCGCCGGTCTCGGCGACGCCCTCGTCCACGAGAGCCTGTAGCTCGTCGTCGGAGAGGGCCTCGGGGAGGTAGTCGCGGAGGATCGCGATCTCCGCCTCCTCCTTGGCCACGAGGTCGTCGCGGCCGCCCTTGGTGAAGGCCTCCACGCTCTCGCGCCGGGTCTTCACCTCGCGCGTGATCACGCCGACGATCTCGTCGTCGGACATGGTCGTGTGCTTCGCCTTGTCGGCGTTGTAGACCGCGTTCTGGACCATGCGCAGGACGTCACGCCGCAGCGTGTCACCCGACCGCATCGCCGCGGTCGTGTCGTCCCGGAGTCGTTCGCGAAGGGTCACCGGATGGCTCCTCGGGCGTCACGGCGTCGGATGGTCTACTGACCGATAGATCGCCGTGCCCGCGAGCTGCGCCTGCCTCGAACCGGCTGTCGGTCCCGGGCGGCGCATTGGCCTGACCGCTAGGCGGTCAGCCCTGGCTCGCGCGTGCGTTCTTCTTGCGCTTCGCTTCCTTGCGCTTCCGCTTCACCGACGGCTTCTCGTAGTGCTCGCGACGGCGAGCCTCGGCGAGGATGCCGCTCTGCTGGATCTTCTTGTTGAAGCGGCGGAGGGCGCTTTCGAACGTCTCGTTCTCACCCACTCGGACTTCGGCCAACCAGATTCACCTCCCCGGGCAGGGGTCTCGCACCCGCCTCCCGCACGCGATGCCCGACGGCGCAGGGGGCGTCCCGACGAGCGTGCGCACGCGTGGTGCGCGAGCCTGTCGGCAGGCTGGCGGAGTGTACGCGGGCCCTACCGGACGGTCAAACGCCCCGACACCCGGTCCAAAGCTCGGGTCCGGCTCATCGAGGCCCGGGTCTCGACTCGGCTGTCGGGCAGATTCCCGATCGTTCGCGACAAGCAACATCAACGCCGCCGATCCGGGGCAGGACTGCGCTGCTCCCGGGCGGCGATCCCAATGATCGTTCCGCTTGCCGCGAACCAGCCGGATTCCGCGCGATGGCGCGCTCCGCCCTCGCGCCATCCGGCGCGCCGCTCGCCGCTCCTACCCAGTAGGATCACGCGACCATGGAAACCATCGTCGACCTGCTCGAGGACGCCGCCGCGCGGTTCGCCGACCGCAACGCCCTCGGCCTGCGGACGGACGACGGCTCGACCTGGCACTGGACGTATGCCGAGGTCCTCCGTCGCAGCCGGATCGCCGCGTGGCGCCTGCGGGCGCTCGGGCTGAACCCGGGCGATCGCGTCCTGACCTGGTCCCCGTCGACGCCCGCGCTCCCCGCCGCCTACTTCGGGGCGATGTACGCGGGCCTCGTGTTCGTGCCGCTCGACGCCCGCATGGCTCCCGACACCGTCGGCCGCATCGTCGACCGGTCGGGCGCGGTCCGCCTGCTCCTCGGCAGCGGTCGCGACGCCCCCGACCCGCGCGAAGTGGAGCTCGAGCGCTTCCCGACGTCGATCGTCGAGGACCTGTCCGCCGAGCCCGACGACACCTTCCCGCCCGACTGGGAGGCGCAGCTCGCCGGCTGGGCGCGGCCGAAGCCCGCCGACATCTTCGAGCTCGTGTTCACCTCGGGCACGACCGGCAACCCGAAGGGCGTGATCCTCACCCACGCGAACGTGCTGGCCGGGGCGATGTCGTTCCACGGGATCATCAACCCGATGGAGCACCGGATCGTGTCGCTGCTCCCGTTGTCGCACGCGCTCGAGCAGGCCGTGTCGCTGTACTACGCGCTGAACGTCGGCGCCGACGTGCTGTACGTGCGGAGCCGGAACCCGCGGGTGATCTTCGACTCCCTCCGCGAGCACCGGGTCACGAGCATGGTCCTCGTGCCGCAGGTGCTGGACCTGTTCTGGAGCGCGATCGAGCGCGAGGTCGAGAAGCAGGGCAAGACCGCGACCTTCGCGCGCCTGCGGTCGATCAGCCGGCACCTGCCGTATCCGGCGAGACGGCTGCTGTTCCGCAGCGTCCACTCGCAGTTCGGCGGCGGGCTGCGGCTGTTCGCGACGGCCGGCGCGTTCCTGCCGCCCGCGCTCCAGCAGGCGTGGGAGGACATGGGCGTCGTCGTCATCCAGGGGTACGGCGCGACCGAGACCTTCGCGGGTGCCGCGACGACGATGAACGACCATCCGCTCGGCTGCGTCGGCTGGCCGCCGAAGCCGGTCGAGATGCGGATCGTCGAGGACGGCGAGATCCAGTTCCGCGGGCCGAGCCTCACGCCCGGCTACTGGAACGATCCGGAGGCCACGAAGGCCGCGTTCACCGAGGACGGCTGGTACATGTCCGGCGATCTCGGCGCCTACGACGAGCAGGGCCGGCTCCACCTCCACGGGCGCAAGAAGGACATCATCGTCCTGCCCAACGGCTTCAACGTGTTCCCCGAGGACCTCGAGAACGCGCTGCGGGTCGCCGGGATCCGGGACTCGGTGGCGATCGAGACGCGGCCGGGACGCATCGAGGCCGTCGTGCTCGCCCCCGGCACGCACGCGGTACCCGGTGACCCGCGCGCAACGCCGGGGATCGAGGCCGCCTCGCCCGAGGAGGTGCGGCGGGAGATCGACGCCGCGGTGAAGGCCGCGAACGGGTCGCTCGGGCCGAACCAGCGGATCGCCGGCTGGCGCGTCTGGCCGGAGGCCGACTTCCCGCGCACCCACACCTTCAAGGTCAAGCGCGACCGTGTCCGCGCGTGGGCGGCCATCGACGATCCGCTGCCGGTGACCGAGGGGTCGTAGCGGTCGCAGGGCGTCAGGACGGCCGGACGACGGGCTCCCCGATCGTGTCGATCGTCGCGGCGAGGCGGGCCATCTCCGGGTCCGGCGACACCAGCGGCGACCACGAGAAGAACACCAGGGTCTGGCCGACGCGGCGGAGCACGAACTGCGCGTCACGCGGGTACTGGACGGCGCCCGTGCCGGACCCGAGGTAGGCGGCGAAGTCCTTGCCGACGCGGTCGGCGTCGCCCGCCGTCGGCAGCTCGTAGATGACGACATAGCCCTTGTCGGGATCCGAGGGCAGGACCGCCTGCACGACACGTCGCGGGACGTTGATCAGGTCGGGGCTCTCGCCGGGCCGGTACGGCGTCTGGGGGTCGACGACCTGGAACGAGGCGTCGCCGAGCGCCTTCGCGACGAGGTCGTGCGTGTGCTGGGCGGCCTGGCCGGTCGGTGCGATCGTCGGCGCGGGGCCGGCGACCCCGACACCCACGCCGAGCAGCGTGAGCACGATCAGGATCAGGCCGACCAGCAGGCCGCCGATCGCGAGGATCGCGAACCACAGCGGTGGCCCGCCGCCTGGGCGGTCGTCCACGGCGGGGGCGGGAGCCGTCATCGAGTTCGCCTCGTCATCCGGGCGGCCACGACATCGGCCGCCCACCCAGGAGGTGGAGGTGCAGGTGGTCGACCGACTGGCCGCCGTCGCGACCGACGTTCGTGACCAGGCGCCAGCCGCCGTCGAGGCCCTCGCTGCGCGCGATCTCGGCGGCGACCGCGAACAGGCGGCCGAGCAGCGGGCCGTCGGCCTCCGTGAGGTCGGCGGCCGAGGCGACGTGCGCGACGGGGATCACGAGGACGTGCGTCGGTGCCTTGGGGTTGATGTCGCGGATCGCGAACACGAGGTCGTCCGCGTGCAGCTTCGTCGACGGGATCTCGTCCGCGGCGATGCGGCAGAACAGGCAGTCAGCGGGCATCGACGGCTCCGGTTGCGACCATGGGCAGCGCGTTGCGCAGTCTGCGCGGTGCCGGGTCGATCGCG
The DNA here is from genome assembly GCA_963774695.1 of uncultured Chloroflexia bacterium. Classification (GTDB taxonomy): domain Bacteria; phylum Chloroflexota; class Limnocylindria; order Limnocylindrales; family CSP1-4; genus CAIXZV01. The sequence goes on along the minus strand of CAVZFY010000028.1, from coordinate 133,100 downwards.
CTGATCTCCCCGACGACGCGATCCGCCGTCTCGCGGTCGATGGCCGTCCGGCGGACGGTCACGATCGCGTTCTCGAGGTCGACCGGGTCGCCGGCGCGAGGCGTGATCGCCGTGAGGACGTGATCCGCCGCGTGCCCGACCCATCGGCCGTCGGGCAACCGCGTCTCGGCCAGGACGCGGGTCATCGTCCCGAGGCCTCGCCGCGCGAACGCCCCCCGCGCCTCGGCGGCCACCGCCAGCAGCTCGCCGGCGCGGGCCTTCTTCGTGCGCTCGTCCACCTGGCCCGCCATGCGCGTCGCCGGCGTGCCGGGTCGCGCGGAATACCGGAAGACGTGGAGGCCGGCGAGGTCCATGGCCCGGATGAACGCGAGGCTCCGCTCGAACGCCGCGGTCGTCCTCGGTGGGGAAGCCCGCGATGACGTCGGCATGGACGGCGACCCCGGGGATGGCCGCGCGCGCCCGCTCGACGACCCGGGCGTAGTCGGCGGTCAGGTAGCGGCGGCCCATGCGTCGCAGCACGCCGTCGTCGCCCGACTGGAGCGGCAGGTGCAGGTGCGGCAGGGTGCGCGGCGAGCCGTCGACCCACGTCGAGAGCAGCTCGTCGTCGACGTGCTGGGGCTCGATGGAGCTGAGCCGCAGGCGCTCGATGGTCGTCTCGGCGAGGATGCGGCGGACCAGGCCGGCGAGCGTGAGCGCCGAGCGTGCGTGGGAGCCGCGCGGTCCCCGCTCCGACCAGCCGCCGTCGTAGGTGCCGATGTTGATCCCCGTCAGGACGACCTCGCGGTGACCGGCGGCGATCGCCCGGCGGACGTCGGCGAGGACGGCCTCCGGCGAGAGCGAGCGCTCGGGGCCGCGGGCCGTGGGGATGATGCAGTACGTGCAGTAGAACGAGCAGCCGTCCTGGACCTTGACGAACGCGCGCGTCCGTTCGACCGACGCGCGATCGTCGGCGATTCCGTCGATCGTCGCTCCGACCATGTCCACGCCCGAGAGCGTGGGGAGCGGCCGGCGCATCGTGGCGTTGCGATCGGTCGCGAGCAGCGCCTCGAGCTCGGCGAGGAAGGCGGCCTTCGCGTCGTTGCCGACCAGTCTCGCCCGTTCGTCGACCCTCGCGAACGCCTCCGGCCCGACCTGGACGGAGCAGCCCGTGATGACAATCGCGGCATCGCGGTTGGCGCGTCGGGCGCGACGCACGGCCGCGCGCGACTTCTCGTCGGCGACCGCGGTCACCGTGCACGTGTTGACGAGGACGAGGTCCGCGCCGCGCTCCGGGTCGACGAGCGGCACGCCGGCCTCGCGGAGGAGCCGCGCCGCGCCCTCCATCTCCGACTGGTTGACCTTGCAGCCGAGGTTGACGATCGCCGCCGAGCGGGGCGTCACCACAGCTCGGGCTTCGTCGACATCAGGAAGCCGATCAGCCCGACGGCCGACGTGAGCCCGTACGCCAGGTAGCGCTGGCGTCGCGCGCGGTCCCGCCACGCGGCGCGGTCCGCGTCGGTCTGGATGCCATCGCGGGCCTGCAGGCGTTGCAGCTGCGGCCGCTGGACCGCGAACGCGACCACGGCGACGACGGCGTACGTGGCCAGGCTGACCAGCAGCCACGGCTGCTGGAGCATCCGCGGGCCGAGCACGGCGATCATGCCGATCCCCGTGAGCGCGAGCCCCGCGCCGATGACGATCGTGCCGTGGGTCTGCGCCCACGAGAGGGAGCGCACGACCCGGCCCGGCTGGTCCGGCGTGACGTTGGGCGCGACCGAGCGATTGCGGAGCGTGAACGGGAGCAGCAGGCTCGGGACCAGCAGGCAGATCGCCAGCGTGATGTGCGTCGCGAGGATGACGGGGAACAGCGACGACAGGTCGGGCATCGGAGCCAGATCGTAGCGCAGCGCGTCGCTCAGGCCGGTCGGCGAGCCTCGAGCGCGACCCACTCGCCCTCGGTCCACCGGTTCGTGATCTCGAGGCCGTGCGCGCGGAAGGCGGCGGTCACGTCCGCCTCGCGGTTCTCGAAGATCCCCGATGCCAGCAGCGTGCCGCCGGGTCGCAGGTCCGCGACCAGCCCATCGGCGATCGCGATCAGCACCGAGGCGATCAGGTTGGCGAGGACGAGCTCGAACGGGCCTTCGCCGCTGGGCGAGCTGCCCTCGCGCGTCCGGATCCGGCGCGCGAGCCGGTTGCGCCGGGCATTGGCGCGGGTCGCCTCGACGGCGATCGGGTCGACGTCCACGGCGAGGACCCGGCCGGCCCCGAGGCGCGCGGCGGCGATCGAGAGGATCCCGGAGCCGCACCCCACGTCGAGGACCTCGGGAGCCTCGGCCAGGAGGCCCCGGTCGGCCATCGATTCGAGCGCCGCCAGGCACAGCCGGGTCGTCGGGTGGAGCCCGGTCCCGAAGGCCATGCCGGGGTCGAGCGCGAGGACGATGTCGCCGGGCTCGCGGCGATGGCGGCGCCAGGTCGGCCGGATCACGATCCGCCGGCCGATCCGGAGCACCGGGAAGTGCGCCTTCCAGGCGTTCGCCCAGTCGGCCTCCTGGACCAGGCGGGCCTCGAGGTCGCCGATCGGTCGCAGCCCGAAGGCCTGGAGATGACCGAGGTCCCGCTCGGCGCGCTCGACGGCCGCCCGGACGCCCGGCACGCCGGCGACGTCGACCAGCGGCAGGTGCGCGCGAACGAGCGCCGGCCGGGCGAAGTCGACGCGCGCCGACAGCCCCTCGTCGACCAGCTCGAACGCCGGCTCGACGCTCGTTCCGCCGGGGGCGGCGCGCGCCAGGATCTCGGAGACGGCCTCGACGGCCTCGTGGTCGGCGGCGATCGAGAGCTCGAGCCACGTGCCGGGCGTCGCCGCGGCGGCCTCGAGGTCGATCCCGTCGAGCGCGCTCACCGGTCCGTCGGGCCGGGCGTCACCCGAGGCCAAGCTTCTCGCGCAGGCCCGAGTGCTGGGAGACGGCCTCGCCGCCGTCGGCCGCGTACTGCTCGAGCAGCTCGCGCTGGCGCTTGCTGAGCTTCGTCGGGACGGTGACGTTGGCGATCACGTGGAGGTCGCCCCGCACCGACTGCCGGCGCAGGTTCGGGACCCCCTTCCCGCGGAGGCGGATCTCGGTGCCCGGCTGCGTACCCGGCTTGATCTCGACGTCGACCTCCTCGCCGTCGGCCGTCGGCACCTTGATGCTCGTGCCGAGCGCCGCCTGGGCGATCGACAGGTCGGCCTCGTAGAACAGCTCGGTCCCCTCGCGGGTGAGGGTCGGGTGGTCGGTCACGTGCACGGCGACGTAGAGGCTCCCGGGCGCACCGCCCCGTGGCCCGATCTCGCCCTCGTTCGAGAGGCGGATCTGGTGGCCCTCGTCGATGCCCGCCGGGATCGAGACGCGCAGCGTGCGCTTGCGCTCGGTCCGGCCCTCGCCGTGGCACGTCTCGCACGGCGACTCGACGATCCGCCCCTCGCCGTGGCAGCGGGGACACGCCGAGACGTTCACCATCTGGCCGAGCATGGTCTGGCGGATCGACCGGATCTCGCCCTTGCCGTTGCACTGCGGGCACTGGGTCGTGGAGGTGCCGGCCTTGGCGCCCGTCCCGTTGCACGTCTCGCAGCGGCCGAGGACCGGGAACTCGATCTCCTTCTCCGTCCCGTTCACCGCCTCGGCGAACGTGATCCGGATGTCGTAGCGGAGGTCCGAGCCGGTCTGCGGCCGTGCCGCCCGACGGCTGCCTCCACCCGCCGTGCCGCCGAAGAAGGCGTCGAAGATGTCGGAGAAGCCGCCGAATCCGGCCGTGTTGAAGCCCTCGGCGCCGCCCGCGCCCGAGACGCCGGCCTTGCCGAACATGTCGTACTGCTGGCGCCGCTGGGGATCGGAGAGGACCTGGTAGGCCTCGTTGACCTCCTTGAACCGCTCCGGGGCGCTGGGGTCCGTGTTGACGTCGGGGTGCCACTGCTGGGCGAGCTTGCGGAAGGCGCGCTTGATCGCGGCGTCGTCGGCCCCCCGCTCGACGCCGAGCACCTCGTAGTAGTCGCGCTCACTGACCATGGGCGGTTGCGAGTTTACGGGACGCGGGCGTCTCGCCCGGTCAGGCGGCCGTCCGCGCCCGCAGGCGGACGATCGAGATCTCGCGGTCGGTCTTGGGGCGATAGCCCGCGTACTGGGGCGCCTCGGCGGCGATCCGCTCCCAGGCGGCAGACAGCGCCTCGCCCGCGAGGGTCTCGCCGCGCACGTCGACGGTCCGACCGCCGGTGAACTCGATGGTCGCGTCCGGGTCCTTGGCGAGGTTGTACAGCCAGGCCGGGTTCCACGATGCGCCGCCGGCCGAGGCGACGATCAACCAGGCGTCGGGCGGTTCCTCGAAGTACCCGAGCGCGACCTGGCGGTCCTGTCCGCTCTTGGCGCCCTTGGTATGCAGGACCAGCACCGGGATCCCGCCTGCGCCCTTCATGCCGCCGCCCCGCACGCGACGGAGCACGAACCCGTTGCCGAGCTTGGCCATGAACTTCGGGAACGGCGTGCCCTTCGTGCCTTTCCCGGGCACCTTGACGCTCATGCCGATGACGATACGCCGCTGCCGCCACCCTGGGTGACGCTTGCCATCGTGGCACGGCCCCGATCAGCCCGAGGCGACGACCCGCGCACGCTCGAGGACGGCCTCGAGCATCGGCGGCGTCAGCCGGCCGGTGAAGGTGTTCTGCTGGCTCGGGTGGTACGTGCCGAGCAGCCGGTACGGGCCGATCGTCGTCTCGGCGCCGTGCGCGAACCGCGGCCTGGGTGTCGGCGGCGGGTGGCCCAGGGCAGCGAGCGTCCGCAACGCGGCGTCCCACCCGATGGCCCCGAGCGCGACGATCACCCGCAGCTCCGTGAGCAACTCGATCTCCCGGACGAGGTAGGGGCGGCAGGTCGCCTGCTCCGCGGGTGTCGGCTTGTTGGCCGGCGGCGCGCACCGGACGGCGGCGGCGATCCGGACCTGCTTCAGCGTCAGGCCGTCGTCGGCGCGGCGGCTCGTCGCCCGGTCCGCGAGCCCGACCGCATGCATCGCCCGCCACAGGAAGTCGCCGGAGGCATCGCCCGTGAACACGCGTCCCGTGCGGTTGCCGCCGTGCGCCGCCGGCGCCAGGCCGACCAGCAGGATCCTCGCGTGCGGGTCGCCGAAGCCCGGCACCGGGCGGCCCCAGTACGCCTCATCGCGGTAGCGGGCGACCTTGACCCGAGCCTGCTCCTCGCGCCAGGCGACGAGGCGTGGACAGGCGAAGCAGTCGGCGATGGCGGCGTCGAGCGTCGGCAGATCGCGGGCCGCCGCGGCGGCGCCGGCGGGATCGGTGTGCGGCATCGGCCGGATGCTACCGGTCGCGGTCGCCGCGCAAAGTCGCGGATAAGCGCCGATACGCATCCTCGTGGAGTGGACGGCGTTCGACTGGGTCAGGCGATTCGCGCCCTGCGCCGCCATCGCGGGTGGACGCAGGACGAGCTGGCGCGGCGCGCGCGCGTCTCGCAGGCGTCGATCTCGCGGGTCGGAGACCGGCGAGGCGAGCCGTCTGACGATGCGCACGGTCGAGCGGATGGCCGAGGCGCTCGGGCTCGCCTGTCGGTCCGCGTGTACTGGCATGGCGAAGAGCTCGATCGCCTGCTGGATGCCGCGCACGCCGGGATCGTCGATCAGGTCGTCGCGATCCTCGTCGCGAACGGCTGGGAGGTCATCCCCGAGGCGACGTTCAACAACTTCGGCGAGCGCGGTTCCATCGACATCCTCGCGTGGCATCCAGTCCATCGGGCGCTCCTGATCATCGAGGTGAAGTCCGTCGTGCCGGACCTCCAGGCGCTCCTCGCCGGCGTCGATCGCAAGGTCCGGATCGGACCCGAGATCGCCGCGGAGCGGGGGTGGCGAGTGCGGACGATCTCGAAGCTGATCGTGCTCCCCGATGACCGGACGGCACGGCGGCGGGTCGAGGCGTTTCGCGGCGACGTTCGACCGCTCGTTCCCGGCCCGGACTCGCGCCGTGCGTCGCTGGATCGCCCGTCCCGCCGAGGCGATGGCCGGGATCCTGTTCCTGCCACCCATCCAAAGCACGGGTCCACGTCACCGGGTTCGCGCCGCGACCGGCGGTCGGGCGGCCGATTCAGGTCGTTCCGGCACGTGTTCGTGACATATATGCGCGGGCAGGGCTCGTGCGGGTTGCAGCGGTCGCCATCGCTGACGAGCACCCGTCCTCTGAATGAACGCCGGAAGGGAGGCCAGCGACACCGGCGAATGGAGGCGCGGGACTACTTGAGCAGCAGCTTGTCGAGGCGCTTCGACACGACCCACAAGCCCGCGAAGCCCATCACCGAGAGATACACGACGTGGACGAGGATCGTGGGCCCGATGTCGCCGATGCACCAGGGACCGGATCAGGTCCACGCCCTGGTACAGCGGCGTCACCTGGACGAACGCCTGGAGCAGCGGCGGGTACGAGGTGATCGGGTAGAACGTGCCGCTGAACAGGAACAGCGGCAGCACGAACAGCTGGATCAGGTCGAAGTCCTGCCAGCTGCGCATGAACGTCGTCGCCGCCATGCCCACCGCCGCGAACGCGAACGCGAGCAGCGTCGCGGCCGGGACCGCGAAGATCGCCCACGGCGACGCGACGAGGCCCAGCACCAGGATCACGACCATGAACCCGAGCGCGTACAGCGTCGCCCGGATCACCGACCAGCCGATCTCGCCCAGGGCCACGTCGCCGGGCCCGAGCGGCGTCGAGAGGATCGCGTCGTACGTCTTCGCGTAGTTGAGCTTGAAGAACACGTTGAACGTCGACTCGGCGATCGCCCCGTTCATCGAGGCCGTCGCCAGCAGCGCCGGGGCGACGAACAGCGCGTACGGGATCGGGGTGCCGTTGGGCCCCGGGACCTCGCCGATCATCCCGCCGATGCCGACGCCGATCGCGACCAGGTAGAACAGCGGCTCGAAGAAGCCCGAGAAGATGACCATCCAGCCGCGCCGGTAGACGTAGATGTTGCGCTCGATGAGCAGCGTCGCCCGCCGGCTGCCGAGGCCGATCGGGAGCACGCGCGCGGCGGCGACGAAGGCGCTCATCGCTGCAGCTGCCGGCGGTACCAGACGAACATCACGACGATCCCGGAGATCGCCATCGCCGCCAGGATCAGCAGGTGGGCGAGGTTGATGAGCGGGTTCTCCATGACGATGCCGAGCGACAGCGCGCGCGCCAGCGCGACCCCGTGCCAGAGCGGCAGCAGCCACGCGATCCACTGGATCTGGGCCGGCAGCTGGTCGATCGGGAAGAACGTGCCCGAGAACAGGAACAGCGGCGTGATCCCGAAGCGCCAGATCGCGTTGAACGCGGTCGTGTCGTACTGGGTCGACATGAAGGCCGCGATCCATGACGCGAACGCGAGCGCCGTCAGCGTCCCGACGGGGATCGCGAGCACGATCCCGAGCGTCGGCGCGGCGTTGAACAGCAGGATCACGAGGCAGAAGATCGAGGCGACCAGCGTCGCGCGGGTCGCGATCCAGGCGATCTGGCCGAACGCGATCGCGTAGGGCCCCAGCGGGGTCGCGTACATCGCGTGGTAGCGGCGGATCCAGCGGAACCCGCCGAGGACCGGGAACGTGGCCTCGAACACCGAGCCCTGCATCACCGTCGACACGAGCAGCGCGGGCGCGAGGAACTGCAGATACGGGACGCCCTGGAGCGACGCCGGGTTCGCCTTGTTGACGTACGACCCGAGCCCGATGCCCATCGCGATCAGGAACAGCACCGGCTGGGCGAAGCTGCCGAAGATCGAGCCGCGCCAGGTCCGCCGGTAGAGCAGCCACATGTGCTCGTAGGCGGCGAGGGCGCCGCCGATCGCGTTCCGCTGCGGGACGTCGTCGCCGCGGAGCGGGGCAACCGGGACCGCCGTCGACGCCGCCGGCGTGAGCGCGCTCATTCGATGAGGCTGCGCCCGGTCAGGCGCAGGAACACGTCCTCGAGCGAGCTCCGTCGGACGAGGACCGTCTCGGGGCGGAGACCGCGGTCATGGACGGCGACCGCGGCCGCCTCGCCGTCATCGGAGTAGACGAGCACGCGGTCCGGCAGGCGCTCGAGCCGCTCCCCGATGCCGTCGAGCTGCCCGTCGAGCGCGTCATGCACGTCCACCGGGAACCGGAGCTCCGTGACCTCGCGCGTCGAGTACTGCTCGATGAGCTGGCGCGGCGATCCCTCGGCGACGATCTTCGCCTTGTCCATGACGACGAGCCGGTCGCACAGCTGCTCCGCCTCGTCCATGTAGTGGGTCGTCAGGACGAGCGTCACCCCGCGCTGCTTGAGCCGGTACAGCCGCTCCCAGAGCAGGTGCCTGGCCTGCGGGTCGAGCCCGGTCGTCGGCTCGTCGAGGAGCAGGATCGACGGCTCGTTGATGAGCGCGCGCGCGATCGTCAGGCGGCGCTTCATCCCGCCCGACAGCGGCTCGACCTTGTCGTTCGCCCGCTCGGTGAGCTGCGTGAACTCGAGGAGCTCGTCGGCCCGGCGGGCCGCCTCGGATCGCTTCAGGCCGAAGTACCGGCCGTAGATCACGAGGTTGTCGCGGACGGAGATCTCGGTGTCGAGCGTGTCCTGCTGGGGCACGACGCCGAGGCGGCCGCGGATCCGCGGACCGTCGGTCTCGGGGTCGAGGTCGAGGATGCTGAGCGTGCCGTCGGTCACCGGCGAGACGCACGCGATCATGCGCATCGTGCTGGTCTTCCCCGCGCCGTTGGGCCCGAGGAAGCCGAAGCTCTCGCCCTGGGCCACGTCGAAGTCGATCGCGTCGACCGCCGTGAACGCGCCGAAGCGCTTGGTCAGGCCACGCGCGTGGATGAGCGGGGCGGCGGACGACTGGGCGCTGGACGGGTCGGACATGGACGGCCGATGGTACCCGCGGCACCCGGCCCGGTCATGTCAACAATCCGCGACAAAGCGTCAGGCGCGCGGCACCGTGCCCACGTGGAGCGTGACGATCCCGCCGGTCAGGCCGCGCCAGCGCACGTCGACGAGGCCGGCCTCGCGCATGATCTCGGCGATCCGCTCGGGCGCCGGGTAGTTCTGGACGCTCCGCACGAGGTACGAGTACGCGTCGCCCTGGCCCGCGACCCGGCCGATGAGCGGCACGATGCGGTCGAACCACCAGCGCATGAACCGGGCCAGGCGGCTGCGCGGCCGCGCGATCTCGAGGCACAGCACGCGCCCGCCCGGTCGGACGGAGCGCGCCATCTCCCCGAACCCGCGCCGGTAGTCGGGCAGGTTGCGCATGCCGAAGGCGATGGTGGCGACGTCGAACGAGCCGTCCTCGGTCGGCAGCGCGAGGGCGTCCCCGACCGCGTACTCGAGCCCGGGCCGGCCCGCGTACTGGCGTTGCGCGATCTCGATCATCCCGGGCGAGATGTCGATGCCCAGGACCCGCCCGCCGGGCTGGGCGCGCTTGTGCAGGTCCGCGGCGACCTTGCCCGTGCCCGACGCGACGTCGAGGGCGCTGCCGCCGGGTCCGAGGCCCGTCGACCGCACGAGGCGGCGGCGCCAGTACGGCTCCTGGAACGCGGAGATCGCGAGGTTCATCGGGTCGTAGACCCGCGAGATGCGGTCGAACATCGCCCGGACCTCGGGGGTCGGCGCGGCGTTGCCCGCGTCGGTGGCGGCGCCCGAGGGAGCCCCCTTCGAGGGCGGCGACGCCGGCGCGGGGTCGATGTCGGTCATGGGCGGGCCTCCGGGATGGTCACGGCCGGTCGGCGGTCGCCGCTCGGGTCTGGCTCGAGGACGCCGGCAGCCGCCAGCGCCGCGCGAACCGATTGGGCAAACGGGACGACGTCGATGATCGGGCTCGGGTGCGCGAACCCGTCGATCGTCGCGCGCCGGGCGTCGCTGATGCGCGCGGTGAGGGCCTCGGCGACGGCCGGCGCCCACGGGTCGCCCTCGGTCCCGACGAGGACGGTCGTGGGTGCCGTGATCCGCCCGAGGCCGTCGGGCTCGAGCCCGAGGAGGCCGGCGTCGGCGAGCGCGGACGTCCCCTCCCGCCCGAGCCACGCCCGGGCGCCCGCGGGCAGCCCTTCCCATCGGGCGTCGCCGCCGACGGCGCGCATGAAGCGATCGGTGACCGCCGCCGGGCCGCCCTCGGCATAGGCCGCCGCGAGCGAGCCGGCCTGGCCGCCGATCCGCGCCCGCGTGTCGGCGTCCGCGAGCGGGATGTAGGGCGGCTCCCACGCGACGAGGGCCCGCACGCGTCCCGGGTGGCGTGCCGCCGTCTCGAGCCCGAGCACGGCGCCGAAGCTGATCCCGACGACGATGGGGGCGTCGAGCCCGCGGGCGTCCAGGTAGGCGACGAGGTCGGCGACCTGCACCGAGACGTCGAGGGGCCGCGGGTCCGCGAGCACCGACGTCCCGCTCCCGCGGCGGTCCAGGGCGTGCACCTCGAGGTCGCCGGGTCGCGCGAGCTCGGCCGCGAGCCGATCGAGCTGCCCGGCGGTCGAGAGCGTGCCCGGCAACAGCACGAGCGGCGCCCTCGCCGACGAGCACCCGTGCTCTGAATGATTGCCGGAGCGCCGCAGCGGTCGCGGAGCCCGAGCGCCGCCGAGGCCAAGCGCTACTTGAGCAGCAGCTTGTCGAGACGCTTCGACACGACCCACAACCCGGCGAAGCCCATCACCGAGAGATACACGACGTGGACGAGGATCGTGGGCCCGATGTCGCCGATCACCAGGGACCGGATCAGGTCCACGCCCTGGTACAGCGGCGTCACCTGGACGATCGCCTGGAGCAGCGGCGGGTACGAGGTGATCGGGTAGAACGTGCCGCTGAACAGGAACAGCGGCAGCACGAACAGCTGGATCAGGTCGAAGTCCTGCCAGCTGCGCATGAACGTCGTCGCCGCCATGCCCACCGCCGCGAACGCGAACGCGAGCAGCGTCGCGGCCGGGACCGCGAAGATCGCCCACGGCGACGCGACCAGGCCCAGCACCAGGATCACGACCATGAACCCGAGCGCGTACAGCGTCGCCGCGGATCACCGACCAGCCGATCTCGCCCAGGGCCACGTCGCCGGGCCCGAGCGGCGTCGAGAGGATCGCGTCGTACGTCTTCGCGTAGTTGAGCTTGAAGAACACGTTGAACGTCGACTCGGCGATCGCCCCGTTCATCGAGGCCGTCGCCAGCAGCGCCGGCGCCACGAACAGCGCGTACGGGATCGGCGTGCCGTTCGGCCCCGGGACCTCGCCGATCATCCCGCCGATGCCGACGCCGATCGCGACCAGGTAGAACAGCGGCTCGAAGAAGCCCGAGAAGATGACCATCCAGCCGCGCCGGTAGACGTAGATGTTGCGCTCGATGAGCAGCGTCGCCCGCCGGCTGCCGAGGCCGATCGGGAGCACGCGCGCGGCGGCGACGAAGGCGCTCATCGCTGCAGCTGCCGGCGGTACCAGACGAACATCACGACGATCCCGGAGATCGCCATCGCCGCCAGGATCAGCAGGTGGGCGAGGTTGATGAGCGGGTTCTCCATGACGATGCCGAGCGACAGCGCGCGCGCCAGCGCGACCCCGTGCCAGAGCGGCAGCAGCCACGCGATCCACTGGATCTGGGCCGGCAGCTGGTCGATCGGGAAGAACGTGCCCGAGAACAGGAACAGCGGCGTGATCCCGAAGCGCCAGATCGCGTTGAACGCGGTCGTGTCGTACTGGGTCGACATGAAGGCCGCGATCCATGACGCGAACGCGAGCGCCGTCAGCGTCCCGACGGGGATCGCGAGCACGATCCCGAGCGTCGGCGCGGCGTTGAACAGCAGGATCACGAGGCAGAAGATCGAGGCGACCAGCGTCGCGCGGGTCGCGATCCAGGCGATCTGGCCGAACGCGATCGCGTAGGGCCCCAGCGGGCGTCGCGTACATCGCGTGGTAGCGGCGGATCCAGCGGAACCCGCCGAGGACCGGGAACGTGGCCTCGAACACCGAGCCCTGCATCACGGTCGACACGAGCAGCGCGGGCGCGAGGAACTGCAGATACGGGACGCCCTGGAGCGACGCCGGGTTCGCCTTGTTGACGTACGACCCGAGCCCGATGCCCATCGCGATCAGGAACAGGACCGGCTGGGCGAAGCTGCCGAAGATCGAGCCGCGCCAGGTCCGCCGGTAGAGCAGCCACATGTGCTCGTAGGCCGCGAGGGCGCCGCCGATCGCGTTCCGCTGCGGGACGTCGTCGCCGCGGAGCGGGGCAACCGGGACCGCCGCCGGCGCCGCCGGCGTGAGCGCGCTCATTCGATGAGGCTGCGCCCGGTCAGGCGCAGGAACACGTCCTCGAGCGAGCTCCGTCGGACGAGGACCGTCTCGGGGCGGAGACCGCGGTCATGGACGGCGACCGCGGCCGCCTCGCCGTCATCGGAATAGACGAGCACGCGGTCCGGCAGGCGCTCGAGCCGCTCCCCGATGCCGTCGAGCTGCCCGTCGAGCGCGTCATGCACGTCCACCGGGAACCGGAGCTCGGTGACCTCGCGCGTCGAGTACTGCTCGATGAGCTGGCGCGGCGACCCCTCGGCGACGATCTTCGCCTTGTCCATGACGACGAGCCGGTCGCACAGCTGCTCGGCCTCGTCCATGTAGTGGGTCGTCAGGACGAGCGTCACGCCGCGCTGCTTGAGCCGGTACAGCCGCTCCCAGAGCAGGTGCCTGGCCTGCGGGTCGAGTCCGGTCGTCGGCTCGTCGAGGAGCAGGATCGACGGCTCGTTGATGAGCGCGCGCGCGATCGTCAGGCGCCGCTTCATCCCGCCCGACAGCGGCTCGACCTTGTCGTTCGCCCGCTCCGTGAGCTGGGTGAACTCGAGGAGCTCGTCGGCCCGGCGGGCCGCCTCGGATCGCTTGAGGCCGAAGTACCGGCCGTAGATCACGAGGTTGTCGCGGACGGAGATCTCGGTGTCGAGCGTGTCCTGCTGGGGCACGACGCCGAGGCGGCCGCGGATCCGCGGACCGTCGGTCTCGGGGTCGAGGTCGAGGATGCTGAGCGTGCCATCGGTGACCGGCGAGACGCACGCGATCATGCGCATCGTGCTGGTCTTCCCCGCGCCGTTGGGCCCGAGGAAGCCGAAGCTCTCGCCCTGCGCCACGTCGAAGTCGATCGCGTCGACCGCCGTGAACGCGCCGAAGCGCTTGGTCAGGCCACGCGCGTGGATGAGCGGGGCGGCGGACGGCTGGGCGCTGGACGGGTCGGACATGGACGGCCGATGGTACCCGCGGCACTCGGCCCGGTCATGTCAACAATCCGCGACAAAGCGTCAGGCCCGCGGCACCGTGCCCACGTGGAGCGTGACGATCCCCCCGGTCAGGCCGCGCCAGCGCACGTCGACCAGGCCGGCCTCGCGCATGATCTCGGCGATCCGCTCGGGAGCCGGGTAGTTCTGGACGCTCCGCACGAGGTACGAGTACGCGTCGCCCTGGCCCGCGACCCGGCCGATGAGCGGCACGATGCGGTCGAACCACCAGCGCATGAACCGGGCCAGGCGGCTGCGCGGCCGCGCGATCTCGAGGCACAGCACCCGGCCGCCCGGTCGGACGGAGCGCGCCATCTCCCCGAACCCGCGCCGGTAGTCGGGGAGGTTGCGCATGCCGAAGGCGATGGTGGCGACGTCGAACGAGCCGTCCTCGGTCGGCAGCGCGAGCGCATCGCCGACTGCGTACTCGAGCCCGGGCCGGCCCGCGTACTGGCGTTGCGCGATCTCGATCATCCCGGGCGAGATGTCGATGCCCAGGACCCGCCCGCCGGGCTGGGCACGCTTGTGGAGGTCCGCGGCGACCTTGCCCGTGCCCGACGCGACGTCGAGGGCGCTGCCGCCGGGTCCGAGGCCCGTCGACCGCACGAGGCGGCGACGCCAGTACGGCTCCTGGAACGCGGAGATCGCGAGGTTCATCGGGTCGTAGACCCGCGAGATGCGGTCGAACATCGCCCGGACCTCGGGGGTCGGCGCGGCGTTGCCCGCGTCGGTGGCGGCGCCCGAGGGAGCGCCCTTCGAGGGCGGCGACGCGGGCACGGGGTCGATGTCGGTCATGGGCGGGCCTCCGGGATGGTCACGGCCGGTCGGCGGTCGCCGCTCGGGTCTGGCTCGAGGACGCCGGCAGCCGCCAGCGCCGCGCGAACCGATTGGGCAAACGGGACGACGTCGATGATCGGGCTCGGGTGCGCGAACCCGTCGATCGTCGCGCGGCGGGCGTCGCGGATGCGCGCGGTGAGGGCCTCGGCGACGGCCGGCGCCCACGGGTCGCCCTCGGTGCCGACGAGGACGGTCGTGGGTGCCGTGATCCGGCCGAGGCCGTCGGGCTCGAGCCCGAGGAGGCCGGCGTCGGCGAGCGCGGACGTCCCCTCCCGGCCGAGCCACGCCCGGGCGCCCGCGGGCAGCCCCTCCCATCGGGCATCGCCGCCGACGGCGCGCATGAACCGGTCGGTGACGGCCGCCGGGCCGCCCTCGGCATAGGCCGCCGCGAGCGAGCCGGCCTGGCCGCCGATCCGCGCCCGCGTGTCGGCGTCCGCGAGCGGGATGTAGGGCGGCTCCCACGCGACGAGGGCCCGCACGCGTCCGGGTGGCGTGCCGCCGTCTCGAGCCCGAGCACGGCGCCGAAGCTGATCCCGACGACGATGGGGGCGTCGAGCCCGCGGGCGTCCAGGTAGGCGACGAGGTCGGCGACCTGCACCGAGACGTCGAGGGGCCTCGGGTCCGCGAGCACCGACGTCCCGCTCCCGCGGCGGTCCAGGGCGTGCACCTCGAGGTCGCCGGGTCGCGCGAGCTCGGCCGCGAGCCGATCGAGCTGCCCGGCGGTCGAGAGCGTGCCCGGCAAGCAGCACGAGCGGCGTCCCGCCGTCGCCCGTGCGGCGCCACCCGATCGCGTCCCCGCCGGGTCGGGCGAGGATGCCGGCGGGGCCGTCGTCCAGCAGCGCGCGCACCGCCTCGCGACGGAGCTTGCCACCGGGCGTCCGCGGCAGCGCGTCGAGGCGGACGATCGCGGCCGGGACCTTGAACCCGGCGAGGGACGACCGGCAGGCGCGGAGGATCGCCTCGTCGCCCGGGTCGGCTACGTCCGGGCGCAGGACGATCGCCGCCACCGGGACCTGGCCGAACGCCTCGTCGCGGCGGGCGACGACGGCGGCATCCGCGATCGCGGGTTGGGCGATCAGGGCGGCCTCGACCTCCGCCGGAGCGATGTTCTCGCCGCCCCGCACGATCAGGTCGGCGCGTCGGTCGACGACGGTCAGCCGCCCGGCGTCGTCCAGCCGGCCGAGGTCGCCGGTCCGGATCGGGCCGTCGTGGCGTCGGCTCGCCGAGGTAGCCGCGTGAACCGGGCCGGCGTGTCGACGACGATCTCTCCGACGCCGTCCGCGCCCGGGTCCTCGATCGTGACGGTGACCCCGGGGAGCGGCCGGCCGGCGCTGCCGGGGGCCAGGCCCGCCTCTGCCGTCGCGAGCGCCGTCACGCCGGACCCTCCCTCGCTGAGCCCGTACGTCGGGACGACCGGCCAGCCGGCGTCCAGCGCCCGCGTCACGAGCGCCGCCGGGATCGTCCCGCCGCCGAGGAGCACGGCCCGCAGCGTCGGCGGTGGCGCGGCGTCCCCCGCGGCGTCGAGGAGGCGCGCGAGCTGCGCCGGGACGAGCGAGACGTGGCTCATGGCCGGGTCATCGGTGAGCGCCCGGAGCTGGGCCGCCGGGTCGTCGGGCGGCACGATGCGCATCGGCACCCCGCGGGTCGGCCGCCCGCCACAGCACGCCGATCCCCGCCACGTGCGCAAGCCCGAGCGCCAGCAGCCAGCCGCTCGCCGGCGGCAGCGCGGCGAGCCAGGCCGCGGCGCTCGCATCGAGGGCGTCGACCGACAGCACGACCCCCTTCGGCGCGGCGGTCGTGCCGGACGTCAGGACGACGACGCCCGGCCCATCCACCCTCCGCCCGTCGCGTGCGGGCTCGTCGCGGCCGAGGAACAGCACCGGGTCCAGCAGGGCGAGCGCGGCCGCGGTCTCCGGCGCGGTCCGCCCGGCCGGGAGCGGCGCCGCCGACGGCGCCGGCGCGGACGATCCCGAGGATCGCCGCGGCCGTCCCGATCGACGCGGCACCCTCCAGCGCGACGACGCTCCCTCGCGGCACCCCCAGGTCGGCGAGCCGCGCCGCGACGGCGTCCGCACGTCGGTCGAGATCCGGCCAGGCGATCGCCTCGCTCACGCCACGGCCTCCACGGCATCGAGCCGGTAGCGATCGATGGCGGCCTCGTCGACGTCGATGCCGAGCCCGCGGCCAGACACGTCGTCGGGGAGCCACATGCGCCCGTCCTCGACGACCAGCTCGTCGCGCAGGAGGTCGTGCTCGAGGAGTCCGGCGGTCGCCAGGCCATGATCGGGCTGGACGGCCCCGGCACCGACGACGCGCGGCAGGACGGCCGCCAGCGAGAGCGCCGCCGCGATCCCGACCCCCGTCTCGAACAGCGTGCTGACCACGACCGGCACGCCTCGCTCGGCCGCGAGCGCCGCGATCTCCGCCCCGACGACCGGCCCCCCGACCCGCGCGGGCTTCACGACCAGGACGTCCACCGCCTCCGCCTCGAGCAGCTCCCGCGCGGCGCGCACGGACTCGACGGTCTCGTCGGCCGCGATCGGGACCCGGACGCGCCGTCGCAGCTCCGCCAGGACCGTGGCGTCGTCGCCGGCCAGCGGCTGCTCCACGTATTCCAGCGCGAACCGCTCCACCGCCTCGAGCCGCTCGGTGGCGGTCTCGAGGTCCCACGCGCCGTTGGCGTCGATCCGGATCCGGATGTCCGGCCCCGCCGCCTGCCGCACCGCGCGGACGCGATCGACCAGGACGTCGGTCTCGCGCTCCGCGCCGACCTTGAGCTTGAGCGTCGTGAAGCCGGCCGCCACCGCCTGGCGCGCCGCCTCGGCGGACGGCACCGGCCCGAGGAACGGGAGCGTCGCGTTCACCCCGACGCCGTCGCCGTCGGCGAGCAGCACCGGCGACGGCGTGCCATCGAGGTCGAACCGCGCGGCATCGAGGGCGGCCCGCAGGGCGCCGCCCCGGCCGGCCGTGGGACTCCAGCTCGTCGCCGGTCGGCAGGCGCCCGTCGCGCGCCGAGGCCACCGCCTCCCGCACCAGCAGCGTGAGCACGGTGTCCGCCGTCTCGCCATCCGCGGGTTCGAGCACGGCCTCCCCCACCCCGACCCGCCCGTCGGCATCGGTCAGCCGGAGCAGCCACGCCTCGCGGGCGAGCCACATGCCCGGTCGCGGTCGCGAACGGGCGGCGGAAGCGCACCGCGACCCTGTCCGCGCGGAGCGACGCGACCTGCGTCATGCCCAGAGCAGCCCGAACGCGAACAGGACGGCGAAGACGAACGCCAGCCGCGCCGTGCCCTTGAGCACCGCGTTGAGCTGCCGCGGGTCGCCGAACGCGCGCACCGTCCGGAGGAGCGGCACCGCCAGCGGCAGCGTCATCAGCGGTGCGAGCAGCAGGACCGAACCGTGGAGCAGCGCCAGCTGGATCGGCACGACGTACGCCACGCCCAGGAGGGCCGCGTACTCGATCTGGGCGCCGCTCTTCCCGACCATGACCGCGATGCGTCCGCTTGCCGGCGGCCCGGTCCGTCGGGATGTCGCGCAGGTTGTTGACCACGAGGATGCCGGTGATCAGCGCGCCGACCGGGATCGCGGCCTCGACGTACAGCCACTCGAACCGCAGGGTCTGCAGGTACGCCGTCCCGACGACCGCCACGAGCCCGAAGAACACGAACACGAAGACCTCGCCGAGCCCGCGATAGCCGTACGGCCACGGCCCGCCGGTGTAGGCGAGCGCCGCCACGACGGCGAGCCCCCCGAGCACGATCAGGACCGGCCCGCCGATGTACGCCAGGCCGAGGCCGACGATCCCGGCCAGCACGATCGTGATCCCGATCGCCACCTCCAGCTGGCGCTGCGTGACCAGGCCGGCGGCCGCGACGCGCAGCGGGCCCTGCCGGTCGGGCGTGTCGGCCCCGCGCCGGAAGTCCGACAGGTCGTTCGCGAAGTTGGCGACGATCTGGAGCAGCAGGGCGACCAGCGAGGCAGCCGATCGCCGTGTCGATGCGGAGTGGCCCGCCGCTGCCGGCCGCCGCCCCGAGACCCACCACGACCCCCGACAGCGCCGCGGGCAACGTCGCGGGCCGGGCGGCGAGCAGCCAGACGCGCCACCCCGACGGGCGCTCGAGCGGCGACGACGACATCGGCGGCAGGCTCACGGGCGGCGCGGGTACTTGCGGTACTCGGGCGGGCGCTTCTCGAGGAAGGCGGTCGAGCCCTCGTGCGCCTCGTCGGTCGTGTAGAACAGGCCGGTCGCGTTGCCGGCGAACTCCTGGAGCCCCGCGAGGCCGTCGGTGGCCACCAGGAACGCCGACTTGAGGAAGCGGATCGCCGTCGGGCTCATCGCCAGGATCTCGTCGGCCCACTGCACGCCCTCGGCCTCGAGATCGGCCAGCGGCACGACCTTGTTCACGAGGTTCATCGCGAGCGCCTCGTCGGCCGAGTACTGGCGGCACAGGAACCAGATCTCCTTGGCCTTCTTGTCGCCGACGAGGCGGGCGAGGAGGCCGATGCCGAAGCCGGCGTCGAAGCTGCCGACCCTCGGGCCGACCTGGCCGAAGATCGCGTTCTCGCTGGCGATCGAGAGGTCGCACACGACGTGGAGGACGTGGCCGCCGCCGATGGCATAGCCGTTGACGAGGGCGATCACCGGGACCGGCAGCGAGCGGATCTGGCGCTGCAGGTCGAGGACGTTGAGCCGCGCGAGCCCGTCGCTGTCGAGATAGCCGCCCTCGTGGCTCTTGTACTTCTGGTCGCCGCCCGAGCAGAACGCCATGTCGCCCGCGCCGGTGAGCAGCACGCAGCCGATGGACGGGTCGTCGCGGATCCGCGCGAAGGCGTCGATGAGCTCGCGGACGGTCTGCGGCCGGAACGCGTTGCGGACCTCCTGGCGGTCGATCGTCACCTTGGCGATGCCCGTCCCCGAATGCTCGTAGCGGATGTCGTGGTACTCGGCGACCCGGGTCCAGGTCACGGCGGTCATGCGGCGTCCTCCTGCAGGAAGTCGAGGGCGAGGCGGCGGAAGGCGGCGGGTCGTTCGTCGTGGGGCGTGTGGCCGGAACCATCGATGACCGCGAGCCGGGCGCCGGGGATTCCGGCGGCGACGGCCTCGGCCCTCGGGCGGCCGATGTCGTCGAGCGCACCGGCGATGACGAGCGTCCTCGCCGAGACGGCCGCGAGGCGGTCCTCGAGTGGCTCCATGGTGCCCTGTCCGGCGCCGCGCAGGCTCGCGGCGAGGCCGGCGGGTCGGTTGGCGAGCCGGATCGTGCGGATGCGGGCGGCGGCGGGCGGGCGGGAGCGCGCGTTGGGTCGCGAAGATGGGCTGCGCCTCCCACTCGTCGACGAACGCCGCGATCCCGTCCTCGCTCGATCCTGCGGGCGAGGGCCTCGTCCGCGGTTCTGCGGGCGAGCGCGGGCCGCCGGATCGGCGATCCCGGCCGACGGGCTCTCGAGCACGAGCCGGTCGACGACGTCCGGGTGGGCGATGGCGAGACGGAGCGCGATCCGGGCGCCGAGCGAGTAGCCGATCACGTGCGCGGGCACGGCGTCGAGGCGGCGCAGGATCGTCGCGAGGTCGTCGGCCGTCCGCTCCACGCTGATCCGAACCGGGTCGCCGGCCGGCGTACCCGAGCGCCCGTGCCCGGGCAGGTCGACGACGATCAGGCGGAAGCGCCGCGCAAGGACGGTTGCGTGCCCGGCCCAGGACGTCCCGCGGCCCGTGAACCCGTGGATCAGCAGCAGGGCCGGCCGGAGCCGCGGCTGCGGACCTCCCAGCGGAGGCCGTCGACGTCGATGCCGCTCACGGCCGGATCGCCGCCGCGACGACCGCGGCGACCTCCCGGTGGAGGGCGACGTTCCGGGCGCGATCGGTGCGCAGCTCGAGGACCTGCACGCCCGGCGTCGCGATCGACCGCTCCACGCGCTCGACGAGGTCCTTCGCGTCGACCACGGCATGCTCCCCGCCAAGCGCCGACACGATCGGCCCGACGTCGATCCCGTGCGGCGTCCCGAACAGCTCCTCGTAGCGCTCCGGGAGGCCGGCGCCGGGAATGGACGCGGTGCCCTGCGGCAGGAACGAGAAGATGCCGCCGCCGTCGTTGTTGACCAGGACGATGGTCGCGGACAGGCCATGGAGCTTGCGCGGCCACGAGCGCGTTGAGGTCGTGGAGGAACGACACGTCGCCGACCACGAGCGCGACCGGCCCGGCCGCCACGGCGGCGGAGCCGAGCGCCGTCGAGACGACGCCGTCGATGCCGTTGGCGCCGCGGTTCGAGCGGACGGTGATGGCTCGGTCGGTCGACGGCAGCCAGCCGTCCATGTCGCGGACGGGCATGGAATTGCCGGCCCACAGCGTGCCGCCGTCGGGCAGCGCCGCCGCAAGCACCGGGAACGGCGCGCCCTCGAACGGCTCGTCGAGCGCCGCGAGCCACCCGTCCATCGCCTCGGTCGCCGTCCTGTCCGCCGCCACCCAGCCGGCGGCCCACGCGGCGTCGCGTGCCGCCGCTGGCGCGCCTTCGCGAGACACGCGCCGCGATCGCCTCGGCCGTTGCTGCCGCATCGGCGTGGACCATCGTCGCCGGCACGAGCGCGGACTCGCGCCAGCCGGCGTCGCCGTCGAGCACGATCAGCTCCGGTCTCGTCCGCGCGAGCAGCTCCGCGATCGGCTTCGAGGTGGGCATCGCCCCCGTCCGGATGACGAGCCGCGGCCGGTGCGCGTCGATCCACGGGCCCTGGCGCGTGAGCTGGTCCGCTCGTGCGATCACGAGGCTCCGGTCGTGCGCGCCGGTCCGGAGGCCGGACAGCGGGTCGGCGAGGATCGGGAAGCCGGTGGCGGCGGCCAGCGCGGCGAGGGCCGCGGGGAGCGCCGGGTCGTCGTCCGGGCCCGCGACGATGAGGCCGTGCTCCACGCCGGCGATCCGGACGGCCAGGGCGTGCGAGCGCGTCGTCGTCGAGCCGGCGCCGCCCCGTCTCCGATGGTCACGAACGCCCCCGCCGCGACCTCGTCGGTCGACGGCCCCAACGGACCGTCCGGCAGCAGCGGCTCGCGGAACGGGACGTTGAGGTGCACGGGTCCCGCCGGCCCGGCGACCGCCGTCGCCACGGCCCGTCCAGCGATCGAGCGCACGTGGGCGGCCGTCGCGGGGTCGCCGTCGAAGAGCGGCAGCTCGGCGAACCACTTGGCCATCCGGCCGTAGAGGTGGTCCTGGTCGATGGTCTGCGGCGCGCCGCGGTCCCGCAGCTCCGCCGGGCGGTCGGCCGTGAGGATGACGAGGGGGACACGCGAGTACGCCGCCTCGACCACCGCCGGCCCCAGCTCCATCGCCGCCGTTCCGGAGGTCACGAGCACGGCCACGGGCCGGCGGGCGGTCCTCGCGATGCCGAGCGCGAAGAACCCGGCGGCCCGTTCGTCCAGCAGCACCCGGACGCGGATGTCGCCGTTCGCGCGGAGCGCGAGGGCGAGCGGCGTCGATCTCGAGCCGGGGCACACGACGGCGTCGTGGACGCCGGCCGCGACGAGGCTCGTCGACGAAGGCGCGCAGCAGCGCGGCGTCGCTCATCGGCCGCTCACGCCTCGTCCGCCGGGATCCCGAGCGCCGAGATCACGGCACGGAGCTTCATGCGCGACTCCTCCCACTCGGCGGCCGGGTCCGAGTCGGCGACGATCCCGCAGCCGGCGAACAGCGTCGCCCGGGCGTGATCGACGATGCCGCAGCGCAGCGCGACGCACAGCTCGCCGTCGCCGTCCGCCCCGAGCCAGCCGATCGGGCCCGCGTACCAGCCCCGATCGAAGCCCTCGTGCTCGTCGACCATCGCCAGCGCCACGTCGCGCGGCTGCCCGCCGACGGCCGGGGTCGGATGCAGGAGCCCGGCGAGCGACAGGAGGCCGCGCGCCTCGGGCAGCGTGCCGGTGATCTCGGTCGCCAGGTGCTGGACGAAGCGCAGGCGCATCACCGACGGCTCGGGCGCGACGACCAGCGTCTCGGCGATCGGCGCCAGCTGGTCCCGGATCGCGTCGACGACGATCGCCTGCTCCTCGCGGTCCTTCTCCGACGCCAGCAGCTCGCTCGCGAGCGCCTCGTCCTCGGTCGCGTCGGCACCGCGCCGGATCGAGCCCGCGACCGCCATCGTCCGGAACGACCGGCCCTCCGTTCGGGCGAGGCGCTCCGGGGTGGCGCCGAGGAACGTGCGACCGTCGCGGCGGAACGCGTAGATCGTGCTCTCCGGAGCGCTCGCGGCGAGGCGGCGCAACGCGTTGGGGACGTCGAGCTCGATCGGCGACCGGAGGTCGACCCGGCGGGCCAGGACGACCTTGTCGATGCGGCCGCGACCGACCGCGCCCGCGAACTGGCCGACGAGACGGTCCCAGGCCTCGCGATCCGGGTGCTCGCCGACGACCGCGAGCGGCGCGACGACCGGCCGGGCGACCATCCCGTTGGGACTCGGCTCGAGCTCGCGGGCGCGACGATCGAGCGCCGCCCACCGCCGGTCGATCGCCGGACGCTGCCGCGACGGCCGACGTGGTCAACGTCGCGCCCGCGGGCGTGCTGGCCACCAGGATCTCCGGGAGCACCAGCGAGGCCGGCCCGAACGCGGACCACACGTCGGTCTCGCCCGGCCGGCGACCCGTGAACCCGAGGCCCGCCCATGAGCACCGGGCTCGCGTCCGCGAGCGCGGGCGGTGTCCAGCAGCTCGCGCCAGGCTCGCTCGGCATCGGCGAACCGATCGGGCCCGTCGAACGAGGTCGCCCAGGCTCGCCCGACACCGACGAGGGCGGTCCCGTCCGCCGGCCGCAGCCACAGGGCCGCCTCGAGGTCGGCCTCGACGGCCGCCGCGAACAGCGCGATGGGGTCGATCGCGGCCATCGGGGCGGTCACGGAGGCGAGGGCGCCGTCCGCGTCCGCGAGCAGGGCGGCGAGCCGCGCGTCCATCGCCGGCACGCCGAGGTCATCGGTCCGCGAGCCCGGCCGGACCGCCGTCATCGGACCTGCTCCGGGAAGGCGGCCCCGTCCGCGATCGCGGGCAGCGCCACGACGGCGATCCGCGGCTCGCCCACCCCGACGGACCGCAGGAGGATCGCGCGTAGCGCCGGATAGGCATCCTCGAGCCGGCCGGCGTGATCGGCGAGGAGCCAGCGCGCGACGACCTCGTTGAGCGCGCCGAACCAGGCGATGCTCGCGATGCGGGTGTCGATCGGCGGGATCACCGCGGCCGCGACGGCCTCGTCCAGGTAGCCCTGGATCAGCCGCGCGAAGCGTTCGTGCAGGGCGTTGGTCTCGGCCTGGAACACGCGGCCGGCGCCCATGGTGTCCAGGAACAGGAGGCGCGCCATCGTCCGGTGCCCGGCGAACGTCGTCAGCACGGTGTGGATCGCCACCTCGGCGCGCGCGACCGGCTCGGTCTCGAGGGCGACGGCCTTCTCGACCCGCGCCACGAGCTTGTCGGCCGTCGTCTCCATGAGCTCGCGGAAGATCGATTCCTTGTTCGGGAAGTGGAAGTAGATGCCGCCCTTCGACGTCTCCGCGGCGCCCGCGATGTCGTCGACGGCCGTGTCCCGATACCCACGCGTGGCGAACGCGTGGAACGCCGCATCCAGGATCCGCTCGCGGCGGCTGCGGCTCTGCTCCGAGGGATCCGGGCGGCTCATGCCTCGACTCCACTGACGACCGACCGACTGGTCGGTCGGTCCGAGGTTCATGCTACCGCCAGAAACTTGGTACTGTCAACGCGCATGTTGTGACGGAGCCGGCGACGCTCGCGCGAGAGGCTAGCGCGCGATTCGCTGCCAGCTGAAGACGCCCGCCTCCGCACCATCGAGCGGGATGAGCACCGGCGCACGGTCGTCGACGCCGTCGATCGCCTCGACCTCGTCCTCGTGCGTTGACGTCCCCAGCACCCAGCTGCCGTCCGGCGACCAGCCGATCGGACCCGTCGACAGGACGTCATCGAGGACCCGCCGGCCAGTACCGTCCGCCTTCACGACCGCGATCTGGGTGCCCAGGTGGAACGCGATCTGGGACCCGTCCGGTGACCATGCCGGGTGATGCTCGACGGTACCCGGCACGTCCGACAGGATCGTTTCGACGCCAGTGTCGACGTTCATCGTGGCGATCGCATCGCCGAGGTTGAACCCCGCCCGGTCCAGCTCGTCCCGCACGCCGATGGCGTACACGAGACGGTTCGTGAGGTCCGGGGCCCAGAGCTGCGAACCACGGAGGCCGGCGCCGGCACCCGGCGAGGCCCGAAGGGCATGCTCGCCGCTGCCGTCGGGCCGCATGACGCCGATCACCGGGGCGCCCGTGCCCATCCATGCCGAGTAGGCGATCCAGTCGCCCGATGGCGACCATTCCGGGTTCGAACGGCTGTAGGCGTCGGGGTTGCCGATGGCGCGCACGCCGGAGCCGTCGGCATTGGCCACGAACAGCTCGTCGTAGCCCTCGTGGAACGCACCGAAGGCGAGCTGGGTGCCATCCGGCGACCACGTCGGGTTGTTCGCCGGGTCGATGATGAGGGCCAGGTCGCCGGAGATCTTGTGCGCGTTCGCTCCGTCCGCGTCCGCGACCATGACGCTGCCTCCGGCGACGGTCGTCGGGTCGATGGAGACGTACGCGAACCTGGTTCCATCCGGGCTCATGAACGGCGCCGACGCGTTGCCGGCGAGGGCGATCGTCTGTCGGTCGGTCCCGTCGGCGTTGGCCCTGACGATCCTGCCGTCAACGTCGAAGTAGATCCGGCCGTTCGCGGCGGGTCCGAACGGCGGCGGCAGGCGATGCGGCCGCGTTCCCGCGAGCACGATCAGCGCGCCGACGGCCACGACGATGAGCAGGGCGGCGACGAGCGCGTAGCGTGCCGCGGGCGACAGCGAAGGGGCGCGCGTCACGGTTCGATCCACGCAGCCACCTCCCGCGGCCGAGTCCTATGCCCGACGATCGCCGCGCGCCCGGCGTGCACGGGCGTGGACGCGGCGCGTCTCGGCCCGCGATCGCCTCGCTTGCCAGCGTGAGTTTCCGCTATCCGTCGACAAAGCGGGTGCGCTGCAATTGCCGAACACAAATCGACGGCACACGATCGTTCCAGGATCGCCGGCGAGGCCGAGTGAACAATTCTCCGCCCGTCCACGCCATACGCTGTCGGACGCGACCGCCCAGGCCGCGGCACACCGAGGTCAACGTGGACCAGCGAGTGCTCGTCGAACGCGCGAGGCAGGGCGATCATGACGCCTTCGCCCAGCTCGTCGACCCTGCGCTTGCGCGGCTGGACGCGGCGGCCCGGCTCATCCTCCGGGACCCGGAGCTCGCGCGCGACGCGGTCCAGGAGACGCTCATCCGAGCTTGGCGGGACCTGCCCGGGCTTCGCGACCCGGAGCGGTTCGACGCCTGGCTCCATCGGCTTACCGTGCATGCCTGCCTCGACCTGGTCAGGAGCCGGCGACGGCGTCCGATCGAGGTCGAGCTCAACGCCATCGACTCCCCCACGGCGTCCGACCACGCCGGCACCCTTGCCGACCGCGAGCTCGTGGACCTGGCGCTCCGGCGCCTCGACCCGGGCCATCGAGCGGTCGTCGCCCTGCACTACCTCCTGGGGATGCCGCTGCCCGACGTGGCGGCGTCCCTGGGCATCCCGCTCGGGACCGCCAAGTCCCGGCTGCATCACGCGCTCGCGGCGATGCGCCGGTCGACGGACGCCGGATCCGAACCGGCCACCACGCACGTCCACGGAGGGCAGGTCGCATGACCGCGGAAACGCGCTTCGAACGCGAGCTGCCCGCGCTCCTCGAGGACCTCTACCTGG
Organism: uncultured Chloroflexia bacterium; assembly: GCA_963774695.1. Lineage (GTDB taxonomy): Bacteria > Chloroflexota > Limnocylindria > Limnocylindrales > CSP1-4 > CAIXZV01. The sequence continues at coordinate 107,260 of CAVZFY010000028.1, read as the reverse complement.
GGCCGTCACCCGAATATCGAAACGAGGTCATGGCGGTCGCCCTCCGCTCGCGGCAGCGCCCGTCCTGGACCTTCGCAGGAAGGTGGTTCCCCATGGCCGACATCGCCACCAGCACCGTTTCGGCGCCCCGCGTGCCGTGGCGGGCCGCCGGATTGGCCCTGCTCGTCATCGCCCTCATCGTGGCCGCGGCGGCGCTGATCGCCGGTTCCACGCAGAACAGGGTCCCGCCGCCGTTCGGGCCGGCGCGGAACGGCGTGATCACCTACGCCAGCAAGGGCGACATCTACACGATCGATCCGGCGACCGGGACGACGGCCGCGATCGTGACCGGCCCCACGGTGGACTCGGATCCGGTGTTCTCGCCCGATGGCACGCGCATCGCCTTCCGGCAGGCCAATCCCCTCAACGGCAGCCCGGCGGAGGATCTCGTGGTCGTCGGCCCGGACGGGTCGAAGCCGGTCGTCATCACGGCAAACCCGATCCCGGCCGGCCCGAGCCGGTTCGAGTGGGCGCCGGACTCTCGGTCTCTCCTGGTCGGCGTCAACGACGACTCGGCGATCTGGCTCTATGACGTGTCGGCGGCCGCGCCACCGCGCAAGGTCACGACGAACGCCCAGCCGTACTTCCGCCCGTTCCAGCCGCCGACAGGTTCCGCATTCCTGGCCTGGCGACGGGCAGATGGTCACGGACACATCGTCCTCATCGACCTCGAGACGCGGTCGCGAACGCGTGCTCGCCGAGGGCAACGAGAACGAGGACTTCGGCGCCGTCCGCTGGTCGCCTGACGGATCGCAGATCGTCTTCAACTCGTCGCCGGCCCACGACGGAGGGATGCAGCGCCTGTTCCTCATGAACGCGGACGGCAGCGGCGTGCGACCGATCGCCGATGCTCCGGGCGTGCGAACGGACATCGACGGGACCTGGTCGCCCGACGGCAAGTCGATCGCGTTCACGCGATACGAGCAGGACAACGGGGCCTGGGACATCCTGCCGGTGCGCATCTACTCGGTCGCGACCGGCGATGTCACCGAGGCTGGTCCATTGCCTCGGGATGTTCGCGCCAAGCAACCGTCAGCGGCCGACGCCATCGCCTCGCGCGGTGAGGGCTTCTATCTCGAATGGTCGCCGGACAGCAAGTCGCTGATCGCGTTCCCGAGCGAGGCGTCAGGGCACGCGGTCGTCATCAACCCGAGCGACGGCACGTGGCGCGTCCTCGACCAGGTCTCCGATCCTGGGCTGCCGGTGCAGGCGTGGCAGCGGAAGGCTCCCTGACGCCATTGCCGCACAACGAAGAACGGCCCGCCGGCGTCAGCCGGCGGGCCGTTGGTTGAGCGGAGGAACGGAGGCTAGACCTCCTTGAACTCGCCTTCGACCGTCTCGTCGCCCGCGGCCTCGCCATCGCTGGCCGGTTCCTCGGACGACGCGGACCCATCGCCCGACGACCCGTTGCCGTCCGATGACGAGCTCGCGGCCTGGTACGCGGCGGTCGACACGCGCGAGAGCGTCTCGACCAGCGTCTGCATCCCGGACTCGATCGGCGGGACGTCCGAGCCCTTGAGCGCCTCGCGCAGCGTCGCGACCTGCGACTCCACGGCGGCCCGGTCCTCGGCGCTCACCTTGTCGCCGAGGTCCTTGATCGTCCGCTCGGCCTGGTAGGTCAGCTGCTCCGCCTGGTTGCGGAGCTCGACCTCCTCGCGGCGCTTCTTGTCCTCGTCGGCGTGGCTCTCGGCCTCGCGGACCATCTTGTCGACGTCGTCCTTCGACAGCATCGACGAGGCGGTGATCCGGACCTGCTGCTCCTTGGAGGTCGCGCGGTCCTTGGCCTTGACGTCGAGGATGCCGTTCGCGTCGATGTCGAACGTCACCTCGACCTGCGGGATGCCCCGCGGCGCCGGCGGGATCCCGTCGAGGATGAACCGGCCCAGGGTCTTGTTGTCCGTCGCGAAGTCGCGCTCGCCCTGGAGGACGTGGATCTCGACCTGGCTCTGGTTGTCAGAGGCCGTCGAGAACACCTGCGACTTCGACGTCGGGATGGTCGTGTTGCGATCGATCAGGCGGGTCATGACGCCGCCCAGGGTCTCGATGCCCAGGGACAGCGGCGTGACGTCGAGCAGGAGGACGTCCTTGACCTCGCCGCCGAGCACGCCCGCCTGGATCGCGGCGCCGACCGCCACGACCTCGTCGGGGTTGACGCCCTTGTGGGGCTCCTTGCCGCCGAACAGCGACTTGACCATCTCCTGGACGGCCGGCATGCGCGTCTGGCCGCCGACGAGGATCACCTCGTCGATCTCGCCCGGCTTCAGGCCGGCGTCCTTGAGCGCCGCGACGACCGGTCCCTTGGTCTTCTCGACGAGGTCGCGGACGAGGTCCTCGAGCTTCGCGCGGGAGAGGTTCATCACCAGGTGCTTCGGCCCCGAGGCGTCGGCGGTGACGTACGGGAGGTTGATCTCGGTCGTCGTCGTCGAGGACAGCTCGATCTTCGCCTTCTCCGCGGCCTCCTTCAGGCGCTGGAGCGCCTGCTGGTCCTTGGAGAGGTCGATGCCCTGGTCCTTCTTGAACTCCGCCAGCAGCCACTCGATGACGCGCTGGTCGAAGTCGTCGCCGCCGAGGTGCGTGTCGCCGTTGGTCGCCTTGACCTCGAACACGCCCTCGCCGAGCTCGAGGATCGAGATGTCGAACGTGCCGCCGCCCAGGTCGTAGACGGCGATCTTCTCGTCGTGCTTCTTGTCGAGGCCGTACGCGAGCGCCGACGCCGTGGGCTCGTTGATGATCCGCTTGACCTCGAGGCCCGCGATGCGGCCGGCGTCCTTGGTCGCCTGGCGCTGCGTGTCGTCGAAGTAGGCCGGGACCGTGATCACGGCCTCGGTGACCTTCTCGCCGAGGTACGCCTCGGCGTCGGCCTTGAGCTTCTGCAGGATCATCGCCGAGATCTCGGGCGGGGTGTAGCCCTTGCCGTCGGCGACGACGCGGATGCCGTCGGACTTCGGGTCCTTCTCGACCGAGTACGGCACGAGGGACTTGGAGCGCTGGACCTCGGGATCGTCCCAGCGGCGGCCCATGAAGCGCTTGATGGAATAGACGGTGTTGGTGGGGTTCGTGACCGCCTGGCGCTTCGCCAGCTGGCCGACGACCCGCTCGCCGGTCTTCGCGAAGCCGACGACGGAGGGGACGGTGCGATTGCCCTCGGAGCTCGGGATCACGGTCGGCTCGCCGCCTTCCATGACCGCTACGACGCTGTTCGTCGTTCCGAGGTCGATGCCGATGATCTTGCCCATGCGAGGCGCTCTCCTGGTCGCTGTGGTCCGGGTGGATGTATCCGGGTGGATGAGTTCGGTTGGTGGATGGATCAGTTGGTGAGGCCGGCGGGTGCGTCGTCGGCCGTGGCGACGGCGACGAGCGCCGGGCGGATGACGCGGTCGCGCATCCGGTAGCCGCGCCGGATCTCGTCGACGATCACGCCCTCCGGGCGGCCGGTGCCGGGGACGCTGGCGATCGCCTCGTGCTGGCGGGGATCGAAGGCCGTGCCCGGCGAGGCCTCGACGGCCGTCACGCCCTCGCTCTCGAGGAGCTGGCGCAGCTTGCGGTCGATGACGGCGATCCCGTCGGCCCACGGGTCGCCCTCGAGGTCGACCGGCCGGGTCTCGATGGCGCGGTCGAAGTCGTCGGCGAGCGCGAGGACCTTGCGGATGAGGTCTTCGCCCGCGAGCCCGAGGTCACGCTCGCGCTCCTCGGCGGTGCGCCGCTTGAAGTTGACGAACTCCGCACGCTCGCGCTGGAGCGCGCCGACGTACTCGTCCGCACGGGTGATCGCCTCGTCGCGCTCGGTGGTGAGCAGCTCGACCTGGGCGAGCAGGGCGGCAGGGGAGACGTCGATCTCGTCGATGCGCTCGGTCGCGCGTGTCTTGCGGGCCATGGGTCTCCGGGTCGTTCTCAGGCGTACAGGTGGTCGAAGAGCTCGTTCATCAGCCCCGACACGAAGCGGACCGTGCCGATGGCCTGCGGATACGCCATCCGCGTCGGCCCGAGCACGCCGACGACGCCGACGCCGCGACCGGCGCGGCCGTACGACGCGAGGACGAGCGACACGTCCGCCATCTCCTCGGCCGGGTTCTCGCTGCCGATGAACACGTGCACCCGGTCCGAGCCGGCGACGCCCGCGATCAGGCTCGCGAGGTAGGCCCGGTTCTCGAGGGCGGCGAACACGCGGCGGAGCTTCTCGCTCTGCGCGAACTCGGGGGCGGCCATCACGTTGAGCAGGCCGTCCGAGAACAGCTCCTCGATCGCCGCGGCGTCGAACTCCTGGAGGGCCCGCACGACCCGCTCGCCGACACGGCGCTCGAGCTCGGTGCCCGGGTCGCCGATGCGCAGCGCGGCGACCGCTCGCTCCGCCTCGGTCGCGGTCGTGCCCTCGAGCAGGCGATTGAGGACGGCGGCGACGCGCGACAGCTCGGGCTGCTCCGTCGACTCGTCGAGCGAGATCAGGACCTGCTTGAGCGACCCTTCGCGGAGGACGAGGATCAGGCTCGCCATCCGGTCGCTGATCGAGACGAGGTCGAGGCGGCGGAGGTGCGCCGACGTGGGCTTCGCGGGGGTGGCGAGGCCGGCGGCCCGGGTGACCGACGCGAGCGTCGTGGCCGCGAGCCGGAACCAGTGCTCGCTGGCGTACTCGACCTGCCCGAACTGGTGGCGGATCATCAGCTGCTCGACCGGCGGCAGCGGCACGCTGTCCACGATGGACTCGACGTAATAGCGGTAGCCGCTCTCGGTCGGGACGCGCCCCGCGGACGTGTGCGGGTGCATCAGGAGGCCGGCGGACTCGAGCTCGGCGAGGATCGCGCGAACGGTGGCGCTGGACACGCCGAGGCCGTACCGCTCGACGAGGGCCTGACTGCCGATCGGCTGAGCGGTGGTGACGTATTCCTCGATGACGGCCCGAAGGATCGCCTGTGAGCGAAGGTCCAGGAGGCCGCTCGGACGACGCGGTCGACGCGCCATGGAGCTCTCCAATCGGGAGTTAGCACTCGCACCATGAGAGTGCTAACCGTGTGCGGACAGTCTAGCCGCCGTGTGAACCGGGTGTCAACGCGAACCGGCGGTTCTCGCTCCTAGACGAGACGCGAGAACAGCTCGTTCGAGAGGAGTCGGCCCCGGGTGGTGAGGCGGACGCGCGGGCCGTCGTCGACGAACGGCTCGAGCAACCCGGCGTCGAGCGCCCACGCGAGATGCGGCGCGAGCGGGCCGCCCTCCGCGTCGGCCAGTGCCAGGCCGGTGTCGAGCCGAAGGCCCAGGATCGTCGCCTCCGCGGCGGCGGACGACGCATCGGTCGCCTCGTCGTCCCCCGGCGGCAACGACGGCTCGCCACCGTCGGCCGGCGCGAGCGCGCCGAGGTATCCGTCGAGCCGAGCGGCGTTCCAGCGGCGGACGGCGCCGTCGAACGCGTGCGCGCCGGGACCCACCGCCTCGTACGGCCGGCGCGTCCAGTAGGCGAGGTTGTGCCGGCTCTCGTGACCGGGTCGCGCCCAGTTGGAGATCTCGTAGCCGCGGAACCCCGCCGCGGCGAGGCGCTCCACCGCCAGCCCGTACTGCGCGGCGGCTCGATCGTCGTCCTGCTCCTCGATCGCCGCCGTCCGCCAGCGCCGCGCGCCGGTCGTCGTCGGCAGGTGGTCCCCGATCGGGCCCGTCAGGCCCTCCGCGTCGGGGTCGTCCAGGGTGAGGGCATAGGCGGAGACGTGGTCCGGCTCGAGCGCCAACGCGGCGTCCAGCGAGGCCGCCCATGTCGCTTCGGTCTGCCCGGGGACGTCGTACAGGAGGTCGAGCGAGATCGAGCTGATGCCCCCCTCGCGCGCCGCTGCGACGGCCGACGCCACGTCCGCGGGCCCGTGCCGCCGTCCCAGCCGCCGGAGCAGCCCCGCGTCGAACGACTGCGCGCCCATCGACAGGCGGTTGATCCCTGCCTCGACCAGCGACCGGGCGTCGCCGCGCTCGTCGGGGCCCGGGTTGGCCTCGATCGTGACCTCGGCGTCGTCGGCGATCCCGAACCGCTCGCGGACGAGCGCGATGAGCGCGGCGATCGACGACGACGGCAGCAGGGTCGGCGTCCCGCCGCCGATGTACAGGGTCTCCAGCGGCGGCCGCCCGCCACCGAACGCGGCGTCGAGCGCGTCGGCCCGCAGCCGGATCTCGGTCAGCAGCGCGCCGGTGAAGGCCTCGACCCGCGCCCGCGGGCCGCGCGCCGCGGCACCCGCGTAGACCACGAAGTCGCAGTACGGGCACAACGACACGCAGAACGGGACGTGGACGTAGAGCGCAACCGGCGGTCGCGCGACGATCGTGGCGTCCGCCGGCAGGATGGAGCTCGTGCTAGCGGTCCCGCGTGGCCTCGCCCGACCCGAGCACCCGCCAGCCCTTGGGCGTGTCCTGCCGCCGGGCGACCTCCTCGGCCTCGGTGCCCTTCGCCTTCGGGATCCCGGCGTGGCCCGTCGTCAGGAAGATCGCCACGCGCGTGATCGAATGTCCGAGGAACGCGGCACCGATGCCGCCGGTGATGCCGGTCAGCCAGCCGCCCGCGAGGCCGATGGCCAGCGCGGTGATCAGCATGTACCACGGCCGTCCCGGCGCCCCGAGCCGCGTCGCGAGCGCGTAGATCAGCGCCTGGATGAGGTTGGCGACGTTCGGCTCGAGGCCGGTCGAGATCAGGAACCCGAACAGCAGCCCCCGGAAGACCGCCTCGTCGAAGAACGCCGTCGCGATCGCGTTGAGGATCGCGCCCGGGTAGGACGCGACCGGTGGCAGTCGGACCGTGTGGTAGCGATAGAGCGCGATGCCCAGGGCGATCGCGGTGCCGATCGCGCCGTACGCGAGGCCGAGCATGACCGCGCTGAGGCGGTTGCCGAGGCCGAGGAACAGGTCCTGGGCGGGCGCCGGGTGGATCCACAGGACCGCGAGGATCCCGCCGATGCCGAGCGTGTACCAGGCCAGGCGCCGAACGATCGACGGCTTGTTGCCCCAGCGGTCGACGTCGTCGTATTCGGCGGCGTTGAAGCGCTCCGCGTCGAACCGCAGCATCACGAGGAACGCGGACAGCCCGAGGGCCATCAGGACCCGCAGCGCGTCCGGGATGTCCCCGATCCCGGGCAGGCTCGAGAGGTCCACGTGCGGCACGGCCCGGCTAGGGCTGGAGGACGGGGCGCATCAGCCCTCGTCCATGCGCAGGATCGCGAGGAACGCCTCCTGCGGGATCTCGACCGAGCCCACGCGCTTCATGCGCTGCTTCCCCTCTTTCTGTTTCTCGAGCAGCTTGCGCTTGCGGGTGATATCGCCACCGTAGCACTTCGCGAGCACGTTCTTGCGCATGGCCCTGATGGTCTCGCGCGCGACCACATGGCTGCCGATCGCCGCCTGCACCGGCACCTCGAACATCTGGCGCGGGATCAGCTGGCGCAGCTTCTCCGTGAGGGCGCGCCCGGTCGCCTGCGCGCGGTCGCGGTGGACGATGAGGCTGAGGGCGTCGACGGGCTCGTTGTTGACGAGGACGTCGAGCTTCACGAGGTTGGCCGCGCGGTAGCCGGTCTCCTCGTAGTCCATCGACGCGTAGCCCTGGGTCCGGCTCTTCAGCTGGTCGTAGTAGTCGACGATGAGCTCGGCGAGCGGCAGCTCGAAGTGCATGTGGACGCGCTGCGGGTCGAGGTACTCCATGTTCACGAACGTGCCGCGCCGGCCCGTCGTGAGCTCCATCAGCGAGCCGATGTAGCGGTCGGGCGTCACGACGCCGAGGTTCACCCACGGCTCCTCGATCAGCTCGATCTCGCCGACGTCGGGGAAGCGCGCGGGGTTGTCGACGTTCACCGTGCCCCGGTTCATCGTCAGCTGGACGCGGTACTCGACCGACGGCGCGCTCGCGATGAGGTCGAGGTTGAACTCGCGCTCGAGCCGCTCCTGGACGATCTCCATGTGGAGCAGCCCGAGGAACCCGCACCGGAACCCGAACCCGAGCGCGACCGACGACTCGGGCTCGTAGGTGAAGCTCGCGTCGTTGAGGTGGAGCTTCTCGAGGGCGTCGCGCAACAGCGGGTAGTCGGGGCCGCTCAGGGGGTACAGCCCGCTGAACACGAGGCTCTTGGCCTCCTGGTAGCCCGGCAGCGGCTCGGCCGCCGGCTTCTTGACGGCGGTCACGGTGTCGCCGACCTGGGCCTCGCGCACGTTCTTGAGCCCGGTGGCGACGTACCCGACCTCGCCCGCGACCAGCTGCTGGACCGGGACCAGCTGTGGGCGGAACACGCCGAGCTCGAGGAGCTCCGCCTCGGCCCCGCTGGCCATCAGGCGGATGTCGTCGTGCACGTGGAGCGTCCCCTGGGCGAGTCGCACGTAGCAGACGACGCCCTTGTACGGGTCGTAGTGACTGTCGAAGACCAGGGCCTGGAGGGGCTGCGTCGGCGATCCCTTGGGCGGCGGGATCCGGGCGACGATGGCCTCGAGGATCTCCGGCACGCCGGTCCCCTCCTTGGCCGACGCGAGGATCACCTCCTCGCGCGGGATCGCCAGGACGTTCTCGAGCTCCTCGAGCACGACGTCGGGCTGCGCCGAGGGCAGGTCGATCTTGTTGAGCACCGGGATGATCGTCAGGCCCTCGCGCAGGGCGAGGTGGACGTTGGCCAGCGTCTGGGCCTCGATGCCCTGGGCGGCATCCACGACGAGGATCGCGCCCTCGCACGCCTGCAGGCTGCGACTGACCTCGTACGAGAAGTCCACGTGGCCCGGGGTGTCGATGAGGTTGAGCCCGTAGATGAGCCCGTCGTTCGCCGTGTAGTCCAGGCGGACGGCCCGCGCCTTGATCGTGATCCCCTTCTCGCGCTCGAGGTCCATCGAGTCGAGGACCTGGCTCATCATCTGGCGCCCCTCGATCGTGTGCGTCAGCTCGAGCAGGCGGTCCGCGAGCGTGGACTTGCCGTGATCGATGTGCGCGATGATCGAGAAGTTGCGCAGCCGGTCCTGGGGGATGGTCACGAGGCGGGAGTGTAGCCGTCGGGGCTCAGCGGTCGGGGCTCGGGTGAGGGCTGCGTCGAGTCGCGAGGTCAGCGCCCAGGAGAGCGGGAGGGCGATGTGGTTGGTGTCGCGGTACACGAGGTAGCGCCCGATCACCAGCGGACACGGCTCGGTCGGACACAGCCACGCCGCCGTGTCGACGAAGGTCGCACCTCCCGCGAGCGCCCGCGCCTCTTCGCCCGCGAGCCAGGGCTCGTCGAAGAGCACCGCCCGGTCGACCGCGCACGTTGATCGTGTGGTCCGGATTGCGACTGAGGCAGTCGACCGGGTCGAACGCGAGGTGCGGCGTGTCGCCGAGAACCGCGACCCGGGCACCCGTCGATCGCAGGCGAGCGACGGTTCTCGACACGCCATCGAGCATGAGGTCCTGCGCCTTCTGCGGATCTCCGTCGGCGCCTGCCGGTTCCAGGAGATGGTTGCCGGCAACGACGACAAGCACGGGATGCTCGGCGGCGATGCGGGCGAACGAGTTCGCCCGCCACGCGTCGCAACCACGAACGGTCGCCGTCAACGTCGTGTCTTCGTACCCACATGATGCCTTTGCGAGCAGGACGAGCCGCCAGTGGCGCTGGATCGCGATCGGTTGAGCGCCGGGAACCACTGATGAGCGTGCGAATCGCCGAACAGGACGACCGTCGTCGTCGAGCCTCGATCACCGTAAACGCAGGGCGGGGAGACCGTCTCCGGATCGCTCAAGCCACACTGCGGGGCGGCCTCCGTCGCGGGGCCACGTGACATGGGCTTGAGCAGCGATGGGATGAGGTCAGCCGGGAGTGGCTCGGCTCACAGACCGCGATCAGGGGCCGGATCACCGAGATCGCCGACAGGACCAGTAGTCCATGCCGTTGATGTCGACGGACGAGCAGTCCCGTGTCGACCGGCTGGTCGGACAGCAGCTCGTTGATGTTCTCGGCCGTGACGAAGGTCGACCGCGCGTCGATGACACCACGCCATGCGAGATCGGTCGATCGAACGAACCGGATGTGCGCCGTCCCGGCATCGAGGATGAGGCCGCTCCAGCCGTCCGTGCTCGAGCAGGAAGCGCGTATTCGACTCGCGGTAGTCCTCGACGCCGAATTCCACGAAGGTGCGGCTCGCGATCGGTATGCGGGCGATGAGCCACTGGATGACGCCGTCCGTCGCCGAACTGAGAGTAGGCCCGGAACGCGGCCTCATCCAACGAGGCCGCGTCGCGCGCGCGGACCGCCTGGATCGACGCGATGGCCGACAGCGCGGCCTCGCGGAGCGTCCTCGCGCAGGAACCTGACCTCATCCTGGAGCGATCGCTGGCCTGCCTGGAGCGCGACGAGCTTCGCCGTCCAGCGGTCGGAAGAGGCGCCCACGGAGCCTGCGGAGCGCCGGCGGATGGATCACGACGATCGCCTCGTGGCGTACGGCGAGCATCGCGATCTTCGGGAGGATCGCCGCGTCGCCGTCGAGTGCCCCGAGCGCGCTCCAGGATCGTACCCGCGCACGGAGCCGCCCGCGTCACGGCATGCCGGAGCTCGCGGCGCGTCGGCCCCGCTTGCCTTGCCCGAGAGCTGGAGTCGACGCCCGCGGTGACAGGTACGTCAGATCAGGCGTCGCACGAGCTACTCTGCACATAGCTGAGGCTTATGCGAAATGACCGCTCCCGCATCCGCCCATCGCGATCGTCGGCGGACTCGCCGCTGATGACTTCGGACACTCGGATCATCGCGCCTGCGATCGTGCTCCTCCACGGGCTGACGTTCGACCGCCGCATGTGGCGGCCGGCCCTCGGGGAGCTGGCGCTCCTCGACCCGGGGCGACGCGCGATCGCCGTCGACCTGCCCGGTCACGGCGAGTCGCCGGACGCGACCAGGTATGACCTCGCTGCGACCGTCGAGCAGGTCCACGAGGCCGTCCTCGATGCCGGTCTCGTCGAGCCCGTGCTCGTCGGCCATTCGGCCAGCGCCGGCGTCGCCGCCGTGTACGCCGCCCAGTTCCCCGACGAGGGGCATCATCGAGGTCGACGGCACGCATCCTCGTGGCGCCGTTCGCAGCGCTGATCAAGTCGATCGAGTCGCAGCTCGTCGGCGGCGACTTCGAGGCCGCCTGGGCTCGCGTCGCGGAATCGGTCTTCGGCCTGGACGACGTCTCCGATACCGTCCGGGCCTTCGTCGAGGCCACCAGCCGGCCGCGTCCCGAAGTCGTCATCCCCGCCTGGAATGACCTCCTCACCCGGTCGTCCGGCCGAGCTGGACGCGCTCATCGCCGGCGCCGCGCGCGCGATCCGGCGCTCAGGCATCCCGGTCGCCGCCGTCTTCGGTCGCCCGGTCTCGCCCGACGGAGACCGCCTGGTACCACGCGAACCTCCCCGACGCCCGCACTGCTCGTGTGGCCGGGCAGCGGCCACTTTCCGCACCTGGCGTATCCGCTCCGGTTCGCCGAGCTCCTTGCGTCAACCGCGCTCTGGACCCGAGCCGGACTGGCCGTGCCCGTCGGCTGACGCGCGCGAGCCGGCCGACCTGGTCGCCGGCCGGCTCGACGCTCGCGCAGCCTCGACCAGCGCTCCGACGACCGCGCGAAGCCCTTCGCCGGAGGTGATCGAGCTTCGTCCCTCGGCGTACGCCCAGCGCAGCCCATCCGACGAGTGCGCTCGTGAGCTCGGCGAGCTCGATCGGCGTCATCGGCAAGGTGACGCCGATCTCGTCCGAGAACGACGCGATCCGCCCGGCGATGATCACCCGGCACCGGCGCTCGGCGTCGGCGAGGTCGGCCCACGCCTCCGGATCTGCGGCCGCGACCGTCCGGAACTCGGCGAGGAGCCGCCACCACCTCGGAGGCACGGCATCCTCCGCCGCGGCCATGCGATCGAGCGCCGCCTCGATGCGCTCGTCGACCGTCGCCGACGGTCGCGCGCCAGGTGCCGCTCGTCCGCGTCGAGCGCCGCCTCGACCTCGCGCAGCCGTTCCTCCATCAGCTCGTGGAACAGTGACTCCTTGTTCGCGAAGTTCGAGTACACCGCCCCGATCGTGTAGCCGGCCCGGTCGGCGACATCGGCCATGGACGCGGCCTGGAATCCGCGTTCGCCGAACACGTCCGCCGCGGCATCGAGCACGCGGCGCCGCGTCAGCGCCTGGGCCTCCTTGCGGCTCAGACGTCTGCGTCCGGCGCGCACGCGCGCCGTCCTGGGTTCGACCGTCATGACAAGCGTCCTCACGTTCGGATTATCACCCCTATCTGAACGATGCGATCACGGACACCGCAGACGTACGCTTCGTCCATGGACGTTCGACCCGTGCTTCCCGATTGGCATCGACGCCCGCCTCGAGCGTGACGCCCGACCGATCCACGGTCCAGCGCTGGCTGGACGCGTACGTCGCGGCCTGGAGGTCGTACGACGAGGCGGCCATCGCGGACCTGTGGACCGAGGACGCGACGTGGGTCTACCCGTTCGGCATTCGGGCGTCGGGTCGGGACGCGATCACCGCCGAGTGGATGGCGGAACGCGACGCGTTCGTCGGGCGCGGGTATGACGCCGCCTATGAGCCGATCGCGATCCACGACGGGATCGTCGTCACCCACGGCCGGACGCTGTTCTACGATCCTGAGACGGGCGAACGGCAGGCCGAGTTCGACAACGTCTGGGTCCTGCGCTTCGGGGCAGATGGCCGATGCTCGGAGTTCCACGAGTGGTATGCCGGCCGGCCCGAGCATGACCCGAGCCGCGCGTAGACCGACGCAGGAGGCGACGATGACGCACGACGAGCTCGACGGCGTGGCCGTCGCCCCGGCCAACCACCACGTGCTCTTCGAGAACGACGAGGTGCGTGTCCTCGAGATCACGATCGCCGCGGGCACGACCACGCCCGTGCACACGCACCGCGCGCCAACCGTGCTGTACAAGCTCTCGGGCTCGCAGTTCGTCCGCCGCGACGACCAGGGCGAGACGCTGTTCGACTCCCGATCCGACCCCGATTTCGTGCTGCCGAGAGTCTCGTACAACGCGCCGCTGCCGCGGCACACGATCGAGAACACCGGCGATGACGACCTGGTGATGATCGGCGTCGAGCTCAAGCACCCGAACGGCCACTGAGGCGCGGTCGCGCAGTACGCTTCGAGCGACATGACCGCCTCCGACATCGCCATCGACCAGACCCCCGAATGGGCGGCCCTCAAAGCGCACCACGCGAAGGTCCGAGACCTCCACCTGCGCGACCTGTTCGCCGACGACCCGGGCCGGGGCATGCGGATGACCGCCGAGGGTGCGGGCGTGTTCCTCGACTACTCGAAGCACCGGGTGACCGACGACACGATGGCCCTGCTGCTCGACCTCGCCCGTGTCGCGGGTGTCGAGGAGCGCCGCGAGGCGATGTTCGAGGGCGAGCGGATCAACACGACCGAGGACCGCGCCGTCCTCCACACGGCCCTGCGGGCGCCGTCGAAGGACGCGATCAAGCTCGACGGGGTCGACGTCGTCCGCGAGGTCCACGCCGTCCTCGACCGGATGGCCGCCTTCGCGATGCGCGTCCGCGAGAACGAATGGACCGGGTACACGGGCAAGCCCATCCGGAACGTGATCAACATCGGCATCGGCGGCTCGGACCTCGGGCCCGCGATGGCGACCGAGGCCCTCATCCACTACTCGGACCGTGGGCGGCGATTCCGGTTCGTGTCCAACGTCGACGGCGCGGACATCCGCGAGGCCACCGCGGACCTCGACCCCGCCGAGACGCTGTTCATCGTCAGCAGCAAGACCTTCGGCACGCTCGAGACGCTGACCAACGCGCGAACCGCGCGGGACTGGCTGCTGGCCGCCCTGCACGACGACGCGGCCGTCGCGCGTCACTTCGTCGCGGTGAGCACGAACGAGGACAAGGTCCGCGACTTCGGGATCGACCCGGCGAACATGTTCGGGTTCTGGGACTGGGTCGGTGGCCGCTACTCGATGGACTCGGCCATCGGGCTGTCGCTGATGATCGCGGTGGGACCCGACGACTTCCACGAGCTGCTGGCCGGCTTCCGGTCGATGGACGAGCACTTCCTGACGACCCCGCTCGGGGCCAACCTGCCCGTCCTCATGGGCCTGCTCGGCATCTGGTACGGCGACTTCTTCGGCTTCGAGACCCACGCCGTGCTCCCGTACAGCCAGGAGCTCTCCCGCTTCCCGGCCTACCTGCAGCAGCTCGAGATGGAGTCGAACGGCAAGTCCGTCCGGCTAGACGGCGAGCGGGTCACGTACGAGACCGGCGCGATCGTGTGGGGCACGGCCGCCACCAACGGGCAGCACGCCTACTACCAGCTGCTCCACCAGGGCACGCGCATCGTGCCCGCCGACCTCATCGGCTTCTTCAACCCGACGACCGAGGTCGGCGACCACCACGACCTGCTGATGGCGAACATGTTCGCGCAGGCCGAGGCGTTCGCGTTCGGCAAGACGCGCGAGCAGGTCGTCGCCGACGGCGTACCCGCCAAGCAGGTCGCGGCGCGTGTCTTCGAGGGGAACCGGCCGACCTCGGCGATCCTGGTCAACCGGCTGACGCCGCGCACGCTCGGATCGCTCATCGCCCTGTACGAGCACAAGGTGTTCGTCCAGGGGACGATCTGGGGGATCGATTCGTTCGACCAGTGGGGCGTCGAGCTGGGCAAGGCGCTCGCGACCCGAATCACCGCGGAGCTGACGGCGCCCGTCGGCGAGGTGCCGTCGGTCGTCCACGACTCCAGCACGGCGGCGCTCATCGCCCGCTACCGCGCCGACCGCGACCGCGGCTGAGCCCGGCCCTCGTGGTCGCCGCCGTCGACATCGCCACCTGGCTCGACGCGGAGCTCGATGCGCCGCGCTACCGGGCCGAGGAGCCGGAGAACGATCTCGTCGTGGATGCCGGGCGCGACGTGTCGCTCCTCGCATCGGCCGTGAACACCACCTTCGACGCGATCGAGCTCGCGGCCGCGGCCGGTGCGCAGCTGCTCCTCGTCCACCACCCGTCGTGGCCGTACATCGACCGGGACCTGCACGCCCGCAAGCTGGCGGCGCTGTCCGAGGCCGGTGTCTCGCTCTACGGCGCGCATGCCTCGCTGGACGGCGCCCCCGACCACGGCACCGGGCATGAGCTCGCCCGGTTGCTCGGTATCGACGTGGCCGGCCGGTTCGCGCCGTACGAGGGCTCGCTCGCCGGCGTTCACGGCTCGTTCGAAGGCGGGTGGGACGACCTCGTGGCCAGGATCGGCCGCGTGCTCGGGCGGGCGCCGGAGGCACATCGGAACCACGCCCGGGCGATGCGGGTCGGGATCGTGACGGGGGCGGGCGGGATGACGAGCTGGCTCGAGGAAGCCATCGGCCTCGGCTGCGACACCTACCTCACCGGCGAGGGCAGCATGTACACGCGCCTCTACGCGAAGGAGGCGGGCATCAACCTCATCCTCGGTGGCCACGACCTGACGGAGCGGCCGGGGATCGAGGCGCTCGGCCGGCGCGCCGCGGAGCGGTTCGGGATCGAGCACCGATTCATCGAGGAGCCGCACATCGGGTAGCGGCACGCCACTCGGTGGTCGAGACCACGAGCCTCTGCTACCATTCGCCGTCGCGCCTCGGGCAGCCTACGCCTGCGCGCGAAAACACCCACGAACGCACGCACGAAACGGAGATCAGCCACCTTGGCCAGAACGCCCCGGAAATGGCAGGGAGCTCGCACCCCGTCCGGGCTGAAGCGCGTCCGCCAGGCCGAGCGCCGGCGAGCCATCCTCCAGCCCCGGCGGTCGACCGCGAAGACGCTCGTCGCCAAGTCGCTCACGACCGCGACCACGGATCCCACGAGCGCCGACATCGCGACCCTCCTCAGCGACGCGATCTCCGCCCTCGACCGAGCGGCCAAGGCCGGCGCGATCCACCCGAACGCGGCCGCCCGACGCAAGTCGCGCCTCGCGCGCAAGGTCAACGCCGCCGTCGGCGGGTCGTCCGTCGTGACGGCCGGCCACGTCGCCAAGTCGACCGGCAAGGCCGCCGCGGTCAAGGCCGCGAAGGCCCGCATCGCCGCCGGCAAGGCCGTCAAGGCCAAGGGCGCCCAGACCGCCGCCGGCAAGGCTCGCGCCGCGCTGTCCAAGTCGACCCGCGCCGACACGGCGCACGCCGCCGCGACCACCGAGGCCGTCGCCGCACCGACGACGACCAAGGCTCCGACGAAGGCTCCGGCCAAGGCGCCGGCCAAGGCGGCGGCCAAGCCCGCCGCGAAGGCCGCGACCAAGACGACGGCTGCCAAGTCGACGACCACGGCCGCCAAGGCGACCACGGCGAAGGCCGCGGCACCGAAGGCGACCGCCGCCAAGACGACGACGAAGGCCGCGCCGAAGACCACGAAGGCCAAGAAGGCCGAGTAGCTCCGGCGCTCAACGCCAACGACAGACGCCCCGGTCACCGACCGGGGCGTTTCGATTCAGCCGGGACGGGCGACGGGGAGCTCAGGCAGCCGTCGGCGCGGGGCGGTCCTCGGGTCGTTCCTCGGGCTTGCGGC
Organism: uncultured Chloroflexia bacterium; assembly: GCA_963774695.1. Taxonomy (GTDB): domain Bacteria; phylum Chloroflexota; class Limnocylindria; order Limnocylindrales; family CSP1-4; genus CAIXZV01. The sequence continues at coordinate 90,746 of CAVZFY010000028.1, read as the reverse complement.
GGTTCGCCAGGCCGTACATCAGCCCGCCACCGAGCGCGCCGCCCACGCTGAGCACGATCAGCGCACCGGCGCTCGCGAACTGCTCGCGCCAGTAGAGCTGCGTGAACGAGTCGACGTCCGTGACGCCCGCCGCCTCGAACGCGGGCCCGCGGCCGATCGCGAGGTAGCGCTGGTAGACGCAGTCGGCGCCCGACTGGCAGGTGGGCGGGATCTTGTTGCCGTTGGCATCGGCGCGATTGAAGTCCGGGTAGCCCGTGTCGGCGAAGAAGAAGATCACCTTCACGAGGAGCAGGAGCAGGGCGAAGGTCACGCCGGTCGCGACCCCGGCGAGGAGCGCGTTCGCGAGGATGCGCGGCCACGGGCCACCGGCCCGGTTGGAGCGGGCGTTCGCGTAGTAGCCGATCAGGAGGCCGGCGAACAGGGCAAACGGCGTGACCAGGAACTCGATCGGGATGACGAGCAGGAAGCTGACGGCGATGGTCACCGCCATGCCGACCCCGACCCAGGCGGCGGTGATGGCGCCGCGGTCGAAGAAGCGGCTCATGCGCCCGGGCCTTCGAGGCGGTGGCCCGGCGACGGTGCGCGGACGGCCAGCGTCAGGGCTGCAGCTCCCCGCGCCCGGCCGCACCCGAGAGCGCGCCACGGCCGAGGTAGCGCGCCTCGTCGCCGAGCTCGTCGGCGATCCGGAGCAGCCGGTTGTACTTGGCGACGCGCTCGGACCGCGACGGGGCGCCGGTCTTGATCTGGCCCGTGCCCATCGCGACGACGAGGTCGCTGATCGTCGTGTCCTCCGTCTCGCCCGAGCGGTGGGACACGATCGCGGACCAGCCGGCTCGCCGCGCGAGCTCGATCGCGTCGATCGTCTCGGTCAGCGTGCCGATCTGGTTGAGCTTGATCAGGACCGAGTTGGCGGCCCGCTCGTCGATCGCGCGCCGGATCCGGGTGACGTTGGTGACCAGCAGGTCGTCGCCGACCAGCTGGACCTTCGAGCCGAGGCGCGCCGTGATCGCCGTCCAGCCGTCCCAGTCGTCCTCGGCGAGGCCATCCTCGATCGAGACGATCGGGTACCGCGCGACCCAGTCGGCCCACAGGTCGACGAGCTCGCCCGACTCGAGCGTCCGCCCCTCCTTCGCGAGCACGTACCGGGTCGCCTTGCCGTCGACGCCGGATCCGGCTTCGACCAGCTCGCTCGACGCGGGGTCGAGGGCGATCGCGATGTCCTCGCCGGGCTTGTAGCCCGCCTTCTCGATCGCCCGCAGGATCACCTCGACCGCCGCCTCGTTCGACGCCAGCGACGGCGCGAAGCCGCCCTCGTCGCCCTGGCCGGTCGCGAAGCCCTCGTCGTGGAGGATCCCGCGGAGCGCGGCGAACACCTCGGCGCCGGCGCGCAGCGCCTCGCGGTACGTCGTCAGGCCGACGGGCATCACCATGAACTCCTGGAAGTCGGTGGAGTCCTGGGCGTGCTTGCCGCCGTTGAGGATGTTGAACATGGGGACCGGGAGCGTCCGCGCGCCGACCCCGCCCAGCCAGCGGTACAGCGGCAGCTCGTGCGAGCCGGCGGCCGCGTGCGCGCAGGCGAGCGAGACGCCGAGGATCGCGTTGGCCCCGAGCTCGGCCTTGTTCGGCGTGCCGTCGAGCGCGATCAGGATGTCGTCGATGCCGGCCTGGTCCGCGGCGTCGAAGCCCAGGATCGACGGCCCGATCCGGTCGGCCACGTTCGCGACCGCCGTCAGGACGCCCTTCCCGCCGTAGCGTGCCTTGTCGCCGTCCCGGAGCTCGACCGCCTCGTGGACGCCGGTCGAGGCGCCCGACGGCACCGCGGCCCGGCCCAGCGAGCCGTCCTCGGTGACGACGTCGACCTCGATCGTCGGGTTGCCCCGGGAGTCGAGGATCTCCCGGGCGTCGACCCAGGCGATGGTGGTGTCGCTCACTTGACGGCCTCCGGCTGGCGGTCCAGGAGCACCGTCACGCCCGGCAGCTCGCGGCCCTCGAGGAACTCCAGCGACGCGCCGCCGCCGGTGCTGATGTGGGTCATCTTGTCGGCCAGCCCCTGCTGGGTGATCGCGGCCACCGAGTCGCCGCCGCCGACCACGACCGCGACGCCCTCCTCCGCGCGCTGGGCGAGGAACCGCGCGATCGCCTTGGTGCCGTGGGCGAACGAGGGGATCTCGAACACGCCCAGCGGCCCGTTCCAGAGCACGGTCCGGACGTCGGCGAGGGCCTCCTCGATGTTGACGAGGCTCTGCTTGCCGAGGTCGACGATGTGCCAGCTCGCGGGGACCTTCTCGGCCGGGATGGTCTTGTACTCCGAGCCGCGCGTGACCTCCTTCGAGATCACGACGTCCACGGGGAGGACGACCTTGACGCCCTGCTCCTCGGCCGCCGCCATGATCGCGCGGGCGTCCTCGACCCGATCGGGCTCGGCGAGGCTCTTGCCGATGGGCTTGCCCTGGGCGAGCAGGAAGGTGTTCGCCATGCCGCCGCCGATCACCATCACGTCGACCTTGTCGAGCAGGTGCCGCAGCACCTTGATCTTGTCGCTGACCTTGGCGCCGCCGATGACGGCCGCGAACGGGCGCTCGGGGTTGTCGAGGAGCTTGCCGAGGTTGGCGAGCTCGCGCTCCATGAGCAGGCCGGCGTAGGCGGGGCGGAGCTTGGCGATGCCGACGGTGCTGGCGTGGGCCCGGTGGGCCGTGCCGAAGGCGTCGTTCACGTAGATGTCGCAGTACGACGCCAGCGACTCGGCGAACACCGGGTCGTTCTGCTCCTCCTCGACGTGGAAGCGGAGGTTCTCGAGGAGCAGCATCTCCCCGTTGCGCATGCGGCGCGACGGCGTCCTGCGTCCCGACGCCGAGCGCGTCGCCGGTCACCGGCACCGTCCGGCCGATGAGCTGGCCGAGCCGCTCGGCGACCGGGCGCAGCCGCAGGCTGTCGGTCACCTTGCCGTCCGGACGGCCGAGGTGGCTCGCGAGGACCACCTTCGCGCCCTGCGCCTGGAGGTAGCGGATGGTGGGCAGCGCCGCGCGGATGCGCGAGTCGTCGGTGACCCGGCCGTCGGCGAGCGGGACGTTGAAGTCGACGCGAACGAAGACGCGCTGTCCCGAGGCGTCCATGTCCCGGACGGTGAGCTTGTCCATGGTCTGCGTGTTCCTCCGGGAGCCGCGCGGCTCGGGAGCCTCCAGGCTCCGGTCAGGCCGCCGCGGCCGCGGGCAGACGCTCGGCGACGAACTGCGTGAGGTCGGCCACGCGGCAGCTGTAGCCCCACTCGTTGTCGTACCAGGCGATGACCTTGATGAAGTTGCCGCCGAGGACCATGTTCGAGGGCAGGTCCACGATCGAGGAGCGGGTGTCGCCGCGGAAGTCCGTGGACACGAGCGGCTCGTCGGACGCGCCGAGGATGCCCTTGAGCGGGCCGGCCGCGGCGTCGCGGAAGGCCTGGTTGAGCTCGTCGAGGGTCGTCGTCGCGCTCGAGCTCCGCGGTGAAGTCGACGACCGAGACGGTGGGCGTCGGGACCCGCAGGCTGAAGCCGTCGAACTTGCCCTTGAGGTCGGGCATCACGAGGGCGAGGGCCTTCGCGGCGCCGGTCGACGTCGGGATGATGTTCTGGCCGGCGGCGCGGGCGCGGCGCGGGTCCTTGTGGGCGACGTCGAGGATGCGCTGGTCGTTGGTGTACGAGTGGATCGTGTTCATCAGGCCGCGGCGGATCGTGAACCGGTCGTGGACGACCTTGGCGGCCGGCGCGAGGCAGTTCGTCGTGCAGCTCGCGTTGCTGATGATCTGGTGCTGGTCGGGGTCGTACTTCCCCTCGTTGACGCCGAGGACGATCGTGATGTCCTCGCCCTTGGCGGGGGCGCTGATGATGACCTTCTTCGCGCCGGCGTCGATGTGGGCGCGGGCCTTGTCGGCGTCGGTGAAGATGCCGGTCGACTCGATCACGATGTCGACGCCGAGGTCGCCCCACGGGAGCTGGCTCGGGTCCTTGACCTGCAGGACCTTGACCGCCTTGCCGTCGATCACCACGGCGTCGTCCGTGTGGGTCACCTCGCCCGGATAGGCGCCGTACGTCGAGTCGTGCTTGAACAGCAGCGCGTTCGTCGGGACGTCGACGAGGTCGTTGACGGCGACGACCTCGACGCCGGGCGCGCGCTCGAGCAGCGCCTTGAGCGACTGGCGGCCGATGCGGCCGAAACCGTTGATACCGACGCGGACGGTCATCGCAGATCCTCCTTGGATCGGGACGGCTGACGGTCGAGCGACCTGACGGCGGCGCTCGACATGACTGGCACCAGAACCGCGGGACGAGCCCGCAGTGACCTCGCGACGAGGGCCGGCCGGGGCGACGTCGGGAGCGCTGCGGCGATCGCGTCGAGGGCGATGGCTGCGGCGACCCCGATGCCGGGCGGCGTGCCGTGGTCGGCAGGCCGGCCGGGGGACCGGTGCTCGAGGAGGCCCGTCCTCGATCGGTGATTTGCGGTGCCGAGGTCGAGTGCGACGGCCACGAGAGCGGACAGGGCGGGACCTCGGCGGAGCGGATCGAGGGGTTCGACCAGATGGTAGCAAAGGCCCGGGTCCGTCCCCGTTCCGCGTTGGGTGCAGCCGTGCAGCATTGAGCCCCCGCCGGACCTGCCGGCGGGGGCTCAACATCGCGGTGTGGAGCGGCGCGTCAGCCGCCGATCTTGAACACCTTGGTGCCGCACTTCGGGCACGTGCCCTGGAGCGCCGGCTTGCCGTTCTTCATCGTGATGTGCTGCGGGTTCTGGACTTCGACTTTCATCTTGTCCTTGACGCAGTAGGCCTCAGCCATGGAGTCCGCTCCTCCTCACGCTATCCGTGTCGCGAGAGCACGCCTCTCGTGTCCACGGGTTCGCTCGGTCTGGCGCTCATTCTGGGGCCCAGAGCGACGGGCGCCATCGCGCCGCACCGGCCTTTGCCTTCTGACGGTCCAGCTCCGCAAGGATCAGGAGGCTTTCGAGCCCCGTCTCCACCACGGCTGCTTCCGCCCGGTCTTTGTGGCCGCCGGTGACGAACTCTCCGGTCCGGCGGTTCGCGTAGACGGCGCACACGACGCCGGCACGTCCACCACCGAGGCCTGCGAGCACGAGCACCGCAGAGGCTTCCATCTCGAAGTTCAGGATGCCCTGACGGGACATCTCGTCGGCGAGGTCAGGGTAGCGGATGGGAAGCTGCGGGATCGGGCGTCCCTGCGCACCGAAGAACCCGGGCGCCGTTGCCGTGATCCCGACGTGGTGCCGGTGGCCCAGCCGCGTCGCGGCCTCCTCGAGCGCCAGCACGGCCTCGTAGCTCGCCACGGCGGGGTAGCCCTCGTGGACGAACCAGTTGGTGGTGGTCTCGAGCCGGACCGATCCGGTCGAGATGACGAGGTCGCCGAGCTCGATGTCCGCCTGCAGCGCCCCGCACGAGCCGATGCGGATGAACGTGGGGTTCTTGTTGATCGCGAGGACCTCGCTGACCACGATCTCCACGTTGTCCGTGCCGATCCCCGTGGACAGGCACGAGACCCGCAGGCCCTTGTACATGCCCGTGGCCGTGGCGAACTCGCGATGCCGATGGCGGAGCTCGACGGAGTCGAAGTGGGCGGCCACGCGGTCGACCCGATCCTGGTCGCCGGGGAGGAGGATGTAGTCGGCCAGCTCGCCTGGTCCGAGGCCGATGTGGTACTGCCGGTCGCCGGTGGGGATCGCGACTCGGGTGTCCACGCTCGGCAAAGGCTCGCTCCCACGTGGGTCCACGCTCGTCTGGCGTGCGGCCGTGATCGAGGATAGGGGCCTGATTCGAGCACCGTCAAGCCGTTCCGGGCACGTTTCCGCCGAGTTCAGGCCCCGATTGCGCCCCGATCGGCGCGTTCATGGCCTGATCGTGGCCGCCGGACGCGTCATCGGCGCCCCGCCGGATGGCCTCGAGGCGGGCCGCGATGGCGGGCTCGCAGGGCGCGGCGACGACGCTGACGGCGCGCCAGGAGCGGGGCGGCCGCGGTGGTCACGACGAGCAGGGCGAGGATCGCGGCGCCGACCGCGATCGGGGCGGTCGCCGGCGCCGAGGCGTCCGCCAGCGTCCCCGGTTCGGCGGTCACGGCCGGGGTGCCCTCGACCACCGCGGCGGCGAGCCCGACACCGTCCGTGCTCGCCGGGCCCGTCCGCGCCGAGATCGCCGACGAGCTCGATGTCCGCGGCATCCGCCACGACGAGGACCGTCTCGTCGCGCTGGTCCGGGGTCCCGGTGGCGTTGAGGGCATCGCCGGGCTCGAGCACCGTCAGCAGGTCCGTCGCGTCCCCTTCGAGCACGAGCAGGGCCCCGGACGTGCCGTCGTCCAGGCGCACGCCGTCGGCGCCGATGTCGGTCACCAGCCCGCCGACCCGGACACGCTTGCCGAGGTGGGCGGCAATGTCCCGGAGATCGATGTCGTCGACCGCGGTCGTTGCGCCGCCGGTCGTCGATCCGGAGGGGTCCGCGATCGGTGCACCGGTCGACGCGGACGTTCCTGCACCTGCCGCGCCGGTGAGCGATGCACCAGTGGCGGTGCCCGTGCCCGGCGCGACAACGGCCTTGCCGAGCGCGATGTCCGTCGTGCGACGCGGGACGAGCGCGAACCGCCGGTCCGTGGCCGTGGGGTAGGGCCGCTTGACGATGCCGATGACCGACGCCGTCCTGCCCTCGATCATCGACGTTGACGGGATCCCGCTCCCGGCCAGCCCGCTGACCGGGACCTTGGCGCCACCCGCGATCTGGAGCTCGGCGCTCCACCGATCGCCGTTGCGATGCACGTCGGCGACCGTGCCCTCCAGCTTGACCAGTCGCCACTCGACTGCCGCCGTGGGCGCCGTCCGCAACGCGTGCACGGTGGGCTGCCGGGACCCGAGCACGTGTGTCTCGTCCGCGCGGAGCCGCGGTGCGCCCCACGCCTTCCCCACGGTCCCGGTGACGCGCACCCGCGTCCCGAGACGCATCGCGGCATCCGGAGCGGCCAGGTAGAGCTCGATCGCGGCCGTGCCATCCTCGATGATCGCGCGCCGGCCGCTGGCATCGAGGAGCCCCGTCCCGACCGTGAGCACGCCCTCGACCGTCACCCGCTGCCCGTCGCGGAGCAGCGCGCTGCGGATGGAGAGGGCGGCGGGCTTCGACGGCCCGGTGCTCGGCTTCGGGGTCGAGCCGCCCTTGGGCGTCGGGCTCGGTTTCCTGGTGGGCGACGGGGACGGCGACGGCTGCGACGTGATGACGATGTCGGCGCGGTCGCGGAGCCACAGCCGATAGCCATCGTGGACGCCCTTGTGCGTCGCGCGCTGGCCGGACACGCCCGTGAACGTGGCGACGACGCCCTTGCGCAGGACCGACGGGTCGATGCCGGCCGAGGCATCGGCCAGGACCTTGAGCGTCGCGCCGTCGGTTCCGGAGATCGAGAAGGCGAGGTCGTTGCTGGTCGACCGCGACGCCGATGCCGAGATCGTGCCGGCGACGCGGACGAGTCGTCCCTCGCTCGCCTCGCCGATCGCGCCCGCGTCGACCTCGATCGGTGCGGGGAGCACGCCGGTACCGATGGTCGTGACGCCTCCGGTCGAGGCGCGCAGCTCGATCTGGCCGTACGGGTCGGCGAGCACGCCCCGCACCTCGAGCAAGGCCCCGCGAGCGGGAGCGGAGACGCCGTCGGGGAGGCGGACGGGCAGCCCGCCGGTGTCGTCGGCGATCACGAGGATCGCGGGCGTCCCGAGGCGCCCGGCCTCCGCGACGACCACGCCATGGACCGTCACGGTCGAGCCGATGGCACCGAGCCGCGCGGCCGCGATCGTCGGGGTCTGCGGGCTGGGCGATGCGGTCGGGGAGGCCGTCGGCGAGGGGGTCGCGGCCGGGGTCGGCTCCGGCGATGGCTGGATGACCGGCGTCGGGCTCGGCGTCGGGGTCGAGGTGGCGTCGGGCTCGGTGTCGGGCGTCGGTGACGGCGAGGCGCGTGGGTGTCGGCGTGGCGACCGGGGTCGGTGCCGGCATGGCGGTCGGCGTCGGCGACGCCGCCGGAGTCGGCGTCGGAACCGGCGACGGCGACGGCGACGGCGAGGCACTCGGGATCACGGAAGGCACGGGCGCGGCCGCGAGGTTCTGGGCAGCCGGCGCGCCGTTCACGATGAAGTCGGCCGCATTGTCATTCGTATCGACCACGTTGCCGCCAGTGCCGCCGGGCCGCCGTTCGATCGAGCTCCCGATCGCCGGTGCCGGGGCCGCGGTCCCCTCGACGAACGCACTCGTCGCGTCGCCCCACCCGACCGCGTCGATCGCCTGGCCGCCGACGGGCCGCACCACCAGCGCGCCACCGGTCGCCGCGAACCCGCCGGAGTAGGTCGCATCGGCCACGGCGCCGTAGATGCCGCTCGAGTTCGCGATCAGCAGGTGCCGTCCGGGCTCGAGCACGAGCGTCGCCGGCCAGGTGGCCTTGCGCGTGACCGTCCCGCCCGTGCTCGTCACGTAGGCGACCTCGAGCCCGGCGAGGTCGATCGCGGCCGACGAGGCGTTGGCCAGCTCGACGTACTCGTCGGACGCCGATGCCCCGCCCGTCACGACCTCCGCGATCACCAGGCCCGTCGACGGCGGCCAGGACACGAGCGTCTCGGCCGAGCGACCGGGCGGCGGGACGCCGGGTGCCGCGAGGGCCGTCGCGCCAAGGGCGAGGATGAGGACGAGGGCGGCCACCACCGCACTCCGTGCACGCGCCATCGAGGACCTCCGGGCGGGAGACGCAGGCGGCGGGTGACGGGAAGCGGCATCGTAGGAGCCGCCACTTATCGCGGACTCAACCCGCTGGGCGGCGACCCGGTACCATGCACCGGCCGCACCCCACCGTCCGATGGACGGTCCCGTCTAAGGAGGCACCCTCGTTGGCCCGCGCGAAGCGCACCGATCGCACCGAAGCCCGACGCCGTTACCGCGCCGAACAGGTGGCCCTCACCGAGGACGCCGTCGACGCCGAGGGGGCCCCGGTCGCCAGCGGCGACAAGGCCTCGCGCTCCAAGGCTGCGGCGCAGACGGCCCCGGCTGCGGCTCGCCCGAGCATCGTGGCGGCCTTCCGCGGCTCGTTCCAGGAAGTGCACCTCAAGGACGACCTGCGTTCGCTCCCGCGGATCGTCACCCACTGGGGGTTCCTCGCGGCGCTGGGCGCGGCGGTCGCCGCGACGGCCGTGTTCATCCTCTCGACCAACGACCTCGCCGCGAGCCTCGACCTCTCGCTCTCCCAGCCCGCGGCGGACAAGACGCTGGGCGGCGTCTCGAACATCTCCTACATCGCGGTGAGCCTGTTCGTCGCCCCGCCGCCCGCGGCCGGCGCCTTCCTCGTCGGCTTCACGGCCCCGCGTGCGGCCTGGCTCGGCGGCCTCATCTACGGCCTGGTCGCGGCCGGCTGCTACAGCGTGATCCTGCTCAGCCCGACGGGCCGCCTGTTCGTCGGCTGCGAACGACCCGCAGCCGTACATCGCCAATGCCTGGATCGTCGGGCCGATCGGCGCGATGTTCTTCGCGGCGGCGTCGGCCTGGTACAAGCGGTTCCTCAACCTCGCGAACCCGAACCGGGGCAAGAAGCCCGAGAAGGCCGCGCCGAAGGGCCGGGGCAACGCCAAGCCGAACTCCCGCGCGGCGAGCCGGCCCTAGCCCATCCGGCGCATCCCCGCCATCCCGATCTGGCGCACGCCTGCGGGTGACGACGGGCCGCCGACCGGCCCCGCGGCCTCGACCAGCGGCGTGACCGACCGCGCGATGACGTTGACCACGTTCGCCTCCCGCTGGAGGTCGCCGTCCACGAGCAGCAGCGCGTGCCGGCGGACCACCGACCGGAGCCGTTGCCACGTATCCGGCCAGAGCGTGACGTTGACCATGCCGGTCTCGTCCTCGAGCGCCAGGAACACCGTTCCGCGCGCCGTCATCGGGTGCTGGCGGGTGACGACGAGCCCACCGATGCGGACCGGTCCCGGCCGGTGCTCGGCCAGGTCCGCGTTCGTGACCGCCCCCAGCCGGTCCAGCGCCTCGCGGAACAGGCTCACCGCCTGGCGGCGAGCGTCCAGGCCCACCACCGCCGTAGGCATCGCCCAGCCGTTCCGGCTCCGTGATCGCCGGGAGCGGCGGGGCCTCGGTCGCCGGCAGCCGCAGGTCCATCGGCCGCCCGGCGGCCCGGCCCTTGCCGGCGCCCCGCACCGTCCGGCCGTCGACGCGACCCTTCGACGCCCCCGCCACCTCGCGCAGCTGCCACAGCAGCTCCCGTCGCGGCCGGCCCAGCGAATCCAGGCCGCCGGCGCGGATCAGCCGCTCCACGACCTCCTCGGCGAGACCGGTCCGCTCGACCACGTCCGCCAGCGACGTGTAGGGCCCCCGGGCGAGCTCCGCGTCGAGCCGCGCCGCCTGCTCCTCGCCGATCCCCTTGACCAGGTGCAGCCCCAGGCGGACGCCCCAGCCGGTCATCGACTCCGCCGCCCACCGGTCGCGCGCGGCCGCGCCGGGGATCACGCAGGCGGGCGAGCGGACCGGAGCGGGCCGGCCGTCGATCCCGCTGTCCTCGGGCATCGGCTCGCCGTCGTCGCCATCGTGCGAACCGTCGTCGCCGTCGGGCCCCGCCATCGCCCAGCCCGGCCGCCCCACCCACTCGGTCGTCGTCCGCCATGCGCTCCGGTTGACGTCGACCGGCAGGACCGCGACGCCGTGCCGCTTCGCGTCGTTGACCAGCACCTCGACCGGGTAGAAGCCCATCGGCTGGGCGTTGACCAGGCCGACGACGAACTGCGCCGGGTAGAACAGCTTGAGGAAGCTCGACTCGTAGGCCGTCCGCGCGAAGGCCGCGGCGTGGCTCTTCGCGAACCCGAAGCTAGGCGAACGCGGCGCACTGGCGGAACAGCTCCTCGGCGTCGTCGCGCGGCATGCCCTGGACGCTGATGCAGCCCTCGACGAACTGCTCGTGGAGCTTCTCCATCTCGCGCGTCGAGCGCCAGGTGCCCATCGCGCGCCGGAACCCGTCGGAGCCTGCCGGGGTGAAGCCCGCGACGTCGATCGCGATCTTCATCACCTGCTCCTGGTACAGGATCACGCCGAGGGTGTCGTGCAGGATCGGCGCGAGGCTCGGGTGCAGGTAGGCGACGGGCTCGATGCCCTGCTTCCGGCGCAGGTAGGGGTGGACGGCGTTGCCCTGGATCGGGCCCGGCCGGATGATCGCCACCTCCACGACGAGGTCGTCGAGGCTCTGCGGCCGCGACTTGGGCAGCGTCTGCATCTGGGCCCGGCTCTCGACCTGGAACACGCCCACGGTGTCGGCCGCCTGGAGCATCTCGAACACCTCCGGGATCTCCTCCGGGATGTGGTCGAGGTCGAGGCACACGGCGCAGTCGTGCTCGATGAGCTGGACGCACTCGTCGATGGCGGCCAGCATGCCGAGGCCGAGCAGGTCGAGCTTGATCAGCTTCATGGTCTCGACGTCGCGCTTGTCGAACTGGACGACGACCCGGTTCTCCATCGTCGCGCGCTCGATGGGGGCGATGTCGATGAGCGGGGCGGCGGTCACGAGCATGCCGCCCGAGTGGATCGACAGGTGGCGGGGGAAGCCGTCGATGCGGGCGCACAGCTCGAGCCACCGCTCCCAGTCGGACAGGTTCGCCACCGAGCCGCGGTGCGGGTGCTCGTCCGGCGGTCGGAGCTCGGCCTGCGGTGGCATGCGCATGATCGAGTTGCTGCGGTCCGCCCGCATCGCGACCTGTTCCCGCGCCCAGCGCCGGGCGGCGGCGCTCTCGTCGCCCGGGCCGCCGCCGTCGTCGAGCTCGATGCCGCCCGGGCGATCGATGGGCCGGTCGAGCGCGCTCGGGCCGCCGATCGGGAGGTCCATGGTGCGGGTCGAACCGGCGCGGTGCCGGGACCGGCATGCCCGACTCCGGATCCACCGGGATGGCCGGTCCGCGATGCCCGGGTCGCCGGTCCCGCCAGCGCTCCTGCTCGCGGCTCGGCGCCCCCTCGCGGATCCAGCGCACGCTCACCGCGGAGTCGCCGGGGCCGCCCTCGTCGTCATGGGCCGGCCTGGCGGCGCCCGGCGCGAACGCCCCGATCTTGTCCCGGAGCCACCGGTCCGCCTCGTCGCCCCCGAGCCACCGTTCCCCGCGCGGCGCCTCACCCGCGGGTTCGGCGGGAACGGAGGGCGCGACGGGCGCCGCGCCCTCGAAATGCCCGCCGCGCGGGTGGTTCAGCTGGCCCATCGCGTCGGTCAGGCCGCGGGCGGCGGCCAGGGACGCGGCGATGGCCGGCGTCTCCAGCTGGGACTCCTCGCCCGGCCGCGCGAAGAACTGCGCGAACCCGCCCTCGGCCTCGAGGTCGCGGCGGACCATCACGCTGTCGTAGGTCTCGAGGGCCTTCGCGACCCGGTCGACCAGCGGCCGCGGGAAGCCCAGCGCGTAGCCGACCTCGCGCACCGCCGACCGCGCCCGGTACGTGACGAGGTTGCAGACCATCCCCGTGTGCTCGGTCCCGTAGCGCTCGTAGACGTACTGGATCACCTCCTCCCGCCGCTCCGAGCTGAAGTCGATGTCGACGTCCGGGTACGCCGTCCGGCCCTCGTTGATGAACCGCTCGAACAGCAGCTCGTGGCGGATCGGGTCCACGCGCGTGATCCCCAGCACGTACGCGACGATCGAGTCCGCCGCGCTCCCCCGCCCCTGCGCCGGGATGTGGCGCGACTTCGCGAACCGCATCAGGTCCCAGCAGATCAGGAAGAACTCGGCGAGGCCCGTCTTCTCGATCACGTCGAGCTCGTGGGCGAGCTGTCGCACGACGCCCGGCGTCATCGGGTGGTAGCGGCGCTTCGCCCCCTCCCAGCACAGCGACGACAGGTGGCTGAACGGCGTCTCTCCCTTGGGCACGTCGAAGCCCGGGAAGCGGTAGCGCTCGAACACGAGGTCCACCTGGCAGCCCGCGGCGATCTCCGCCGAGGCCGCGATCCCCGCCCGCCACGCCCGCGCCAGCACGGGGTCCGCGTCCGCGGTCGATGGCTCGCCCGGCGGCAGCGCGAGCAGCGCCGCGGCGTCCTTGAGGTACGACTCGCCGTCCGGCCGGCGGAGGTCGAGCAGCTCGGGCAGCGAGCGGCCGTGCCGGATCGCGGCCAGGACGTCCTGGAGCTCGCGCCCCTCGGGCCGGTCGTAGTGGACGTCGTTGGTGACGACCACGGGCAGCCCGAGCTCCTCGGCCAGGCGCGCCGTCTCCGAGACGAGCCAGTCGTCGTCGGGGAGCAGGTGGTGCGTGAGCTCGAGCACGAAGCCGCTCGCGGCCGCCGAGTCGCCCCGTCCGAACAGGCCGGCGTAGCGCTCCGCCACCGCCCTCGCGCCTTCCCGGTCGCCCGCCCGCAGCCGCCGCGCCAGCTCGCCCTCCCGGCAGCCCGACAGCGCGATCAACCCCTCGGCGTGCTCGGCCAGCAGCGCCTGGGTGAACTGCGGCACCGCCTTCGTCCCCGCGAGGTTGGCCCGCGACACCATCCGGCACAGGCTCCGCCAGCCCGTCGCGTCCCGGGCGAGCAGCACGAGGTGCGGCCCGCGCTGCCCCTCCCCGATCCCGCGGTGGTCCTCCTTGCGGACCGCGCGATGGCCGGGCAGCCGGGCGCGCGATGGACGCGGGCGAGCGGGCCTGCCTTCCGCGACGAGGGGAGGCTCGACGACGACGGGCGGCCGACGGCCGGGTCGCCAGGGACGCCGGGCCGGCACCACGATCCCGCCGGGATCCGGCACCGCCGCATCGACGAGCTCGATCTCCACGCCGATCACCGGGTGGAGGCCGGCCGCCTCGGCCGCCGTCGAGAACCGGACGGCACCGTAGAGGCCCTGGTGGTCCGTGACCGCGAGCCCGGCCAGCCCGAGCTCCACCGCGCGCGCGACGAGGTCGTCCGGTGCCGACGCGCCGTCGAGGAACGAGAAATGGCTGTGGCAGTGCAGCTCGGCGTAGGCGGGATGGGCCACGCGACGGTTCTCCGGGGGGCGGGTCGACAGGATAGAACATCTGTTCGATATCGTCATCAACAATTCCGGCTCGGAATGGCGCAACCGAACCGGGTGATCGCGCGTCTGAAGGCCGTGATCGCCCAGCCGTCACCCCATCCCGGCCGACGCCTCGCCCTCGAGCTGCTCGTTCGCGCAGCAGCCATCGCGCTGGCGGCGGTCGTGATCCTGGGACTCCTCCCGACACTCGCGGAGGCGGTCGGGTGATCACGCCAACCCCGACGACCTAGTCGACGGAACACCTTCGGCGGCGGGCGTTGCGATGGCGCCCGCTGACCTGCCACCGGACCCTGGGCAGTCCGGCGGCACCCTGGGACCCTCGCTGCTGGGGCAGCGGGGGTCCCTCTATTACGATGGACCGGCCATGCGATCCATCGCGCTCGTCGCCATCGCGTCGCTCGTGCTCACCGTCGCCGGGTGCGCCGGCACCGGCGGCTCCCCGAGCGGCACGCCGTCCGCGGTCACGCCACCGGCATCGACCGTCGCCGACGCGTCCGCGGCCCCCGACGACACCGCGCCCGCGCCGACCCCGGTCCCGGGCGGCCAGACCGTCGAGCCCGCACCGGCCGAGTCCCACAAGCCGACCACCACGAAGACCGACTGGGGCACGATCCTCGATTCCGTCCCCGAGGACTTCCCCGTCTACCCCGGCGCCAAGGTCGCGGACTCGCCGGACGAGCCCGTGAGCGCGGCGTACGAGACCAGGGACGGCATCGACGCGGTGGCGCGCTGGTACCGCAAGGCCCTCGAGGACACGGGGTTCTCGACGCTCGACCTGTCCGACCCGCTCGAGGACGGCTCGCGGGTGCTCAATTCGCAGGGCGACCTGCCCGAGTGCCAGGTCCAGATCACCTTCCAGCCGGCGGGCGAATCGACGATGATCAGCGTGCTGTACGCCGCGGGCTGCGCGGCGCTCGGCGGCTGACGACGCGCCGGCGACGAGGAGACGAGGCGACCGATGGAACCGAGGCGACGCGACCTGCTCGGGGCGGGGCTGCTGGTCGTCGTCCTCATCGGGATGGTGACGCTGATCGTGCTCGCGGGCGCCGGGTCCATCCCGGCCTGAGGGTCGATCGCGAGGTCGCGCCACATCGGCGCCCGAGTCGCGTCTATGCTGCAGGGGACCGGCCGGGGCTCCGGTCATGGATGGGGGTCCACAGCGATGCAATCGGCTCGACCGCGGGACTTCGGGGCGCTCGCCCTCGTCATCGGGGTCTTCCTCGTGCTGTTCGTCGTCACGCTCGCGCTCGGGTCGCCCGCGGTCCGCTGACGCCGCGCCGGCGAGCCCTAGTCGAACAGCCGCTCCAGGTGCCACGTGCCGGCGCCTCGATCCAGGTAGACGAGCGCGAGCCAGCTGCCGCCGACGACCTTGAAGTAGTCCCGCACGATCGGCTCCTGCCACCACGACTCCTCGACCCGCCAGCGGTTGCACACCTCGACCGCCTCGCGGCGCCCGTTCCAGCGGATCGCGACCAGCCGGCCGTCGGCGTCCAGCTCGGCGTCGATCGCCGGGTGCTCCCGCAGCAGCCGGGTCATCGCCGGGCCCCGCTGACCGTCATCGCGCCCCCTCCTCGCCCGTCACCGCGGCGCCCGCGACGGGCACCCAGCGCCAGCGCGCCTCGGCGATCGTCGCCTCGGGATCGGTGATCTCGACCCGCCGCACCCGGTCGGCGCCGAACGCGATCGCCAGCCGCGCGAGCTGCCAGGCCAGTCGGGCGTCGCGCGCGGCCTGCGGCGTGAACATCGGCAGCTGCTGACCGGTCGCCGCCTCCACTCGCGCCAGCTCGAGCTCCAGCCGCGCGACGGCGGCCGGCGGCGGCGCCTTCTCCAGGCGCGCGAACAGCAGGCGCTCGATCGCCTCGGCGTCGGCGGTCGGCTCGGGCAGGCGCTGCTCGAGGTGGAGGCCGGGCGGGACGCCGCGCCGGGCGAAGGCGAGGTCGTGGGTCACGATCAGGCGGGCCAGGCCCGCCGCCTGGCCGCGGGCCTGCAGCTGGTCGGCCAGGGTCGCCGACAGCCGGCGGAGGACGAACCGCACGGCGTCGAGCCCCTCCGCGGGCGGGTCCAGCGGCAGGGCGAGCGCGAGCCGCTCGGGGGTCCGCCGCGGCCGGAACCGCTCGGTCTCCTCGCCGCGGGCGCGGGCGTGCAGCCTCGCTCCCTCGTCCCCGAAGCGGGCCACCACGGCCGATGCCGGGAGGTCCGCCACCGACCCGATGGTCCGCAGCCCGAAGCGCGCGAGGCGCGCCCGGATGTCCTGGTCCCGCGTGAGCAGCCGGGCGGGGTACGAGGCGAGGAACCGGGCGTCGTCGCCGGGCGGGACGAGGATCGGGTCGCCGCCCGCCGGCGCGTGCGCCGCGGCGACGAACGCGGCGAAGCTCGTGCCCGCGACCCCGGCCTGCAGCGGCCCGGGCAGGACGGGCGCGAGCGCCTCGCCCATCCGCGCGACGAGCGTCTCCTCGATCCCCCACAGCCGCGTCAGCCCGTCGACGTGGACGGCGATCCGCCCGAACGCCGGCTGCGTGACGTCGCTCGTGCCGGCGATCCCGGGGCTGAACGCGGCGAGCCGTTCGCAGGCCGCCTCGACCGCGTCCCGGTCCGCCTCAGGCGCGAGGTCGAGGAAGGTCGCCTCGGGTGCGAGCCGGTGGGCGCTCCCGAGCGGGATCCCCCGCCGGACGCCGAGGGTCCGGGCGAGCGGGTCCGCGTCGACCACCGTCCCGTCCGTCCAGGGCTGTCCGCCGAGGACGATCGGGCCGGATGGCCACGAGGCGGAGACGCCGTCGCTCCCCGAGGACTCGAGGCGGGACCGGGCGAGCCGGAGCGGCAGGTGTGGCCAGAGCAGGTGCAGGAGACGCATGGGTATCGGCCGATGGAGGGGGGCCTTTCGGACGGGTGGCGGGTGGCGGGTCGGTTGCCCGCGGGCCCGGCGGTGCTGGTGGCTCGACGGCATGGGCCGGGTCCGCCAGCAGCTCCTCGCGCACGAGGCAGGCGTCCCGGGCGCCGCCCTCGGCGTACAGGATCTCGAGGTCCGTGCGCCGGCCGGGTGGCCCGTGGCGGTTGCGCGCGACGGTCACCGCGCTGCGCTGCCCGACCACGTCCCGGCCCAGCCGGATCCAGCCGGTCCGCTCCAGCTCGAGCCGCAGGCCGCTCGCCTCCTCGACGGCCGCCGCGAGCCCGCGCCCGAGCGCGTTCGGCTCCACGATCACGAGCAGCGTCCCGGCGCGCCTCGCGAGCGCCGCGAGCCGGCCCAGCCGGTCCCCCACGCGCACGCCGCCGACCGCCGGGTCCCGGCCGTCCGGGAGGTCGACGACGAGGAGGTCCACGGTCCGGGCCGCGAGGAGCGCAGCCGAGAGCGCGAGGGCCTCCTCGAGGTCGACGGGGGTGAGCACGACGAGCCATTCCGGTTGGATCCCGCGGGCGACGGCCTCGACCGGGTCGAAGGCCCGGGCCAGGTCGAGCCAGGCGACGATCGCGCCCGACGCCTGGGCCTCCGCCGCCAGCCGGAGCGCGACGGTGGTCTTGCCGGACGTGGCGCCGCCGCGCAGGGCCACGGTGGTGGTGCGCGGCAGCCCGCCCATGCCGAGGATGGCGTCGAGGGCGGCGAACCCGGTGGAGACGACGCGGCCGTCCGCGTCGGTGGCCGGCGGTGCCGTCCGGGGCGAGCTGGCCGGCGATGTCGCGGGCGCCATCGCGGGCCCCAGCGGCACGAGCGCGGGGCCGGGTCGCGCGAGCTCGCCAAGGTCGTCGGGGTCATCCAGCGGCACCAGGGCCGGCGCCAGCGCGAGCGCGCCATCGACCATCGGCCCGAGCTCGCCACCCCGCCGCGGAGCTGCCGCACCCCAGCGAGCCTGGAGCGTCGCGAGTGTCTCGGAGACGTCGGATGTGCGTGCCATCGGACGTCGAATACTAGAACATATGTTCTATTATGGCAAGGTCGAAATGCCCGGCGGGGGCACGAAACGGCGCCTACCCCGCGACCGCGAGCACCACGACGCCGACGCCGAGCAGCGCCAACCCGAGCCACTGCGTGGCGCGTGGCCGCTCGCCCAGCCGCGAGATCCCGTACGCCACCGCGATCACCGGCCCGAACGAGCTCGCGAGGCCGACCAGCCACGTCGGCGCCACCTCGAGGCCGACCGCGTAGACGGCGAACGCGATGATGTCGAACACGCCGGCCGCGGCGACCAGCCCGAGCGTCGAGCGGTCCAGGCGATCGGACGGCTCCATCAGCACGTCGAGGCGGGTCGACGACGACCCCGACCTGGCCCGCGACACGACGGCGAGCAGCAGGACCGCCGACGCCGTGCTCGCGAGCCGCGAGCCAAGGACCACCGGCAGCCAGCCGTGGTCGACGATCGGCGCCGCCAGCGCGACGGTGATCACCGCGAACAGCAGCATCGTGACGACGGCGATCAGGACGCCGGGCCCGACGAGCCGGGCGCCGCGCAGCGAGCCACGGTCGAACACCACGCCCGCCAGCACCACGCCAACCGTGGCGAGCACCGCGCCGGCCGCCTGGACCGGCAGCAGCGACTCCCCACGCAGCCACACGGCGAGGATCACGGTCGTGCCCCCGTACGCGACGACGACCGGGCTGACCACGCTCAGCGGCCCGATCCGCAGCGCCGTGAAGTAGCACAGGTAGGCGGCCGCGGCGCCGATGCCGAGCGGCAGGCCGGCCAGGATCCCCGCGGCCGGGTCGTCGCCGAGCCGCGAGCGGTCGGCGAGGACGATGATCGCCGAGCGCCACCAGGCTCACGAGCTGCGAGCCCGCCAGCACGCGGAGGCTGCCGATCCGGCGGCTCGCGACCGCGCCCATGACGTCGACCATGCCCCACGCGAGGGACGCGAACAGGCCGAGGGCAAGGCCGGGGGACATCGGCAGAGTCTAGGGTCTGGCGGGTCCGGGAACGAGGGGTGTCGCGTGCTACACTTCCCGGCCGGTCCACCCGGTCTGCCGGGTGACCCCAGTGGGGATGTAGCTCAGCTGGGAGAGCGCCGCGTTCGCATCGCGGAGGCCAGGGGTTCGAGTCCCCTCATCTCCACCATCGTGGGTCGGTTGGGCAGGTGGTGAGCCCAAAGGTCTGTAAAACCTTCGCCTTCGGCTGTGGCGGTTCAATTCCGCCCCGGCCCACCAGCATCCCTGGAGACATCGCCCCGTCTCCGCACGCCCGCACTGTCAGGACGGCGACCAGTCGAACGCGGCGGTGTCGGTCCACGAACCGAGCACGAACGGCTCGCTCGGCCAGCCGGCCGTGCTGCCCGCTGATCGACAGCGGGCCGGCGGCGTCCGCGACCGAGAGCTGGACGCGGAAGCGCCCGTTGCCGTTCTTCGGCAGCTTGAACCCGTCCGAGTCGATGCACACGTGGAGCGTGGCGTGGCAGCCGCCCGCGGCCGCGGTCCCGTCGGCGTACCCGGACAGGTCCATCGTGTCGACGAGCTCGCTGTCGTGGATCTCGCGAGCGGTGATCTCGGGCGCGACGTCGCTCGTGACGACCTCGATCTCGAGGCGATCGAAGGCCAGGTCGCCGGTGCCCTTGACGACCAGCCGCCAGGCCTTGGCGGACGGGTCCTGGAGCATGACCCGCAGGGTCGACGGCGTCCGGCTCCACGACGCGTGAGCTGCGGGTAGGCGTCGCCGTCCACGTTGCCCTCGTCGGGCGGCGTCGTCGGGGCGGACGACGGCTGGAGGCTGGGCAAGGAGGTCGCGCGCGGCGTGGGGACGGGCGTGGGCTCGGGGGCGGTCGAGACGCGGTCGGCGACCGCGGGGCTCGACGGCGCGACGGCCGACGGCGACGCGGCGCAGGCGGCGACGACGATCAGGGCGAACGATGCGACGGCGAGGGGCGCGAGACGCCGGGTCATGGGTCCTCTTCGATCGGGCGATGGCGGGCGGGTGCGGGCAGGGCTTGTGACGCTTGAGCGCATCGAAATGGTTCCCGGATCCGGTGTGCGAATCGACGGACATTCGTCCATGCCCCGAGCACGGCGTCCGTCTCGGGCCGACCGTCCGCGGCGGCTCAGCCGAGGGCGGCGTGCAGCTCCGCCGAGTGCCGTCGCAGCCAGCGCCGCCACGCCGCGTGGTCCGGCACGCGCGACGCCAGCAGCGCGATGAACCGCGGCCCGTGCCCGAACACGCGCAGGTGGCACAGCTCGTGTGCCGCGACCGCGTCGAGCGCCTCCGGCGGGGCGAGGACGAGCCGCCAGCTGAACGACAGGTTGCCCTTGCGGGAGCAGCTCCCCCACCGGCTCGTCGTGTCGCGCAGCGTGACCCGCGCCGGGGCGACGCCGAGCGGCGGGCCGTGGCGCGCGATGGCCACGTCGAGCGCGGCACGGGCGCGGGCGCGGAACCAGGCCTCGAGGATGGCGGCCGTCGGGCGGCGGTCCCGGGCGACCCGCTCGACGACCAGCTCGTCGCCGTCGTCGGCGCCGACCCGCGAGACGCGCGACGACCGGATCCCGGCCGGGGCCGGGACGACGCGCACCCGGTGCGGGAGCCCGAGGTACGGGACGAGCCGGCCGTCGTCCAGCGCCGGCCGCGCGTCGAGCCTGGCCCGCGACGCCTGCTGGCGTTCCAGGTGGCGCCGGATCCACGGCTCGCGCTCGGCGAGGAACCCCTCGACGATCCGCTCGGGACGGGCCCAGCCGCGCCGGCCGGCGGGCGGGATCGAGACCACGACGCCGCGGTCCGGCTGGATCGTCACCCGCAGCCGGTGCGACCGCGGCGACCGACGCAGGACGTAGGGCAGGTCGCCACCGGGCAGGCGCGCGAGCGCGTCGGTCTCGACGATCTCGGCGGTGGCGGCGGGTGCCATCCGATCCGGCTCAGGCACGGCGGCGGCGCGGCAGGCCGGCGCGAAGCACGAGGTCGAAGGGCATGTCCCGATCGTACCGGGCGCGCGACCCGAGGATCGGGGCCGGTTAGGCCTCGGCGATCACCCCGAGCGAGACCCGGAACCCGGCCCGCCGTTGCAGCGGCGGCATCAGCGTGCTCTGGCCGACCGGCGCATCGCCCGGGAACCAGCGCACCCACTCCTCGTTGAAGGTGTCGAAGTCCGCGGCGTCGCGCAGGCACCAGCTGGCCCAGGCGATCCGGTCGAGCGAGCTGCCGGACGCCTCGAGCATCGCCTTGAGGTTCGCCAGGCACTGGCGCGTGTGCTCCTTCGTCGAGCCGTTCACGATCTGGTCCGTCTCGGGATCGATCGGTCCGACCGAGGACACGTACAGCATCCCGCCCGCCGCGACGACGCGGCCGCGCCCGAGCTTCGCCGCCGAGGCATCCGGCGCGTCGGCCGTGGAGGAGCCGCCCCAGCGGGCCTTGAGCGCGCGCGTCGAGATCGGCTTGGCGTCCCGCTCGCTGGGGATGCCGAACTGGTCGGGCGGCAGCTCGATGCCGTTGCGCGCGAACTGGGGCATGAACGTCGGCCGGTGGCCGGTCGGGACCAGCTCGCCGACGACCTTGCCGTCCTGCATCCCGGTCTGCTCGAACACGAAGATGTCCTGGGTCAGGATCTCGTCGTCCTCGATCCCGTAGACCTCCGTCATCGCCGTGATCTTGCGCGAGCCGTCCTTGAGGCGGGCCGTGTGGACGATGAGGTCCACGGCCGAGGCGACCTGCTCGCGGATGGCGCGAAGCGGCATCTGGTAGCCGGTCATCAGGACCATGGTCTCGAGCCGGCGGAGCATGTCGCGAGGGCTGTTCGCGTGGCCGGTCGAGAGGGACCCGTCGTGGCCCGTCGTCATCGCCTGGAGCATGTCCAGGGCCTCGCCGGCGCGGCACTCCCCGACGATGATGCGGTCCGGGCGCATGTGCATCGCGTTGCGCAGGAGGTTGCGGATCGTGATCTCGCCCTCGCCCTCGAGGTTCGGGGGGCGCGACTCGAGCGTGACCACGTGCTCCTGGCGGAGCTGGAGCTCGGCCGCGTCCTCGATCGTGACGATGCGCTCGCCGTCGGGGATGAACGAGGACAGCACGTTGAGCGTCGTCGTCTTGCCGGAGCCCGTCCCGCCCGACACGAAGACGTTGAGTCGCGCCTCGATGCAGGCCCGGACGAAGTCGAACATCTCGGGCGTCGCCGTGCCGAAGCGGATCAGGTCGGCGACGGTGTACGGCGTCGTCGAGAACTTGCGGACGGTGATCACGGGGCCGATGAGCGAGAGCGGCTCGATGATCGCGTTCACGCGCGAGCCGTCCGGGAGGCGCGCGTCGACGCGGGGGCTCGTCTCGTCGATCCGGCGGCCCATCGGCGTGATGATCCGGTCGATGATCCGGAGCACGTGCTCGTCGTTGAGGAACGTCGTGTCGACCCGCAGGATCTTGCCGTTGCGCTCGATGTAGACGTGGTCCGGGCCGTTGACCATCACCTCGGTGATGGTCTCGTCGTTGAGCAGCGGCTCGATCGGACCGAAGCCCGTGACGTCGTTGATCAGCTCCTGGATCAGGCGCTCGCGCTCCAGGCGGTTGACGGCGATCCCGTGCTTGGTCGTGACCCGCTCGAACAGCGCCTCGATCCGGCTGCCGGATCTCCGCCGGCGGGGCGTCGATCAGCGTGTCGAAGGCGCCGATGACCTCCGTCTGGAGGATGACCCTGGCGTCGTGGATCATCTCGTCGCGCGCGACGTTGCGCGGGGGCGGCGGCGTCGCGATCGCGATCGGAACGAGCGCCGTCGACGGCGGCGGGCGGGTTGGGGACCTGCGTCCCGCCGCCGCCCGGCTTCGCGGTCGTCTGCGCCGCTTCGGTTGCCGCCTGCTGGGCTCTCGCCACCCGCTGGGACAGCGACATCGAGCTTCCTCCGGTTCCCCCCGGCTTCTCGACTTTCGCCGAGGATACAGCGGTATGGGCCCAACGCCGTTGTACGGGCGCACCAGAACCGTTGTGGTGCGGGGGAGTGCGCGGGCGGTGCCGTGGGGTCGTGCTGCAGGAGCGTGCGCGCCGGGTATACTCGCCGTCCGGCGTGGGGCTATAGCTCAGCTGGGAGAGCGTCTGAATGGCATTCAGAAGGTCAGGGGTTCGAATCCCCTTAGCTCCACCAACGCCTCACTAACGCCGACCGACTGACCCCTCGCCGGGACCGGCGGGGGGTCTCGTTCACTCAGGGCAGGGAGCCGTGACGACGACAGGCGACAGCACGACCGACGCGACCGCGGGCGGGGGACGCGACCGGATCGAGCGCTACGACCCGACCACCATCGAGCCGCGCTGGCAGGCGCGGTGGGACGAGCTCGGGCTGTACAAGACGGACCTCAACGACGGCTCGCGGCCGAAGTTCTACATGCTGACGATGTACGACTACCCGTCGGGCTCGCTGCACATCGGGCACTGGTACGTGAAGACGCCGACGGACGCGATCGGGCGCTTCCACCGGATGCGCGGCGAGAACGTGTTCATGCCGGTGGGCTTCGATGCGTTCGGGCTGCCCGCCGAGAACGCCGCGATCAAGAACAACATCAACCCGCGCGAGTGGACGATGGCGAACATCGAGCACGATGCGCCGCCAGCTCCGCACGATGGGCGCCGCCTGGGACTGGAGCGCCGAGGTCGTCACCTGCGACCCCGAGTACTACCGCTGGAACCAGTGGCTGTTCATCCAGTTCCTCAACGCCGGCCTCGCCTACCGCGCGGTCTCGCCCGTGGACTGGTGCCCCAACGACGGCACGCTCGCGCGCGAGCAGGTCGAGGGCGCGGACCGCCACTGCTGGCGCTGCGGCGCCAAGGTCGAGAAGCGCGAGCTCGCCCAGTGGTACCTGCGGACGACGAGCTACGCCGACGAGCTGCTGGACTTCTCCGGCATCGACTGGCCCGACCCGATCCGGATCATGCAGACCAACTGGATCGGCCGCTCCACGGGCGCCGAGGTCGTGTTCGAGACCGCGCCGTCGCCGCACCACGCGGGCGGCGAGGAGCTGCGCGTGTTCACGACCCGCCCCGACACGCTGTTCGGGGCGACGTTCATGGTGCTGGCGCCCGAACACCCGCTGGTCGCGACGCTGACGGCGCCGGACCGGCGCGAGGAGGTCGACGCCTACGTCGCCGCCACGACGGCGAAGACCGAGATCGACCGCCTCTCGACGGATCGCGAGAAGACGGGCGTGCCGATCGGCGCGGACGCCATCAACCCCGTCAACGGCGAGCGCATCCCGATCTTCGTGGCCGACTACGTGCTCGGCGGCTACGGGACCGGCGCGATCATGGCCGTCCCGGCCCACGACGAGCGCGACTTCGCGTTCGCGAAGAAGTTCGGGCTGCCGATCGTCAACGTCGTGATGCCGAAGGGTGCGGACCCGAGCCGCGGAGCTCGAGACGGCCTTCGTCGAGCACACCGTCGACGAGGTCATGGTCAACTCGGGCCGGTTCACCGGTCGCCCGGCCTCCGAGGCCTGGCACGAGATCGTCGGCTGGCTGGCGGAGAACGGCAAGGGCTCGACGGCGGTCACCTACCGCCTGCGCGACTGGCTCGTCAGCCGCCAGCGCTACTGGGGCACCCCGATCCCGGTCATCCACTGCGAGCAGTGCGGGGCCGTGCCGGTGCCCGAGGACCAGCTGCCGGTGCTGCTGCCGGACACCGTCGACTACCGGGGCAGCGGCGAGAACCCGCTGAACCGCGACGAGGCGTTCCTCAACGTCGCGTGCCCGTCGTGCGACGGGCCGGCGCGGCGCGAGTCGGACACGCTGGACACGTTCGTCGACTCGTCGTGGTACTGGTTCCGCTACCTGTCGCCGCACAAGGACGACGGGCCGGTCGACGACGACATGGTCGAGCGCTGGACGCCCGTCCAGCAGTACACCGGCGGCGCCGAGCACGCCGTGATGCACCTGCTGTACAGCCGGTTCTGGACCAAGGCGATGCGCGACGTCGGCCTCGTGCAGGAGGGCGAGCCGTTCAAGCGGCTGTTCAACCAGGGCCAGATCCTGGGCGCCGACGGCGAGCGGATGAGCAAGAGCCGGGGCAACGTCCAGGACCCGGACGAGCTCGTCGCGCGCTACGGCGCGGACACCGTGCGCCTGTTCCTGATGTTCATGGGGCCGTGGGACCAGGGCGGGCCGTGGAGCCCGAGCGGCATCGGCGGCGTCCACAAGTTCCTCAACCGCGTCTGGGCGACCGTGCTCGACCCGCACGGGCGCGACGCCGGCGACCAGACGGGCGGCGCGCTGCCCGCCGGCGAGACCGAGCACGACGCGCGGTCGCACATGCGCTCCGCGGCGCACCGCACGCTCCACGACGTCACCGAGGACTTCGAGGGCTTCCGCTGGAACACGATGGTCGCCAAGCTCATGGAGCTCGTCGAACGTCCTCTGGCGCTACCGCGGCACGTCGGTCGCCGGGCTGCCCGAGTGGGACGAGGCCGTCAGGCTGCTGCTGCTGATGCTCGCGCCCGCGGCGCCGCACATCAGCGAGGAGCTGTGGTCGCGCCTCGCGGACGCCCGCGGCGAGGCCTGGTCGTCGATCCACACCGCCCAGTGGCCGATGCTCGACGAGTCGGTGATCGTCGACGCGACCCACGAGGTCCCGATCCAGGTCAACGGCAAGCTGCGGGACAAGGTCACCGTCCCGACCGGCATCTCGGAGATCGAGCTCGAGCAGATCGTGCTGGCGCGCGACAAGGTCGTCGCGGCGCTGGACGGCAAGCAGCCGCGGCGGGTCATCCACGCGGGCGGCGGCAGGCTCGTCAACATCGTCCTCTAGGACGCACGACGCGGCAGCGCAGCGCTCGCGGCGCCGGCCCCGATACGCTGGAGGCGACAGCGGTTCGCGCCTGCAGCCGGGGAGAGCACCATGAGCGACGAACAGGTGTCGCCCGAGACGAAGGGTGTCGCCGTGGAAGCCCTCGGGACCGTTGACCTTGCTCGGCGAGATCGAGGGCCTGGACGGGCACCAGCTGCGGATGCGGATGGTGACCATCGAGCCGGCGGCGTCTTCGGACCGGTCCACGACCACCAGGGCAGGCCGGGCATCGTGTACGTCCTGCAGGGAACGATCACCGACCATCGGGACGGGGGCACGACGGACTACGGGCCGGGATTGGGCTGGCCCGAGGACCGGCACACGACCCACTGGCTCGAGAACCGGGGAACGATCCCGGCCGTGGAGATCTCGGTCGACATCGTCAGGAAGAGGAACGCATCGCGTTGAGCGAAGTCAGGATCGGCGCCCTCTGCTGGAACCAGTACACGGACTGGCCGTAGCTGCTCGCAGGCGGGCATCCGCGCGGACGAGCTCGGCTACACGAGCCTCTGGACGTGGGACCACCTCTACCCGATCGTCGGCGACTCGGACGGTCCGAACTACGAGGGCTGGCTGACGATCACGGCCTGGGCGCAGGCGACGCACAACGTCCGGATCGGCCTGATGGTCGGCGCGAACACGTTCCGCGCACCGACGCTGACCGCGAAGCTGGCGACGACGCTCGACCACATCTCCGGCGGGCGCGCGATCCTCGGCATCGGCGGCGCGTGGTTCGAGGAGGAGCACGAGGCCTTCGGGCTCGAGTTCGGGTCCGGGTTCCCGGAGCGGCTCCGCTGGCTCGGCGAGGCGCTGCCGGTCATGCGCGGGATGCTCGACGGCACCGAGCCGACGGCGAAGGGCGACCACTACCACGCCAAGGCGACGCGCAACCTGCCCGCTGCCGGTCCAGGCGCACCTGCCGATCTGCATCGGCGGCAGCGGCGAGAAGGTCACGCTCAAGCTGGTCGCGAAGTACGGCGACATGAACAACGTCGGCGGCGACGGTCGAGTCGGTGCGCCACAAGGAGCAGGTCCTGCTCGAGCACTGCGACGCGGTCGGCCGCGACCCGTCCGAGATCGAGCGGACGGTCGGGGTCGGGACCGTCGTGATCCGCGACAACCGGGCGGAGGCCGAGCGCATCTTCCGCGAGGCGTTCGACCGCAACCGCGTCGCCAAGCCACTGGGTCGACCAGCCGGTCGGCACGCCCGAGGACGTCGCCGAGAAGCTCGTCGCCGCTACGTCGAGCTCGGGTATCGGCACCTGATCTCCGGCTTCCCGCGCGAACTACGACGAGGAGTCGATGACCCGGTTCGCGACCGAGGTCCGGCCGCTGCTCGAGAACGGCTAGCCGGCGACCGGCTCGTCCCCGCCGGCCGGGGTCCGCTGCTTCGAGCGGTAGCGACGCACCTTGTCGCGGTTGCCGCACGAGGACATGTCGCACCAGCGGCGCCGGCCGGCGCGCGACGTGTCCTCGAACACCCATCGGCAGCCGTCGTTGGCGCAGATCCGGAAGCGGTCCGTCGACGTCGTCGCGATCGCCTCGACCAGCGGCTCGACGACCCTGGCGAGCGCCTCGCCCGTCGGGTCGTCCTGCGTGTGGCGATGTCCGACGCCGATCCCGTCGTCGCCCGGCACCAGCTCGACGCGCGGTGCCTGGCGGAGGATCTCGTTGACCGTCTCGAGGGCCGCGAGGTCCGGCGACCGGCGCTCGACCTGGGCGTCCCAGACCTCGCGCAGCGCCCCACGCGTGTCGTAGAGGCGGCGGAGCCAGGCGTCGCCGCCGCCCGGAGCGGCCTCGGCCTGGGCGCGGATGGCGGCCTCGTGGGCCAGGCCGCGGGTCGTGAAGTAGGCGACCGCGTCGTCGACCGTCGGCAGGTGCTCCTGCGGCACGCCGTCCGAGAACTCCTCGCTGTTGATCAGGTCGAGGCACGCCTCGAGGTCGGCCTCGTGGGCGTGGCCGACCGGCTTGGCGGGGGTGGTCGGGGGGATGTCGATGATCTGCATGTGGTGTCTGGTTCGGGCCTCGTAACCACTATAAACGCCTTGACAGGTTACGCGCAAGACGGTAGCATGCTGTAACTGGTTAAGTTACTCTGATCCGGTTACAGCAGTCGGATCGAACGGAGCACCCGAGATGGACGCAATCGTGTTCGTGGCCGTGGCCGCGCTGGCCTTCTTCGGCGCCGTTGCAAGCATCGCAGGCGTCGAGAGCCGGGATGGATTCGACGAGCACCAGCCGATCGGCTGGTAAGCCCGAGATGCAGGGAGGAGATGACCGAATGTGGAAGTGGATGGGCGTGATCGCCTTCGACATCGCCAACGAGAAGTCGCGCGAGGCGCAGGCCGCCGCCGACCGGTGGAGGCTGATGCACGCGAACGACGAGCTACGCCATGGTCGAGCCGTCGCCAGTCGCTGCCGCGGCGCATGGCGGCCGGCCGTGCTCCGCCGGCTGAGCGACGCGTCGCTCTCGATCGGCGAGGCGGCCTGCGACGCGGCGACGCGGCTCGACCACCGGACGGCGTAACGTCGCTCCACCAGCCCGAAGGTGGAGACCGCATGAACGACGTCGCCGCAGTTTCCTGGGGACCCGATCGCATCGACCTGTTCTGGGTCGACGCGGATCGGGTTCTCTGGCATCGGGCGTTCGACGGCGCGTGGCGCGAGCCGGAGTCGCTGGGCGGCACCCTCGCCTCGGCACCCGCCGTGACGGCCTGGGCGGCCGACCGGATGGAGGTCTTCGCGGTCTTCGACGACGGCGCGCTCTGGGACCGCTACTGGGACGGGACGGCGTGGCACGCGTGGGAATCGCTCGGCGGATCGCTCGCCGTCGGACCCGACGCCCGCCGCGAGCTCGTGGAGCGCGGACCGGCTCGACGTCTTCGCGGCCGGTACCGACGGCCTGACCTGGCATCGCTGGTGGGACGGGGCCCGCTGGGTCGACTGGGAGCAGCTCCCCGCCTGAGTCAGTCGTCCGGCTTGCCGCCTCGTCGTGGGAGGTGGCGCGGCCGTCGCGTCCAGCCGGCATCCGCCATCCGCCGGAGGCCCTGGCCGGCCCTGACGGCCGACCTCGCCGCCAGCCCGGCCCCTTCCTCGCCCACGTGGGCGCTCTCGCGGATCAGGCGGCCCGAGAGGCGGATGCCGCTGCGCGCGATCCAGGCGGTGGTGGCGCCGACGGTCCGCAGGTCGTCGGCGAGATGGGCGTCCGACAGGCCGACGGCCTCGAGATGCGGCCCGGCGACGGTCCGGGTGGAGGCCGTCGAGCGCGAGCCGGAGAGCGACGAGGGCGACGGCGATGTCGTCGAGCTGGCCGAGCACGGGGATGACGCCCGGGACGAGGTCGACGGGGCTGATGACGTAGCCGGCGGCGGCGATGACGGCGGCGCGGCGGGCGCGGCTGAGCATGGGATCCTTGCCCAGGCGCCAGGTGAGCTTCAGGTAGTTGGGCATCCGGTGGAGCATCACCGAGACGCGATCGCGCGGAAACGGGTCGCGCGGGTCGGCGGCGGCGGTTCGTCGACCATGCGAACCATCCTAGGCGGGATCGGTGGATCGCCGCGGCCGCGTAAGTCCGGGATAAGTCGCCGTCCGTATCGTTCGACGCGGTCGTCGACACCGTCGGAAGTGCCCCCCACGGCGGCCGACGCCCGTTTCATCCGTATCCGCCCGCCCCGAGTCCCGCCGGGGAGTCGAGCTCGTCCGTGGACCCGTCCGGCGCGCCGTGGCGCGCGCTCGAATCCGCCGAGCCCGCCGCACCGTCGCCGGAGCCGGCATCGCGGAGCCTGCCGTGGGTGGCGATCGGCGTCGTGGTCGTCGCCGTCGTCGTCGCGGCCGTCGCGCTGCTCCTGACGAGCCGATCGGGAGCGTCGATCGAGGTCGACGGGGCGGTCGGTGACGCCGCCTCGACCGTCGAGGCCGGCAGCCGCGGTGCCTGGAGCGTCGGCGAGCGCGGGCCCGTTGGTCGTCGAGGTCGGCGGCGCGGTCGTCAGGCCGGGCGTCTACCGGCTGCCCGCGGGATCGCGCGTCGGGGACGCGGTGACGGCCGCGGGAGGGTTCGGGCCGCGCGTCGACGCCGCGCTGGCCGACCAGCAGCTCAACCTCGCCGCGCCGCTGCACGACGGCGACGAGGTCCACGTCCCGGTTCGCGGCGAGTCGACGAGCGCGTCCGGTAGCGCGGGCGGCCCAGTGGAGCGGAGGCGGCGGCTCGGGTTCGGGTGGATCGTCGGGGCCGATCGACCTCAATCGCGCGACCGCCGAGCAGCTCGACACGCTCCCCGGGATCGGTCCCGTGACCGCGGCGAAGATCATCGCCGCGCGCGAGGAGCAGCCGTTCGCGTCGATCGACGACCTCGGCACGCGCAAGGTCCTCGGGACGGCAACGCTGGACAAGATCCGCTCACTGGTGACCGTCGGGCCATGAGCGCGGCTCCGGCCAGGTTCCCGCGCAGCGGCTGGCTCGCCGTCGGGGTCGCCGGGGCTGCAGCGGCCAACGCGGCGGGCGTGCCGGCGCTCGTGCCGATGGCGGCGGGCTTCGTCGTGCTGGTCATCGGCCTGGCGGAACGCGGCGTCCCCGAGCGGGCACGGGTGGCCGCGTCCGCCCTCGGGCTCGGTGCCGTGCTCCTCGGCGCACGGCTGCTCGTCGGGCCGGAGCGCGGCCGCTGCCCCTCCGCTGCCCGACGATGCGGGGCCGTGGACCGCGGTCGTCGAGTCCGTCGGGTCGCCGCGCGACGGCGCGCAGGTCGCGCGGCTGCGCCTCGCGCACGGGTGCGGGCGAGGTCGTCGTCGCGGCGACGCTGCCCGCGTTCCCGCCGGTCGCCGCCGGCGACGTCGTCGAGGTGGACGGCGGGCTGCGGCCGCCACCGGACGACGACCCGTATGGCGACTATCTCCGCCGGTCCGGCGCCGCCGGGACGCTCGACGCGCGCGCGCTCACGATCCGTCGAGGCCGCGCCGGCGGGCCTCCAGTCGCTCCGCGACGCCAGCGGCGACGCCCTGCAGCGTCGCCTTGCCCGAGCCCGAGGCGGGACTGGCGGCCGGGATCCTCGTCGGGCTGCGAGAGCGGGTCGACCGGTCGCTTGCCGCCGACTTCGCGACGGCCGGCGTGAGCCACGTCGTCGCGATCTCGGGCTGGAACATCGCGATCGTCGCGGGCCTCGTCGGGGCGGTGCTGCGCGGTCGTCCGCGTCGCCTCGTGACGCTGGCGATCCTCGGCACGGTCGTGGCGTACGTCGTGGCCGCCGGTGCGTCGCCGTCCGTGGTTCGGGCGGCGGTCATGGCGGGCGTCGTCCTGCTCGCCCGCGAGAGCGGGCGGGCGGGCCGGGCACCGACGGCGCTCGCGCTCGCGGCCGCGCTGCTGCTGCTCGCCGAGCCCGCGATGATCGGTGACGCCGGGCTTCCGGCTCTCGGTCATGGCGACCGCCGGGCTCCTCGCCTGGGCGAACCCGCTGGCCGCCCGACTCGCGGCGAGTCGCCGGCGGCCGCCTGCCGGGCTGGCTCGCCGAGAGCCTCGGGATCTCGCTCGCGGCCCAGGCCGCGACGCTGCCCGACGTCCTCGCGACGTTCGGCCGGCTGTCGCTCGTCTCGCCCGTCGTCAACCTCGCCGTCGTCCCGCTCGTGCCGGCGGCGATGCTCGGCGGGGTCGTCGCGATGCTCGCGGGCGGCGCCGGCATGCTCGGCGCGCCGTCGGCCGTCGCCACGCTGGCCGGGCTGCCCGGCTGGGTCGTCCTCCACGTGATCGTGACGATCGTCCGCGTCGCGGCGTCGCTGCCGTTCGCGGCGTTGACGCTGCCACCCGGTGTCGCCGAGCCGGCGGCGCTCGTCACCGGCGCCGCGATCCTGCTCGCGCCCAGCGCGTGGACCCGTTGTCGTCCGGTCCTGGAGCGTCGTACCAGCCAGAAGCGCGACGGTAACGGGCTCGGCGACGGCGCCCGAGGCCGGCGCAGTCGCGGGTCGGCGAGGCGCATCGGCCGCCCGGAGCGCGTCGCGGTGGCGGTCGCCGCGCTCGCGGTCGCCGTGGCCGTGGCCGCGTTGAGCGACGCGGCCGGGCGGGCGACGCGGATCACCGTGATGGACGTCGGCCAGGGCGACGCGATCCTGCTCGAGACGCGGACCGGGGCGCGGATGCTGATCGACGGCGGGCCCGACCCGGACCGGATCCTGCTCGCCCTCGACGCGCGGATCCCGCCGTGGGACCGGCGCCTCGACGTCGTCGTCCTGACCCATCCGCACGAGGACCACGTCGCCGGCCTCGCCCGGGTGCTCGCGCGCTACTCGGTCGGGCGCGTGTACGAGCCGGGGATGCGAGGCCCGGGTCCCGGCTGGGCGCAGTGGAACGCGGAGCTGCGCGACGGGCCGCCGCGCGCCGGCCTCCAGACGGGCGCCCAGCTCCGTCTCGGCGAGGTCCGGCTCAGCGTCCTCTGGCCCGACCCTGGCGCCGTGCCGCTCGAGCCGCCCGACACCGGCACCGGGATCAACAACGTGTCGATCGTGTTCCTCGGCGAGGCCGACGGGCGCCGCTTCCTGCTGATGGGCGACGTCGAGCAGGGCATCGACCCGACGCTCCTCGCCCGTGGCCTTCCCCGCGTCGACCTCCTCAAGGTCGCCCATCACGGGAGCGCGACGGCGTCGACCCAGCCGTTCGTGGACGCCGTCAGGCCGAAGGTCGCCATCGCGTCCGCCGGGGCCGGCAACCCGTACGGGCACCCCGCGAAGTCGACGCTGGACCGGCTGCGCGCGAGCGGCGCGCGCGTCTACCGGACCGACCAGGACGGCTCGGTCGAGGTGGAGCTCCGCGAGGACGGCCTCTCGGTCCACGAGACCGGAGGCCGCGCGGCAGCAGCGACCACGGTTGCCGTGCCCGCCACCGCGTTCCTGTGCGCCATCCCGGTCCCGCGCGGGTCACCGGCGTGGGTCGCGGCTCCCAGCACGCCGGCGGCGGCGCCCCGGTTGCCCAGTCGTGGAACCTGGCCGAAACGACAGGCCGTGCGTCGGCCTGGGCGGACCCCACCGGATACGATCCTCTCCATGACGATCCCCGATCGCCACGAAGCCGCCCGCCAGCTGGCGTCCCTGCATCCGTCGGCCAAGTTCACCCGGCACGCCTGCGCCGTCGCCGACATCGCGGCCTTCCTCGCGTATCGGGCGAGCCGGGCGGGACGGGCCGTCAACCCGCGCCTGGCCGAGACGGCCGCGCTGCTCCACGACGTCGACAAGCTGGCCACGGCGCAGGCGCCCGCCCACCTCCGGCACGGCGAGGGCTCGGCGGCCTGGCTCGAGGCGCACGGCTACCCGGAGCTCGCGCCCGCGGTCCGGGACCACCCGGTGACCCGGCTCGTGGATCCCGGCTTCGAGGCGTGGGCGAGGACCGCGAGCCTCGAGGCGCGGATCGTCGCCTACGCGGACAAGCGGGCGGCCCAGCACCTCGCGCCGATGGACGCGCGCTTCGCACGCTGGAAGCGGAAGTACCCGCCCGGGTCGGGCGCGCTCGTGCGCCGGAGCGGCAGCTCCGTGTGGAGCGAGGAGGCGTTCGTGCTGGCGGAGCGCCGTGCGCGCGCCCTGGAGCTCGAGGTCTGCGAAGCCGCGGGCGTCGATCCCGTCGACGTCGACCGACTGCGGTGGTCGAGGCGGGCCCTTCGCGAGACCTCGACATGAGCGCCGACGTCCCGGTGATCGCCTACTTCCGCGGCGACGACGGCTTCACGATGGACGCCGCGGTCGCGGCGCTGACCAAGCGGCTCGAGCAGGAGTCGGGCGCCCCGCCGGACCGCTGGCGCGCGCGCGGGCACGGAGACCAGCGCCGCCGACATCGCCGTCCGCGTCGCGACCGCCCCGCTGTTCGGGGGCGGCACGGTCGCGGTCGTCGTGGATCCGGCGCCGCTCCTCCGGTCGAAGGCCGAGCGCGAGGCGCTCGACGGTGCGATCCGGACCGTCGCCCCGGGCAACGCCCTCGTGTTCCTCGAGCAGGGTGACGCCGGTGCCCGTCGATCGGCCGCGCTCCAGGGCCTCGAGGCGTCCGTCCAGCGCGCGGGTGGCGACGCCAAGGAGTTCCGGGCGCCGCGCGAGGGACAGCTCGCCGCGTGGATCGAGGGCCGCGCCAACGAGCGCAGCATCACGCTGGGACCGGGCGCCGCGAAGGAGCTCGCACGCCGCGTCGGCGGCTTCGTCCGGGAAGGCGACGTGGACCGCCAGCGGCAGGGCGCGCTCGCGGTCGGCGAGCTCGAGAAGCTGAGCCTCTACCGCCCGTTCGACCCCGTGACCGAGGCCGACGTCCGCGCCCTGGTCTCCGAGGTGGTCCCCGACTCGACCTGGGCCTTCCTCGACGCCGTCGCCGATCGCAAGGTCGCCGTCGCGGCCCCGCTCCTCGACCGGCTGCTCGAGACCACGCCCGAGCCCGTGCTGCTCGTCCAGCTGCATCGCCGGATCCGGGAGCTCATCGAGGTCGCCGACCACCTCGCGGCCGGCGCGACGCCGGGCAGCCTGGTCCGGACGCTGGGCATGAAGCCGTTCCGGGTCGACAAGCTGGTGGGCCAGGCACGGCGCTGGCGGGTGGCGGAGCTCGACGACGCCCTCGAGGGGCTGCTGGAGCTCGACGCGAAGGTCAAGGGCGCGCCGGACGCGGGCGCCACGGAGGCACAGCGACGGCTGGCGTTCAGCCTCTGGATGCGGGAGCGGGTGGCGCCGCCGGCCTAGGCGGGGCGCCGGTCAGTCCGCGGAGGACCAGGCCTCTTCCTGCAGGACGACGTCGCTCTGGATCGCGAAGACGCACCGGCCGTCGGCGAGGTCGAGCAGCTCGATCAGCTCGGGATCGATGTAGAGCTGATGGCAGTCCTCGCACAGCCCGCCCGGGATGCCGAAGCACAGGCGCTCGGTGCGGTCCGGCAGCCGGAACGTCGTGTCGAAGCGGGTGATGATGAGGCGGCGGCTGCAGCCAGGGCAGCGATCTCGCAGGCCCGACATGGGGGCTCTCCGGTGACGGTGGCGGCGACCCCAACGGTCGTCGACCTGCCCGGGATGCTAGGGAACGGTGGTGCGCAGGAGACATGACCCAGGGGTACCGAGCGCGCCGGTACCCCTCGACCCGGGGGTGACCCGACGATCCGGCATCCGGCGGCGCCCGCGGCGCCCGCCGGACACGAACTGGCCCCTACTGGACCCGCAGCACCGTCTTCGCGCCTGACCAATGGCGCTCGAGGTCGTAGTACTCGCGCTCCGGCGGCGTGAACACGTGGACGATCACCGACCCGTAGTCGAGCAGCACCCAGTGCGATTCCGGCGTCCCCTCGCGGCCGATCGGCTTGATGCCCTCGTCGCGCAGCCCCTCGACGATCCCGTCCGCGATCGCGCTGATCTGCCGCTCCGACCCGCCCGAGCAGATGACGAACGCGTCGGCGACCGTCGTCAGCTCGCCGAGCTCGAGCAGCACGATGTCGGCCGCCTTCTTGTCCTCCGCGAGCTCGACGATGCGGCGCGCGATATCGAGCGACGCACGGTCGGACTTCGGCACGGGGGCCTCGCGGGCCGGCAGGCCGATGCGCGGGGTCGAGGCGGCGGGTTCGGTCACGGGGTCGTCGTCCTTCATGCGGGTTCGAGGTAGAGCCGGTGCTGGGCGATGTAGCGCGCCACGGCGTCGGGGACGAGGTAGCGGATCGAGCGGCCGGCGGCCACCCGTCGGCGTATCACGCTACCCGAGATGGGCAAGCGAGGCCCCGGGAGCAACTGGAAGCGGTCCTCACGGCCCGGGAAGTGCGCCGTGACCCAGCGCTCGTCGATCGCCGGCTCGCCGGCCCGAGGCATGACGGCGAGGCGGGCGAGCTCGAGGATCCGGTCCGGATCCTTCCAGGTCGGGAAGCCCGCCAGGGCATCGGCCGAGAGGATGAACCACAGGAGGCCGGCGGCCCCGCGGCCGTGATAGCGCCTCGAGCGTGTCGACGGTGTAGGAGAGCCCGGGTCGCTCGAGCTCGGCGCGCGTCGGAGCCGAACCGCGGGTTGCCCGCGATGGCGGCCTCGACCATGGCCACCCGATGTTCCGCCGGCGTGACCGCGAGGCCGGACTTGTGGGGCGGCGGCCGCCGCCGGCACGAAGACGACGCTCTGGAGGCCCAGCGTCTCGCGGGCCTCTTCGGCGATCGCAAGGTGGCCGTTGTGGATGGGGTCGAACGTGCCGCCGAAGACGCCGAGCGATCCCGGCACGACCGCCGCCGGCGGCGCGACGGCGTCCGCGGGCTCCGTCAACGGTCGTCCTCGGGCGGGTCCCACTCGAGCTCCGTGCCGCCGATGCGGACCGGGTCGCCGGGCCGGATCCCGGCCTTGCGCAGCGCGCCGTCGATGCCCGTCCGCACGAGCTCCCGCTGGAAGCGCTCGGCCGACTCCTCGTTGTCGAAGTTGGTCTGGGCGACGAGGCGCTCGATGCGACTGCCCGAGACGCGATACGCCTCGTCCTCGTGCGCGACCGCGAACCCGTCGCTCGCCGCCTCCAGCCGGTGGACGACGACGCCTCCCGGCTCCGGCGGCGCCGCGAGCCCCTCCGCGTCCGGCAGCAGCGCGGACACCGCGGCCCGCAGCCCGTCCAGCCCGTCGCCCGCCGTCGGCCGAGATGGCGACCGCGTCGATCCCCGTCGCCTGCAGGGACGACCGGAACGCCGGCCAGGCCTCGCGGGCCGCCGGCAGGTCCATCTTGTTGAACGCGACCAGGATCGGCTTCTCGAGCAGCGCGGGGTCGTGGGCGCTCGAGCTCGTCGCGGATGACGTCGTGGTCCCACTTCGGGTCGCGCGAGGCCCCGTCGACGACGTGGATCAGGATCCGCGTCCGCTCCACGTGGCGCAGGAACGCGTGGCCCAGGCCCGCGCCGGACGACGCCCCCTCGATCAGGCCCGGGACGTCGGCGATCGTCGGCCGGCGCCCGTCCTCCATGCCCAGGTCCATCACCCCGAGGTTGGGCTCGAGCGTGGTGAACGGGTAGTCGGCGATCTTCGGCGTGGCCGCGGTCAGCGCCGCGAGCAGCGTCGACTTGCCGGCGTTGGGCAACCCGACCAGGCCCGACGTCGGCGATCAGCCGGAGCTCGAGCCGGATCGCGCGCTCCTCCCCCGGCAGCCCGCGCTGGGCGTGCTTGGGCGCCTGGTGGACGGCGGTCGCGAAGTGCGTGTTGCCGAGGCCGCCCCGGCCGCCCTTGGCGACCATGACCACCTGCCCGACCGCCACGAGGTCGGCGATCAGCGCCCCGGTCTCGACGTCCAGCACGCCCGTCCCCGGCGGCACCGCGAGGTACAGGTCGTCGCCGGCCTTGCCGTGGCGGCGCGAGCGCTCGCCGCGCCCACCGGACGTGGCGCTGAACTGGTGCTTGTAGCGGAAGTCGCGGAGCGTGGTCTCGCCGACGTCCACCCGCAGGTAGATCGACCCACCTCGGCCGCCGTCGCCGCCGTCCGGTCCGCCGCGCGGGACGTGCGCCTCGCGCCGCATCGTCGACGCCCCGTCGCCGCCCGCGCCGGCACGCACGGTGATCTTGACGTCGTCGAGGAACATTGGCGGCATTGTCGCACGGGGTCCCGGCGGCCCCGATCAGCCCCGAGGGGCCGGCGACGCGGCGTGGGAGGCCGCGTGCGGCCTAGAGGTACCGCAGCGGGTTGACGCGCGTCCCGCCGTTCCAGACCGGCCCGATCCAGACCTCGAAGTGGAGGTGGGGGCCGGTCGCGTCGCCGCTCTGCCCGATCCGGCCGACCTGCTGGCCGCGCCCGACGGTCTGGCCGTTGCCGACGGTCAGCGCCGACATGTGGTTGTACGTGGTGTAGATCCCGCCGCCGTGCGAGATCCAGACCTGCCAGCCGCCGCCGTTCGACTTCCAGCCCGCGAAGATCACGTGGCCGCCGGCCGCCGCGACGACGTGCGACCCGTAGTCCGCCGCGATGTCGATCGGCCTCGTGGCCGTAGTGGAAGTACTGGCTGATGTAGTTGCCGCCGCCGATGACGGGCCAGTGCATCTGGCCGCCGGTGTAGTGGACGGATCCGCTCGGATGCGACGTCTGCCGGCCCGGGTTCGAGCCTCCCGTCGACGGCCGGTTCACCGGCTTGGGCGTCGGTCGAGGCGTCGGGATCGGGGCGCCCTTGGCGCCGGGCAGCACGAGCACCTGGCCGACGACGAGGACCGGGTCGGCGAGGCCGTTGAGGTCGGTGATGTCGGCCGCGTCCACCTTGAAGCGGGACGCGAGGTTGTCGAGGGTGTCGCCGTCGATGACCGTGTACACCAGCCCGCTGACCGGCGGGATCCGCAGCGTCTGGCCGATGTGGAGGTCGTCCTTCGACTTGAGCTTGTTCGCCCACCACAGGGTCATCATCGAGACGTCGAAGTGGTGCGCGATCTCGACCAGCGTGTCGCCGGACTTGACCTTGTAGCGCTCGATGAGGTGGGCGCCGTCCTCGACCTGGGTGACCGGGGCGTAGCCGGTCAGCAGCGTCCCGTCGTCCTGCACGAGCCCGGGATCGACGGTGGACTGCTCGGCCTGCGGGTTGGTGTCGACCGAGTTCGGGAGGGTGACCGGCCGGAACGACATGATGTCCCGGTCGAGGTAGCCGTCGATCGGCCCGGCGACGACGTCGGCTCCGACGGTCTCATCGGGATCGACCAGGTCGACGCCACCGTTGACCGCGAGGCGCGTGTCCGTGCCGCTGCCCTCGGTCGCGCCGGTGGCGCCCTGCGGCGTGGACGGCAGGACGGCGAGCAGCGACGCTGCGGCGACGATGGTCGCGACGGAGATCGGGAGGAGGCGGTCGGGCGACGTCAGCGATCGAAGGGAGACGGCAAGCCTCGCCCCGAGCGACGCGGTGGATTCAGCGGCCCGTCCGTGGAGTGCAGACTGCGTCGCTCGAGCGGCGCCGATGCTCCACCGGTTGATCCGGGAAGTCGTCGTCGCACGGGCTCGGTCGGAGCGCAGGCGGTCGGCATGGCGCTGCGCGCCGGCCGGTGGCTTCTGCAATACGGTCTCCTGGCGCGGGCGATCGGTCCGTGGACGGGACGCCAATGGGGCGTCGGGCCGATCTCTTCCGGGGTCGCGATGTGGGCTTCGAATGTCCCCCGCGGCCGATCCCGGAAGCCCGGGTCAACCCGTAAAGTCCTGCGGAACCGTACCAGAACCGTTACGCGTGACGCAAACCGCGTGAGACGCGCGGACGTGGGCGCTTGCTGCGCCGGAGCCGGAATCTGGGCGAATCTGCGCCGGGCCGTTGCGCATGCCGGGTCGGACCGGCGGCCCAGTCCGGCGGTCTTGCGTCAGTCCAGGGTCTTGGTGAGCGACCCGAGGAACTGCGCGTTCGTGTCGGTCTTCGCGATCCGGTTGAGCAGCAGCTCGATGCCCTCGTTGGTCCCGACGGCCGAGAGCATCCGGCGCATCGTCCAGACCATCTTGAGCGTGCCCTCTTCGAGCAGCAGCTCCTCGCGCCGGGTGCCCGAGCGCTGGACGTCGATCGCCGGGAAGATGCGCTTCTCGGCGAGCTTGCGGTCGAGGATGAGCTCCGAGTTGCCGGTGCCCTTGAACTCCTCGTAGATGACGTCGTCCATGCGCGAGCCGGTGTCGACGAGGCAGGTCGCGATGATCGTGAGCGAGCCGCCCTCCTCGATCTTCCGCGCGGCGCCGAAGAACCGCTTGGGCGGGTAGAGGGCGATCGGGTCGATGCCGCCCGACAGCGTCCGGCCGCTCGGCGGCAGGGCGAGGTTGTAGGCGCGCGCGAGGCGCGTGATGGAGTCGAGCAGGATCACGACGTCGCGGCCGGTCTCGACCTGGCGCTTCGCGATCTCGAGCGCCATCTCGGCGACGTGGGTGTGGTTCTCGGTCGGCTCGTCGAAGGTCGAGCTGATGACCTCGCCGTCCACCGAGCGGCGCATGTCCGTGACCTCCTCCGGCCGCTCCCCGATGAGCGCGACCATCAGCAGGATCTCCGGGTAGTTCGACGGAGATCCCGTTGGCGATGCTCTTGAGCAGCATCGTCTTGCCGGCCTTGGGCGGGCTGACGATCAGCGCGCGCTGGCCCTTGCCGAGCGGGTTGACGAGGTTGACCAGCCGCTGGCTGAGGTTCTTGGGATCCGACTCGAGGTTGATCAGCTCGATCGGGTGGATCGGCGTCAGGTCGTCGAAGTACGGCCGGCGGCGCGCGGTGTCCGTGTCGACGCCGTTGACGCTGTCGACGCGGATCAGGCCCCAGTACTTCTCGCCCTCGTGCGGCGCGCGCACGGCGCCGGTCACCCGGTCGCCGACCCGGAGGCCGAAGCGGCGGACCTGGCTGGAGCGAGACGTAGACGTCATCCGCGCTCGGCAGCAGGCCGTGGCGGCGCATGAAGCCGTAGCCCTCGTCGACGACGTCGAGGATGCCGAAGGCGTAGTCGAGGCCGGCGCGCTCGGTCTGGCGCCTGGAGGATCTGGTCGACGAGGTCGTCGCGTCGGACGGGCTCGCCGTCGATGTCGAGCTTGGCGCCGACCTCGCGCAGCTCCTGGACGGACATCTCGCGCAGGTCGCGGACGTCGAGGTCGTTGCGCTCGCGCGCGGCCTCGAGCTCGGCGACCTCGTCCTGCTCGGTCATGGGCAGGCGGCTGGTCTGGGATCGACGGCGCGGCCGACGATTACGGGTCGGACGCTGGTCGGAACCATTCGGCATGGTGTTGGGCACACTCCGGGAGGGTGGATTCCGGCACCGGCCGTAGGACCGGCGGGGAACGATGCGTCGCGCCAAAGGCCGTGACTCGCGCGGAATCTGGGTGCCGTCGCGCGGCCGTTGGGGACACATGGAGCATATCGCGCGCCACGGCGCGCCGTCAACGATCCGACGATTAACGTCCGGACTTGCGCCGGTCCCGGACCGGCCGAGGAGCCCCGCGAGGCCGGGCGGTCAGGCCTTGGCCATCGCGGCCCGGGCGGCCTCCCAGTCGGCCTTGAAGCGCACGATCCCGAGGTCGGTCAGCGGGTGGTGGACCATCTGCTGGAGGACCTTGAACGGGAGCGTCGCGATGTGCGCGCCCGCGAGCGCCGAGTCCGTGATGTGGCGCGGGCCGCGGATCGAGGCCGCGAGGACCTCCGCGTCGAGGTCGTAGAAGTTGACGATCTCCGAGAGCTCGCGGATGACGATCATCCCCTCCTCGTTCGTGTCGTCGACGCGGCCCACGAACGGCGAGAGCAGCGAGGCGCCGGCCTTGGCGGCGAGCAGCCCCTGGTTCGCCGAGAAGATCAGCGTGCAGTTGGTCTTGATGCCCTCCGCCTCGAACCGGCTGATCGCCTCGAGCCCGTTCTCGGACATCGCGACCTTGACCACGATGTTGTCCGCGAGCTTGGCGAAGTGCCGGCCCTCGGTGAGCATCCCGTCGACGTCGTCGGCCACGACCTCGGCCGAGACGGGGCCCGGGGTCAGCGCGCAGATCTCCTGCAGGACCTCGTCGTACGTCTGGCCCTTGATCCGCGCGTACAGCGACGGGTTCGTCGTCACGCCGTCGATGACGCCCCACCGCACGCCGGTGCGGATCTCTTCGATGTCGGCGGTGTCGAGGAACAGCTTCATGGCGGAGGGCTCCGATCGGGCGGCAGAGGGCTGGCCAGCGACAGCAGGGCTGGGCCGTCCAATTCTACGCTGGCCGCCGGGTGACTCAGAACCGGTCGGCGATGCCCCGGAGCGCGGTCGTGACGGGACCGATCGCGATCGCGCCAGCCACCCCGAGCGCGAGCGTCGCGAGGTAGCCGCGCAGGCGCTCGCCCGACGAGAGGATCAGCGCCGGCAGCGCGAGGCCGATCAGGATCTCGATCCCGAACAGCAGCGCGCCGGGATCGGTCGACAGCTGGTCGACGCGGACGAGCCGGCCGAGCCCGAACGTGATCCCCTCCGCCAGCAGCGCGGCCGAGAGCACCGCGACCGCGACCGCGCGTGGCCACCCGTGGCCGTGGCGCCACGTCGCCCCGGCGCCGCCCATCACGGGCCCGGCGACCAGGGCGACGAGGCCCCAGACCGTCGCGGCGTGACCGGCGCCGATCGCGCGGTAGCCGGCGCCGAGCGTGGCGAACAGCAGGTAGTAGGCGGCGACCGCGGCGAGCAGTCCGATCAGGCCGCGCAGCGCGCCCGTCGGGAGCGTGCGCGCGGACGCGCCGAGCGCGAACGCGACGCCCACCCAGACGCCGATCGCGTTGGTCGGGACGAGGAGGCTGTACGGCCAGGAGAGCTGGTCGGAGAACCAGGCGCTGCCGCCGAGCAGGACGCCGGCGACGATCGAGGTGCCGAATCCGCCGACGGCGCGGCCGAGCAGGGACGGCCGGAGGGCGAGCTCAGGCGCCGCTGACGGATCCGATGACATCGGGCCCCGACGAGACGTCCGACGCCTCGGGAGCCTCGGGCTCGGGCGCGCGGAACACCGGCTCCCGGCCCTCGCCCACGGCGATGGCCGCGGTCACGAACCCGTTGAACAGCGGGTGCGGCCGCTCGGGACGGCTCTTGAACTCGGGGTGGAACTGGCTCGCGACGAACCACGGGTGGTCCTTGAGCTCGACGATCTCGACGAGCCGGCTGTCGGGCGAGATCCCGGACAGCAGCATCCCGGCGCGCCTCGAGGGTCTGGCGGTAGCGGTTGTTGACCTCGAACCGGTGGCGGTGCCGCTCGTACACGACCTCCTGGCCGTAGACCGCGCGCGCCTTCGAGCCCGCCAGCAGCTTCGCCGGGTACAGGCCGAGGCGCATCGTGCCGCCCTTGTCCTCGAGGTCGCGCTGGTCGGACATGAAGTCGATCACCGGGTTCGTCGTGAACATGTCGAACTCGGTCGAGTTGACGTCGCTCGGTGCCGAGGACCTCGCGCGCGAACTCGATCACCGCGCACTGCAGGCCGAGGCACAGGCCGAGGTACGGCACGCCGTGCTCGCGGGCCCAGTGGGCGGCGAGGACCTTGCCCTCGATGCCGCGATGCCCGAAGCCGCCGGGGACGAGCACGCCCGCCGCGCCGTCGAGGCGCTCGTCCACGTTCTCGGCGGTCAGCTGCTCGCTGTCGACCCAGCGGACCTTGGCGTCGACGCCGCTCGCCCAGGCCGCGTGCTTGAGCGACTCGGTGACCGAGAGGTAGGCGTCGGGGAGCTCGATGTACTTGCCGACGAGCGCGATCTCGAGGGTCGGCTTGGGGCGCCTTGATCCGCGCGACCAGCGCGCGCCAGCCGTCGAGGTCGGGCACGACCCCCGGATCGCCGAGGCCGAGCTCGCGGACGAGCAGCCGGCCGAACCCGAACGCCTCGAACTGGAGCGGGACCTCGTAGATCGTCTCGGCGGTCGGCGCCGGGATCACCGCGTCGACGTCGACGTCGGTGAACAGCGCGATCTTCTCGCGGATCTCGTCCGGGACGTCGCGTAGTCCGAGCGCAGGACGATGACGTCGGGCTGGATGCCGATCCCGCGCAGCTCCTTGACCGAGTGCTGCGTCGGCTTGGTCTTGAGCTCGCCCGTCGCGGCCAGCGCCGGCAGCAGCGTCACGTGCACGTAGAGCACGTTCGCGCGGCCCTGGTCCTTGCGCATCTGGCGGATGGCCTCGAGGAACGGCAGGCTCTCGATGTCGCCGACCGTGCCGCCGACCTCGACGATCACGACATCGGGGTCGCCCGCGCGCGCGACCCGCGTGATCCGCTCCTTGATCTCGTTGGTGATGTGCGGGATGACCTGGACCGTGCCGCCGAGGTAGTCGCCGCGG
Organism: uncultured Chloroflexia bacterium; assembly: GCA_963774695.1. GTDB lineage: Bacteria > Chloroflexota > Limnocylindria > Limnocylindrales > CSP1-4 > CAIXZV01. The sequence goes on along the minus strand of CAVZFY010000028.1, from coordinate 47,330 downwards.
CGCTCCTTCGCGATGACGGCCTGGTAGATGCGGCCGGTCGTGACGTTGGAGCTCTGGGACAGGTTCTCGTCGATGAACCGCTCGTAGTGCCCGAGGTCGAGGTCGGTCTCGGCGCCGTCGTCGGTGACGAAGACCTCGCCGTGCTGGTAGGGCGACATCGTCCCCGGGTCGACGTTGATGTACGGGTCGAGCTTGAGGACGGAGACCTTGAGACCCCGTGCCTTGAGCAGGCGGCCGATGCTGGCGGCGGTGATGCCTTTGCCGAGAGAGGAGGTCACGCCTCCGGTCACAAAGACATACTTCGCCACGGGTCAGGTCCTCCGGGGGTTTTTCCAATGCTATCGGTTTGGACCCCGGGAGTCGAATCAAATCGGCACCGCCCTGGCTGGCGCTGAACCCCTGGCGTTCAACCCAGCGGCGCGTCCGCCAGGCTGAACGCGAGTCGTTCTAATCGGCGGACCGAGGCGCCAGAACCGGCTGACGGCTCGCGCAGCGAGCGATCCGGCGGGCGAACCGCTGCGGTGCTCGTTCGCCGTTCAGTCGGGTGGCCGCCGGGCCCAGCCACGATCAGCCCGGCGACGCCCCGCGACGTCCTTGCCTAGGCGGCGTGCGTGCGCCCAGCGTTGGATTTTGATCGTCGCCTCCTCATGAACGGAGCGCGACGGGAATCAGAAAGCGGGCGGCACCCACGAGCCGAGGCTGGGTGCCGCCCGCGGGGGCGTTCTACTGGAAGCGGAGCGACTCGACGATCGGCATCGCCGATGCGGCGAACGCGTCGAACTGGTGGCGTCGTCCGCCCGGACGACGACCGCGACGAGATGGCCGCCACCGAGGTCAACCAGCACGAGCCGGTGACGTTCGCCGGGAACGATCCCTTCACCCCCGCCGCCCGCGACGAGGTACTCGACGACCGCGTCGGTTCCGCATTTGACGAGCTTCGCCCGATCGACGGTCAGGTCGACCGAGGTGGCAGGGTGGCCGTCGACGATGAGGTCCGTCGGGTGGCTGACCACGAGGCCGGGAATCCGGCGAAGCGACGCGATCTCGGCCGGCACCGTCTGCGGCGATGTCCGGCGCCTGAAGGCCCGAGCACGGGACCACCTGCGACTCCGCAACCGGATCCGTCAGGACGTCGACGGCCACGGTCGGATCCACGTTCGTCGGCGTCGTCGCCGCGTACGCGGCGGACGACGTCAGCCCGAAGGACGACGGCCAGTCCGCGTGGTTCGCCCAGCCGTCCGGCACCGTGTACGTCACGCCGCCGAACCTCGGGGTCCATGGATCCGACGCGTGGAGCAGTCGGCTGGATGTACTGCGATTCGTACGTCCCGGCGTCGAGGTCGCCGAGGCAGTCGGTCTGCGGATCGACGCACGCCGACCTCCACCACGTGCCGGCGATCGCCGCCGCGCGGTCGGCGCAGGCGTCCTGCTTCGCGGTGATCGTGAGGATCCGGCCCGATGCCGACGGTCGTCCAGTCGTAGCTCCCGACGTCGCCGACGGCGCACGCGGATTCCGCGGTCCCATCGGCGACCAGCTGGAGATCGCCGCCGACGATGCCGGCGGTCGCACGCAGGAGCTCGATCGCACCGCGATTCGACTGGTAGAGCCCGAGCCCGTCGGCGGCCAGCACGATCGACGTGCCCGCGCCGTCGTCGACGTAGGACGTGTTGGGCCCCATCCACCGGCCGACAGAGGTCGGCGGGAAGCGCGCCCCCGGCGACGGCCGATGCTCCGGGGGTGTCCGCAGCGGGGCGTGGCGATGACGGCCGGCGACGGTTGGCAGCGGGGCCGGGCTCGCGGCCGTCTGTGGCACGGCCCCATTCCGAAGCAGCGCTGCTCCGCCGACGACGACGAGGAGGGCCGTCATGCCGACGGCGAGAAAGGTTCGGTTCATCGGTGACGACCTCCAGGTCGGCCACCAACGCGTCGATCGTCGCTGCGAGGTCGCGTCGATGGCCTCGAGGACGTCGGCGATCGCGTGATCCGGTGCCTCGTCCGGCATCAGGTCGAGCCAGGCTCGGATGATCCGATCGGGGTCGCGGTTCATGGTCATGCCATCCGTCCTTCGGGAACGACCGGCACCGCGTCCGCCTCGAGGGCGGCGCGCAGCGCACGGGTCGCGTAATGCAATCGCGAGCGGGCCGTCCCGGCCGGCACGCCGAGGGTCTCGGCGACTCTCGACCAGGGGCAGCCCGAGGTGGTGGTGCAGCACGAAGACCGCGCGTTGCTCGACGGTCAGGCGTCGGAACGCCCGGTCGAGCGCGTCGCGATCGACGACAGAGATCGATTCGTCGGGCGTCGCCGGTCCGTCGACCGGCAGGACCCGTACGTTCGCCGCCCATGACCGGCGACGCCTGGCCTCGGCGTAGCAGGCATGGACGAGCAGCTTCCGGACCCAGGCTTCGAAGCGGTCCGGATCACGGAGCGTCGGGAGCTCGCGCCAGGCGGTGATGAAGGCGCCCTGCAGGGCGTCCTCGGCGAGATGGCTGTCGCGCAGGATCCGCGTCGCGATCGCGAACATCCGGTCGCTGGTCTGGCCGACCAGCCATCCGAACGCCTCGCGATCGCCGCGCATCGCCTGCTCGACGACGTCTCGCACCCGACCCTCCCGAGTCGACATCCGCGCCACAGTCGGCGCGGTCGCCCCCTATGAGTAGGGCAGCGTGTCAAACGTTCACGGGATCGTTCGCGTGCGTGCGACCATCTCGCGCAAGGAGGTGCCCATGGAATTCACCGACGTCGTCATGAAGCGCCGGGCGGTCCGCCGGTTCGAGGACGGGTGGCGTCGACCGCGAGGTGATCGAGCGCATCGCCCGGCTCGCCCAGCGGACGCCGTCCGCCGGGTTCAGCCAGGGCCAGCGGCTGGTCGTCGTGACCGACCCGGTCCGCCGGCGCGAGGTCGCGAGGATCTGCGGCGAGGAGGAGTACGAGCCGGACTTCGGGCCGTGGATCAGCGAATGCGCCGCGCAGTTCATCCCGTGCGTCAGCGAGGCGATCTACCACCGGCGCTACCAGGAGCCGGACAAGACGATGGAGGACGGCTCGGAGATCGAGTGGCCGGTGCCGTTCTGGTGGGTCGACATCGGCGCGACGATGCAGAACATCATGCTGGCGGCCGTGAACGAGGGGCTCGGCTGCGGGTTCGTCGGGCCCGACATCGACCCGCTGCGCGCCTATCTCGGCATCCCCGAGGAGTTCGTCCCGATCGGCGTCATGCCGCTCGGCCGCCCGATCCCGGACGTGCGGTCACCCAGCCTCAAGCGGGGCTGGGTGCCGCTGGACCAGTTCGCGCGCTGGGAGGCCTGGGAGGCGAGCTGACGCCGGGTCCGGGAGGAGCCGGACCCGGCGTCGGTCGGCCGAGATCAGGGTGCGACGCGCTGGTAGGCCAGGAGGTCCTTGACCCACGGCAGCGGCTCGCTGGCGCCGGTCGCGGGGTCGATCTTGAGGGCCTGCTTCAGGCCCGTCACCCAGGCGATCAGCCGACTGGCATCAGGAGTCCACGTCGAGTCGATCTCGCCGTTGGTGGTCGTGAACGGCGGAACGACGTCGCGCCCCACGGCTGACCCGTCCGCCGGCATCACCGCCAGCGACGCCTGCCCGTTGCCGGCCGCATCCGCCCAGGTGAACCGCTGCGTCGAGATCCATTTGCCGTCCGGCGAGAACGACGGCCAGCCTTCGTTGATCGCGTGGTCGGCAGGGCCGGCCAGGATGCGCGGATCGGATCCGTCGCGGTCGATGAGCCCGATCCGGTAGTACCCGCCCGGGTCCGTGCCGGGGACCGCGGTGATGACGTTCATCGCGATGTGCTGACCATCGTCCGACATCACGATCCCGCTGAGATCCCAGTCCGTTCCGAAGACCGCCGGCCATGGCGTCGGCACTGGCACAAGCCCCGTGCCATCGTCATGCACGTAGTAGAGCCCAATGTCGCCACCCGGCTTGGACGCGCGAATCAACAGCTGATCGGGGACGAGCGGGTCCCAGACGGCGCTGCGGTTCGGCGTCAGGTCGCCGAGGGAGACCTCTCGCGCGGGGGTGCCGTCAACGGAGACGATCCAGAGGCTCGGCCTCGCCTGCGGCCCGCCGACGACCGACAGGTGCCGGCTGTCGCCCGACCACGCGGTCCAGGCACCGGTCATGTTGTACTCGAAGATCTGCCTGGGCTTGCTGCCATCGGCGTTGGCGACCCAGAGGTGATCGATGCGTGCCGACGATGTCGTCGTAAGCGAGAAGCTGCCCATCCGGCGAGAACCCCGGGCCGCCCTGCTGGTTAGCCCCGCCGATGAGGAGGCGGCTCGTGCCGTCCAGCGTGTCGCGGACGTAGATGTCGTTGCCGTCGCCATACGCGACCATGCCGTTCCTGGCTGGGCCGAACGGCGGTGCGGGGCGATTGTGCGAGCCGGCGTACGCGGCGGCGATCGCCGCGAGCAGCGCGAGGATCAGCACCACGAAGATCGATCGCAAGCGGGAGCCGGAACCGCCCGGCGGTCCGGGTGATCGCGGTGTCCATGGGGAGCCACCTTTCGAAGAAGGTCCAGCGCGGTCGCTGTCGCGTCTGCGCGGTGACCTTGAAGATGTCGTCGAGGTAGTCGGGGCGGCTGGCGGCCGCGATCTCGTCGATGGCGCCCGCGACGCGGGCGTCCACGAGGTCGAAGCCGGTCGAAGGCGGTCATGCGGTCCGCCCTCCTTCCAGTTCGACGCCGTCGACGAGGTCGGTGGCGAGGACGCGGCGCAGCGCCCCGATCGCCCGGTGGAGCCGCGACTTCGCCGCGGGGAGGGAGATCCCCAGCGACGTCGCGGCCTCGGGCAAGGGATAGCCGAGGTAGTAGTGCAGGACGACGAGCGCGCGTTGCTCCGGGTCGAGGCGGGCGAGGGCCTGCTCGACCAGGTCGCGGTCCGCCAGGTGGCGGGCGTCGTCGCCGGGCATGGACGGTTCGTCGATGGGCAGGATGTCGACCTCGATCGGCCGCCGGCGTCGCCGGCGAGCCTCGTCGAGGCAGGAGTTCACGAGCAGGCGGTGGAGCCAGGCGTCGAACCGGTCCGGGTCACGAAGCCCGGGGAGGTCCTTCCAGGCGCGCACCAGGGCGTTCTGGACCGCGTCGCGCGCGAGCTCCGGGTCCCGGAGGATGAGGCGCGCGGCCGCGTCCAGCCGGGATGACGCCGCCGTCGCGAGCACGGCGAAGGCGTCGTGATCGCCTCGCCCCGCACGCTCGACGAGCTCCCGTCGGTCCACGGTCCCTCACCCTCGCCCGGCGCACGCGGCCGGGTCTGCAGGGTATGGCGTCATCGCAACCGGATTCGTTTCCCGGGAGTTCAGGGCGTCGGGGCCACCGGGTTGTCGCCCGCGCCCTCGTGGATCAGGATCCCCGGCATCGGCGCGAGGAGCTCGCGGCGCTGCGCCGGCGTGATCTCGGAGTCCGGGATCGCGTTGATCGTCTCGACGCCGGCCCGCGTCATCGCGCGCGTGATCTCCTCCATCGTCCCGGCCCGGAGGATGCCGTCGAGCATCGCCAGCGTCTCGGGCATCTCGGCGATGAGCGGCATCGGGTCGCGGGTGCCCATCAGGTCGAGGCTCGAGCGGTCCATGCTCGCGGGCAGGATTCCGCCCCGGATCTCGTCGAAGTACGCGAGCGTCGTGCAGGCGTTGAAGAACCAGATCCGGTACTGCTCGCGGTTGAACTCGCCACGCGCCGTCATCTGCTCCAGGTCGTTGACCCGGTTGAAGACGTACTCGTGCTGGAAGACCTGCGACGGCTCGATCGCCCGGCCGGAGGCGTGGAGCGCGGACGCGACGCCGATGACGAAGTTCTCGGCAGGCGAGATGTCGGGGTCGAAGTCCGGGCCGATCCCCCGCCGGGCGTGCCCTGCATACAGCGTGACCTCGGAGTCCGCGAGGGCCTGGCCGAACTGGCGCGCCGCACCGGCCCCCGGGGTGATCACGTTCACGCGGACGATGACCTCGCGGGTCATCCGGGTGCCGTGGCTCGTGGGGTAGGTCACGTCGCGCCGGAGGCGGTACTGCGTCGGGCGGCCCGTCTGCGCCGGCACGAGCTCGAACGAGTGACCGGTCATCCACGCCTGGACCGACGCGAGGTTGTCGGTGTGGGAGCCGCCCTCGTCGTACCCGATGGCGATCGTCACGTCGAGGTAGCCGTCGGCGAACAGCCGCTCGTAGTCGAAGTAGTGCTCCTCCGACGCACCCGGCGGCGGCGCGGAGGTGTCGAGCTCGCCCAGGGCGCGGGCGGAGAGCTGGTCGCCGCTCATGCTCCGGCGGGCGCGGAACAGGCCGATGGCCTCGCGGGTCTCGTCGCCGAACCGCCCGTCCTGGCCGTGGCGGACCATCTCGAAGCCCATGGCGATCAGCGCCTGCTGGACCGCCGACATCGATGCCCCGTTGTCCGCCGCCGACAGCACGGCCTGGCCGGCGGCGATGCGCGAGAGGCGCGTCTGGCCCGTGAACCGCGGGTTGGTCAGCGTCACGGGGTCGTTCTCGCCGACGTACGGGTTCGCGGGCAGCTCGGGCCGCGTGCCGCCACCCGCCGTCTCGATCACGTACGGGTTCGGCGGGATCGGGTCGTCGCCGGCGTCCCGCTGGAGGAGCCGGCGGACGATGTCGGTCGTGGCGCGGTTGCCGGCCGTCCGCTGGAGGTGGATCGTCCAGCCCTGCCTCGACCCGGCGTCCACGCGCCCGAACGGCAGCATCCCCGGGTGGGCCGGGATGGCCCGGCCGCCGTACGCGCCGCCCTCGCCGAATCCGGCGCCCTCGGTCTCGGCCGCGACGGGATCGGCTCGCTGGCGCGGTGCCTCGACGCTGACGGGCGGCGCGGACGTGCTCTCCACGAGGGAAACGGTCCCAGCGCCCCGGGCCCCACGTCAACGACCGTTCGGGCAGAGATTCAGGCCGAGCGGCGGCGGGTCGAACTGGCCGGGGCCCCAGACCTCGGCGCCGCAGAACAGCGGGCGATGCCGCGGTCCCGGCAGCGCGGCGGGGTCGGCCGCGAACGCGGCCAAGGTGGCGATCGAGCCACGCGTCGATCTCCGAGAACGCCGACCAGCGGGTGTAGTCCCACCCCTCCGCGACGCAGATCTGCTCGAGTGACTCCTTCGCGAAGACGACGTCGCTGTAGCCCGCGGCATAGCGGTCGGACGGGCCGTCGCCGATGAACACGACCGCCCGGCCCGCCGACTGGTGGGCGAGCACGCGGTTGCGCTTGCAGGTGCCGCACACGAAGCAGTCCGGGTTGCCGTTCGGGAAGTCGATCCGGGCGCCGTCGGGACCGAACGTGGTCGCGGCCGTCACCACCGGCAGCTGGCCGACGCCGAGCGCCTCGAGCGCGGGCTCGATGAAGAACCCGAACCCGTCCGAGACCACCTCGACGGGGATCCCGGCCGCCAGCGCGCGCTCGGCGAACGGCCGGAACGACGGGTCGTGCGGCTGCGCGGCGGCCTTGGCGCGCAGCGCGTCCGGGTCCGCGGTGATCAACCCCACCTCCCAGGCCATCAGCCGGCGGGAGCCGACGCGACCGGCGTCGTAGTCGGCGACGTGGGCCTCCCAGTCGGCGGTGACGAACTCCGCCATCAGCTGGTCGGACACGTCGGTCCGCGCGATCGTGCCGTCGTAGTCGACGAGGATCGCGAGCGGCGGCCGGCCCGGCTCCAGCGGCGGCACCGGCACCGGCGGGAGGACGGACGACCGCGGCGGGTCGGGAAGGGTCGAGCTCACGCGGCCGAGGATAGCCGCGACCGCACGGCCGACGGGAGGATCGACGCCCGCCGCGTGAGCCAGACGCCGAGGACGATCACGGCGCCGCCGATGACCTGCGGCAGCCCGACGGGCTCGGCCAGGAAGATCGCCCCGAGCACGACGGCCCCGGCCGGCACGAGGAACTGCATCGCGGTCGCCCGGGTCGGCCCGACGTAGCGGACCGCGTTGAGGACGAACACGTTGGCGATGCCCGCCGCGAGCATGCCGGAGTACAGGATCGCGACGACGGCGGCGGGCGTGACGGTGACCGTCCCACGGCCGATCGACTCCGCGAGCCCGAGCGGCACCAGCAGCGCGGCACCCGCGACCACCGTCCACGTCGAGGCCGCCAGCGGGTCGATCCGCGTGACGACCCGGCTCGCGCCCACCGTGTAGACCGCCCACAGCACCGCCGCCGCCCAGCGTCAGCGCGTCGCCGACGAGCGACGATCCCAGCGAGAGTGCCTGCGACCCGCCGATGACGACGGCGACCCCGGCGAACGCGATCAGCGCCCCCGCGAGCTTGGGCCCGGTCAGCCGGTCCATCCCGACGGCCGCGGCGAGCAGCGCGACCACGACCGGCGAGGCCGCGACGAGCAGCGCCGAGTCGCCGGCGCTGATCTGGGTCAGCCCCGTCGTCCACAGGATCTGGTAGCAGCCGAACCCGAGCAGCCCCAGCACCAGGAGCACCCGTCCGTAGCCGGCCGGCGGCCGGATCGACCCCTGCCGCCACCCCAGGATCGCGAGCAGCGTGCAGCGACGCGACGAGGTAGCGGGCACCCGTGAACGTGAACGTCCCGAGCTCGCCGATCGCGGCCTTGACGATGACGAAGTTGGCCGACCAGATGACGACGGTGACCAGGATCCCGAGCTCCGCGAAGCGGCGCGTCCTGGCCGGGACCCGCGAGCGAGCGGACACGGAAACGCCCGCCGGTCCGGCGGGCGTCGCGTCGAGCGATGAGCCGGCGGATTGTCCGTCCGCCGGCGGGGGTGCGTCGATCAGACGCCTTCCTGCTCGAGCTCCAGGGCCTCTTCGTCGTCCTCCTCGGTCAGCTTGAGCCAGACGAACAGCCCGGCAAGCACGACCAGCGGGATGACGATCAGGGCGCCGAGGGTGATCCCCAGGGCGACGGCGACGGTCCGCAACGCCTTCATCGGGTTGGGCCTCCTTCGAATACGACGTGAGTGCGACGGTCAGGATTGATTGTGCCCCTCGGCGGGGCGAGCCGCCACCCGGACGGTCAGCCGGGCGTGTCGCCCCACGTGGACGCGGGGGCGGCGTCGACGGCCGCGGCGGCCGGCTCGGCGGCGGCCGGCGCCGGCGGCGGGGCACCCGCGGAGAGGGGCGCGATCGCCTGGATCGGCGACTGCCGCGGCGCCTTCGGCTTGCCACGCAGGTCCGGGCCCTGGGCGACGAGCGCGTCGATGTCCTCGCGGGTGAACTCGCTGATCTCGTGGTGCGCGCCGGCCTGGCCGGCGACCATCAGGCGCAGGACGTACTGGCCGTCCTGCTCGAACAGGAAGACGTCCTTGGGCTTCTGCTCGTCGATCCAGCGACCGACGACGCGCAGCGCGCGCTCGTGGGCTCCGACGCCGCGGGTGTCCGGCTGGGGATTGCCCGCGGCGTGCCGCGGCCTCCTCCATGAACTTCGCGATGTCGTCGTCGAAGAAGGAGAGCGTCTCCTTCGTGATCGTCCCGACCGTCTCCGACCAGGCGCTGGCCGACGCCGTCCCGGCCGCGACCAGGCCCTGGACGACGAACCCGTCCGGGACCTCGAGGACGAGGATGTCGCGCATGCCCCGGCTGTCGAGGAACGCCCCGATCGACCGGAAGACCTCCTCGAAGTCCTGCCTCGGGCTGCCCTCGTAGATCCGCATGAGCCCTCCTCGATGCGGCGCCTGCCGCCTGGCCGACGCCCCCGGCCGCTACGAGCCGGTCGTCCGGTCCAGGAGCCCCAGGTCCCTCGCCCGACGCTCGCTCGACCGGAAGATGGCGATGGCCGCGAGTGTAGCCAGCGCCCCGGTCACGCACAAGGCAGCGAGGATCGTGGGACCATCGGGCGCCGAAGTACCGGTGACAGCTGTCCACACCGATCCGGCGCCGCCGACCGATGACGGGCCGTCGGGCAGGACGGCGAGCCGGACGCCCGCGATCCACCACGTGATCGGGTTCAGCAGGCCGACGACCTGGAGCGCGGCGGGCAGGATGGCGAGCGGGAACACGACGCCCGAGACCAGGAACATCGCGCCCGCGAAGGCGTCGGGATACGACCAGCTCTCCTGGCGCGTCTGGAGGCAGACCGCGGCGAGCAGCACGCCGAGGGCGAGGATCGGGACGCAGGCCGATCGCGAGGCACGCGGCGAGGAGCGCCCAGTTGACGGTCGCGAGGTCGATCCGCAGGCCCAGGACGATGACGGCGAACACGAGCGCGACCACCGTCCCCATCGCGCCGGCGCCGAGGCGCGCCCCGCCGCGCCCGATCAGCAGCACGAGGAACGTCGCCGGGCTGACGTACAGGTACTTGAGCATCCGGTAGCGCTCGCGGTCCTCGAGCACGGACCAGGCCGGCCCCGCGATCCCCGCGACGAGCATCGCCCACAGCGCGCTGCCCAGCACGACGAACGTCCGCACATCCTGGTTCGCGCTGCCGCCGATGATCGTGACCATCACGACCAGGAGCAGGAGCGACGCGATCGGGCGCGCGACGGTGTAGATGAAGAACAGCAGCGGATCGGTCCAGTTGGACTCGACGCGCCAGCCGAGCACCAGCGCGGCCCGCAGGTTGCGCATCGTGTCGGCCGTCCCGCCGCCCTCGGTCCGCGCGGGATCGAAGGTGCGGGCGCCGGTGACCTCGTCGGCCGCGAACGCGCTCATTGCCAGCGGATCGACAGCGAGCCGCGACCGCGGGCCATCCGCTCGATCGTGCGGATCAGCCAGCGGGCGGCCAGCGTGAAGCCGATCGTCATCGCGACGAGGATCAGGGCCTCGATCTCGGGCGAGGGCGTGCCGGTGATGTAGGGCTCGCCCGCGAACACGAGCTGGCGCATGGCATCGAGACCGACGGCGAACGGGATCGTCGCGATGGCCACCGCGCCGAGCGCGCCCAGCTTGCCGACCGGGAAGTTGAGCCCGGACACGAAGTAGACGGGCTCGATCATCACGTTCGTCATGTGGAACGCCTCGCGGCCCCACAGCAGGTACAGGCTCGCCATCGCCATCCCGAGGCCGTAGAGCGCCGACATCGTCAGCAGGAAGACGACGATCAGCAGCCCCCACTGCTCGACGTTGAACGTCACCCCGAACACGATCGTCGAGACCACGAGGATCGCGACCGCCCGGGTCGTGCTCATGATCAGGCCGCCGACGGCCATCCCGAGCAGCACCGACATCAGGTTCATGGGCGCCGCGAAGTACAGCTCGAGGTTGCCCTGGTCCTTCTCCCAGTACAGCTGGGCGGCCATCATCCACACGACGTTGAGCCAGAACGCCGCCATCGCGCCACCGAGGATCACGAAGCCGACGTAGGCCTCGGGCGCCTGGAGGGTGCGATAGACGAGCACGAACGCCGAGGTCGTCAGGAACGGCAGCAGGATCTCGAAGAACACCCACGACGGCTCGCGGACCATGCCCCGGACCCGGGGGAACGCCCGGCCGACCAGCGAGCGGGCGTTGTTCTCGATGACCTGGCGGCGCGTCCAGAGCGAGGCGGTCCGCGGGTCGGTGCCGCCCCTCGTGCTGGCGAAGATCGAAGGCGCCGGCTCCGCGCTCACCGGCGTGCCTCCACCCGGTCGGCCTCTTCCGCCTCGTCCGCGCTCGGCATCGGCGGCAGGTAGGCCGGCCCGTCGTCGTCGGTCGGCCGGTTCGGCTCCCGTGACGGCTCCTCGTCGCCGAACCCGCGGCCGACGAGCTCCATGAACACGTCCTCGAGGGTGGGCTCCGACTTGCGGAGGGCGAGGATGTGGCTGCCCATGCCGGCGAGCGCGGTGACGACGCCACCCAGCGCCCCGTCCTCGACGAGCACGAGGTTCACCGCGACCCGCTGCATCTCCGGGTCGGCGTCGGCGGCCGGTGCCGCGGAGACGACGCCCGGGATCCGTGCGAGGGCCCCGATGCCGGCGTCGAGCCGGTCGAGCTCGAGCCGGAAGATCGACTCGCGCTGCACGCGCCGCTTGAGCTCGTCGGGCGACCCGATCGCGAGGATCCGGCCGTGGTCGACGATCGCGATCCGCTCGCACAGCTCGTCCGCCTCGGCCAGGTAGTGGGTCGTGAGCAGCACCGTCCGCCCGGTGACCGCGCCCTTCCACTCGAGCACGAGCTCGCGGATCGTCCGCGCCGCGGCGACGTCGAGGCCGAGCGTCGGCTCGTCGAGGAACAGGATCCACGGGTCGTTGAGCAGGCCGCGGGCCATGTTGAGCTTCTGGCGCTGCCCGGTCGACAGCGTGCTGACGCGCTGGAGGCGCTGGTCGTGGAGCCCGACCGCCTCGATCATCTGGTCGGTCCGCTTCCAGCCCTCGCGGTTGCCCAGGCCGTAGAACTGGCTGAACATCCAGAGCTGCTCGCGGACGGTGAGGATCCCGTAGCCCGACTGCTCGCCGCCCGCGACCATGTTCATGATCCGGCGGATCCGGCGGGTCTCGGTGGCCACGTCGAAGCCGAAGATCCGCGCCTCGCCGCTCGTCGGCAGGAGCAGGGTCGTCAGGATCTTGATCAGCGTCGTCTTGCCCGCCCCGTTCGGTCCGAGCAGCCCGAAGAACTCGCCGGACGCGACCTCGAGGTCGACGCCGTCGAGCGCCACGACCGGCTTCGGCTTCGTGTCGTAGACACGCCGAACACCCCTGACGGAGATGGCGGGCGGCAGGCTCGAGCTGGGGTGCGCGGCGGACATGGACAGCCGATGCGACCTCGTGCGGGGAGGCGGATGCTACCACGTGGCGACCGCTTTCTGGAAGATGGACGTCTTACACGCGCGTTACGGATATCGAACAAGACGCCAGCGGCGACGGCATGGACCTTTGTCCGCATCGGCTTGTCGACCGGGGTCCATGCAGGGTTCGCGCGGCGGTTCGTAGGCTCGGGTCATCAACCGCGCGACAGCCCGATCCTCGACCGGAGACCACCACGATGTTCAACACCCAGGCCGTCAGGCCGTTCAGCGTCCGGATCCGTCCGTTCGCCCGGATCCAGTACGTCGGCAAGCCCGGGCCCTCCAGCCCGATCCGTCGCGACGCCTACCGCACCAAGCCCGGCCAGCTCCTCACGTTCGCGGGCATCGCCCAGGCGACCGCGGTCGGCGGGTTCGGCTTCACGGCGCGTCCCACGACCGACAACTCCCGACGCCGCTTCCCGCCGCTCGTCGCCGACGCCGGCCCCGGTCTCCTGCGGCCGGCGTTTCTGCTGCGCTCAGCGACCCGCGAGCGCGCCCGCCAGCTCGCCGCCCACCTTCGCGTTGTTGACGATCAGGGCGATGTTCGCCTTGACCGAGGCGCCGTCGGTGATCGCCGCGACGCGTGCCAGCAGCCACGGCGTGAGCGCAGCCCCGCCGACGCCCGTGTGGTCGGCCTCGCGGATGGCCTGGTCGACGGCCTCGCGGGTCACGTCGTCGGGGAGCGCGCGATCCGCGGGCACGGGCGCGCAGATCACGAGGCCGGACGTCAGGCCGAGCGCCTCGTGGGCGCGGACGACGGCGGCCGCCGCGGCGACGTCCGGGACGCTGGTCGGGGCCTTGATGCCGGACCCGCGCGCGTAGAAGCCGGGCACCTCGTCGATCCCGATCGACACCACCGGCACCCCGCGCGTCTCGAGGTACTCGAGGGTCCGCGGGACGTCGAGGATCGCCTTCGGGCCGGCGCACACGACCGCGACCGGGGTCCGGGCGAGCTCGTCGAGGTCGGCCGAGATGTCGAAGCTCGGGTTCGGGCCGTCGAGCGCGCCGCGGTGGACCCCGCCGATCCCGCCGGTCGCGAAGACCCGGATCCCCGCGGCGTGGCACGCGATCATCGTGGCCGCGACGGTCGTGGCGCCCCAGGCGCCGCCCGCGATGGCCGCCGCCAGGTTGCGCCGCGAGACCTTGTCGACGGTCCCTCGCTCGGCGGTCGCCAGCGCCTCGAGCTCGTCGCCCGACAGCCCGACCAGCAGCCGCCCCTGGTTGAGGGCGACGGTCGCCGGGACCGCCCCGGTGGAGCGGATGGCGGCCTCCGAGGCCGTCGCGACCTCGACGTTCTGGGGGTACGGCAGCCCGTGGCTGATGAGCGTGGACTCGAGGGCGACGACGGGCGTTCCGTCGCGCAGGGCGTCGGCGACCTCGGGGGCGATCGCAAGGAGCTCGGGGCTGATCATGGCCCGAGGGTACGTCAGGGCAGCGGCGCGGGGCGACGTCGCCGGGACGGGCTCGCGGCCGGGATGCCCGAACGTGCCGTAGTGTGACCCGATGGCCAACTCGACCCGAGCCTTCGTGCTCCGCAACACGCGCCTCCGGCCGGTGCCGGGACTCGAGGAGCTGCGCCTCCAGCTTGCCGACGAGGCGCTGGTGATCTGGCACGAGTCGCAGGTCGAGACCGGCGACCCGGACGCCCCGATGACGTACTGGGCGTTCGCGTGGGGCGGCGGCCTGGCGATCGGCCGCTACCTGCGGGAGCATCCCGAGGCGGTCGCGGGCAAGCGCGTGTTCGACCTCGCCTCGGGCTCCGGGCTGTGCGCCATCGCCGCGATGCGGGCCGGCGCCGCGTCCGCCGTCGCCGCGGACATCGACGCGTTCTCGGCGGCGGCCATCGACCTCAACGCGCGTGCCAACCGCTGTCGCGTGACCGTCGTCCGTCGCGACGTGCTCGACGACGACCCGCCCGACGCCGACGTCATCCTCGCGGGCGACTGCTACTACGAGGCCCGCCTCGCGGAGCGCGTGCTGCCCTGGCTCCTGCGGGCGCGGGACGCCGGCATCGACGTCCTCGTGGGTGACCCCGGCCGCCGCTACCTGCCGACCGACGAGCTCGTCGAGCTGGCGGCGTACGACGTCCGCACGACGACCGAGCTCGAGGACCTCGAGCGCAAGCAGGGTCGCGTCTACCGGCTCCGGCCCGCGACCGCCTAGCCCAGGCTGAGCTCCGGGCGGGGGTGCCGGAGCTGGCGCAGGGCCGCGCGGTTGCCGGCGATGGCGCCGCGCTGCAGGGCCGCCGCAGGCGCGACGCCGCGGCGCCGGGCACCGAGCCAGGCCAGCAGGAAGCCGGCATCGAAGGCGTCGCCCGCGCCCGTCGTGTCGGTCGCCCTGATCGGCGTCGTGGCGACGTCGAAGCGCAGCGGCTTGTGGTCGGTCCGGACGTGGATCGACGCGCCCTTCCGACCGCGCTTGACGACCGCGACCGGCGCGAGGTCGAGCAGGCGCTCGTCGTACTTCGCGCCGAGAAGCGCCTTCGCCTCGTCGCGCGTCGCGAACAGCAGGTCGGGCGCGGCCTCCCGGATCAGCGCCAGGGCGGGCCGGCGGCCGATGGCGAGGAGCGGCGCGCTGGACGCGAGGTCCACGGTGATCACGGCTCCGGCGGCGCGGCCGAGGCGGATCGCCTGCATGCCCGCGAGACCGAGCGGCGCGTCGAGCAGCGAGTAGGCGGGGAGGTGGACGGCGTCCGCGCCCTCGAACCATGCGGGCTTGAGGTCATCGGGCTTCATGAGGAGCGCGGCCCCCCGGTCCTGGACGAACGAGCGCTGGCCGTCCGGGTCGACGAACACGCCGATCCGCGCGGTCCTCGCGCCGGCCACGTGGATCGCGCGGACCGTCACCCCGTCGGCGGTCGCCGCGGAGACCAGCGCGCGACCGGGGCCGTCGCGACCGACCGCGCAGACGAGCGTCGAACGGGCACCGAGCCGGCCGAGCCATCTCGCCGCCGTCGCCGCCGAGCCACCCGCCCGGAGCAGCACCCGGCCCCGGACGTCGCTGCCGAGCTCGATGTCGCGCTCGGGCGCAAGGATCACGTCCACCACGATGTCGCCGACGACGACCACCCGCGGCCGCTCGGGCGCGCTGCGCATCCGGTGATGGGTCCGCGCGCGCCGCGTCACGAGCAGGGCTGGCATGCCGCCGAGCATACCCGCGCAGATCCGCGGGGTACGATTGAGATGCGGCAGACCCCGCCGCACGACCCCAGCTCGCGCGCCACCGGAGACAGCGAATGACCCTCGCCACGGACCGCCTCGATCAGCTCGCGGTCGACACCATCCGCACCCTCTCGATCGACGGCGTCCAGCAGGCGAACTCCGGCCATCCGGGCGCGCCGATGGGCGCCGCGCCGATGGCCTACGCGCTGTGGACCCACCACCTCCGCCACTCGCCGACGAACCCCGGCTGGCCCAATCGCGACCGGTTCGTCCTCTCGGCCGGCCACGCGTCGATGCTCCTGTACTCGCTGCTCCACCTGACCGGCTACGACGTCAGCCTCGACGACCTCAAGTCGTTCCGCCAGTGGGGCTCGATCACGCCCGGCCACCCGGAGTACGGCCTCACCTCGGGCGTCGAGGCGACGACCGGACCGCTCGGCCAGGGCCTTGGCAACGCGATCGGCATGGCCATCGCGGAGCGCCGGCTCGCCGAGGAGTTCAACCGGCCCGGGCACGACATCGTCGACCACCGGACCTACGTCATCGCCAGCGACGGCGACCTGCAGGAGGGCGTCGCGTCCGAGGCCTGCTCGCTCGCCGGCCACCTGCGGCTCGGCAAGCTCGTCGTGCTGTACGACGACAACCGGATCCAGCTCGACGGCCCGACGGCCTGGGCCTTCAGCGAGGACGTGCTCGCCCGCTTCGACGCCTATGGCTGGCACACGCAGCGCGTCGAGGACGGCAACGACGTCGCGGGGATCTCGGCCGCCATCGATGCCGCCAAGGCGGACGACCGGCCGTCGATCATCGCCGTGCGCACGCACATCGGGTACGGCAGCCCGAACAAGCAGGACACGCAGAAGGCGCACGGCGCCCCGCTCGGGCCCGACGAGGTCCGGCTGGCCAAGGAGGCCTACGGCTGGGACCCGGATCGCACGTTCTACGTCCCCGACGAGGCGGCCGAGGTGTTCCACCGGGCGATCGACGCGGGCAAGGACCTGGTCGCCGAGTGGGAGTCGCGCCTGGACCGCTACGCGGCGGAGCTGCCCGACCAGGCCGCCGAGCTCCGGCGCCGGCTCGACGGCCGGCTGCCCGACGGCTGGGAGAAGGCCCTGCCGGCGTACGAGGTCGGCAGCGAGGTCGCCACGCGCAACGCGAGCCAGGACACGATCCAGGCGCTCGCCGGCGTGCTGCCGGAGCTGTTCGGCGGCTCGGCCGACCTCTCCGAGTCGAACCTGACCGACGTCAAGGCCAACGGCCACGACCACTTCGAGGCCGACCATGCCGGCCGCAACCTGCGCTTCGGCGTGCGCGAGCACGGGATGGGCGCGATCGCGAACGGCATCGCCTACCACGGCGGCTTCCTCCCCTACTGCGCGACGTTCCTCACGTTCAGCGACTACATGCGCGGGTCGGTGCGGCTCGCCGCCCTGTCCGGCCTGCACGTGACCTACGTGTGGACGCACGACTCGGTCGGCCTCGGCGAGGACGGCCCCACGCACCAGCCGGTCGAGCACTACGCCGCCCTCCGCGCGATCCCGAACCTGTGGTTCGTGCGACCGGGCGACGCGAACGAGGCGGCCGCGGCGTGGGCGCTGGCGGTCGAGCGGCCGTCGATCGATGGCGCCGCCCCGGGCCCGGTCGCCCTCGCCTTCACCCGCCAGAAGCTGCCGACGCTGGCGGGCTCGCCGGAGCACGCCCGAGAGGGGCTGCGGCGCGGCGGCTACGTCCTGCGCGAGGCGTCCGGCGGGCTCGCCGCAGCTGATCCTCATCGGGACGGGCTCGGAGCTGCAGCTGTGCTTCGCGGCGGCCGAGGCCCTGGAGGCGGATGGCATCCCGACTCGCGTGGTGAGCCTGCCGTGCTGGGAGCGCTTCGAGGCCCAGGACGCGGCGTACCGGGACGAGGTCCTGCCGCCGGCGGTCCGCAAGCGCGTCTCGGTCGAGGTCGGCGTCTCGCTGGGCTGGGAGCGCTGGGTCGGCGACGAGGGCGCGATCATCGGGCTCGACCACTTCGGTGCCAGCGCCCCCGCCGGCACGATCTTCAAGGAGTTCGGCTTCACGTCGGAGCGGGTCGCGGACGTGGGTCGTCGCGTGGTCCGCGACGGGCTGCGTGGCCGGCAGGCCACGCTCTCGTCCCCGCACGGGTCGCACCCGACGCTCGCCCACGGCGACGCCGGCGTGGACCGCACCCCGGGCAGCGACCCGGGACACGACTGACGGTGCGCGTCGCGTTCGCCGCGGACCACGCCGGGGCCGCGTTCAAGGACGAGCTGATCCAGCGGCTGGTCGTCGCGCTGGGCGGCCAGCACGAGCTCACCGACCTCGGCGGCGACGGCTCGGACCCGAACGACGACTACCCGGACTTCGCCCAGCGCCTGGGCGAGGCGGTGCAGGACCACCGTGCCGACCGCGGGATCCTGATCTGCGGGTCCGGCGTCGGCGCGTCGGTCGCCGCGAACAAGATGCCGGGCATCCGGGCCGCGATCTGCCACGACACGTACTCCGCGCACCAGGGCGTCGAGCACGACGACATGAACGTGCTGACGCTGGGCGCGCGGGTCATCGGGATCGAGCCCGCGGTCGAGTGCTCGCTGGCGTTCCTGGCCGCGACGTTCTCCGGCGAGCCGCGTCACCAGCGGCGGCTGGACAAGGTGCTCGCCATCGAGGCCGCCGCGCGCGAGCGCGACTGACCCAGGGCGCGGCGCGCCGCTACGATCCGCGCATGGCGCAGTTCGACCTCCCGCTCGACCAGCTCCGCGCGTACCGGCCGCCCCGGGACGAGCCCGCCGACTTCGACGCGTTCTGGACCTCGACCCTGGCCGCGAGCCGGGCCAAGCGCGTGGCGCCGGTGGTCGCGGACGTCGAGACCGGCCTCGAGACCATCGCGGCGGCCGACGTCACCTTCTCCGGGTTCGACGGCCAGCCCATCAAGGCCTGGCTCCTGTGGCCGGCGGGTCGGACCGGGCCCCTGCCGACGATGGTCGAGTACATCGGCTACGGCGGCGGCCGCGGCCAGCCCTACGAGTGGCTGCTGTGGGCGTCGGCCGGCTACGCGCACCTCGTCATGGATACGCGCGGCCAGGGCGGGACCTGGCAGGGCGGCGACACCTCCGACATCGACGACAGCGGCACCGGGTCGCAGGCGCCGGGCGTCATGTCGCGCGGCATCCTCGACCCCGCGACCTACTACTACCGCCGCCTGATGACCGACGCGGTGCTGGCCATCGACGCGGCGCGCGACCTCCCGATCGTCGATCCGGACCGCATCGTCGTCATCGGCGCGAGCCAGGGCGGCGGGCTCGCGCTCACGGTCGCCGGGCTCGCCGAGGGCCTCGCGGGAGCCGTCGTCGACGTGCCGTTCCTGACCCACTTCCGGCGCGCGCTCGAGGTCACCGACGAGCACCCGTACGGCGAGCTGCGGCTCTACCTGCGCACGCACCGGCGCGAGGAGGAGCAGGTCTTCCGCACGTTGTCCTACTTCGACGGGCGCAGCTTCGCCGCACGGGCGACGGTGCCGGCGATGTTCTCGGTCGGGCTCGAGGACGACATCACGCCGCCGTCGACGGTGTTCGCCGCCTACAACGAGTACGCGGGCCCCAAGGAGATCCGCGTCTGGCCGTTCAGCGGCCACGAGGCGCCCGAGCACGAGCACACGGCCGAGCGGCTCGCGTTCGCGGCACGCCGCCTGCGCTGACCCCGCCCGAGGCGGTCGAACCGGCGACGGCACCGAACCAACCCTCGCGGTGTTCAAGGGCCGGGCCTATGCTCTATCGCGAAACCACCTGCTCATGCCGCAGCCCCGGGAGAACGGCCCAATGCGCATCGGCTTCATCGGACTCGGTCGGATGGGCGCGAACATGGTTCGCCGCCTGCTCCGCGACGGGCACGAGATCGTCGCCTACAACCGGACGCCCGAGAAGACGCGCGAGATCGAGGGCGAGGGCGCGATCGCGGCCTTCTCGATCGCCGAGCTGGTCGGCAAGCTCGAGAAGCCGCGGGCCGTCTGGGTCATGGTCCCGGCGGGCGACGCCACCGAGGCGCAGATCGAGGAGCTGCTCGAGCACCTCGAGCCCGGCGACACGATCATCGACGGCGGCAACACGAACTTCCACGACGACGTCCGCCGCCACGCGGAGCTCGCCAAGAAGGGCATCAACTACGTGGACGCCGGGACGTCGGGCGGGATCTGGGGCCTCCAGGTCGGCTACTGCCTGATGGTCGGCGGCGACGACGCGGCGGTGGACCCGCTCGAGCCGGTGTTCACGACCCTCGCCCCCGAGGGCGGCTACATGCACGTCGGCGGTCCGGGTGCCGGGCACTACGTGAAGATGGTCCACAACGGCATCGAGTACGGGCTGATGCAGGCGTACGCCGAAGGGTTCGAGATCATGCACGCGTCGGACTACGAGCTCGACCTCGGCAAGATCGCCAACCTGTGGGGCCAGGGCTCGGTCGTCCGCTCCTGGCTGCTCGAGCTGCTCGCCCGGGCGTTCGCCTCGGAGGGCCAGGACCTCGCCCACCTCAAGGGCTGGGTCGCCGACTCCGGCGAGGGCCGCTGGACGGTCCAGGAGGCGATCGACCGCGACGTCCCGGCGCCCGTCATCACGCTCTCGCTCCAGACCCGCTTCCGCTCCCGCCAGGACGACTCCTACGGGGGCAAGGTCCTCGCCGCGCTCCGCAACGAGTTCGGCGGCCACGCGGTCAAGACGGAGTAGCCCGGGCACCCCGGGCGAGACGGGACTGCCACATGCCGCGCCCTGACGCGCCCGCATCCACGAGCACGCCCACGAAGCCCCGCACCCCGGCCGCGAAGCCAGGCGCGCCGGCGAAGCCGGACGCCCCCGCCGCCCCGGCGCCCGCGAAGAAGGACGCCCCGCGGACCATGCGGGACCTGCGCCTCGCGTCGGAGGGCAAGAAGCGGCCGCCCGCGACCAAGCCGGCCAACCCGCTGCGGGAGGGCCTGCGGCTCGAGCGCGTGCCGGACCCGGCGACGTTCGTGCTGTTCGGCGCGACCGGCGACCTCGCCCACCGCAAGGTCATCCCCGCGCTCTACCACCTGTGGCGGACGCACCTGCTGCCGCACGAGTTCATGATCGTGGCGATGGGTCGCCGGGACTACACCGACGAGACCTTCCGCGAGGGCCTGCGCGAGTCGCTCGCCAACTACTCGCGGATCCTGCCCATCGACCTCGACGTCTGCGACGAGCTGTGCTCGCGCGTCGTCTACCACCGCTGCGACTTCTCCGACCCGGCCGGCTACGTCAGCCTCGCGGAGCTGCTCGACAAGATCGACGAGGAGCGGGGGACCCGCGGCAACCGGCTGTTCTACCTCGCGACGCAGCCGTCGGCGTTCGCGGAGATCGTCGCCCAGCTCGGGCGGGCGGGCCTCGACCACGAGCGCCACGAGGGCGGCTGGCGCCGGGTCGTCATCGAGAAGCCGTTCGGGCGCGACCTCGACTCGGCGGTCCGGCTCAACCGCGAGGTCGGCAAGGTCTTCCGCGAGCGGCAGGTCTACCGCATCGACCACTACCTGGGCAAGGAGACGGTCCGGAACCTGCTGGTCTTCCGGTTCGCGAACGGGATCTTCGAGCCCATCTGGAACCGCCGCCACATCGACCATGTCCAGATCACGGTCGCCGAGTCGATCGGGATCGAGAGCCGCGGCGCGTTCTACGAGGAGACCGGCGCCTCGCGCGACTTCCTCCAGAACCACCTGCTCCAGCTCCTCAGCCTCGTCGCGATGGAGCCGCCGGCGACGTTCGACGCGGACGCGCTGCGCGACGAGAAGGTCAAGGTGCTGCGCGCGATCCCGGAGCTGACCCGCGACCAGGTCCAGCGCGACGTCGTCCGCGGCCAGTACGGCCCGGGCTGGGTCAACGCGAAGCCCGTCATGGGCTACCGCAGCGAGGCGGAGGTCGACCCGCAGTCCGAGACCGAGACGTTCATCGCGGCGCGGCTCACGATCGACGACTGGCGCTGGTCGGACGTCCCGTTCTACCTGCGGATGGGCAAGCGCCTGCCGAAGCGCTCGACGGAGATCGCGATCCAGTTCAAGGAGGTCCCCCACCGGCTGTTCAAGGACAGCGCGACGGACCCCGAGGCGAACCTGCTCGCGATGCGCATCCAGCCCGACGAGGGGATCCTGCTGCGCTTCGGCGCCAAGGTGCCGGGCCTCGGCATCGACGTCCGCAACGTGACGATGGACTTCACCTACGGCTCGGCCTTCCAGACCGACAGCCCCGACGCGTACGAGACGCTGATCCTCGACGCGCTCCTCGGCGACGCGTCGCTGTTCACCCGCGCCGACGAGGTCGAGGAGGCGTGGTCGATCGTCGACCCGATCCTCGACACGTGGGCCTCGTCGCCCGCCCCCGAGTTCCCGAACTACGACGCCGGCACCTGGGGGCCCGAGGCGGCCGACGACCTGCTCTCGCGCGAGGGACGCCGGTGGCGCCGGATCTGACGGACGGCGCCGGCGACGGGGGTTCGTCCGCGGACGGTAGCGAGCGCACGCGGGTGCCGGGCGAGGTGATCGCGGTCGGGACGCGGCCCGCGGGTGGCGGGCAGATCGCGCTGGCGGAGCCGCCGCGGCCCGGGGAGCCGACGCTGCGCTGGATGTCCAGGGCGAACTCGATCGAGGGCATCGAGCGCGAGCTGGCCCGCATCTGGGCGGAGCCCAACCTCGCGATCGTCGACGCCGACGGGGACGGCGAGGGCGGACGACCCGGCGGCCGGCACATCGCGGCCCGGACGTCGGTGATGAACCTGGTCGTCGTCGCGCGCCAGCCCGAGGTCGGCGAGCGCAGCGCGGAGACGATCAGCCGCCTGACCGGGCGGCATCCGTCGCGGACGCTGATCATCCAGGGCGCGGACCCGGACGGGCCGCCGTGGATCGACGCGCGGATCCAGGCCCACTGCGTGATGCCGCGGCCCGACGCGCCGGAGACGTGCACCGAGCTGATCTTCCTGACGGCGGGCGGCGAGACGGGCCGGCACCTGTTCGGCCTGGTCGGCGCCGCTCCTGATCCACGACCTGCCGGTCACCGTCTGGTGGCCCGGCGAGCCGCTGTTCCAGTCGGAGCCCGTGCGCGACCTGCTCGAGGCGACGGATCGCCTGGTCGTCGACGCGTCGACCTGGGTCGGGCGACGGCGTCGATCGCCTGCGTCCAGCTGGCCGGCCTCTACGACGACTTCGACCGGCTGTCGATCCGCGACTTCGCCCTCGTGCGCCAGTCGCGCTGGCGCGAGGCGATCGCGACCGTCTTCGACCACCCCGACTTCCTGCCGTTCCTGCACAGCGTCCGCCGGATCGCGGTGACCTACGCGACGCACGACGAGACCGGCGCCCCGGGACGACCAACATCGTCAAGCCGCTGTACCACGTCGCGTGGCTCGCGTCGCGGCTGGGCATGCGCGTCGTGACGCCGCTCGTCGCCGACGAGCCGAAGGGGCGCACCGGGTGGTCGCCGGCACGCGTCCGACCCGGCGAGAAGCTGCCGCTGCACCGCGGCCTGCATGGCCGCCTCAAGGACCAGGGCAGCGAGTGTCAGCGTGGTCATCCGCCCGGTCGCGTCCCCGATGCCGCCCGGGACGACGCTGCGGGTCGAGATCCTCGCCGAGCGGCGTGGCTCCGAGCTCCGGACCGACGTCACCGCCGAGGCCGAGAACGTCCACGTGCACGCCTGGCTCGACGGCGTCGAGGCGATGGACCGCACGTTCAAGGCGCCGCGCCGGAGCGAGGTCGACCTGCTCAGCGAGGCGCTCGAGGTCGGCGGGCGCGACCCGCTGACCGTCGAGACCGTCCGGATGGCGGCGGCGCTGGTCGGCGATGCGGCGCGTGCCGCCCCCGTGGAAGGAGCCGCATGAGCGAGACGAACCGGGTGGACGGCCGGCCGGAGCTGCGGGTCCTGCCCGACGACGACGCCGTGGCCGCGGCGGCGGCGCGGTCGATCGCGGACGGCCTGAATGCGGCGATCGCGGCGCGTGGCGTCGCCCACTGGGTGACCACCGGCGGCTCGGCCGCTCCCGGGATCTACCACCACCTCGCCCGGACCCCGCTGCGCGACCTCGTCGACTGGTCCCGCGTCCACGTCTGGTGGGGCGACGACCGGTTCGTGCCACCCGACCACCCGCTCTCGAACGTGCTGCCGTTCACCCAGGTGCTGCTCACGAGCGGCGGCGACGAGGAAGGCGGCAGCCCGGAAGGGGCGGACGTCGGCGGTCACGGCGACGGCGTGCGGATCCCCGCGTCCCAGATCCACCAGGTGGCGATCACCGAGGCGATCGCGCACGCCGGCGGGGCGGCCTGGGCGGCGACTGGGTACGCCAATGCGATCCGGGAGCACGGGCCGGCGACCGACGCGTCGCCGGCGACGCTGCCCGCGTTCGACGTGTTCGTCGTCGGGGTCGGGCCGGACGGGCACATCCTGTCCGTGTTCCCCGGTTCGGCCGTCTGGGATTCGCCGGCCCTGAGCGTCGCGGTGCCGGCACCGACGCACATCGAGCCGCACGTGGACCGGGTCACCATGCATCCCCGGCTGGTCGCGGCGGCGCGGCGCGTCGTCGTCGTGTCGGCGGGGGCCTCGAAGGCGGCCGTGCTCGGGCGCGCATGGACGGGCGACGATGCGCGCGAGCTCCCGCTCCGGGCCACGCGCCTCGGCCAGGCGACCTGGATCCTCGACGAGGCCGCGGCCGCCGACATCCCGCGGGCCTGATCGGACCCTTGCCGGCCCCCTTCCCCGACGCCCCGTCGCGGTTCGTCGTCGCCCCGGACGGCACGTCGATCGCGGTGTTCTCCGCGGGCGAGGGGCGGCCGCTCGTGCTCGTGCACGGCACGACCGCGGACCACCGCACGTGGCGGGTCGTCGCCCCGGAGCTCGCGACGCGCTGGCGGCTGCACGCGATCGACCGGCGCGGCCGCGGTGCCTCGGGCGACGGTCCGGCGGACGCCTATTCGATCGAGCTGGAGCTCGACGACCTGGTCGCGGTGGTCGAGGCCGTCGCGGCCGACGGAGACGGCGGGCCGGTCGACGTCGTCGGGCACTCGCTGGGCGGACGGATCGCGCTCGGCGCGAGCCTGCGCACCGCGGCGATCCGGCGGATCGTGGCCTACGAGTCGGCACCCCTCCCGGCCGGCGAGGGCGGCATCGATCCGGCGCTGGACGCGCGCCTCCGCGCGGACCTCGCGGCCGGCGACCTCGACGGCATGCTCGCGCGGTTCATGACCGAGGCCGTCGGGATGCCGCCCGCGGCCCTCGCGGCGTTCCGCGCGGACCCGATCTGGCCGCTCCGGGCCGCGGCGACCCCGACCATCCTGCGTGAGCTCGACACCGCCGAGTCGGATCCGGCCGTCGGCCTCGAGGCGCTCGCCGCGGTGCGGGTCCCCGTCCTGCAGCTGGTCGGCTCCAGGTCGCCGGCGTGGTTCCGCACCGGCGCCGAGGCCCTGGACGCGCGCCTCGCCGACGGCCGGCTCGAGATCATCGACGGCGCGCGGCACGGCGGCCACCACAGCCACGCGGCGACGTTCATCGCCCTCGCGGAGGCATTCCTCGACGCCTGACCCGGCGCGTCGGGCTACCATCCACGCCATGATCGAGTCCGCATCCCCGGCCGTCGACGACCGGCCCTACTCGCCCGGTCTCGAGGGCGTCATCGCCGGCGAGACGGCGCTGTCGTTCATCGACGGCGCGGCCGGCCGGCTGCTGTATCGCGGCTACGCCATCGCCGACCTGGTCCTGCACGGCACCTACCCCGCCGTCGCGAACCTCCTCTGGACCGGCGACTGGGACCCGGCCGCGAAGCTCGCGTGCCAGCCGCTCCCCGGCGCCGTGCTCACGGCCCTGCACGCCCTGCCCCTGAGCGCCAAGCCCATGGACGCGCTGCGGACCGCGGTCTCGGCCTGGGGCGCCACGCAGCCGCTGGGCTGGCCCCCGACCGCCGAGGAGGCACGAGCGCTGACCGCGTTCTCGCCGTCCGCGCTCGCGGCCTTCGCCCGGATCCGCAAGGGCGAGGACCCCATCGACCCGGATCCCGACCTCGACCTCGTCCCGGGCTACCTGTACATGATCAACGGCACCCGCCCGGACGACGAGACCGCGCGCGCCCTCGATGCCTACTTCGTCGTCGGCGCCGAGCACGGCTTCAACGCCTCCACGTTCACCGCCCGCGTCATCACGTCGACCCGCTCGGACATCGCGTCGGCCGTGGTCGGTGCCATCGGGGCGATGAAGGGGCCGCTCCACGGCGGGGCTCCGTCCGAGGTCGTCGAGCAGATCCACGAGGTCGGCAGCCCCGAGAAGGCCGAGCAGTGGGTGCGCGAGACGCTCGCCCGCGGCGACCGGCTGATGGGCTTCGGGCACCGCGTCTACCGTGCCTACGACCCGCGGGCCGCCGCCCTGCGGCAGGTCGCCGAGAGCATGGAGCACCGGCCCGACTGGCTGGAGCTCGCGATCGCCGTCGAGGACGTCGCGCTGCGCGTGCTCGCCGAGAAGTACCCGGATCGCCCGCTCCGGACCAACGTCGAGTTCTACGCCGCGCCCGTCCTCATGGGCGTGGGCCTGACCCCCGACCTGTTCCCCGCGACGTTCGCGCTCGCGCGCCACGCCGGCTGGACCGCCCACGCCATCGAGCAGGCCGGCGCCAACCGCCTGATCCGCCCCGACGTCCGCTACGTCGGCGAACCGGAGCGCGCCCTGCCCACCGGCTGACCGCCGCGACCGACCGCGCGGTCAACCGCCCGTCAGTGGATGATCAGCACCTTGAGCCCCACGATCACGAGGCCCAGCAGGCAGTCGATGACGGCCACCCCGATGGCGGTCGGCCAGCCCCGTCCGAACGCGTGACCGACGGTCAGCCCCCACACGAACAGCTGCACGACGCAGGCCACCAGCGCCAGGGTGAGCGCCTGGTCCACCGTGACGAGCCCGATCCGCGGCGCCAGCAGGATGAGCACCGGGACGACGGCCGCCCCGATCATCGGGCTCTCGTTGCGCGCGACCATCGCGTACTCCGACCCGCTGATCGGGCCGCGGACCCGCAGGTTGACGAGCTCCGACCAGACCTCCATCAGCCAGAACACGCCGGCGGACACGAGGATCGACAGCGCGAGGAAGTCGATCCCGCCGCCGTAGCGGCTCTCCGCGGCGACGAGCGCCGTGACGAGCAGCGAGCCGTAGATCGCCGCCGATCGATCGAGGTGTGGATCGGATGACCCGGCCGTCGGTGCCTGAACCGGGGCCACGTCCCCGGAAGCGTCTTCCACGCGCCTAGCCTACGCGAGCGGTCGGGCCGCCGGAGCGGCGAGGGTCAGCGGAGCTCGATGGCCGACGCGACGTCGAACCCGGTCGCGAGGGCCAGCTTCGGGGCGACGGCGACGACCCGGGTCCCGCCGATCACGGGCGCCAGGACGACGAGCGCGTCGACCACCTGGTCGGCGGTCAGGCCGGCGTCGAGGGCCGCCGCGACCGTGTGGTGCCAGGTGACGTCGGAACCGTCGGTGACGATGAGGGCGCCGAGCTTCACCAGCGCCTCGCCGACGAAGTCCAGCGCGGGCGCGCCGCCGCCGAGCCGCCGGTCCTCGATCAGCGACTCGAGGCACGTCACGTCGCCGAGCGTCAGGCGGCGGAGGATCTCCTCCCGGTCAGCCATCGCGCACCGTCCCGCGTCAGGCGCCATGGACGGGCGCCCGTTTGGCCTATTCAACGCGCCGGGCGCCCCGGACGCATCCTCAACTGCTGGTGATCCGCCCGGGAGCGAGGACCGGCAGGGGCTCGAGGAGCCCGATCTCGATGGCGGCCTCGACGGCTTCGGCCCGCGACGTCGCGCCGAGCTTGCCGTACAGCGCCTGGATCTGCGTGCGCACGGTGTTGGGCGTCACGTACAGGCGGTCGGCCATCTCGGCCGCGGTCAGGTAGGTCGGCAGCAGCCGCAGCACGCGCACCTCGGCCGGGGTGAGCGTCGAGGTCCCGCCGGGGCCCGGTGGCAGGCTCCGGATGCGCTCGCGGAGCTCGGCGGCCTCGTCGGCCAGGGCGCCGAGGCGCGGGCGCAGGACCCGGATGTCCGCGACCTGCTGGAGGCACGAGCGTGCGCCGGCGGGGTCCGCGAGCGCCAGGTGGGTGCGCGCGCCCTCGATGAGGCTGCGCACGCTGAGCCACCCCGTCGCCGGCCCGAGCGCGGTGCGCGCCATCTGGAACGTCGCCATCTGGCGCCTGGCCTCGGCGAGCTCGCCGCGGTGGATCGCGACCCGCGCCGCCACGACCGACCACACCGCCGCGACGGCGTCGGGGTCGAACCGGGCGCGCGCCGCCGTGGCGGCGCTCCGGCGGGACAGCGTGTCGGCGGTCGACCAGTCGTCGTGCTCGATCGCGCTCAGCGCCCGCCACGCGTCGGCGAACACGAGCGCGCGCACGGCGCCCAGCGGCTGGGCGGACGCCGCGGCCTCCGCGAGGGCGGCCTCGCCCCGCTCGCGATCGCCCAGGATCACGAGGATCGCGCCGAGCACCGCGAGCGACTGCGGCCGCCAGGGGCTCAGGCGCTCGGCGGCATCGACGGCCGTGCGGGCCTCGCCGAGCGCCGCGTCCAGCCCGTCCCGCCCGGACAACGCGCGCACCGACGCCCGCGCCTCCTCGTACGCCTCGGCGCCGATCGGGCGCGCGCCGTCGTACTCCGAACCGGTCATGAGGTCGGTCATCCGCTCCGCCTCGCCGGCGCCGCCGCGGATCGTGTACATCCACGCACCCATCGCGGCGAGGAACGGCTGGCGGCGGAGGCTCTCGTCGTCGAGCTGGACGAGCCAGCGCGCGAACGTCGCCTCGCGGCCCTCGCGGAACAGCCGCGGAACGATGAGGCAGGCCTGCGCGGCGGCGGCGTCGGGATCCCTGGCGGCGAACAGGTGGTCGACGGCCATCTCGGGCATGCCGTTGGCCGCGTACCACGCTGCCGCTCGTCGGTTGAGCTCGTCCGCGGAGACCCGGTCGCGCTCGAGCATCACGAGGAGGTGCTCGCGCAGCAGCGTGTGGTACCGGAACCAGCCGCCCTGCCCGTCGAGCGGGACCACGAGCTGGTTGGTCGCCGCGAGGTCGCGCAGGATCCGCTCGGAGCCCGAGCCGTCGACCACCGCGTCGCACAGGTCGGCGCTCATCCGGTCCAGGACGGCGGTGCGCGTCAGGAACGTGCGCACCCGCGGCGTCGCGTGGTCGAGCAGCTCGCCGTCGAGGTAGTCGCCGATGTCCGTGTCACGACCCGAGACGCCCGTGGGCGCCGCCGACCGGCCATTCGCGGCCGCGCGGGCCTGCGCACGGAGCACGGCCAGGTAGACCGCCGCGGGCCAGCCCTCCGTCCGGGCATGGAGGTCACGGGCCTCGTCCGGCGGCAGCTGCCGTCCGCCCAGCGCCGCCATCCGGCCCGCCTCCGCCTCGTCGAGCGCGAGGTCCCCGATGCCGATCTCGACGAGCCGCCCGCTCGCCCGGAGCCGTGCCAGCGGCAGCCCCGCGTCGGTGCGCCCGGCCGCGGCGATCGTGATCCCGCGTGGCAGGTAGTCGACCACCATCGCCAGCACGTCGGCCGACGGGGTCCCGCCGAGATGGTGCACGTCGTCGAGCATCAGCACCATCGGCCGCCCGAGCTCGTGGAGGGCCGACGTCAGCCGCGGCACGGCGTTGGACAGGGCGGAGCCTGCCGTCCCGCCGATCCGCTCGACGATCGGCTTCCGCGACCGCAGCGCGCGCTCGATCGCGAGCGCCATGTAGTTGAGGAACCGGATCGGGTCGGCGTCGGCCGCGTCCACGGTCACCCAGCCCACCGGGCGCGACTCCTTCGCCCGCCACAGCGCGAGGCAGGTGGACTTGCCGTACCCCGGCGGCGCGACGAACGTCACCAGCCCGCTGTCGGCGCCGAGCAGGCGCGGCAGCAGCGAGTCACGCGGCAGGACCTCCGGCCGCAGGTACGGCGCCGCCAGCTTCGCCTCGACCAGCGGCTCCTGGACCAGGATGGGCGGACGGACCCGGGCGCGCGGATCCGCGGGCTGGGCATCGTGAACGACGATGCCGGGCGAGCCACGGCGCATGACGGACGTCCCGATGCCTCCTGTTGCGCAGCACGCACCGGTCGGTCATCGCCGGTGGTCCCCGCTCCACGGAGAGGCGCCTCTCGCCACGAGAGGCTTCTTCCCCTGTCCCCGAGATGCCTAGATTCGGATGCGCCGTCGTGCGCGTCAAATCGGGGGATGCGGTCGTTGCGCCTAGAGGTAGCCGCGGCGGCGGAAGAACAGCAGGACGCCGGCGAAGATCACGACCATGGCCACGATCACGAGCCAGAACGCCACGACGCTCTCGTCGCCAGGCAGGTCGAAGTTCATCCCGAAGATGGAGGCCATCAGCGTGAGCGGCAGGAGCGCCACGCTGAAGGCGGTGAGCACGCGCAGCGTCGAGTTCAGCTGGTGGGACAGCACCGACTCGTTGGAGTCCTCGAGGGCCTCCACGACCTCCTTGTAGTTCTCGAGGATGTCCCAGATCCGCTCGACGGCGTCCGTCGTGTCATCGAAGTAGACGTCGAGGTCGTCGGCGAGATAGCGCTGCTTGGTGCGCTCGAGGTCGCGGAGCACCGCGCGCATCGGCCGGACGACGCGCCGGAAGTTGATGATCTCCTGCTTCGCGTTCGAGATGTCCTGGACGATCTTGTCCGACCGCCCCTCGAAGATGTCGTCCTCGAGGTCGTCGAGCTTGGCGCCCATCTTGCGGAGCATCGGGAACGAGGCGTCGACGCAGGTGTCGACGATCCGGTACAGCAGGTAGCCCGTCCCCTTGGCGAAGGTCGCCTTGCGGACCTCGTCTCGCTCGCGGTAGCGCTCGAACATCGCGGCCAGCGGCGGCAGGTTGTGGTCGGGCAGCGTGATGAGGTAGTCGGGACCCACGAACAGGTCCACCTCGGCGGTCAGCAGGCGCCCGGACGACTTGTCGAAGACGGGGAAGTGCAGAACGATGAACAGGTAGTCGTCGTAGGCGTCGAGCTTGGGGCGCTGGTTGCGCGAGGCGACGTCCTCGATCGCCAGGTGGTGGAAGCCGAACTCGCGCTCGAGCCAGTCGCGGTCCTGCTCGAGGGGGTGCTCGAGGTGCAGCCAGCGGACGCCGGCGGCGGTGATGACCTCCGGCTCAGCCCAGTCGGCGGCCTCGTCGGTCGCGCCACGAGACCGCGTGCGCCCCGGGCGCAGGTGCGGCCGCGTCAGCAGGCTCGGCACGTGGAGGGACCGCGATGGGCATGGCGCGATCCTAACCCAGCGGTATGCCCCTGGACGCGGGCTCCACTCGTGGGACGGGCTCCGCGGGTGACGCCGGTCCCGCACGGAGCCGCGTCGGACGGCGATCATCGCCGCCCCCAGGAAGAACACGATCGCGCCGATGACGTAGGGCGCCGCGGGACCGGCGGCCGCCGCCAGCCCGCCGCCGATCGCCGGACCGATGATCCCCGCCACGTAGAGCGGCAGGTAGACGAGGTTGAGCGTCGTCGAGCGGCGCTCCGGCGCGACCTCGGTCGCGAGCAGGGAGAACACCATCGCGCCGGTGCTCGCGACCGCCGCGCCGAGGAGCGTGGCGGCGAGCGCGAGGGAGCCGATCGCGGGCATCAGCGGCATCAGCAGGCTCGCCACGCCGCCGCCGACCAGGGCCGCCACCAGGACCGGCCGGAACCCGATGCGGTCGCCGACCCAGCCGGCGCCCGGCGCGAAGAACGCCCCGACCAGCGAGCCGACCCCCAGCACGATTCCGATGGACGGCCGCGAGGCCTGGACCCGTCCCGACGATCGCCTCGACCAGCACGGGCGTGTACGGGCGCGACACCTGGTTGGCGAGGAACACGACGCCGTAGACGAGGAACAGGCGGCGGACGACCGGGTCGGCGAGGACGCTGCGCATCGCCGCGAACGCCAGCCGGATCACGGAGCCCTCCGGGATGACCTCGGGGCGGATCTCGTGGGTGCCGAACGTGATCAGCAGCGCCGTCCCCACGGACAGCGCCGCCGACAGCGCGTAGACGCCGCTGATCGACCAGCCCGCGCCGTCGATCAGGATGCCCGCCAGCACGGGCCCCAGCGCGAACCCGATCGGACCCGCGGCACCGAACAGGCCGATCGTCGTGCCCAGGCGGTGCTTCGGCGTGACGTCCCGGATCGCGGCCAGCATGACGCCCGTGTTGCCCAGCTGGAACCCGATCAGCAGGACGGCGATCGCCATCTGCCACGGCTCGCGGGCGAGGGCGGCGAGGGCGAACACGACCGCCTCGACGAGGGCGCTGCGCACGATCACGGCCTTGCGGCTGTACTTGTCGGCCCACACGCCCCACAGCGGGACGAGCGGCAGCCCGACGACGAAGACCAGCGAGCTGTAGAGGCCGACGAAGGCGATCCGGTCCGCCTCGGGCACGCCGAGCTGCCGCAGGTACGCCGGCAGGAGGGCGAAGACCTGGCTCACGCCGAGGCTCTCGACGAGCTGCGTGACCCAGAACGCGGCGACCGGGATGCGCCAGTCCTGCCGATGCGGGAGGGTCTCGACGGTCACGGCCTGACGGTACCGGAGGGTCGGTGGCTGCGAGCCGTGCTCGTACGATCGCGCGAATGTCGACCGGCCGAGGAACGACCTGGAACGCCGCGTATGGAACAAAACGACCGCGAGGCGTCCCAGACTAGGCGAGCGCGGCCGAATGAGCCGCGACCATCGGGGCGGCTGATGCAGCGAGACGTGGTGGTCAGGGCGCAGCGAGGCGACGTCGACGCCTTTTCCGCGCTGACCGCCGCGCTGACCCAGCAGCTCTACTCCGCGGCGCGTCTGATCCTGCGCGACGACGAGCGGGCAGCCGACGCCGTGCAGGACGCGCTGCTCCGGGCATGGCTCGACATCCGCGGCCTGCGCGACCCCGAGAAGTTCGAGGCCTGGCTCCATCGACTCCTGGTCCGCGCCTGCTATCGGGCGGCTGACCGCCACCGGACCCGCGAGGTCGTCGAGCTCCGGGTGGCCACGACCGCCGCGACCGCCACCCCCGACGCGCAGGGCGACGTCGCCGCGCGCGATCAGCTGAGCCGCGCGTTCCGCCGGCTCTCCCCTCAGCAGCGCGCCGTGATCACGCTCCACCACTACCTGGGAATGACCCTCGTTGAATTCCGCGGAGGTGCTCGGCATCCCCCTCGGAACGATGCAGTCCAGGCTCAACCGCGCGATGAAGGCGCTGCGAGCGTCGCTTGAAGCCGATGAGCAGCCTGCACCCCTCGTCGCCGAGGCCGTCCGATGACCGCGATGGATCGATTTCGACCGAGAGCTCGCCGCATGGCTGGATGCCGAGGCCTCGATGACGGCACCCGTCGGGCTGCACGCGGTGGCCATCGACCGAGCGCGGGGGGCGCGCCAGCGACCTGGATGGCTCGTGGCCGTCCGCGGGGGGACGATCGGGCTGCGCCGCGTGGCTGGGCTCGATCAGCGGGTCGTAGGTGCGTTGGCTGTGCTCGCGCTGACGATGGCTGCAACGTGGGCGCTGGTCGGCTCCGGCGTGTTGCACCAGCGTCGAGGCGGGCCGTTCGGAGGCGCTGGAACGATCGCCTTCATGCGCGGCCCCGACGACTTGCACTCCCAGCTCTTCCTGGCATGTGCGGACCTTTCGAATGTCCGACCGATTGCCGCGCGCGAAGGCCGCAGCAGCGGTTGGCCAAGCTGGTCGCCCGATGGTCGCCGCATCGCGTTCAACGCGAATTTCGACGATCCCGACACCAGCGACAACACCGACGTGTGGGACATCTACACGATCGATGTCAACTCTGGGGCGGTATCGAGGCTCACCAGCTCGGTGGGGCTTGAAGGCGACCCGGCGTACTCGGACGACGGGCGGCTCATCGCATTCGACTCGACGGAGCCTGGCCGTGAAGGAATCTGGGTCATGAACGCGGATGGCAGCGGCCAGCGGAGGATCGCATCGACACCATTGCCTGGGGCCCGTAGCGACTACGGCCCAACGTTCTCCGCGGATGGCGCACGGGTTGCCTTCACCCGTGTCATCGATGACCGGACGAGTCGGATCTACGTGGTCAACGTTGACGGCACGCATCTCACGCCACTGACGCCTGCGTACATCCTGCCATCGAAGGCGGATTGGTCGCCGGATGGGACCACCATCCTGTTCGACGCCGCAGACGCGTCACACCCGTTCCAAACCCTGTACACGGTGCGACCGGACGGCACCGGCCTGGCTTCGCTCACCCTGCCGCGCGGCCAGGGGGCTCTCAGCTCTGGCTACGCCGATCCCGTGTGGTCGCCCGATGGCAGCGAGATCCTGCTCGTCCACGGCTTGATCGACGGCACCCTCCCGCCCGTCAAGCTGGGTCTCGCCGTGATGCGGCCGTCGGACGGCGACGTCGTATCGCTCGCTGACGGCGACGGGGCCGAGCACGTTCCGGATTGGAGCGCGATCGGCTGCTGAAGGGTGGCACACGGCCGCCCAGCTCGGAACCGACAACCCAAATCAATCGGAAGACCTTGGTTTCGTGCGCCCGCGCGCGTGCACAGGAGGCTCGAATGGCTCGCTACGCCGCTCTGATTGTCACGGTTGGGTTGGTCGTCGCAGCATGCAGCGCATCGGCCATGCCGTCGGCGGTGCCCGAAACCCCGCGGCTTGGCACCGGTCCCGTACCGACCACGGAGGCGTCGGCGGCAAGCGCCGCATCGGAGACGGTGTTGCCGACATCGGCTACGGGCACGATCGCCTTCATGCGGAAGGACGCGGCGGGGCACTGGCAGCCGTGGACGGCCTGTGCCGACCTATCGAATGCGAGACAGCTGCCGACCCCGGATGGCCACAGTGCCGGCTGGATGGCGTGGTCGCCCGATGGGTCGCGGATCGCCCTCAACGCCAACTACGAGGACCCTTCCCCCACCAGCGAGGACGAGGACACCTGGGACATCTACACCATGAAACCGGACGGCACGGACGTTCGGTTGCTGACCCGATCCGTGGGCCTCGAGGGCGATCCGGGCTGGTCTCCCGACGGCACCCGCATCGCCTTCGATTCGTCTGAGCCCGGCAAGCAAGGCATCTGGACGATGGACGCCACCGACGGCGGCCACAAGCAGCGCATCGCCGCACTGCCCGCCGACGCGACGACCGACTATGGGCCGAGGTTCTCTCCCGACGGCCGACGGATCGTGTTCACCCGCAATTCGACCGAGAACGACGCGGCGCTCTGGATCATGAACGTCGACGGGACCGGGCTGACGCGGATCACGCCGCCCTCGATCGCGCCATGGAAGGCGGACTGGGCGCCCGATGGCTCCGTGATCCTGTTCGACGCCGTCTCCAGCGGCTTCCCGAAGCGGAGCCTGTGGGTGGTGCGCCCGGATGGAAGCGGTCTGCGAACGCTGACGCCGGCGCCTCCGGCCGGGCACGAAGATGGCTTCCAGGACCCGGCGTGGTCGCCCGACGGGACGCGCATCATCGCGGACCACGGCTCGATCGATGCCGGCACCTTCACCGGAGACGGGCTCGCGACGATAGACGCCGACGGTGGCGATCCCACCTACCTCGCGACGGGCTGGGGCCACGAGCACAAGCCGGCCTGGACATCCGCGCCCTGCCGTCCGTGACACGCGCGTGGTTGCGGCAATCGGCGATCGACCGCATCCTTCGCGGCGATGTCCGACCCGTCACGCCAGGCCGACGCGCCCCCGTCGAGCCCGCCCGTCCAGCCACCGTCGAGGGCTCCCCGCTTCATCCTGCTCAACGCCCTGTTCCCGGGCCTCGGCCACCTCGCGGCCGGCCGCTGGAGGTGGGCGCTGCTGCTCGGCGGGCCGTTCGTCGTCGCGCTGGTCGCCCTCGTGCTCTTCGCGGCGACGACCAACCCGACCGAGCTCGCCGCCCGGCTGTTCGACCCGGCGATCCTGACGACGCTGCTCATCGTCGAGGCCGTCGATCCTCGGCTGGCGCCTCCTCGCCGTCGCGGCGACGAGCGTGATCACGCCGTTCACCCGGCGCGCCGCCACGATCGGCGCGCTCGCGCTGTCGCTCGTGATCATCCTCGGCCCGCAGCTGGTCGTCGCCGGGCTCACCGTCGATGCGCGGGACGCGGCCAACGAGGTCTTCCAGCCCGTCGCCGAAGGCGGCGCCTGGGTGCCGGACGCGACCGCGCCGCCGATCGACGCCAACGACCCGGACTTCGCCCTCGATCCGTCGGACGCACCCGACCCCTCGAGCGACCCGTCGCTGGACCCGACCGCCTCCGCGTCCGTGGCGCCCGCGGTGCCGCGCGTGAACGTGCTGCTGATCGGGATGGACTCGGGCATCGGCCGCAACACGCTGCTCAGCGACACGATGATCGTCGTCTCGCTGGACCCCGTCGGCAAGACGGTCTCGATGGCGTCGATCCCGCGCGACATGGTCGACGTCCCCCTGCCCGACGGCCGCAAGTTCCGGGGCAAGATCAACAGCCTCGTCAGCTACGCGCGCTGGCACCCGGGCAAGTTCCCGGGCGCGAAGGACGGGCAGTCCGTGCTGGCCGCGGCGCTCGGCACGCTGCTCAACCTCAAGATCGACTCCTGGGCCCAGGTCAACCTGCCCGGGTTCGTCTCGCTCGTCGACGCGGTCGGCGGCGTCAACCTCAACGTGACCGACGGCTTCTGCGATCCCCGCTACAAGGAGTACGGGATCAAGGGCTTCAACATCACGCCGGGCCGGTACCACATGGACGGCGAGGAGGCCCTCGCCTACGCCCGCGTGCGCAAGGCGACCGGCGAGAGCGACTTCACGCGCGCCGGCCGCCAGCAGGAGGTCATCGCCGCCCTGCGCGACAAGATGGTGCGGGGCGCGTTCCTCGACAACCCGTCGCGCTTCCTGCGCTCGATCGGCCAGACGATCACGACCAACATCCGGCCGTCGTTCATCGCCGACTACATCGGCATCGCCTCGGACATCGGGCGCAAGGACGTCTTCCGCGTCGTCATCGACCATCCGCTGGTGAAGTCCGGCTACGACGTGCGGGGGTCGATCCAGGTCCCGCAGGTCAAGAAGATCCGGGCGCTCGCGGCCAGCCTGTTCACGCCCACGGGCGTCCGGCCGAAGGGCTTCGACACGATGCCCGACGCCGGCAGCGGCCCGACGAAGAGCGCGTCCAAGTCGTCGACGTGCGGGATCCCGCCCAAGCCCCGGGCGACCCCGAAGCCCACGCCCAAGCCGACACCGAAGCCCACCCCCAAGCCGACGAAGCCCCCGAAGGCGACGCCCGAGCCGACGCCCGAGCCGTCCGCCTCCGAGGCCCCGCCGTCGGACGACAACCCGCCGGGCGACGGCGGCTGAGCGGCCGCACCGGCCGTCCCTGGTGACCGGGCGCCCGATCCTCGACGATCCCGGATCCGGCGCTGGTCGTCCTGGTCGGCGCCGCCGGGTCGGGCAAGTCGACGTTCGCCGCGCGCCACTTCGCGCCCGACGAGGTGCTGTCGTCGGATGCGTTCCGCGGCGTCATCGCCGGGGATCCCGCTGACCAGGCGGCGACGCGGCCGGCCTTCGCGGCACTGCACCGGGCGCTCGCGCGGCGGATGGCCGATCGCCGGCTGACGGTCGTCGACGCCACCAGCGTCCAGCGCCACGCCCGCCTCGCGCTCCTGCGGGTCGCCGCCGGCGCGAGCGTGCCGGCCGTCGCGATCGTGCTGGACCTGCCGTCCGACATCGTCCGTGCCCGCAACCGCGGCCGCGCGACCGGCGATCGTCCCCGACGACGCCGTCGACCGCCAGCTCGCCGATCTGGCCGCCGCCCTCCGGCCGGGCGCCCTGGACGCGGAGGGCTTCGCCGCGTCCACCGGCTGACCCGCACCGAGGACGTCGACGCCGTCGAGATCCACCGGGCCTGAGGCCGCGACGCCGCCTCGGCCTTGCCTGCCAGTCGGCGATCGCGTCGACAGCGATCGGCGCTCCGCGCGGCATTTGACAGCCCGCCATCATCGCCCTGTGGTTCTATTCTCACTAGTTCGGTCGGAATAACCTGAAAACATGACTCAGGCTCGCCCCGCACTGGCACCCGCCGGAGGATCCATGCGGCCCGTCACACGCGGACGAACCCTCGCCACCGTCGCCATCGCCGCCCTCATCGTCGCGGCGTGCAGCAGCGGCGCGGCCAGCCCGTCCGCGGGCGCCGCATCGCCGGCGGCTCCCCCTCCCGCCGCCGCCTCGAGCGGCGCCTCCCCGGCCGCCGCCGGCAGCATCGGCCCGCTCGACGACGCGGTCACCGTCCGCTTCGGGGTGTTCCCCAACATCACGCATGCCCCGGGCCTCGTCGCCCTCGCCGACGACGGGCCGCTCAAGAAGCTGCTCCCCAACGCCGACATCCAGGTCAAGCAGTTCAGCTCGGGCACCCCGGCCAGCGAGGCGATCCTGTCCGACGCCCTGGACATCACGTACATCGGCCCCAACCCGGCGATCAACATGTTCGCGAAGACCAACGGCGAGGCGGTCCGCGTGATCTCGGGCTCCACGTCGGGCGGCGCGTTCCTCGTCGTCAAGCCGGAGATCACCAGCGCGGCCGACCTCAAGGGCAAGAAGATCGCGACCCCGGGCCTCGGCAACACGCAGGACGTCGCCCTCCGCTCGTGGCTCAAGCAGCAGGGGCTCACCACGGACACGGCCGGCGGCGGCGACGTCTCGGTCGTGCCGCAGGACAACGCGCAGACGCTCGAGACGTTCCAGGCCGGGACGATCGACGGCGCGTGGGTGCCCGAGCCGTGGGCGACGCGCCTCGTCCAGGAGGCCGGCGCCAAGGTCCTGGTCGACGAGCGCGACCTGTGGCCCGACGGCAAGTACGTGACGACCCACCTGCTCGTGGCGACCAAGTTCCTCCAGGCCAACCCCGAGGTCGTCAAGCGGATCCTGCTCGCGAACCTGCAGGCGATCGACGAGGTGAACGCCGACCCGGCGGCCGCGCAGGCGACCGTCAACGACGAGATCGAGAAGCTCACCTCCAAGAAGCTGGGCACGGACCTCCTGGCCGCCGCCTGGAAGAACCTCACCTTCACGGCCGACCCGATCGCCTCCTCGCTCCAGAAGTCGGCCACCGACGCCGAGGCGATCGGCCTGCTCAAGGACCCGGGCGACCTGTCGAAGCTCTACGACCTCGACGCTCCTCAACGAGGTGCTCCAGTCGCAGGGCCAGCCCCCGGTCAAGGGGCTCTGATGGGCGGACTCCTGACCGCGGCGAGCCCGCCGCAACCGACGGCCACTCCTCCTCCCCCCGGGTCGGCTTCGGCCCGGGGGGTGGCCGTCCGGATCGATCACGTGACGAAGGTGTTCTCGAGCGGCGGTGACGCGGTCACGGCGCTCGAGGACATTTCGCTGTCTGTGGGCCGCGGCGAGTTCGTGTGCCTCCTCGGCGCCTCGGGCTGCGGCAAGTCGACGCTGCTCAACCTGGTCGCCGACCTCGACCGGCCGACGAGCGGCACCGTCGAGTGCCTCGGCGACCCGTCGTTCATGTTCCAGGAGGCCGCGCTGTTCCCGTGGCTGAGCGTGGAGCGCAACGTGGACCTGCCGCTGCGCCTGCGCAAGGTGCCCAAGGCGGCCCGCAAGCAGCGGGTCGACGAGCTCCTCGAGATGGTCCAGCTGACCGCCTTCGCGCGCCGCCAGCCCCACGAGCTCTCGGGCGGCATGCGCCAGCGGGTGGCGCTGGCGCGATCCCTCGCGCAGGAGGCCGAGGTCCTGCTGATGGACGAGCCCTTCGGGGCGCTCGACGCCATGACCCGCGACATCCTCCACGACGAGCTCGAGCGGATCTGGCAGGCGACCGGCCGGACGATCCTGTTCGTGACCCACAACGTCCGCGAGGCCGTCCGCCTCGGTGACCGCGTCGTGCTGCTGACCAGCCGGCCGGGCAAGGTGGCGATGGAGTTCCCCGTCGACATCCCGCGCCCGCGGCGGATCGAGGACCGCGACGTCGCCCAGCTCGCGGCGGAGATCACGACGCGCCTGCGCGAGGAGGTCGCTCGCCATGGACGCTAGTCTTCGGGGCGTGATCCCCGCCAACGCGTCCGACGACCGCACCCGGAGCCGCGACCGCCGCCCCGGCGCCGCGCCGGAGCGAGGTCGCCGGGCTCGACGCCCTCGAGACCCCGGTCGTCCGCGGCCGGCCGCTGTGGCGACGCCTCTGGTCGTCGTTCTGGCCCAAGGCGATCGCGATCGGCATCGCCCTCGTGGCCTGGGAGCTCGTCGTGCTCAGCGGCCGGTGGCCCACCTACGTCCTGCCGGCACCCACCGACGTCCTCGGCCGCCTCGCGTCCGAGGCCGGCACCCCCGAGCTCTGGGGCGCGATCCTGACCACGCTCCGCCGCGCCATCTGGGGCTTCGGCATCGCCGTCGTCATCGGGGTCGGCATCGGCGTGCTGGTGTCGCGGTTCGCGGTCATGCGCTCCGCGACGGGCTCGCTGATCATGGGCCTCCAGACCATGCCCTCGATCGCGTGGTTCCCGCTCGCGGTGCTGCTGTTCAAGCTCACCGAGGAGGCGATCACGTTCGTGGTCGTGCTCGGCGCCGCGCCGTCGATCGCCAACGGGCTCATCCACGGCGTCGACCACATCCCGCCGGTGCTGACCCGGGCCGGGCGCGTCCTCGGCGCGAAGGGCGTCGACGCCTACCGCTACATCATCCTGCCCGCGGCGATGCCGAGCTTCGTCGGCGGCCTCAAGCAGGGCTGGGCGTTCGCCTGGCGCAGCCTGATGGCCGGCGAGCTGATCGTCGTCATCGCGAACAAGACCTCGCTCGGCCAGCTGCTCCAGGTCAACCGCGACCTCGTCGACAGCGAGGGCCTGCTCTCGATCATGCTCGTGATCCTGACGATCGGGATCCTGCTCGACTCGCTCGTGTTCGGGACGATCGAGCGCCGGATCCGGGCGAAGCGCGGGCCTGCTCACGACGTAGGCGCGTCGCGGCGGCGGGCCGCGACCCGAGAGCTCAGTGCCCGACGAGCACGTCCGGGTCGTCGAGCAGCGCGCGCACGTCGGCCGGCAGCTCGCCGGCGACGACGTCCGCGATCGTCACCCGCTCCAGGACCCGCCGCACGCTCGCGCGGTTGGCGAGCCAGACGTCGCGCAACGCGGTCGCGGGGCCCTCGAACCGGAGCGCCTCCGGGCGGATCCCGCGCACGTCGGCGAGCGGCCCCTCGACGGCCCGGATCACGTCGGCGATGTTCACCTCGCTCGCCGGCCGGCCGAGCCGGTACCCGCCGACCTGGCCGCGCAGCGAGCGGACGATGCCGGCCCGCTTGAGGTCGACGAGGATGTTCTCGAGGAACGAGAGCGGGATCTCCTGGGCCGCCGCGAGCTGCTCGGCCTTCACGGGCACGTCGCCGTCACGCGACGCGAGCTCGCACATCGCCCGCACGGCGTAGTCGACCTTGGCGGAGATCCTCACGCGGCGATCCTACGCCGACGACCGGCCCTCACGACCCGGCCGTCCCGAGGCCGATCAGCACGATCGCGACGCCCGTGAGCACGATGCCCGCCGCGTGGCTGCGCGTCAGGCGCTCGTGGAGCACGGCGATCGCGAGGATCACGGTCCCGACCGGGTAGAGCGACGAGACCGTCGCCGCGATCGCGAGCGCGCCCGCCTGCGCCGCGAGGATGAACGCGCCGTTGCCGGCCATGTCCAGCAGCCCGACGACGAGCACCCAGCGGAGCGTCGTGATCGGCATCCGCCACGGCTGGCGCCCGAGGACGATGACGAGCGCGACGATCCCGCCCTCGATCAGCCGCACGAGCACGAGCGGGGCGAACGCGCCGGCGCCGGACAGCTGGCCGATGCACACGCTGAACGCGCCGATCGCCAGGCCGCCGAGCAGGCCCCACTCGATCCCCGACCTCGTCGCGGCGTCGTGGCCCGGCGCGCGCGTCACCAGGATGACCGCCACCAGCGCGAGGCCGATGCCCACGACGACCTCGGTCGACGGCACGCCCTCGAGCAGGAAGCCCGCCGTGACCGGCACCACGGCGGCGAGGACGCCGGTGGTCGGCGCGACGACGCCCATCCGCCCGACGGCGAGCCCGCGGTACAGCGCCGTGATCCCGACCACCCCGAGGACGCCGCCGGCGACGGCCCACGCGACGTCCGGGCCCTGCGGCAGCGGCTCGCCCCGGAGCAGCGCGAGCACCAGCGCCGCCAGCATGCCGATGAACTGGGACCCGAACACGACCCCCAGCAGCGGCGCGCTCCGGCTGAGCAGCCCGCCGCCGAAGTCGCCCGCCCCCCAGGAGGCCGCCGAGACGAGGCCGAGCGCCAGGACCGCGATCGGT
Source organism: uncultured Chloroflexia bacterium (assembly GCA_963774695.1). Lineage (GTDB taxonomy): Bacteria > Chloroflexota > Limnocylindria > Limnocylindrales > CSP1-4 > CAIXZV01. The sequence continues at coordinate 5,211 of CAVZFY010000028.1, read as the reverse complement.
CCCGCGACCTCAGGCAGGGGCCACGCCCTCCGGCTCGACGTGGCGAGTCGGCGGCGGTCGGGCCGTCGAGCGCGATCACCTTGTCGGCGAGGGCGTCGTAGCGGTCCGAGGTCGTCAGGTAGATGACCTGGAAGTCGGCCGCGACCTCGCGCAGCAGCTCCAGCGCGCGGGCGGCGCGGGCGTCGTCGAGCGTCACGAACGGGTCGTCGAGGACGATCGGCGGCCGGCGGTCCCCGGTGACGAGGCGCACGAGCCCGAGGCGCGCCGCGAGGTACACGATGTCCAGGGTGCCCTGCGACAGGTCGGTCACCGCGACCCAGTCGTCGCGCTCCGGCGAGTAGACCTCCATGCCGAGGTTGGTGTCGTCGACGCGGACACGGCGATAGCGGCCGCCGGTGATCCGGGTCACGTCCGCGACCATGCGCCGCTCGAGGTAGCGGGTCGCGAGCTGCATCGTCGCCTGCTCGGCGGTGTTGAGCTCCGCGAGCGTGCGCTCGTAGACGCGCTCCCGGCGACGGAGCTGGCCCAGCGCCTCGCGGGCCGCGGCGAGGTGCTCCGCGGTCGCGGCCACCTCCTCGGCGTCGACCGGGTTCTGCTCCACGCGCGCCCGGGCGTTGGCCTCGTCGTCGCGCGTCCGGTCGAGCTGCTTCTCGGCGTCCGCGACCTCGACCTCGAGGCGCTCGCGGGCTCGCGGCTCCTTGGCGATCGGCCCGAGCGCCTCGAGCGCCGCGGTCTTCTGCTCGATCTCGAGCGCGGCGGTGTCGCGGCGGGCCGGCAGCACGTCGAGCTTCTCGTCGCCCACGAGGCCCGACAGGTGCGCCCGGCGCTGCTCGATCTCGGCGACGTGCGCCTCCTCCAGCCCGAGCCGCTCCTCGGCCTCGGCGAACGTCGTCAGCCCGAGCCGCAGCAGGAGGTCGTCGTGCTCGGCCTGCGCCTCGCGCAGCTCCTGCTCGAGCTCGGACCGGCCGCGCAGCCGGCGGTTCACCTGGCTGTCCTGCAGCTGCTCGTACGTCGGCGTCGCCCGGCGCAGCCACCAGCCGACGACCGCGAGCACGAGGCCGACCAGCGCGACGGCGCCGCCGAGGATGATCGGGAGGACGCCGAAGTCGACGATGTCGCCGAACAGGAGCAGGAAGCTCAGGGCCGAGATCGCGATGCCGATCAGGACCAGCACGAGCGACCAGCGCGACAGCGGGCGCCATCGCTCGGACGGCGCCTCGCCGTAGTCGACGCGGACCTCGCCCTCCTGGAGCATGCTCTCGAGGGTCGCGATCTTGCCGTCGACGGTGCGCATCCGGTCGACCGAGCTGCGGAGCACGGGCAGCGGCGTGGGCGACGGGTGGGTGCGCTCGAGCTCGGCGATCTCGTCGCGGACGGTGACCGCCGTGCGGAAGCGCTCGTAGCGGTCCTGGGCGGCGTCGCGCTCCGCGGTCAGGCGCTCGGCCTGGCGGGCCTTCTCGAGCATCGAGCGGCGCTCGAGGAGCGCGGTCTCGGCCTCGGCGCGGTGGTCGCGGGCGACGGCGAGCGCGTCGCGGTCGTGCTCGAGGCGCTGGAGCGCGTCCTCCCCGGCCTGGAGCTGTGCCGTGGTCTCGGTGACCTGGTCCTCGGCCACCTTGAGCCGGCCGGGGTTCTTCACGCCCCGGGTCTGGAGGTCGTGGATCGCGCGCTCGAGCTTGCGCTTGGCGCGGCTCGTCCCGCGGTCGGCGCCGCTGATCGAGGCCTGGAGGCGGTCGCGCAGCGCGCCCTCGTCCCGCTGGAGGCCGGCGAGCTCGTGGTGGCGGACCGACGCCGTCGAGCGGAAGAAGCCCTCCGTCGGCACGCCCGAGATGGCCGCCAGCTCCTCGTCGGCGCGGGCGGGATCGGTGATCGGGTCGCCGCCGAGGTCGAGGCTCACCGTGCCCTTCGCGCCGCGGAACGACTTCGTGAGGCTCCCGTCGCGCGAGACGCCGTCCTCGTCCTCGTACGTGAAGGTCATGGCGATCGTCGTCCGGGCGTCCGGGTCGCCGTTCCACGGCAGGAGCCCGTCGAGGTCCGACGCCGAGCTCGTGACCCTGCGCGTCAGGCCGACCTCGATCGCCCGCTGGATCGTCGACTTGCCGGCCTCGTTGGGCCCGCGGACGATCGTGAGGCCCGGCGCCAGCTCGAACGTCCGGTCGCGGTAGCGGCGCAGCTCGCTGAGCGAGAGGGTCTTGATCCTCACAGCGTGACCTCGGCGCCCGCGAGCAGCAGGCGCCCGAGCCGCAGCACGTCGCGCAGCTCGTCGGCCTCGCGGTGGGCGACGTCGTCGGCGGTCGCCTCGAGGTCCGCGATCCGGCCCTCGACGTTGCGGATGAACGCGCCGGCGATCGTCTCCGACGGCGGCAGCGACCCCCTCGGTGAGCGCCGGGTGGCTGACGTCGCGCACGCGCACCCGCAGGTACGTGCCCTTGAGCGCCTGCTCCACCTCGGTCGTGTCGAGGTCGAGGCCGTCGGGCCGGACGCCGATGAGCCGGACGTCGAGCACGAGGTCCGGGTCGCCGCCCTTGGCGAGCTGCGCGACGAGCGCGGGCTGCGTCGCGATGGTCGCGGCGTCCACCTCGCGGCGCTCGAAGCGCGTCTTGCCGACGACCCGCTGCTCGACGCTGACGACGTGCTGGCCGGTGCTGTCGTCGAGCGTGACGAGGAGCACCTTGCCGGCCTTGTCCTGGTCCACGGCGACGGGCTCGGGCGCGCCGGCGTACGCGTACGTGACGCCCTTGGTCTTGGCGACCTGCGCCGAGTGCCAGTGCCCGAGCGCGAGGTAGTCGAGGCCGCTCGCGGCGATCTCCTCGACCGTGACGACGACCTCGTCGTGGTCCGTGCGGCCGGGGATCGCGACGGAGCTGTGGAGGACGCCGACGTGCCAGGTGGCCGCCGGCGTCTCGACGGCGGCGAGATCGTGCAGCGGGCTGTACGGCGCGCGCTTGGTCGGGAAGCACGGGCCGTGGACGACGGCGTCGAGCGCGGCGAGGTGGATCCACGGGTGGTCCGGCGTCAGGACGGTGACCATCTCCTCGGCCGGGCGGACGCCCGCGAGCGCCGCGAGGTCGTACGCGCGGTAGACGGACGCACGGTCGTACACGTCGTGCGTGCCCGGCACGAGCACCGACCGGATGCGCGCCTGGGCGAGCCGCGCGAGCTCGGCGGCGACGCGCTCGACCGAGCGCTTGGGCTGCACGTTCGAGTCGAACAGGTCCCCGGCGACGAGGAACAGGTCGACCTTCTCGGCGATGGCGAGGTCGACGGCGGCCCGGAACGCGTCGAACTGGCGCTCCCGCTGGGCGGCGGCGGCGTCCCCGAGGTCGGCGTGCCGCGCGCCGAGGTGGACGTCGGCCGTGTGCAGCAATCGAAGCATTCGGTTCGGCCTGCCCTCCCTGGTCGTCCGTCCCGTGATCCGCACCCGGGGCCGGCGAGGCCGACCGGGACCCGCGAGCGGCCGCTCCTGCCCCGCGCTCCCGTGACCGTGCTCGATCTCGGGCCGCCTCGGGCCGGCCGGTCGCTCCCGGGACCCGGCTGCGATCCGGGCGCCCCCATCGCTCCCGTCTCGCCACCCGAGTCTTTCGCGCCATTGTGACAGGTCAGGTGTCACGCACGACAAGGCTGCGGCCGGGCTGGTTGCGCCGGCGCGGCATCGGCGTGCCGGCGGGCGCGCAGGACCGCCCGCCAGCACGGTTGGGCGACCCGGTGTAGGCTCTGGGCCACTCAACGACCGGTGCGCCCCAAGCTAGGGACTCCGAGAACGGCACCTGGATCGCGCGGCCCCGGCTGACTCCCCGCCGCACGCGCCATCCGGGCGTCGGATCCCTCGCCGGTGCGCACCCCACTGCTCGAGCGCGCGCCCGGGAGGAGCATCGTGACCTACGTCGACCGCACCCTGAACTGCGTGGACTGCGGGGTGGAGTTCATCCACTCGGCGGCCGACCAGGAGTATTACCAGCAGAAGGGGTTCACCTCGGACCCCAAGCGCTGTGCCTCGTGCCGAGCCTATCGGCGCTCGACGCGCGACGGCGGCAGCACCGACGTCCGATCCATCGGCGGCCCGCGCGGCTACGAGCGGACGGACGACCAGTCACCCCGCGAGTACTTCGTGGCGATCTGCACGTCGTGCGGGAACCAGGCGCAGGTGCCGTTCAAGCCGCGCATGGACAAGCCCGTCTACTGCTCCGACTGCTTCCGGGCGATCCGCCCCGACTGATCGCCGACCGCCTCGTTCGGCGGTCGCCATCACGCTCGATGCCCCCGGTCCGTCCGGGGGCATCGGCATGTCCGGGCGCCGGTAGCTAGATCCTGAACGCCTCGCCGCGGCGGAACCGCTCCCGGTGGCGGCCGCGCCAGACCGTCACGCGGCCGCGGCCGTGGACCTGCCACGCGTCGTTGCAGCCGAGCGCGGCGGTGTCCTCGTCGATGCCCAGCATCACGCCGCCGCGCGGTGCCTGGAGCGCGACGAACGCGGAGAACGGCTCGGGCCAGGCGTCGTAGTGCGGCAGGACGGCGACGTCGTCCACGAGCGCGAGGCCCGCCGGCCAGCGGACCGGGAACGGCATCGGCATCCGGATGCGGGGCAGGAACCGGAAGTCGACCGTCCGGCCGACGATCGCCATCGCGCCGGCGGAGCAGCCCGCGACCACCGCGCCGCGCGCGTTGGCGGCCTGGATCGCGCCGCCCAGCGGCGATCCGTGCAGCACGTCGATCAGGTGGCGCGGGTGGCCGCCCGAGAGGTAGATGAGGTCGGCCTCGCCGATCGCCTGCAGGGCGGCGGCGTCGTAGCCCTCGCTCGCCGTCCGGACGAGGACGGGCTCGACCTCCGCCCCGAGCGCGCTGAAGTGCTCCACGCCCATGTCCGCCCAGCGGCGGAAGGTGGCCTCGCCGTCGGGCGCGGCGGCGGTCGGCAGGATCACGACGCGCGGGCGCGACCGTCCCGTGGCAGCGAGCAACCCCGCGTCGAACTCTGCCATCGGCGCGAGGAATTCTCCGGCGCCTACGAGCGCCACGGGTCCGGGCACGGCCGCAGCATAGTGCAGGCCGCCGAACCGCGACGCTGACGCGTCCGGCGCGCATCGAGGGCACACTCGGAGCACGCAGAGACGGGAGCCCGATGACCCAGGCGCAGCGCTGGACGATGGTCGCGACGATCCTCGGGACGTCGATGGTCTTCCTCGACGGCACGATCGTGAACCTCGCCCTGCCGCACAT
>CAVZFY010000027.1:0-12153 GCA_963774695.1 uncultured Chloroflexia bacterium | reverse complement strand
AGCTCGACGCCGGGACCTCCGGGCGCACGGCGGGCATCCCGAAGTCGGGCAGGTCCACCGTCGTCAGGCGCACCGTCGTCATCGTCGGACCTCCGTCACTGGCTGGGCGGCGACCACGGGGTCGCCTGGGTCTCGCCGCGCGCGATGTCGAGGAACTGGTTCGCGGCGACGGTGAGCCAGGGCCCGACCTCGCCGTCCGGCCACGTTACCCGGACCTGGGCCTCCGTCGCGGGCCCGATCCCCACGTGCTGCCAGCCGAGCTGACCGCCGATGTGCCCGCCGCCGACGACCACCTCGTGGCGCTGGACGGCGTCGCCGGTCTTCGTCTCGATCGACGGCGCCGATCGCGTCCCGGTTGCCGCCCGGCTGGCCCAGCCGGAGCGCGAGCCAGCCGCCCATCGGCGCCGGCGCATCGGCCGACCCCGACCCGACGTTGCGCCACAGCCGCACCGGCGCCCCGAGGTTCGCCTCCACGAGGTCGAGCAGCCCGTCCTGGTTGAAGTCCGCCAGCGCCGCGCCGCGCCCCTTGTCGAACGACACGATCCCGGCGTCGGGCGCGCCCTCGACGAACGTGCCGTCGGGCTGGCCGAGGAGCAGGTTGCTCGGATCCTTCATCGCGTAGTCGGGCACCTCGCCGACGTTGCCCTTGGACACGAACAGGTCGATGAGGCCGTCGTTGTTGACGTCCTCGAACTCCGGGTGCCAGGCGGTGGACGGCAGCGCCTCGCCGCCCGCGTACGGCTGCGCGACGGTCACGCCCTTCGCCAGCGCGATGTCGTGGTAGGCGGGCTGCGTCGGGCCGGCCATCAGCGACTGCAGCTTGTTGTCGCCCTGGCTGGTGAGATAGACCTCGGGCAGGCCGTCGCCCGAGAGGTCCTGGCTCGCGATCCCCATGCCCCAGATCTGCATGCTCTGCCAGCCGTCCGCGGCGGTGTACTGGCGCGGCGCCTCGCCGGCGGCCACCCGCCACAGCTGGTCCTCGCCGTCGAGGTAGTAGTGGCGGTCGTTGGTCACGCGCAGGTCGCGACGGCCCGAGCCGTCCCAGTCGCTGAACAGGATCGACAGCGTGCAGTAGCCGGGCGACAGGGCGATCGGCGGGCCGTAGCCGGCGTTGACCTCGTCGCCGGCGGGCCGGAACAGCTGGTTGTCGGCGCACCCGGATGTCGGCTGGCCCTTGTCGTCGATCGAGACGTAGTTCCCGAAGGCGAGGGTGGGCATCGCGTTCTCGCCTTCCCACGTCGCCGAGAACGCCGTCGTCCAGGCCGGGCTCGGCGTCGACGCCCCACGCCGCGTCCGCGGGCTCGAACCGGCAGCCGCCGAGGCCGCGCAGCAGCTCCGTGCCGCCCACCCGGAGCACGGCGAGGTCGGCGATCCCGTCGGCGTCGATGTCGATCGGGTAGGCGCCCGTCACGGACCCGAGCTCGGTCCCCGATCCCTCGACGCGCGTGAACCGCAGCGCCCCGCCGACGGGGCTCGCGTTGCGGAACAGCTCGGCCGGGTGATCGCCGCCGGCGAGGTAGACGTCCGGTCGCCCGTCCCCGTCGCAGTCGAACACCGCGACGCCACCGCCGGTCAGTGAGGTCAGTCCCCCGTCGAACGTGTGCACGAGGCCCGCGGTCGCGGTCTCCTCGACATAGCGCGGCGCCCGATGGGCCGAGCACCCGATGCCCCCGGGCCGACGAGGAAGAAGGCACCGGCGCCCACGGCCGCCACCGCGACGACCGCGACCCCGACGGCCGCCCAGCGGCCGCGACGGCTCATGGCGTCACGACCGGTGGCGTCGGCTGGCTGGACATGCGGCGCGATGGTACTGCCCGGCCGCTCGACCGTCCGTGGACGCGCCGTGCGAGCGGGCGCCGGACTGGCGGCGTCCGGCGTCAGGCGCCGTCGGCGAACAGCGCCTCGATCACCAGCAGGTTCGCGACCGCGTCCTCGGGCTCGACCGGCAGCGGGACGCCGTCGAGCACCGAGTCCGCGAAGCGGTCCGCCTCGCAGGCATATGGGTCGGCCGTGTCGAACGTCAGCGTCTCGGTCGCGGGCGCGACCGGCGGGTCGCCGCCGGCCGTGACGAAGATCCGGGTCGGGCGGTCGGGCGGGATGTTGAACGGGATCTCGACCGAGATCCGGCCCTTCGTGCCGTACACGTGGACGCGCTGGTCGGTCTCGCTCCGCGTCGAGCAGGTGAAGGTCGCGACGCCCGCCGGGAACTCGAGGATGCCGCTGGTGAGCACGTCGACGCCGAGGTCCGGGTCGCGCCGCACCGCCGCCTTGACGCGGGCGGGCTCGGCGCCGAACAGCATGCGCGACAGGTTCACCGAGTAGCAGCCGATGTCGTAGAGCGCGCCGCCCCCGGCCTCGTCGATGTTGCGGATGTTCGACGGGTCGTCGTTGAAGTACGAGAACCAGCTGTCGACCGCCTGCAGCGTCCCGATGCGGCCCGACGCCACCAGCTCCCGGACGGCGATCCACGACGGGTGCTGGCGGTACATGAACGCCTCCATCAGGAGGACGCCCGCGTCCCGGCAGGCATCGACCATGCCCTGGGCCTCGGCGGCGGTCATCGCGAGCGGCTTCTCGCACAGGACGTGCTTGCCGGCCCGCGCGGCCTCGATCGTCCAGCGCGCGTGCAGGTGGTTGGGCAGCGGGATGTAGACGGCGTCGATGTCGGGGTCGGCGAGGAGCGCCTCGTACGACCCGTACGCGCGCGCGATCCCCAGCCGGTGCGCGACGGCGCTCGCCCGCCCGTCCTCGCGTGACGCGATGCCCAGGACCTCGCTGCGCGGCGAGCGACGGAGGCCCGGGATCACCTTCTCGGTGGCGATGTTCGCCGTGGACAGCACGCCCCAGCGGACGCGTCGCCCGTCGGCCGTCGTCGTCCCGTCCTCCACCCGACCCACCGGTCGACCTCCCCGCGCGCGCCGATGCGTGGCGCCGACTTGACACGGGCCCGCTGGTGTATGAGTCTGGCACACGTTTGCAAGAAAGGATCACAAACCTTGCGAGTTGGTCGCGTCGACGTCGGACAGCGCAGCGAAACGGTCCACCGGGCCAATCTCAGCGCCATCGTCCGCGACCTCCACGAGCGCGGCCCCCTTTCCCGCTCCGAGCTCGTTGCCGCGACCGGCCTGACCCGCAGCGCGATCCGTGCCCTCGTCGGTGAGCTCGCCGCCGCCGGCCTGGTCATCGAGGAGCGCCCGATCCCCCTCGGCACGCCCGGCCGGCCCTCGCCGCTCGTGCGCCTGAACCCGGACGGCGCCGCGGTCCTGAGCCTCGAGATCCTCGTCGACTCGATCGCGGTCGCGATCGTCGGGCTCGGCGGCCAGACCCTGGAGCGGATCCGCGTCGAACGGCCCAGGGTCGAGCTCTCGGTGGACGACGTGGTCGCGGACCTGGCGGCCCTGGTCGGCGACCTGCCCGTCCGCGACGACCGCCCGATCGTCGGCATCGGCGTCGCGGTCGCCGGCGTCGTCCGGCGCAGCGACGGCCTGGTGTCGATGGCCCCCAACCTCGGCTGGATCGACGTCCCGCTCGGTGCGCGCCTCGCCCGCGCGCTCGCCACCGCCGTCCCGATCGCCGTGATGAACGACGCCGACGCCGGCGTCCTCGGCGAGGCGCGGCGCGGCGCGGCCGTCGGCGTCGACAACGTCCTCTACGTCTCCGGCGAGGTCGGCGTCGGCGGCGGGATGATCGTCGACGGCCGCCTGCTGACGGGCGTCGCGGGCTTCGCGGGCGAGATCGGCCACCTCACCATCAACCCCGAAGGCCGGCCATGCCGGTGCGGGTCCATCGGCTGCTGGGAGACCGAGGTCGGCGAAGGCATGCTCCTCGCCCTCGCCGGGTACCCCGCCGACGCCGGCCGATCCGGGATCGACGCCGTCCTGCGCGAGGCGGACGCCGGGTCCGCGTCCGCGATCGCGGCGCTCGCCCACGTCGGCCGCTGGCTCGGCATCGGCCTCGGCGGCCTGATCAACATCCTGAACCCGCGGCTGGTGATCCTGGGCGGGCCGCATGCCCGCCTGCACCCGCTGGTCCGCGGACCGCTCGAGGCCGAGCTCGATCGGTACGCGCTGCCGGCGTCCCGTGCGCTGGTGCGGGTCGTCCCGGCGGCCCTCGGCGTCAACGCGCCGCTCGTCGGCGCGGCCGAGATGGCCTTCGAGCCCCTGCTCTCCGATCCCGCGGCCTGGTTCGGCCGCCCCAACCACACGCTTCACCTGGCGAGTGCCTGACGTGGGCGCCCGCATCCGCTCCACCGAGCGTATCGACCGCCGCCTCCATGCGGCGACAGGCGTGAAAGGGGTTTGCCTAACGATGTAGCCTACGGGTCGCGCACATTGGATGGACGACGTCCGTCGTCATCTGGAGGAGGAGATCACGCGCATGAACATTCGCAGGCTGGCCGCCCTCGCGGGCGCCACCGCCGTCTTCGTCGGCGCCTGTTCGTCGAACAGCGGCGGGGCAACGGCTGCTCCCGCATCGGGTGGGGCTGCCGCTGGCAACTGCACCGTCGGCATGTCGTGGAACAACTACCAGGAAGAGCGCTGGGCCAAGTGGGATGAGCCCGCCCTCAAGGCGGCCATCGAAGCTGGCGGCGGCAAGTACATCTCGAACGACGCCAAGTCGTCCGCCGAGACCCAGGCCACGAACGTCGAGAGCCTGATCTCGAGCGGCGCCAACGTGGTCATCATCCTCGCCCAGGACGACACCGCGATCCTGCCGTCGGTCGACCAAGGCCACCGGCGAAGGCATCCCGGTCATCGCGTACGACCGGCTCATCGAGGATCCCAAGGTCCTGTACCTGACCTTCGACAACGTCGAAGTCGGCCGCATGCAGGCCCGCGAGATCCTCAAGGCCATGCCCAAGGGCAACTACGCGATCATCAAGGGCAACGAGGCCGACAACAACTCGCGCTTCCTGCGCGGCGGCTACGACGAGATCATCGGCGACGCCGTGAAGGCCGGAGACATCAAGATCGTCGGTGAGACGTTCACCGACGGCTGGAAGCCCGACATCGCCCAGACCAACATGGAAGGCATCCTGACCGCGAACAACAACAAGGTCGACGCCGTTCTCTCCGAGAACGACGGCATGGCCGGCGGCGTCATCGCGGCGCTGAAGGCCCAGGGCCTTGCCGGCAAGGTGCCGGTGTCCGGCCAGGACGGCGACCAGGCCGCCCTCAACAACGTCGCCCTCGGCAACCAGACCGTGAGCGTCTGGAAGGACGCCCGCGAGCTCGGCAAGGCCGCCGGCGAGGCTGCCATCCAGCTCTGCAAGGACAAGGACGTCACCAAGGTCGCGAACACCGCGCCCTTCACGACGCCCAAGAACAACACGGTCACCTCGACCCTGCTGAAGCCGCTGCCGATCCTGAAGGACAACCTCCAGACGGTCGTCGACGCCGGTTGGATCACCAAGGACGCCCTGTGCAAGGACGTTCCGGCCGGGTCCGTCACCGCCTGCGGCTGACGCTCTCCGCAAGCACGGCGCCCTGTCCCGCGGTTCCGCCGCGGGACAGGGCGCGTTCCTATTCCGAGCCAGTCAACGAGGCGCCGAGATGAGCGAGGCGGTCCAGGGCACCACGGCGATCGCGAAGGAGCCGCAACGGCGGTCCCCGACCGCGTTCCTGCAGCAGCTCGAGGTGGACACGCGCCTCCTCGGACTGATCGTCGCCACGGGCGTGATCTGGTTCCTGTTCAACCTGGCGTCGGACGGCCTGTTCCTGACACCGCGCAACCTCTGGAACCTGTCGGTCCAGAGCTCGGCCGTCGCGATCATGGCGACGGGCATGGTGCTCGTCATCGTGTCGCGCAACATCGACCTCTCGATCGGGTCGACCCTCGGCTTCACCGGCATGTTCATGGCCATGATCCAGGCGGAGTGGATCCCGAAGACCTTCGGGCTCGGCTTCGACCAGCCGTACACCTGGCTCATCGCCCTCGCCTTCGGGATCGGGGCGGGCGCCCTCATCGGGCTGCTCCAGGGCTTCATCATCGCCTACATCGGCGTGCCCTCGTTCATCGTCACGCTGGGCGGCCTGCTCGTCTGGCGCGGCTTCGCGTTCCAGTTCTCGCAGGGCCAGACGATCTCCCCCATGGACGGCATCTTCCAGCTGCTCGGCGGCGGGCCCAAGGGCTCCCTCGGCGAGACGTTGAGCTGGGTGGTGGGCGGGATCGCGATCGTCGCCATCATCTACAGCCTGTGGACCAGCCGCCGGAGACGGCGGCGCTATGGATTCCCGACGAGACCGATGTGGGCGGACGTCCTGCTCGGCGTCCTCGGCTGCGCCGTGACGATCGGCGCCGTGTGGATCGCGAACAGCTACCCGTGGCCGGAGAGCCTGGCGCAGCAGTACGCGCAGGAGAACAACATCCCGATCCCGGCCGGCGGCCTGATCATCCCGACGGGCATCGCGAACCCGGTCCTGATCGCGATCGGGGCCACGGTCGTCATGACCTTCCTCGCGACCCGGCGGCGGTTCGGGCGCTACGTCTACTCGATCGGCGGCAACCCCGACGCCGCCGAGCTCGCCGGCATCAACACCCGGCGCACGATCATGGGCACGTTCGTGATCATGGGCATCCTCGCGGCCGTCTCCGGCGCCGTCCTGTCCGCCCGCCTCAACGCGGCGACGGTCGGCACCGGCACGCAGAGCGAGCTGTACGTGATCGCGGCCGCGGTCATCGGCGGGACGTCGTTCGCGGGCGGCATCGGGACGATCCCGGGCGCGGTCCTGGGCGCCGTCTTCATGCAGTCGCTGCAGTCGGGCATGGTCCTGCTCAAGGTCGATTCGCCCGTGCAGGACATCGTGGTCGGCATGGTCCTCGTCGCGGCCGTCGGCCTCGACACCGTCGTCCGGCGGCGGACCAAGTGATCATCGGGAGGACGCTCGCGTGACCCTGGAACCACAGCCCGAGATCACGAACACGCCGGTCCCGCCGTCGTCGGCGGACGCCGCCCCGGCAGCACCGGCCGCGCCGGCGGCACCGAACGCGTCACTCGACCTGACCGGCCTCGGCGCGCCGCCCCCGGTCGACACGGTCACCTCCGCGCCGCTCGTCGAGATGCGCAACATCCGGGTCGCGTTCGGCGGCGTCCACGCCGTCGACCGCGTCACGGTCGACCTGCGACCCGGCGAGGTCGTCGGCCTCGTCGGCGGCAACGGCGCCGGCAAGTCGACGCTGATGCGCGTGCTCTCGGGCGCCCACCCGGCGGATTCGGGCGAGATCCTGATCGAGGGCAAGCCGGTCAGCATCAGCAACCCGCGCGACGCGAAGTCGCTGGGCATCGAGACGATCTACCAGACGCTGGCCCTCGCGGACAACGTCGACGCCGCCGCGAACGTGTTCCTCGGCCGCGAGCTCAAGACCCGCTTCGGCAACCTCGACGACGCGGCGATGGAGTCGGCGACCCGCAAGGTCATCGGGCGCCTCAACCCGCGGTTCAAGAACTTCAAGTCGCCCGTCAAGACGCTCTCCGGCGGCCAGCGGCAGTCGATCGCCATCGCCCGCGCGATCCACTTCAACGCCCGGGTCCTGATCATGGACGAGCCCACCGCGGCCCTCGGTCCCGCCGAGACCAACCAGGTCCGCGAGCTCGTCGCGCAGCTCAAGGAAGAGGGCATCGGGATCTTCCTGATCAGCCACGACATCCACGACGTGTTCGATCTCTCGGACCGGATCACCGTCATGCTCCAGGGCAAGCTCGTCGGCACCGTCAAGAAGGACGAGGTGACCAAGGACGAGGTCCTGGCGATGATCATCATGGGCAAGAAGCCCGGCGAGGTCACCGAGCGCGAGATCGAGGAGCTCCACTGACCGTTCGGCGGCGCTACAGCCGCCGGAACGACGGCGCGAGCGCCGGGTAGAGCTCCGCGTAGCGGGCGTGCAGCTCGCCGTACCGTGGGGCGTCCGGCCCCGGTGCGGCCGTCGGCGTCGCGACGACCACGGCGTCGGTCGCGGCCTCCACGGTCGGGAACCAGCCCGCCCCGATCGCCGCCAGCAGGCCGGCCCCGTACGCGGCGCCTTCCGTCGTGCTCACCGTGGCGATCTCCGCCTGCAGGACGTCGGCCAGGATCTGGCGCCACAGCGCGCTCGCGGTGCCGCCGCCCGAGGCCCGGATCTGGGTCGGCGCCGCCATCCCGGCGCTCGTCATGAGGTCGAGGCCGTCCCGCAGGCCGAACGCGACGCCCTCGAGCACCGCGCGGGTCAGGTGGCGCCGGTCGTGGGCAAGCGTGAGCCCGACGAACGCGCCGCGCGCCAGCGGATCGGGGTGCGGGCTGCGCTCGCCGGACAGGTAGGGCAGGAACAGGAGCCCGTCGCTCCCCGCGGGCACCGTGGCCGCGTCGTCCACGAGGTCGCCGAACTCGACGCCCGGCGCGATCGCGTCGCGGAACCAGCGCAGGCTGCCCGCCGCCGAGAGCATCACCGACATCATGTGCCACCGGTCCGGCACGGCGTGGCAGAAGGCGTGCACGCGGCCCTCGGGCTCGAACAGGGGCCGATCGGTCGTCGCGAACACCACGCCCGAGGTCCCGAGCGACAGCGCGACCCGGCCCGGCACCACCGCGCCCACCCCGACGGCGTTGGCCGCCTGGTCGCCGCCGCCCGCCATGACCGGCGTGCCGGCGCGGAGCCCGGTGGCCTCAGCGGCCGCCTCGGACACCACGCCCGTCACCTGTGGGCCCTCGAACGTCGGCGGCATCCACGCCGGGTCGATCCCGAGGGCCTCGAGCATCACCGGCGACCAGTCGCGCGCCGCGAGGTCGAACAGGATGGTGCCGGCGCCGTCGGCCTTGTCGAGGGCGTAGTCGCCGGTCAGCCGGTAGCGGACGTAGTCCTTGGGCAGCAGGACGTGGGCGACACGCGCCCAGACCTCGGGCTCGTGGCCGCGCACCCAGGCGAGCTTCGGCGCCGTGAACCCGGTGAGCGCGTCGTTGCCGGTGATGGCGACGAGCCGCGCCTTGCCGACCGTCTCGCGGATCTCATCGCACTCGGCGGCCGTGCGCTGGTCGTTCCACAGGATCGCCGGGCGCAGCACCTCGCCGGCGGCGTCGAGGAGGACGAGGCCGTGCATCTGGCCCGTGAGGCCCACGCCCTCGACGTCGGCGCGGCCGACGCCCGCGGCCGCCATCGCGCGCCCGATGGCCTCGGTCGCGCCGATCCACCACAGGTGCGGGTCCTGCTCGCTCCAGAGCGGGTGCGGCTGGTCGAACCCGTAGGCCGAGGTCCCGATCGCCAGCACCGCGCCGGCGGCGTCGAGGACGACCGCCTTCGTCGCCGTGGTCGAGACGTCGATCCCGAGGACGACGCCCATCGATCAGGCCTGCCGGGGCCGGTCGACCGCCCAGATCGCCTGGTTGACGAGGTTCTCGAGACGCTCCTGGCTCCCGGACGAGCGGCCCGGGTCGATGGAACCGTCCGCGACGCGGGCCTCGAGGTCGGCGAGGGACAGCGAGCCGCCGAGGATCGCCTTGCCGAGCTCCCCGTCCCAGCCGGCGTAGCGGCCGTCCTTGAGCCCGGCCAGCTCGCCGCGCTCGACGAGGTCCGCGGCGACGAGCAGGGCGCGCGCCAGCGTGTCGATGCCGCCGATGTGGGCGTGGAACAGGTCGGTCCGGTCGATGCTCTGGCGGCGCAGCTTGGCGTCGAAGTTGAAGCCGCCGGTGCGCGAGGCCGCCGCGCGCGCAGGATCTCGAACAGCGGCAGCGACGAGATCCTCGACGGAGTTCGGGAACTGGTCGGTGTCCCAGCCGAGCTGCGGGTCGCCGCGGTTGGCGTCGATGCTGCCGAGCATGCCGTGCGCCGCGGCGAACGCGACCTCGTGCTGGAAGCTGTGGCCCGGCGAGCGTCGCGTGGTTGGCCTCGATGTTGACGCTTGTACTCGTCCTCGAGGCCGTAGCGTGCGCAGGAAGGCGTGCACGCGTCGCGACGTCGTAGTCGTACTGGTGCTTCGTCGGCTCCATCGGCTTGGGCTCGATCAGGAGCTGGCCCTTGAAGCCGATCTTGTGCTTGTGCTCGACGACCAGGTGCAGGAACCGGGCGAGCTGGTCGAGCTCGCGGCTTCAGGTCGGTGTTGAGCAGCGTCTCGTAGCCCTCGCGGCCGCCCCAGAGCACGTAGTTCTCGCCGCCGAGCCGCTGCGTGACCTCGAGCATGTGCTTGACCTGCGCGGCGGCGTAGGCGAAGACCTCGGGATCGGGGTTGGTCGCCGCGCCCGCCTGGTAGCGCGGGTGGGTGAACAGGTTGGCCGTGCCCCACAGCAGCTGCGTGCCCGGTGCGCTCCTGGTAGCCCGCGGCGTCGTCGACCAGCGCGTCGAGGTTGGCGTCGGACTCGGCGAAGCGTCGCGCCCTCGGGCGCGATGTCGCGGTCGTGGAAGCAGTAGAACGGCGCGCCGAGCTTCTCGAAGAACTCGAACGCGACCGCCATCTTCGTGCGCGGCGGCGTCCATCGGGTCGGCGGCCGGGTCGAGCCACGGCCGGTCGAGCGTCCCGACGCCGAACATGTCGCAGCCGGGCCAGGCGAACGAGTGCCAGTAGCACACGCCGAGCCGGAGGTGGTCGACCATCGGCTTGCCGAGGACCATCCGGTCCGGCTGCCAGACCTTGAACTCGAGCGGATCGGTCGAGTCCAGGCCGCCGAAGCGGATCGGTCCCGGCACATCCGTGAAGAACGCCTCGCCCACGCCCGGCAACCTCCCTGCGCCCCGCCCCGTGGATTTGTGAGGCGTCTGCACAATCCTACCGGGCGCCGATCAGCGGCGGGCGGTGAACGCCACCCTGGTGCGACCGATCCGGGCCGGCCCCGCAACCGTCAGCACGCCGCCGGCGACCTCCGCCTCGGCGGGCTCACCGTCGTCGACGCCGTCCGGGGCGCCCTCGGGTGAACCCCGGCCCACCCGCACGGCGTATCTCCCATCGGGGGGAAGGGCGACGGGGAGCGCAAACCGGAGCGCGCTCCCCTCGCCCGCTCCCTCCCCTTCCCCGGCGGGCTCGCCCACGACCGCGTGCGCGACGACCCAGCAGCCGGCTGGCGGCGTCGAGGTCCCCCTCCGCGATGGCCGTGCGGATCTGGGTGCTGCGGACGGGGCGGCCGTCGACGTCGAACGCGGGCACCACGACCACGTCCCAGCCGCGCGACGCCCCGAGTGCCCCGAGCGACGCCGGCGTGCCCGCCCGCTCGTAGCCGAACGCGGCATCGGGCGTCATCAGGAACCCGGCCAGGGGCGTCCCCGCCTCGAGCCGGTCGACGAACCGGTCGTACGGGGTCTCGCGCAGGGCCTGGTCGAAGTGCACGACGACCGTCGTCTCGACGCCGGCCGCGGCGAGGCGCTCGATCCGCTCGTCCGGGTCGCACAGGAGCGGCGGGGCGTTCCCGGTGAGGACCTCGTCGGGGTGATGGTCGAACGTGATCACGACCGGTCGTGCCGATCGCGCGGCCGCCTCGCGCACCAGGTGTTCGAGCAGGTAGGCGTGGCCGAGGTGCAGGCCGTCGAACACGCCGACGACGACGAAGGCGGGCGACTCCGACGCCTCGAGCGCGTCGAGACCGGCGACGACGCGCACGGCTCAGGCGCCCTCGGTCACCGGCTCGCGCCCGGGTTCCGCGACCGTGCGCTCCCCTTCGCCGTAGGTCTCCGGGCGCTCGACGAGCACCTTGTGCGGGTACAGGGCGCCCGCGACGGACCGGCACACCGCGGCGACCCTCCCGTCGGGCCCGACCGCCAGCACGATCGGGGCGTCGCGATCGGCGAGTGCGCGCTTCGGAGCGGTGATCAGGCCCTCCCCGAGGCGCCGGATCTCGTCGTCGGTGACGTCCGCGTGGGGCAGGTGCTCGAGCCCGGCGTCGATCGGTCGCAGCACGCGCGCGACGCCCGCGGGCCGTCCGCGGCCGCCTCGCGCAGGTCGTCGAAGGCGATGGCGTCCTCCAGCCGGAATCCGCCCGACGCCGTCCGCACCAGGGCACCGAGGTAGGCCCCGGTCCCGAGCCGCTCCCCGAGGTCGCGCGCCAGCGCCCGGATGTACGTGCCCGCGGAGCACGAGACATCGACGACCGCGATCGGCCGAACGGGATCGCTCTCGTCCCACTCGAGGAGGTCGAGCGCGTGGATCGTCACGTCGCGCGCCGCGAGCACCACGGTCTCGCCGGACCGCGCCAGCTGGTA
>CAVZFY010000026.1:0-15624 GCA_963774695.1 uncultured Chloroflexia bacterium | reverse complement strand
GGCGCCGGCTCTACTACTCCGAGCGCACGGTCAAGAACATCATCCACGACGTGACGTCGCGCCTCGAGCTGCGCAACCGGGCGCACGCCGTGGCGTACGCGATCCGCGAGGGCCTGATCTAGACCGACGGGGTCAGGTCCCCTCGCCCTCTTCGTCTTCCTCGGGGAGCTCCTCGCGCTGCACGGCGGGGATCGCTGCCTCCTCGGCCTCCTCGAGCTGCGCGACCGCCCCGCCATCCGCCGCCGCGGACGGCGTGGATCGCTGGGTCGAGACGGACGCCATCACCTGGTCGGCCGTGTGGTCGGCGGCCTGCTCGAACCGGTCGGACGGCGAGCTGACGCGGATCCCGCCGGGGGCGTCGGTGCCGTCGACCGGGCCGCTGGACTGCTGCACGACGTGCGCGAGCTCGTGCGCGATCGTTCGCTGGCCCTTGTCGCTGCCCGGGTCGAACTGGCCGCTCTTGAACACGACGTCCGATCCGACGGTGTAGGCGTTCGCGCCGACCGACTCGGCCGACTGCGACGCCTGCGAGTCCGTGTGGACGCGGACGTCGTCGAACGACGCGCCGAACGCCGACTCCATCGTGCTGCGGGTGCCCTCGTCGAGCGGCGAGCCTCCACCCGAACCGACCACGTCGTGGACGGGAGAGGCCTCCTGGGGCTGCTCCTCGTCGCCCGCGAGCAGCTGCACGACGCCGGCGTTGCCCGCGGTGCGCTGGAGGTGCATCACGGTCGCGGCGTCGAGCGCCGGTGATCTCGCCGGCGCGAACGGCGACGCGGTCTCGGACGACGGGGTGGCCCCGTCGCGCGCCGGCGGGGGCGTCACCCGCTTGGTCGCTTCCAGCTCGAAGTCGTGCATCGGGGAACCTCCTGTCGCAGCGACAGCATCCGCCAACGCGACGGTCATCGCAATGCCGTCGGAGGCGATTGCCCGATCGGGCATCGTCGGCTGCCCGGTCGGCGCGGTACGACGGCCTCGACGGCTGGCCGCACGACCGTCCCGCGCGCGGGCGCCTGCGCGCACGATCGGGGCAACGCGCCAGGGGCGAGGCACGTGGTCGCGCGACCGCTCCCCCGGGCCGTACGTGGGAGGCGAGTGCCCGAGTCAGCCGGGGCCGCTCCGACCAAGGCCGACGTCCGGGCGCCCGACCGGACGCCGAGCCCGGTCGCGCCGATCGAGTCGACGATCCCGCTCGAGGCCGATCCCGAGCAGGCCATCCACGCCCTCGGCGGCCGCTCGGCGTCGGCGTCGGCGGGGTCGGCGGCGGGATCGACGGGCGCGGGCGCGCCGCCGGCCGGGCCCGCGGGCCACGACCGTCCGCCCGGCCGACCTCCTCGCGCTGCAGCGCCTCGCCGGCAACGGTGCCGTCGCGGCGATCGCGCGGCGACCGGCGAGACCGGCCGGAGTCCCGCGAGCGACGCTCCAACGGGACCCGACCGTCCCGGACACCAAGGTCAAGACGTCGGGCGGCAAGACCGGGATGAAGCTGCCCCCGGACCCGGTCGCGCTCGAGGTCCTCGCCGGTGGCATCGACGAGGCGGCGGGGATCCTCGCCGAGGGGATCAAGGACGTGGAAGGAGACGCCGTGATCTTCGGCCTCCAGCCCACGTTCATGATCGTCTACGGCAAGGACGGCAAGCGCATCAGCACCCGGATCGCCCTCGAGTTTCCGAAGGGCACGCGGCCCGCGCCGGGCGTGTACGTGATCCCGCCTGAGGGCGGCGTCTCGCGGCGGGTGATGAAGGATCCCGAGAGCCTCGAGTGGTCGCTCGGCCAGGAGGCCGGGATCGTCACCGACATCGATCCCAAGAAGGCGAAGGCCGGCCCCGGCGACACGAAGGACGCGGTGTCGTCGAAGGTCGCGCCACCCGCGCCACCGGCCGGGACGGGCGCCACGACGCCGGCGACCGGGACCGACGCGACACCATCGACTCCCCCGCCTCCGCCGGTGTACGACCTGCGCAAGTTCATGAAGGACACCTCGGTGCTCGAGGCCGCGGTCGCCGGCCACGAGAAGGCGATGCAGTACTTCGTCGTGCCGAGCCATCCGAGTGGCACCAAGGGAAAGAAGGGCGGCGGCGAGACGACGGGGTTCAGCGGCGAGCTGTCCGAGGGCGGATCCGGCCCGCCACCCAACGCGCCGCCGTGGCCCGTGCGCCTCGACGGCCCGAAGATGCAGCCGACCGACTCGACGGGCACCTTCGACGCCAAGATCGACTGGGGCGCGAACGGCAACTCGAGCCTCAGCGGCCAGGTCATCTCCGCGGTCGGCACCGACATCCACTACCGGTGGGAGGTGTTCGACGTCACGGCGTACGCGAAGAAGCACGCCGAGGCCACGATCGCCCAGGCCAAGCAGACGCAGGCCATGATCAAGGCGGTCGAGGGCAAGGGGGACGCCGCCGAGGCCGGCGACGCGAAGCTCGTGGTCGCGCCCGATCCCACGGCGACGCAGGGGGCGCCCGCGACGACCGGGGGCGGCGGCCAGGGCGGCGGCGGCGGCGGCACGGGTGCCGCTCCGGGTCCCAAGGCGACGGGCGCCGGGGACGTCGGTGACATCACGCCACCGCCGCTCGAGGACGACTACGACGAGCAGCTCGAGCGGATGAAGACGTCGAAGGTCGGCTCGGGCGAGGAGGAGACCGGCGCGAGCGCCCGGAACAAGGCGTTCAAGGACGACTTCCGGAACCTGTGGAAGGACACCGCGCGCGCCGGCGCCGACATCCGCGACCGGAAGGGCGACACGTACGCCGAGAAGGAGTCGAACCTCGAGGCGAACCTGATCAACCTCCAGCTGTTCCCGGTGTCGGCGCTGATCACGACGCTGGGCGCCTCGCTGCGCTGGGTCGCCGACCTGTTCGCCGGCGAGCGCAAGCAGATGGACATCCCGTGGGAGCACGAGGGGACATTCCTCGTCCGCGTCATCACGACGCCCCGCGTGGGCAGCGACCTCGAGGGCAATGCCGTGGTCCGGCCGTCGTCGGTCGGGAGCGTGGTCGTCGAGGTCGTCAAGACCGAGCGGATGGTCAAGGAGGCGCTGGACGCCCCGGGCGCCGAGCTCTCCGAGGCCGAGTCGGCCCTCTCCAAGGCGCAGCACGCCAAGAACCCCGACCAGGCCCGCATCGACGAGCTCCAGAAGCAGGTCGAGCTCAAGCGGCTCGAGGCGTCGGGCGATCCGCTCGAGCTGCTCGACAAGAAGATCGAGCTCAAGGAGCTCGAGCTCATCGAGACGAAGAAGCGCTGGGAGGGGTACGCGGTCGGGCCGATCCTCAAGGTCGAGAACGAGCTCGACATCCTCAAGAACCGCCGCGACGTCTACAAGCTCCAGGAGTCGCGCCGGACGGACGGCAAGACCGCCGTCCCCGCCGACCCGCCTCAACGCGTCGCTCATCAGCGAGGTCACCGGCCAGACCTACCCGCTGCTGATCTCCGCCGGTCCGATGGCGAAGTCCGGCACGGAGCACCACTGGAAGGTGCTCGACGCGACGAGCCAGGACTCCGAGGGGTTCGACGGCTACGGGATCACCGAGAGCGCCGCCCTCAAGTCGGCGCTCGACAAGTTCGGCGAGAAGGCGCAGTACGGCCGCGGCACCATCGGGGTCCGGATCCCGGCCACGATGGCCCTCGAGAAGGACGCGCCGCGCGAGCTCCGGATCGTCAGCCAGCCGGCCGGCTGGGCGATCGCCCGCGGCCGCATCGACGACCTCGTCATGACGCTCGCCGCGCTCGGGCTGTTCGTGGCGAGCGCGGGCACGGCGGCGGCGGTGATCGGCGCGGCGGTCGCGGCGGCCCGGCTGATCGAGCGCCTGCACAACGGCACCCTCCGGCTGGACGGGGCGGCGGTCAGCGACGCGCTGGCGATCCTCGGGGGCGCGGGCGTGCTCGCCCAGGCGGCATCGGCGATGCGGCTCCAACGCCTGGGGAAGGCGTTCGTGATGATGGAGGAGGGCGGCGCCAGCGTCACCGAGCTGCAGAAGGCGGCGACGATCCTCCAGGGTGCGGGCGAGCTCGCGAAGCTGGTCGAGGTCGCCAACGAGGCCATCAACTACGCCGGCCTGCTGTGGGGCAACCTCTCGTTCATCGACCAGATGATGGACATCGCCGCGCAGGAGGCGTCGGGCTCGATGACGCATGCCGAGGCTCGGCGGCAGCGCGCCATGGCGATCGGCGGCGCGGTCAACAACAACGGGATGTTCGTGGCGGGCAACGCGATCCATGCCCACGAGCAGGCCCAGGCCGGCAAGAAGGGCGGCGGTGCGCCGCCGCGCGAAGGCGGGACCGGGGGTGGCACGCACGAGGGTGGAACGGGCGGTGGCACGCACGAAGGCGGAACCGGCGGCACGACGCACGAAGGCGGCACCGGGGCGCCGAAGGAGGGCGGCACCGGCGAGACCGGCGCGCCGAAGCCCACGGGTGAGGGCGGCGAGACGGGTGCGCCGAAGCCCACGGGCGAGGGCGGGACCCCTGCGGTCAAGGGCGGCGGCGCTGTCGGCGAGACGAAGCCCACGGGCAGCCACGAAGGCGGCGGCGTCGGGGTCGGGGTCGGCGGGGGTGGCGCGCCGGGCGACCAGGGCGGGACGTCGGGCCGGCCGGCGCCGAAGCCGACCGCCAAGGAGGTCCAGGCGTCGGCGCACAAGGCGCTGCAGGACGCGGCGCACGGGACCGGGGATCTGCAGCAGGCGGCGGCCGAGGCGATCGGCAAGGGCGGAACCTGGAAGGAGGACCTCAAGGGGGCGGTCGGCAAGCTCGAGGGGCCGCAGCGCGAGGCGGCGGAGAAGGCGCTCGTCGACGCGCGCGACAAGCTCGTCAACGACACGTGGGAGCAGGTCAAGGCCGAGAACGGCTACCAGGACCTGCGCCTCGAGAACGCCGGCACCAAATCCTTCGGCAGCGACATCGACGCGACCGTCCGTCCGGTGAACGAGGCATCCGCCACCGGGGCCGACATGGGCGACCAGGTCAAGCGAGCCGGCGAGGCCGCCCAGAAGCTCTCCGAGGCCCTGCGCGGCAAGGTGGGCGGCGAGACCGACGCGGCCATCGACACGAACATCTACTCGTTCATCGGCGAGGGACGCGTCACGCCCGGCGAGGCCGCCGGCAAGGGCGCCCAGCAGCACGTCGACATGGTCGTCGGGCTCGCCGAACAGCTCCGTGGGCAGAACGAGCAGCAGTTCAAGGCCTTCGAGCAGCGGCTCGGCAAGAAGCTCCAGAGCGGCGAGGTCGGGGCGGAGGCGAAGGCCCTCCTCGGCGAGGCCCGCAAGTTCCACGACGCCCGCCAGACCGAGTGGACCGACGCCCGGGCGAAGGCGAAGCAGGAGCACCCGAACGAGCCGCAGGCCGTGACGGACCGGCGGGCGCGCGAGGACCTCCTCGGCCAGAAGAAGGCCGAGCTCGGGTCGCTGCTGGCCGCCCCGCAGCCCGACTACGCCGCGATCAGCGGCAAGCAGGCGGAGATCAACTGGTTCGCCCCGGACGCCTACGCGACGCCGTCGGCGTTCAAGCAGGCGGTTGCCCACGGCCAGCGGCTCCGCGGCTCACAGCGGACGGCGGGCGAGATGACCGGCGCCGAGGTCTCGGGGAAGCTCCGCGACGCGGCCGCGAAGCTGCCGCCCGAGAGTCCCCGTGCGCAGAAGCTGGCGCGGGACGCGGCGCTGGTCGAGAGCCAGCAGCGACTGCTCGACATGACGGTCAAGGAGCTCGCCCGGGAGCAGGAGCAGACGCCGATGGACGGCGACCGCGTCCGTGACCTCGAGCAGCGGGCGGCCGGCCTCAAGCAGGAGATCGCGAAGGCGGCCGAGCCCATCGTGATCGGCGAGATCCTCGGCTCGACGATGCCGGCGGACCGGCCCGGACCCGAACGGCTGTCCGAGGCTGCCGCGGCGTCCGGCGCCAACCTGGGCATGCTCGAGGACCACGTCAGCCACGCGAAGGACGCCGACGGCAAGGTCAAGGCCGCCTGCAAGTACGGCGGCCGGATCGCCATGGCGGAGTTCCTCGGCGGCCTGCGGCCCTCGAGCGAGCCCATCGCGCGCCTGATCGGCGAGTTCGTGAAGAGCCGGATGGGCGTGTTCGAGGACCCGCCCGCGATGATCCTGCGGGACATGTTCCTCCGCTACGCGGAGCTGACCGGTCGCACCGGCGACGTCGTCCACAACGACGCCGGCGCACCCATCGGGGTCACGGACGGGCTCAAGGCCGCGTTCGTCGACGACGTGAAGGGCTGGGCCCGGAGCACCAACGACGAGGTCCAGGCGGCGGCCATCGGGGCGAAGGCGTTCGACAACCCGACGGTGCCGGTGTCGCCGCCCACGACGTCCGGCGGCGGCGAGGAGGGCGGCGGGACGGGCCCGAAGCCGGGCGGCGGTGGCGGCGCGACGGGTGCCGGCGGCGGCGACGACCAGGCCCGCCGGCGAAGGCTCGACGAAGCCGGCCGGCGAGCAGGGCGGCAAGCCGTCCGGCGAGGAGGGCGTCAAGCCGGCGACGACGAGCCCGGGCGCCGTCACGAGCGCGGGCGGGGTCATCGGGCGCGGCGGGACCCCGGTCATCAACCCGCCGGGCGTCAACAAGCCGTTCGACTTCCGGCTCGGGTCGCTCGCCGAGGGCCACGCCGCGCTGCGGCAGCTCTCGCGCGGCGACGGCTCGATCCTGGCGGCCAACGGCGTCACGCTGCCCGCGGACTACCAGAGTCACGGCCGCGAGTTCGGGCTCGCGCGGCTCCCGGACGGCACCTTCGCCATCGTCCAGGGCGAGGTCGGCGGCGTGGAGTGGAACAGCCTGCCGACCGGGTCCGAGCCGCTCGCCCACACGCACCCGATGGTCGAGGGCCGCCAGCTCAACCGCCCGGGCACGGTCGGCGAGATCGCGACGCGCGTCGGCCAGATGTCGGACGACGGCCCCAGCCCCGAGACGCTCGACCGCGTCCACGTCTTCCCGTCGGCCGCCGACCTGCGGTTCTGCGCGGCGAACAAGGTGGTCAACCACGACGTCCACACGCCGTACGTGCACACCGGCGACGGGGTGCTCAAGACGCCGACCGGTGCGCCGAACGAGCGACCCGTCTCGTTCAACATCTTCGAGTCGACGCACGTGGGGAACATCGGGACCCAGCCGGTGATGGAGGCGAGCATCGTCGCCCACGACGCCGAGGGCAACGTGCTGTTCATGGGCCGGATGTGGGCCGTCGAGATCGCGGGCGACTCGATGCTCAGCTTCGAGCCGATCGAGGGGATGACGCCGCCCGATCCGAAGACCCTCGAGAAGTCGCGGATCGGGTACAAGCCACCCGAGGGCGCCGGCGAGGGCGGCGACGGCGGTGGTCCGGATACGGAGGCCGGCCGGACCACGGGCGGGGGCGGATCGACCAAGGCCGGCACGGCCGGCGGCGAGAAGCCGGGCGGGATCCCCGGTGGCGTCACCGTCGAGAACGACGGCTACGCGATCTGGGTCAAGGCGAAGAAGGACCCCAACGCGCTCGTCCGGATCGAGGTCGACGGCAACGAGATCCTGGTCAAGGACATCTACCGGCGCGACCTCCCCGAGGGCAGCGGCTCGGTCATGCTCGCCGAGGGCCTCAAGGAGGCACAGGCGAAGCCCGGCAGTGACATCATCGTCGGCGAGGTGCTCAATCCGCCGACCAAGGCGGCGCACGATCGTGGCGACCCGCCGAACGGGACGCCCCTGGGCAAGACGACCGAGCGGGCCCTGGCCGCGATCGGGCTCACGGTCAAGAGCATGGAGTGGGTCGTCCGGAGAGGGAAGCTGACGATCGTGGTGAAGGTCGGATGACGGTCCTGTCGGACGACGACCGCGCCCTCGTCGAGTCCGTGCCCTTCGACCCCGACGCCGCCGTCGCGTACAACGAGATCACCGCGTGCCTCGTCTGGGCCGACGAGATCCCCGACGGCCTCAGCCGCGCCGGCTACGAGGTGATCCGCGACCTGCTCGTCGCGCGCGGCCTGATCCATCGCGGCATCCCGGTCGAGGAGTGGGACTACGGCTGGAGCGAGCGCTGGGAGCGCTGGAACGACGCGATCGGGTCCGGGCTCCGCTGGAACGGCTACCGGCGGCTGGCGCTCACCGGGGAGCAGCGCGCGCTGCTTGGCCGCTACCTCCGATCCGAGCTGGAGCTGTGACCGACCCGCTCGACGCCGCGCTCGCCGGCTTCGCGGTGGAGCGATGGATCGCGCGCTCGGGCGCGCGCGGCGTCGCGATCGCCCGTGACGACGGCGGCCGGCGCCTGGTCTCCGTGCTCGCCGGGAGCGTCGACGATGCGGATCCGGGGCTCGTGGACCGCCGCCCCTGGGACCTGGCGCTCGTCGATGTTCGGCCGACCCCCGGCGGCGGGACCGTCCTCGTCGAGGCGCTTCCCGATGGGGATCCGTCGACCCTCGACCCCGCGCCGTGGCAGGCGACGCCCGGTGCCGTGCCGCCGTTCGTGCAGGCGCTCGCGCGACGGGTGGCCGCCGACGACGACGCCGGCGACCTGTCCGGGCCGCTCCACCCGGCCCTCGTCTTCGTCACCGGATCCGGCGAGTCTGGCCGCCACGGCGCAGCGGGTGCTGCGCATCGCGCCGGCCGTCCCACCGGAAGGCCAACCACCGCTGTTCGCGACGAGCTATCGCACGCCCGCCGAGGTTCGTGGTGAGCCGGCGACCCCGAGCGACGACGCCTTCCGGCTGGCGGCGATGGTCTGGCGCTGGCGCCACGCCACGGCGCCGTTCGGCAGCGGGATCGCGGAGCTCGAGGGGATCCTCGCCGGACGCCCGGCCGGAGAGCCCGGCGACGCCCTGGACCGGCTGCTCGCCCGCGCGCTCTCCTCCACCCCGTCGGCGCGACCGCGAGCGGCCGCGATCGCCGCGGCGCTCGAGGATCCGGCGATCAGCTGGACGCCAGCTCCAGATACGGTCCGAACTCCGCTTCGACCATGAGCCGGCCGAGCTTCCGGTACTCGCGCTCGGTCGCGCGGATCAGGTCCGCCATGCCGACCGGCCGGTCCTCCGCGGCCGCGAGGAAGGCGGCGCTCGACGCAGACGTTCCGGATGTTGCCGCCGGAGATCTTGAACTGGCGGGCGAGGAAGTCGAGGTCGATGTCGCCGGTGACCGGCAGCGAGGCCGGCAGGTTGCGCTCCCAGAGCTTGCGGCGGTGCTCCTCCTCCGGCATCGGGAAGTCGACGATCGCGTCCAGGCGCCGGACGAAGGCCTCGTCGACGTTGGAGCGCAGGTTCGTGGTCAGGATCGCCAGCCCGTCGAACAGCTCCATCCGCTGGAGCAGGTAGGCGACCTCGACGTTGGCGTACCGGTCGCGGGCGTCCTTGACCTCGGAGCGCTTGCCGAACAGCGCGTCGGCCTCGTCGAACAGCAGGATCCCGTTCACCCGGTCCGCCTCGGTGAAGATCCGGTCGAGGTTCTTCTCGGTCTCGCCGATGTACTTGTCGACGACGGTCGAGAGGTCGATGACGTAGAGGTCGAAGCCGAGGTCGCCGGCGACGACCTCCGCCGACATCGTCTTGCCGGTGCCCGAGTCGCCCGCGAACAGGCCGGTCACCCCGAGGCCGCGGGCGCCCTTGCTGCCCATCCCCCACTCCCCGAGGACCCGGTCGCGGTGCCGCGCGCGGGCGGTCAGCTCGCGCAGCTGCTGCTCGACGACGCGCGGCAGCACGAGGTCGTCCCAGCCCACGGACGGGACGATCCGGCGCGCCAGCCGCTCGAGGCCCGCGGCGTTCTGGGCGCGCGCGCCCGCGGACACGTCCGCGACCGTCATCGCGCCGCCCGGCGGCGGACGCGCGTCTGGCGCGCCGTGCGCGCCGCCCGGTCGATCTGCTCGGGCGTGAGCCGGAACGGCGATCGTCGCCTCGGCCGGGTCGAAGCCGCTCGGGCGCGTCGTTCTCGAGGACGCGGCCCACAGCTCGTGGCGCAGCGGCACGTTCGGGACCGGCACCTCGACGACGCAGCGGCGGCTCGCGCGACCAGTCGGGGTCCCAGTCGCGGGCGCCGACCAGGAGCACCGGGCCCGGCAGCTCGGCGAACGCCCGCACGGCGGCGGACGCGCGCTCGACCAGCGTCTCGATCGGCCCGACGACGAGGCCGGCACCGCGCAGCCTCGCCTCGCGCGACGCCGCCGGGGCGATCGCGCGTCGCGTCGTCGCCGGCGGTCAGGCGCGTCAGGTCGAGCAGCAGCGCCGGCCGGTTGATCCGCGCGAGGGCGGTCAGGCCGAGCGAGTGGCCGGACGCGCCCGCGCGCTCGCGGAGGTACACGAGGGGCATGCCCGCGGCGAGCCCGCGCGCGACCGCGGTCGCCTCGTCGAGCTCGACGGCGATGGACGTCGTCAGCAGCGCCACGATGACCGGGTCGGGACGGTCGTCGCCGAGGAGATGCGCGGTCGACCCGGTCCGGGACGCGCAGCGAGCGCGTCAGGAACGGCCGCTCCGCGTCCTCGACGAGGAGCAGGCTCCCGGCGACGAGCGGCGCCCTGCGGTCCGAACCGGGCGCGGGCGGGACCCGCCGCCGACAGCCGGGGCGGCCGGCGAGCTCGAGCGCCAGGCCGGCGCTCGCCCGGCGGCGCGAGACGTCGTCGTGGAGGTAGCCGTACAACCGCTCGAAGCGCGGGTCGAGGTCCGGCGCGAGCGCGACCAGGAGCAGCTCGACGTCGATCTCCTCCAGGCCGAAGGCGCGGGCGAGGCGGCGGAGGCGGATGTCGTGGCCGCGGAGCTCGTCGGCGTCGGCGGCCGCCTCGAGCTGCCCAGGACGTCGGCGTCGACGTCGGGTCGGACTGGCGGCCGCCGTCCCGTCGCCCGCGATGCCGTTGCCGCCGACGTGACCGACGCCGTTCGACCGCGCGAGGAGCGCGTCGACCTGCGCGTCGGAGATGTACAGGCCCCGGAACCGGTCCTCGGGATCGGGGTCGTCGGCGCGCCGGCGGTCGACCGCGGCCGCACGCGCGCGCTCGACGAGGGTGAGGCGGCCGAACAGGTAGCCGAGCGGACGGGTCCGGCGGGCGCGGCCGTCGGTGTCCACGCGGAGCCGGCGCGGTGCCGGTCACGTCAGGCGCGAGCGCGGGCGACGGACGCCGCTCACCCGGATGCGCACGCCGCCGTCCTTCGCGCCCGCGTTCGCCGGCAGCAGCTCCGTCGTCGACGGGTCGAGCTCGATGGCCCGCTGCCCGCCCTGCCGCCGTGCCGCGCGCGCGCTCGCTGGCGCCGCCGGTGGACGAGATCCCGATCGACGGGACCCTCGAGGATCGGCGGGCCGTGTAGGCTCCGACGTCGACGACGATCGGGGCGATGACGACGAGGTCGAGCGACGGCTTCAGCTCGCCGCCGAGCGCCGACCAGACGTCGGCGAGCGAGCGATCCTGGCCGGCGGCTGGCCGACCTCGAGGTAGACCGGCAGGTCCGGCCTCGTTGAGCGGCGATTCGAGGTCCTCGGCCTTGATGAACGGGTTGCGCAGGAAGCAGGCCAGCAGCGACGACAGCAGCCGATGCTCGTCCTCGGGACGCTGGGTCCAGGCGGTGACGAGGTACGAGAGCTGGAACCGGCGCGGCGGCGGCCGCCGGTCGCGTGACCACGCCCTGCGTGTCGCGCACGTCCTCCCAGGCCGGCACGCGGCGCTGGAGGTCCTCGCGGATGTCGTACAGGTACAGGTCGACCGTCGGGCCCGTTGCGGCGCGCGACCCAGTCCTTCGTCGGCGCGTCGAACACGAGCTCGACGCGACGAGCCGTTGAGGGCGTCGCGCCGGACGAGCTTCTCGAGCAGCTCGTCGACGTCCTGGATCATCCGTGCGGATCGTCGGCCAGGCGGGCGCCCGTCGGCCAGCCGGTCGGCGGGCATCCGTCGGGGCACCCCGGCGTCGCCCGTTCGGGCAATCCTGCTGCCCTGACCGCGCGCCCTCCCGGTCCTTGTTCCGTCCCCTGCCGGCGCTGCCAACGTCGCCACATCGGGATCCGTGCAGCCGGAAGGGCAACGCATGCCGAACTATCTGTCGCCCGGCGTCTACGTCGAGGAGGTGGAGGCCGGATCTCGTCCGATCGAGGGCGTCGGCACCGCCGTCGCCGCGTTCGTCGGACTCGCCGGCCGGGGCCCGGCCAACACGCCGACGCTGGTCACCAACTGGAGCCAGTTCACGTCCAGACGTTCGGCGACTTCATGGAGGGCTCGTACCTCGCCCACGCGGTCTACGGCTACTTCCTGAACGGCGGCGGCGCCGCGTACGTCGTGCGCATCGGCGCCGATGGCGACGTGCCCGACCGCGCACCGCCGAGCTCGCCAGCGGCGGACAAGGCGAACGCCCGCCTTCCGGGTCGCCGCCCTCGAGGCCGGCCCGGCCGGCAACGACATCACGCGTCGAGGTCAGCCGACCGTCGAGCCGGCGAGAGCATCGTTCAAGCTCGTCGTCAAGCGCGGCGGCAGGCGAGGTCGAGTCGTTCGACAACGTGACGACCGCGAAGGGCAAGCAGAACGTCGCGACGATCGGTCAAGGCCGCAGTCCAAGCTGATCCCGATCGAGGAGGTCGGCGCGCGGCGCTCCGGCCGCCGGCAGCGGCACGTCGCCTCGCCGGCGGCGGCGCCGCGGTCGCCGTCGCGCGTCACGCCCGACGACTACGTCGGCAACTCCGCCGACCGCACCGGCTTCGCCGGCCTCGAGGCGGTCGACGAGGTCACGATGCTCGCCGTGCCCGACCTGATGGCCGTCTACCAGCAGGGCATGATCGACCTCGAGGGCGTCCAGGCCGTCCAGCTGGCGATGATCGCCCACTGCGAGCTGATGGGCGACCGCGTCGCCATCCTCGACGCGCCGCCAGGGCTCAACGCCCAGCAGGTCAAGGAGTGGCGGGTCGACAAGGCCGGCTACGACTCGCAAGTACGCGACGCTCTACTGGCCGTGGATCAAGGTCTTCGACCCGCTGTCGCGGCCAGGCGATGTTCGTCCCGCCGAGCGGCCACGTCGCCGGCATCTGGGCGCGCAACGACGACACCCGCGGCGTCCACAAGGCGCCGGCCAACGAGGTCGTCCGCGGCGCGATCAGCGCTCGAGCTCAACCTCACCAAGGGCGAGCACGACCAGCTCAACCCGGACGGCATCAACTGCATCCGGGCGTTCCCCGGCCGCGGCATCCGGGTGTGGGGCGCGCGCACGCTCTCGAGCGACCCGGCGTGGCGCTACCTCAACGTCCGCCGGCTGTTCAACTACATCGAGGAGTCGATCCTCGAGGGCACCCAGTGGGTCGTCTTCGAGCCGAACGACCAGCGCCTGTGGGGCCGCGGTCAAGCGGACGATCAACGCGTTCCTGCTCCGGGTCTGGCGCGACGGCGCGCTGTTCGGCGCGACGCCCGACCGAGGCGTTCTTCGTCAAGTGCGACGAGGAGAACAACCCGCCCGAGGTCCGCGACGCGGGCCAGCTCATCGTCGAGATCGGCATCGCGCCGGTGAAGCCGGCCGAGTTCGTCGTCTTCCGGATCGCCCAGTTCTCCGGCGCGCCGGACGCCGAGTAACCGCCATGACCACGCAAACGGAAGGCCACGGAGGCTCGCATGCCCACGACTGATCCGCTGCTGCAAGGCAACGTCCTGCTCGACATCGACGGCGTCGGCGTCGTCGCGAACTTCACCTCGGTCTCGGGTGTCTCGAGCGAGATCGAGATCGTCGACAACCCGTTCGTCAACGACCAGGGCAAGGTCATCATCGGCAAGCTCCCGGGCAAGCCGAAGACGCCGACGGTCACGCTCAAGCGCGGCCTGACCGGCGCGACCGAGATCTGGGACTGGCACAGCGCCGTCATGCAGGGCAACGCCGGACCGTCGCAACGGCTCGGTGATCCTCATGAACACGATCGGCGAGGAGATCCTTCGCTACAACTTCACCAACGCGATGGTGTCCAAGATCAGCCTCTCGAAGGCGGCGCCACGACCAGCGGCGTCCTGATCGAGGAGGCGACCCTCGTCTGCGAGACGCTCGTCAAGGGCTAGGCCGGTGACCACTGCCGCACTCCTGCCCGAGCTCGGCGACGAGCGCATCGGCACGAACGCGTCCGACGCCCTCCGGACGGAGTTCGCGTTCGTCCTGCCCCGCGGCTTCGTCGACGGGTCCGGCACCGTCCATCGCGAGGGCGTCATGCGCCTGGCGACGGCGCGCGACGAGATCATCCCGCAGCGCGATCCGCGCGTCCGCGAGAACGAGGCGTACCTGACGGTCCTGCTGCTGTCCCGGGTCGTGACCCGGCTCGGCACGCTGCCCCAGGTCCACACGGGCGTCATCGAGGGCCTGTTCGCCTCCGACCTGGCGTTCCTGCAGGACCTCTACCGGCGGGTCAACCAGGAGGGCCACACCCAGGCGTCGGTCACCTGCCCCGCGTGCAATCACGAGTTCACGGTCGACGTGGCGGGTGAGCAGCGCCTGGGGGAATCGTGACGTACGCGACCGACCGCCTGTTCGAGGAGGTCGCGTACGTCGCCTACCACTTCCACTGGCCGATGGACACGATCCTCGACCTGGAGCACCCGCTGCGGCAGCGGTTCGTCGAGGAGATCGGCCGCATCAATCGGCGCCTGTCCGAGGAGGAGTGAGTCCCGTGCGTCTGCCGTGGCCGTTCGGCCGCAGCACGTCCGGCGCCGGGTCCACCTCCGGGTCCGCGGTCGGCCGGCGCTTCCGCCGCGCCCGCCGGTCCGTCCACGCGCGCCGATGCCCCCATCGTCCCGACCGGCGCCTGGCGCACGCTTCCGCCGATCCAGCGGACCGCGGGTCCGCCCCCGGTCGTCGCGCCGGCGGCGCCGTTCCTCGCGGGCGTGCCGGGCACGCGCCGCTGCCGCCGATCGTCACGCCGCTCGGCCACGACTCGAGCCCGAGCGCGCCTGCCGGCATCGTCGTCGCGCACCCGCGCGCCGTCCCGAGCCTGACGTCCCACGCGCCGCTGCCGACCCGGCCGCTCCAGCGGCACGCGGCGGCCGGCCACGAGGCCGATGCCGATCGCCGAGCCCGAGGAGGCCGAGCCGGTCGTCTCGCGGTCGGTGGCCGCCGTCTCCTCCGTCGCCGACGCGGGTGCCGCTGCCGTCGCGCCGTCGACTCCCCGCCGAGCCCGAGCTGCCGCCGATCCGGACCGTCGCGACGGTGTCGCGGTCGGCGACCGTCCAGCCCTCGGCACGACCGCTGACCCAGGCGTCGGCCACGCTGTCGCCGCTCCCGGTGGCGGCGCCGCGCACGCCGGCGACCGCCCGCGACGCGCGATCGACGGCGCCCTGCCGCCCTCGCCCTGCCGCTGCAGGCGAGCGGCCGCATCCCGCCGCGGCCTCCTCGTCCGTCGACGGCTCCGGCCCGGCCCGGCCGTCGATGCCCGTGCGCCGCGTGTCCGAGCCCGCGGCATCGCGCTCCCGCCTCGACGGCGGCTGGCCGCAAGCTCCGGCCGCCGCGCCGGGCTGGGTGCGCCGGTCCCCGTGGCCCCGGCCACCGCCGTCGCGCAGCGCCTGCCGATGCGACCGGGCGCCGCGCCGGTCGGGCCCGGTGCGCCCCTGGGGCAGGCCGACGCGGGATTCCCGGCATCGGCACCGACGCTCGCGGCGCCGGCCGGTCTCGGCGACGTCGCCTCGACCACGACCCGCCCGCTGCCCGTCCTGCCCGTCGCGCGCCAGCATC
>CAVZFY010000025.1:0-24271 GCA_963774695.1 uncultured Chloroflexia bacterium | reverse complement strand
GTCGGGGGACAACGCATCCGAACTCGCCGGGAGGGTTGGAGCTGAGCGACACGCCGCCCGAGCCTGCCGACGCCGAGGGTCCACGACGGGCCGGAGCCCGCCGGAAGCGCCGAGCCTGCACCGATGCGGCCGCCGCTGCTGTTCCTCGACGACGCCGCCCGCTCGCCCGACCCCGCTGTCTGCCCGTTCTTCCGGTTCGAGCTCGAGGGTGACCTGGTCGCCCCGCTCCACAAGCCCGACGACGGGAACCTGGTGCGCGGCGATCGGCGCTCCGCGACCGCAATCAGCGCGCCAGCAGGAGCTCGTCTGCCTCACGTCGGCCCACGCCGACTGCCCGCGCTACCTGCGCGGATCGATGGCGCTCCAGGATCCCGAAGCGGCGGCCAGGGGCTCCGCCGTGCCGCGCGCGACGCTCGCCGCGATCCTCGTGCTCGTGCTGTCGGCGGGGATCTCGTTCGGCTTCGTGGTGCAGCGGGGCGGCATCGAGCTGCCGGCGGCCGGATACCACGCCGACCTCCACCCTGATCGCCCTCGAGCCGCCCCCGAGCGAGACGCCCTTCGCCGAGCCGTCGTCCGACCCGACCGCCGCGCCGTCGACGGTCGCCTCGCTCGAACCGAGCCCGTCGGTCGAGGCGTCGCCATCCCCGAGCCCGTCGGCCGTGCCGACCGCGTCGCCGACGCCGTCGCCGACCCCGCAGCCCACGCCGACGCTCGCCCCGACGGTCGCGCCAACCGTCGCCCCGACGACGGCGCCGACGCCCAGGCCGACCAAGAAGCCGACCAGCGACCGGCTACAAGCTCCTCGTCGCGTGCCCCGACCGGCCGAACTGCTCGATCTACACGACCCGCTCGGGCGACAACCTGTACAGCATCGCCCACTACTTCGGCATCTCCCAGAGCACGCTCTTCGCCTGGAACCCGAGGTACGCCAACGGCGCCCACCTGCGCGTCGGCGACAAGATCCGGATGCCACCGCCGCACCCGGTAGGCGCCGCTCGCGCCGCCGGTCGCGACACCTGCGCCGCCGGCGCTGAACGGCTGGCGTTCAATCCAGCGGCGCGTCGAGCCATCGACCGGCGGTCGTGCTCTCGCGGCGTTCAACGCAGAGCGCGCGCCCGCCGACTCGAACGCCCAACGAGCGATCCAGCCGGATGCGGCGCTGCGGAACCGCCAGCGTGAACGCCCGGCGTTCACGCCTGACGCGTCGGACGCGACCCGTCTGCGCGTCGGCAGTCCCCGGATGCCGCGGCCACGCCGATGGGATCGCGGGAGGCGGCCGCCGCCGCCGCACCGGGCGCACCAGTGACAGCATCGTCCACGCGACCGTCGCTGCGCCCGCGGCGACTGCGTGCGTTGCCCATCGACGGCCCACTCCGGCGCGCTAGAATGCCCGGAAGTGGCGCAAAGTGGCTGGAAAGTGGGGAAGTTCCCGCACGCAGGGCCGGTGCCAGGCGGTCGGTCAGCGGAACCCCGGTTGATCGCTCCACCCCACGCCATCCGACGTCAGGAGTGATCGGGAGCGGTGTTCACCGGCGAGTACCGACACACGGTGGACGACAAGGGGCGGCATCGCCATCCCGGCGCGCTTTCGCAGGCAGCTCGAAGGCGGCGCGGTGCTGTCTCGCTGGATCGACGGCTGCCTCGCCATCCACCGAAGGCCGGCTGGGACGCCCTCGCCGCAAGGTCGCGAGCGTGCCGCTGACTGATCCCCGCGCGGCTGCCTGTCAGCGCCAGATCTTCGCGGGCGCGCTCGAGGCCGACATCGACGGGCAGGGCCGCGTCCTCGTTCCGCGTACCTGCGCGACGTACGATGGGCTCGCGGCCGACGCGCTGGTCGCTCGGGTCCGCGACCACGGCGAGATCTGGGCGCCGGATCGCTGGCAGCTCTACCGCCGGCGATCGACGACCCCGACGCGTTCGCCGACGCGATCGCCGGCCTCGGGATCTGACGTCGCGCGACATGCCTTCCAGGGTCCGCTCGGGATCCGCAACCGACCGTGGAGAGAGATGCAGAGGCACCTGCCGGTCATGCCGGACGAGGTCGTCGAGATGCTCGCGCCGGCGGCGGGCAGCCGGCACGATCGACGCGACCCTGGGCGGCGGGGGCACGCGAGCGGATCCTGACCGCCAGCGACCCTGATGGCCGCCTCCTCGGTCTCGACGCCGACCCGGCGGCCATCGACCGGGTCCGGGAGCGGCTGGCGCGCGTTTCGGCGACCGGCTCGGCCTGCGCCAGGCGAACTTCCGCGAGCTCTCCGACGGTCGCGCCCGGCCGCGGGCTTCGGCGCCGTCGACGGCTGCGCTGTTCGACCTCGGCCTGTCCAGCTTCCAGCTCGCCGACACGGAGCGCGGCTTCGGCTTCCGGACCGAGCGGCCCGCTCGACATGCGCTTCGACACCGACCCGCGGCGTCCCGGCGTCGGAGCTGCTCGCGACGCTCGACGTCGACGAGCTCACCGCGCTGTTCCGGCGCTACGGCGAGGAGCCGTCCGCCGGCAGATCGCGCGCGCCATCGTCGAGACGCGCGCAACCGCCCCGATCGAGACCGCCGACGACGCTCGCCGCGCTGGTCGAGCGCGTCACGCCGTCACCCGCGCCGGGCGCGCCGCGTCCACCCCGCGACGCGCGTCTTCCAGGCCCTGCGCATCGCCGTCAACGAGGAGCTCGACGCGCTCGAAGCGGGCTCGCCGCCGCCGTCGACCTGCTGCGGCCCGGCGGCCGCCTCGTCGTCCTGCGCTACCACTCGCTCGAGGACCGCATCGTCAAGCGCTTCCTCGCAGGCGGAGCGGCGCGGCTGCACCTGCCCGCCGGAGGTGCCCGTCTGCGTCTGCGGCCACGAGCCCCGGCTGCGCCTGCTGACCCGCCCTCGATGACCCCGTCCCGAGGCCGAGGTCACCGCCAACCCCGGGCCCGGAGCGCGCGACTGCGCGCCGCCGAGCGGCTCGCCGCCTGAGCGCACGCCATCGACCGACGACGAGCCGACCGACCGCCGCCGACTCCGACCCGGTCGATCGACCGGTCCGATGCCGACCCCGGCCGACGGAGAGGAGTCCGTGAGCAAGCGCCACCAGCCGAACCGCCGCAGCGTACGGGCGTCGGCAGCACGAGGTGCACGAGCGCCTCGACCGCCGGCAGCGAGCGCGGTCGGCCGACCGCGCCTGGCCGACGACCTCGGCAGGAGCTCGGACTCGATCCGGTCTCGTTCGTCGACGCGCGCGCGTCCGCCGCCGCTACGCGCTCGTCGACTGATGGCCGTCTACCAGGGTGCCCGCCGCCGACCGCGCCGCCTCGATCGTCCTGGCCGCGCGCCGGCCGGGCGGGCGGGCCAGGTCCGATGCGATCGCCGAGCCGCACGCGCGGCGCGCGACGCGCGTCGCGCGCGCGCCGGTGCGGCCGTACCGCGGGCCACGCGCCGAGCGCGTCGCGGCCATCGGCGCGCCGTCGTCGCTCGGGACGCGATCGTCGCGATCGTCATTCGCTTCGGCGCGCGTTCCTGTCGCTGAGCCAGAGCGTGCGCGTCGCGGCGACGGGCTACGACATCGTTCGCCTGGTGTCGACCACGACCGGCTCGACGCGCAGCCAGAGGACCTGCGCAACGACGTCGACCGGCTGCGCAGTGAACCCGCGATCCGCAAGCAGGCGCTCGACGCCGGCCTCGGCCAGCTCGGGGCGCCGCTCCTCGTCCCGCGCCCGCTAGCGAGCGAAACGCCGATGCTTGGTCGGACCGATTCGGGGCGCCGCCTGCTCGTTGTCCTGATCGTGTTCGTGCTCGGCGCCGGCGGCCTCGTCATCCGGCTCGGGTACTGGCAGGTGGGCCGGCGCGACCAGCTCGTCGCGAGCGCCCGTCGCCAGATCTTCTCGCAGACGACCGTCCCGAGCCGGCGCGGCCCGATCTACGACCGAAGCGGGACCGTGGTCCTCGCGACGAGCGTGACGCGCGACCGGCTGATCGTGTCCGCAGCGCTCATGCCGGACGTCGACAAGGCGCGCTCACGAGCTTCCTGACGACCCTGCTGGCCTCGAGAGGCGGGCGCGGCCGCCATCCAGACGAAGCTCGACACGGGCAGGCGGTACCTCATCCTCGCGAGCGACCTCGCCGGAGCAGTCCCAGGCGATCGAGGCGGCCGCTGCCGACGCGGGCATCGGCGGGCTCACCTCGAACCGGATCCGGTCCGCGAGCTACCCGCAGGTCGGCGGCGGGCCGAACAGCACGCTCGCGGCGCAGCTGATCGGGTTCGTCAACCGCGACGGCCAGGGCCAGTACGGCGTCGAGCAGTACTACAACGACCTGCTCGCGGGCCAGCCGAAGGTCGTCGAGGCGGACAAGGACGCGAACGGCCAGCCGATGCCGGAGACCGAGCGCACCGTTCGATCCGGGCGTGCCGGGCGAGGACATCCGGCTCACGATCGACGCCGGCCTGCAGCTCGAGATCGAGCAGGAGGTCATGGCCGCCCGTATCGCCGAACGGCGCCGCATCCGTCTCCGCTGTCGTGCTCGATCCATGGACCGGCGAGGTCTACGCCGAGGCGACCTACCCGTCCTACGACGCGAACGACTACCAGCGATCGCGGCCGACGACCCGGGCGGTTCGTCGACCCGATCGTGTCGTCCGTCTACGAGCCCGGGCTCCGTGTTCAAGATGCTCACCGTCACCGCCGGCCTCGGGCAGCGGCACCGTGACGATGACGACCGGTCTCAACGACACCGGGCACCTCGAGCTCGACGCGGCACACGCCCACGTCGACGACGCGGACCACCAGGCGATGGGCGAGATGAAGTTCCAGGACGCGCATCGCCTACTCGCGCAACGTCGTCGCCGCGAAGGTCGCGCTGGGCCTCGCGCAGACCACCGCGGCGTCGTCGCGATCCTGTACGACACCTGGCGCCGGATGGGCTTCGGCACGCCGACCGGCATCGACGTCGCCGACGAGATGCCGGGCATCGTGCAGCGACCCGTCGATCACGCCGTGGCGCCAGATCGACCTCGCCAACGGCGCCTTCGGGCAGGGCGTCGCCGTCACGCCGATCCAGCTCGCCGCGGCCTACGCGGCGATGGTCAACGGCGGGATGCTCGTCCAGCCGCACGTCGTCGCTCGATCGGCGAGCACGAGACCCACCCGGTGCTCCCGAGGGCCGGGTGATGACCACGCAGCTCTCGAAGCACGCTGCAGGCGCTGATGCAGCACGTGCTCACGCGAGGTCGACTTCTACCGCAGCCGGACGCTCATCCCGGGCTTCGAGGTCGGCGGCAAGACCGGCACCGCGCAGATCTGGGACGCCGACCAGCAGCGCTGGAAGGTCAACCTGTTCAACTTCTCGTTCGTCGGGTTCATCGGCCGCAAGCCGGCCACCCCGATCTCGTCGTCGCGGTCCGGATCGATGAGGGGACGCCCACCGTCGTCCGCCTGGGCCACCTGGTGATGCCGGTGACGTCGTTCGAGCTGTTCCGGCGGATCGCCCACGACGCGATCAGCACGCCGTTCCTCGTGCCCGACGACGAGCGATCCCCGCCGATGCCGCGGTCAGCCCGTGACCGCGGCCTGTGCGACACTCGCCGGCGTGACGTCGGGCGCACGCCCCCGCGCTGCACGGCCGAGGACCTCGCCGCGGCGACCGGCGGCCGCCTCCTGCGGCGCAGCGACCGCCCGATCCGCGGCGCGGCCGTCGACTCCCGGCTCGTCGAGCCCGGCCAGCTCTTCGTCGCCCTGGCGGGCGAGCGGACCGACGGGCACCGGTACCTCGCCGAGGCCGCCGCGGCCGGCGCGGCGGCGCTGCTGGTCGGGCGGCCGCCCGACGCCGACGCCGGCGAGCGCCGCTCGACGCCCTCGGCGACGTCACCGTCGTCCTGCGTCGCCGACCCGCTGCGGGCGCTGCACGCCGATCGCGGCGGCCTGGCGCTCGCCGGTTCGACCCGCTGGTCGTCGGCATCACCGGCAGCATCGCCAAGACCTCGACCAAGGAGGCCGTCGCGGGCGTGCTCGAGCGGCCGCCTTCGTCACGCTCCGCACCGAGGGCAACCAGAACAACGAGATCGGCCTGCCGCTGACGGTGCTGCGGCTCGGGCCCGAGCACGGCGCCGCGGTCCTCGAGATGGGCATGTACGTCGGCGGCGAGATCCGCGAGCTCGCGCGATCGGGCGGCCGCCGATCGGCATCGTGACCGCGGTCCAGCCGGTCCACCTGTCGCGGATCGGCTCGATCGAGGCGATCGAGGACGCCAAGGCCGAGCTCGTCGAGGCGCTCCCCGCGGCCGCGACGGCGGCGTCGCGATCCTCAACGCCGACGACGAGCGCGTGCGCCGGATGGCCGCGCGCACGCGCGCCCGCGCGACGACCTACGGCTTCGCCGACGGACGCCGATGTGCGCGCGGACGACGTCGTCTCGCGCGGGCTTCGACGGGCATGACGTTCCGGCTCCGCACGCCCGGCGGGCGACCGGACCGTCGAGATCCCGGCGCTCGGGCGGCTCGCCGTCCACAACGCGCTCGCCGGCGCGGCCGTCGGCCTCGCCGCCGGGCTCGCGCTCGACGAGATCGTGCCCGGGCTGGCCGCGCCGTCGCGCGCCGCGCACCGCTCGACGGTGATCCGCGCCGGCGGCGTCACGATCGTCGACGACGCCTACAACGCCTCGCCCGGCTCGGTGAGCGCGGCGCTCGAGCTGCTCGCCGGGCTGCCGGCGACGCGGCGGATCGCGGTCCTGGGCGAGATGCGCGAGCTGGGCGACGCGCACGCCGCCGGCCATCGCGAGGTCGGCGAGGCGGCCGCCGCGGTCCTCGACCTCCTCGTCGTCGTCGACGGCGGCCCGGGTGGCGCCGCCGCGGGGATCGTCGACGGCGCGCTCGCGGCGGGCTGGCGCCCGACCGGGTCCTCGCGGCCGCCGATCCCGCGGCGGCGGTCGACGTCGCGCTGGCCGTGGTCGCGCCCGGCGACGTCGTGCTCGTCAAGGCGTCGCGCGGCGATCGAGCTCGAGCGGGTCGTCGACGCGCTGGTCGCCGGCGCTCGGCGGCGCGGAGTCGCCGCCGTGACCGCTCGAGCTGATCCAGGGGCTGCTGCTCGCGTTCGCGCTCGTCGTGATCCTGATGCCGCCCTACATCCGGCTCCTGCGGCACGTCCGGATCGGCAAGCAGATCCGCGAGGAGGGTCCCCAGAGCCACATGGTCAAGTGGGGGACGCCGACGATGGGCGGCCTGCTCGTGATCATCGTGGTCGTCGTCATCTTCCTCATCCTGCGCTGGCCGCCCCAGGGCGGCGTCATCGCGCCGCTCGCGACGCTCGCCTTCGTCGGCCTCCTGGGCGCGGCCGACGACTACCTCAACGCGCGGACCGGCGAGGGCATCAGCGTCCGCCAGAAGCTGCTGTGGCAGTCGGTCGTCGCGCTGGTCGTCGCGTACCAGATCCAGAACACCTACGAGATCACCGGCATCCGCGTGCCGTTCGTCGGCGACGTCGCGATCGACCCGATCGTCTACATCTTCTTCGCGGCGTTCGCGATCGTCGCGTCGTCCAACGGCGTCAACATCACCGACGGCCTCGACGGCCTCGCGGGCGGCACGCTCGCGTTCGCGTTCGTCTGCGTTCCTGATCATCGCCCTGCTCAACGTCCCGGCCCAGCCGCAGATCGCCCTCCTGTGCGCGCTGATCGTCGGGGCCCTGCTGGGCTTCCTGTGGTTCAACGTCCACCCGGCCCAGATGTTCATGGGCGACGCCGGATCGCTCTCGTTCGGGGCGACCCTTGCCGTCATCGCCCTGATCACCGGCCAGATCCTGGTGCTGCCGATCATCGGGCTCATCTTCGTGATCGAGACGCTGTCGGACATCATCCAGATCGGCTACTTCAAGCTGTCCGGCGGCAAGCGCATCTTCCGGATGGCGCCGCTCCACCACCACTTCGAGCTGGGCGGCTGGGACGAGGAGAAGATCACGCTCCGGTTCTGGATCGTGGGCATCCTCGCCGGGCCTGCTCGGCGTGACCCTGTTCCTGGCCTCGATCAACGCGCTCGTCTGACGATGCCGACGATGACGACCGCGACCGATCGACCTCGACGCCCTCACGATGGCCGGCGTGCGCGCCGGCGACGCTCGACGGGCGGCCGGTCACCGTGCTCGGCCTCGCCCGCAGCGGGATCGCCCTCGCGCGCTTCCTCGCCGACGCCGGGCGCGCGGGTCACGGTCTACGACGGCCGACCGGCGGCCGAGCTCGGCGCCGGCGATCGCGGAGCTCGGCGGGCGCGCGATCGAGCTGCGGCTCGGGCCGGACGTCGACCCGGAGACGACCTGGGCCGGCGCGGCGCTGGTGGCGACCTCGCCGTCCATCAACCCCGACTACCCGACGACCGAGCCGCGCCTCCGGGCGCCAGCTCCAGGCGCTCGTCGCGCGGCGGACCGGCGGCGACCCCGCCGGCCCCGGCGCTGGTCGCGGAGGCCGACCTGTTCCTGCGGCTGTGCCCCGCGCCGACGATCGGCGTCACGGGGACCAAGGGCAAGACGACGACGTCCGCGCTCGCCCACGCGATCCTCTCGGCGGACCCGATCCACCCGGCCGTCCTGGGCGGCAACATCGGCGACGCCGCTCATCGAGCGGCTGCCGGAGCTCACGCCGGATCACCGCGTGGTCATCGAGCTCTCCGAGCTCCAGCTGCCGACGCTGTCGCGCGGGCACGACCGTCGCCGTCTACACCAACGTCACCTCCGACCACCTCGACCGCCACGGCTCGATCGAGGCCTACCGGCGGGTCAAGCGCAAGCTCGCCGAGCTCGTCGACCCGGACGGCGCGCTCGTGCTCAACATCGAGGACCCGGTGGTCGGCGGCTACGCGGGCCTCGGGACGGCGCCCGCGGTCCTGTACCGCGACGACCGGCCCGTGCCCGGCGGCCTCGGCGTGCTCGACGACTGGATCGTCGCCGCGGCCGTCGAGCGGCTGCCGCTGGCGGGCGGCGGGACGGCGGCGACCGGTCCGGGCGGCGGGATCATGCCCGTCGCCGAGCTCGCGATCCCGGGCCGCCACAACGTCTCCAACGCGCTCGCCGCCATCGCCGTCGGCCTGCTGTTCGGCGTCGCGCCGGACGCGATCCGCCGCGCCGCGGCCGGCTTCACCGGCGTCGAGCACCGGCTGCAGTCCGTCGGCCTGGTCGACGGCGTGCGCTTCGTCAACGACTCGCAGGGCACCCAGCCCGACGCCGTCATCGCGGCCCTGCGCGCGTTCCCGGCGCCGGTCGTGCTGATCGCCGGCGGCCGCGACAAGGGCGTCGACCTCACGGCGCTCGCGCGCGTCGCGGCCGAGACGGTGGACGCGGCCGTGCTCATCGGCGAGAGCGGCCCGACGCTGGAGGGCCTCCTGCGGGACGCGGGCGTCGCGCGCACGACGCGCGCCACGACGCTCGACGAGGCGGTCGCCACCGCCGACGCGTTCGCCCACGACGCCCTCGCGCGTCGGCCGGCCGGCACCGTGGCCACGGTCCTGCTCAGCCCGGCCGCCGCCTCCTTCGACATGTTCGAGGACTACGCCGCCCGCGGCCGGGCGTTCATCGCGGCCGTCGGCCGCCTGGCGGAGGGACGATGAGCACGACGCCGATCACCGCGGTCCGCGCCGCGCCGCGGCCGCGCACCCAGCCCAAGACCCAGATCACGCTCCAGCGCGAGCGCCACGAGCCCGAGTACGGGATCCTCGTCGCCATCGTCGCCCTCGCCGCGATCGGGATCCTGATGGTCTACTCGTCGTCCGCGATGAAGGCGTTCCTCCAGAAGGACGACACGTTCGCGATCGTCGGGCCGCAGATCCAGTGGGCCGCCCTGGGCCTCGTCACGATGGTCCTGATGATGCGGATGGACTACCGCTGGCTGCGGGTCGCGTCCGTGCCGCTGTTCATCATCGGCGTCGCCGGCCTGCTGCTCGTGTTCGTGCCCCCAGATCAACGTGGTCGTCGGCGGGTCGGCGCGCTGGCTCAAGATCGGCCCGCTGCCCGCGGTCCACCCGGCCGAGTTCATGAAGCTCGCGCTGGTCGTCTACCTCGCCCACTGGTTCGCCAAGCGCGGCAGCACCGTGCGCGGGTTCTGGACCGGGACCGCGCCGTTCCTCGTGATCACGGTCCCGGTCGTCGTCCTCGTCCTGCTCGAGCCCGACCTCGGCACCTCGTCCGTGCTCGCGTTCACCGCGTTCACGCTGTTCTTCCTCGCGGGCGCGAACCTCATCCACCTCGCCGGGCTCGCGGCGGCCGCGCGTGCCGGCGGTGGCGCTGCTGTTCATGAAGGGCTACCAGATGGACCGCATCACGGCCTGGCTCAACCCGTGGACCGACGCGTCCGGCCTCGGCTTCCACAGCGTCCAGGGCTACCTCGCGCTCGCGCTCGGCGGGCTCGTCGGCGCGGGCCTCGGCGAGAGCCGGCTCGCGGGCGGCCTGTTCCTGCCCAACGCGTCCAACGACTTCATCTTCGCGATCATCGGCGAGGAGTTCGGGCTGCTCGGCGCCGGCCTCGTGATCGTGCTGTTCCTCGCCTTCGGCTACCTCGGGCATCCGGACGTCGCTCGGCGCGCCCGACACGTTCGGCGCCCTGCTGGCCGCCGGCATCACCGGCTGGATCTGCATCCAGGCGTTCATCAACATCGCGGTCGTCGTGGGCCTGATCCCGGTCACGGGGATCCCGCTGCCCTTCGTCTCCGCCGGCGGCTCATCGCTGGTCATCAGCTTCGCCGCGATCGGCATCCTGCTCTCGGTGTCCCGGGAGACGGTCGAGAAAGGAACCTGGAACGATGCGCCTGCTGATCGCGGGCGGGGGAACGGGCGGTCATATCTACCCGGCCCTCGCCGTCGCTCGGTCGCTTCGCGCACGACCCGCCGCGGCTGAGCTCGACTGGCTCGGCGGCCACCGCGGCCTCGAGGCGTCGCTCGTGCCGCCGGAGGGCATCCGCGTGCGCCGCCTGCTCCTGCGCTCGCTGCGCTCGGCGGGCCGCGACATCCACCTCGTGCTCGACCCGATCCGCCTCGGCCTCTCGATCCCGCAGGCCTTCGTCCTGCTGCTCCTGCGCCGCCCCGCGGCGATCTTCACGACCGGCGGCTACGTCGCGATCCCGACCCTGCTCGCCGCGTCCGTGCTCCGGATCCCGAGCGTGCTCTGGGAGGGCAACGTGGTCCCGGGGCGGAGCGTGCGCTTCGTCGCCGCGGCTCGCGACGCTCCTCGCGGTCAGCTACGCGGAGACGGC
Source organism: uncultured Chloroflexia bacterium (assembly GCA_963774695.1). GTDB lineage: Bacteria > Chloroflexota > Limnocylindria > Limnocylindrales > CSP1-4 > CAIXZV01. The sequence goes on along the minus strand of CAVZFY010000025.1, from coordinate 13,075 downwards.
GACGGCGCTCGGCCGCGAGGGCGCCTACGTGACCGGCACGCCGATCCGGTCGGTCTCGCGGCGTGGACCCCGACGAGGCCCGGGCGACCTTCGGCTGGCCGTCCGGGCGAGCGGATCCTCCTCGTGTTCGGCGGCTCGCAGGCCGTGCGGCGGATCAACGACGCCGTGATCGCGGCCCTCCCGCGCCTCGTCGAGCGGGTGCGGGTCGTGCACGTCACCGGCGACGCCGGGTACGCGGCCGCGCTCACCGCGCGCGAGCGGCTGCCGGCGGAGCTGCGCGACCGCTACCGGCCGTACGCGTTCCTCCACGCCGAGATGACCGCGGCGCTCGCCGCCGCCGACCTCGCGGTGGGCCGCGCCGGCTCCTCGACGCTCGCCGAGGCCGCCGCGTTCGCGCTGCCGATGGCGATCGTCCCGTACCCGCACGCGGCCGGCCACCAGCGGCGCAACGCGGAGATCCATGCCGCCGCCGGGGCCGCGGTCCTGGTCGAGGACGAGGACCTCGATGCGGACAAGCTCGTCGAGGTGGCGGGCCTGCTCGCCGATCCCGCGCGCCACGCCGTGATGTCCGCCGCCGCCCGCGACCTCGCCCGCCCCGACGCCGCGGCCGCGGTCGCCGACCTCGTGCTCGCCGTCGCGCGGCGCGAGGCGCCGGCCGACGCCCGCGGAGATCGAGGCGATCGCCGGGGATCGCGCGCGTGACCGGCACGACGCCGCAGGCGCCCGGCGGCGCGTTCGACGCGCTCGCCGCGGGCAGCGACATCCAGCGCCGGATCGGCGTCAAGACGTCGCGCGACGAGCCGCTCGGCCGGTTCACGACGATGCGCGTCGGCGGGCCGGCCGACCTGTTCGCGGTGGCCCACAACCTGTTCGAGCTGCGCGGCCTCGTGCGCTACGCGCGGGCGCGCTCGATCCCGCTGTTCCTGCTCGGTCGCGGCAGCGACCTCGTCATCTCGGACGCCGGGATCCGGGGCCTGGTCGTCCAGGTCCGTGCCGAGGCCACGCGCGTCGACGGCGAGCGTCTCCACGCCGACGCCGGGGTGCCGATGGCCCGCGCGGCGACCGAGAGCCAGAAGGCCGGCCTCGGCGGCCTCGAGTACGGGCTCGCGATCCCGGGCACGGTCGGCGGCGCCGTCTGGGCGAACGCGGGTGCGCACGAGAGCGACACGGCGAGCGTCCTCGAGTCGGCGACGGTCGTCCTCGCCGACGGGACCGAGCGCGAGCTGGCGGGCGACGAGCTCGGCTACGCCTACCGCGACAGCCGGTTCAAGCGTGCGGCGGCAGCGGCGACCGGCGATCCCGGCGAGGTCGTCCTCTCGACGACCTTCGCGCTTCGGAACGACGACCCGGCGACGATCAAGGAGCGCCTCGACGAGATCCGTCGCTGGCGCCAGGCGCACCAGCCCCTGGGCCTGCCGTCGGCCGGCAGCGTGTTCCGCAACCCCGACGAGGACTCGGCCGGGCGCCTGATCGACGAGCTCGGGCTCAAGGGCCATCGCATCGGCGGGGCCGTCGTCTCGGAGAAGCACGCTAACTTCATCGTCAACGACCAGCGCGGGACCGCCGCCGACGTGCGCCGCCTCGCGGAGTACGTCCGCCGCGAGGTCCTCGCCCGTCACGGGACCGAGCTGGTGCTCGAGATCGAGTTCGCCGGCGACTGGTCCGGCTGGACGGAGGACGCCGCATGACGTCCGGATGGGCCGCGTAGTGGCCGTTCCGCCCCTCGCCCACGAGCCCGCGTCCACGCCGGTCGCCGTCGTCCTCGGCGGTCCGTCCGCGGAGCACGACGTCTCGATCGTGTCCGGGACCGCGATCGCGGACGCCCTCGCCGGCTCGGGCTATCCCGTCGAGTGCTGGCTGGTCGACCTCGCGGGCGGGTGGTGGCGCCTGCCCGACGGCCACCGGCGCGAGGGACGCCCGCAGGCTGCCTACGACGATCCGGCGTCCCTGGGCGCGGACGGCCCGGTCGCGGCCGGCCGTGGCGCTCGGCGGACTCGCGGCGGCCGCGCACCCGCCCGTGGTCTTCATCGCGCTCCACGGACCGTTCGGCGAGGACGGCACCGTCCAGGCGCTGTGCGAGGCGGCGGGCCTCGCGTACACGGGCTCGGGTGTCACGGCGTCGGCGATCGGGATGGACAAGGCCGTGTTCAAGCGGCTGATCCGCGGCCTCGGGCCTGCCCGTCATGGACTGGCGCGAGGTCCGGTCGGCCCGGTGGGCGCGCGACCAGGCCGGCGTGCTCGCCGAGCTCGAGGCGTTCGCGTCGGCCGGTGGCGACGAGCGCCTGATGGTCAAGCCCGCGCGGCTCGGCAGCTCCGTCGGCATGACGCTGGCGCACACGGCGGGGGAGCGGGCCGCCGCCCTCGAGACCGCGTTCCGGTTCGACGACCTCGCGCTGGTCGAGCGCTACCTGGCGGGCGCGCGGGACCTCGAGGTCGCCGTGATCGGCAACGAGCCCGACGCCCTCGAGCTGTACGGCCCGGGCGAGATCCAGTCGGGCCACGAGTTCTACGACTACGCCGCGAAGTACACGCCCGGGCTGTCCGAGACGACGACCGGCGCCGAGGTCACGGCGATCGAGCGGGCGGCCACGCTCAAGCTCGCCCGCGACGCCTACCGGGCCTGCGGCTGCGAGGGCTTCGCGCGGGTCGACTTCCTGCTCGCCGGCGAGCAGCTCGTCGTGTCGGAGATCAACACGATCCCGGGGTTCACGCCGATCAGCCTGTTCCCGACGCTCCCGGCGGCCGCCGGCTACGACTTCGCCGCGGTGTGCCGGCGCGTCGTCGACCTCGCGCTCGAGCGGGCCGCCGGCCGCGTCCGCCACGCCGTCACCACCGACGACCTGCCCCGCTGACGATGACGCGACGATCGGCCGGCCCCGTCTCGCCCCGGCCGCCGTCCGCGCTGCGCCCGGGCGCGCGTCCGGGCGGCGGCGTCCGGCGCACGCCCACGGTCCGACGCCGCTCCGCCGGCCTCGACGCCGGTGCGAGCGGGGGCCCTGCTGGCGCTCCTCGTCGCGCTCGCCGGGATGTACGGCGCGACCCGATCGGACGCGTTCACGCTGCGCCGGACGGCGATCACGGGCGTGACCTGGACGACCGAGGACGCCGTCCGCTCGGCCCTCGCGATCCCCGACGGCCAGAACCTGTTCACGCTCGGGACGGGCGAGCTCGAGCGGCGCCTGAAGACGATCCCGGCGATCCGCGGCGCGTCGATCAGCGTCGTCCTGCCCGACGAGCTCCGGGTCGCCGTCGCGGAGCGCGTGCCGCTGCTCGCGTGGAAGGCCGGCGGCCAGCGCTACCTCGTGGACCAGGACGGCCTGCTGTTCGCGCAGGTCGACGACGCGACGTCGGCCCAGGCGGCCGAGCTGCCCGAGGTCGACGACCAGCGCGCCGAGGCCGCCCTGCTGGCGATGGGCTCGACGCTCGACCCGGTCGTCCTCGACGCGGCCCTGCGCCTCGGATCGCTGCGACCCGCGGACCTCGGCACGGCCGCCACGAAGCTCGCCATCCGGCTCGACGACCAGGACGGGTTCGTGATGACCGCCGACCCGGTCGGCTGGTCCGCGACCTTCGGGTTCTACACGCCGACGCTCCGCACGACCGACCTCATCCCGGGCCAGGTGCGGCTGCTCCGCAGCCTCCTCGCCGGGCGCGAGGACGAGGTCCTGCGGATCATCCTGGCCGACGACCGCAGCGGCACCTACGTGCCTCGCCCGAGCCCCTCGCCGTCCGGGAAGGCCAAGCCGTGACCGCCCGCCGGTCGTCTCCGGGGACCCGGGTCTCTGGTAGCGTATCGGGGACCTTCTCCCGGACGGAGGCTGCCCGCCCGTGCTCCTGCCCCTCGTGGGTCTTCTCGTCGGCGTCGTCGCGGGCCTCATCCTCAACGTCAACGTCAGCTTCGAGTTCTCGCGGTATTCCGCCGTGGCCATCCTGGCGGCGCTCGACTCGGTCCTGGGTGCGGTCCGCGCGGAGCTCGACGGCGTCTATGACAATCGGATCTTCATCAGCGGCTTCGTGGTCAACGCCATCGTGGCCGTCCTGCTGGTCTTCATCGGCGACAAGCTGAGCCTCGACCTCTATCTGGTCGCACTCATCAACTTCGGGTTCCGGATCTTCAACAACGTCGCGCTCATCCGTCGGCACTTCATCTAGGGCAACCGGTACCGTGGGCGGCGAGCCGCCACGCTAGCGAGGAACGACAGGCAGGTGGAACGGGAAGCGGTCCTGGTCGGCATCGACGTCGGCACGTCCAAGGTCTGCGCGCTGATCGGCGAGGTCGCCCGTGACGGACGGCTCACGATCATGGGCCACGGGACGGTCCCGTCGTCGGGGCTCAAGAAGGGCGTCGTGGTCAACATCGACCAGACCGTCCGCTCGATCGCCGACGCCGTCGAGCGCGCCGAGCGCCTGTCGGGCTGGAAGATCGACCGCGCCTTCGTCGGCGTCGGCGGCAACCACGTCGAGAGCCTCAACTCCACCGGCCAGGTCGCGGTCACGGCGCACCACCGCGAGGTCACCCGCGAGGACATCAGCCGGGCGATCGAGGTCGCGCGCGCGGTCTCCATCCCCAACAACCGCGACGTGCTCCACGTCGAGCGGCGCGGGTTCACCGTCGACGGCCAGGAGGGCGTCAAGGACCCGCTGGGCATGAGCGCGCTGCGGCTCGAGGTCGAGGCCCACATCGTCTCGGCGTCCGCCACCGCGGTCCAGAACCTCACCAAGTGCGTGCAGGCGGCCGGCGTCAAGATCGACGAGCTCGTCGCCGACGCCCTCGCGTCGTCGGAGGCCGTGCTGACCGAGACCGAGAAGGAGCTGGGCGTCGCGGTCGCCGACATCGGCGCGGGCACCATCGACCTCGCGCTGTTCGCCGACGGCTCGCCGTTCCACACGTCCGTGCTGCCGGTCGGCGGCAACAACGTGACCAACGACGTGGCGATCGGCGTGAAGACGACGCTCCAGGTCGCCGAGGAGCTCAAGGTCCGCCACGGGACGTGCGACCTGCGCGGCCTCGAGGACGAGGAGATCGCGGTCTCGGTGATGGGCGAGGACGCCGGCCGGACGGTGAGCCGCGAGGAGCTCTGCCGGATCATCGAGGCGCGCATGCGCGAGACCTTCGAGCTGCTCCGCGGCGAGATGGCCCGGACCGGCCACGGCATGCTGCCGGCCGGGATCATCCTGACGGGCGGCGCGGCGCAGCTGTCCGGCACGGCCGAGCTCGGCCGTGAGGTGCTCCAGATGCCGGTGCGCGTCGGGGCGCCGACCGGGATCGCGGGCCTCGTCGACACGATCCAGGACCCGTCCTACTCGACGGCCGTCGGGCTCCTGCGCTGGGGCGCGATCCAGGTCGCGATGGGCGAGCCGCTGCGCTACGAGTCGGCGCCGGGCGGCGGCGGCTTCGGCAAGCTCCGGGACGCGATCCGCAACATCTTCCCGTAGCCCGGTCCCCCGAGTGCAGTCCCTCGAGCTCGAGGTCCGGACCGGGCGCGCCCGCGGGTTCACGGACCTGACGCCCGCGTGCGCGCGGTTCGCGGCCGAGGCGTCGGCGGGCGGCGACGGGCTCCTGTCGGTGTTCGTGCCGCACGCGACCGCCGGCCTCGTCATCCTCGAGCTGGGCGCCGGGTCGGACATCGACGCCGTCGCCACCCTCGACCGCCTCCTGCCGCGCGACGACCGCTGGACGCACCGCCACGGGTCGGCGGGCCACGGCGCAGACCACGTGCTGCCGCTGCTCGCGGCCCCGTCGATCACGGTGCCGGTCATCGGCGGCCGGCTGGCCCTCGGGACGTGGCAGTCGATCGCGCTGCTCGATCCCAACGCCGACAACGCTGCGCGTCGCATCCGCCTGAGCTTCCTCGCGGGCTGACGTCGGGCATCGTGGTGCGCGAGCGCACCGCCGAAGGTCCTGCGACGCACGCGCGGCGGGGTCCTACCCGTGGACAGCACGCTGGGTGACGCGGGTATACTTCCCGCCCTGACCCTGCAGACCCGTCGCGAAGCCGGATCCGGGACCGGCGCGCCCCCCAACGGGACGAGCGGACGAATCGCTCGCCGCCACACTCGACAATCAGGAGAGCGCTGATGGCCCTGCGTTCCGACTCCGAGAACTTCGCCCTCATCCGCGTCATCGGCGTCGGCGGTGGCGGCAGCAATGCGGTCAACCGGATGATCCGGGCCGAGATGATGGGCGTCGAGTTCATCGCCTGCAACACGGACGCCCAGGCGCTGCTGCAGTCGGACGCGCCGCACAAGATCCGCATCGGCGACAAGATCACGCGCGGCCTCGGCGCCGGCGGTGACGCGTCGATCGGGCAGCGGGCCGCCGAAGAGGATCGCGACAAGATCGCGGACGCCATCGTGGACTCCGACATGGTGTTCATCACCGCAGGGCTCGGCGGCGGCACCGGCTCGGGCGCGGCCCCGGTGGTCGCGGAGCTGGCCAAGGAGCAGGGCGCCCTCACGATCGGCGTCGTCACCAAGCCGTTCAGCTTCGAGGGCAGCCGGCGCAAGCTGGTCGCGGAGAAGGCCTCGGAAGAGCTCAAGGCCAAGGTCGACACGCTGATCACGATCCCGAACGACCGCCTGCGCGACGTCGTCCAGAAGAACACCTCGATCGTCGACGCGTTCCGGGTCGTCGACGACGTCCTGCGCCAGGGCGTCGCGGGCATCAGCGACATCATCACGGTGCCGGGCCTGATCAACCTCGACTTCGCCGACGTGCGCGCGATCATGAAGGACGCGGGCTCCGCGCTCATGGGCATCGGCCGGGCGACGGGCGAGAACCGCGCCCTCGAGGCCGCACGCCAGGCCGTCGCGAGCCCGCTGCTCGAGATCAACATCTCCGGCGCGCAGGGCATCCTGTTCAACATCACCGGCTCCTCGAACCTCACCCTGTGGGAGGTGACCGAGGCCGCCGAGGAGATCCGCGCCGCGGCCGATCCCGAGGCGAACATCATCTTCGGGACGAGCTTCAACGAGCGCCTCGGCGAAGAGGTGATGATCACCGTCATCGCCACGGGCTTCGACGGCCGCCGCCGGCCCGCCGCCGAGCGCGCCGCGACCCAGGAGCGCGTCCCCGCGGGCGTCGCCCGCCCGGCGTCCGCCTCGGCGGCCGGAGCGATCACCGGCGCCCAGGTCCAGCCCCGGGACTTCCTCGAGGAGCTCGAGCGCCAGCGGACCGACGTCGTCGAGCCCGACGCGTACGACGCCCCGGTGTCGAACGGCAGCGCCCGCCGCGCCGCGATCCGTCGGCGAGCCCGCGCCGAAGCGCGCGCCGAGCTACGACGCGGACGACCTGGAGATCCCGAGCTTCCTCCGCCGCCGGTAGTCACGCGGCGCCGGGCGACCCCGGCGCTGCACGGCATCGCCGATGGCCGATCCCGCGATCGCGGCCCTCGCCGCCGCGCGCGAGCGCGTCCTCGAGCGGATCGACGCGCGCCGCCGCGCGGGCCGGGCGGGACCCCGCGCGAGGTCACGCTCGTCGCCGTCTCCAAGACCGTCGCGGCCGACCGCGTCCAGGCCGCCATCGACGCGGGACTCGAGATCCTCGGGGAGAACCGCGTCCAGGAGGCCGCCGCCAAGGTGCCGGCCACGCACGGCGCCACGTGGCACCTGATCGGGCCGCTCCAGTCGAACAAGGCGGGGCGCGCCGTCGAGCTGTTCGACGTCGTCGAATCCGTCGACAGCCTCGAGCTGGCGCGGCGTCTCGACCGCCTCGCCGGCGAGCGACGGGCGGGCCGGCCGCTGCCCGTCCTCCTGCAGGTGAACGTCGCCGACGACCCCGCGAAGGCCGGCTTCGGTCCGGGCGACGTCGCCGCGGCCCTGCCCGAGATCCTCGGCCTGCCGAACCTGCGCGTGGACGGCCTGATGACCATCGGCGCGCTCGTCGACGCGGCCGAGGCCGCCCGCCCGACGTTCGGCTCCCTGCGCGACCTCGCAGTCACCCTCCGCGCCCGCCATCCGGCCCTGGGGGCGGCGCTGTCGATGGGGATGAGCGACGACTTCGAGGTCGCCGTGGAGGAGGGCGCCACGATCGTGCGCGTCGGCCGGGCCCTGTTCGGCGACCGGCCCATCGCCGCCGGGCCGGGGTAGAATGCCCTCCCCATCGGGGACCCGGGGCGATTAGCTCAGTTGGTCAGAGCGCACGGTTCACATCCGTGAGGTCACTGGTTCGAGCCCAGTATCGCCCACCATCCAGACCACGCCGCACCACGGGGCCTTCGGGCCCCGTCGTCGTCTCCGGCGCTGGAACGCCGACGGACACGCGAAGAGACCGGCGGTCCCTGGGGAGCCGCCGGTCTGGCGTCGGGTCGTGACCCGGCTGGAAGGCTGAGTCGGGCGTTACCCGAGCAGGTAATGCAGCGCCGGCCGGTGGGCGACGACCTCGGTCTTCTCGAGGTAGGCGTCGACCCCGTAGGCGAGACCCGGCCTCGGCGTAGGCGAGGTAGAGGGCGACGGCCGCGTACAGGACCGTCTCGTTGATCGGGCCGAAGCCGAAGTTCCAGGCCGCGATCGAGATCAGGCCCATGAGGATCGCGCCCATGACGCCCGCGAAGCGGGTCGCGAAGCCCAGGATCAGCGCGATGCCGATCGCCATCTCACCGAACACGACGAGCGTGTTGAACATGTCCACGATGGCCGTGTTGGCCGCGAGGCCGACCCAGAAGCCGTTCGTGGGATTGACGACTGCGTCGGCCGCGGATCCGGGCATCGTGCCGGCCGTGCCGTGCGCCAGGAACCCGAGTGCCGAGAACGGCTTGCCGCTGCCGGCGAAGTCGAAGACCTTCTCGAGGCCCGCATAGAGGAAGCCGATGCCGAGGACGATCCGCAGTGCCGCGAGGCCCTTGCCCTTGTCCATGATGCGTTTCCTTCCGCTCGAGCCCGGTGCGCCGGCATCGTTCCTGGCCGGTCGTCGAACTCGTCGCCATCGTGGGCTCGGGGGGCCGCGGCCACAGGTGCCGCACCGCCCTGCTTCGGGGTCATGCGGCCCTGCCCACGCGGGCCATCCGGCCCCCGGCCAGCGCGCCCATGCCGGCAGCTAGGCGGGGACGACCACCACTCGGCAGGCGGCTCGCCGCGACACCTCCGCGGAGACGCTGCCGAGCAGCAGCCGCCGCAGGTCGGTGCGCCGGCGCGAGCCGAGCACGATGACGTCCGCGCCTTCCGAGGCCGACGCCTCGAGGATCGACTCCGCCGGGTCGCCCTCCCAGATCAGGTAGGTCGCGGCGACCCCGACGCTTGGGCACGTCCGACCACGCGCCGCACGCCCGCAGCCAGGCGGTCGCGCTCCTGGTCGACGCGCCGGGGACGCGCGCCGGGCAGGTGGAGGCTCGACGCCTCGACGACGCTGAAGACCACCAGGTCCGCTCGATCGGCCGACGCCATCGCGATCGCCTGGTCGATCGCGCCGGACGACGCGCTCGTGAGGTCGATCGCGAGGAGCACGCGGTGCGCGAGACCGGCATTCGTGGTCATACCGTCGATCGTGGCACCGCGCCTGCGCCGTGCGAGGGTCCGATGGGCCCGAAACAGCGGGCCGATCGGCCCGCGGATCCCGTTCGGGCGCTCTGCTACCGTCGCCGGGATGGGACCGATGGATGGGACCGCGGGGAGAGAGCCGGTCTACGACGCGCTCGACGCAGCGACGCGAGCGATCGCCGGCCTGGTCTCGGCCGACGACGTCCTCCAGGTGATCGTCGACCAGGTCCGGCCGCTCGTCGGGGCACGCTACGCGGCGCTCGGGACGGTGGATGACCACGCGGTCATCGAGCGGTTCATCACGTCGGGCATGGACCCGGAGACCCGCGCGTCGATCGGGCCGCTGCCCGAGGGCCACGGCTTCATCGGGCTGATCGTCGCCGAGAACCGCTCGCTCCGGATCCCGGACATCGAGCAGGATCCGCGGCGCCACGGCTTCCCGCCGAACCATCCGCCGATGCACAGCTTCCTCGGCGTGCCGGTCACGATCAAGGGCCGCTCCGTCGGCAACCTGTATCTCACGGACAAGCACGGCGGCGGCGAGTTCACCGCCGCCGACCAGCAGCTCGTCGAGACGTTCGCCCGCCACGCGGCGATCGCCATCGAGAACGCGCGCCTCCACGAGCAGGTCCAGCGGCTCGCGGTCGTCGACGAGCGCGAGCGGATCAGCCGCGACCTCCACGACGGGATCATCCAGAGCATCTACGGCGTCGGGCTGTCGCTGGAGGACGTGCCCGAGCTCATGGACGACGATCCCGACGAGGTCGTCCGGCGGGTCGAGCGCGCGATCGACAGCCTCCACCTGACGATCCGTGACATCCGCAACTTCATCTTCGGCCTGCGCCCGGAGCTCCTCGAGGGCACGACGCTCGTCGCCGGCCTCGCCGCGATCGTCGAGGAGCTGCGGCACAACTCGATGATCGACGTGGAGCTCGGGCGGAGCCGCTCGAGCGACGAGCCTGCCGGCGACGACGACCGCCAACTGCTGGGCATCGTCAACGAGGCGCTCAGCAACGTCGCCCGCCACTCGGGCGCCACGCGCGCGACGGTGGCGGTCGGCGAGCAGCACCGACGGCGGCCTCGTGATCGCCGTCACCGACAACGGCGCGCGGCTTCGACCCGTCGGCGGCTGCGACCATCGGCCACCAGGGGCTCGCGAACATGCGCGCGCGGGCGGCGGCGATCGGCGCCGACCTGGCGTTCGCCGGCGGACCCGGCGCAGGGATCGAGGTCCGGGTGACGTTGCCGCCATCAGGCGAGAGGAGCCACGATGACTGACACGCCGGCGGGGACGGCCCGTCCGCTCACCCTGCTGATCGTCGACGACCACGAGGTCGTGCGCGAGGGCCTGTCGGCCGTGCTCGACCGGCGGCCGAACTTCCAGGTGGTCGCCGAGGCCGGCACGGTCGCCGAGGCGCTCGACGCGGCGCGCCGCTTCCAGCCCGACCTCGTCGTCATGGACGTCCGGCTGCCGGACGGGTCCGGCGTCGAGGCCTGCCGCGAGATCCGGGCCGAGCTGCCGGCCACGCGCGTCGTGATGCTGACCAGCTACCCCGACGAGGAGGCCGTGATCGCCGCGATCATCGCCGGCGCCAGCGGCTACCTGCTCAAGCAGGTCCGGGCGCGCGACCTCGTCGCGGCCCTCGAGGCGGTCGGCCGCGGCGAGTCGCTGCTCGACCCCGCCGTGACCGGCAAGGTGCTCGAGCGGATGCGGCGCATCGCCGACGGCCGACCAGCCCGACGAGCTGGCCTCGCTGACCCAGCAGGAGCGCAAGATCCTGGCCCTCGTCGCCGAGGGCAAGACGAACAAGGAGATCGCCGCCGAGGTCTTCCTGTCCGACAAGACCGTCAAGAACTACGTCAGCTCGATCCTGTCCAAGCTCAACCTCGAGCGGCGGGCCCAGGCCGCCGCGTACGTGGCGCGCCTGGGCACGCATCACGAGAGCTGAAACGCACGCCGAAAACCTTCACCGACCGGCGTCACACCGCCCGCCGTCGCCGCGTCGGAGGGTTTGATAGCTCCCTCGCGGGGGGCGCGGCCTCCTCCCCGCGCCGACGAGGGTCCTGATGAGCGAAGCCCCCGGATCGCCCGGGGGCTTCGCGCCGTTTTGGGGGGCCGCGGGCCGACCGAGGGGGCCGCGGGTCGAACGCTCAGTCCCGGGCGAGGCGCCGCAGGACGGCCGGCAGGATGCCGCCCTGGCGGTAGTACTCGACCTCGATCGGACCGTCGAGGCGCGCGATCGCCCGGAAGCGTCCGCTCGCCGCCGTCCGCGGTCGAGCGCACGGCCACGGTGACCGGCTGGCGCGGTCCCATCTCGGCCAGGCCGTGGATCGTGTAGGCCTCGCGGCCGGTCAGGCCGAGCGACGCGGCGCTTCTCGCCGGGCAGGAACTGCAGCGGCAGGACGCCCATCCCGACGAGGTTGGAGCGGTGGATCCGCTCGAAGCTCTCGGCGATGACCGCGCGGACGCCGAGGAGCATCGTGCCCTTGGCCGCCCAGTCACGCGACGAGCCGGAGCCGTACTCGCGGCCGGCGATGACGATGAGCGGCACGCCGTCCTTCCGGTAGCGCATCGCCGCGTCGTAGATGAACGCCTGCTCGCCGTCGGGCAGGTGGACCGTGTACGGGCCCTCGCGGCCGTCGGCCAGCGCGTTGCGCAGCCGGATGTTGCCGAAGGTGCCGCGCATCATCACCTCGTGGTGCCCGCGCCGGGCCCCGTACGAGTTGAACTCGAGCGGCGCGACGTCGTGCGCCTGGAGCCACTCGCCGGCGGGCGACGTCGGCGCGATGGAGCCGGCGGGGCGAGATGTGGTCGGTCGTGACCGAGTCGCCGAGGAGCGCGAGCACGCGTGCGCCCTCGATGTCGCGGACGCGGCGCAGGCTCGCGCTCATCCCGTCGAAGAACGGCGGCCGGGCGATGTACGTCGACGCCTAAGTCCCAGTCGTAGCGGTCGCCGACGGGATCGGCAGCGCCTTCCAGCGATCGTCGCCCTCGAACACGAGGCGTACGTGCGCCGGAACAGCTCCGGATCGATCGAGTCCGCGATCACCGACCGGATCTCGTGCGGGCGTCGGCCAGACGTCCGCGAGGAAGACCGGCCGACCGTCGTCCCGATACCGAGCGGCTCGGTGGTGAGGTCGATGTCGACCCGGCCGGCGAGCGCGAACGCGACGACGAGCGGCGGCGAGGCGAGGTAGCTCGCCCGCGCGAGCGGATGGATCCGGCCCTCGAAGTTGCGATTGCCGGACAGGACCGCCGCGGTGACCAGCTCGTTGTCCTCGATGGCATGGGCGATCGGTTCGTCGAGCGGGCCGGAGTTGCCAATGCAGGTCGTGCAGCCGTAGCCCGCCAGCGCGAACCCCAGCTTCTCGAGCGGCGCCATCAGCCCTGCCTTCTCGAGGTACGAGGTGACGGCTTTCGAGCCCGGCGCGAGCGAGGTCTTGACCGTCGGCGGGACGCGCAGACCGCGGCGGACGGCGTTCCTCGCGAGCAGCCCGGCGCCGACCATCACGGTCGGGTTCGAGGTGTTGGTGCAGGAGGTGATCGCGGCGATCGCCACCGACCCGTGCCCGAACGGCGGCGCGTCCTCGGAGCCGGCGA
>CAVZFY010000024.1:0-13696 GCA_963774695.1 uncultured Chloroflexia bacterium | reverse complement strand
CCAGACGAGGGTCGACGGCCCGTCCCGCCCGGCTCGCCCGATACGCGAGGAAGGCCGCGATGTCGGCGACGGCGCAGGCGTGCCGGGTGAACTTGGCCGACGGATGCAGGGACGCCAGCTGTCGGGCGGCTTCGTGGCGATCGGGGATCGTCATGGAGAGGATCGTATCCGGTGGGGTCCGCCCAGGCCGACGCACGGCCTGTCGTTTCGGCCAGGTTCCACGACTGGGCAACCGGGGGCGCCGCCGCCACCGGCGTGCTGGGAGCTGCGACCCACGCCGGTGACCCGCGCGGGACCGGGATGGCGCACAGGAACGCCGTGGCGGGCACGGCAACCGTGGTCGCTGCTGCCGCGCGGCCTCCGGTCTCGTGGACCGAGAGGCCGTCCTCGCGGAGCTCCACCTCGACCGAGCCGTCCTGGTCGGTCCGGTAGACGCGAGCGCCGCTCGCGCGCAGCCGGTCCAGCGTCGCACTTCGCGGGGTGCCCGTACGGGTTGCCGGCCCCGGCGGACGCGATGGCGACCTTCGGCCTGACGGCGTCCACGAACGGCTGGGTCGACGCCGTCGCGCTCCCGTGATGGGCGACCTTGAGGAGGTCGACGTGGGGAAGGCCACGGGCGAGGAGCGTCGGGTCGATGCCCTGCTCGACGTCGCCCATCAGCAGGAAACGGCGCCCGTCGGCCTCGCCGAGGAACACGATCGACACGTTGTTGATCCCGGTGCCGGTGTCGGTCGGCTCGAGCGGCACGGCGCCGGGATCGGGCCAGAGGACGCTGAGCCGGACCTCGCCGAGACGGAGCTGGGCGCCCGTCTGGAGGCCGGCGCGCGGCGGCCCGTCGCGCAGCTCCGCGTTCCACTGCGTCCAGCCGGGACCCGGGCCTCGCATCCCCGGCTCGTACACGCGCCCGATCGAGTAACGCGCGAGCACCCTGGCGAGGCCGGCGACGTGGTCCTCGTGCGGATGGGTCAGGACGACGACGTCCAGGCGCCGATCCCACGGCGGGATCCGCGCGTCGAGCGCGAGCAGGATGCGGTCCGGGTCGGGCCCGCCGTCGATCAGCATCCGCGCCCCGGTCCGCGTCTCGAGCAGGATCGCGTCGCCCTGGCCGACGTCCATCACGGTGATCCGCGTCGCCCGCCCGGCCGCGTCGCTCAACGCGGCCACGGCCACGGCGACCGCGAGCGCGGCGACCGCCACCGCGACGCGCTCCGGCCTGCCGATGCGCCTCGCCGACCCGCGACTGCCCGGCCTCGGGGCCGTCGCCGATCCCGTTACGCCGCGCTTCTGGCTGGTACGACGCTCGAGGACCGGGCGACAACGGGTCCACGCGCTGGGCGCGAGCAGGATCGCGGCGCCGGTGACGAGCGCCGCCGGCTCGGCGACGCCGGGTGGCAGCGTCAACGCCGCGAACGGCAGGGACGCCGCGACGCGGACGATCGTCACGATCACGTGGAGGACGACCCAGCCGGGCAGCCCGGCCAGCGTGGCGACGGCCGATGGCGCGCCGAGCATGCCGGCGCCGCCCGCGAGCATCGCGACGACCCCGCCGAGCATCGCCGCCGGCACCAGCGGGACGACCGCGAGGTTGACGACCGGCGAGACGAGGGACAGCCGGCCGAACGTCGCGAGGACGTCGGGGAGCGTCGCGGCCTGGGCCGCGAGCGAGATCCCGAGACTCTCCGCGAGCCAGCCCGGCAGGCGGCCGCCGGCGACCCGTCGCAGTCGGGCGGTCAGCGGGTTCGCCCAGGCGAGGAGCCCGGCGGTGGCCATGACGGAGAGTCGGAAGCCCGCGTCACCGATCATCGCGGGCTCGGCGATCAGCAGCAACGCTGCCGCGAGCGCGAGTGCCGTCGGTGCCCGGCCAGCCCGCCCGCTCTCCCGGGCGAGCAGGACGACGCCCGCCATGACCGCCGCGCGAACCACGGACGGCGACGCACCGGCCGCGACGACGTACGCCACGACCGTGCCGAGGATCGCCAGCGTCACGAGGCGACGCGGACGTCCGCGCAGCATCGCCCCGACGAGGCCGGCGACGATCGCGATGTTCCAGCCCGAGATCGCCACGACGTGGCTCACGCCGGCCGTGGCGAAATCGGCGGCAAGCGACCGGTCGACCCGCTCCCGCAGCCCGACGAGGATCCCGGCCGCCAGGCCCGCCTCCGGCTCGGGCAACGCGAGCTGCAGGGCGTCGCCGCTGGCGTCGCGGAGCGACTGGAGGCCCGCCGGCGCAGCCTCGCGGATCTTGAGCACGCGCGCGTCGAGGCTGCCCGCGGCGCCGGACCGGCGGAGATAGTCGCCATACGGGTCGTCGTCCGGTGGCGGCCGCAGCCCGCCGTCCACCTCGACGACGTCGCCAGCGGCGACCGGCGGGAACGCGGGCAGCGTCGCCGCGACGACGACCTCGCCCGCACCTGTCGTGATGCGCAGCCGCGCGACCTGCGCGCCGTCGCGCGGCGACCCGACGGACTCGACAACCGCAGTCCATGGCCCCGCATCGTCGGGCAGCGGAGGGGCAGCGGCTGCGCTGGGCCCGACCAGCAGCCGTGCGCCCAGGAGCACGGCGCCGAGCCCGAGGGCGGACGCGGCCACTCGTGCCCGCTCGGGGACGCCGCGTTCCGCCAGGCCGATGACCAGCACGACGAAGCCCGCCGCCATCGGCACGAGGCCCGGCACGCCCGCCGCGTTGGCTGCTGCAGCCCCGGCGACCCCGACGGCGAGCCAGCCGCTCCGCGGGAACCTGGCCGGAGCCGCGCTCATGGCCCGACGGTCACCAGTGAGCGGATCTTGTCCAGCGTCGCCGTCCCGAGGACCTTGCGCGTGCCGAGGTCATCGACCGTCGCGAACGGCTGTTCCTCGCGGGCGGCGACGATCTTCGCCGCGGTCACGGGACCGATCCCGGGGAGCGTGTCGAGCTGCTCGGCGGTCGCGCGATTGAGGTCGATCGGGCCGGCCGATCCGCCCGAACCCGGGCCGCCGCCCCCGCCGCCCGTGGAGCCGCCCGCGCTACCGGAAGCGCTCGTCGGCTCCCCGCGAACCGGGACATGGACCTCGTCGCCGTCGTGCAGCGGCGCGGCCAGGTTGAGCTGCTGGTCGGCCAGCGCGGCGTCGACGCGCGGCCCAAACCCTCCCGCGGCCGTCACCGCGTCCCCGACGCGCGATCCCGCGGGCAGCCGGTAGACGCCCGGCCTGACGACCGCGCCGCCGACCTCCACGACCAACGGGCCTGCGCTCGCCGACGCTCCAGGCACGCGGCTGCCGGCCTCGACGGTCGAGGCGGCGTCACCGACCGCGCCGTCGACCTCGATCGACGCTCCCGATCGGCTCGTCAGGAGCAGCGCGATGGCCGCGACGACCACGGCGACGACCACGACGCCGATCGCCACCCACGGCACGCTCCGCGATGCCGGCTCTGGCGACGGAGCGCCGGGCTCGGCGGATTCGAGCGCGCGCCACGGCGCGCCGGACGGGTCCACGGACGAGGTCACTCCCCGGCGGGACTCGGGGCTGGCGGATATGCATGAAAGCGGTCGACGGCCCCGTGGGGGGCACTTCCGACGGTGCCGACGACCGCCTCGAACGATACGGACCGCGACTTATCCCGGACTTACGCGGCCGCGGTCGATCCATCGATCCCGCCTAGGATGGGTCGCATGGTCGACGAACCACTGCCGCCGCCCGTAGACCCGTTCCCGCGCGACCGCGTCTCGGTGATGCTCCACCGGATGCCCAACTACCTGAAGCTCACCTGGCGCCTGGGCAAGGATCCGATGCTCAGCCGCGCGCGCCGCGCCGCCGTCATCGCCGCCGCCGGCTACGTGATCAGCCCCGTCGACCTCGTGCCGGGCGTGATCCCCGTGCTCGGCCAGCTCGACGACATCGCCGTCGCCCTCATCGCTCTCCGATTGGCCCTCGACGGCCTGCATCCCGACCGTCGCCGGGCGCATCTCGAGGCGGTCGGCCTGTCGGACGCCCACCTGGCGGAGGACCTCCGGACCGTCGGCGCGGCCACCGCCTGGATCGCCCGCAGCGGCATCCGCATCTCGGGCCGCCTGGTGCGCGAGAGTGCCCACCTCGGCGCGGAGGGGGCGGAGCTGGCGGCGAGGTCGGCCGTCAGGGCGGGCAAGGGGCTCCGGCGGGTGGCCGGATCAGGATGGGGGCACAGACCGCGCCACCTCCCGCGACGGAGCGGCAAGCCGGACGGCTGACTCAGGCGGGGAGCTGCTCCCAGTCGACCCATCGGGTCCCGTCCCACCAGCGATGCCAGGTCAGGCCGTCGGTGCCGGCCGCGAAGACGTCGAGCCGGTCCGCGCTCCACGAGCTCGCGGCGGGCGTCGGTCCCACGGCGAGCGTCCCGCCCAGCGACTCCCACGCGTGCCACGCGGTCCCGTCCCAGTAGCGGTCCCACAGCTCGCCGTCGTCGAAGACCGCGAAGACCTCCATGCGATCGACCGCCCACGCCGTCACGGCGGGCCCCGAGGCGAGCGTGCCGCCCAGCGACTCGGGCTCGCGCCACGCGCCGTCGAACGCCCGATGCCAGAGAACCCGATCCGCGCCGACCCAGAACAGGTCGATGCGATCGGGTCCCCAGGAAGCTGCGGCGACGTCGTTCATGCGGTCTCCACCTTGAGGGCTGGTGGAGCGACGTTACGCCGTCCGGTGGTCAAGGCGCGTCGCGGCCTCGCAGGCGGCCTCGCCGACCGAGATCGAAGCGTCGCTCAGCCGGCGGAGCACGGCCGCCGCCATGCGCCGCGGGAACGCCTGGCGCGGCTCGGGCGCCGTCTCGTCGTTCGCGTGCATCAGCCACCAGCGGTCGGCGGCGGCCTGCGCCTCGCGCGTCTTCTCGTTGGCGATGTCCAGGGCGATCACGCCCATCCACTGCCACATACGGTCATCTCCTCCCGGCATCGGGCTACCAGCCCACCGGCTGGTGCTCGTCGAATCCATCCCGGCTCTCGACGCCTGCGATGCTTGCAACGGCGCCGAAGAAAGCCAGCGCGGCCACGGCCACGAACACGATTGCGTCCATCTCGGTTGCTCCGTTGGATCCGACTGCTGTAACCGGATCAAGTAACTTAACCAGTTACAGCATGCTACCGTCTTGCGCGTAACCTGTCAAGGCGTTTATAGTGGTTACGAGGCTCGATCCGAACACCGAAATGCAGATCATCGACATCCCCCCGACCACCCCCGCCAAGCCGGGCGGCCACGCCCACGAGGCCGACCTCGAGGCGTGCCTCGACCTGATCAACAGCGAGGAGTTCTCGGACGGCGTGCCGCAGGAGCACCTGCCGACGGTCGACGACGCGGTCGCCTACTTCACGACCCGCGGCCTGGCCCACGAAGCCGCCATCCGCGCCCAGGTCGAGGCCGCTCCCGGCGGGGGCGACGCCTGGCTGCACCGGCTCTACGACACGCGCGGGGCGCTGCGCGAGGTCTGGGACGCCCAGGTCGAGCGCCGGTCACCGGACCTCGCGGCCCTCGAGACCGTCAACGAGATCCTCCGCCAGGCACCCCGGGTCGAGCTCGTGCCGGGCGACGACGGGATCGGTGTCGGACATCGGCACACGCAGGACGACCCGACGGGCGAGGCGCTCGCCAGGGTCGTCGAGCCGCTGGTCGAGGCGATCGCGACGACGTCGACGGACCGCTTCCGGATCTGCGCCAACGACGGCTGCCGATGGGTGTTCGAGGACACGTCCCGCGCCGGCCGGCGCCGCTGGTGCGACATGTCCTCGTGCGGCAACCGCGACAAGGTGCGTCGCTACCGCTCGAAGCAGCGTCCCCAGGCGGACGGGGACGAGACGGTCGCCGGCTAGCCGTTCTCGAGCAGCGGCCGGACCTCGGTCGCGAACCGGGTCATCGACTCCTCGTCGTAGTTCGCGGGGAAGCCGGAGATCAGGTGCCGGTACCCGAGCTCGACGTAGCGCGAGAGCTTCTCCGCGACGTCCTCGGGGGTGCCGACCGGCTGGTCGACCCACGGCTTGGCGACCCGGTTGCGGTCGAACGCCTCGAGGAAGATCCGCTCGGCCTCCGCCCGGTTGTCGCGGATCACGACCGTGCCGATCCCCACCGTCCGCTCGATCTCGGACGGATCGCGGCCGACCGCGTCGCAGTGCTCGAGCAGCACCTGCTCCTTGTGGCGCACCGACTCGGCCGTCCCGCCGACGTTGTTCATGTCGCCGTACTTCGCGACCAGCTTGAGCGTCACGCGCTCGCCGCTGCCACCGATGCAGATCGGCAAGTGCGCCTGGACCGGCGCGGGCAGGTTGCGCGTCGCCTTCGCGTGGTAGTGGTCGCCCTTCGCCGTGGGCTCGGTGCCGTCGAGCATCCCGCGCATGACCGGGCAGCGCCTCGCCCAGCCAGCGGAGCCGCTCCGGGAACCCGGACCCGAACTCGAGCCCGAAGGCCTCGTGCTCCTCCTCGAACCAGGCGCCGCCGATGCCGAGGATCGCGCGCCCGCCGGAGATGTGGTCGAGCGTCGTCGCCAGCTTCGCGGTCAGGGTCGGTGCGCGGAACGTGTTCGCGCCGACCATCAGCCCGATCCGGACGTTGTGCGTCGCCTGCGCCCAGGCCGTGATCGTCAGCCAGCCCTCGTAGTTCGGACCGTCCGAGGCGCCGACGATGGGGTAGAGGTGGTCCCACGTCCACAGGCTCGTGTAGCCGAGCTCGTCCGCGCGGATGCCCGCCTCGAGGAGCTTCTGCCAGTCCGTGTACTGGTTCCAGCAGAGGGCGCCGATCCTGACTTCGCTCAACGGATGCTTCCTTTCCTGACGATGTCGACCGAGATCTCAACGGCCGGGATCGGTTCCCCGGTTCTCGAGCCAGTGGGTCGTCTGCCGGTCCTCGGGCCAGCCCAATCCCGGCCCGTAGTCCGTCGTGCGCCCGTCCCGGTGGTCGGTGATCGTTCCCTGCAGGACGTACACGAGGCCCGGCCTGCCCTGGTGGTCGTGGACCGGTCCGAAGACGCCACCGGGCTCGATGGTCACCATCCGCATCCGCAGCTGGTGCCCGTCCAGGCCCTCGATCTCGCGAGCCAGGTCAACGGTCCCCAGGGATTCCACGACGACACCCTTCGTCTCGGGCGACACCGGTTCGTCGCTCATGGTGCTCTCCCCGGCTGCAGGCGCGAACCGCTGTCGCCTCCAGCGTATCGGGCCGCGCCGCGAGCGCTGCGGCGCCTTGGGTCGTGCCGCCTAGAGGACGATGTTGACGAGCCTGCCGCCGCCGGCGTGGATGACCCGCCGTGGCTGCTTGCCGTCCAGCGCCGCGACGACCTTGTCGCGTGCCAGCACGATCTGCTCGAGCTCGATCTCCGAGATGCCGGTCGGGACGGTGACCTTGTCCCGCAGCTTGCCGTTGACCTGGATCGGGACCTCGTACGTGCGCGTCGACGATCACCGCCTCGTCGAGCATCGGCCAGTGGGCGGAGTGGATCGACGACCATGCCTCCCCGCGGGCGTCCGCGAGGCGCGACCACAGCTCCTCGCTGATGTGCGGCGCCGCGGGAGCGAGCATCAGCAGCAGCAGCCTGACGGCCTCGTCCCACTCCGGCAGCCCGGCCACCGACGTGCCGCGGTAGCGCCAGAGGACGTTCGACAGCTCCATGAGCTTGGCGACCATCGTGTTCCAGCGGAAGCCCTCGAAGTCCTCCGTGACGTCCCGGAGCGTGCGGTGCGCCGCGGAGCGCATGTGCGACCGCGCGTCGTGCTCGCTCTCGCCGGCCGGCAGCGCGCCGCCCGTCTGGTCGCCCGCGTCACGCCCGTGCGGGTCGAGCACGATCGCCCAGACGCGATTGAGGAACTTGTGGACGCCGCCGATGCCGCTCGGGCTCCACGGCCCGCCCTGGTCCCACGGCCCCATGAACATCAGGAACAGGCGGACGGTATCCGCACCGTAGCGGGCGACGAGCTCGTCCGGGTCCTGGACGTTGCCCCGGCTCTTGCTCATCCGCTCGCCGTCGGCGCCCAGGATCTGGCCCTGGTTGAACAGCCGCTTGAACGGCTCGCCCTCCTGCACGAGGCCGATGTCGCGCATCGCCTTCGTCCAGAACCGGCTGTACAGGAGATGCATCACGGCGTGCTCGGCGCCGCCGGTGTACTGCTGGACGGGCGTCCAGCGCTCGACCATGTCGTCGTCGACCGGCCCGTCGTCCTTGTGCGGGGACAGGTAGCGGAACCAGTACCACGACGAGTCCACGAACGTGTCCATCGTGTCGGTCTCGCGCCGCGCCGGCTCGCCGCAGCGCGGGCAGGCGACGCGCAGGAAGGCCTCGTCGTGATTCAGCGGGTTCTCGCCGCGGCCGCCATAGTCGACGGTGTCCGGTAAGCGGACCGGCAGCTCCTCGTCGGGAACCGGCACGATCCCGTCGCGATCGCAATAGATGATCGGGATCGGCGTCCCCCAGTAGCGCTGCCGGCTGAACAGCCAGTCGCGCAGACGGTAGGTCACCGCCGTCTTGCCCTTCCCGTTCTCCGCCAGCCAGCCGACGATCTCATGCCACGCCTCGGCGGCCGGGCGACCCGTGAACCGGCCCGAGTTGACCATGACCTCGTCGATCGTGTGCTCGACGAAGGCCGCCTCGAGCTCCGCCTCGGGGTCCGCACCCTTGGGCATGACGACCTTGACGATCGGCAGCCCGAACTTCTTCGCGAACGCGAAGTCGCGCTCGTCGTGGGCCGGGACGGCCATGATCGCGCCCGTCCCATAGCCGCCCAGGACGTAGTCGGCGACGAAGATCGGGATCCGCTCGCCATTGACCGGGTTGATCGCGTCCGCGCCGATCGCGACGCCGGTCTTGTCGCGGTCCGTGGACAGGCGGTCGATCTCCGTCTTCGCCTCGGTGGCGGCGACATACGCCTCGACCTCCGCGCGCCGCTCGGGCGACGTCAGCGTCGCGACCAGCGGATGCTCCGGCGCGAGCACCATGAAGGTCGCCCCGAACAGCGTGTCGGGGCGGGTCGTGAACACCCGCAGCTCATCGCCGCCCGCATCGTGCGGCGACGCCGCGGTCTCGAACACGACCTCTGCGCCCGTGGACCGGCCGATCCAGTTCGTCTGCTGAAGGCGGATCGGCTCCGGCCAGTCGATGCCCCTGAAGTCGAGCAGCTCATCCGCGTACTTGGTCGTCCGGAGGTACCACTGCTCGAGGTCGCGCTTCTCGACCGGCGAGCCACACCGCCAGCAGTGCCGGTCCGCGCCCTCGACCTGCTCGCGCGCGAGCGTCCCGTCGTTGGGGCACCAGTCCACCGGCGACATCCGGCGATACGCGAGACCGGCCTCCAGGAAGCGCAGGAACATCCACTGGTTCCAGCGGTAGAACTCGGGCTCGCAGGTGACGAGCTCGTAGCGCCAGTCGAAGACCGCGCCCATGGACCGGAACTGGATGCGCTCGTGCTCGATGTTCTGCATCGTCCAGTCGCGCGGGTTGATGTTGTTCTTGATCGCGGCGTTCTCGGCCGGCAGCCCGAACGCGTCGAAGCCGATCGGGAAGAACACGTTCTCGCCGTGCATCCGGTGGAAACGGGCGAGCGCGTCGGTCGGGGTCACGATGTACCAGTGCCCGATATGGAGGTCGCCCGACGGGTAGGGATACATCGTCAGGATGTACGACTTCGGCCGCGAGCCGTCGTTGAGGTCGGTCTTGTACAGCCCGAGCTCGTCCCACCGCGCCTGCCAGCGCGGCTCGATGGTGGTCGGGTCGTAGCGCTCGATCCGGTCGCGTCCCCCGCCCGCGGTCGCGTCGGTCGTGCTGTCGCCTGTCGTCGTCACGGCTCCCTGCCCTGCGTGAACGAGACCCCCCGCCGGTCCCGGCGAGGGG
The DNA here is from genome assembly GCA_963774695.1 of uncultured Chloroflexia bacterium. GTDB lineage: Bacteria > Chloroflexota > Limnocylindria > Limnocylindrales > CSP1-4 > CAIXZV01. The sequence goes on along the minus strand of CAVZFY010000024.1, from coordinate 3,879 downwards.
TCAGTCGGTCGGCGTTAGTGAGGCGTTGGTGGAGCTAAGGGGATTCGAACCCCTGACCTTCTGAATGCCATTCAGACGCTCTCCCAGCTGAGCTATAGCCCCACGCCGGACGGCGAGTATACCCGGCGCGCACGCTCCTGCAGCACGACCCCACGGCACCGCCCGCCACTCCCCCGCACCACAACGGTTCTGGTGCGCCCGTACAACGGCGTTGGGCCCACACCGCTGTATCCTCGGCGAAAGTCGAGAGCCCGGGGGGATACCGGAGGAAGCTCGATGTCGCTGTCCCAGCGGGTGGCGAGAGCCCAGCAGGCGGCAACCGAAGCGGCGCAGACGACCGCGAAGCCGGGCGGCGGCGGGACGCATGTCCCCAACCCGCCGGCCCCGTCGACGGCGCTGGTTCCGATCGCGATCGCGACGCCGCCGCCCCCGCGCAACGTCGCGCGCGACGAGATGATCCACGACGCCAGGGTCATCCTCCAGACGGAGGTCATCGGCGCCTTCGACACGCTGATCGACGCCCCGCCGGCAGAGGTTCGGCCTCGCATCGAGGCGCTGTTCGAGCGGGTCACGACGAAGCACGGGATCGCCGTCAACCGCCTGGAGCGCGAGCACCTGGTCCAGGAGCTGATCAACGACGTCACGGGCTTCGGTCCGATCGAGCCGCTGCTCAACGACGAGACCATCACCGAGGTGATGGTCAACGGCCCGGACCACGTCTACATCGAGCGCAACGGCAAGATCCTGCGGGTCGACACGACGTTCCTCAACGACGAGCACGTGCTCCGGATCATCGACCGGATCATCACGCCGATGGGCCGCCGGATCGACGAGACGAGCCCCCGCGTCGACGCGCGCCTCCCCGACGGCTCGCGCGTGAACGCGATCATCGAGCCGCTCTCGCTCATCGGCCCCGTCATCACCGTCCGCAAGTTCTCGACGACGCCGTACACCGTGGCCGACCTGATCCGCTTCGGCACGGCGACGCCCGAGATGTTCGACTTCGTCCGGGCCTGCATCGAGGCGCGCCTCAACGTCTTCGTCTCGGGCGGGACGGGCTCCGGCAAGACGACGACCCTCAACGTGCTGTCCTCGTTCATCCCCGACGGCGAGCGCATCGTCACGATCGAGGACGCCGCCGAGCTCCAGCTCCGCCAGGAGCACGTCGTCACGCTCGAGTCGCGCCCCCCGAACCTCGAGGGCGAGGGCGAGATCACGATCCGCAACCTCCTGCGCAACGCGATGCACATGCGCCCGGACCGCATCATCGTCGGGGAGTGCCGCGCCGGCGAGGCCCTGGACATGCTCCAGGCGATGACGACGGGCCACGACGGGTCCCTCTCGACCGGCCACGCCAACAGCCCCCGCGACATGCTCCGCCGGCTCGAGACCATGGTCCTGATGACCGGCTACCAGATGCCCCTTCGCGCCATCCGCGAGCAGGTCGCCTCGGCCGTCGACCTCATCGTCCACACGGCCCGCCTGAAGGACGGCTCGCGCAAGATCACGGCGATGACCGAGGTCTACGGGATCGAGGACGACGAGATCCTGACCCAGGACATCTTCGTGTTCGAGCAGACCGGGCTGCGAGAACGGCAAGGTCGTCGGCGAGCTCGATGCCGACCGGCCACCGGCCGACGTTCATGCCCCAGTTCGTGCGCAACGGCATCGAGCTGCCGCCCGGCGAGTTCGGCATCCCCAGCGAACGGGACGCCAAGCCGATCTCGACGCGGGCGCTCAAGGCCCGCTGGGGCGGTTCCTCCTCCGCCGACGCCCCGGACGCCTCGGCGGCGAAGCTCGGGCGGGGACGCGTCGTCGCGGCCGGCGGGATGCTGTACGTGTCCTCGGTCGGGCCGATCGACCCCGAGACGGACCAGATCGTGAACGGCTCGACGAAGGAGCACACCCGCCAGTGCCTGGCGAACCTCAAGGCCATGCTCGAGGCGTCCGGCAGCTCGCTCGACCGGATCGCCTGGGCCAGCTGGTGCCTGCGCGACGCCGCGGACTTCGACACCTTCAACGAGGAGTGGGTGCGCTGGTTCCCGGGCGACGCGCCGGTCGGCCAGAGCACGCTGATGCCGCCGCTGCAGCGGCGGGCCGGGTTCCGGGTCTCGCTCGGGGTCATCGCGGAGGCCTAGCCGGGCGCCCCGGCAACCGGGCGCCGCGCGCCCGGTACGATCCGGACATGCCCTTCGACCTCCTGCTCCGCGGCGGCCTGCTCGTCGACGGCACCGGGTCCCCGGGACGGCTCGCCGACATGGGCATCGAGGGCGACCGGATCGTCGCGATCGGCGACCTCGCGGCGGTCGACGACACCGGCGTCGCAACCGTCATCGACGCCACCAGCCACGTCGTCGCTCCCGGCTTCGTCGACCCGCACGGCCACTCGGACGGCACGCTGTTCGTCGACGGCGCCCTGGTCAGTCACCTTGCGCAGGGCTACACGACCCAGCTGTCGGGCAACTGCGGCTACACGTTCGCGCCGTTGACCCCGCCGGCCCGCGCGATGCTCGACGCGGACCTCGCGGCGCTCGAGCTCGCGCCCGAGTGGACGACGTTCGCCGGGTTCCTCGACGCCGTCGATGCCCAGTCGCTGGGTCTCAACGTCGCGTTCCTCGTGGGACACGGAACGATCCGCTCGGCCGTCCTCGGCCCGGATGGACGGGCGCCGACGCCGACGGAGCTGGCGGCGATGGTGGCGCACGTCGACGAGGCGCTCGACGCGGGGGCCGCCGGCGTGTCGAGTGGCCTGATCTACGCTCCGGGGGTGCACGCGCGGCCCGACGAGGTCGCCGCGCTCGTCGCCGCTGCGGCCCGCCGCGACGCGCTGTACGCCACGCACATGCGCAACGAGTCCGAGGGCGTGCTCGGGGCGATCGACGAGGCGGTCGCGACGGCCGGCATGGCGGGCGTGCTGGCCGGGCGGCCACCGCGGCTCCAGGTCTCGCATCTCAAGGCGGGCGCGCGCGCCGTGTGGGGGACGGCCGATGCGCTCGTCGAGCGGCTGGACGGCGCGCGCCGCGACGGCCTCGACGTCGCCGCCGACCAGTACCCGTACACGGCGGCGGCCACGACCCTCGCAACGGCCCTGCCGCCGGCGATCCTGGCGCTTCCGGTCGACGACGCGGTTGCGGCGATGCGGGACCCGGGGACGAGGGCGGAGATCCGCCGGCTCCAGTCGACCGGCGTCTCGGGCTGGGAGAACGTGACCGCGGATCCGGGCTGGGCCGGCATCGTCATCGCCCACAGCGCGTCGCGCCCGGGCTGGGCCGGCCGCTCGCTCGCGGACCTTGCCGCCGAGGCGGGCGCCGACCCGGCCGACCTCGCGCTCGATGTCCTCGCCGACGACCGGCTCTCCGTCGACATCGTCATCCACTGCATGGCCGAGCCCGACCTCGAGACGATCCTGCGCGTGCCGTGGATCGCGGTCTGCACGGATGCCGAGGGCCGTCGTCCCGGCCACCCGATCCTCGACGCCGGCGTCCCGCATCCGCGGACCTACGGCTCGACCGCGCGGGTGCTCGGGCGGTACGTGCGCGAGCGCGGCGTCGTCGATCTCGAGACGGCCGTGGCCAAGCTCAGCGGGGTGCCCGCGGCGCAGGATCGGGCTGCGCGACCGTGGCGTCCTGCGCGAGCGCGCCTTCGCCGACGTGGTGGTCTTCGACCCGGCGACGGTCGCCGACCTCGCGACCTACGAGCGCCCGGCCGTCCATCCGGTCCGGCATCCGCGACGTGATCGTGAACGGCCGGCCGGCGATCCGCGACGGCCGCGAGACCGGCGACCGTCCGGGCCGCCTGCTCCGCCGCGGCGCCTGAGGCGGGCCCGGATGGCTGTCGTCGCCACGGCCGAGGTCGTCGAGACCGACGCGCTCGCGCGCC
>CAVZFY010000023.1:0-52284 GCA_963774695.1 uncultured Chloroflexia bacterium | reverse complement strand
TCGCGCGGGTGGCCGGGAAGGCGCCCGCCGCCGAGCCCGAGCCCGAACCGGAGCCCGAGCCCGAGTTGTCGCTCGTGCCCGCGATCTACCGCGGCCCGCTGGACCGCGACCTCCCGGCCGACGTCGACCTCGACGAGCTCTCGCGCTCGGTCGAGGCCTCGCTCGATGCGCCCGGCGACGGCGCCTCGCTGGATCGCCTCCTCGACCTCGCCAGCGGCTACCGGCGAGATGGCCAGGCCGACGCGGCGCTCGACACCTGCTACGTCGCCCTGTCGATCGCGCCCGACCACGTCGGCCTCCACCTCGCGCTCGTCGAGCTCTACGACGAGCGCGGCTGGACGTCGCTGGCGGGCGAGAAGCTCGACCTCCTGGACCGGCTGGCCGCCCTCGACGGTGCCGGCCTGGAACAGGCGCTCGTCGCCGGCGCACGGGCCGGACGGGGCTGACCCCGGACCCTCTCCCCCGATCGTAGGGGCCCGGAGCGAGGGGGGCCCGGTGTTACACTCGCCCGAGGATGCTCCCGTTCGTCGAGTCGCTCGTCCGACAGGCCACGCTGACGACCCTCCTCGACATCGCGATCACGGCGCTGTTCATCTACTGGCTGTTCAGCCTGATCCGGGGCACCCGCGCCGTCACCCTCGTCATCGGCGTCTCGATCCTGCTTGGCGTCTACGCGCTGGCCCAGTGGCTCCAGCTGCGGCTGTTCACGCAGATCCTGCAGGCGGGCGCGGTCGTCGGCCTGTTCGCGCTCGTCGTCGTGTTCCAGCCCGAGCTCCGGCGCGGCCTCGAGCGCATCGGGCGCGTCGGGACGTTCGGCTGGCTGCTCGCGCCGACCGGGCAGCGCGCGATCGAGCACATCGCCGCCGAGGTCGCCAAGGCCGCGGGCGTGCTGTCGCGTGACGGCCACGGCGCGCTGATCGTGCTGGAGCGGGACACCGGGCTCGAGGAGATCGCCGAGACCGGCGTGATGGTCCACGCCGACCTCTCGAGCGAGCTCCTGTGCACGATCTTCGCGCCGCGGACCTTTCTCCACGACGGCGCGGTCATCATCCGCGACGGCCGGATCCTCGCGGCCGCGGCGCTCCTGCCGCTCACCGAGATGAGCCTGTCCGAGCGGTTCGGCACCCGGCACCGCGCCGCGCTCGGCATCACCGAGGACACCGACGCCGTCGCGGTCGTCGTGTCCGAAGAGAGCGGGCAGATGAGCGTCGTCGAGCGGGCGCGGATCGTCCGGGTGCCGTCCGAGGCCCAGCTCGAGCGCGCCCTGTCCGCCCTCCTCGAGGCGCCCGCCGCCCCGCCCGGCATGGGCCGCCGGCGCGGCCCCAGCTTCCGCGGCCGCACGCGCGGACGGTTCCGCATCCGCACGACGCCGGCGCGCGTCGACGCCGCCGCGCCCACGGCGGGCATCTCGGCCACCACGCCGAGCACGCCGCCCACCCCGCTCCCGGTCGCCCAGCCGGCGGAATTGCCCGCGGCCGACGAGGACGGCACCGGCACCGCGACCGCGGTCGCGAGCCGATGAGCATCGGCTCGACCGTCGGCCGGGCGGCTCGCTTCATCGTCCACAACTGGCCCCTCAAGCTCGCGGCCATCGGGCTCGCGACGCTCCTCTACGCGGGCCTCGTCGCCTCCCAGGACAGCATCACGTTCCCGGGCCCGGTGCCCGTCACCGCGATCAACAAGCCGGTCGGGACGGAGGTCACGAACAACCTCCGCGACATCGACCAGATCCGGTACGTCGCGCCGCCGGACGTGCCTCGGCAGCGCGCCGAGGACTTCGAGGCGACCGTCGACCTCGCGAACCTCAAGGCCGACGGGCAGCCGGTCAACGTCCGGGTCGCGGTCAACGCGATCGACCCGCGGGTGACCATCCTCGACTGGCAGCCGCGCACGATCCAGGTCGTGCTCGACCAGGTGACGACCAAGCAGGTGCCCGTCGAGGTGGACCAGGGCACGGTCCCGTCGGGCATCGACGTCGGCGAGATGACGTTCACGCCGACGACGGTCAGCGTGACGGGCCCGTCGACCGCCGTCAGCCAGGTCGTCGCCGCGCACGTGAACGTCGCGCTGTCCCCGGAGGGCATCGACTTCGACCGCACCGTCGAGCCGAAGCCGATCGACGAATCGGGTGCGGTCGTCACCGGCGTCGAGCTCGACCCGAGATCCGTCCACGTGACGATCCCGCTGTTCACCAACCGCGAGACGCGGACGCTGCCGGTGAACCCGGTCGTGACCGGCACGCCCGCCCAGGGATTCCGGATCTCCTCGGTCGAGAACGCCCCGCTCGTCGTCTCGGTCGAGGGCGACGCGGACCAGCTCTCCCAGCTGACCGAGGCCGACACCGCGCCCGTGCCCGTGTCGGGCGCGACGCGCGACGTCGTCCAGAGCGTCGCGCTCGCGCTGCCGTCCGGCGTCGTGGCGGCCGCCGGCACGGGGAACGTCGTGGTGACCGTGCACGTCGAGGCCGTCACGGAGACCCGCACCTACACCGCCGGCATCCGGCTCGACGGCCGGGAGCCCGGGCTCGACTACGCGCTCTCGGAGACGCAGGTGCTGCTGACGCTGTTCGGCCCCGTGTCCGACCTCGACCGGCTCGGCTCGGCGCCCATCGTCGTCGCGCTCAACGTCGCGAGCCTGGAGCCCGGCACCCACTCGCTCCCGGTGGTCCCATCGTTGCCCTCGACCGTGACCCTCGTGGAGGTGTCGCCCGAGACGGTGACCGTCACCATCTCCGTACCGCCGACACCCGGCGCCTCGGCGTCGCCGGCACCCTGACCCGACGATCCGCCCAGCATCCCGAGGACCTCGATGACACGCTTGTTCGGCACGGACGGTATCCGCGGCGTCGCCAACCTCGACCTGCGTCCGTCGCTGGCGTTCGCCCTCGGCCGCGCCACCGCCCACCAGGTCGTCGGTGCGGGCGGCACGCTGGTCGTCGGGCTGCGACACCCGCCGGTCGGGCGACATGTTCGTGGCGGCGATCACCGCCGGCGCGACGAGCATGGGCGCGGACGTGCACCAGGTCGGCATCGTCCCCACGCCGGCGCTCGCGTTCCTCGCGGCGGACGGCGACTTCGCCGCCGGGATCATGGTCTCGGCGTCGCACAACCCGGCCGAGGACAACGGGCTCAAGGTCCTCGACCCGCGCGGCCTCAAGCTCGACGACGACGTCGAGGACGAGCTGGAGGCGGCGGTCCTGCGTGCCGACGAGCTGCCGGGCGTCGCGCCGGGGTCGATCGGGCGCGCCGTCGACGCCGGCCACCTGCTCGCGCGGTACGTCGCCCATCGCCGCGCGCCTGGCCGAGGCCGTCGACGCGAAGGGCCTCCACGTCGTGCTGGACACGGCCAACGGCGCGGCGTTCCGCGTGGCGCCCGAGATCCTGCGCGCGACCGGCGCGAGGGTGACCGTGATCCACGATGCCCCCGACGGCGACAACATCAACCGCGGCAGCGGCGCGACGGCCCCGGCCTCGCTCGCCGAGGCCGTGCTGGCCGCCGGCGCCGACGTCGGGTTCGCGCTCGACGGGGACGCGGACCGCTGCGTCGCCGTGGACGGCCAGGGCAACCTCGTCGACGGCGACCAGGTGCTCGGCATCCTCGCGCTCGAGCGCCTCGCGCGCGGCGCGCTCGACCACGGCAGCCTCGTCGTCTCGGTGCTCTCGAACGGCGGGCTCCAGGCGGCGGTCGAGGCGGTCGGTGGCCGGCTCGTGCGCACCCCCGTGGGCGACAAGCACATCCTCGCGGCCATGCTCGTCTCGGGCGCCGGCCTCGGCGGCGAGAAGAGCGGGCACGTGATCATCCGCGAGCACACGACGTCGGGCGACGGGATCGTGACCGCGATCGAGCTGCTGCGCGTCATGACGGCCGCGGGCGCCGGGATCGCGGAGCTCGCGACGGCCGTGCCGCTCCTCCCGCAGCAGCAGCGCGCCATCCGGGTCCGCCACCGCGACCAGTGGGAGGCCGACGACGTCCTCGGGGCGTGCATCGCCGACGCGGAGCGGCGGCTCGCGCCGCACGGCCGGGTCCTCGTCCGTCCCTCGGGCACCGAACCCGTCCTGCGGGTCATGGTCGAAGGCCCGGACGCGGCGCTCGTCTCCGAGCTCGCCGACGCCATCGCGGCGCTCGCAGGCGACCGACTACACTAGCCAGCCGCGGCGGGGCCGCGAGCTCGAGCCCAAGGAGATCCCCCAGGCGCATGTGCGGCATCGTCGGTTACACCGGGCCCCGAGAGGCGGGCCCGATCCTGATCGAGGGGCTGCGCCGCCTCGAGTACCGCGGCTACGACTCGGCGGGCATCGCGCTCGTCGACGAGCAGGGCGACCTGTTCGTCGAGAAGAAGGCCGGCAAGCTCGCCAACCTCCAGACGGCGATCGCGGACCGGACGCCGCACGCGGCCATCGGGCTCGCGCACACGCGCTGGGCGACGCACGGGCGGCCGAACGACCTCAACGCCCATCCCCACCAGGACTGCACGGGCGACATCACGGTCATCCACAACGGGATCATCGAGAACTTCCGCGACCTGCGGGACGGGCTCGAGGCCCGCGGCCACACGCTGGCGTCCGAGACGGACACGGAGGCGATCGCGCACCTCGTCGAGGAGGCCTACGCAGGGCGACCTCGCGGACGCCGTGCGCGCCACGCTGCGCCAGCTCGAGGGCGCCTACGCGGTCGTCGTGATGCACAAGCGCGAGCAGAGCCGGCTCGTCGGGGCCCGCAAGGACGTGCCGCTCGTCGTCGGCCTGCACGGCGAGGAGAGCTTCATCGCGAGCGACGTCGCCGCGATCCTCGCGCACACCAACCGGATCATCTTCCTCGAGGACGGCGACGTCGCCGACGTCCGCCCGACGAGCGTCGAGATCACGGGCGTCGACGGGGTCGCCGCGCCACCGCAACGAGACGCTGGTCGACTGGTCGCCCGAGGCCGCCGAGAAGGGCGGGTTCGACCACTTCATGCTCAAGGAGATCCACGAGCAGCCGGAGGCGCTGCGCCAGTCGCTCGCGGGCCGGGTGACGGCGGACGGCCACGTCCACGCGCCCGAGGTCGAGGGGCTCGAGGCGGCGTTCCGGGCCGCGACCCGGGTCGAGATCGTCGCCTGCGGCACCGCGTCGTACGCCGGGCTCGTGGGTGCCGCGGCGATCCAGGACTGGACCGGGCTGCCGGCCCGCGTGACGGTCGGCTCGGAGTTCCGGTACTCGCCGCCGCCGCTCGACCCGGGCGCGCTGGTGATCGCCGTCACCCAGTCGGGCGAGACCGCCGACACGATCGCCCCGACGCGCTGGGCGCGCGAGCAGGGCTGCCCGATCGTCGCCGTGACCAACACGATGGGCTCCGCGATCACCCGCGAGGCGGACGCGGTGATGTTCCTCCAGGCCGGGCCGGAGATCGCGGTCGCGGCGTCCAAGACGTTCGTGACCCAGGTCACGACGCTGATCGTGCTCGCCGCCGCCATCGCGAAGGCGCGTGGGAGCATGGGCGAGGCCCAGGAGCTCGAGCTCGGCCGGGCGCTGCGCGCGCTGCCGGACGCCGCCGCGCGGACGCTCGAGGCGAACCCGGCGATCAACGAGGTGGCGCGCCGCTACGTCAACTCGCGGGGCTTCATGTTCATCGGCCGCGGCTACACGCTGCCGGCGGCGCTCGAGGGCGCGCTCAAGCTCAAGGAGATCAGCTACATCCACGCCGAGGGCTACGCCGCGGGCGAGCTCAAGCACGGGCCGATCTCGCTGCTCGACGCGGAGTGCCCGCTGGTCTCGATCGCCACGAAGTCGCCGACCTACGACAAGCTGATGAGCAACGTCATGGAGGGGCGGGCCCGCGACGCGCGCGTGATCGCGGTCGCCACCGAGGGCGATGCCGCGATCCACCGGTTCGCCGACGACGTCCTGTGGGTCGCGGACACGCACGAGGCGCTGTCACCGGCGCTCGCGGTGATCCCGCTCCAGCTGTTCGCCTACTACACGGCGGTCGCCCGGGGCACGGACGTCGACCAGCCGCGCAACCTGGCGAAGTCGGTGACGGTGGAGTAGGGATGGCGCGCCCGGGCCCGGCGGCCGATCCCGTGGTCCCGGCGGGCATCGTCCCACCCGGGACGACCGAGCTCGGCATCGACATCATCAAGGTCGACCGGATCGCGCACACGATCGAGCGCTTCGGCGAGCGGTTCTCGCGCCGCGTCCTGACCGACGCCGAGCGGCGGTACGTCCGCAACCGGCCCGAGAACTTCGCCGGCCGCTGGGCGGCCAAGGAGGCGGTGTCGAAGGTCCTCGGCCTGGGCGTCCGCGGCGTCGGCTGGACCGAGATCGAGATCGAGCGGCTGCCGACGGGCCAGCCGAACGTGCGCCTCAACGGACGGGCCGCCAAGCGCGCCGAGCAGCTGGGCATGGGCCGGATCGCCGTCTCGATCAGCCACGAGGCGGAGTACGCGGTGGCGGTGGCGTTCGGCGTCCGGACCGCCGGCGGCCGGTACGTGTTCCCGCTCGACATCGACGACCGGCTCGACGACCGGGAGCGCCAGCTGATGGCGCGGTTCGAGCGGATGCGCGAGATCCACGAGGCGACGCAGGCGCTGGCGGTCGAGGTCGCCGCGGCCGATGGAGATGCCGGCGATGACTGACAAGCGCTCGGTGGGGTTCGGGCCGCCGTCGAGGCCGGCGGACGCGGAGGCGGTCCCCAAGGCCGATCCCGAGGCGCCCGACAAGCTCCCGGAGCTCGACGACGAGTCGATGGCGCGGCTCGTCCCCGAGCGCGACAAGCGCGGCCACAAGGGGAGCTTCGGCCGGCTGCTCGTCATCGCGGGCTCGCTGGACTACGCCGGTGCGGCACTGCTCGTGTGCCGCGCCGCCGGCCGCGCCGGCGCGGGGCTCGTCACGCTCGCGGTGCCCGAGTCGCTGCAGCCCCTGTTCGCGGGCAAGGTCGTCGAGGCCACGACGATGGCGCTGCCCGAGGACGACGTCGAGGAGGTCGACCCGGAGCCGGCCCTGTCGGCCGTGCTGGACCACGAGCACGACGCCCTCGTGATCGGCCCGGGCCTGCGACCGTCGCTGGCGATCTCGGAGCTGCTCCGCCTGCTGCTGACCGAGTCCGATGAGCCGGGTCCGCCCGCCGTGCTCGACGCCGAGGCGCTGCGCACGCTCGCGGCCGTCGACGACTGGTGGTCGCGCGTCACCCGCCCGTGCGTCCTCACGCCGCACACCGGCGAGTTCACGCGGCTGCGGGTCGGCAGCGGCCACTCGGCGGACGAGGACGGCGACCTGAACGCCGACGACGACGCCCGCGCGAAGGCGGCGACCGCGGCGGCCGCGGAATGGCACCAGGTCGTGGTGCTCAAGGGCGCCAAGACCGTGATCGCCGGGCCCGACGGGACGACGGTGGTCGCGCCGTTCGAGAACCCGGCGATGGCCACGGGCGGGACGGGCGACGTCCTGTCGGGGACGATCGGGGCGCTGCTCGCGCAGGGCCTCGCGCCGTTCGACGCCGCGCGCCTCGGGGTCTACCTCCACGGGCTCGCCGGCGAGGCCGTCCGCGACCGGATCGGGGATGCCGGGCTGCTCGCCTCGGACCTGCCCGACGCGCTGCCGATCGGACGCAAGCGCCTCGCGCGGATGGCCGAACGTGAGCGCACGGGTCGCCGCCTCGGGTTCGGCGTCCGCGACGAGGCGGCGGGCGCCGGCGCCCCCGCGCGGGACGACAAGGCCCCGGCCTGAGCGTGGCGCGGGACCCGATCGAGGCGCGGCTGGAAGCCGCGGGCCTGCCCGCCCTGCCGCGGCACGCGTGGCTCGAGATCGATCTCGACGCCCTGCACGAGAACCTGGCCACGATCCGGCGCGTCGCGGGTCCCGGCGTGCGCGTCGAGCCGGTGGTCAAGGCCGACGCCTACGGGCACGGCGCCGTCCCGGTCGCCCGCGCCTTGGCCGCCGCGGGTGCCGACGGCCTGTCGGTCGCCACGCTCGACGAGGCGTTCGAGCTGCGCGACGGCGGCGTCGAGCTGCCGATCCTCGTGCTGTACCCGATCCCGTCCGGGCAGGTCGCGGCCGCCGCCGAGGAGGGGATCGCCGTCAGCGTCGGCGCGGGCGCGCTGACCGACGCGCTGCTCGAGGCGTCCCGGCTGGCCGCCGCGGCCGGCGCCCCCGACCTCGTTGTGCACGTGGAGGTCGAGACGGGCCTCGGGCGGGGTGGCGTGCTGCCCGATGCGACCGGGGCCCTGGTCGCGGCGCTCGTCGCCGCGCCGGGCGTGCAGCTCGGCGGCGTGTGGTCGCACCTCGCCGCGGCGAACGACCTCTCGAGCGCCCGGGCCCAGGACGCCCGGTTCACGGCGGCGCTCGCGCCGCTGGTCGACGCGGTGGCGCTGGGCGCCGCGGGCGTGCGACGCCACCTCGCCGGGAGCGGCGGGCTGCTGGCCGCCGACGTCGCACGCTGGGACGCCGTCCGGCCCGGCCTCGCGACCTACGGCCTCGTCCCCGACGCGCTGACGCCGCCCGACACGACGGCCGCGGCGGCCGCGAGCCTGCGGCCGGCGATGGCGCTCATGGCCCGGCCCGTGCGCGTGATGGACCTGCCCGCCGGCCACGGCGTGAGCTACGGGCCGTCGTTCGTGACCGACAGGCCGTCGCGGATCGCCACGCTGCCCGTCGGCTACGGTGACGGGTGGCACCGGATCCTTTCCGACCGGGCGTTCGCGCTGGTCCGCGGGACGCGCGTCCCGCTCGTCGGGCGGGTCGCCATGGACGCCGTCATGGCCGACGTCACCGACGTTCCCGGCGAGCGTGTCCACGAGGGGGACGAGTTCGTCCTGCTGGGCGCCCAGGGGGACCAGCGCATCACCGCCCGCGACCTCGCGGAGGCCGCGGAGACGATCACGTATGAGGTGGTCACCTCGATGTCCCGGCGGCTTCCCCGGGTGTACCATGCCGCGGGTTCAGTCAAGGAAGTTCGGACGCTCGCGGGGCGGAGGGCCAAGTGGCGCGCATCGAGCTCTGGAACGGCGACATCTGCGACCTCGAGGTCGACGCGATCGTGAGCCCGGCATCCACGTCGCTGTGGATGTCCACGGGCGTCGCCGGCGAGATCAAGCGCATCGGCGGGGACGAGATCGAGTTCGCGGCCGTCCGGCAGGCGCCGGTCGAGCTCGGCGACGCGGTCGTCACCCCCGCGGGGAACCTCGCCGCGAAGGTCGTCATCCACGCCGTCTCGCAGGAGCGGGGTCGCCGGACGAACGACGCCGCGATCGACCTTGCCGCCCGGAACGCGATGGCCCGCGTCCGCGAGCTGGGCCTCGCCACGGTGGCCTTCCCGGCGCTCGGCACCGGGATCGGCGGCTACCCGATGGACGAGGCCGCCCGGATCACCGTGCGCGCGGTCCGCGAGGAGCTGGCGACGCCCTCCTCGATCGAGCACGTCATCTTCGCGATGCGCGGCGCCGCGGCCTACGAGGCCTACGCCCACGCCCTCTCGGAGGGCGAGCCCGCGCCCAACCGCCCCCTGATCGCCGCGATGCCCCCCGGCGGAGCCGCCGGGTGAGCTTCCAGATGGAACCGGTCGACGAGCGCCGCGAGGCGCTGGTCGAGGCCGTCGCCCGGGAGATCCGGCTGCGCGGGCTGACCGCGCCTGCCGTGCACTTCCTCGAGGCGAGCCGACCCTACCGGCCGCTCGGGGCGCCCGCGATGCTGTTCTTCGACCCGGTCCTCGTCGAGGTGTTCGGCGGCCAGATCCCGACCGCGAGCGAGCTGCTCCGCGACGACGCCGGCATCGAGGCCCTCATCGACCGCCTGGAAGAGCTGGACGAGGCCGACGGCTGGGACGCCTGACGCGGATCCGTCGCGCCGGGCCGGTCGGGTAGGATCGGGCCGGTGAGCAGCGAACCCCGCGCCTTCGCCGCCATCGACCAGGGGACGGCGACGGTGGCCGTCTCGCTCATCGGACGCTTCGACGGGCGGTGGCGCCTGCTCGGCTCCACGGCCGGCCCCGCGGCCGTCCCGGCCGAGGCGCTCCTCGAACGGCTCCGAGCGCGGCTCGCGGCCGCCGACCCGGACCTCGCGAAACGCCTGTCGCTCGGGTCGCGCGGATCCGCAGCCGACCTGCCGAGGGTGACCGCGACCACGGCCGCACCCGCCGAGATGGCCGTCGTCGCCGCCACGCGCCGGACCCTCGCCCCGCTCGTCGCCGCCGCGACCGCCGCCGGCTGGCGCGTCCGCGCCGCGGCGCTCGACGGCGCCGAGATCGTCGCGGTCGCCGGGCTGCTCGCCGACCCCGCCGTGACGGCCGTCCTCGCGGGCAGCGGCGAGCCGCCGGGCGGCGACGAGCGTCCGCTGGTGCCCGATCTCAAGGCGATCGTCGAGGCGGCGGCGCAGCGCCGGCCGGAGCTCACGCTGCTCCTCGCGGGTGGGCTCGCCGAGCCCGGCGGCCGCATGGAGGCCGCGATCCCGGAGGACCGCATCGGCGCGACGATCACCGCGCCGTCCCCGGCGACGGGCGGCGGCGCCGCGCTGCGCGCGCTGCTCGATCACCTCCGGGCCGGCGAGGGCGACGGCCGGCGCGCCATCGCCGCCGCCACCGGAACGCTCGCGGACGTCCTGGACCGGCGGATCGAGGTGATCGAGATCGGACAGTCGGCCGGGGCGCGTGTCTCGGCGGCGCCGCACCACGGGGCCGCGACGACCGGCGACGGCGCCACCGGGACGGGCGACGCCCCGTTTGCGGTGATCGCCGACGCGGCGCTGCTGCCGCGCGGCTTCGGCGACGCGCACCTCGACGCGATCATGGGCTGGCTGAGCCTGCCGCTGGACCGGCTCCGTGTCCGCGACCGCCTCCGCGAGCTCGCGCTGGCGCCGTGGGGCGACGCCGCCGGCGACGGGGCCCTCCTGCGGCTCGCCGCCGCGCGGGCCGCGGTCGAGCGCCTGCTCGCCGCCACGACCTCGTTCGACGCACGCCCGGCGCCCGAGCTCGTCATCGTGGCGGGTGGCGCGTGGAACGTCGCCCCGGCTCCGGCCGTCGCGCTCGCGGCCGCCGACGTCCTGCGCCGCGCCGGCGTCCGGGCCCTCGGCCTCGACCATGCCCGGCTGCTCGCCCCGCTCGGGACCATCCCCGATCCGGCCGAGCGACGCCTGATCGTCGAGGACCTGCGCGACGAGCTCGTGCTGCCGCTGGGCACGGTCCTGATGCCCGCCGGGATGCGGGTCGGGCGATCCGTCGGCCAGCTCAGCGTCCGCGGCCACGCGGGCGCCCCGATGGAGCTCGAGGCGGGCGGCCTCGCGCTCGTCGACCTGCCGGCGGGGGAGCGGGCGACGATCGACCTCCGGTTCCGCGACGCGGTCGACCTCGGGCCGCGCGTGCGGCGCGCCGAGCTCGAGGTGGCCGGCGGCCTCGCCGGCCTGCTCATCGACCTGCGCGACGTGCCGCTGCGGATGCCGGACCGGCTGGAGCGCCGCCGCGACTCGCTGGCCGCGTGGCAGGCCGACGTCTGGCCGGGCGGCGACGCGTGACGCCCGCGACCACGCCCGAGACGCCGCCGGAGACCGCCCCGTCGACCGCCACGGCCACGGCGCTCCCGGCCCAGGCACCGGCCACCGACGACTGGATGACCGAGGTCCCGGTGCGCCACCTGCTCGACGACGCCCTCGAGGCCCGGTTCGCGCTCGGGCTCGGCGACCGGCCGATGGTCGCGCTGGGCGCCACGGTCACGGCCGGCGACCCGCTCGTCGAGCACCTCCGGGACCGGCGGATCGAGGAGGTCGTCGTCCCCGCGCGTCCGGCCGACGACCCGGGTCCCGCCGCGACGCCGGGCGATCGCTGGTCCCCGCGTGCCGGCGGCAGCCGCATCCGGCGCGACGCCGCCCACGAGGGCGAGCTGCTGTCGCTGGTCCCCGGCCAGAAGGACCGCTGGCGCATCGTGACCGGCGACCATCGCGACGCGGTCGTCGCGCCCGTCGGCGGCGAGGTCGTGGCCATCCACGCGGGCGGCGAGCTCCGGCTCCGCGTCGCGGGCCGGGCGCTGCGTGGCGCGTTCTCGGCGGGATCGCCCGCGCGCGGCCGCCTGGAGCTCGCGACGGACCCGTTCGGCGACCTGCGACCGGGCGGCATCGACGTCGGCCGAGCGGGGAGCATCCTCGTCGTCGGCGCGCGCATCGACGCCGAGGCCCTCACGCGGGCCCGGGCGATGGGCGTCCGCGGGATCGTGGTCGCCTCGCTGCCCGGGCAAGGACCTCCGCGACTTCCGCGCCTCCGAACGGCGCCAGCGGGCGTCGCTCCACCAGTCGCCGCCGTTCGGCGTGCTCGTGCTGGACGGCACCGCCCGGCGCGCGATCCCGACGCCCGTCGCCGGCCTCCTCGAGCGGCTCGCCGGCCGCGAGGTCTCGTTGCTGATCGACCCGCCCGCCCTGGTCTTCGACGCCGCCGGCGCCGACCTGCCGGCGATCGAGCCCGACTGGGTGCGCGTCCGGTCCGGGACCCACGCCGGGAGCGAGGGCCGGCTCGTCGGCCCCGCCGGCCTGCGCCGGTTCGAGCGCGGCGTCCAGCTCGAGGCGGCGCTCGTCGCCATCGACGGGCTGGCTCCGATCCCCATCCCGATCGGGGACCTCGAGCGCCTCGCCTGACCAGCGGTTCGGCTACCCTCGGGGCGATGCCCGAGACCCGCTTTTTCGAACGCGTCGTGGCCAGCGACGACCCCGAGACGACCCGCGCGCTCGCGGCGCGCCTGGCGGCCGTCGCCCGCCCCGGCGACCTCCTGTGCCTCGTCGGCGAGCTCGGCGCCGGCAAGACGCAGTTCGCGAAGGGCTTCGCCGTCGGCCTCGGGATCACGGACACCGTGAGCTCGCCCACGTTCGTGCTGATGACCGAGTACGCCGGCCGCCTGCCGATGTTCCACGTCGACCTCTACCGGCTCGACGACGCCGCGGACGCCCTCGCCGGGGGCCTGCTCGACGAGCGGCAGCTCGAGGGGGTCGCGCTCGTGGAGTGGGCGGAGCGCCTCGGGTCGGCGCTGCCGGCCGCGCGGCTGGACGTGGTGATCGACGGCTCCGGCGACGAGCCGCGGCGGATCGCGCTCCGCGCCGGCGACCCGTCGTACCGGCGGTACCTGGAGGCCGCCGCGTGACCGCCGGCCCGCTCCTGGTCGTCGACACCGCGACGACGACGGCCGTCATCGCCCTCGGCACCGCCGATGGCGCCCTGCTCGCGACCCGATCGTGGGTCGCCGGCTATCGGCACGGCGAGGAGCTCCTGGCGCAGATCGAGGCGCTGCTCGCCGAGCAGGGCGTCGCGCGCGATGCCATCGGCGGCCTCGTGGTCGGGACCGGCCCCGGCGCGTTCACCGGCCTGCGCGTCGGGATCGCGACCGTCAAGGGCCTCGCGTATGCCCTGCACCTCCCGGTCGTCGGCGTGCCCACCGGCGCAGCGCTGCTGCGTGCCGCGGCCGCGAGCGCCGGCGGGGCACCGCTCGTCCTCGTGCAACCCGCTGGGCCGTCCGATCGCGTCCTCACCCGGCCCGGCGAGCCGTCGCGGATCCTCCCGGGCGGCGCGGAGCCCGGACTGCGACCCGGTGAGCGCCTGGTCGCCGTGGACCTCGACGGCCGCGAGGCGCCGGAGGCCTCGGCCCTCGGCGCGACGGCCCGCGCCGGCCTCGCGCAGGCGCTGCTCGACGCCGGCGCCGCACGCCTGGCGGCGGACGACGCGGATGACCTCGCCCGCCTCGTCCCCGAGTACGTGACGCTCCCGCGCGGGGTGCTCGCGGCGCCCCCGGACGACGGCGGCGTCGCGCTCACCGGCGACGGGCGCCGCGATGAGCGACGCCGTCCTGCTGATCCGTCCGATGGCGTTCGACGACCTGGCCACGGTCCAGCACATCGAGCGCACGTCGTTCTCGACCCCGTGGCCGCCGCAGGCGTACCGCCAGGAGCTCGAGACCAACCGGCTCGCCCACTACCTGGTGGCGCAGCTGGGCGGCGAGGTCGTCGGCTACGGCGGCATCTGGATCATGGTCGACGAGGCCCACGTCACGACCTTCGCCGTGCATCCGGCCTATCGCCGCCGCCGGATCGGCGAGCGGCTGCTGCTCGCGCTGCTCGACCTGTCCGTCGACCGCGGCGCCCGCGAGGCGACCCTCGAGGTCCGGCTGTCGAACACCGGCGCCCGCCGCCTGTACGAGAAGTACGGCTTCCGGCCGGTCGGCATCCGCCCCCGCTACTACAGCGACAACCAGGAGGACGCGCTGATCATGACGACCGAGCCGCTGGCCTCGGCCGACATGCTGGATCGCATCGCGGCCCTCCGCACGGCGCTGGACGCCTACCCGCCGCCCGCCCTCGAGCCGGACACGGGCCCGGGCTCCGAAGGCGAGGGCGCGGCGTGAGCGGGCCGCTGATCCTCGCGATCGAGTCGAGCTGCGACGAGACCGGCGTCGCGCTGGTCGAGGACGGGCGCCGGATCCACGCCAACGTGGTCGCGAGCCAGATCGCGCTCCACTCGCAGACCGGCGGGATCGTGCCCGAGGTGGCCGCCCGCGCGCACCTGCGCTGGATCGTCCCGGCGCTCGACGAGGCGCTGGGCACGGCGGGCGTCACGATCCCCGACGTGGACGCGGTCGCGGTGACGTACGGGCCGGGGCTCGCGGGCTCGCTGCTGGTCGGGATCAACGTCGCCAAGACGCTGGCCTGGGCGCACGGCAAGCCGCTCGTCCCCGTCAACCACCTCGAGGGCCACGTGTACGCGGGCTGGCTGCTCGATCCCGGCGAGGCCGAGCGCGACTCGCCGCCGTTCCCGCTCGTGGCGCTGGTGGTGTCGGGCGGCCACACGTTCCTCGTCGAGATGCGCGACCACCTCACGTACCGGCTGCTGGGCCAGACCGTGGACGACGCGGCGGGCGAGGCGTTCGACAAGGTCGGCCGGCTGCTGGGCCTCGGCTACCCGGGTGGGCCGGCGATCTCGAAGGCGGCCGACGCCGCGATCGCGAAGGACCGCGTGTTCCCGCGGGCCTGGATGGGCGACAGCTACGACATGAGCTTCTCCGGGCTCAAGACCGCCGCGCGACGGATCATCGGCCAGGCGCGCGCCGACGAGGGCCTGCCGGCGGACGAGCGCGACGGCGCGCTCCCGGAGGCCGTGGTCGCGGAGCTCGCCTGGGGGTTCCAGGACTCGGTGGTGGACGTGCTGGCGACGAAGACGATCCGCGCGGCCGAGGAGGTCGGCGCGCGCGGGATCGTGCTCGGCGGCGGCGTCGCCGCGAACGGGGCGCTCCGGGCCCGGATCGCGGGCGAGGCCGAGGCGCGGGGCATCCCGCTCGTGATCCCGCGACCCGGCCTGTGCACGGACAACGGGGCGATGATCGGCGCCGCCGGCGCGCGGCGGCTCGCCGCGGGCGTCATCGGCGGCCTCGACCTCGACGCCCGTCCGTCGCTGCCGCTCGCCCGATGAGCCGGGACGCCCGATGAGCCCCGCCGACCTGCGCCTCGATGCGCAGTACGTCCGCAAGACGCTCAAGCTCGCGGGCCTGCACCCGCGGCACGGCCTCGGGCAGAACTTCCTCGCCGACGTGGACGTGCTCGAGGGGATCCTGCGCGAGGCCGGTCCCGTTCCGGGCGAGCGGGTCCTGGAGATCGGCCCCGGCCTCGGGTTCCTGACCGGCGGCCTGCTGGCGGCGGGCGCCTCCGTGACGGCGGTCGAGCTCGACAAGGGCATGGCGAGCTTCCTGCTCCACACGTATGCGACCGAGGTGGACGCCGGGCACCTGCGGCTGATCGAGGGCGACGCGCTCGACCAGGACCTCGTCGGGCTCGTCGAGCCGCCGTACGACGTCGTCGCGAACCTGCCGTACCAGATCACGAGCCCGGTGCTGCACCGGCTGCTCGAGCGGCCGCCGCGCGCCGGACAGCTGGTCCTCATGCTCCAGCGCGAGGTCGCCGAGCGTGTCGCCGCCGAGCCCGGCGAGATGTCGTACCTCTCGGTGTTCGTGCAGTACCACGCGAAGGCCCGGGTCGCGTTCCGGGTGCCGCGCGAGGCGTTCGAGCCGGCGCCGAAGGTCGAATCCGCCGTCCTCGTGCTCGAGCCGTTCCCCGACGACGACCGGCTGGACGCGGCTGCCGAGGCGCACCTGTGGCGCATCGTCCAGGCCGGCTTTCGCGAGCGCCGCAAGATGCTCCACAACGTGCTCACCCGGCAGCTCCCGATCGCGGCCGAGGACGTGGACGCGGCGCTCGACAAGGTCGGCATCGCCCGCGACCGCCGTCCGCAGACCGTCGCGGTGGGGGAGTGGATCGCGCTCGCCGAGGCGCTCGGACCCATCCCGGACGCCTCGTGACCGGGCCGGCGGACGCCGATCGACGGCTCGCCCCCGTGATCCGGCTGGCGCCGGCGAAGGTCAACCTCACGCTCGCCGTCCTCGGGTCGCGCGCCGACGGCTACCACGACCTCCACAGCGTGATGGTCCCGATCGGGCTCGCGGACCGGCTCTCGCTCTCGGTGCTGCCGCCCGGCATGCCCGACGCCCTCCACGTCGACGGCTTCGACCCCGGCCCGGCCGCGGACAACCTCGTCCTGCGCGCGATCGCCGCCGCCCGCCGGCACGCGGCCGCCATCGTCGGACGGCAGGAGCCGATGCCGTCCCTCGCGGCGCGCCTCGACAAGCGCATCCCGGTCGCCGCGGGTCTCGCCGGCGGATCGTCGGATGCGGCCGCCGCGGTCGACGCGGCGCTGGAGGCCTGGGGCGTTGACGCCGACGCCGACGGCGCGCCTGCGGATCGCCGCGGAGCTCGGCTCCGACGTCCCGTTCTTCCTGGCGGGTGGCCCCGCGCTCGTCGAGGGCCGCGGAGAGCGCGTCACGCCGCTCGGCTGGCTGCGCGACGCCCCGGCGGATGGGGGGCGGCCGGGCCTCCTGATCGTGACCCCGGACGCCGGCATCTCGACGCCGGCGGCGTTCGCGGCGTTCGACGCCGGCGCGCGGCCCGGTGCCGGCGCGGCGCGACTCGCATCGACGCACCTCGCCGACGAGCTGCGCAAGGGCCTCCGGGTCGCGGACCTGCTCGTGCGCGCCGGCGTGCTCGCCGCTGCCAACGACCTTGCGCCGGCCGCCTCGGTGATCGAGCCCGGCCTCGTGCCGTTCAAGCGCGCGCTCCTCCGGTTGCTCGCCCGGCCGGTCGGCCTCTCGGGCTCCGGTCCGACGCACTGGGCCATCTATCCTTCTCGCGAGGAGGCGGAGGCCGCCGCGGACCGCGTGCGCGAGGCGTACGCCGGCGGCCAGCTGCCGGCGCCGGGGACCCGGGCGCCGTTCGTCCTCGCGACCACGATCCTCGCCGGCGCCGGCGACCCAGGGAGGCATCCATGACCCGATCCGCGATCACCTCGGGCAACGCGCCCGGCGCCCTCGGCCCCTACAGCCAGGGCATCGCCACCGACGGCCTCGTGTTCTGCAGCGGGCAGATCGGCATCGACCCCGCGACCGGCGAGCTCCTCGACGGCATCGAGGCCCAGACCGACCGCGCCCTGCGCAACCTGGCGGCCGTGCTCGATGCCGCGGGCGCGTCGTTCGGCGACGTGCTCAAGACCACGATCTTCCTCGCCGACATCGGCGACTTCGCCGCCGTGAACGCCGTCTACGCGAGCCACATGCCCGACCCGCCGCCGGCACGGTCCACCTTCGCCGTCGGCGCCCTGCCCAAGGCGGCGCTCGTCGAGATCGAGATGATCGCGCAGCGGCCGGCCGCCGGCTAGGTCGTCACTCCGGCGGCGCCGCGCGTCGCTGGCGGCCGGCGGCGCCGATCAGCGTCACGATCGCCGCACCCACGGCGACGATCGCGAGGGCCGCGACGCCGACCATGACGAGCGGGCTCGTGCCGCCGGCGGCCGCCGCGTCCCCCTCGACCACGACCTCGCCCCGCACCCGTGGGTCGCCGCCCACGTAGTACTCGACCGTCCCCGGGACGTCGAACACGTGCCCGAAGCCCGCGCCGGGGGCGACCTCGCCGCTGTCGAGCGTGCCGTCGGCGGTGATGACCTCCACCGACCGGCTCGAGGCGTTGGTCCACGACACGGTCTCGCCGACGTGCACGGTCAGGGTCGGCGGTTCGAAGGTGCCGTCGTGGATGACGATCGTGGGGCCGTCGGCGCGGACGGCCGGCGCGGCGATGCCGAGCCCGACGAGGAGCACGAGGGAGCCGGCGAGGCCCGCGAGGGCGGCGGCCCTGCTCCCCGTGACCCGCCAACGAGCGTTCATCGGCCGGAGTGTAGCGTCCGGTTCGTCGCCGACCGGCGCCCACCCTATCCTTGACCGAGCATGACCACGCAGCCCATGGACCCGGATCGACGCGCCGCCCTGATCGCCACGTACCGCGAGGGCCATGCGGCCGTGCTCGCCGCCGTCGCCGGGATCACGGACACCGAGCTCGACGCGCGGCCCGCCGGCGAGGGCGAGTGGACGCCGCGCGAGGTCGTGCACCACCTCGCGGACAGCGAGATGACGTCCGCCCTCCGGCTCCGGCGCCTCATCGCCGAGGAGCAGCCCGTCATCGCCGGCTACGACGAGGCCGAATGGGCCCGCCGGCTCCACTACGACGACCGCCCGATCGGCCCCTCCCTGGACGCGCTCGCGGCGGCCCGATCGACGACGGCCGACATCCTCGCCCGCCTCACCGACGCCGAATGGGGCCGGGTCGGGACGCACACGGAGAACGGCGCGTACGGGGTCGAGCGATGGCTCGAGATCTACGCGGCGCACGCCCACGAGCATGCGGACCAGATCCGCCGGGCGCGCGCATCGGCGAACGGGATCGGGCGGCGCTGGTTGACACCTCCATCGGACCGCCCGCAGAATCCGCGCCACTCCTGATGACCAACACGCTCAACTCCTCGGGCGCCGGCCCAGCCGCTCCTCGCGCGGCGATCCGGACGCGATCTCGCGGACGCCCGACCTCGTGACCCCCTCAAGTCCCGGGGCGCCGGTCCGGCGCACGGTGGCCGTCGTCCTCGCGGCCGGGCTGGGCACGCGCATGAAGTCGGGAACCCCAAAGGTCCTCCACAAGGTCTGCGGCCGGCCGATGATCGACTACGTGCTCGACGCGGCCGCCGGTGCCTCGGACGGCCGGCCCGTCGTCGTCTACTCGCAGGCCACCGATGCCGTTCGGGCCGCGGTCGAGGACCGGGCGGACACGGCGTTCCAGGACGAGCCCCGGGGCACCGGCGACGCCCTCCGCGCCGCGCTCGGGGAGTTCTCCGACGACGTCGAGGAGGTCCTCGTCCTGTCGGGCGACGTGCCGCTCGTGCAGGCGGACCTGCTGTCCTCGCTGCTCGAGCTGCGCGGTCTCGACCACGCGGCGATCGCCCTGGTCTCGGTCGACGCCCTGGATCCGACCGGGCTCGGCCGGGTCGTCCGCAACGACGGGGGCACGGTCGAGCGGATCGTCGAGGACAAGGACGCGACCGACGACGAACGCCAGATCGCGGAGATCAACGCGGGGCTGTACGCGATCGACGCCGCATGGCTCCGGCGGCGGATCGGCGACCTCCGACCGTCGACGACGACGGGCGAGCTGTACGTGACGGACCTCGTCGCGTTCGCCCGCGAGGACGGGCGGATCGTGGCCGCGCTCGACACCGACGACGACGGCCGGCTCACCGGGATCAACGACCGCGCCCAGCTCGCGCGGGCCGAGTGGGACATGCGGGTGGAGCTCAACGACCGCTGGATGCACGCGGGCGTGACGATGCTCGACCCGTCCACGGTCTACCTCGACCACGCCGTCACGCTCGCCCAGGACGTCGTGCTCGAGCCGAACGTCGTGCTGCGCGGCAAGACGTCGGTGGGGGAGCGGACGCGGATCGCGACCGGGTCCCAGATCTTCGACTCGGCGATCGGCGGCGACTGCCTCGATCTGGGCGAGCGTCATCGAGCGCTCCGTCGTCGACGACCACGTCACGATCGGCCCGTTCAGCCACCTCCGGCCGGGCACGCACGTCGGCGCCCGCTCGGAGATCGGCAACTTCGCCGAGCTCAAGAACAGCACCCTCGGCGAGCACGTGCGCCAGCACCACAACAGCTATCTCGGCGATGCCGACGTCGGCGCCGACACCAACGTGGGCGCGGGCACGATCACGGCCAACTACGACGGCGCGAAGAAGCACCGCACGACGATCGGCGAACGGGTGTTCCTCGGCGTCGACACGATGATCGTCGCGCCGGTCTCGCTGGGCGACGGGTCGAAGACGGGCGCCGGGGCGGTCGTCACGAAGGACGTCCCGTCGGGCAAGCTCGCGGTCGGGGTCCCGGCGCGGATCCGCGAGCCCCGTGCGCCCGCGCCGGCCGAGCCCGAGACCCAGCCGACGGCCGACGACCCCGCCCTCCCGGCCGGCGCCGAGGACGGCACCGCGTGAGCGGACCCATCGCCGCCATCCTGCTGCTGCTGGTCCTGACGGCGCTCGAGGCGTTCTTCGTCGCCGCGGAGATCGCGCTTGTCTCCATCCGGCGCAGCCGCGTCGAGCAGCTCGTCGACGAGGGCAAGCCCGGCGCCAAGCGCGTGCGGCGCCTGCTCGACGATCCAGGCCGCTTCCTCGCTGTGAGCCAGCTCGGGCTCACGTTCATCGGCTTCCTGGCCTCGGCGTACGCGGCCGTGAGCCTCGCCGACGGCCTCGCCGAGGCGCTCGCGGGCGCCGGGATGGACCGGTCGACGGCCAACGTCGTCGCACTGCTCATCGTCACGGTCGTCCTCGCCCTGTTCACGATCGTGTTCGCGGAGCTCGTGCCCAAGTCGCTGGCGCTCGCCAACAACGAACGCTTCGCCCTCGTGCTGTCGGGACCGCTCGACTTCCTCGGTCGCCTGCTGGGCCCGGTGGTCGCCGCGTTGACCGGGATCACGCGCTGGGTCGTCCGCCTGTTCGGCGCCGAGGTCACGGTCGATGCCCAGATCACGGCGGAGGAGCTGCGCCTGATCGTGGAGCGCGGCGGGGAGCAGGGCATCCTCGAGGCCGAGGAGGAGCAGATGATCAACGCGGTCATCGAGCTCGGCGACCGGCGCCTGCACGAGGTCATGGTGCCGCGGACCGCGATCGTGTCGTTGCCGGCGTCGTCCTCGTTCGACGATGCGCTCGACACCGTCATCGAGCAGGGCCACTCGCGCGTCCCCGTCTACGAGACGTCGGTCGACGAGGTCGTGGGCATCCTGTACGCGAAGGACCTGCTGCCGTTCCTGAAGTCCGACGTGCCGGAGCGCCCCGACCTCCGCACGCTCCTCCGCACCCCGGTCTTCGTGCCCGAGTCGATGTCGATCGACGACCTCCTGCACGAGTTCCAGCGCCGCAAGGTCCACATCGCGATCGTGCTCGACGAGTACGGCGGGACGGCGGGCCTGGTCACGATCGAGGACCTGCTCGAGGAGATCGTGGGCGAGATCCAGGACGAGTACGACGTCGAGGAGCCGCTGGTCGAGCAGCTGGGCGAGGACCGGGCCCGCGTCGACGGCCGCGCGTCGGTGGACGACCTGCTGGACCTGTGGGACATCAAGATCCCGCTCGAGGACGACGACGAGTACGACACCGTCGGTGGCCTCGTGTACCACCGCATCGGCGGCGTGCCCTCACCGGGGGACGAGGTCCACCTCGACGGGCTGCGCCTCACGGTCGAGACCACCGACGGCCGGCGCGTGGGCAAGGTGCTGGTGGTCCGGGAGCGCTCGGTCGACGACGAGTCCTCGACCGACGACGACTAGCCGGAGCGCGGTCGGCGCGACCTAGGCGCTGATCACCGAGTTGATGATCGTCGCGAGCTGCTCGCGCGCGGCGGGATCGACAACGGACAGGCCCGTCAGCTCCGTCAGCGCCGCGTCCCGGTGGCGATGCGCCTCCGCACGGGTGTACTCGCGGGCGCCGGACCGCTCGAGGATGTCGACGATGTCCGCGACGTCGGCGGCGTCCGGATCGGCCAGCCGGATGAGCTCCGCCAGCCGCTCGCGGTCCTCCGGCGAGCCGTGCTCGAGCGCGTACAGCACCGGCAGCGTCTTCTTGCGCCGCGCGAGGTCGGTCGGCTCCTTGCCGGTGGCCGCCTCGAGGCCCCAGATGCCCAGCAGGTCGTCGTTCACCTGGAACGCCAGCCCGAGCTCCCAGCCGAACCGCCGGTAGCGGGCGATGACAGCCTCGTCGTCGGTCGCGAGCAGCGCGCCCGCCTCGATGGAGGCCGAGATCAGGGCAGCGGTCTTGCGGCCGATCATGTCGAAGTAGAGCTCGACCGACATCGTCGCGCCCGGCGCCGACGTCGCGATGTCGAGGTACTGGCCCTCGCACAGGCGCACGCACGTCTCGTCGTACAGGCGCATCAGGCGCAGCACCTTGCTGTCCGAGAACCCGAGGTCGGTCAGGCGGTGGAGCGCGACGCGCGACAGGCTGAACACGAGGTCGCCGGTGTTGATCGCCTGGGGCACGCCGTGGAGCGCCCACAGCGTCGGCCGGTGGCGGCGCTCGGTGTCGCCGTCCTCGATGTCGTCGTGGACGAGGCTGAAGTTGTGCCCGAGCTCGACCGCCGCCGCCCCGGGCAGGGCCGCCCGGTGGTCGCCGGCGATCGACGAGTAGGCGAGGAGGCCGAGGAGGGGCCGCATCCGCTTGCCGCGGGGGCCGTCGTCACCGTCGAGGCCGAGGTGATATCGGATCATCTCGTACACGCCGACCGTGGACGCATCCCGGTCCGCGACCACCCGCATGATCTCCGCCTCGGTGTCGGCGAGGAGGACGGACAGGTCGATGTCGCTCGTGATGGCCATGTCCCCAGCAGTGTAGCGGAGCGGAATGTAAACGTGTTCGCAAAAAGTAGCCTGTTGGATGCCGAACGTCGACCGGCCCTCCGCGACACGTGGAGTGGTACCGTCGAGCCATGCCCGCGCCCCGTCGATACGTCACCGACGCGATCGTCCTGTCGCGCTTCGACCTCGGCGAGGCGGACCGCGTCCTGACGCTCATCACGCCCTACGACGGCAAGCTCAAGGCGATCGCGAAGGGGGTCCGGCGGCCGACGTCGCGCCTGGGCGGATCGCTCGAGCCGTTCGCGGAGCTGCGCGTGGCGCTCGCGCGCGGGCGCACGTTCGACGTCGTGACGGAGGTCCGCGTCGGGCAGGCGTGGCTGCGGCTGCGCGACAACCTCGAGAGCGCCGCGACCGCGTGGTACCTGGCCGAGCTCGCGGACCGGTCGCTCGAGGAGCGGCACGAGGCGGAGCCGCTGTACGCGCTCCTGCACCGCGCCTACGAGCTGCTCGACGCCGGCATGGCCCCGGGCCGCGTCGCCCGCTGGTACGAGATGCACCTCGCCGACGAGCTCGGGCAGCGGCCCGAGGTGGACCGGTGCGTCGAGTGCGACCGGATGCTCGAGTCGACCGAGACCTTCCGCTGGGTGCCGCCGCTCGGTGGCGTGGTCTGTGGCCGGTGCCCCGGGCCGCCCGCGGATCGCACGGCCCTGTCGCTCGAGGCGCTCAAGCTGCTCAAGGCCTACCAGCGCCTCGACATCGAGGCGATCGCCGCCCTGCGCCTGCCCGAGTCCGTCGACCGCGAGGTCGAGGCAGCGATGCGCGACTTCATGCGCATCGCCCTCGAGCGCGACCCGCGCTCGCTTGCGTTCCTGGACGAGGTGCGCTCGCCCCTGCCGGCGCACCCGGCGATCGCGCCCACGCCCGCCTGACCCGTCGCCCTGTCACGCGAAGCCCGGGAGGATCGATGGTCTTCGACGCCGGCACCGCCGCCGACAACCACGCGCTCGAGCGCCTGCGGACCGACATGATCGGCTGGCTGACGACGGTCACCCCGGACGGCCAGCCGCAGACCTTTCCGATCTGGTTCCTGTGGTCCGACGGGGAGGTGCTGGTGTACAGCGACCGGCGGGCGAAGCGCCTCGGCAACATCGGCGCGAACCCTCGCGTCTCGCTGCATCTCGACGACGACGGGCGCGGGAACGACATCGTCATCGTGGAGGGCGAGGCCCGGATCGACCCGTCGACCCCGCCGATCACCCGCAACGCGGCGTATCGCGCCAAGTACGGCGAGTGGATCGTCGAGATGCTGAACTCCGCCGAGGAGATGGAGACCGTCTACAACGTGCCGGTCTGGATCCGGCCGACCCGCGGCCGGGCCTTCGGCGCGTGAGCGGCGGGCGACCCGGCACCAAGGTCGCCGTGGCGGCGGGCGCGGCGGTGGTCGGTGCCGCTGCACTCGCGGGACCGGCGCTCGACGCGCTGATCGCCCGGGCGGAGCGACGCCTCAATCCGGTCACGGGCGGCGACGCCGGTCCGGTGTCGGACCGCGCCCTCGCCCTCCATGCCACGCTGCGCGTGGCGGACCTCCACGCCGACTCGCTGCTGTGGGGTCGCGACCTGCTCCAGCGCGGCGACCGCGGCCACACGGACGTGCCGCGGATGATCGAGGGACGGGTGGTCCTGCAGTGCCTCTCGGCCTCGGTCAAGGTCCCGGCGCGCATGAACCTCGAGCGCAACGACGACCGCACCGACGGCGTGCGCACGCTCGCGATCGGCGGCCGCTGGCCGCCGCGGACGTGGGGGAGCCTCCTCGAGCGCGCCCTGTTCCTCGCCGACCGGGCGCACCGCCTGGCCGACCGCTCCGGCGGCGCCTTCCGTCTGATCGAGACGGCCCTCGACCTCGAGATCCACCTGGAGCGCGTGGCGCGTGGCGCGCCCTCCGCCGCGGGCATGCTCACGATCGAGGGTGCCCACGCGCTCGAGGACGACCCGGCCAACGTCGAGGTCGTCGCGGACGCGGGCTTCCGGATGATCTCGCCCGCCCACTTCTTCGACACCGCGTTCGGGGGCTCCGCGCACGGGGTCGAGCAGCACGGGCTCACGGCTCGCGGCCGCGAGATGCTCCTGCGCATGGAGGCGAAGGGCCTGCTGCTCGACGTCGCGCACGCGTCCGCGCGCACGATCGACGACGCGATCGCGCTGGCGACCCGGCCGATCGTCGCGTCGCACACGGGCGTCCGCGGGATCTGCGACAACGCGCGCAACCTCACGGACGACCACCTCACCGGGATCGCCGGGACGGGCGGCCTGGTGGGGATCGGGTTCTGGCCGACCGCCTGCGGGGGTGACGACGCCGCCGCGATCGCGCGCTCGATCGTCTACGCAGTGAACCTGATCGGCGCCGACCACGTCGCGCTCGGGTCGGACTGGGACGGCGCGGTCCCGGTGCCGTTCGACGCCGCGCACGTCGTCCGGCTCACGGACGCGCTCCTCGATGCCGGCCTCGACGAGGCCACGATCCGCGCCGTCATGGGCGAGAACGTGCTGCGGCTGCTCGCGGAGCGGCTGCCCGCCGCCTGAGACGGACTCGAGCCGCGGCGAGCGAGGGATGTGGAGCCGCGGCGAACCCCTCGCGCCGGCTCTCGCCGCACCGCAGACTGGCTGGGTGAACAACCTGTGGACGGCGTTGCTGCCGCTCGTGATCGGCAGCGCGATCCTGCCGGTCCAGATCACGGTGACGGTCCTGCTGCTGCGCTCGAGCGCGGGCCGGATCGCGGCGGTCGCGTGGGTCGCGGGGATGACGGCGGTCCGGCTGGCGCAGGGCGTCGTGTTCGGGCTCGTGCTCGGCACGGGCGCGTCCGAGGCGGAGGGCCCAGACCGTCCCGGGGCGATCGTTTCGACGCTCCTCCTCGTGGTCGGCGTGCTGTTCCTCGTGAGCGCGCTGCGCAAGCTGATCGACGAGCCGGATGAGGACGCGCCGCCGCCGCGGTGGATGCTGATGATCTCGACCGCCACGCCGCGCCAGGCGTTCGCGTTCGGGGCGGGCGTCGTCGCGGCGAGCGCGAAGCTGTGGGCGTTCACGCTCGGAGCGATCGGGGTGATCGCGGAGGCCGACCTCGGCCGCGCCGACGCCCTCGCGCTGTTCCTCGTGTTCGTCGTGCTGGCGGAGTCGGTCCACATCTCGCTGGTGGCGTTTGCGTATGCCTCGCCCCGCCGGGCCGGGCCGACGCTCGACCGCGTCACGGAGCTGCTCGCCCGCTACAACCGGCCGCTGATGATCGGCCTCGGTCTCGTGTTCGGGGTCTGGTTCCTCGTCAAGGCGCTGGTCGGGTTCGGCGTCATCTAGGAGATCGCGACACCCCGCCTGCTACCATCGGGCGACCAGTCATCCCGCGCGGCCCTTCCACGGTCGCGTATCAGCGGAGCGTCTTCCTTGACCACCCCCAACGTCGATCCCGACGACGTCGCGCCCGCCGTGGCCGCCCTCGACACCATCGTCTCGCTGTCCAAGCGGCGCGGGTTCATCTTCCCGTCCTCCGAGATCTACGGCGGCATCAACGCCGTGTGGGACTACGGGCCCCTCGGGGTCGAGCTCAAGAACAACGTGAAGCGCGCCTGGTGGCGCGCGATGGTCCAGGACCGCGACGACATCGTCGGCCTCGACGCCGGGATCCTGATGCACCCCCAGGTGTGGGTGACGAGCGGCCACGTCGGCTCGTTCAGCGATCCGCTCGTCGAGTGCGGGAGCTGCCACCGCCGCTATCGGCTGGATGAGCTGCCCGGCGCCGAGAACCTGAGCGCCACCGACCTGCGCGACCCCGGCATCGTCGAGCGCCTCGGGCTCATCTGCCCCAACGACGGCGGCCCGCTGTCGGCGCCCCGTCAGTTCAACCTGATGTTCACGTCGCACATGGGCCCCATCGAGGAGGACGCCTCGATCGTCTACTTCCGGCCAGAGACGGCCCAGGGGAGCTACGTCAACTTCAAGAACGTCCAGCAGAGCTCGCGCAAGAAGATCCCGTTCGGCATCGCCCAGATCGGCAAGAGCTTCCGCAACGAGATCTCGCCCGGCAACTTCGTGTTCCGGATGCGCGAGTTCGAGCAGATGGAGATGCAGTACTTCGTGCGGCCCGAGGCGGGCGCGAGCGAGGCCTTCGAGGCGTGGCTGCCGCGTCGCCGCGCCTGGTACGAGGCCTACGGCGTGACCCCGGAGCGCCTGCGCTTCCGCGAGCACGCCCCCGACGAGCTCGCCCACTACGCCAGGAAGGCGATCGACGTGGAGTACCGCTTCCCGTTCGGCTGGAAGGAGCTCGAGGGCATCCACAACCGCGGCGACTTCGACCTCAGCAGCCACGCGAAGGCGACCGGGGAGAACCTCGAGTACTTCGACCAGGCCACCGAGGAGCACTTCATCCCGTGGATCGTCGAGACGGCGGCCGGCGCCGACCGCGCGGCGTTCACGTTCCTGATCGACGCCTACCGTGAGGAGGAGGTCCGGGGCGAGAAGCGCGTCGTCCTCGGCCTGCACCCGGACCTCGCGCCGTACAAGGTCGCGGTGCTGCCGCTGCTCAAGAAGCGCCCCGAGATCGTCGAGACCTGCCACCGGCTGCTCGCCGACCTCAAGCGCGACCTGATGGCCGTCTACGACGACACGGCCGCGATCGGCAAGCTGTACCGGCGGCAGGACGAGATCGGGACGCCGTGGTGCGTGACGGTCGACGTGGACTCGCTCGAGGACGGCGCGGTGACCGTCCGCGACCGCGATTCGATGACCCAGGAGCGCGTGCCGCTCGAGGGCGTGAAGCGCCTGATCCTCGACCGGATGGCCGCCGTCCGGCCCTGACGCCGTCGTAGACTTCGGGCCGTGATGGCCCCGGCTCGCGCGAACCCGCGGCTCCTCGACGTCCTGCTGGTCGTCGTCGCCGTCGCCGGCCTGGCGATGTGCATCACCCTCCTGTACGAGGGCATGCGTGCGGTCATGGACGTCGGTGGGGCGTGCGCCGACGGTGGGCCGTACGTGTCGGCGCAGCCCTGCCCCGACGGGACGCCGATCGCGATGATGCTCGGGGCGTTCGGCCTGTTCGGGTTCGGCGCCCTCGGCATGATCTACGGCGCGAAGATCGGCGGCTACGGCTGGGTCCCGCTGCTGGCCTGGACCGGGCTGTTCGCCGCGCTCGGCTGGAACTTCCTCCAGTACGGGCTCCTCAACCCGCCCGACGGGCAGGTCGAATGGGGCTGGCTGATCCCGGGCGTGATGTTCCAGCTGATGGCCTGGGTGCCGGTCGTGCTCGTGATCCTCGGGCTCTGGGGGGCGAGGAGCGCGTCGTCCGCCGCCTCTCGGGCGACCAGGATCGTGCCCAACCGGATCATGACCAACGCGATGCGGGGATCGGCGTTCCCGAAGGCGACGGCGATCGACGTCGTCGACAGCTCGCCGAGGCCGGCGGCTCCGAGGACCGTGCGGGAGCAGCAGCTGCAGGCGATCGACACCCTCATGGGCGCCGCCCTCACCGATGCCCGGACGAGCGTCGCGGGGTCCGCGGCTCCCGGCGGCACGTCCTCGATGCTCGAGCACCTCGAGCACCTCGGCGACATGCGCGATCGGGGCCTGCTCACGACCGCCGAGTACGAGACCGCCAAGGAGGCCGTGATGCGCGAGCTGGAGGGACGATCGTGACGGTCTCGCGGCGGCTGGTGCCCTGGCTGCTGGTGCTCGGCGGGGTCGCGGGCGTCGTCATCGGGCTGCGCCTGTACGCGGTCTTCGCCGGCGGCTGAAGGCATGCCGCGTGGTGCCCGCCGCCCGAGTCCGGTGCGGCTCGGCACCGAACGGGACCTCCGGGTCATCGCCGCCGCTCGACCCCGTCAACGACGATGCCGGCAGGGGCGCGGTCGAGGCGCCCGGTCAGCATGACGGCCGGGCAAGTCGGCTGCGCCCACCCAGTCGCATCGGCGGCTTGGCCGGTGGCGCACGCAAGGTCGAGGAGCGGGGATTGCCGGTGAGCGGGACGAGTCGGAAGGCGCTCGGGGCAGGCGTGGGCCTGCTGCTGGCCGTCGCCGCGCTCGGGGCGCCCGCCGGGGCCGCCGCGGCGACCGATTCGGACCACGACGGCCTGCCCAACCACTGGGAGCGCGTTCGGTCGCACACGAACCCGCATCGCAAGGACTCCGACCACGATGGCGTGGCCGACACCTACGAGGACCCCGACCACGACGGCCTCTGGAACCGATACGAGTACCTCGCCGGCACGAACCCGCGCAAGAAGGACACGAACGGCAACGGGGTGAAGGACGGCGCCGAGGATCCCGGACCACGACGGCCTCTCGAACGCGCGTGAGCAGGCCGCGCGCACCTACCCGCGCCGGGCCGATTCCGACGGCGACGGCATCCGCGACGACCGCGAGGACCCCGACGGCGACGGCCTGTGGAACATCACCGAGTTCCGCGCCGGCACGAACCCCCGCGACGCCGACAGCGACAACGACGGGCTCCGCGACGGGATCGGGGGGACACGCGACGACGGCCTCGCGAACGGCATCGAGCAGAAGGTGGGGACGAACCCGGCGCTCGCCGACACGGACCACGACGGCGTGCCCGACGGGTCCGAGGACCCGGATGCCGACGGGCTGACGACGCTCCAGGAGGTCGTCCGTGACGTCGACCCGCGGGACGCCGACTCGAACGACGACGGTACCCTCGACGGCGCCGAGCCGATGCCCGCGGCCGACGCGCCGCAGGTCGCCGGGGCGCCGGACTGCACGGTCTTCCCGGCCGACAACGTCTGGAACAAGCCCGTCGACGGGCTGTCGGTCGCCTCGAACAGCTCGACGCTGATCTCGACCATCGGCAGCTCGCGGTCGTTCCACATGGACTTCGGCTCGTACGCGGGCTATGGGATCCCGTACCAGGTCGTCGACGGCACGACCCCGCTGCGCAACGTCGCCTTCGACTACGCCGACGAGTCCGATGCCGGCCCGTACCCGATCCCCGTGACGCCGCTCGTCGAGGATGGGTCGGACGGCCACATGCTCATGGTCGACCGGGACAACTGCAAGCTGTACGAGCTGTTCGCCGCCCGCCAGACCGCGAGCGGCGCCTGGCACGCGGGCTCGGGCGCGATCTGGGACCTCTCGTCGAACGCGCTGCGCCCGGACGGCTGGACCTCGGCGGACGCCGCCGGCCTGCCGATCCTGCCCGGCCTGGTCCGCTACGACGAGGTCGCGGCCGGCGTCATCGACCATGCGCTCCGGTTCACGGTCCCGCAGACGCGCAACACGTACATCTACCCGGCGACGCACGAGGCGTCGTCATCGTCGAGCGCGTCGCTGCCGCCGATGGGCCTCCGCGTGCGGCTCAAGGCAGGCGCGAACCTCACCGGCCTGTCGCACGACGCGAAGGTGATCGCGGTCGCACTGCAGACCTACGGGATGATCCTGGCCGACAACGGGTCGCCCTGGTACGTGTCGGGCGCGAGCGACCCGCGCTTCGACGACGACGTGCTGCACGAGCTGGACCGGTTCCACGGCTCGGACCTCGAGGTCGTGGACACGAGCGGGTTGGTCAGCGGGCCGTAGGCTCAGGATCCGGTCTCCCGGTGGTACGCGTCGACCGCTTCGTCGACGGACCGATACAGGTGCCCCTCGTCGATGGTCTCGAGCAGCCCGTAGCGCACGATCGAGTCGCGAACGGCCGACTGCAGCTCGGCGAATGCGAGGTGGATGCCGCCCGCGTTCAGCTCGGCGTCGAGATCGGCCAGCATGGCTCCGGCCGTGGTGTCGATGTCGGTGATCGGCTCGGCCACGACGAGGACCCAGGCAGGCGGCGGGTCGGCGGCCTGGACGAGATCGCGAATCCGGTCGCGAAACTGGTTCGCATTGGCGAAGAACAGTGGTGCCGACCAGCGAACGATGAGCAGCCCCGGGACCTGCTTGGCGTCCGGATAGCGCAGGACGTCGTGGTAGCCGCTTTCGCCGGGCGTCTCGCCGAGGATCGCCGAGTACGGCGCCCAGGCGCGCTTGAAGACGTAGACCGCGGAGAGGACGACGGCGATGACGATCCCCTGGAGGACGCCGACGAGCGCCACGCCGAGTGCACAGGCCAGGGCAAGCAGGAATTCGGTCCTCCGCACGCGGTAGAGCCGTCGCAGCTCTGCGACGTCGAAGAGGCTGATCGAGGCGGCGATGACGACGGCCGCGAGGACCGGCTGGGGCATGGCCTGGACGAGCCCGGGCGCAGCGACCAGCATCAGCAGCACGAGCGCGGCTGCCACGAGGCCGGTCAGCTGTGTCTTCGCCCCCGACTGGGCCGCGACCGCCGTGCGGGAACCGCTCGTGCTCACCGGGAACCCCGAGAACAGGCCGGCCGCCAGGTTGGCGACCCCGATCCCCGCGAGCTCCTGGTTGCCATCGACCTCGTAGCCGACTCGTTGGGCGAACCCGCCTGACGTCGAGATCGTGTCGCCGATCGCGACGAGCGAGATCCCGACGGCGGTGGCCACCAGGAGGGGAATGTCCGAGAGCGATGCTGCCGGGAGGGCGGGCGTCGGGAACCCCTGCGGCAGGACGCCGATCACCGACACCCCGCGCGAGGCGAGGTCGAGCACGATCGATAGCCCGATCGCGGCCACGACGGCGACGAGGATGCCCGGCGTGCGCGGCGCGAGGCGCCGGAGCACCAGGATGATGGCGAGGCTGAGCAGGCCGATGCCGAGCGCCCAGGCGTTGGTCTCGTCGAGGTCACCGATGAAGGCGCCGACCTCCGCGAGCAGCCCGCTCGCATCGGTCGAGAACCCGAACAGCTTTGGCAGCTGACCGACGAAGATCACGACGGCGAGACCCGCCAGGTACCCGGTCCGGACGGGGTTCGACAGGAGATCGGCGACGAACCCCAGGCGAGCAATGCCCGCGCCAACGGTGACGAGCCCCACCATCAACGCGAGCAAGCCGGCGAGGGCCATGGCTGTCTGCTGGTCGCCGGCGGCGAGCGGCAGGACCGTGGCCGCGATCATGGGCCCGAGCGAGGAATCGGGGCCGAGGACGAGGACGGGCGACGGTCCGACGAAGGCGTAGGCGATGAGACAGACGACGGTGGTGTACAGCCCGGTGATCGCGGGCAATCCGGCCAGCTCCGCGTACGCCATCCCTTGCGGGACGAGCAGCGTGACGAGCACGACGCCCGCGATCAGGTCGCGGGAGAGCCACGCACGCTCGTACGTCCGGAAGGCGCGGACACCGGGGATCCAGCGTTCCACGAGTTCGAGCGAGGAGGTCGATCCTCCAGCGGTGTCCACCGTTCCTCCTCCGAGAGCGGCGCCTCCGGTGGTCGGGCTGGCCCGATCCTACTCGTCGGCGTTCTGCTCGGCGGCCTCGATCGCGGCGGCGAGGTCCATGGCGGCCACGCCGCGGGGCTCCTTGCCCTTCGGCCAGTAGAGCTCCTTGTGGACCTGCTCCTCGGGGTAGCCGCGCTCGAGCAGCGTCGCCTCCGCCGAGAGGATCATGTCCGGGTTGCCGCAGATGTAGGCGATCGAGTTGGCGGGCGTCAGCCCCAGCTCCTCGAGCACCGGTCCGACGATCGCCTCCACGCGACCCGTCCGGCCCATCCAGCCGGCGTTCGAGGGGTCGTCGGGGCGTGAGACCGTCGGGACGAACGTGACCGGGTACTCGCCGGAGCGCACCCAGCCCTCGACGCGCTCGCGGTAGCCGAGCTCGCTCGCGTACGAGACGCCGTTGAGGAACACCGCCGGGCGCGGCCGGCCGTCGATCAGGAGCTGCCGCATCATCGCCACGAACGGCGCGTTGCCCGTCCCCGACGAGATGAAGATGTGCATCCGGTCGTCGTCGGGGAGCAGCGTGAACTTGCCCTTGGGCCCGATCATCCGCATCCGGTGGCCCACCGGGAGGTCGAACAGCGTCGGCGTGAACGTCCCGCCCTGGACGCGGCGGACGTAGAACTCGTAGCCCTCGGTGCCGGCGACGGCGGGCGGCGACGCCACCGAGTACGGCCGCTGGAGGATCTTCTCGCCGGCCATGACCCCGATCGTCATGTACTGCCCGGGCTCGAACGGCGTCGGCTCCCCGTCGAAGCGGACCCAGAAGTAGGCGAGCGACTCCGTCTCGTCCACGCGCTTGATCAGGCGGGCGTTGTAGACGGGCGCCTCGGCGGCGATCACGAGGGGCTCGGCGGGCGCGGTGATCGGCTCGGTCATCGCTGGGTGGGGTCTCCGGGCAGGCAGGGCGGCGGACGTCGGACGGATGGTACCGCGCGACCGGCCGCGAACACGGCCCGAGCGGCCGGGTGCGGCTCGGCGTCACCGATCCGCAACCGGAGCCCGGCGAGGCCCGCGGGTACAATCGAACCTGCAGCGAAGCGTTCCCCGCGCCAGCCCATGAGCGGCGCCGACTCCGAGGAGCAACCGTCCCGATGGCCACGACCGCCGCACCCGGTACCGATCGAGCCCACAAGGCCGCCAAGCGCTACATCTACGCGTGGGGCGAGGGGACGGCCGAAGGCAACGGCCGCATGAAGGACCTGCTCGGCGGCAAGGGCGCGGGCCTCGCGGAGATGACGATCGCGGGCCTGCCGACACCGCCCGGATTCACGATCACGACCGAGGCGTGCAACGACTACTTCGCGGCCGGCAAGGCGCTGCCCGCGGGCCTGTGGGACGACGTCCTCGAGGCGATGCGCGAGGTCGAGCGCCGGTCGGGCAAGGGCTTCGGCGACGCGAAGAACCCGCTGCTCGTGTCCGTTC
Source organism: uncultured Chloroflexia bacterium (assembly GCA_963774695.1). Classification (GTDB taxonomy): domain Bacteria; phylum Chloroflexota; class Limnocylindria; order Limnocylindrales; family CSP1-4; genus CAIXZV01. The sequence continues at coordinate 18,832 of CAVZFY010000023.1, read as the reverse complement.
GGTCGGGCGCCAAGTTCTCGATGCCGGGGATGATGGACACGGTCCTCAACCTCGGGCTCAACGAGCAGACGCTGGAGGGCCTGATCGCGCTGACCGGCAACGAGCGCTTCGGCTGGGACGCGTACCGCCGGTTCATCCAGATGTTCGGCCGGATCGTCATGGACGTGAACGGCTCGCGGTTCGACGAGCCGCTCGAGGCGCGCAAGGAGCGCCACGGCCACGACGCCGCCGACACGGACCTGACGGTCGACGACCTCAAGGCGCTCGTCGAGGAGTTCAAGGGCATCGTGAAGGCCGACACCGGCCGCGAGTTCCCGACGGACCCCTACGAGCAGCTCGACCTCGCGATCAAGGCCGTCTTCGCCTCCTGGTTCGGCAAGCGTGCCAACGACTACCGCAACAGCCAGCACATCGCCCACGACCTCGGGACCGCGGTCAACGTCGTGACGATGGTGTTCGGGAACATGGGCGACGATTCGGGGACGGGCGTCGCGTTCACCCGCGACCCCAACACCGGGGAGAAGGTCCTCTACGGCGAGTACCTGACCAACGCCCAGGGCGAGGACGTCGTCGCGGGCATCCGGACCGCCCCCAAGATCGCGCAGATGGCGCAGGACATGCCGGCGGTGTACGCCGAGTTCGTGCGCATCGGCCAGCAGCTCGAGGCGCACTACCGCAACGTGCAGGACCTCGAGTTCACGATCGAGCGCGGGCGCCTGTACATGCTCCAGACCCGCGACGCCAAGCGGACGGCCGCGGCCGCGGTGAAGATCGCGGTCGACATGGTCGCCGAGGGGACGATCAGCAAGGAGGAGGCCGTCGGCCGCATCGAGCCGGCCCAGGTGGACCAGCTCCTGCGCGACACCTTCGACCCCGCCGCGCTCAAGGGCGCCAAGAAGATCGTCAACGGCCTCAACGCCTCGCCCGGCGCGGCGGTGGGTCGGGCCGTGTTCGACGCCGATACGGCCGTCGAGTGGGTCAACCGCGGCGAGAAGATCATCCTGGTCCGGATCGAGACCTCGCCCGACGACTTCCACGGGATGGCCGTCAGCGAGGGGATCATCACCGCCCGCGGCGGCGCGACCTCCCACGCCGCGGTCGTCGCCCGCCAGATCGGCAAGCCGTGCGTCGCGGGGTCCGCCGACCTGATGGTCGACTACGCCGGCAAGCAGGCGCACTGCAACATCACGGGCACCGAGTTCAAGGAGGGCGACTGGGTCAGCCTCGACGGCTCGACCGGCGCGCTCTACCTGGGTGCCATCCCGACCGTGTCCGCGCGGTTCGAGGAGCAGCCCGAGCTCCAGCAGGTCCTGAAATGGGCCGACGGCATCCGGCGCATGGGCGTCTGGACCAACGCCGACAAGCCCGAGGAGGCCGCCCAGGCCCGCAGCTACGGCGCGCAGGGCATCGGCCTGTGCCGCACGGAGCACATGTTCCGCGAGGGCGACCGCCTCGAGATCGTCCGAGGCGCCATCCTCGTCGCGAACCAGGCGACCCGCGCCAAGGCCAAGGCCGCGGCCGGCGACACGCTGACCGCCGACGAGCAGGAGGCCGTCGGCACCTTCGACGCCGCGATGGCCAAGCTCGAGGTCCTCCAGCAGGGCGACTTCGAGGGCATCTTCAAGGCGATGGACGGCCTGCCGGTCGTGGTCCGCCTGATCGATCCGCCGCTGCACGAGTTCCTCCCGAACCTCGAGGAGCAGCTGGTCAAGGTGACCCGCGCGGAGGAGCACGGCGGCGCGTCCGAAGAGGACAAGGTGCTGCTCGCGACGATCAAGTCGATGCACGAGCAGAACCCGATGCTCGGCCTGCGCGGCTGCCGGCTCGGCCTGATGATCCCGGACTTCGTGAAGATCCAGACCCGGGCGATCCTCAACGCCCAGATCGCGGTCCGCAAGGCCGGCGGCAACCCGATCGCCAAGATCATGATCCCGCTCGTCGGCCACGTGAACGAGCTCAAGGAGACGCGCCGGCTCCTCGAGGCCGAGGCCGAGGCCGTGCGCGAGGCCGCGGGCGGCATCGAGGTCGACTACAAGTTCGGCACGATGATCGAGGTGCCGCGCGGCGCCCTCACGGCGGACGAGATCGCCCACCACGCCGAGTTCTTCTCCTTCGGCACCAACGACCTGACCCAGATGACGTTCGGCTACAGCCGCGACGACGCCGAGGGCGGCTTCCTGCTCAAGTACGTCGAGGACGGCATCCTGCCCGTCAACCCGTTCCAGACGCTGGACGACGCGGTGGCCGGGCTGATGAAGATCGCGGTCGACAAGGGCCGGGCCACGCGCCCCGACCTCGAGCTCGGCATCTGCGGCGAGCACGGCGGCGACCCGGAGTCGATCCACAAGTGCGAGCGCATCGGGCTCGACTACGTGTCCTGCTCGCCGTTCCGCGTCCCGGTGGCGCGCCTCGCGGCCGCGCAGGCCGTCCTCGCGAGCGCCGAGAACGACAAGTAAGGCGCTTGCCCGAGTGGGGACTCGCCCGGCTCCGCGGGCCGGAGGCCGCCTACCAGCCGATGACGACGGTGTAGGGCACGGCCTGGTCGAACGGCGCCTCGCCGACGAACCGGAACGCGTAGATGTGGTCGGCCGACATCACGAGCGGCTGCATCCCGCCGCTGCCGAGGGCGAACGCCGTGCCCGACAGGGGCGTCGTCATCGGGGGCGGGGTCACGGTGAGGTCATAGGCCGACAGCGCGTACGTGACGAACACCCCGCCGAAGTCGCCCGAGGCCGCGAGGACCTTCGTCGACCGGGCGGTGATCTGGGCGGTGAACCCGTAGTAGCCGATCGGCCCGGCCGGGGTGGGGTCGCCCTGGAACACGGCGTTGTCCGTCCACGTGACCTGCGGGTTGGTCGCGAAGAAGTCGAGCGAGACGTTCACGAAGGGCGCGACGCCCTGGGTCAGGTTGCCCTGCGCGTCGGGCGCGGCCCGGACGAAGGCCGTCCAGTCGGTCTTGTCCGCGGTGTCGCTCGGGATGCTCACCGAGTCCGGGCCGCTGACGATCTTGCACTGCGCGGGATCGGTGCCCTTGCGCAGGCAGAGGTTCACCTGGCCGGCGTTCGACGACAGGAGGTCGATGGCGAACGTCACCGGGCCGGCGCTGTCCGTGCTGAACGCGAACCGCGGGTTGAGGCGTGCCGCCGAGACGCCCGCCTGCGGGCCGTCGGACGGGACCGCGAGGTCCTGCAGCTCCCAGTCCTGGAAGGCGATGTGGGCCTCGGGGGCGCTCGGTGACGCCGCCGCGCTCGGCGCCTGGCTCGGCGCCTCGCTCGCGGCGCTGGGCGCCTCCGACGGCTCGGGGGTCGGCGACGCGGTCGGCGCGGCGCTCGGCGAGGCGGAGGCCACCGCGATCGGGGTGGGGGAGGGCGCCTCGGCGAACGGCCCGGCCTTGGCGAGGAAGGCGCCGACGGACAGCAGGGCGACGACGCCGACGATGCCCGCGAGCGGCGGGATCCAGCCCGGCAGCATCGGTCGCTGGAGGAGGGTGCCGGCGAGCGCGATCGGCTGCTGGCGCCCGGGCTCGACGCGGACCTGGAACGGGCGCCGGACGTCCTGGCCGAACGGGAACGGGTCGTCGACCTCGACGCGGACGGCGAACTCGACTCTCGCGTCCGGCGCGACCACCGCACGCGGCGGGACGACGCCGAGCCGGAGGCGCCGGTCCGGGTCCTCGGCGATGACCGCGACGTCGGACGGCGCGTTGCCCCGGTTGACGACGACGACCTGGTGGGTGCCGACGCGCGAGCCACGCGACGTCTGCGGGACGATGTCCGCCGCGACGGTCGTGAACGGCGTGACCGAGATCCGCCCCTCCTCGACGGTCGAGCCGGCCGGGTCCGCCGCCGGCCGCACGCGGATCCCGAACGGGTAGACGCCGGCGCGGGGCGTGCTCGCGCGCGGCGGTGCGAAGGTGATGGTGACCGTGCCCTCGACGCCCGGGAACAGCGACAGGGAGGGCGGATCGACGCGCACCCAGCCCGTCGTGGGGCCGACGACGTCGACGTCGAACCGGTCGACGATCGAGCCCGCGTTGCGGATCTTGATGGTGATCGCCGACTGGCCGCCCGGGTCGACCGTCGGGTCGGCGCGCGACAGGGACGTGACTGCGCTCATCCGGGGCAGTCTACGCGGAGCGACCACGCGCGCGAACACGGGTCGCGCGCCGGCGGCGGTGCATGGTGCGGGTTTCGGGCAGGGGCCGTCGCCCGCATCGCCCGGCGCCGGTTAGACTGGCCGCTCCGAGTGACGCGGGGTGAGGGTGGCGTGATCGTCTGCAAGGTCTGCGGGGCCACGAACGAGCAGGGGGCGACCTTCTGCGGCACGTGCGGCGCGTTCCTCGAGTGGAGCGGCGAGACCGTGCAGCCCGACGGCACGACGCAGCCGGTGACGCCCGCCGGCCCGCCACCCGCGGGGGGCGGTGCCGCCGCCGCGGGCGTCGGTGCCGCGACGGCCGCGACCGAGCCGGTCACGCCGGTCGGGCCACCCACGGAGCCGGTGCCGCCACCGGGCTCGATCATCTGCTCCAACTGCGGCATGGCCAACGACCCGACCCGGGTCTACTGCTCGCGCTGCGCGACGGAGCTCGCGGCCGTCGCCGCGCCCGCGGCCGCCATCGCCGCGGCGCCGTCCTCCGGCGGCGGCATCCCGCCGATCGCGATCGCCGGAGCCATCGGCGGCGTGGTCGTCCTCGCATTGCTCGCGTTCGTGTTCCTCATGCCCAAGTCCCAGCCCGCCACGGGCATCGACTCCGCCAGCCCGCCCGTCGCGGTCGCCTCCGCCTCGCCGTCGGCCGCCGCCAGCGCATCGGCCGGTCCTTCGGCGAGCGTCGCACCGTCGGAGCAGCCGTCGGCGTCGGCGCCCGCCTCCGCAGCGCCGCCCGTGCCGTCCGGCACCCTCGCGTTCACCCTCGTCAACGGCGGCAAGACCGACATCGTGACCTGGTCGTTCGCCGACAGCCGCAAGACGACGCTGGTCGGCGGCGCGAAGTTCGACCAGACGGACCCGGCGTACTCGTGGTCCGGCAACCGCGTCGTCTTCGTGTCCACGACCGGCCCATCGGACCCGATCCACGCCTCGACCGGCGAAGGCCTGCGCATCGTCAAGTCCGACGGCGGCAACGTGGCCGTGCCGGACTTCACGCACCACGACGTCGACCGCAACCCCGCGTGGTCGCCCGACGACAAGGTGATCGTCTTCGCGTCCACGCGGACGCACGCGAACAACAAGAACCTCGACATCTACAGCCGGCCGCTCAACGACAACAAGGTCACCAACCTGCTGGTGAACAACGCGGCGGACGACTGGGACCCGGCGTACGCCCCCGACGGCGACACGATCGTCTTCGTCTCGAAGCGCGATGGCGACGCCAAGCTGTACACGATGGACAAGGACGGCAAGGGCGAGAAGATCCTCGACCTCGGGGACGGGATCTTCGACGACCCGACATACTCGCCCGACGGGCAGTCCCTCGCGTTCACGATGCGCGCGAGCACCAGCGAGCGGAAGCAGCTGTTCGTGGCCGATGCCGACGGCTCGAACATGCGACAGATCGGCGATTTCGACACCGACGTGAACGATCCGGCCTGGTCGCCGGACTCCACGATGCTCGCGGTCGCGCCCTCCGGGACGGGCGCCAAGATCGTGATCGTGGACGCGGCGACCGGCGACAAGATCCTCACGCTCGACCAGGTCGACGGGACGGCGAAGCAGCCGTCGTGGAGCAAGTAACAGGACCATCGGATCGGCCGCCGCGGGTCCATCGGGGTGGACCTCGGCGTGCCCCGGGTGCACCATAGCCGGACCCCTCCGACGGGGGTCTGGGGTGGAGGGCGGCGATTGCGTGACGGGCAACGTCCGGCTCGGGAAGGGCAGCGGCATGACCGCGCTGCCGTGCCTCTGGTCGTGCCCGCGAAGATCCGGGTCCCGGCGCCGGACGCCTTGCCCCGCGAGCGGCTCGAGGTCCGCCTCGCCGACGCCTGGCGCCACCGCCTGACGCTCGTCGTGGCCCCGGCGGGCTCCGGCAAGACCACGCTCGTCGCCCGCTTCGCCGCCCAGGCTGGCGTTCCGGTGGGCTGGTACCGCGCGGAGACCTGGGACGCGGACGAGGCCTCGTTCGTCCGCCACCTCGAGGCGGCCCTCCGATCGGCGCTGCCCGACCTCCCCGGCGGCTGGGCCACGGTCGAGGACGTCGCAAAGGCCCTGGAGACCCGGCCCGCGCCCGCGGCGGCGCTCGTCATCGACGACGGCCACGCGCTGGAGGGCACGCCGGCCGAGGCGGCCCTCGGGCGGCTCGTGGACTACGCGCCGCCGTGGCTCGCGGTCATCGTGGCCTGCCGGGTCCCGCCGTCGATCAACCTGCCCCGCCTGCGCGTCTCGGACGAGCTGCTCGAGCTCGGGTCGGACGACCTGCGCTTCCGGGCGTGGGAGGTCGAGCAGCTGTTCCGCGACATCTACCACGACCCGGTCCTGCCGGGCGACCTCGCTGTCCTCGCCCGTCGCACGGAGGGCTGGGCCGCGGGGCTGCAGCTGTTCCACCTCGCCACGCGCGGCCGGTCCGCCGACGAGCGGCGGCGGGTCCTGAGCGGCGCCGAGACCAGCGGCCGGCTCCTTCGCGAGTACCTGACCCAGAACGTGCTGTTCGGGCTCGGCGAGGACCTGCGGCGGTTCCTGCTGGACACGTGCGTGCTCGGGCGGCTGTCGGGGCCGCTCTGCGATGGCCTGCGCGAGACGTCCGGGAGCGGCGCGCTCCTCGAGGAGCTCTCGCGGCGGAGCGTGTTCACGGTCCCGGTCGAGGACGACGACGGCGCGTTCCGCTACCACGAGGTCCTGCGCCAGCACCTGGACCGGATGCTGGTCGAGGAGGTGGGCGAGGCCGAGGCGCGGGCCAGGCACGCGCGCGCCGGCGGCGTCCTCGAGGCCGATGGGGCGTTGCCCGAGGCGCTGCGCGCCTACTGCCGCGCCGAGGACTGGTCCGCGGTCCGGCGCCTGCTGGGCGGGCAGGGCGAGCGGCTCGCGGCGGCCGAGCGGAGCGCGTGGGTGGACGCGGTCCCGCCCGCCATCGAGCGCCACGACCCGTGGGTCGCGCTCGCCGCGGCCCGCCGGGCGCGCAACGACGGCCGCTGGTCCACGGCGATCGACGGCTACATCCGCGCCGAGTCCGCGTTCGGGCCGTCCCGTGCCGCCGATGCTCCCGCGCCGCGAGCGCCAGCGGCTGGCCGCATGGCTCGACCCGGTCGCGATGCCCACCCCCGACGCGATCGGCGCGCTCCGCAGCGGGCTGGTTCGGGAGCCCGTGCTCGGGGCCCGGGACGCGGCACGCCTCGACGACCCGGCCGCACCCGTCGCGCGCGGCCTGCTCCACCTCGCGGCGGGCGAGGTGGTCACGGCGCGCCGCCTGCTCGAGGCGGCCGCGGACGCCGGCGAGGCCGGTCCGATCGCGTGTGCGGCCGCGAGGCTCGGTGCGGCGGTGGCGGCTCGACTCGCGGGGGAGGCGTGGGACGCCCGGGCGATGGATCGCGCGATCGAGGACGCCGAGCGAGCCGGCTCGCCGTGGCTCGCGCGGCTTGGCCGTGCGCTGGCCATCCGGCTGGCACCGCGCCCGGCGGACACGCGGGTCGTCGCCGCGACGGCGTTCGACGAGGACGGCGGGCAGGATCCGTGGGGGCTCGCCCTGCTCGACCTCGCCGAGGCGTGGGCCTCGGCCGGCGACCCGGAGCGCAGGCTGGCCGCGGCGGAGGCGGCGACCGGGCAGTTCCGGCGCCTCGGGGCCGGCGTGCTCGAGGCGTGGGCGCGCGGCCTGGGCGCGCTCGGTGCCGCGAGCCTCGGGACGCCCGACGGCCGCGAGGCCGCGCTCGCCGCGGAGTCGGCGGGTCGCGGCGCGGGCTCCCAGGCGGCGCGCATGTTCGCGTACGCGGCGCTGGCCGACAGCGACGATCCCCGGAGCGGGGAGTACCGCCTGCTCGCGGACACCGTCGGTGCCGACACGGGACTCGTCGTTCCGCGGACGCCCGGCGTGGCGACGCCGGTGATGGCGGAGCCGGGCGATCGGGACGCGGTCGGCGTGATGGGCGCCGAGCCGGCTCGCAGGTGCCGGCCACGGGTCCAACGGGAGCAACGGTGCCCACCGAGCCAACGGGGCGGCGCGGGCCAACGGCCACGCGCCGGCCGTGCGGATCCAGACGCTCGGCGGGTTCGCGCTCGACGTGGACGGACGCCGGATCGTGCTCGACGGCGCCAAGCCGCGCGTCCGGAGCCTGCTGCGGCTGCTCGCCGTGCATGCCGGGACGGCCGTGCATCGCGAGGTGATCCAGGACGCGCTCTGGCCCGAGGCGGACGGCACCGCGGGCGGCCGCAGCCTGCACGTGGCCCTGTCGGCCCTGCGGCGCTGGCTGGACGATGCCGCGCCGACGGTCGGGGCCGCGCTGGTCGTGCGGGAGGGCGACGCCTACCGGCTCGACCTGGGCGCCGATGCCGTCGACGTCGGGCGCTTCGACCGGGCCCTCGCCGAAGGACGGGCCGCCCAATCACGCGGCGAGCTCGCCGCTGCCGCCTATTCGCTGGCCCTCGAGCTGTACGGCGGCGAGCTGCTCCCCGAGGAGGGCCCCGCCGACTGGATCGTCGCGCGCCGCGACCACTACCGCGAGGCGGCGGTCGAGGCGGCGGGCGAGCTCGCCTCGGAATCGCTCCTGGCGGGCGACTACGCGACGGCGGTCCGGGCGTGCCGCGTTGGGCTCGAGGTCGACCGCTTCCAGGACTCCCTGTGGCGGATCCTGATCGACGCTCGCGACCGCGCCGGGGACACGGGCGCCGCCAGCCGCGACCGGCGCGAATACGCCGCGGTGCTCGAGGGGCTCGGCGTCCAGGGATCCCCGGGCGTGTCGGCCGGGCGCGCCTGAGCCTGCGTCAGCTCCCGGGCTTCGGCGTCGATCCGTCGCCCTTGCGGAACAGCTCGATCTCGGACAGCGCGACCGGCGCGTCGGCCGGCCCGTAGGTCGTCAGCACCTGGATCGTGACCTTGTCGACCCCCGATGCCTTGAGCTCGAAGAACTGCTTGTCGTGCTTGTCCTCGAGCTGGACCGTGGTCGAGCTGCCGTCGCCGAACGTGAACTGCAGCGAGGCCGGGCGGCGCAGCTTGACGTAGTCGTCGCCCGACGCTCCCGAGTAGACGTACACCGACAGCAGGTCGACCTTCTCCTCGAACGTCGCCACCGCGCTCGGCTGGTCGCCATCGGCGCGCCAGTCGGTGTTCGAATGGGTGTCGAACAGGAGCTGCACCGGGTGATCGGGCAGCTGGCTGCTCGCCGAGAGCTGGGCCTGGATCGGTCGAACGGGCACCTGCGGCGGATTGAAGAAGTTGCCGATCTTGTTCACGATCCCCGGCAGGCCACCGCTGGTCGCCTCGCTGACGTACTTCGAGACGCCCGGGATGCCGACGTAGCCGAAGATGCCGATCGCGACGAAGATCGCGAGCGCGCCGACGATGATCGAGCGCAGGTTCATGAAGCCGCGCATGCCCGCCTTGGCGCCGGCCTGCATCGAGCCGACCCGGTCGCCGGCCTGCATCGGCTTCGGCTGCTTGGGCTCTCGATGGAACAGGCGGCGGTACCAGGGCAGGCGCTGTCGGCGCGACGACCTGGGCGGCGACCAGGGTCGTCCCGCACCGGCGGCAGAACTTGCGGGTCGGGTCGTTGGCCTCGCCGCAGTTGCTGCAGATCCGGTCGCCGGGCTGGGGGACGCGGCGGTCGGTGGTTTGAGCCGGCTTGGGTCGGGGGGCGACCTGGGTCGTCGGCGCGCGTGAGGCCGGCTGCGCGTCCGCGCTCGGCTGCCGTGCGGCGACGGCCGCCGCCGCGACCGCGTCGGGACGACGGACCGGGGGCTGCTGGCCGGCGACGGGCGGTCGGGCCGCGGGCTCGACTGGCTGGCTTGGCTGGACCGAGGCGGGTCCCGCGCCGGGCGTCGCGGGTCTCGCGACCGGGGGCGGTGGGGGAGGCGGGGCTGCGGTCGGGGTCCAGGGCGCCGTCGACGGCGTCGTCGGGGTCGCCGGCTGAGCCGGTCCTGGGGTCGCGCCCGTTGGCGTCGGCAGCGGGTCGACCGGCGGCGTCGGGGTCGGGCTGCCGCGGCGCCGGAGGCTGCTGCGCCCAGCGTGATCGCGGCACTCTTCGACGGTCCGCCACGGCGCGCCATCGGGGGAGCTGGCGGGATGGGTGCCGGGGCCTCGGCGGTTTCGGTGTCCTCCGGCTCGGGTTCCGGCTCCGGCTCGACGATCGCATCGGTTGCGGCTGCGGCGGCCAGGGACGTCGAGAGGCTCTTCGACGGTCCGCCGCGGCGCGCGATCGGGGCCACGGGCGGGATCGGCTCGGGTTCGATGGAGGTGTCCGTCTCGCCGACGGCCTCGGGCTCGGGCTCGGGTTCCGGCGAAACCTCGGGTTCCGGCACTGGCGCTGTTTCCGCGACGAGCTGGGGATCAGCCGCAGACTGGAGTTCGGCTACTGGCTCGGGTTCCGGCACTGGAACAGGCTCGGGCTCCGGCTCAGGCTCGACGACGGCTCAGGCTCCGGCGCGACGACCGGCTCCGGCTCAGGCTCGGCTTCGGCTCGGGCTCGGGCTCCGGCTCCGGCTCGGGCTCGGGCTCCGGCTCGGGCTCCGGCTCCGGCTCCGGCTCGGGCTCCGGCTCGGCAACAGGCTCGGGCTCCGGCTCGGCAACGGCTCGGGCTCCGGCTCCGGCTCGGCAACAGGCTCCGGCTCGCGGCTCGGGAACGGGCTCAGGCTCCGGCATCGGGCTCCGGCTCGGCAACGGGCTCCGGCTCGGCAACGGGCTCGGGCTCCGGCTCGGGCTCCGGCTCGGGCTCGGGCTCCGGCTCCGGCTCCGGCTCGGCAACAGGCTCCGGCTCGGGCTCCGGCTCGGGCATCAGGCTCCGGCTCGGGCTCCGGCTCGGCAACAGGCTCCGGCTCGGGCTCGGCTCCGGCTCGGCAACAGGCTCCGGCTCGGGCACGGGCTCCGGCTCGGCAGGCTCGGGCTCGGCTCGGGCTCGGGCTCGGCAACGGGCTCGGGCTCCGGCTCCGGCTCGGCAACAGGCTCCGGCTCGGGCTCGGCTCGGCAACGGGCTCCGGCTCGGGCTCGGGCTCGGCAACGGGCTCCGGCTCGGCTCGGCTCGGCAACAGGCTCGGGCTCGGGCTCGGGCTCCGGCTCCGGCTCCGGCTCGGCAACAGGCTCGGGCTCGGGCTCGGCTCGGCACGGGCTCCGGCTCGGCAACAGGCTCCGGCTCGGGCTCGGCATCGGGCTCGGCAACGGGCTCGGGCTCGGGCTCGGCAACAGGCTCGGGCTCGGGCTCCGGCTCCGGCTCGGCAACGGGCTCGGCTCGGGCTCGGGCTCCGGCTCGGGCTCGGCAACGGGCTCCGGCTCCGGCTCGGGCTCGGGCAACCGGCTCCGGCTCGGGCTCGGCAACGGGCTCGGGCTCCGGCTCGGGCTCGGCAACGGGCTCGGGCTCCGGCTCGGCAACGGGCTCGGGCTCGGCACGGGCTCCGGCTCGGCAACGGCTCCGGCTCGGGCTCCGGCTCGGCAACCGGCTCCGGCTCGGGCTCGCGGGCTGGAGTCAATGACCCGGACGCGGTCGCTCGTCGGGGACGTGGGTTCGGCGGCGGCCGCCTCGCCTTCGGGCTTGCCGACCCACTCCAGGAACTGGCCGCAGTTCCCGCAGAAGGCGTCCGACGGCTCGTTCTTGTGCCCGCAGTTGCCGCAGACGATCACTCAGCCAACTCTCCAGCGTCCAGCGAGGGTCGGGCAGAGGATAGACGGGTCGCCGGGTCGGCGGGAGTCACCGTTCGCGCCACGTGGGGGTGACGATCGGGTAAGGGAGCGCCGCAATCGTGCGTCCCACGCACACTTTCGTGTCGCCCAGGTCGAGAACGTGCGCCGCACGCAGCGATCTGCACCGATTCCGCCGCCGATCGACCAAATCGAGGTCGCGGGCGTGCGTGCCACGCACGATCGGTGTCCTGGCGACCGGAATTCGTGCGTCCCACGCACGTCGGGAGCGCCTGGCGAGGGCGCGCGAGGCGAACGGCGGGGAGGCGCACCGACGGGCACGCGGACGCGCGGCGAGCGACGAGCGTCAACCCTTCGCGGCGCCCTTGACGATCTCGATCCGGTGGGTGACGTGCGCAGGCTTGGCCGCCGCCACCATCGAGTCGAGCCGCTGGGTGTCGATCGCCTTGGGGTCTGGCACGGTGACCCGCACCACGACCAGCGGCTCGGGCGACCCGGGCAGCTCGCCGCCGGGATCCACGGACCAGCCCGTCGCGCCGTTCTCGACGATCTCGACCGACCCGCCCGTCTGGATCTCGACCTGGCCGGCCAGCCCGGCCGCCGTCCCGCGGAGCCGGTACAGCTCGACCGCCCGCGCCACGATCATCCGCCGGCGCGCCTCGTCCCAGCTGTCGTCGAGCGCGATCCCCACCCAGCCCGCGAGCCAGGCGAGGAAGTCGTCGGGCGCGAGCGCCGGATCGAGGTACGAATCGAAGTTGTCGATCGTGCTGATCACGGGCGCCAGCACCTGGTCGAGCCCGTCGAGCACCCGCTGGACGAGGTCGTCGTCCTGGTACAGGGCCGGCAGCGCCGGCCCCATCGGGTGGGGCGTGCCGAGGCCCGGGACGTCGCCGCGCATCAGGCGCCCTCGACCAGGACCTGGTGCTCGTAGCTGAACACGAGCGCGTTCGTCTCGAGCTCGAGCCGCTGGGTCTGCTGGCCGCGCTGCCCGGTGACCGGGTCGGCGCCGAACAGGCGGACGTCCTCGACGAGCTCGGTCCCGCGGATGCCCTGGAGCACCGAGTAGATCTCGCCCGCGTTGACCGGCCGGCCGAACGGCCAGCCGGTGCCGTCGGGGCCGCCGGTGATCGGGTGGAAGTACTCGTACAGCGCGAGGAGCGCGTCCTCCTGGAGGCGCGTCGGGTTGACCCGCGAGCGCGCCTTGCAGCTTGGCGACGACGGTGACCCCGCGATACACGGGCGGCTCGACGATCGCGCGCGTGCCGATGACGCGGCTCTCCTCGAGCCGGTCGGTGATCTTCTGGAGGGTGTCCGGGTTGGGCACCAGCTGGTCGAAGCGCAGCCGCCCGAGCTCGGACACCGCGGACGGGACGATCAGGACCCGCACCGAGCCCGCGTCCGCGCCGTCGCCCGCGGCGACCGCGCGCACGCGCGCCACCTCGGGCGCGGCCTCGCGGGCGAGCTGCTCGTAGTCCTCGGTCGTGACGGCGCGCCCGCGGGTGCGCAGCAGGATCGGGCCGCGGACCTTGGCGTTCTCGATGTCCTCGCCGTCGACGCCGCCGCGCGCCGGCCGCCGGTTCTCGACGCGGGCGACGAACGGGATCGACGACTTGAGCACGCTGATCGACCGCTGGCGACACGTTGCCCGCGCCGGCCGCCGCCGGTCCGGTACTCGCGAAGCCGGACGTGGGCGCCCTTGGCGGGCACGGCGCCGTACCGACGCAGCGCGCCGTCGGCGAGCCGGACGGCCGGCCCGAGGCGGACCTCGCCGGCCGAGCGTCGAGCGTGAAGTGGCGGTCGTCCGGCTCGCTGGCCGCGAAGTCCGGCACGTACGTCCACTCGTCCCAGCCCTCGTCGCCGGTGACCTCGAGCACGGGCGGCTCGTCGCCCGGGACCGCGGGGCCGCGCTTGAGCACGAAGCGCTGGCCGGGGACGCCCTCGGAGATGCCCAGCTCCTCGCCGGTCACGATCTCGGCGTTCACGGCGTCGACCGTGCCGCCGATGGTGATCGCGGTCAGGCCCTTGATGTTCGGCGAGGCGCTGTACGCGGGCTGGCCCTCGTCGAGCTCGGTGACCCGGGCGCGCAGCCAGCCGGCCCGCTGCTTGGCGATCAGCGACGCGACGTGGCCGCGCGGCACGTGGATCACGACGTCGCCGTCGCGGTTCAGGCCGCCGGTGGTGTCGCGAGTCGAGCTCGCACGCCTCCCAGTCGTCGCCGGTCCAGGCCTCCCAGGCGAGCGGCGGGTTCGTGCGGGTCGACGCCGACGCCGTCGATGTCGGCACTGGAACCGCAGCCGCACGGCGTTCGACGGCACGGCCTCCGACAGGCCGATGAGCAGCGCGTCGCCGGGCGGAGGGGACCTTCTGGAAGCAGTAGACCTCGGTGCCCTGCTCGAGGGCGGCCATGTGGTCGCGCAGCGTCTTGCCGTCGATCATGCGAGCCCAGGCTCGCCGAGCTCCGCAGGGACGATCGGCAGGTCCTCGACGGTGGTGAAGACGATCGCCTCGTCGGTCGCCGTCCGGATCGTCGCGACCTGCGTCCCCAGCGGGATCGTGACCACGTCGGGCTGCGGCGCGGACAGCCAGAACGTGACGCGGGCGCGGGCCGCCGTCGGCGGGAACAGGCTCGACGCCGATCAGCTCGAGGAACTTGACGTAGTTCCGGTCCGGCACGCGGTTGAGCCGGTAGACGAGCTGGTCGGTCATCCACGCGAACATCTCGATCAGCGTCACGCCCGGGTCGGACACGTTGTGGTCGGTCCACTCGGGGCAGCGCTGCTGGACGAGGCGCTTGGCGTCGTCGACGAGGTCCTGGAAGCGGCGGTCGTCGAGGTTGGGGGCGGGCAGGGCCATGGTCAGTCTCCTCGCCGGGGATCACGTAGAACGGGAAGACGAGGTTGCGGCGGTCGTTGGTCCGCCGGATCGCGTAGGCGATGTCGATGTACATGACGCTCGCGTCCTTGGCGTCGAAGCTGACCTGGACGTCGTCGACGTCGACCCGCGGCTCCCAGCGCCGCAGCGCCGCCTTGACCTCGGCCGAGATCGCCGACGCCGTCGCGCCGTCGGCCGACGCGAACACGTAGTCGTGGATCCGGCAGCCGAACTCGGGGCGCATCGGGCGCTCGCCCGGGGCGGTGCCGAGGATCGAGCCGGATCGCCTCCTCGATCTCGCGCTCGCGCATGACGAGCGCGATCCCGCCCGTCGCGTCCGTGCGCAGCGGGAAGGCCCAGCCGCGGCCGATGAACTCGTCGCTCACGTCCGATCCTCTAGTTGATGGCGACCGTCGCGCCCTTGATGGTCATCTGGCCCGTGGCCTCGAGCTTCATCGACCCCCCGGCCTTGATCTCGACGTCCTGCTTGACGTCGATCGTCAGCTTTCCCTCGGCCTCGATCTTGAGCACCTGGTTGGTCTCGTCGAGCACGATGTTGACCTTGCTCGTTCGCCGTCTGGATCTGGATCGACGACTCGCTGTCGCTCTCGTAGAACGAGAGCTTGTGGCCGGTCCGCGACACCAGGCCGCAGTAGGTCACCTTGCCTGCGTCGAGGTCGGCGTCGTAGTCGAACGGGATGATGTCCTTGCCGTTCCACAGGCCACCGAGCACGATCGGGAAGTTGATGTCGCCGTGGTCGAACGCGACGAGCACCTCGTCGCCGACCTGCGGCACGAAGACGACGCCGTACTCGCTTGCCCGCGCCCGGCGCGACCAGGCGCGCCCACGACGACTCCGCGTCGTCCGAGAGCCAGGGGTACGAGACCTTGACCCGCCCGAGCGTCGTCGGGGTCCTTGTTGTCGGTCACGATCGCGACCGCGACGCCGTAGTAGCGCTGCATGCCGCCGCCGCCGCCCGCGCTGCCCTGCGAGACCAGGCCGTGGATCGACCGGTCCTGGCGTCCGGTGAACTCGAGCGCGGTCCGGTACGGCCCGTTGCCGAACTCGTGGCGCGACCCGGTGATCACCCACTTGCCCTCGAGCGCCGGGTCGACGCCGGCGATGCTCACCGCCTCGCCCGCCTTGAGCGCCGGGTGGCCGATCGCGACCGCCGTCGCCTCGAAGGCCGCGGAGCCCACCTGCTGCGACCGCGCCGTCGCCGTCTCATCGGCCGTCTCCTGGTCGCCGGCCGGGTGGTCGACGACCGTCATCGTCTTGCCGTCGAACTTGGCGGCCAGGTCCGACGCGCGTCATCGAGATCTCGGCGTTCGTCGCCTCGACGTCCGCCTGCCCGATGACCGCCTCCTTCTCCTTGATGTCCCAGCCGCGCACCTGGACCTCGGCGACCTGGGCGACCGCGGTCATCCGCGCGCGGAACTCGAGGAGGTTCCGGTTCCACACGAGCTTGTGCGGGTCGTCGTCGCTCAGGTAGTCGCCGGCGCCGGGCGCGTCGGCCGACTCGGCGGGCTCCTTGAACAGGAGCGTCTCGTCGTCGACGCGGAAGTCGAACCCGATCTTGCGGGCGAGCCCGTAGATGAACTCGAGGTCCGACTGGTTCGCCTGGAGCACGTGGTCGACGGTGCCGCCCGAGTCGTCGACGTCGGGCGTCAGCCCGTAGTCGCCCGCGATCGTGGTCACGATGTCCGAGTACTTGACGTTGAGGAACGTCGCGGTCTTGCGGCCCGCCGCCAGGCGGTGCGACTTGTCGTAGCCGCGCACCACCGCCCGCGTCCCGAGCGCGTCGTACTCGGCCTCGATCGAGGTCACCTCGCCCTTGATCAGCGACTCCGGCGAATCGTCGCCGGGCCGCGTGGCGAGCACCTCCACCTTGGTGCCGATGTCGAGCCCGGCCTTGTCCAGGATCTGGCGGTTCGGGTCCCGGAACACGAGGGCGAAGGTGTCGGGCATCGCGAGGCGGTCGATGACGAGCACGCTCTCGAGCTGGTTCGCGACGTCCGGCTCGAGGTCGGACCCCTCGACCTTGATGACCTTCTGCATCGAGAGCGTGCGGACGGACATCGGATCGGCCCTCAGCTCGACTTGGTCGCGTCGGCGACCGTCGGGATCAGGAGCGTCGTCCCGGGCGCGAGGCGCATCGGGTCGTCGATGTCGTTGAGCTCGGCGATCGCGCGCCAGTAGGTCGGCTTGCCGAGCTCCTTGAACGCGACCGACTGGAGGCGTGTCGCCGTCGATCATCGTGTGGACGCGCCGCGCGTTCGTCGCCCGCGAGGTCGGGTTCTGCTGCCCGAACTGCCTCGGGCAGGCCGACGATCTGGATGTCGACCTTCGCCTGGATCGGCGTCCCGTCGATGCGGAAGACCGTGTAGTTCACGCTGACCGACCGCAGGAAGCCGAAGAACGTGTCGAGCTGCGGGTTGCCGCCCCAGACGAACTTGACCAGCGGCGGGCACGGCTGGCCGTTGTTCGTCGAGTCCTCGGTCGGGTGCGTCCACGACAGCAGCGTCGTGATCTTGGGCGTCACGTCGCCCTTCGCCGACGCGAAGTCGTCGAAGAACAGCTGCGTCGTGAGCGTCATCGCGTTCGTGCCGCTGAACTCGGGCGTGCCGCCGACCTGGGCCGTCGCGCGGTTGTGGTGGACGTTCAGCGTCTGCGACAGCCGGTATTCGGTCGGGTTGAACATGCACTCGATCTCGTGGTCGCCCGCGGGGAAGTTCGGGCCCACGCACGACGAGCTTCGCCTTCGTGTTCTTGACCAGACCGAGCGCCTGCCCGACCGCCGAGACGGCAGAGCCGACCGCGTCCATCACCATCGGGCGTCCCTCTAGAACCCGATGTCCACGGACGCCGTCATCGACAGGGCGCCCGCCAGCATGCCGCCGATGGCGCCGAGGCCGATGATCTCCTGGTACGCGACCTCGAGCGTCTCGGTGGCGACCGAGTTGCTCATGATGTCGAGGGTCGGCCCGCTCCACTTCACCGGCACCACGCCGGCGAGGTTCCAGGTCGTGATCTCCTCGCCGCCTGCGGTCATCGCGGTGATCGCCATCGTCTGCGGCAGGACCTTCATGAGGTTGCCCTGCAGCCAGAGCATCAGCAGGTCCGAGGTCGAGTCGACCGGGCGGCTCAGGCGCAGGTTCGTGTACTTCCCGGGCCCGACGATCTTGTGCGTGTAGCCGTTGACGCCGCCCTCGCGGTACTCGGTGACCGTGTACTCGAAGCCGAGGCCGTCGAGCTTGCGTCCAGATCCCGAGCGGGATGAAGCCGTCGATCGTGCACTTGTACGCGATGCTGACTGCCGGGTCGCCCATCGTGACTCCCTGTTAGAACGCGTCGAAGGTGAGGCCCTTGGCCTCACGCTCGTGGATGACCTCCGCCCGGAGCTGGGTCCGGATTCGGCCGAACAGGTCGCGCGCGAGCTCGTCGAGCTCCTTGTCGGAGCGCGCGCCGTCGGGCTCCGGCTCCTGGCCCTGCGGCTCCTCGGTCGCGCGCTGGACGGGCGTCGCGGTGATCGTCGCGACCGGGATGCCGGAACCGCTCGGGCTCGTCTGGACGGTCGGTGGCGCGCCCGGCGTCGTCGGGGTCGGCCACGATGCGGGCGACGACGGGAGCCGCGCTCGGCACCTCGGCCGGCGCGGCCTGGGGTCGGGGCCGCCGGGGCGACGGATCGGGCGAGGCTGAGGGGCGAGGTCGTGCGGGCGGCCGACGCCGTCGAGCGTCGCGCCGCGGGCTCGCTCGGGGCCGCCGGCGCGGCCATGGACCACGCCGGGCCGCCGCCCCCGAGGTCCGCGCCGGGCGCCGGAAAGACGATCTCGCGGGTGGCGGGGGCCGCCGCCGAGGTGGCGGCGACCGGTGCGGCGCCCGGGATCGGCGACAGCTGGACGGGCATGCCGCCCGGGCCGTCGTCCGATCCGGCGGGGATCGAGGTGATCGTCTGCGGGAGCGTATCGCCGGTGTCCCAGCGGGCCGCGACCGGGAGGGGCGCGTCGTCCGCGGCCGTACGCGCCGTCGCCGCCCGTCGCCGAACGCTGCGCGACCGCGCGCCGCCGATGACGACGTCGTCGGGCGAAGCGGACGGGCCCCGAGCGTCGGGCACGACCGTGGCGCGCGTGCCGGGCGACCGTCGGGGTGCTGGTGGCCGTGGAGCCGTGTCGAGGCCGTCACGGGCGCGGCCG
>CAVZFY010000022.1:0-60138 GCA_963774695.1 uncultured Chloroflexia bacterium | reverse complement strand
GACCTCGGCCGTGTCGTAGCCGTCGGCCAGCAGGCGCAGCACCGCGGCCTCGCGCTCGGTGAGCCCGGAGAACGTCAGCCCACGCGGTGACAGCACCTGGCGCTGCAGCTGCCCGACCTGGCGGAGCAGCCGGCCCAGCAGGTCCGGCGGCAGGCTGCCCTCGCCCGCCGCGGCGGAGCGGATGGCCGCCGCGAGGTTGCCGGCGGTCGCCTCGCTGCGGCGGATCACGCCGGTCACGCCGGCCTCGGCGGCCGCGAGCAGCGCACGGTCGTCGACCCGCGACACGAGCAGCACGATGCGCCGCACGCCGCGTCCCCGGAGCGCGCGCATCTCGGCGACGACCTCGGGCGAGACCTCCTCGGCGACGACGAGCGCGACCGAGTCCTCGGGCACCTCCTCGTCCGCGACCACCACGAACCCCTGCGCCCGCCGCAGCTGGCTCGCGATCCCGGCCCGCGACAGCGGGTCGGACGCCCGCACCGCCACGGGGATCGGGACCTTCATGGACATCGGCTCGGCAACCATGGCGCGCTCCCCATCGACGGCTTCCCCCGCATCCGACCCCGTGCTGGCGGGCGGACAGGCGTGTCGGGCCGACCCTAACCGCGGCGGATGTCCGGCCAGTCAACGTGGACTTAACGGGCATCCGGACGTGCCCTCCCGACGGGTACGAACGGGCTACCCGCGCATGCACCGGCGGCCTGTTCGCCCGCCAGACGCGCGGCTACACTCACGCCCGTGGGAGCCTCCGTCACGTTGGTCACGCCTGCCCTGGCCGTCGATCCGGGGCAGGAGGTCACCGCCGAGGTGCGGATCCGGAACACCGGCAGCGTCGTCGACGAGTTCACGCTCGACGTCCTGGGCGATGCCGCGGGCTGGGCATCGACCGACCCGCCGGTCATCTCCCTCTTCCCCGGTGCCGAGGGAACCGCGAAGCTCGTCCTTCGCCCGCCGCGCCTGGCGTCGACCACCGCCGGCGTCGTCCCGTACGCGCTCCGGGCCCGGTCCCGCGAGGACCCGGCCGGGTCGGCGGTCGAGGAGGGGACGATCACCGTCGGCGCCTTCGCCGAGCCGTTCACCGAGCTCGCCCCGAGGACGTCGCGTGGGTCGCGCGCCGGGACCCACGACCTCGCGATCGACAACCGCGGCAACGCGCGCCTGAACGCCGGGGTCGAGGGCACCGACGCCGACCGCCAGCTCAAGTTCGACATCAAGCCGCCGGGCGTCGTCGTCGAGCCCGGGATGGCGGGCTTCGCGAAGGTCAGGGTCAGCCCCGTCAAGCGGTTCTGGCGCGGGCAGCCCAAGACCCGTCCGTTCCAGCTGTTCGTCACGCCCGAGGGCGGCGCCCCGATCACCGTCGACGGCACGCTCCTCCAGGAGTCCGTGCTCCCGTCGTGGTTCCTGAAGGCGCTGCTCGCGCTGATCGTGCTGCTGATCGCCCTCGTCCTGATCTGGATGCTGCTGCTCAAGCCCACCCTCGACTCCGCCGTCACCGACGCGGTCGCCTCGCCGCTCGCGAGCCTCAAGGCGGACGTCAACGACGCGCTCGGCGCGGCCGGCCTGCCGACGATCGCGCCCGCAGCCAGCGCCGGCGGTGGCGGTGGCGGCGCATCGCCCGCGCCGTCCGGCGCCTCGGGCAGCGCGTCGCCGAGCGGCGGTGCCGCATCGCCCGCGCCGTCGGGGTCGCCCACCGTCACCATCCCGGGCCTCGGCAACCCGATCGACGGCCGCCTCGACACGAGCAACCCGTCGTTCACGCCCCCCGGCACGCTGTTCATCACCGACTTCGTGTTCTCGAACCCGAGCGGGGCCGAGGGCACGCTCACGGTCTCGCGCGGCACCACCCCGCTCCTGTCGCTCCAGCTCGCCAACTTCCGCGACTACGACCTGCACTTCGTCACGCCGATCGTCATCGGGCCCGGCCAGCAGCTGACGCTCAACGCGAGCTGCACCAGCGCCGGAGCATGCGACCCGTCGCTGTTCTACTCGGGGTACCTGCGGCCCTGAGGCCCGAGGCCCGCCGGGTCGCCGCCGTCGCGCTGGGCCTGGCGCTGCTCATCCCCGCGCCGTCGGGGGCGCCGCCGGTGGCCGCCGCGGCCCGGACCCCGCTCGATCGTGCCGCCGCCGGGCCTCCCGGGCCCGACCCCGGTCCCGGACGCCCCGATCCCGCCGCCGCCCGGATCGACCACCCTCGTCTCGCGGCGGGTCGGCGGTGGCTTCCCGAACAGCTCGTCAGCCGAGCCGTCGATCTCCGCCGACGGCCGGTACGTGGCGTTCGCGTCGTCGGGCTCCAACCTCGTCGCCGCCCCGCCGGGCACGGCACCCGTCCCCGCCGTGTACGTGCGCGACCGCCAGAAGGGCAAGACCAGCCGGCTGCCGCTCCCGCCCGGCTTTGCCGGCGGCGGCAGCGCGCGGGAGCCGTCGATCTCGGCCGACGGCTCGGTCGTCGCCTTCACCTACCAGGCCCCGGCGGGCTTCACGAGCGTGGGCTCGATCGTGCTCGCGTGGGACCGCCGGACCGGCAAGACCGAGGTGGTGTCGCGCAACTCGAAGGGCAGCCCGGCGGGCGGGAGCCGCGAGCCGTCCGTCTCGGCCAACGGGCGGTTCGTCGCGTTCACGTCGGACAACCAGGACATCGTGGCGGGCGACAACGACAACGCGGACGTGTTCCGATACGACCGGCGCACGAGGCAGACGCGGCCGATCTCCGTCGGCTTCAGCGGCAACCTCACCTCGTCGACGAACAGCGCGCCGTCGATCTCGGCCGACGGCAACCTCGTCGCGTTCGTCTCCGACGGCGGGGACGTGATCGTCCCGACCAACACCGGCAACGGGACCCAGGTCTACCTGCGCGACGTGCGTGCCGGGAAGACCGAGCAGGTCAGCGTCGCGCTCGATGGCCCGCCCAACGGCGCGTCGGGCGCCCCGGCCGTCTCGGGCGATGGCAACGCGATCGCCTTCGAGTCCGCCGCGACGAATCTCGCCCGCAACGACAGCAACGAGGCACCCGACGTCTTCCTGCGAGACCGCGGGGCCGGGACCACCGTGCTCGTGTCCGCGACACCCGACGGCCAGTCGGGCGGCGGCCTGAGCCGGCTGCCGTCGATCTCGGTCGACGGGCGCATGGTGGCGTTCCAGTCGACCGCGCCGGATCTCACCGGTGCCACGGGCGCCCGGCTCGGCGCGCGGCTCGCCGCGTCCATCCAGACGCCCCTGACCGAGGTCTACGAGCGCGACGTCGTCGCGGACGAGACCATCCTCGTCTCGGTCGCCCGCAACGGCGGACCCGGCGGCAGCCCGAGCCTGCAGTCGACGGTCGGCGGGAACGGCCGGTTCGTCGCCTTCGCCTCGCTCGCGCCCACGCTCGTCGCGGGCGACAAGCTCGGGTTCGCCGACGTGTTCCTCCGCGACTTCCCGCCCGTGCCCCGCCTCGTGCCGCCTGCCATCGCCTTCGGCAGCCTGGCGGTCGGTTCGCCCGCACCGCCCGCCGCGGCGACCCTGCGGAACGACGGGTGGGGCCCGCTGGCGGTGCGCGCCGCGACGATCGGCGGTGCGGCCCGGACGGACTACCGGGTCCTCGCGGACGGCTGCAACGGGCGGTCGCTCCACCTGGACGAGGCATGCACGGTGACCGTGTCCTTCACACCGTCGGCACCGGGCGGCCGGCCCGCGACGCTCGCGGTGCCGTACGCCTTCGCGGGCTCGCCGCGCACCAGCCGGCTCTCCGGCAGCGGCAAGCAGGCGACGGTCTTCTCGGGCCGGCTCACCATCGATCCCAAGGTCGGGCCCCCCGGGATCGTGGTCATCGCGACCGGGACGGGGTTCGCGCCGGGCTCGAAGGTGCGGCTGACGTGGAGCGTCGGGGAAACACCAACGCTGCCGATCGTGCAGGTCGACGCCTCTGGGCGCTTCCGGAAACAGGTGCTCGTGTTCCACAATGACCTGACGGGGCCGCGCGCCCTGCTCGCAACGCCGCTCGGCGGGGGGAAGCCCGCGTCTGCCACGATGCTCGTGATCCGGCCGTCGGTCGTGCCACCCGGCTTCCTGATCATCCGCCGCCTGATCGACCTCCCACTCGTGCTCGTGATCCGAGGCTAGGACCGACCGATGACCGACGACCCGCGGACGATCTGCAAGCGATGCGGCTTCGCCAATGTTCCCGGCGACCAGTTCTGCGGATCGTGCGGCGCGTTCCTCGAGTGGGAGGGCCAGCCCGCCGACGCCGCGGCCGCCGGCGCCGACCCGACCGGCGCGACCACGCCCGCCACGCCCGATCCCGCGGTCGCCGACGCCGCCGGCGCCGCACCCGCGTCGGCGGCCTGGGGCGCGCCGTACGGCGACCCGATCCCGAACCCGGTCCGGCCCTCGACGCCCGAGCCCGACACGTACGACGAGGACGGCGACGGCGTGCCCGGACGGCCCGCTCGTCCGATGCCCGGCGTGCGGGATCGCGAACCCGTCGAACCGGACGTTCTGCCAGTCGTGCGGGACGACGCTCGCCGCGGCGGCGAGGGTCGAGGAACCGGCACCGGACAAGGTGGCCGCGGCGGTCGCCTGGACGCCGACGCCGCCACCGTCGCCCGTCACGGGCGCCAGGACGTCGGCCCGAGGCGCGCCGGGCAGCGTCCGCGGCATCCCGACCTGGGTCATCGGCGTGGCGGTGGTCGGCCTGCTGGTCGGCGTGGCGATCGTGCTCGCCGGGCTCGCCCTGCGCGGCAGTCCACCCGGAGACCGGCACGGAGCCGTCGGGCGGCGCGCCGTCCGGTCGCCGCGAGCAGCGCGACGCCCGGCGCCAGCGCGTCGGCGGTGGCCGCGTCGCCGGGGGCGGCCGCGGCGCTGACCCTGACCGGCGCGACCGCGTCGTCGGTGCTCGGCGACCTGCCCAAGTACGCCGCGGGCAAGGCGATCGACGGCGACCCGAAGACGAGCTGGCAGGAAGGCAAGGCGCAGGAGAAGAACCAGTGGATCGAGGTGGCGTTCGATTCCGCGCGCGCCGACACGCTGGTGATCCGCAACGGCGCCCAGGCCTCGGCCGCCCAGTACAAGGGCAACCGCCGGCCCAAGGACATCATCGTCAAGGTCGGCGGCAAGTCGATCCCGTTCCGCCTCAAGGACACGATGAAGGCGCAGCAGATCGACCTCGGCGGCGTCACCGGCGCCACGTCGCTGCGGATCACGATCGTGAGCACCTACGCGGGCGAGGCCACGACGGCGCCCAACACCCCGTCCGACAACGCCGCGGTGAGCGAGATCTCCGTCCTGGGCGTCCCGGGCGGCTGACGTCATGCGGCCCGCGGTGGTCAGGATCCGTGTCGCGCTCGGCGGGCGGGCGTGAGCGCGCTCGGCGCGGCGGTCGGGAAGGGGATCGGCGCCGTCGGGGGCCCGCAGGTCGCCGCGCTCGTGGTCGCGGGCGGCCTCATCGTCGGGGCGCTCGGCGGCGGGTTCATCGCCGGGGGCCAGGGGCAGCAGGCCACGACCAAGGGCGGCCTCGCGATCTACCCGTGCCCGGACAGTGGGCCGGCGCTCGCGACCGTGGGGTCGGGACAGAAGTTCCTCGTCACCGGCAAGAACGCCGACGCGAGCTGGGTGCGCATCTACTACCCGCTGCCGGACCGCACCGAGGCGTGGGTCACGTCGGGCCCGCTCCAGATCGCGGGCTCGATCGACGCCCTCCCGGTCGTGCCCTGCTCGCCGGTCGTCGCGGGGGCCGGACCGGCGGGCCAGCCGGGTGCGTCGCTGACCGCGATCGAGGACAACAGCCCGTCGCCCGCGCCGCCGTCATCGGGGCCGTCGAGCCCGCCGACGCCGCCGCCCAACGGCGCGCCCGTGCTGGCCCGGCTCGCGGCCGCCCCTGGGACGATCGCCGGCGGCCCGCAGCGCTACTGCGCGAACACCGCCCGCGCGGTCACCGTGAGCGTCCGCGTGACCGACGCGCAGCCGATCGCCAGCGTCGTCCTGTCGTACCGGCGGCCGGGCCTGTCGGGCTACGCGACCAAGCCGATGAACCGGGGCGGCGGCGCGAGCACCTGGCAGGCGACGCTGCGCACGGACACGGACGGGATCGACACCGCCGGCGACCTCCGGTTCTTCGTGAGCGCGACCGACTCCGCACCGAGCCCGCGAACCGCCCGTCTCCCGGCGGACGGCGCCGGCACGATCACGGTCGCGGGCTGCGTCAACAAGGGGCCGACGTTCGCCTCGGTGAAGGCGAGCCCGGGCACGGTGTTCACGAACCTCGGGGCCTGCGCGAACAACCGGCCGGTCGACGACGATCTCGGCGGCGGCGACCGACGTCGACGGCGTCAACGCGATGACGCTCCACTACCACCTGCCCGGCGACCCGGCCGACCACCAGGCGGCGATGACGAAGAGCGGCGGATCGTGGAAGGCCACGGTGATCGCCGAACGCCACGAACCCGAACGCGAGGGGCTCGGCGACCTTCTCGGTTGTCGGCTCGCGACGCGACGGGCAAGACCGCGAGGTCGTCGACGCGGTCGTTCAAGGTCACGCGCTGCAACTACCCGGCGGTGCTGCACTTCAGCGACAGCAGCGGCGCGGCCTGTCCGGTCAGCACGATCTCGCTCTACTTCATGGCGAGCGATCGCGATGGCCTGTGCCTCTCGGGACGCCGTCGTCTCCTACACCTACGTGCGGACGAACGGGAAGCGACGGACGCTGACGGTGAAGCGAACCCGTACGACATCGACCAGGACACCAAGGGCACGTGGATCTTCATCTTCGACATACCCGGTCGACGAACGACTGGGGCTTCACCGGGTCGATGACCGCCTTCATGAAGACGACCGACAAGTACGGCGGCACAGGCAAGGTGTCCGTGCCGTACAGCTTCGGCCAGGGCTGCTGACATGGCTCGACTGCCGTGACCAGGGTCGTCGCCTTCCTGCCCAAGCTCGCGCTGTTCGGCGTGATGGCCGTCGTCGGCTTCATCGTCAGCTCGGCGGTCGTGCTCGCGCTCCAGGACCGGTCTCCGCAGACGTCCGTCACCGATGCCCCCGACTACGTGCTGGCCGGCGCGCCGGACACCCCGGGCGGCTCGCCGGTGCCCGTCGCGTTCGACGTCCAGCCGTCGGGCTCGCCGGAGGCCCTGCCGAGCCTCGCCCCCGTGGACCTGGTGGCCGCCGCCGACAGCGTCCTCGGCGCCGCGCCCGCCGCGTACAAGAACCCGTCGGGCTTCCCGCGCGTGCCGCCGATCTCGCAGTTCGACGGCGGGCCGTTCCAGGGCTCCAACTGCACGCTGACCTCGGGCGCGATGATCGCGCGGCTGGCGTTCGGGATCGTGACCTCCGGCTCGACGCTGCGCACGCTGCAGGACGACCAGGAGGGCGGCACCGACCTCAACGACCTCAACCAGGCCCTGTGGCGCGGGTACGGCGTGACGCTGCCGACCGGGTTCCTCCGGCCGGACCAGCTCAAGGACCTGCTCGCGAAGGGCTACGGCGCGGTCATCCAGGGCGAGTACGGGAAGATCCCGCGCGGGCTCCGCCTGCAGAAGGACTTCCTCGGCGGCCACGCGATCTACCTCGACGGCTACTACCCGGGCAACCCCGACAAGGGGATCCCGGAGGCCTACTACGTGATCGATCCGCTTGGGCACCCGCATTCGGGGTACGAGGGCGACTGGTGGCCGGCGTCGGTCGTCGACGACTTCGCGACGGCGTTCGGCGGCGGCACCCACATCCCGACGATGTGGGCCTACCCGCCGGGCGGCGTGCCGCCGCAGGTGAAGGACCCGCACGTCGAGCCGATCCCGCACGGCGGCGGCCCCGTCGCCACGCCCGCCCCGGGCGAGAGCGCGGCGCCGTCCGCTGCCCCGAGCCTCGAGCCCGGCGACAGCCCGCCGCCGGCGCCGCCCGTCGACACGCCCGCTCGACGGCAACCCGGTGCTCGGCGGCCAGATCCTGATCCCGATCCTCGAGATCTGCCTCGTCGACCCACCACCCACGGGGTGTCCGACCGGGGTCCCGGCGACGTTCCAGTTCGACCCGGGGACCGTGCTCCAGGTGCCACCCGGGCCGACGGTGAGCGTGGTCTTCGTGGACTCGGACCGGCCGAACACGGCGATCGTCGGGTTCACCGTCGACCCACCGGCGACCTCGACCGTCCGCTACTGGCAGCACGATGGGTCGCCCGCGACGGTGATGACGCCGAGCTCGATGTCGTCGGTCACGCTGTTCGGCACGACGGTCGAGCTGGCCAGCCTCGACGTGCTCGCGTCGACGACCTACGACTTCCAGGCGGTCGCGGGGAGCGGCATCTCGGTCGGCAGCAGCCCCGTGGGGCAGTTCACGACCGGCAACGGCGTGGACCAGTTCACCGTCGCGCTGTCGCAGGCGTCCTCGCCCACGTATGCGCTCCAGGACGGGCTGTCGCCGTACCTGCACCTCGCGCCCCAGGCGTACGCGCAGCCCCTCCTCAAGGTCTCGACCCTGGGCGGCCGGGCGTGCGGCGACGAGCTCATGTTCGGCGGCGTGGGCTACTGCGCGGACATCGGATCGGGGGTGCCGCCGCCGGCGGTGTGCACGCGCGCGCAGGTGACCTACGCGCTGACCGGGAGCGATGCCGACAGCGTGGTGATCCGCGCCTTCCCGACGGAGGAGGGGACGGCCAGCGACGGCGGCGTGAGCCTCGAGGGCGTGCTCGAGGCGACCGGGCCGGTGCCGTCGGGCGACGTCAGCGTCGGCTGCCTCGCGTCCGGGCTCTCGTACCACATCGTGCTCGACGGGGTCGGCGACGACCGGGGGATCCTGGCCGCGACCGACGTGACGGTGCCGTAGGTCGAAGCACTGACGGCGGCGTCCGACATCCGTCCATGGCGCCGGCTAGGCGGCGGGGGTAGGATCGAGGCATGGACGGTCAGGCCCGGCACCGCGTCGTGATCATCGGCGGTGGGTTCGGCGGGCTGTATGCGGCGCGGAACCTGCGCAAGGCGGGCGACCTGGTCGACGTCACCCTCATCGACCGGCGCAACCACCACCTGTTCCAGCCGATGCTCTACCAGGTCGCGACCGGCGCGCTCTCGCCCGGGGAGATCGCGCAGCCGCTGCGCTCGATCTTCCGCCGCCAGAAGAACACCCGCGTGCTGCTGGGCGAGGCGGTCGACATCGACGCCGAGCGGCGCGAGGTCCGGCTCTCGGACGGCGCGCCCGTGCGGTACGACACGCTGGTCGTCGCGACCGGCGCCCACCACGCGTACTTCGGCCACGACGACTGGGCTGCCGTCGCGCCCGGGCTCAAGACCATCGACGACGCCATCGAGATCCGGCGCCGCATCCTGATCGCCTTCGAGGCGGCGGAGCGCGAGTCGGATCCCGACGAGCGGCGGGCGTGGATGACGTTCGTGCTCGTGGGCGGCGGCCCGACGGGGGTGGAGCTGGCGGGCGCCCTCGGCGAGATCGCGAACGACACCCTGCGCAACGACTTCCGCTCGATCCGCCCGCAGGACGCCCGGATCGTCCTCGTCGAGGCGATGGATCGCGTGCTGCCCACGTTCCCGCCCGGGCGGTCGGCGTCGGCGCGCCGGCAGCTGGAGCGGCTCGGCGTCGTCGTCCGCACGCAGACACAGGTCGTCCACATCGAGGACGGCCTCGCCCGGGTGAAGATCCCCGATGGCTCCGAGGAGGAGATCCGTGCCCGGACCGTGCTCTGGGCGGCGGGCGTGCTCGCGGCCTCGTTCGGGCGCAAGGTGGCCGCCGCCACGGGCGCCGAGACCGATCGCAACGGCCGGATCCGGGTGCGCCCCGACCTCACGATCCCCGGGCACCCCGAGATCTTCGTCGTGGGCGACGCGGCGATCCAGCCGTGGAAGAAGGACCGGGCGACGCCAGGGGTCGCGCAGGGCGGGATCCAGGGCGGCACGTACGCGGCCAAGGCGATCCTCGCCCGGCTCCACGGCGACGCCGTCAAGCCGTATCGCTACAGCAACCACGGCGACGTCGCGGTGATCGGGCGGCTGTCGGGCGTGACCGACATCCCGTGGATGGGGCCGCTGGGCCAGCAGAGCGGCTTCACCGCCTGGCTCCTGTGGCTCCTGATCCACATCACGTACCTGATCGGGTTCGCGAACCGGATCGTCGTCACGACGCGCTGGGCGTTCTCGTTCCTGACCCGCGGCCGGTCCACGCGGCTGATCACCGGGCAGCCGCTGGTGCCGCCGATCGAGTCGCCGATCCCGATCATCGAGCCGCCGCCCGTGGGCGCCGAGCAACCGGTCCCTGCCGGGAGCGACGGAAGCCGCTAGGCCCGGCTCGCGGCGATGATCCCGGCCAGGCGCTCGATGCCGGGCTCGATCGCGCCCTCCGCGATCACGCCGTAGCCGAAGATCAGGCCGCCCGGCCCGGGCTCGATCCGCCTCGACGCCAGGCTCCCGATCGCGATCCCGGCCGCCGCGGCCTCCTCGACGATCCGCACCTCGTCCACGTCGTCGGGCAGCCACGCGAGCACGTGGAGCCCGGCGGCGGCGCCGACCGGCCGGACGTCGGGGAGGTGACGGGCGAGGGCGCGCAGCAGGGCGTCGCGGCGGCCGCGGTAGATCGGTCGCATCCGGCGCAGGTGGTGGTCGAGCTCGCCGCGCTCGAGGACGTCCGCGAACGCGAGCTGGTCGAGCGCCGCCGAGCCCATGTCGGCGGCCTGCTTGGCCGCGATCAGCGCGTCGGTCATCGCCGGCGGCGCGATCAGCCAGCCGAGGCGCAGGCCCGGGGCGAGGATCTTGCTCGCGGAGCCCGCGTACACGACGTGGTCGGGGCTGAGGCCCTGGATCGCGCCGATCGGCTCGCGGTCGTAGCGGAACTCGGCGTCGTAGTCGTCCTCGACGATCACGGCGCCACGGCGCGCGGCCCAGTCGGCGAGGCGCGCGCGGCGGTCGGGCGGCAGGACGGCTCCGGTCGGGTACTGGTGGGCGGCCGTGATCACGACCCCGTCGACGTCGAGGCGTCTCGAGCAGGTCGACGCGGATCCCGTGCTCGTCGACCGGGACCGGGACCGACCCCAGGCCCGCGGAACGGAGCGTGACCCGGTACTCGGGGTCCGACGGGTCCTCGACGGCGATCACGCGCGCGCCGCCCGCGCGCATCGCCCGCGCCGCGAGCGCCAGCCCCTGCGCGAACCCGGTGCAGATCACGATGTCGGCCGGGTCCGCGGCGGTCCCGCGCGCACGGTTGAGGTACGTCGCGAGCGCCGTGCGGAGCTCCGGGACGCCGTGGCCACCGAGGTAGGAGAGGCGGTCGCTCGGGGCGTGCGCGAGGGCGCGTCGGAGGCTGCGCAGCCAGACGGCGCGCGGGAACTCGGAGACGTCCGGTCGACCGGGCCGGAAGTCGAACTCGGGGCGGGGCTCGTCGACGACGGGCCGGCGGGCCGGCGGGGTGGCCGCGGCCCGGGCCACGCGCGTGGCACCGCCCGGCCGGCTCTGCAGGTACCCCTCGGCGACGAGCTGCTCGTAGGCCTCGACGACGATGCCGCGCGAGACCCCCAGCTGTGTCGCCAGCGCGCGCGTGGACGGCAGCGCGGTCGCGCCGGGCAGGCGGCCGTCCTGGATCGCGCCGCGCAGGGCCTGCTCCAGCTGGCCGTGGAGGGGCCGCGGGCTGTCCCGGTCGAGCGGCACGAGCAGCTCGAGCGGCGAACTGGTCCTCGTTCTTGCCATCGAACCGGACCTTATCAGAGGTCCGCTAACGAGTCACGATGCCCTTGTCAACTTCGAACGCACCGAGGAGGTCCGCCGTGGACACCCTGATCGCCATCCTCTCCATCGTCGCGCTGCTCGGCCTCTTCGGCGTCATCGCCGCCATCGTGGGCGAGGACACCCGCGACGGCTTCGGCGACGACCCGTATCTCCTGCCGCGCTACCGTTAGCCGACATGAGCGACTGGGCTTCGTTCGCCGCTGCCGACCCCGGGCTCGCCGAGGCGGGCCGCCGCCTCCTCGAGCGCCCCGGGCACGGGTCCGGGCTCCTGGCCTCCGTCCGCGACGACATCCCGCCGCGGATCAACCCGGTCTCCGTCGCGATCGTCGGCCGGCGGCTGCTGGTGTTCGTGATCATCGGCTCGGCCAAGGACCGCGACCTGCTCGAGGACGGGCGGTACGCGCTGCACGCGCACCAGGACCCGGCCGTGCCGCACGAGTTCGGGGTCCGCGGTCGGGCCGTCGAGATCGCCGATGCGACGGCCCGGGCCGAGGCGATCGCCGCGTGGTCCTTCGAGGCCGACGACGACTACCGCCTGTTCGAGCTCGACATCGAGCACGCGCTCCTCGGCGAGCGCGCGAGCGCCGACGACTGGCCTCCGGTCTACCGGAGCTGGCGCGCGGGCGCCGGCTGACCGCCGCTACGCGCCCGCCTCGAACACCACGATCTGGCGCGCCGCCTCGCCGGCGCGGAGGCGGTCGAAGGCATCCTCGAGGTCCGAGAGCGGCAGGCGGCGATCGATGAGCCGGTCCACGGGCAGGCGGCCCGCGAGGTAGGCCTCGGCGTAGCGCGGGAAGTCGACCGCGGCGACCGCCGACCCGTAGTTGGACCCGATGATCCGGCGGCCGCCGTCGACGAACGGGAACGCCTCGAACCGCGCGGCCTGGCCGAACGCGGTGAGGCCGACGAGGACCGCCGTCCCGCCCGGTGGCAGCGCCGCGATCGCCTGCTCGATCGTCGCCGGCAGCCCGATCGCCTCGAACACGAAGTCCGGCCCGCCGTCGCCCGCGGCCTCGCGGATGCCCTCGATGACGGCCCGAGGGTTCGCGGGATCGGCCTGCACCCAGTGCGTCGCGCCGAGCGAGCCCGCGAGGTCGATCTTCGCCCGGCTCACGTCGACGGCGATGATCCGCCGGGCACCGGCCAGGACCGCGCCCATCACGCACGACAGCCCGACGCCGCCGAGGCCGATCACCGCGACCGTCGAGCCCGCCGGCACCTCGGCCGTCTTGATCACGGCGCCGACGCCCGTCGACACGCCGCAGCCGATCAGCGCGGCGACCTCGGGCGGCACGCCGTCGGGCATCGGGACCACCGCGGTCGCCGGGACGACCTGGGCGGTCGCCATCGTGCCGATCGAGAGGTAGGCGAGGACGGGCGTGCCGTCGGCGCGGGCGAGGCGCGTCGTGCCGTCGGCCTGCGCGTGGTGCAGCGACGGCGACCCGGAGCACAGCCACTGGCGGCCGCGCTGGCACTCGCGGCAGCGCAGGCAGGGCGCGTACCAGGAGAGGGCGACCGCGCGGCCGACGACGGACGGGTCGAGCCCGGGCCCGACGGCCTCGATGACGCCGGCGCCCTCGTGGCCGAGCACGATCGGCCCCGGCCGCTCCCAGTCGCCGTCGCGGACGTGGAGGTCGGAATGGCACACGCCCGACGCCGTCATCCGCACGAGGACCTCGCCGGGGCGCGGGTCGTCGAGTCGCAGGGTCTCGACGGTGCTCACCGCGCCCGCCCGCTCGATGACGGCCGCCTCGATCTCGCGCATGCCCCTACGATGCCCGATCCGCGGCCGGCTTACCCCGTGTTCTGGAGGCCCGCGGCGATCCCGTTGATCGTCACGCCGATCACGTTGCGCAGCGCCGCCTCGTCGGCCGGCGCCAGGTCCGGCTGTCGCAGCCGCCCGAGCAGCTCGACCTGGACCGCCGACAGCGCGTCGACGTAGGGGTTGCGCAGGTCGATGGAGCGCTCGAGGGTCGGATGGCCCGCGAGGAGCCGGTCGCGACCGGTCACGAGGAGCAGCAGCCGCACGGACCGCGCGTACTCGGCCTCGATCATGCCCCGGATCGCCGTCGCCTCCGCGCCCTCGGCGAGGTCCGCGTAGCGGTGGAACGTGCCGAGATCGGCCTTGGCGAGCGACAGCTCGGCGTTGTCGAGCACCGACGCGAAGAACGGCCAGCGGCGATAGAGGCTCGCGAGGTGGTCGACGACCTCGCGGCCGCCCCGGCCGGTGATCGCCTCGAGCGCCGTCCCGAGCCCGAACCAGCCGGGCAGGTTCGCCCGGGCCTGCGACCACGCGAACACCCACGGGATCGCGCGCAGGGAGCCGATGTCGTCGACGGGAGAGGCGGTCGTCGCGGGTGCCGCCTTGCCTTTCCCCGCGCCGGGCCGCGCGGTCGGCCGTGACCCCAGCCCGAGCCCCGCGATCAGGTCGATGGGCGTGGTGGCGCGGAAGAACGCCGCGAACGCCGGGCGCTCGATCAGCGAGCGGTACGCCGTCTTCGAGATCGCCGTCAGCTCGGTCATGGTCGAGAGGCCGGCGGCGGCGGCCTCGGCGGTCGCGCGCTCGTGCGCCGGCGTCGACGCGAGCAGCGCCGCGGACGTCACCTGCTCGAGGTGGCGCTGGGCGATCGTCGCGTCGGCGTAGTGGGCGGCGATGACCTCGCCCTGCTCGGTGAACTTGAGCCGGCCGTCGACCGACCCGGGCGCCTGCGCGAGGATCGCCCGGTTCGCCGGCCCGCCGCCGCGGCCGAGCGCCCCGCCGCGGCCGTGGAACAGCGTCAGCGCGATGCCGTGCGCGCGGGCCGTCGCGACCAGCGCCTCCTGGGCGCGATAGAGCAGCCAGTTCGCCGCGAGGAACCCGCTCTCCTTGGACGAGTCCGAGTAGCCGAGCATGACCTCCTGGGCGTCGCCCCGGTCGCGGAGGTGGGCGCGGTAGGCCGCGTCGCCAAGGAGGCCGTCGAGGAGCTCCGTCGCCCCCGCGAGGGCGTCCGCGCTCTCGAGCAGCGGGACGACGTCGAGCACGGGCAGGTCCGGCGGGAGGTCGGCGAGCGCCGGCACGGGCCGGCCGAACGGCTCGGGCTGCGCGGCGATGCGGGCGAGCTCGAGGACGGCGGCCACGTCGTCGGGGCTGGTGGTGAACGAGATCACGTACCGGCGGCAGGCATCGACGCCGAACCGCGCCTGGAGGCGGGCGATGGCCCGGAACGTGGCGAGCACCTCGCCCAGCGTGACGCCGGCGGCGACCTCGAGGTCCGGGTCCGGCGAGGGTCCCGCGCGCAGCGCCTCGAGCGCCGCCCGGTGCACGGCCGCGTGCTGGCGCACCTCGAGCGACGCGAGATGGAACCCGAACGCCGCGAGCTGCCAGCGAAGATCGGCGACCTC
The DNA here is from genome assembly GCA_963774695.1 of uncultured Chloroflexia bacterium. Classification (GTDB taxonomy): domain Bacteria; phylum Chloroflexota; class Limnocylindria; order Limnocylindrales; family CSP1-4; genus CAIXZV01. The sequence continues at coordinate 45,061 of CAVZFY010000022.1, read as the reverse complement.
GCCCCACGCCACGCGGCCCAGGCCGTCCTCGACGAGCGCGTGCTGGAGCGACGCGAGCTCCGCGTCGAGCGCGCCGGCCGACGCGTAGCCGCCCGTGCGCGGCGAGGCCTCGCCCGTCATCGCCGCCCGCGTCCGGCGGATGCGCTCCGCGATCGCCCCGAGTCGCTGGCGGTACGGCTCGTCCGGGAACCGGCGGCGGAGCTGGCGCACGGTCTCCGGGCAGCTCCTCGGCGTCGCGCGCGAGGGCGCTCTCGAGGGCCCGGTCCAGGCGCTCGGGCGCGACGCGCGCCGCCACGGTCTGCATCAGCCGCATCGCGACGGCCTCGTAGCCGCGCAGCAGGTGATCGGCCTGCAGGCGGGCGGCGTGGAGCGTGATGTCGGACGTCACCCCGGGGTGGCCGTCGCGGTCGGCGCCGATCCACGACCCGAACCGGAGCAGCACGGGCGTGGCCGCCGCGCGGGTCCCGGTCCGGCCGGCGTCGACGGCGAGCGCCTCACCGGCGGGGGAGGGGGCCGGACCGCCGCCGCTCGCGTCGATCGCCCGGTCGAGCGCCCGCATGTAGCGCGGCACGACCACGAACAGCGTCTCGTCGAAGATCGCGAGCGCCGAGCGGACCTCGTCCAGCGGCGTCGGCGTCACGGCCCGCAGGTCGCCCGTGTGCCACAGCAGCGTGATCTCCTCGCGCAGGCGCCGGCGCAGGTCCGCGTCCTCGTCGGGCGTGGTCAGCGGGTCGTCGAGCGCGTCGAGCAGCCGGCGGATCCGCCGCAGGGCGACGAGCAGCGTCCGACGCCGGGCCTCCGTCGGGTGGGCGGTGAGCACCGGGTGCACCGTGACGCCGCGCAGGAGCGCCTCGATGCCGGCCCGGTCGTGGTCCACCGACAGCCGCTCGACCGCCTCGCCCAGCGATTCGTCGATCGGCCGTCCCTTCGCCCGGCGCGCCCGCGTCCGCAGCACGCGGATCCGCTGGCGCTCCTCGGCGAGGTTGACGAGCTGGAAGTAGAGGGTGAACGCGCGGGCGACCGACGCCGCGCGGGCCACGTCGAGCGACGCGATCTCCGCCCCGAGCCGCTCCCGCTCGATGTCGGGCTCGAGGACCACGTCCGGGTCGCCGCGGCGGAGCGCGATCGTGCGGCGCCGGATGCGTTCCACGAGCGCGAACAGGTCCGGTCCAGCCTGCTCGGCGATGACCTGGCCCAGGAGCGATCCGAGGAACCGGACCTCGTGCGCCAGCGGGTCGCGGGCATGGCCCAACCCGGGGCCCTGCGGCTCCGCGGCGACGGCCGGGAACCGGGAAGCGCGCGAGCGTGACGAGGCCCGAGCGGGTCGGGCGGCGCGGTCGGCCACGGTTACAGGATGGGGGAGCGCAGGGGCTGATGCCAACCGCGGATGGTTACGGTTCGACTCCAAGGGCACCTGCGCGGTACCGGGTCGCAACCGACTTCGGTAGCGGTGGCGCCTAGGCTTGTAAGGTGACCCTGATGGCCGACCTCGAGGACGCTCCTACGGCCGCTGCTCCAGCCCGCGCCGGCCGCGCGACCGGCCGCTCCCAGGATGCGATCGCGGAGCTGCGGTTCCTGCACCGCCTGCTCGGGCTGGCCACGACCGCCCAGACGTGGGAGGAGCTGCTCGAGACCGTCGTCGACGGGACGCGCGACGCGCTCGCGGCCAGCGTGTCGTCGCTGTACCTGCTCGACCGTGACGGCAGCCGGCTGACGCTCGCCGCCACCAACGGCCTCGACCGGTTCCAGATCGGCCGCGCGGTCGTGCCGTTCGGGGAGGGGATCACCGGCCGGGTCGCGGCCTCGCGCGAGCCGATGGTCATCCCCGACGTCGCCGCCGACCCGCGGTTCCTGTGGGTCCGGGGCATCGACCAGCGCCGGTTCGTCGCCTCGATGCTGTCCGTGCCGCTGACCTGGCACGACCAGGTCGTCGGCGTGCTCAACGTCCAGACCGAGGACCATCGCGAGTTCACGGGCCCGGACGTGGCGCAGCTCACGGCCATCGCCGACCTCCTCGCGGGCATCGTCGAGAAGGGCCGCCTCCAGCGCGAGGCCGAGGCGCAGGTGGAGCAGCTCAAGGCGCTCGACCAGGCGCGCAACGAGCTCGTCGCCCTCGTCACGCATGAGCTGCGCACGCCGCTGGCCGTGGTCCGCGCCTACACCGACCTGCTCGCCGACGAGCCGCGCCTCGACGGCCGCTCGTCGCGCGACCCGGAGCGCCGCGCCACCCGCGCGGCCTGGGCCCGGGGCACGACCGAGCAGATCGAGCGGCTCGACCGCCTCGTGGACTCGATCCTCGAGTCCGTCCGCGTCGTGCCCGACCGCCCGGCCGACCTGCGCACGATCGACCTCGCGCCGCTCGTCGACGACCTGCTCAACGAGCTCGGGCCGCTGCTCGCGCGCCACCGGCTGCGCATCGGCGGCTCGCGCGCGCTCCACGCGATGGCCGATCGCGGCCGGCTGCGCCAGGTGCTCGAGCACCTGCTGGAGAACGCCGTCAAGTACGCGCCGCCGGACAGCGCGATCGAGGTGACCTGGCGGCTCGACGAAGGCCTGATCCGGATGGAGATCACCGACGACGGCCCGGGGATCCCGCCCGAGTGGCGCGACCGGATCTTCGAGCCGTATGCGCGCCACGAGACGGCGACGGCCCGCGGATCGGGCATCGGCCTGTACGCCGCGCGGCGCCTGGCCGAGTCGATGGGCGCACGACTGTGGTGCGAGCCCGCGCCGTCGGGGGGTGCGCGGTTCGTCCTCGCCCTGCCCGCGGCCGTGGCGGTCTAGAGGGGAAGCAACGCGTGAAAGGTTGGGCGACACAGTGATCGGCACGAGACCCCTGAGGATCCTGGTGGTGGACGACGACCCGGCGATGGTCGGCGCGATCACCGCGCTGGTCGGCACCGAGGGCCACCAGGTGATCACGGCCTACGACGGCCTCACCGCGGTGAAGCGGTTCCGCGAGGAGCGGCCCGACCTCGTCCTGCTCGACCTCGCGATGCCGGGGCCCGACGGGTTCACGGTCATCGGCCAGCTGCGGGCGACCGGCAACGTGCCGGTCCTCGTGGTGTCCGGCGAGAGCGCCGAGGCGGCCAAGGTCAAGGCGCTGGGCATCGGCGCGGACGACTACCTGGTCAAGCCGTTCGGCAAGCAGGAGCTGCTCGCGCGCATCTCCGCGGTCATGCGCCGCGTCGACCTCGCGGGCACCGGCCGGGTGGGCGGCCCGGGCGACGGCCCCGCCGGCGTGCTGACCGCCGGCTCGCTCACGCTCGAGCCCGCGCGCCACGAAGCCCGGGTCGGCGCGATCGCGCTGAGCCTGACGCCGACGGAGTTCCGGCTGCTCGAGGCGCTGGTCCGCGCGGGCGGCGACCTCGTCGCCCACCACCGGCTCGCGCGCGCCGGCTGGCCGGCCGAGCCGGATCCCGACCTCCTGTGGCTCAAGCCGCACCTCGCGCGGCTGCGGTCCAAGCTCGAAGCCGTCGGCGGCCCCCGGATCGTCGCCGTGCGCTCGGTCGGCTACCGGATCGAGGCCGACGAGCAGGCCTAGGCCAGCTGCCGGTACAGGAGGATCCCGAAGGGCCGCGGCGGCCCGAACCCGAGCTTGCCGGCGACCCGGACGGACGCCTCGTTCGAGGTGTCGCAGCTCCAGTACATCGCGAGGCCGCGCTCGTCGAGGGTCGCCGCGAGCCAGGCGATGGCGATCGCGGCGAGGCCCTGCCCGCGGTGGGCCTCCGCGGTGACCACGCCGAGCTCGGCGACGCCGGCCCCGATGAACGGCGCGTAGGCCTCGGCGAGGATCTCGTCGTCGCGCATCAGGCACAGGCCGAGGCCGTGCTCGAGGAACGCCTCGACGCTCCCGTGGGCGCCCTCGACGAGCTCGCGCCACTCGCAGCGCGCGAGCAGGTCGGCGTCCATGGGCCGGACGGTCACGCCGGCGGGCAGGTCGCTCCGGAGCCGGTCGAGCCCGTCGCCCGACGCCGGGATGGGCCCGAAGCCCAGCCGATCCTGCGCCCGCGCCGGCGGCTCCGGCGTGGCGGACTTGTCGGCGTCGTCCGGCCAGGTGAGGCCCACGATCGCGTCGCGACGGAGCCCGGACAACGCGGTGTCCAGCTCTGCCTGGGTCGACGTCCGGCTGATGAACGCGATTCCCTCCGCGCTCTGGACCGCGGCGAGCGTCGGCGTCAGCGGATCGTCGGCGATCGCCCGGCCCGGGAGGTGCCCCTCGAGGATCGCGAACAGCATCGGCGCATTCGGGAGGGTCGGGTCGAACAGCGCCGGCAGTGATGGGGATCGGACGTCGATCGGCTCCACGTCAGGTCGTCCGGACCGGGTCCGGAGAGGGCTCGAACGAGCTCACGGGCGATCGCTCCTGTGTGTCGGTGCGGGACGCCAAGCCTAGCGTCCGGGGACCGCGGAAAAGTCGCCCGTTCCCCCGCCGCGCGACGGGCAGTACACTCCCGCTCGTCCTCGCGCCGCACATCCTTTCCTCGACCGAGGACAGAGGGGGAACCCGCACGTGTCGCTCCGCTCGCGATTCGCGCTCCTGGTCGGACTGTCGCTCGCGATCGGGCTCGCCGCACCGGCGATGGCCGCAGGCCCAACCGCCCGTTGGGCCGCCGATGCCGCAGCCGGCGATGGACGCCTGATCGTCGTCTGGAAGTCCGCCGCGCCGAGCACCCTGCACCTCGCCGGGGTCGCGTCGACCGCCACCACCGCGCGCCCGATGCGGTCCGTCGTGACCGCGCAGGCCGGCAAGGCGGCGGCCGTCGCCGCCGCGCTGCGCGCCGACCCCCGCGTCCTGACCGTCGTCCCCGACGCGCGCCTGTCCCTGCTCGACTGGCCGGCCGACGGGAGCCCGTCCGACCCGCTCTACGCCCAGCAGGGCGACCTCGCCCAGATCGACGTCCCGGAGGCGTGGCACACGACCACCGGCGACCCGTCCGTCGTCGTCGCCGTGATCGACTCGGGCGTCGACCTGTCCCAGCCCGATCTCGACGACGTCCACGTCGTGGACGCGCGCAACGTGGTGTGGAACAACGCCGACGTCACCGACGACGACGGCCACGGCACGCACGTCACCGGCACGATCGTCGCCGAGACGAACAACGGGCTGGGCATGGCCGGCATCGCCCCCGGATCGACCCTCATGCCGATCAAGGTCGCCGACTCCGACGGGTTCATCGCCCTGTCCGACGTCCTCGACGCCGTGGACTGGGCCCGCGAGCACGGCGCCGACGTCATCAACCTGAGCCTCGGCGGCACGCTCACCCCCGAGCAGGTCGAGCTCGCCCAGCCGACGTTCACCGCCGCCCGCGACGCCGGCATCCTCACGGTCGCGGCCTCGGGCAACGACGGCACCGCCGTCCGGATGTATCCCGCCTCGTTCAAGGGCGTCGTCTCGGTGAGCGCCGTCGACTCGACGGACACGATCGCCGACTTCTCCAGCACCGGGCGCGCCGTGGACCTCGCGGCCCCCGGCGTCGACCTCCTCTCGGTCGCGGCCGGCGGCGGGTACGTCCGGGAGTCGGGCACCAGCATGGCGGCCCCGCACGTGACGGGCGTCGCGGCGCTCGTCCGCGCGGCCCGGCCCGGCCTCGACGTCGACGAGCTCGAGGCGGTCCTGCGCGCCAGCGCCGTCGACCTCGGCGCCCCGGGCCACGACACGTTGTACGGCGACGGGCGCGTCGATGCCGCCGCGGCGCTCGTCGAGCCCGTCCCGGACCCCATCCCCGACCTCGACCCGCCGGCGCCGCTGCCGCCGATCACCGTCGCGTTCATCGCGCCGGCCGCGAAGGTCAGCCAGACGGGGTCGACCTACACCGTCAAGCTCGCGATCACCGGCGACGTCGCCGACTCGATCGCCCTCGTCGCCTCGTGGAACCAGGTGCAGCGGCAAGTGCCAGACCTCGAAGCAGCCGATCATCCACCAGGTCACGTTCGGGGCCGACGATCCAGCTCGTGAACCTGAAGGCGGGCCGCTGCTACCAGGTCTACGTGGCGGCGATCGACGAGGAGTCGAACTACGCCGAGGCGCTCTCGCCGCTGATCCGCATCCTCGACCTGAAGGCGCCGGTCGTCGCGCATCGAAGCCCGGCATCGGGCGCCATGCACGTCGGCCGGTCGGCCCTCGTCCGGGTGCAGTTCTCGGAGCCGGTCGTGGTCCGCGCGGGCGACGTCACGCTGCGGGTCGCGAGCACCGGGCAGGCCGTCAAGGCGAAGTACACGTGGGACAAGGCGTCGAACACGCTGGTGCTCGACCCGGCCGGCGCGCTCTCGGCGCACACGCGGTACCGCGTCGAGGTCGGCCACGGGGTCGTGGATCGCGGCGGCAACCACCTCGTCCCGGTGCACTGGTCGTTCACCACCGGGTCCTGACGCTCGGCGCGCCGCCACGGGTCATCGGGCGGTTCGGCCGGGAATCGAACGGCCCCGGAGCGTGATCCGGGGCCGTCGCATGTGGTCGGGGGCCGCGCGCGTCGCGGCGGGTCGGCCTCGCGGCTAGGCGGTCACCAGCGCGCGACCGTGGCTGTCGTGCGCGTCGTCCGCGCAGTCGATCCGGCAGCCGCGCGCGTCGCGACCGCCCATCGGGGCGAAGTGGAACCAGATCTCCTCGCCGTTGGCGGCGCGCTGCAGGCGGCAGCCGCAGGAGCTGCAGGTGATCGGGCCGGAACGGCCGTCGAGGGCCTCGGCGATGTGGCTGGTGTCGAAGGCGGGGTAGGTCATGGGCGTAGTCCGCGGCGAACGGCGTCGGGCAAGGCGAGCCGAGCGGCGATCATCCCGCCGCGGGCCGGTGCCCGACGACACCGCTCAGGCGACGGCCCGGTTGCGGTTCGGTTGCGGGTCCGGGGCTCCCGACGCGGCCGCCGGCGTCGCCGTGGGAGCGGCGCCGCCGGCGTCGCGACGACCACGGGTGCGGCAGGAACGGGCTCCACGAGCCAGACGTCGCCGTACACCGCGCTGCCCGACTCGAGCAGCCGGGTCGCGAGCGCCGAGCCGGCGTCCCGGTGCGCGGCGAGGAGCCGGACCAGGTCGGCGGTCAGGGCACGGCCGTCGTCGCGGGTCGCCGCGGCCTCCGCGAGGCGGACGGCCTGCACCGACGCGGCGTGGAGCGCCGCGACGTGGCGACCCGACGGATCCCACAGGTAGGCGCGCCCGCCGGTCATCCCGGCCCCGAAGCTCTGCCCGACCGGGCCCAGCACCACGACGGTGCCGCCGGTCATGTACTCGCAGCCGTGCGGGCCGAGCCCCTCGACGACCGCCTCGGCGCCCGAGTTGCGGATCGCGAACCGCATCCCGGCCCGCCCGACGACGTGGAGCCGACCGCCGGTCGCGCCGTAGAGGCACGTGTTGCCCGCGAGCGCGAACGACGCGGGTCCGGCGGAGGCCAGGGCGGCGCCGGCGACCATCTCGGGTGCCGGCCGGACGACGAGGTGGCCGCCGGACAGGCCCTTGCCGACGTAGTCGTTGGCCGTGCCCTCGAGCACGAGCGAGACGCCCTCGCCCGCCCAGGCGCCGAAGCTCTGGCCGGCGGCGCCGCCGAGGCGCCAGCTTGCACCGGCGCCTTGACGTCGCCGCGCCGGATCGCGCCCGTGAGCGCCGCGCCGAACGACCGCTCGGCGGTCGTGACCCGCAGGCCGGTCGCCGAGAGGCCGCCCGCCTGCCCGTCGAACGCCGCCACGAGGCGGGACTCGAGGCCCGAGGCGGCCTGGCGCTCGATGCCGCGGGACGCGGCCCACGGGGTGGCGCGCCGCTCGGCGTCGGCGGTCCAGGCGGGGGAGAGCAGGGCGGACAGGTCGATCGTGCTGCCCGGGCGCCTCGCGCAGGTACCGCCGGCCCTCGCCGACGACCTCGCCGACGGACCGGGCGCCGACCGCGGCGAGCGACCGCCGCAGGTCCTCGGCGATGCGCAGGAAGAACGCGACGACCATCTCGGGGCGTGCCGGTGAACTTGGCCCGCAGGTCCTCGCGCTGGGTGGCGATGCCCGTCGGGCAGGTGTCGAGGTGGCACTGGCGGGCCATGTCGCAGCCGACGGCGACGAGCGCGCCGGTGCCGAAGCGCGAACTCCTCGGCGCCGAGCAGCGCGGCGATCAGCAGGTCGTCGCCGGTCTGGAGCCCGCCGTCGGTGCGCAGCGCGACGCGGTTGCGCAGGTCGTTGCGGAGCAGCGACTGGTGGACCTCGGACAGGCCGAGCTCCCACGGCGCGCCGACGTGCTTGATCGACGACAGCGGCGACGCCCCGGTCCCGCCGGCGTGCCCGGACAGGTGGATGTAGTCGGCGCCGGCCTTCGTGACCCCCGACGCGATCGTCCCGACGCCGCGCGTCGCGACGAGCTTGACGCCGATCCGCGCGGTCGGGTTGATCGCCCGCAGGTCCGCGATCAGCTGCGCGAGGTCCTCGATCGAGTAGATGTCGTGGTGCGGCGGCGGGCTGATCAGCGCCTGGCCCGGCTGCGCGCGCCGGAGCGACGCGATGTAGGCCGTCACCTTGCGACCGGGGAGCTGGCCGCCCTCGCCGGGCTTCGAGCCCTGGGCCATCTTGATCTCGAGCTGGTCGGCGCGGGCGAGGTACTCGGCGGTGACGCCGAACCGGGCCGAGGCGACCTGCTTGATCTTCGAGTCGGTCGGCTCGGCCGTCCTCGCCGGGCGCGTACCACGCCGGGTCCTCGCCGCCCTCGCCGGTGTTCGCGGCGCCGCCGAGGGCCTGGATGCCCGAGCGTGAGCGACGCGGTGGGCCTCGGGCGACAGCGCGCCGACGCTCATCGCCGACACGACGAACCGTCGCGCGATCGAGCGCGCGTCCTCGACCTCCTCGAGGGGGACGGGCGACGCCGAGCGGGGCCGGCGCACGCGGAAGCCGTCGCGGACCAGCGCGCCCTCGCGGTGGAGGGCGGCCCGGTACGTCGCCAGGGCGGCGTCCACGTCCGCGGTGGGATCGGCGGCCCCGGTGGCGGCGAGCGTCTCGAGGGCGCTCGCGTTCGACGGGCTGTAGAGGTGGAACTCCCCGTCGCCGCGGAAGCGGGCGAAGCCCGGGTCGGGGAGCCGGTCCGGCCGCGCGGCGGCGGCGAGCGCGCGGGCGTCCTCGAGCCGCTGCAGCTGGACCGTCGCGAGATCCGCGGCCTCGAGGCGGCCGGGCCACGCCGCGGCGGCCGGGAAGCAGCGCGCGACGAGGTCGGGCCCGAGCTCCAGGGTCTCGAACAGCTGGCCGCCGACGTAGCTCGCGACCGTCGAGATGCCCATCCGCGCGAGCACCTTGCGCAGGCCGGCGTCGAGGGCGGTGAGCACGTTGGCGATGGCCGCCTCGCGCGTCACCTGCTCGGCGCCGCGGGAGCCCGCCTGCTCGCGCACGAGCTCGAACAGCAGGCGCGGGTGGACGACGCGCGCGCCGGCCGCGACGACCATCGCGAGGCCGTGGACGTCGAGGACGTCGCCGGCGTCGAGCGCGAGATCGGTGCGGCCGCGCAGGCCGGCCTCGGCGAGCGCGGTGTGGACGGCCCCCGACGCGAGCACGGACGGGACGGGGAGGCGGCCCTCGGCGAGGTCGGCAGCCGCGTCGGTCAGCACGACGACCTCGGCGCCACCCCTCGAGGCCTCGAGCGCCTCGGCCCCGAGCCGGTCGAGCGCATCCTCGAGGCCCTCGGGCCCGGCGGTGGCCGGCCAGGTCGCGTCGAGCATGCGGACCGCCCGGTGCGGCGCGCGAGAACGGACGCGGACGGCGTCGAGCAGGCGCCTCGAGGTCGACGACGACGGGGCGCCCGACGCGCACGGTGGCGGCGCCCGCCGGCATCCCGCCGAGCAGCGCCGGCCGCCGGCCGAGCTCCATCTGGAGGTCCATGACCGCGCGCTCGCGCTCCGGGTCGATCGGCGGGTTGGTGACCTGCGCGAACGCCTGGCGGAGGTGGTCGGCGACCGGGCGGGTGACGCGGCCGCGGCCGGTGAGCGGCGTGTCGTCGCCCATGCTCCACAGCGGCTCGTGGGCGTCGAGGGCCATGGTGCGCACGTCGAGGCGCAGCTTCTCGGCGTCGAGCCCGAACAGGTAGCGCAGCGCCGGGCTCGTGGCGTTGGGATCGGGCGCGGCACCCTCGCCGCGTCGACGGGGCCTCGATCACCGGCACCCCGACCGAGCCGTCGCCATCGGCGAAGACCTCGCGCGGGGCGTCGTGGAGGGGCAGGCGACGGAGGACCCACGACTTGGCGTCGGCGTCCGTGAGGACGCGCCCGGCCGCCGGATCCACGAGGAGCAGCTCGCCGGGCGCCAGGCGGCCGGTCCGCACGATCTCGCCGGGCGAGAGCGGCACCGCGCCGGCCTCGGACGCCACCGCGACGATCCGGTCGGCGGTCAGCGACCAGGCCGCCGGCCGGAGCCCGTTGCGATCGAGCAGCGCGCCGACGCGCCGGCCGTCGCTGAACACGAACGCGCCGGGGCCGTCCCACGGCGCGACGAACCCGGCCACGCGCCGGCGGAACGCGGCGACCGCCGGGTGCGGGCGTGCGGCGGAGGGCCGTGGCCTCGGGGACGAGCGCGAGCAGGGCGCTCTCGAGCGACCAGCCGGTCGCGACCAGCAGCTCCAGGGCCTCGTCGAGCGACCGCGAGTCGCTGACGCCCGGGGAGAGGAGGGGACCGGCGTCGCGGAGCCGGTCGGCGGCCTCGCGGCGGCGGCTCGGGATGCCCGCGTCGTCGCGACGGCCGCGCACGGCCTCGCGGTTCCCGCGGACGGTGTTGATCTCGCCGTTGTGCGCGACGAACGCGAACGGCTGGGCGAGCGACCAGACGGGCGACGTGTTGGTCGCGTACCGCTGGTGGAACATCGCGAACGGGACGTCGATCGGCGCGCCGAGGTCCGGGAACAGCTGGGCGAGGCGCCCGCCGGCCACCAGGCCCTTGTAGACGACGGTCCGCGACGAGGCGGACACGACGGCGAACGCCGTCCACGCCCAGCGAACGGGCGGTGGCGTCGGCCCGGCGGCGGGCACAGGCCAGCCCGAGCTCGAAGTCGGTCTCGGCGAGGGCGGCCGGACGGGGGACCAGCGCCTGCTCGATGACCGGCAGGGACGCCGCCGCCTCGCGGCCGAGCGCGGCGGCATCGACGGGGACGCGCCGCCAGACGGGCGCGGGGAGCCCCTCCGCGGCGAGCGCGGCCTCGACGATCGCCCGCGACGCGGTCTCGGGCGGGGCAGCTGCGACGGCGGGCGGGCGCGAACACGGTCAGGACGCCCGGCCGATCGCCGGTGACGGCGTTCGGGTCGAGGACGCGGACGAGCGACGGCGTCAGGGGCAGCAGGACCCCGGCACCGTCGCTCGACGCGCCGTCAGCCGCGAAGGCGCCCCGGTGACCCAGGGCGCCGAGACCGCCGAGGGCGAGGGCGAGGATGCGTGCACTCGACCTGCCGCCGGCGTCCGCCACGAACCCGACCCCGCAGGCATCGTGCTCGTAGCGCGCGTCGTAGAGCGGTGGCTCCTGGCGGAGCCGGTTCCGGTTCTGTTCGCTGTGGGGCGCCGTCGTTGGTCATCGGAGACTCCCAATCGGCCGCCGGATGCCCGGCGGCCGATCTTGGTGGGTGACGGCCCGGCGAGCGCACCGGGCCGTTGTGGGGGTCAGGCCTGGTAGGCCGCCTCGCCGTGGACCGAGAGGTCCAGGCCCATCTCCTCGACTTCGGGCTTGACCCGGATGCCGAGCAGGACGTCGACGACCTTGACGATGACGACCGTGCCGACGGCCGCGTAGAGGACGGTGGCGACCGACCGCGACGGCCTGGATGACCACCTGCTGCGGGTTGCCGTCGAGCAGGCCGGAGTACGCGGCCTGGACGGTGGACGAGGCGAAGATGCCGGTCGCGATGGCACCGAACATGCCGCCGACGCCGTGGACCGCGAAGACGTCGAGCGCGTCGTCGACGCGGGAGCGGGCCCGCAGCAGCGTCGCGCTGTAGCACAGGCCGCCGGCCGACGAGGCCGATGATCAGCGCGCCGCCGGGAGTGACGAAGCCCGAGGCGGGCGTGATGGCGACGAGGCCGGCGACGGCGCCGCAGGCGGCCCCGACGACGCTGACCTTGCGGGTGTGGACGTAGCTGGCGAGGACCCAGGTGACCGTCGCCGCGGCGGCCGCGATGTTGGTCACGGTGAAGGCGCTGGCCGCGAGGCCGCCCGCGGTGAGCGCGGAGCCGGCGTTGAAGCCGAACCAGCCGAACCACAGCAGGCCGGCGCCGAGGACGGTCATCGGCACGTCGTGGGGCTCGGACTTCTCGCCGTTCATCTTGCGGCGGCCGATCATGAGCGCGACCACGAGGGCGGAGACGCCCGAGCTGATGTGGACGACGGTGCCGCCGGCGAAGTCGAGCGCGCCGGCCTTGAACAGCCAGCCGTCGGTCGACCACACCCAGTGGGCGATCGGGGAGTAGATCAGGATCGACCACAGGATCGTGAACAGCACGAACGAGCCGAAGCGCTTGCGCTCGGCGAAGGCGCCGGTGATGAGCGCCGGCGTGATCGCGGCGAACATCAGCTGGAACATCGCGAACAACATGAACGGGATCGTCACGGCGTAGACCGCGGAGGGCGCCTGGCCGACGCCGTTGAACATCGCGAAGTCGAGGTTGCCGATCCAGCCGTGGCCGATGACCGGCAGGTCGACGTCCGGCCCGAACGCGAGCGTGAAGCCGACGATCACCCACACGATGCTCACGAGCGCCAGCCCGAAGAAGCTGTGCATGATCGTGGACAGGACGTTCTTGCGCCGCACGAGCCCGCCGTAGAACAGGGCGAGGCCGGGGAGCATGATCATGACCAGGGCGGTCGACATCAGCATCCATGCCGTGTCGCCGGTGTCGATCGTGCCGCCATCGGCGGCTGCTGCCACCCCCGGCAATGCGACGAGCAACGCGGTCGCCGCCGCGCTCCCGAACACCAGACGTCGGATCCTCATAAGTCGATCGACCCTCCACGCGCAGATGCCCGGTCGCTCTCCGGGTTGCGAGCAGGGTCCGCGCGCACGCGCACGGCGTCAGCCGCCGCACCCGGTTCGAGGCGGAACCGATTCGGTTTCGGCGGGTTGCGGTCCGGTGACGCGCGGTAAGGGTCGATTGAGCCTTGACGCTCACACTTCGCGCCTCATGCCGATACGACGCGATCCCCGACACGAAGCTCGACATGCCGCCGGCCTGATCGGCGCGACGCTCGGCCGGGAGCTCCGGACGGCTCGATTGGGCGCCGGGCTGAGCCAGCGCTCCGCGGGCGCCGGAGCGGGCATGTCGCACGCCCACTGGGGACGCATCGAGCGCGGGCTCGTGCCGAACCTCAGCCTCGCCCAGGCGTGCGCGGCCGCCGCGGTCGTCGGTCTCCGGCTCTCGGTTCGGGCCTACCCGGACGGCGACCCGATCCGGGACGCCGGTCAGGCGGCATTCCTCGAGCGGTTCCGCCTGCGCCTGCCGCCTGGCGCCGGGTGGCAGACCGAAGTGCCGATGCCGATCCCGGGCGACCGGCGCGCCTGGGATGCGCGCGTGGTTATCGGCGGCCGCCGCGCCGGCTGCGAAGCGGAGATGCAGCTGCTCGACCTGCAGGCGCTCGAACGCCGGCTCGCGCTGAAGGTCCGCGATGGCGACGTCGACATCCTGCTGCTCGTCGTGCCCAACACCGTCCGCAATCGGCACGTCCTGCGCCTCCACCGGGAGCAGCTGCGGACGTTGCTTCCGCTGGACACGCGAGAGGTCCTCGCGAGCCTTCGGGCGGGGTCGCTGCCGCCCGCGAGTGGGATCGTCGTCCTGTAGCGCGGCGGGCTGCGCGGCCGCCCGGTCCTTGGAACGTCCGACGTTCACTGCAGCGCGCCGACGAGCTCGCAAACCCACCGTTTGGAACCGCCGGCGTTCCAAACCGGGCCGGAATGGCCCGGAAACCGGCCGTTTGGAACGTCTCGCGTGCCAAATCGCCGCTCCGGGCATCGCAGTGAACGTGGCGCGTTCCACGGCGGGCATGGCGCGGGCTGCGCTGCCCTACGCGCTCGCAGGGTCCTCGGCGATGACCCCGGCGCGCCGCACGACCCAGCCGGCCGTCGTGCCCTGGACCAGGAGCGTGATCAGCACGACCCCGAACACGGCGCCCGTGAGCAGGTCGCGGTCAGGGCAGCGATTCCGGCAGCGCGAGGGCGAGCGCCACCGCCACCGCGCCGCGCAGGCCGGCCCAGAACATCACGTGCAGGTAGCCGACGGGCAGCGGCCGCGGCCCGCGGACCAGCCGCGATGCCCCGCCGATGACCACGTACACCACGAGCAGGCGCGCGAGCGTGATCGCGAGGTAGCCCGCGCCGATCAGCGGCAGCGCCGTCGAGAGCAGGCCCGGGCTGATGACGAGGCCCACCAGCAGGAACGTCAGCGCGGTCAGCGCGAACGCGATGAACTCCCAGGTGATGTCCAGCGCCTCGCGGGTCCGCTCGCTCAGGCGCCGCGCCCCGCCGGCGTTGCCGAGCACGAGCCCGACCATGACCGTCGCGATGATCCCGGACTCGTGCAGCCGGTCGGCGACGAGGTACGTGCCGTACGCCGCGACGACGGAGATCGCGACCTCGATGAGGTGGTCGTCGGCGATCCGCATCAGCCGCTCGGCGACCCAGCCCGCGACCGCCCCGATCACGGCGCTCGCGACGATCGTGACCACGAACGCGATGGCGCCCTCGGCGAGGGTCACGGGCTCGCTGACGGCCTTGAGCGCGATCGCGAACAGCACGACGCCGGTGCCGTCGTTGAGCAGGCTCTCGGACTCGACCACCGTCGAGAGGCGGCTCGGCGCGTGGAGCCGCTTGAACAGCGCGACCACCGCGACCGGGTCGGTGGCGGAGAGCATCGCGCCCGAGGATGAACGCGGCGCCGAGCGAGAGGCCGGTGAGGCTGGACACGAGCACGGCGACGATCGCCGCCGTGATCAGGACGCCCGGCACCGCGAGCACCGCCACCATCCCGAAGGAGCGCCGGAGCTCGCCGACGTCGATCTTGTAGGCGGCCTCGAACACGAGGCCCGGCAGCAGGACCGCGAGGATGAGCTCGGGCGTGATGTTGATGTCGACGCCCGGGACGGCGACGGCGAGCGCGAGTCCCGCCACGACGAGCGCGACCGAGTTGGGGATCGCGGTCCGCCGGGCGACCAGCGCCACGCCGGTCGCGATCGCGAGCAGCAGGATGAACAGCTCGATGGGCAGCAGCCCGGCCGGTTCGGTCGAGGTCATCGGGTGCGGCGGCCTCTACGCCCGCCCGGGACGTCCGGACCGGCACCGTCGATGCTATCCGGCCGCCTCGCGGGCTACGCTGTCCCCGAACGGACTGGAGGCTGTCGATGGATCTCGGCTTGAACGGGCGGCGTGCGCTCGTCGGCGGTGGCGGATCGGGGATCGGGGCGGGCATCGCCGCGGCGCTGGCGGCCGAGGGGGCGCGCGTCGCGCTGATCGGCCGGACGGCGGATCGCGTCGAGGCGGAGGCCGCGAAGCTCGGCGGGACGGCGGTCGTCGCCGACCTCTCGACGCCGGACGGCGCGGCGGGGGCGGTCGATGCCGCGGTGGCCGCGCTCGGCGGGCTCGACCTCGTGCTCGTCAACACCGGCGGGCCGGCCACCGGCACGATCGACACCATGACCGACGCGGAATGGGCGACCGCCGTCGACGGCACCCTGTACGCGGTCCTGCGGCTGATCCGCGCCGCGTTGCCGCAGCTCCGTCAGGGCACCGACCCCGCGATCCTCATCGTCCTCTCGTCGTCGGTCCGCGAGCCGATCCCGGGCCTGACGGCCTCGAACGTCCTGCGTCCGGGCCTCGCCGGCCTGATCAAGTCGAGCGTGGCCGAGCTCGCGCCGGTCCGGATCAACGGCATCGCGCCCGGCCGGATCGCGACGGACCGGATCGCCTATCTCGACGGCCGCCGTGCGGAGGCGGCGGGCGTGACCGCCGAGGAGATCGGCCGCCGGACGATGGCGACGATCCCGCTCGGCCGCTACGGGGAGGTCGACGAGATCGGGCGCGTCGGGGCGTTCCTGCTGTCGCCGGCGGCGTCGTACGTGACCGGGCGCCATCGTGCCGGTCGACGGGGGCATGATCCGCTCGCTGCCGTAGGGCCGGCCTGGCGCCGCCCGCCGGAAGCCTAGGCGGACGTCGCGACGACGGCCCGGGACCGGCGGACGCGCAGGAGCTCGCCGATCGGCAGCCCGAGCACGAGCGCGAGGCTGACGATGATCAGCCCGAACCCGACGATCGAGGTCGGGGCCGATGGGCTCGCCGAGCACGATCGCGCCCCACAGGATCGCGAACGCCGGGACGATGAACGTGACGGTGCTCGCGGCGGTGGCCGTGGTCCGCCCGAGGACCCGGAAGAACAGCGGCCAGGCGAGCGCGGTCGAGATCACCGCGACGCCGACGAGCGACGCGACGCCGCCCACCGACGGCACGCCCGGCGCGCCGGAGAGCGCGGCGAACGGGAGCAGGAGGATCGACGCGGAGACGAGCTGGCCGGTCGCGATCTCGATCCCGGCCACGCCGTTGAGGCGACGACGGACGAAGGTGCCGGCGAACGCGTAGCTCAGGGCCGCCCCGAGCGCCGCGGCGACGGCGAGCAGCGTCCCGGGCCCCATGTCGAGCGGCGAGAGCCCGACCACGACGAGGACGGCGAGCACGCCGAACGCCAGCCCGAGGACGACGCGGCCCGTCAGCCGCTGCCCGATGACGACGGCCCCGACGATGGCCGTGAACAGCGGCGTGGACGCGTTGAGCAGCGCGCCGATCCCGACCGGGAGCGTCAGCGTCGCGAACGCGATCAGCGAGAACGGGATCGCGGAGAACGTGGCCCCGGTGAACGCGAAGTCGAGCCAGCGGCCGCGCGCCGTCCGCCAGGTCCGCCGCCCCGCGATGACGACCAGGATCACCGCGGCGAGCGCGACCCGGATCTCGGCCGCCCACACGGGACCGACCTCCGGCGCGGCGACGCGCATGAACAGCCACACCGCGCCCCAGACGGCGCCGAGGTAGAGCAGGGCGCCGAGGTCGGCGGTCGAGTTGGTTCGGGCGGGCTCGGCAGAGCCGGAGGTCGGGTCACTCATCCGGCGAGTGTCGGGCGCGACGCGCTGGCCCGGTTGCCGACGCTCGTCGAGAATCGGCCTACGTCAATCGTCGCCGGGAAGCCAGCCCGGGGCGAGGTGCGCGTCGAGGCCCGTGCGGCGGAGGAGGTCGTCGAGGTCGGCGACCGTGCCGGCGTCAGGCGGCACGCCCGGGGCGCGGACCGTCGCGTGGGCGATCGCGCCGCGCCGCTGGTAGACGAGCTTGCGGATCGGCAGGTTGAGCAGGGCCTGGTTCTCGAACCGGATCACCGTCGCGTAGCGGTCGAACAGGGTCGTGGCGCCGTCCCGGTCGCCCGCGAACCAGCGCCGGACGACGGCGACGAGGATCTCCGGGAACCCGAACCCGGTCATCGTCCCGTGGCTGCCGCGGCGCAGCTCCTCGATCAGCATCTCCCCGCCGAGGCCGCCGAGCACGACGACGTCGGGCGAGCCGTCGACCAGGCGTCCGGCCTTCGGTGGCGTCGGCTCCTCCTCGAGCTTGATCACGCGACACGACGGGGCCTCGGCGGCGAGGGCGAGGAGGAAGTCGGTGCTCATCTGGACGCCCGACGAGGCCGGGTGGTCCTGGACGACGACCGGGATGCCGATGGCGCTCGCGACGGCGAGGTAGTGGCGGCGCAGCGCGGCGTCGGTCGGCCGGGCGAGCGGCGGCGGGGCGAGCATCACGGAGTGGGCGCCGGCGGCCTCGGCCTCGCGGGCGTAGGCGACGGCGCGATCCGTGGACGCGTGCGAGACGCCGACGCAGACCGGGATCCCGCCGGCCGCGGCATCGATGGCCGTGCGCAGGACCGTCGTGCGCTCGTCGTCGCCGAGCCGCGCCGCCTCGCCGAGGACGCCGAGGATCGTGAGCCCGTCCACGCCCGTCGCCCGCACGAAGCCGACGAGCGTGGGGATCGAGGCGGTGTCGAGCGATCCGTCGGGCAGGAACGGCGTCGGGACGATGTTCCAGACCCCGCGCAGCGCCCCGATGTCGCCCATGACCCTCCTCGTTTCCGTCGGCCACCCGCCGCCGTGCCCCGATATACGTACCACGCCTACGCGGGCCAGCGGAAGACGATCGCCGTGCCGCGATCGCCCGCGCCACGCCAGACCTCGAGCGCGCCCCGGCACGCGGCGGCCTCGGCGCGCATGTCGGCGATCCCGCGCCGGCCCGAGCGCGTCGCGGCCGCCTCGTCGATCGGTGCCGAGTCCGCGTCGTCCTCGATGCGCAGCCGGATCAGGCGCGGACCCACCGCCAGCGACACCTGCGCCGTGCTCGCCGGCGCGTGGCGCACGACGTTGTCGAGCGCCAGCTGCGCGACGCGGAACGCCGCCCGCTCGGCCTCGCGCGGCGGCCGATCGGCACCCGCGACCGGGGCATCAGCATCGGGCCCGCCGTCGACCGCGATCTCGACCCGCACGTCCGACCGGTCCTCGACGCGCTCGGCCAGCCACTCGATCCCCGCGAGCAGGCCCATCTCCTCGAGCACGATCGACCGCCGCGCCAGCAGCATCGACTCGACCTCGTCCACCGCCGTCCGCAGGTCGATCGCGAGCCGCTCCACCGTCCCGCCGGCCTCGGCCTGGGCCAGCGCCCGCCGAAGCGATGGCAGGACCTCGGCGTGGAGGTCGGCCGCGAGACGGCCACGCTCGGACTCGACCGCCTCGTTGCGACCGGCATCGCGGCCCGGCACGACCTCGTCGATGAACACGCGCAGGACGGGCAGCGCGGCACCGGCACCAGAGCCCGCCCGCGTCCCCGGCGTCGAGCCGTGCCTTCGTCCTGGAGAACGCCGGGCGCAGGTCGCGCGCCAGGCCCAACGCACCCATGACGCCGATGACGCCCAGCCACGCCCACTCGGGCAGCGCGCCGTCGAGGTCGTTGCCGCCCAGCGTCCGCTCCGCATACCGCGACACGAGGCCCAGCCGTGAGCACGACCACCGCGGCCCAGGCGGCGACCAGCACGAGGCGCGAGGCCCGGCCGGCAGCCGCGTAGGCGCCGCCGATCGCCACCGGGGCGACGAGGAACGCCACGACCATCATCCCCAGCCATCGGTCGTCCCCGACGTCGACGAGCCGCCGCGCCTCCCAGTCCACCCCGACGACCGCGAGCGCGGCGGCGCTGGACCCGACCAGGGACGCGAGCCAGGCGAGGGTCGGCGCCCAGGCGTTCGTCAGCAGCACGACGACGAGGGCGCCCGCGGCCCACAGGAGCGGGACGACCGCGGAGATCGACGGCACGGGCAGCTCGTACGGGTTCGCGACCCGGAGCACGATCGCGCCCACGACGAGCATGCCCGTCGCGACGGCCACGAGCCGCAGCGGCCGCGCGGTCGCCACGGCCGCGGTCACGGCCGGCTCTTCTCGGCGACCCAGCCCTCCCGGAGCGCCAGCACCGCGAGCTCCGTGCGTGACAGGACGGCGTATCGGTCGAACAGCCGTCGCAGGTGGCTCTCGACGGTCTTCTCGGTGACGCCCAGGCGGACGCCGATCTCGTCGTTCGAGGCCCCGCCGCAGACCAGCGTCAGCACCTCGATCTCGCGGTCCGACGGCCGTCGCGGCGCGCTCCGGATGGCGCGCAGCATCGCCGCCGAGAACGCAGTCCCGCCGCCGGCGACCGTCCGGATCGCGTCGAGGATCTCGCCCACCTCGCTCGTCTTGATCAGGTAGCCCGCGGCGCCGCGCTCGAACGCCGTCCGCACGAGCGGTGGCTGGTCGAAGGACGAGAGCAGGAGGATCGACGGCCCGTCGGGCCCGACGGCATCGAGCAGCCGCAGGCCCTCGGCCTCGCCCGCCAGCTGGACGTCGCTGACGACGACGTCGATCCCGGCGGTGACCGCGAGCAGGGCGCGGGCGTCGTCGAGCGAGCGCGCCGAGCCGGCCAGCACGAGGTCCGGCGCGGACCGCACGGCGGCACCGACGGCGTCGAGGATCGCGGGATGGTCGTCGACGAGCACGACACGGATGGGCTGGCCTGTCACGCGCGCAGCCTAACGCGGCGGATCACCGGCGCGAAGGCCCGCGTGCCGTGCCCACGCCGCACCGCGGTTGCGGGATTCCCCCATACTCGGGTGCGAGGGAGGTTCTCCATCTCGGACGACGACGCCACGCCGCCCGGCGATCCTCCGGCCCTGCCGGACCCGCCGCCGCCCCAGGTGCACCTGCCGCCACCACCGCCTCCGGTACCGACCGGCCCCGTCGCACCCGGTGCCTATGGGTACCCCGGGTGGATCGTCCCGGCCGCGTACGCCGTCGGCCCGCGACTCGGCATCGGCTCGGTGATCGGTCGGACCTTCGACACCTTCGGCCGCGAGTGGTCGCTGTTCCTCGTGCTGTCCACGCCCGCCGCGATCGGTGCGGTCCTCCAGATCCTGATCTCGCCGAGCATCACGTCCCAGTTCGTCAACGGCGTCTTCCGGCCGGCGCCCAACCCCGACCTGTGGCTCCTGGTGGTCGTCGGCGTGCTCCTCTCGACGCTCGCCGGGATCACCGGGCTCGCCTCCGCGGTGGCGGCGGACCGCCTGTGGCGGGGCGAGGTCCCGGGCGTCGGCGACACGGCGAGGGTCGTCATGCGCAGCCTCCCGCGGGCGGTGCCGGTCTGGGTGCTCGTGATCGCGCTGCAGGTCGTGGTCGTCGTCGCTGACCACCGCGATCACGCCGCCGGACCCGTACGCCGAGCCGACGTTCGGGACCGATCCCGGTGCCGCCGGCGCCTTCCTGCTCGCCCTCCCGGTCATCGCGATCGGCCTGTTCGTCCTGCTGTTCATCCAGGTGCGCCTGTCGCTGGTCCTGCCGGTGATCGCCCTCGAGGAGGGCCCGAGTCTCGGCGTCCTGCCGCGCACGTGGCGGCTGTCCAAGGGCCACGCGATCCGGCTGTTCGCGATCTCGTTCCTCATCGGCATCTGCGTCGCCGCGACCGCGTGGGGCGCCAGCCTCTTCCTGCTCTTCGGGGAGAACCGCGTGATCGCCGGCGTCGCCCTGGCGATCGCCGTCCTCGTGACCGCCCCGCTGACGGGGATCTGGGCGGCGATCGCCTGGGGCGACCTCGTCGCCGGGCGCCACGCCGATTCCGACGTGATGGCCCGCGGCAAGGGGCGCTGGAAGGCCGTCGCGATCGTCGGCGGCCTCGGGATCCTGCTGGTCATCGCCGGCCTCGGCATCGCCGGCGCCGCCATCGCGAGGGTCGTCGTCCGGACCTGACGCGTGCGTTGCCCGCGCCCGAGCGACGTATCTGTTATGCGACCGCCGAGCGCCGCAACGGAGTTGCGATGCCGCTGTAATCCGCCGCTCTCTAGGGTGGCGCCATGAGTGGGTCTGTGAGCCTTGTTCGTCTACTGTCAGCCGCCGCCGTGACCGCGACGCTCGTCGTCGCGTGCTCGAGCACCAGTGCGACACCCGCGGCCCCGTCCGCGGCACCGTCGTCGGCCGCCCCGTCGGCCGAGGCCTCGGCATCCGCCGAGGCGAGCCCCTCCGCTTCGGCAGAGGCATCCCCGTCGGAGGCCGCGAGCCCGTCCGCATCGGCCGAGGCCGCATCCCCCGCGGCACGGACCGTCCAGATGTACGCGACCGACGGCAAGTACCTGAACACCCCGGTCGCCCCCGCCCCCGGCACGATCCTGACGTTCCGCAACCTCGGGACGCAGGCGCACGAGCTGCGCGTGCTGCGGCGCAACGACGACGCCACCGCCAAGCAGACGTTCGACGACCTGTCGAAGGTCAAGGCGGCCGACCTCGCCAAGTTCACGACCGTCGTGGGCGTCCTGGCGGCCGACCCCAACACCGAGTCGACGGGCCAGATCGTGATCGAGCAGCCCGGCGACTACGCGGTCGTCGACTTCCTGCCCACGGGCACCGCCACCGCACCGGCCAGCCCGGATCCCGCGATGGCCCCCGGCGCGACGACGAACTTCTCGAAGGGCATGTTCACCAGCTTCAGCGCGGCGGCGCCCGGCAGCTGATCCGTCCCCGGTTACGCCGTCCCGGCCTGAAGGCCCGGGGCGGCGTTTCGATTCCGGGCCGGGATCAGGCCCGGTTCAGGGGCGCTGGATCCGGACGTTGTCGACCGCCGCCTCGACCAGGTTCGGCTTCCCGCCGTCCTTGGCGAGGAACACGATCCGGATCGTCTGGCCCGCGTAGGCCGCGAGCGAGACCGACGCCGTCTTCCACGTCCCGTCGACGTCGGTCGGGCCGCCCTTCCGCTCGAAGACCACGCGTCCGCGTCCCGTCCTGTGCCTCGACCAGCGCCTGGAACGCGTCCGCCGACGAGGACGCCGCCGTGTGCGCGAAGGCGTACCAGAAGGTCAGCCTGCCGTAGTCGGCGGCGTCTGCCGGGAGCGTGATCGCCCGGCTGCGGATCGTGGTGGCGCCGCCGTCGACGTCGTTCGAGCCGACGGTCCTGCCGCGCGACGCGCCGGTCACCAGCGCCTTCGACCCCGAGACCGCCTTGCCCGGCTGCTTGGCCCCGTGTCGAGGTCGTGCCGCCGGGCTTCGCGACCTGCCACAGGCCCGACGTCGCCGTGTCCGTCCCGTCCGCGTTCCGCCGCCAGCCGCGGTTGATCTCGAGGTCGTCGAACAGCGGCCCGCAGTCGGCGCGCGCCGTGGCCGCGCCCAGCTGGGCGTACGGGCAGCCGGCGCGGTCGATGAGCATCAGGATCGCCGCGCGGTTGCGCGCGGTCTGGGCCGGGATCTTCGAGTCGTCGGGGTAGTGGTCCTGCCAGACGGTCGGCTTCTCGGTCGGGTACAGCTCGAACGTGTAGGTGAAGATCCGGTAGGTGGCGTACAGCCAGTCGATCTGGTCGCCGTCGGTGATGTACAGGTCCGACGACTGCTCCGCGGTGTACCCGTTGGTCCGCGCCATCGCCCTGCCCAGCGAGGCGAACACCTTGTGGTCGAGGCCCGTCATGTCGGTCGGGACGTTCTTCTTGGTGTAGCCGTACGGCCACAGGATCAGCTCGCCGTTCGTGTGGAGCGTGATGTGCGTGCGGATCTGCTGGACGCCGTTGATGACCCGGCTCTGGACGAAGTCGCGCAGGGCCCGCGTCTCGGGCGCCGAGAAGGCGTGCGGCCCGCGGTACTCGATGTTCTTGCCGCTCCCCGACGAGCCGCCGCAGCAGCCGAACCGGTAGCCGTAGTTGCGGTTGAGGTCGGTGCCGACGCTCGGGCCGGCGTTCGGCTGGCGGTTCTTGCGCCAGGCGCGGAACGGGTTGCCGGTGAGGTCGTACTGCATGCCGTCGGGGTTGAGCGCGAAGATGATGAAGATCTCGCGCGTGTTCACGAGGCGGGTCACGGTCGGGTCGGTGCCGTAGTCCTGGGTCAGCCACTTGAGCGTCGCGAGCGCCTGCTCGGTGGTCAGGTGCTCGCGGGCGTGGTGGAGGGCGTCGATCAGGACCTCGGGCTCGTCCTCGTCGGTCGCGACGTTGTCGCTGACCTTGGCGGCCCAGATGTCGCGGCCCTGGTAGCTCTTGCCGATCGAGAACACGGACACGATGTCGGGGAAGTCGACCGCGGCCTGCTTGATCTCGCCGACCATCTCCGGGTAGTTGTGGTAGCCGCTCATGTTGGCGGGGAAGTCCGCGGCGGCGGCTTCGAGGGGCGCGGAGGCGGCGGTGGTTGCCGGGCCGGCGGCCCCGACGGCGATCATGGCGCTGAGGCCGAGCATCGTGGACAGGGCGCGCATCGACGTTCGCATGGCTACAGCGTGCCATGCGAGTCGAGCCGGCGGCACCCGGCGATCGTGTCGAGGGGCGGCGGACCCTCGGCGGCTGCGGCCGTCACGGCGAGCTCGCGCGTATTCGCACCACGTTTAGCGGCGGCGAATCGTCGATCGTCGGCGGATGCGCGCGCTCCAGACCTGTCACGCATACGGGAGCTGCTAGGCGCCGCCGTGCACGGAATTGCGTCCTCGTAAACGTGGTACGCCGACCGGGCGGCCCTGCCATCCTGCGCCGTAGCACTCCCATTGCTCAAGTGCTGCAACGCCCGGGCCGACCCGACCGCGCCCGCTGAGCTCCGTCGAGCAGTCCATGCATGTCGGCGCGCAAGGGTGCCGCCGGGCACGGCATCGGTATTCCTGCATTTGAGCAGGGAGTGTCAGACTGCGAACGGCGACGCACTCTTGACAGTGACGCGTAGCACTGTCATGATCCGGCCATGCCTGACGACCCCTACAGCCTCGCCGATCTCGCCCGCCTCGCCGACGTCACGCCGCGCACCGTGCGCTACTACGTCGCCCAGGGCCTGCTGCCGTCGCCCGATGCCGCGGGCTCCGCGACGCGCTACAGCGAGGGGCATCTCGCGCGCCTGCGACTGATCAAGCGGCTGCAGCGAGACCACCTGCCGCTGTCCGAGATCCGGTCGAGGCTCGAGCGGATGGGGGACGACGACGTCGATGCCGTCCTCGCCCTGGGCGAACCGGAAGAGCCGCCGCCGTCGATGTCGACGGACGAGACGCTCGCCTACGTTCGCGGACTGATGACGAAGGCCGGCGTCGCGCCGCGCTTCTACGAGCAGCCCGCGCCGCCGCCGTCGATGCGGCTCGCCGAGCAGTCCGCCCTGTACGTCCGCGAAGCACCGGATGAATACCCGCTCCGGGACGTTCCCGCCTCGATGCCGGCGCCGGCCGCGCCGGCTCCTTCGAGCGCACCAGCGCTCATGCCCCCATTGACCTCCAGCCCAGCCCCGGTCCGGCCCCAGACGGTCGATCGCAGCACCTGGGAGCGCCTGTCCATCACCCCCGACGTCGAGATCCACGTCCGCCGGCCACTGGACCGGCGGTCCAACAAGCTCGTCGAGCGGCTCGCCCGGATCGCCCGGGACCTGTTCGACGACGAATCCTGACCAACCCCAACCGAGCGAGGCACACCATGACTCCCACCGACGACACGAACTCCACATCGACGTCCCAGGCGCTGCTCGACCCCGGGCTGGCCGTCCAGGCGGACCGCCGCCTGATCCGCGCCAACGGCCGCAGCGAGCGGTTCCTGCTCGTCGGCGTCACCGCGCCGACCGTCGCGCCGGACCCGTCGCGCCGCCGGCCGCCGGTCAACCTCGGCTTCGTGCTGGACCGGTCGGGCTCGATGGGCAGCCAGCGCAAGCTCGGGCTCGCTCGCCAGGCCGTCCTCGAGGCGTCGCACCGGCTCGACGACCCGGATCGCTTCTCGGTGGTCGTCTACGACAACGAGGTCGAGGTCGTGATGAGCGGCGTGCTCGCCTCGGCCGAGAGCAAGCGCCTCGCCGCGACCCGCCTCGACACGGTCGACGCGCGTGGCTCGACCGACCTCCACGGCGGGTGGCTGGCGGGCTGCGAACAGGTCGCGGCCGGGCTCCAGCCGGACGGCGTCAACCGCGTGCTGCTCCTGACCGACGGGCTCGCGAACGTCGGGGTCACGGATCACGACGAGCTGGTCTCGGCCGCGCACGACCTGCGCCGGCGCGGGGTCACGACGAGCACGTTCGGCGTCGGCACGGACTTCGACGAGACCCTCCTGCAGGGCATCGCCGATGCCGGCGGCGGCCACTTCTACTTCATCGGCGACGTCGCGCAGATGCGCGACCACATCACGAGCGAGGTCGGGGAGACCCTCGAGGTCGTCGCGCGCGAGGTCGTGCTCGAGCTCACGCTTCCGGAGTCCGTCCGGGTCGACTCGCTGTCCCCGTTCCGCGTCGAGCGGCGCGGCGGGCGGGCGCTCGTGTTCCTCGGCGACATGGTGTCGGGCCAGGCGCTCTCGCTCGTGCTGCGGGTGACCTTCGACTACGGCGAGATCGGCCGCGAGGTCGGGATCGGCGTGCGGATCGCCGATCGTGACGGGGCGTTCGAGCGAGCCCGGCCGGCGCTCGACCCGGTCACGCTCGCCTGGACGTACGCCGACAGCCCCGGCGAACGACGCGCAGCCGCGCGACCGGGACGTCGACCGCGTCGTCGCCCGCCTGTTCGCCGAGCGGGCGAAGCAGGAGGCCGTGCGGCTCAACCGCCAGGGCCAGTACGACGACGCGGGTCGTGCGCTCGACGGCGTCCGCAAGCGCGTCGCGGCGTACGCGGGATCGGATCCGGAGCTGCGCGAGATCGTGGCCGAGCTCCGCCTCGAGGTGCCGGTGTACGCGGCGGCGATGCCCGAGATGGCGCGCAAGCAGCGGTTCTACCAGGCCAGCCTGCAGTCCCGGGGCCGGATGCCCGACGGGAAGTCGCGCCGGCCAGGGCTGATCGCGCGGGGATCGCCCGACGGCCGCCCGCGGCGGCGATACTTCGCGGGCATGGAGTCGCATCGCGGCCGCCGCTCTCGCCCGTCCTCCGGCGGGCGACCGCGCCCGACGCGGAGGGCCGGCTGAACGGCGTCACGCCGGCGCTGGCGGGCTGGGCGTACCTCGGGCTCGCCGTCCACCGGCTCGAGGCGGGTACGTGCGTCGGGACGCCGGCCGACGCCCGGGAGCGGCTGCTGATCGTCCTCGAGGGGCACGCGCGCGTCGAGGTCGACGACGAGGACCTCGGCGTGCTCGGGTCGCGGGCGACGGTGTTCGACGGCCCGCCGGCGACCGTCGTGCTCGTCGAGCCCGGGCGATCGCTGATTGCGACGGCAGCCGCGGGCGGCGCCCTCGTGGCCGTGGCATCCGCTCCGGGCGGCGACGTCGCAGCGGACGGTATCCCGCGGACCGGCGGAGATCCGCGTGGAGGATCGTGGATCCGGCCGCTCGGCGCGGCGCGTGCACCACCTGCTCCCGCCCGACGCCGAGGCGGGCCGGCTCATCGTGTTCGAGACGTTCACGCCCGGCCGGCAACTGGTCGAGCTGGCCGCCGCACAAGCACGACACCGACGATCCGCCGATCGAGTCGCAGCTCGAGGAGCTCTACCTCTACCGGTTCGCGCGGCCGCAGGGCTTCGCCGTCCAGCGGGTCTACACCGCCGGACGGCACGCTCGACGAGACCGTGACCGCCCGGCGACCTGCGACATCGTCCTCGTCCCCCGCGGCTACCACCCGGTCGGCGGCGGCGCCGGACGACGACTGCTACTACCTCAGCGTGATGGCCGGTCCCACCCGGGCGTGGCACGTCACGCTGGACCCTGACCACGCGACCGAGGAGGCGTCCCGATGAGCCCGAGCGCGGCCGACAGCCCGCTGGCCCGGATGGTCGAGACGACGCCGACCGACTACTGGAACGACTCGTGCGCCGTCGACGACCTCGCGTACGCCGTCGAGCGCGGGGCGACGGGCGCGACCTCGAACCCGGTGATCGTCGGCGAGGTGATGCAGCGGGAGTCATCGCACTGGGTGCCGCGCGTCCGCGAGCTCGCGGACGAGCAACCCGACCTGGTCCGAGATCGAGCTCACGTGGGCCCTGATCGAGGAGATGGGCGTGCGCGGCGCGGGCATCCTCGCCCCGGTGTTCGAGCGCGAGGACGGGCGCAAGGGCCGCCTGTCGCTGCAGACGAACCCGGCGAACCACCGCGATCCGGCGCGGATGGTCGAGCAGGCCGTCCACTTCGACGGCCTCGCGCCGAACATCCAGGTCAAGTTCCCGACCACCGCCGCGGGCCTCGTGGCGATCGAGGAGGCGACCGCGCGCGGCGTCGTCGATCAACGCGACGGTCGCGTTCACCGTGCCCCAGGCGATCGCGGTCGGGGAGGCCGTCGACCGGGGCCTGGCGCGGTTCGAGGCGGCCGGCGGCGACACCAGCCGCTTCAGCCCGGTGTGCTCGCTGATGATCGGGCGGCTCGACGACTGGGTGAAGGTCCTCGTGGAGCGCGACGGCATCGCCCTCGACCCCGACGCCGCCAACTGGGCGGGCATCGCCGTGTTCAAGCGCGCGTACGGCATCTACCAGGAGCGTGGCTACCGGACCCGCCTGCTCGCCGCCGCGTATCGCCATCGCCTGCACTGGACCGAGCTCGTCGGCGGCGACATCGTGATGACGATGACGCACGCGCTGGCAGGCGCGGTTCAACGAGAGCGGCATCGACCCCGTGCCGCGGATCGACGTGCCGGTCGACCCGGCGATCCTCGACGAGCTGTGCGCCCGCGTCCCGGACTTCCGCCGCGCCTACGAGCCGGACGGCCTGACGCCGGCCGAGTTCGAGGGCTACGGCGCGACGGCGCGGACGCTGCGCTCGTTCATCGCCGGCTACCACGACCTGCATCGGCACCGTCCGCGACATCGTCCTGCCCAACCCCGACGCCAAGCCGGCGCCCCGGGGGTGACCGAGGCCGCCTCGGAGCCTTCGAAGGACACAGACGGCGGTGCGGCTTCCGACCGGATCGCCGCCGAGCCCACCGCGCCCGTCACCTCCACCGCCGACGAGCCGATCGCCGCCGTCCACTCGCGCACGGCCGCGCTCGTCCTGCTGGTGCTCCTGTCGCTCGTGTGGGGCCTGCACTGGGTCGTCGTCAAGATCGGGCTCGACTACATGCCGCCGCTCACCTACGCCGCGCTGCGCGTGCTGACCGGCCTGCGCGACGGTCGTCGCGGTGCTCGCCTGGAAGCGTCGGCTGCGGCTGCCGGAGCGCTCGAACATCCCGATCGTGCTCTCGGTCGGCCTCGCGCAGATCGCCGCGGGCGTCGTGCTGATGACCCTCGCGCTGCAGGTCGTCCCGGCCGGGCGCTCGTCGGTGCTCGTGTACACGATGCCGATCTGGGTCGCCGTCCTGCTCGCGGTGTTCTTCGGGATCAGGCCGCGGCGCAACGAGCTCGTCGGCCTGGTCCTCGGCATCGGCGGCCTCATCGTCCTGCTCAATCCCGCGGTCATCGACTGGGGCTCGTCCGGCGAGCTCGCCGGGACCCTCGGGCCTCCTGCTGAACGCGATCCTGTGGGCCGCGGTCACCATCCACGTCCGACGCCACCGCTGGACGCAGTCGCCGCTCGACCTCCAGCCGTGGCAGCTGCTCGTCGCGCTCGTGCCGATCGCGATCGTCGCCCTCGTCGCCGAACGCGGGCAGGGGATCATCTGGGGACCCGTCACGGTCCTCGTGCTGCTGTACAGCGGCCCGCTCGCGACCGCGTTCGCGACGTGGGCGAGCCAGTCGATCACGCGCTCGCTCGGGCCGCAGGCGTCGGCGACGGGCTTCCTCGCCGTCCCGGTCGTCGGGCTGCTCTCGGGCTGGCTGATCCTCGGCGAGGCGCTCGGCCCGCTCGACGTCGTCGGGTTCGCGCTCGTGCTCGGCGGCGTCGGGATCACCGCGATGGTCCCGAAACGGTAAGCCCGGTATCGTTCGAGCCAGGGCCGCGCGGGTGGCCGCGTTCGGGAGGATCGCTTGGCAGCTCGACGTGCGCGGCTCGGACTCGCGTTCGGCCTCGTCGCCACGCTGCTCGCGCCGACCGGCGCGTTCGCCGCTGATCCGCCGACCCCGGCGCCGTCGTCCACGCCGGCAACGTCCGCCGCCACGACCGCCGCGACAGGAAGCCAGCGGGCGCGTGCTCGTCCGGTTCAAGCCCACGGCCTCGCCGGCATCCCGACGCCTCGCGCTCCAGTCGGCCGGCGCGACGACCGACGGGCATCACGGGCCTGGCGACCGGCAAGGACGACCTCGCGCCGCACCTCGTCCCGGGCCTCGAGGCCGTCGAGACGGACCTCCCCGTCGACGTCGCGGTCGCCCGGCTCAACGCGCAGCCCGGCGTCGACATCGCCGAGCCCGACCAGGTCATCACCGCCGCGCTGACGCCCAACGACCCGAACCTGCCCGACGAGTGGGGCCTCGACCAGCCGAACGACGCCGACATCGACGCGAAGGCGGCCTGGGACACGACGACCGGCAGCCCCGACGTGACCGTCGCCGTCATCGACTCCGGCATCGCCCTCGACCACCCCGACCTCGCCGCGAACATCTGGACGAACCCGGGCGAGATCGCGGGCAACGGGATCGACGACGACCACGACGGCTACGTCGACGACGTGCACGGCTGGGACTTCGTCGACGACGACAACCTGCCCGACGACCAGTTCGGGCACGGGACGCACGTCTCGGGCACCGATCGCCGCGGTCGGCAACAACGGCATCGGCGTGGTCGGCGTCGCGTACACGAGCAAGGTGATGCCGCTGCGGATCCTCGACGCGAACGGCGCGGGCTACGTCTCGGACGCGATCCGCGCGCTCGACTTCGCGGCCCGCCACGGCGTCCGGATCTCGAACAACAGCTGGGGCTACGTCGGCGCCGCCTCCCAGGTGCTGTCCGACGCGATCAAGGCCGCGGGCGACGCCGGGCAGCTCGTCGTGGTCGCGGCCGGCAACCAGGGCAACGACATCGACCAGGTCCCCAACTACCCGGCGGCCTACGACCTGCCGAACATCATCTCCGTGGCCGCGACCGACGAGGACGACCAGCTCGCCGCTGTTCTCGAACGTGGGCGCGATCGGGGTCGACATCGCGGCGCCGGGCGACGTGATCCTGAGCACCGAGCCGTCGGGGTACGGGTACAGCAGCGGCACGTCGATGGCCAGCCCGCACGTGGCCGGCGTCGCGGCCCTCGTGCTGTCGCTCCACCCGACGTGGACGGTGGCCCAGATCCGCGACCGCATCCTGCAGACCGCGCGACCGATCAAGGCGCTCGAGGGCGTCATCGCGACCGGCGGCATGGTCAACGCCGCGGCGGCGGTCGGCGGCGCCGGCGCCGTCAACCTCGCGCCGGTCGTGACGATCACGAGCCCGGCCTCGGGCACCTCGGTGCTGCGCGGCTCGAAGGTCACGCTCACGGCGACGGCGGTCGATCCCGAGCAGGGCAACGTCGCGTCGTCGATCAGCTGGGTCTCGAGCCTGATGGGCGCGATCGGGAGCGGGCCCGTCGATCACGCGCAGCGACCTCGTCGGAGGGCACGCACGTCATCGTCGCCATCGCCCACGACGCCGGCCACCACACGCCGCTCGCGGCGATCCAGCTGCGGGTCGGGCCGGAGATCCGGACCATCGACCAGCACGCCGATCCCCGGTCGCCGGCGATCGCGGCGACGGCCGCCGGGACGCCGGTGCTCGCGTGGTCGGAGCGGGGGACCGGGATCGTCGTCAGCCGGCCGGGCGGCTCGGGCTGGTCGCGCGAGGTCGTGTCGACGTCCGCCGCCGACGGATCGCCCGACGTCGCCGTCGCCGCCGACGGGACCGTGCGCGTCGCGGTGTCGAGGGACTGGTCCAACCCGGGCGCCTTCCGGGACACCGGGATCCTGGTCGCGACCGACGACGGGACCGGCGCCGGGACCGGCTGGAACCTCCATCGCATCAGCGAGGGCTGCGGCGACGACGCCATCGGCTGCGGGCTCGACGCGACGCCGTCGATCGCGGTCGACGGTGCCGGCCGGGCGCAGGCGGCCTGGTCGCGTGCCGCCGTCCCGGACGTGCCCGTCGACGGGCAACGGCCCGGGCCTGTGGCACGCCGCCGAACGCGCGAACGGCAGCTGGTCGACGCGAGCTGGCGGTCGCCGTCGACGGCGGCGTCGCGTCGCCCGATCTCGCGATCGGTCCGGACGGCGCCGCCCACATCGCGTTCGCCCGGTACGACGCCGGCAACGAGGGCGTGTACGAGGCGACGAACGAGTCGGGGTCGTGGGTGGTCACGGAGCTCGCGGCGCTCGACCCCGGCGAGCACGTCGGCTGGACGCGGATCGCGGTGGCCGACGATGACCGCGTCGACGTCGCCTGGGGCACCGCGGACGGCGTCGACGTCGCGACGCGAACCGCGGGCACCTGGGCCGCGGCCGCGCTCGCGACCACCGATCCGGCGGGCGACGTGGACCTCGTGCGCACCGGCTCGACGCTGCACCTGGCCATCGGCCTCGTCGACGGCCTGGGCAACCCGTCGGGCATCGCCTACGCCGCGAGCACCGACGACGGGCCGTGGACGGTCGACGCGGTCGACACCGGCGACGACGTCACGCCGCGACTCGCCGTGGACGCCGACGGGCACGCGCACCTGAGCTACCTGCGCGCCGGCGCCCGAGCACGAGGTCCGGTACGCGACCAACGCGACCGGCGACTGGGCGACGCAGGTCGTCGATGCCGGCTACAACTGGGGCCGGCCGGCGTTCGGGGTCGACGCGGCGGGCGTCCGGCACGTGGCCGTCGGGCGCACGGGCGAGGAGCCCGGCGTCTGGTACGGGACGGACACGGGCGGCCACTGGACGCTGGAGCGGCTGACCGACCAGGCGCCCGACGGGGCGGTCGGGTCTCGCGGTCGCCCCCGACGGGAGCGCGTCGATCGCGTACTCGGAGTCCCTCGCCGCCGACGGCACGCCGCTCGCGGATCCGGCGGTCCGCGTCATCGACGGGCAAGCCCGGCGCCTGGACGACGACCCGCATCGCCGACGACACCGGGGACGCGTCGCCGGCCATCGCGCGCGACGCCGCCGGGCACCTGCACGTCGCGTTCGGCATCGACGCCGGCGGCCTCGACCGGCTCGACTACGCCACGAACGCCTCGGGCTCCTGGGTGGTCACGGCCGCGACGCCGGGCGCGACCGGGCAGTCGGACCGGCATCCCTCGATCGCCGTCGACGCGGCCGGCAAGGCCCACGTCGCCTTCGAGCGCTCGACCGACGCCCCGCTGCCCGACGGCACGGTCTCGATCGTGTATGCCACCAACGCCAGCGGGCCCTGGACGGCGTCGACGGTCGCCTCGGGCCCGGAGTACCGGCTCGACCCGTCGATCGCGCTCGACACGACCGGCAAGCCGCGGGTGGCCTACTGGCTCGACAACGGCGACGGCACGCTCGGCAGCGCGGGCGGCGTCCGGCTCGCGACGCTGAACGGCGCCACCTGGTCGACCGCGACGCTGAGCAGCTCGTCGCTCGACGGCCTGCCGTCGCTCGCCATCGACACCGCTCGGCCGCAGCCACGTCCTGTACGCGCGCTACGCGCCGTACTCGATCTGCGCCGTCCCGCTCTGCCCGGCCGCGCCCGGGCTGCGGTACTGGTCGGACATGCCGGGCTTCGGGGCCGCCCGCCGGGTGACCGACAACGCCGACGACACGTTCCCCGTGATCGTGCGCGGGCACCGACGGCAGCGTCTCGGGCGTCTTCGCGGACGTCGACTGGCGGCTCGCCGACATCCGCGTCCTCCGGCCGCTGCCGACGGCCTCCGCGCCTGCCGTCCACCTCTCTGGCGCCGGCACGACGCCTCGCGCAGGGCAAGGCATCGATCTTCGCCACCCTGGCGGCTCGGGCGCGACGACGTTCCGGCTGCAGGAGAGCGTGAACGGCGGCGCCGTACGCGACCGTCGGCGCCGTCTCGGGCGCGACGACCCGCGCCGCGACCGTGAAGCCGGGC
The DNA here is from genome assembly GCA_963774695.1 of uncultured Chloroflexia bacterium. Taxonomy (GTDB): domain Bacteria; phylum Chloroflexota; class Limnocylindria; order Limnocylindrales; family CSP1-4; genus CAIXZV01. Next base: position 11,758 of record CAVZFY010000022.1, on the reverse strand, counting down.
CTGACGACGACCCGTCGATATCGCGTGATCCCGATCGACGTCTTCGGCCGGGCCGGGCGCGCGCCGTCGTCCGGCCCGACGTACCGGGTCACGCGTCAAGAGCGAGGCGGCGAGCTCGACGCTCACGTACGCGGGCGCGTGGTCGACGACGACGGAGCTCGAGCTACTTCGGCGGCAAGGTCCGGCGCGCCACCTCGTCGTCGGCGCGCGCGACGTACCGGTTCACCGGGCGCGAGGTCACCTGGATCACGGCCAAGGGCGCGAGCCGCGGCAAGGCCCGCGTGTACATCGACGGCGTGCTGGTCTCGACCGTCGACCTGCACGCCCGGGCGACCCACTACCGGCGCGTGATCTTCCGCACGGCGTGGTCCGCGTCGGGCGCCCACACGATCACGATCCGGCCGGTCGGCAACGGGCGCGTGGACGTCGACGGGTTCGAGGTCCTGCGGTGACCAAGGGCCGCCTCGAGGCGTTCAGCGACGGCGTGCTCGCGATCATCATCACGATCATGGTCCTCGAGCTGCGCCCGCCCGAGGAGACGACGCTCGAGGCCCTGCGCCCGATCATCCCGGCGTTCCTGTCCTACGTGCTGAGCTTCGCGATCGTCGGCATCTACTGGAACAACCACCACCACCTGTTCCAGGCCGTGCGGGTCGTCGACGGGCGCGTGCTGTGGGCGAACCTGCTGCTGCTGTTCGTGCTGTCGCTGCTGCCGTTCGGCTCCGCGTGGATGGGCGAGCACGAGTTCGCGCCGGTCCCGGTCGCCCTCTACGGCGTGATCCTGCTGCTGGCGGCGATCGCGTTCTTCGTCCTGGTGCACGCGTTGCTGCGGATCCAGCCCGACGATGCGCCCCTGGCCGCGGCGATCGGCAGCGACACGAAGGGCAAGCTCTCGCCGGTCGTCTACCTCGTGTCGATCCCGATCGCGCTCGTCGCGCCGCTCGTGGCGTTCGGGCTGTTCGTGGCGGTGGCGCTGGTCTGGATCGTCCCGGACACCCGCATCGAGCGGACGCTCTCGCACTGACCGACGCCGGCTCAGCGCAGCTCGCGGCCTCTCGACGGGTCGCGGGGGTCGGTGCCCGGGCGGGGCGCGGCGGTCCCGCGGACGCCGACGACCAGGTCCGCGTACGCCGGGTGGCGCTTGATGTACGAGTTGATGAACGGGCACTGCGGCGTGAGCTTCAGGCCACGCGCCCGGACGTCGTCGAGCGCGCCCTTCGCCAGCTTCGAGCCGACGCCCTTGCCCTCGAACGCCGCGAACACCTCGGTGTGGGTGAACACGAGCCAGGTCTCGTGCGGCTCGTACTCGGAGAACCCGGCGAGCTCGCCGTCGACCCAGGCCTCGTAGCGGTTGCGCGGACGGGTTGTCGCGGACGTCGACGGGCGGCGCCGGGGCGTCGGTCACGGGGCGGCGACGTGGTCGGCCCAGTGGTGGGCGGGCGCATAGCCGAGGACCCGCCGCGCGCGGTCGATCGAGAGCAGCGTCTCGCGGCCCTTGACCTCGCGGGTCAGCGGCACCGTCGGGAAGACCTCGGCCATCAGGTCGGCGCTCGGGCGGGTCATCACGGTGTCGTCGGCGGCCACGATGCACACCTCGGCGCCATCGACCTCGGCCGTCAGGCCCAGCCGGCAGGCCTGCGCGACGTCCCGGCAGTCGACGTAGCCCCAGAGGTTCCAGCGTCGGAGCTGCGCGTCGTCCCAGTACGAGGGGAAGTTGGCGTAGTCGTCGGGCTCCATGATGTTCGAGATCCGCAGGCCGACGATCGGGATCCCGGTCCGCCGGTTGAACTGCGTCGCCAGCGTCTCGCCGGTCAGCTTCGAGAGGGCGTACGAGGTCTCCGGGCGCGGCTCGATGGTCTCGTCGATCGGCGCGAACTGGGGCGGCGTGTCGAACGGCAGCCCGAGGACCGTCTCGCTCGACGCCCAGACGACGCGCTTCAGGCCGTTCGCCTCGGCGGCCGCGAACACGTTGTAGGTCGAGAGGATGTTGTTGCGGAACGTGTCCGCGGGCGGCCGCAGCCCGGGCGCCGGGATCGCGGCCAGGTGGACGACGGCGTCGAAGCCCGCGAGGGCCTCGGCGGTCTGCCCGTAGTCGGCGAGGTCGGCGAGCAGGCACTGGCCGTGCGGCGAGCCGTCGTGCTTCGTGTCGACGTTCAGCACGTCGTGGCCGTGCTCGCGCAGGTCGCGCACGACCCATCGGCCCGCCTTGCCGCTGCCACCCGTGACGACGATCCGCACGCTGCCTCCTTGACGTGGCTCGATCTTAGAGCCCGAGCACGAACCGCAGCGAGGCGTCCACGCGTGCCATGGCCTCCGGGTTGAGCCGTCCGAGGCGCTGGCCGAGCCACGGCGCCGGACGGGTGAAGACCTGGTCGCACTTCACGAAGCCGTCGCGGTCGAGGCCGGAGTCGGTCTTCGCGCCACCGGGACCAGGTACGGCGGCAGCCACTCGCCCCCGACGCGCCGCGCCTTCGTCGTCATCGAGCACACCAGGACGATGCCCTCCGCTCGGTTCAGGCGGTCGCTCGAGACGACCACCGCCGGATGTGGACCGCGGAGCACGTGGCCGCCGATGTCCTCGAACTGGACAAGATGGACATCCCCGCGTCGCGGCCCGGTTACCACTCGACGTCCGCCAGGAGCTTCGCGTCCAACGGCGCGGCTGCCCGGGCCCACTCGAGGTTCTCCTCGCGATCGGCCTCGAGCGCCGCGTCAAGCTTTGCCTGCTCAACCTCGTCGATGAGCCGTCGCAGGGTCGCCGTGACGACGCCGCTGACCGACGCCCCCGTCTCGTCGGCGACGTCCCTCACGGCCGCGAGCAGGATCTCGGGGACGCTGATCGACAACTTCGCGTAGGGACCCGACTCGACCGCGATCAGGTACGGCGCGAGCGCCTCGCGGAGACTCGGGAATGGCCGCTCATCGTGGTCGGACCGCTGGTCGTACTGCATCTCGAATGAGTATGACCACCGGTCGTACCACGTCAAGGAGCTACGCGTCGGTTGGCGTGGCTCCCGTCGGCGCGGCGCCGTTCGTCTCGGCAGTGACCTTGGGGGCCGGCGACAGGTCGACGGTCCGCACGCGGCGCGTCTGTCCGGCGTCGGTCTTCACGACGGCCGCGGCGATCACGCCCGGGACGAGCGACTGCACCAAGACGGTCTCGCCGGCGTAGAGGCCCGTGCCCTGGATGACCACGCGCATGCCCGGCACGATCCCGGCGCGGCCGATGCCGGCCTGCGTGTTGATCGTCGCGACGGTCGCGGGGGTCACCTGCGGCGCGCGAGGCGGCGGATTGCCCTTGGAGCTGCGGGACGGCGGATAGACGACCTTGCGCTTGCGGGTCATCAGTAGGACCGGCGCGAGCGCTGCTCGTCCTTCGGGGGCTTGGGCTCCCGGCCCGGCCGAGGCGGGTTCGGGCGCGTGCCCGGGGCCATGTCGGGCTGGCGCGTCACTTCGCGTGCCTGCGCTACCTCGACCTCTCGGGTGAATGCCTGCGCCGTCGCCGCGGAAAGGCTGCCGTACCAGGCGGCCCCGATCTCTTTCATGCGCTCGCTGTCTGTTGCGCGCCGCTCGCGCTCGTATCGAGAATGCTTGGTCATCAACGCCTCCGAGGTGGATTGCCTGGTCCCGCGCCGTCGCGGATGCCGATCGAGTGCGTCCCCTTCGGTACCCCGCCGTGCGGGCGGTCGGTCAAGGTTCTGGGGACGAGTCCGGCGCTCCGGAAACACGGACGCGATGAGGCGCCCGGGGCGACCCTGGCAGGGCTGATGGTACGCGATGAATCGCGAAACCCGGACGCAACGGGTGCATCCGGGTTTCGCGCGCGGCCGCTACGGGATCAGGAAGGTCACCTGGACCTGGATCGTGACGTCGGTCGTGCCCGGCATGACCGGGGTCGAGGCGGCGTCCGCCGCCGGTGCGCCGGCCGCCATCTGGGGCCCGTACCAGATCGGGGTCGACACGGTCTCGCTCATCGATGCGACGCCGGTGATCGACACGCCGACGCCCTTCGCGAGGGTGTCGGCCTTGGCCTTGGCATCGGCAACCGCGTCCTCGCGGGCCTTCGCCTCGGCCGCGGTCCGGTCGGCGACGTCGAAGCTGATGCCGTTGACCGTGGTCGCACCGGAGATGACCGAGTCGTCGAGCACGTCGCCGAGCTTGGCCAGGTCGCGGACCGTGATCGTGATCGTGTTCTGGAGCTGGTAGCCGTTGATCCGCGGCGAGCTGTTGTTCGTGTAGTCGTAGACGGGCTGGAGGGAGATCGAGGACGAGGCGATGTCCTTGTCGTCGATGCCGAGCGCCTTGATCGAAGCGACGACCTTGGTCATCGCCTCCGCCGCCGCCTCGCGCGCGGCCTTCGCCGTGTTGCGCTGGATGACGACGCCGAGGCTGATCGTCGCCATGTCCGGGACGACGGTGACCTTGCCGCTGCCGGTGACGGCGATGGTGTGCTCGGCGGGCTGGTCCGTGGCGCCGTTCGTGGTCACGTAGGTGGGGCCGGGGTTCTTGCTCGCGCCGAGTGCCGGCCCGGCGATGAGGCCGACGGCGAGCGCCGCCACGCCGGCGATCCCCATCCAGCCGAGGGTCGAGCGGCCCGGGCCGCGCATCTGGTCGTCGCTCATCGTTGGTTCGTTTCACCGTCCCGGGGCCCGGTCGTTGGTGCCTGTGCCCGACCGGTGGGTCCCGCTGCCCGGTCGTCCGTTGTCGGGCTGCAGACGCCGATGGGGGGCGTGCGGTTTCCACGGGTTTGCGCGGCCGGTTCCCGGGTGCACCGCGCGTGGTCATTCACGCCTGGCAGGAGTGCAATCCGTCGGGTCTCGCGCTCGTACTCACCTGAGGCGTGCAAACCTGCGGTATCCGTCCCCGAGGACTGGCTATCACGCCTGACACGGGTGCAAGCGCATGTCGGGTGCCCCGAACAAGCGCTTGTACTCACGATGGGCGTACTAGCGCCAGTTGCAGGCCTGAAACACGCTGAATCCGGCCGCCGGCTTGGTTCCCGGCGAACGAGTCGCTCGATATCACTCACGGCAGGCGTGAATGACAATGAGCGGCCGAATGCAGGCCCGATCGCCCTGTTAGGCTCGCGACTTGCGAACCGAGGCGCGATTCCCGGGCCTGAAGCCGGACGCCGGCCACTACGAGAGCTTCTTCCTGCGGGCGGCGCGGCCGTCGGGCGGCCAGGCGATCTGGATCCGGTACACGATCGATCGAGCGCCGGGCGCCCTGGGATCGGCGAAGGCGTCGCTGTGGTTCACCTGGTTCGATCGCGACGACGCCGGTCCGATGCAGGCCAAGGCGACGTTCGCGGAGCAGCAGCTCTCGTTTCCGGCCGACGGCTACATCGCGATCGGCGACGCGAGCCTGACGCCGGGCCGTGCCGTCGGATCGGTCACGACCGAGCAGGGCGAGGCCACCTGGGACCTCGCGTTCGACGACGGCGCCGACCCCTTCGACCATCTCCAGTTCGGCTGGATGTATCGCGGCGGCTTCCCGAAGACGAAGGTCCGCTCGCCGTACCCGAGCTCGACGTTCTCGGGCGTCGTCACGCTCGGCGACCGGCGCGTGGAGATCGACGGCTGGCCCGGGATGGTCGGCCACAACTGGGGCGCCGAGCACGCCGAGCGCTGGATCTGGATCGATGCAGTGGAGATCGACGGCAAGGGCGGCTACCTCGACCTCGTCGCCGGGCGGCTGCTGGTCGCGGGACGGTTGACCCCGTGGATCGCGAACGGCGTCATCGAGATCGACGGCCAGCGCCACCGCCTCGGCGGGTTCCGGCGGATCCGCGGCGTGACGATCGCCGAGACGGACGAGTCGTGCGGCTTCTCGGTCGCCGGCTCCGGCATCGTCGTGAGCGGGCACGTCGAGTCGCGCGCCCGGCGACGTCGCGACATGGCGATACGACGACCCGGCCGGCGGCAGCCACGAGGTCCGCAACGGCGGTATCGCGGATCTCGACCTGACCATCGAGCGCGAGGGCACCAGGCGCCCCATCATCGTGCGAGGGACCGCGACCTACGAGCTGGGTCGACGGGAACCGGCGGCAGGGGAGGCCACATGACGATGACGAGCGGCGTGTCCACGACCAGCGTCAAGGAGGCGATGGACGGGACGAAGCTCCTCGTGCGTCGATGGGCGCCGACCGGCGACCCGTGGGCCCGCATGCTCCTGGTCCACGGCGCGGGCGAGCACTCCGGCCGATACGAGCGGATCGGTGGCCAGTTCGCCGAGGCCGGCATCGACGTGACGGCGTTCGACTTGAGAGGCTGCGGCGGATCGGGCGGCCGACCGGGCGACGTCGAGCGCTGGGACGACTTCCTCGACGACACCGCCTCGATGCTGGAGATGGTCCGCTACGACGCGTCGGGCTCGGCGGCGGACACCCCGGTCATCCTGCTCGGCCACTCGATGGGCGGCCTGATCTGCGCCGACGAGGTGCTGTCGGCCCGCCCGGCGCCCGACTTGCTCGTGCTGTCGTCGCCCGCGCTCGGCGACGGGCTGCCGGGCTGGCAGCACACCCTCGGCCCAATCCTGGCGCGCATCCTCCCGACGCTCCCGATCAAGAACGCCTGGGGCCCGGAGGCGCTGTCGCGCGACCCCGAGGTCGGCCGGCTGGCGCGCGCGGACCCCGGCTGCCCGCAGAGCGGCACGGTGAGACTGGGAGCGGGGGCGTTCGCGGCCCAGGACCGCGTCAACGAGCTGCTGCCGCGGCTCCACGTCCGGACGTACGTCTTCCACGGCGCCGACGACACGCTCGTGCCGGCGAAGGCCTCGGAGCCGTTCGAGGGCATGCCGGGCGTGACCCGCCGCGTCTACCCGGGCCTCCGCCACGAGACGATGAACGAGCCGGAAGGCCCGCAGGTGGTCGCCGACGTCATCGCGTGGCTGCGCGAGGCCGTGAAGGAGGTGGCGCCGGCCTAGCGACGCCTCACGGCGTCGGCTGCAGCACCGGATGCGTCTGGAAGGGCTCGGTCGCCGGGATCGGTCCATCGCTCTTGCCATCGACGGAGATGCTCGGATCGTTCGGACCCGCCCGGGCATGTCCCGCGTGTAGAGGATGGCCGTGCCATCGGGTGACCAGCGCGGCTGGGTGTAGCGCACGCCAAGTCCGGCGCTGTCGGTCAGCTTGGTCACGGGGGTCCCGTCGGGATCGACCAGGTAGAGATCGGATGGCCCGCTGTCGAAGTGGACCAATGGCCGCGTGCTGACCACGAGCCGCGTGCCGTCCGGGGACCAGTCCGGATCGCCCGCCCCAAGGTCCGGTCCGGTTAGCTCGCGGAGGCCCTTTCCGTCCGCGCCGACGATCCATGTCGACGGCGTGTCCGTCTCGTTCCAGAACGCAATCGACTTGCCGTCGGGCGACCAGCGGGGGAATTGGAGCTGACCCTTGGCGGACACCTGTTCGATGATCTTCGTGTCCGGCCCGATGGGACGTCGACGATTGCCACGACGAACGATGACACGTCGTTGTTCGCAAACGGACCGCCGAAGATGATGGCCGCGAGCTGCTTGCCATCGGGCGACCAGGCGGGCTCCCAGATCCCGAGACATTCCTTGATCGGGCACGTCGTCTCGATCTTCTTCGGGTTCGAGCCACCGGCATCGGCAAACCAGATCTCATCAGGGCTCTGCTCGTCCGGCAGGCGATCAAAGGCCAGCCGCTGACCGTCCCGAGAGAAGTCGGGGTGTCGGACGTCGCCGGTGAAGTCGGCGAGTATCTGATGTTCATCGGTTCCGTCTGCTCGGAGGAGGTAGATCGTTTCCCGGGGCGGGGCGCCGCACTGGCAGGCGACCCAGCCGGTGGCATTGGCAATGGCTGAAGGCGGCCCTGACGGCGTTGGAGTGGCGGTCGGGGTCGATTGCGAGGCGGGCTGAACGGATGGCACCGATCCCAACACCGAGACGGAGGACGGTGAGGGCGCTTCTGGCGCCGATGAGCAGCCGGCGAGCACCGCCAGCGTGCCGATCGCGATGGCGACTGCTCGACCGCGCATTGCTCAACCTCCCAGCGTGCCTGGTCGCGCGTCGTCGCTCGATGACCGATGGCGCGACGCCTAACCCTGATGACGCACGTGGAGGGCTGATCTTTCAAACGTCGGCCCGGCGGCCCAGTCGAACGGCGCCTGGAACACGCTGCTACGCTCGCCCGAACGTCCTGATGCCCACAGGAGGTCCAGGGGCCGATGGGGCTCGACGCGGAGCGACTGGTCGACGCGCGGATCGCGGCCGCGTTGCCCGAGGTGCGCGGTGCTACCCGAACGTCCGCTTCGTCGCGAAGACACGCGAGCACGGCCCGGCGCACGACGGTGAGGCGGACCTCGTGCTCGTCCACCCCGACAACGGCCTGCTCGTGATCGAGGTCAAGTCGGGCGAGCCGCGCGCGGTAAACGGGCACTGGTTCATCGGCGAGCACCCGCTGACTCGCTCGCCGTTCGCGCAGGCGGAGGCCGCCAAGCACGACCTGCGGCGGGCGATCGAGCAGCTGCCCGACTGGCCGACGGGCCACGAGCTTCGTGCCGGGCACGCGGTCGCCTTTCCCGATGTTGACCTCGCCAGCCTGCGCGCCGGGCACGTCCTCCTCGGTCCTGATGCCACGCGCGACCTCACCCTGGACGCGGACGCGTTCGCGATCCGGAGATCACGCGACGGGCGCTCGATCGGGCCTGGGCCTTCTGGGTGGGCGACGGCAGCCGCGGCGACCGACTGTCCAACGCGGACATGCGACCGCATCGACGACTTCCTCGCCCCGACCGTCGTGCTCCGACGGCTCCTGCGGCACGACCTGGACGAGGGCCAGGCGCAGCTGCTAGCCGCCTCGCGCGCCCAGCAGGTCGTGCTCAACCAGAACCGGTCGAGGGTGCGGGCCGAGGTCGTGGGGCCGGCGGGCAGCGGCAAGAGCCTGATCGCGGTCGAGATGGCGTGCCGGCTCGCTCGCGAGGGCTTTCGGACGCTCTACGTGTGCTTCAACCAGCCGCTCGCGACGGCGGTGCTGCGGGAGGTCGAGGAACGGAGCGAACCGCCGGATCGACGGCCCGACGTGATGACCTTCCACCGGCTGTGCGAGGTGCTCGGCCAGCGAGCCGCGGTGCTCGCGCCACGACCGCCGAAGCCGATCCCGCAGGCCTGGTGGGACGAGACGCTGCCGACGGCGCTCAAGCAGGCGATCGACGCCGACGACGAGTCCCGCTATCACGCGATCGTGGTCGACGAGGGCCAGGACTTCCGCCTCGGACTGGCTCGAGACGCTCCCGTGGCTGCTGTTCGAGCCCGAAAGCGGCGTCTTCTGGGTGTTCCACGATCCGGGCCAGGCGCTGCGACGCGACGACGAGGTCGCCGGGCTGCATCTCGGCGCTCCGCTCGAGCTGTTCGAGGACTACCGGTCGCCTGCGGCCGTCAGCGCCCTCGCCGCCCGCTTCTATCGCGGCTCGACCGAGCCGGTCGCGCTCGGGGCGGGGGACCGAGCGCCCGACGATCCGCGACGCGGCGCCGGGCGACGCGACCGTGGACGCCGTTCGGACGACCCTGCACCGTCTCCTCGCCGAAGAGGGCGTGCGGCCGTGGCAGATCGTGGTCCTGTCGGGCCAGTCGGCGTCGAAGAGCGAGGTCTGGCGGCATCGCCGGTTCGGGAACGTCGAGCTCTGGAACGGCGCCATCGACGACGCCGGCGAGTCGCTCGGCCTGCCCGGCGACGAGGTGCCCGACGAGCCGAAGGACGACGGGTCGTGCTGTTCGAGACCGTCGGCCGGTTCAAGGGGCTCGAGCGACCGGTCGTCGTCCTGTGCGAGCTCCCCGAGACGGCCGATCGGCTGGACCAGCTGCTCTACACGGCGTTCACGCGCGCGACGACGCAGCTGATCGTGATCGCGCCGCCGGCGCTGGCGGAGCGGCTGCGGCGCCCGGCCGCCAGGTCCTGACGGCCGGCGGCTCAGGCCTCGACGGCCAGCTCGTCCGCGATCGAGCGGATCTTGGGCAACGGCGAGAACACCAGGAACAGGATCGAGAGGGCCATCCCGGCCCAGCCGAGCGCGATCCCGCCACGCACGCCGATCACCCCCGCGACGGCCGCCGCCGCGAGCGCCCCGATCGGATAGGCGATCCCGTGCGAGAACACCTCGAGGGTGGCGTTGACCCGGCCCAGGACCCGGTCCGGGCTGAGGCCCTGGATCAGCGAGAGCTCGGCGACGCCCTCGATCGTCTGCAGGCCATCGCCGAGCAGCTGCGGGATGAACACCATCAGCGTCGCGAGCGCGATCGGTCCCTGCGCGAGCGGGGTGAGGATGCCGATCGCCGACGCGCCGACCGCGGTCCAGATCAGCGCCGGGCCGATCCCCAGCCTGCGGATGACCCGCTGCGCGAACAGCGAGCCGACCAGCGCGCCGACGCCACCCGCCGAGACGACGATGCCGAGCAGCAACGGCGTCAGGTGCAGGTCGTCGATCAGGTAGATCGTGTACAGGACGCCGTAGAACGATCCGGCGACGTGGGCGACCACCGACCGCATCGCGATCGGGAGGAGCACCCGGTGGTGCAGGACGAGCCCGAGGCCCTCGGCGATCTCCTTCCGGATGGGCGTCGTGGTCGTCCTCGGCGGCCGTGGCGGTTCCGGCGTGCGGATGAGGAGCATCGAGACCGCCGACACGGCGAACGACACGGCATCGATCAGGATCGCGAACGGGGCGCTCACCACCTGGACCAGCGCGCCGGCGATCCCCGGGCCGCCGATCTCGGCGAGCGACGAGCTCGTCGCGAGCTTGCTGTTGCCGTCGACGACGCGATCGACGCCGATCAGCGACGGGACGTAGGCGGGATAGGCGGCATCGAACAGCGCGCCCAGGCAGCCCTCCAGGAAGACGACGATGTAGAGCTGCTCCATCCGCAGGACGCCCGCGGCGTAGGTGATCGGGATCGAGAGCAGGAGCAGCGACCGCAGCGCGTCCGTGCCGATCAGGAGCGGCCGGCGTCGGAGCCGGTCGACCCAGGCCCCCGCGAACAGCCCGACGAGGAGCACGGCCATGCTGCCGGCGACCACCAGGAGCGCCATGTCCGTCGGGCCGGCGCCGAGGACGAGCAGCGCCACGAGCGGGATCGCCGTGCGGGTCACGACCGAGCCCAGCTCGGAGATCGTCTGACCCGTCCACAGCTTCAGGAAGTCGGCGTGTCGCCAGAGTGACGGTGGCGTCGCGGCGTCGGGGAGTGTCACGAGGACTAGCCTAGGGCTCTGGTCCCCGCGGTTTTGGCCGCTCGCCGCCGGTGCGCCGGTGCACCGCTTGTGACAGGCAAGGTGGCACGGTCAGTGCGCATGATCGGACCTGCACGACGGGGTCGAGTGGGGAGAGAGCCATCCGATCGCCGTCGAGAGAGGCACATCGTTGACCGACCGTTTGCCCGCGGCCCAGCCGCCGGCCAGCCCTCCGCCGTTCGCGTTCGCGCCCTACGAGGTCCAGCAGGGCCCGGGGCTGCTCGTGCGCGCGCTCTGGTTCGTGTTCGTGGGCTGGTGGCTGACCGGGCGTCGTCTCGGCGATCGCCTGGCTCTCGATGATCACGATCATCGGGCTGCCGCTCGGCATCTGGCTGATCAACCGCATCCCGACCGTGATCACGCTCCGGCCGAGGACCCGCGAGGTCCAGCGGATGATCGACTCGGCCGGCTTCGTGAACTTCGTGCAGGTGCCCGTCGCCCAGGTCTCGTGGCCCGTCCGCGGGCTGTGGTTCATCTTCGTCGGCTGGTGGGCGTCCGCGACCGTGATGTTCATCG
>CAVZFY010000021.1:0-252952 GCA_963774695.1 uncultured Chloroflexia bacterium | reverse complement strand
GCTCGAGAGCGCTGCGCGACGTGCGCCGCCGAGGAACCCCAGGAAGGACGCCAGGTGCACATCCCCGACGGCTACCTGAGCCCCGTGATCGCGGTGGGCATGGGCGTCGTCACCGTGCCGACGGTGGCGGTCGCGACCCGCAGGGTCCAGGACGTCCTAGCAACCGCACGATCCCGCTGCTCGCGATCTTCAGCGCGATGAGCTTCACGATCATGATGTTCAACATCCCGGTGCCCGGCGGGACCACGGCGCACGGCGTTGGCGCGACGCTGATCGCCATCGTCCTCGGGCCATGGGCCGCCGTCATCGGCGTGAGCGTGGCGCTCATCATCCAGGCCCTGTTCTTCGGCGACGGCGGCATCCTCGCGATCTTCGCCAACTGCTTCAACATGGCGATCGTCATGCCGTTCGTGGGCTACGGCCTGTACCGACTCCTGGCGGGTCGATCGGACCTCCTGTCGAGCCGGCGGGCGTGGGCCGGTGGGATCGCGGCCTACGTCGCGATGACCGCGTCGGCGCTGATGGTCGGCATCGAGCTCGGCATCCAGCCGCTCCTGTTCACGGAGAACGGGCATGCGCTGTACAGCCCGTACGGCCTGTCCGAGGCCGTGCCCGCGATGCTGCTCGCCCACATGTTCGGCGCGTCGGTGGTCGAAGGCGCGATCACCTATCTCGGCATCGTCTACCTGCAGAAGCGCCACCCCGAGTACCTGACCCGGCTGCGGGGCGTGTTCGCGACGAGCGACGCGCCCGACGGCGTCGTCAGCGGCCGTCCCCTCTGGCAGCTCGTCGGCGTGACCGTCGCGGGCGCGGTCGGGCTGCTGGCCGTCGTCGGGCTCGCGATGGGCGGCGGCGACCCGGGCCACCTGTTCGGCGCCGACTGGTCGAAGGTCGACTGGGCCTCGGTCGCGTCGATGCTCCTCGTCGTCGGCGTGATCTTCGCGATCCTCGTGCCCCTCGCGTGGTTCGTCCTGCCACCGCGCCTCAAGCGGGTCGGGACGGCGTTCACCGCGGTCGCGGTGCTCGCGCCGCTCGGGCTGATCGCCCCCGGCTTCGCGTACGGCGAGGGCTCGGCGGCCGACGTCGAGGCCGCGTTCGGCTACGTCCCCCAGGGCCTCCGCGACCTGTCGTCGGTGTTCAGTGCGCCCCTCGGCGGCTACAACCTGCCCCTGCCGTTCTTCAGCGAGGCGAACGCGCAGCTGTGGCACGCGGCGATCGGCTACGAGATCGCCGGGATCCTCGGGATCCTCCTGTGCGGTGGCGCGATCTACGGGCTGACCTGGCTCCTGCGGCGGTCCTCCGGCAACCCGACGACGGACGACGAGGCCGACACGTCGACGGACGCGACGACGGCGCGGGCGGCCTGACGTGACCACGACGACGACGGCGCCGCGCGCCCGCGATCAGGACGGCCATGTGGGCTGGCTCGAGCACACGCTGTCCGGCATCTCGGGCTCGATCGAGCGCGCGATCTTCACGGAGGAGCACGCCCGCTCGGCCGGCTGGCTGCAGGGCCTCGACCCGCGGGCCAAGCTCGGCATGTTCCTCGTCGTGGTGCTCGCCGCGAGCCTGTCCGGCTCCATCGTCACCCTGATCGGCCTCTACGCCGTGATCCTGGTCGCCGCCGCCGCGAGCCGCATCCCGTCGGACTTCTTCGTGAAGCGCGTGTGGCTCGGGATCCCGTTCTTCGCGGCCGTCGTCATGATCCCGGCGATCTTCTTCGTCGCCGGCCCCCGCCTGTTCGAGCTGACGATCGGGCCGCTCACGATCGCGCCGTCGATCCCCGGGCTCATCGGCGCCGTCCTGTTCGTGATCCGCGTGGCGGTCAGCGTCTCGCTCGCCGTGCTGCTCGTGCTCACGACGCCGTGGGCGGACCTGCTCAAGAGCCTGCAGGCGATCCGCGTGCCGCAGGTGTTCATCCTCGTGCTGGCGATGACCTACCGCTACATCTTCCTGTTCCTGCACACCGCCAACGGCATGTTCGAGGCGCGCAAGAGCCGCGTCGTGGGGCGGACCGGCGGCGGCGAGCAGCGGCGCTGGATCGCGGGGTCGATGGGCAACCTGCTCAATCGCTCCGTGAAGATGAGCAACGACGTCTACGCGGCGATGGCCGCGCGCGGCTTCTCGGGCACCATCCGCAGCTTCCACGACTACCGGATGCGGCGCGCGGACTGGCTGTCGTTCGCCGCGGCCGTCGGCGTCGCCGCGGTCGTGGTCGCGATGGGCCGGTTGCTGCCGTGACGACCGAGCCCGCGAGCGTGCCCGAGGCCGTCGAGGCGTCCGTCCTTCCCGTTGAGGCCGAGACCGAGCCCCGCGAGCCCGTGTTCGAGCTCCACGACGTCCGCTACCTGTACGGCGGGCGGCAGGTCGCGCTTGACGGCATCGACCTCCGCATCGAGCGCGGGGAGCGGGTCGCGCTGCTCGGGGCCAACGGCTCCGGCAAGTCGACGCTGCTCAAGCTCCTCGACGGGATCGTTGCGCCCTCCTCCGGCACGATGCGGGCGCTCGGCCTCGACGTCGCCGCGGTCGCCGACGGCCAGGACGCGTTCCGCTTCCATCGCGAGGTCGGGCTGGTGTTCCAGGACCCCGACATCCAGCTGTTCTCGGCGACGGTGTTCGACGACGTGGCGTTCGGCCCCCTCCAGCTCGGCCTGTCGCACGACGAGGTCCGGGCCTGCTGCGACGAGGCGCTGCGCCAGATGGACATCGTCCACCTCGCCGACCGCGCCCCGTTCGAGCTGTCCGGCGGCGAGAAGAAGCGCGCGGCGATCGCGTCCGTGCTGTCCCTCCGCCCCGACGTGCTGCTGCTCGACGAGCCCACCGCGTCGCTCGACCCGCGGACCAAGTGGGTGCTGGTCAACCTCATCCGGCAGCTCGGGCTCGGCGGCAAGACGCTGGTGACGGCGACCCACGAGCTCGAGATCGTGCCGCTCATCGCGGACCGGGTCGTCGTCATCGGCGAGTCGCGTCGCGTGCTCGCGGACGGGCGAGCGGACGAGATCCTCGACGACCGCGCCCTCCTCCTGCGCGCCAACCTGATCCACGAGCACCTGCACGAGCACGGCGGCACGCGCCACAGCCACGACCACGACGTCGAGCACCACGAGGACGAGGCGTGAGCGCCGAGGGCGTGGCGATCGACGGCGGTCAGGCCCCCGTGGAACCCGCGGCGCCGGGCGGCGCCTGGTCCGACGTGCGCGACCAGCTGCGGGCACGCGGCCTGCGGTGGACGCCGCAGCGGCGGCTGATCCTCGACGTGCTCGGCGCGACGCAGGGGCACGTCACGGGGAGCGAGATCGTCGAGCGCTGCCGCGCGAAGGACCCGGAGACCACGCCCTCGACCGTGTACCGGACGCTCGACGTGCTCGAGGAGCTGGGCTACCTGCACCACAGCCATGGAGCCGATGGGCGCGAGGAGTTCCACGTCCTCCCACACGCCGAGCACGCCCACCTGCGCTGCGACCGTTGCAGCGGATCGTGGGAGATCACGACCGACGAGGCGAACGCGCTGGTCGACGGCCTGCAGCGGTCGCGCGGGTTCCGCGTCCACCTCGGCCACCTGACGGTGACCGGTGTCTGCGCCGAGTGCGCCGCGTCGGCCGCCGTTCCGGGGACGTCCGACTGAGGCTTCCTAGGGCCGGATGTTCTGGTTCAGCCGGAAGACGTTGTCCGGGTCCCACGCCCGCTTGAGCGCGACCAGCCGGTCGTACTTGGCGTCGCCGTACACGCTCCGGACAAGCGACTCGTCGCCGGTCTCGCTGACGTCGTTCACGTACTGGCCGACGACCCGGTGCGGCGCGATCAGGTCGATGCCCTCCCGCCCCCACGCCATGTGCGCGGCATCGTCGGCGGGGTCGTCCCACATCGATTCGGCACCGATCCAGAACGCCGCGGACCGGACCGGGAACGCCGTCGCCTCCTCGGGCACCCGGCCGACCGCCCCGCCGAACGCCCAGATCGAGAACACGTCCTCGCCGGGCGGCGACGCGGCGACGTGGTCGACGAGCGTGTCCATGAGCTCGTCGGGCAGGCCGCCGAGGAACCCGCTCTTCGTGTAGATCCGGTGGCCCCAGCCCATCGCGTCGTCGTTCGCGTGCTGCGACGAGAGGTGCGTCTGCCGCCCGATCGAGCCCATCACGCCGGGGCCGAGCGCGGTGAGCGGCGCGAGGACCCGGTCGGCATCCGCCTCCGGCCCGACGTAGGCGAGCGCCAGGACGACGACGGGCTCGCCCGCGACCTCGGGCGGGTACTCCTCGGCGGGGGTCGCCATGGTCACCGTCAGGGAGCCCATCAGGTCGTCGGATGCCGTCGGCAGGTAGTCGCGGCAGACGGCGGCGACCTCCCGGGCGCGAGTGGCCGGGAAGATCCGGAAGCCGCGCGTGATCATCGGCCCGATCGGCCACAGGTCGAACTCGAGCGCCGTCGCGATCCCGAAGTTCGCGCCCGCGCCACGCATGCCCCAGAACAGGTCCGGGTTCTCGTCGGCGCTGGCGCGGACCTGCCGGCCGTCGGCGGTGACGAGCTCGACCGCGCGCAGGCAGTCGATGGACAGCCCGAGCTTGCGCTGGAGACGGCCCATCCCGCCGCCGAGCGTCAGGCCGGCGATCCCGGTGTGCGACACGGTGCCGCTGTTGCACGCGAGGCCGACGGCCTGCGCCGCGTCGTCGAGCTCGCCGAGGAGGGCCCCGCCGTTGCAGCGCGCGATCCGGCGCTCCGGATCGACCGTCACGCCTCGCATCGCCGCGAGGTCGATGATCGCCCCGTCGTCGCAGGTGGAATGACCCGGGAGGCTGTGTCCGCCGCTGCGGACGGCGACGGCGAGGTCGTTGTCACGCGCAAATCGCAGGGCCGAGGCCACCTCGCCGGCGTCGGTCGGGCGGAGCACGATCGCCGGGCGTCGATCGACCATCCCGTTCCAGACCGCGCGCGCGGCGTCGTAGGTCGCGTCACCCGGCAGGACGATCTCGCCGCGGAACGCGGACCGGAAGGCCCGCAGGCGCGCCGGGTCGATCTGTCGCACGGCCTGGTCGACCATCCCTGCCCTCCAATGACGTCCCGCCCGTGTCCGCGGGCCCGGGGCACATCCTATGCTTCGGGCGATGACGGGTTCGCCGCAGATGGGGATCTTCGCGCTCGGGACGGCGTCGCACGCCTACCTCGAGTTCGACCTTGCCGCGACCGCCGACGTCGCCGAGACGTGCTCGCTCGTCGCCGGCATGCGCGAGCCGCGGACGACGATCGGCGGCGTGAACGTCGTCGTGGGCTTCCGGCCCGAGCTCTGGTCGACGGTCGCGCCCGGCGCCTGTCCGGGCGACCTCGCCGGCTTCAACGACCCGGTCACGGGCCCCACCGGCTACGTGCTGCCGGCGACCCAGCACGACGTGATGGTCTGGCTGACCGGCGCCTCGTACGACGTCGTGTTCGACCTGTCGCGCCAGGTCCTGCGCGGGCTCGCCGGGCGCGCCGACCACGCGCACGAGATGGTCGGCTGGCCGTATCACCACGACCTGGACCTCACCGGCTTCATCGACGGCACCGAGAACCCGTCCCTCGTCGAGGCGACGGGCCTCGTCCTCGTGCCCGACGGGACGCCCGGGGCGGGCGGGTCGGTCCTCCTGCTCCAGCAGTGGGAGCACGCGCCCGGGTGGGAAGAGCTGGAGATCGCGCACCAGGAGGCGGTGATCGGGCGGCGCAAGGCCGACAGCATCGAGCTCGACCCGAGGCCCACGACCTCGCACGTGGCACGCACCGACCAGGACGAGGTGGGCAAGATCCTGCGGCGCAACATCGCCTACGGATCGGTGACCCGGCACGGGACGATCTTCGTGGGCTTCAGCGCCACGCAGCGGGTCCTCGCCGACATGCTCGACCGGATGGTCGGCCGCGACGGCGGTCCGATGGACGAGCTCACGGCGTTCACGTTCCCGCGGACCGGCGCCTACTACTTCGTGCCCTCGTCGGACCACCTGGCGGCGCTCGGTGGCCCGGCCGGCCAGTCGCCGGATCCCGGCTGACGCCCGGCGATCGAGCGATGGACCTGACGGAGCTCGGGGTGGCGGGTGCGGCCGCCGCCGTCGCGAGTGGCGACGTGTCCGCGGTCGACCTCGTGGAGGCGTCGCTGGCCCGGATCGCCGCGACCGACGACGCCCTGCGCGCGTGGGTCACCGTCGATGCGCCGGGTGCGCTGGCGCAGGCGCGCGCCCGGGACGAGGATCTCGCCGCGGGCCGGGCGATCGGGCCGCTCCACGGCGTCCCGATCGGGATCAAGGACATCGTCGACGTCGCGGGCCTGCCGACGACCGCGGGCGCCGCCCCGTTCGCGCACACGCAGCCCTCGGCGGACGCGAGGCTGGTCGCGCGGCTGCGCGCCGCCGGGGCGGTCATCGTCGGCAAGACCGTCGCGACGCCGTTCGCGTACAAGGACCCCGCCGCGACCACGAACCCGTGGTCGGTCGAGCGAACGCCAGGCGGCTCCTCGTCGGGGTCGGCCGCCGCCGTCGCCGCGCGGCAGGTCCCGGCGGCGATCGGGACGCAGACGGTGGGCTCGATCCTGCGGCCGTCCGCGTTCTGCGGGGTCGTCGGGCTCAAGGGCGCGCACGGCGACGTGCCGCTCGACGGCGTCCTGCCGCTGGCCCCCTCCCTCGATCACGCGGGCCCGATCACCCGCTCCGTCGCCGACGCGGCGCTGGTCGAGGGCGTCCTGCGCGGCCGCCCGCTGGCGATCCCGGACCTCGAGCGCCCGCTGCTCGCCACCAGCCACGTCCTGTTCGACCAGGCCAGCCCGGAGCTCCAGGACCACCTCGACGCCACGCTCGCGCGCCTCCTCGACGCCGGCGCCGAGGTCGTGGAGATCGAGCTGCCGTCGTCGTTCATGGCGCTGCTCGAGGCCGGCGTCGCGATCCTCGAGGCCGAGGCGGCCGAGGTCCACGCGACGTGGTTCCGCGACCACGCCGACGAGTACGGACCCCAGATCGGCGGGCTCGTGCGGGCCGGGCTGGCCCGCGATCCCGCGAGCGTGGCCCGGGCGCGCGAGATCCGCGCGACCTTCCGGTCCGCCATCGCGCCCCTGCTCGAGGGCGTCGACGCGCTCCTGTCGCCGGTCGCGCCCGGGCCGGCGCCGCTGCGCAGCGAGGGCACCGGCGACTTCATGCTGTGCGCCCCCTGGAGCTTCGCCGGGGTGCCGTCGATCGGGATCCCGACCGGCCTCGACGCCGCCGGCCTGCCGCTCGCCCTCCAGCTCGTCGGCGCCGCGCCCGCCCTCGAGCGCCTGCTCGGGCGCGGCGGCGTGGTGCGAGCGCGTCGTCGCCTTCGACGCCCGTCCGTCCGTCACGGCGCCCGCGTGACGGACGAGCTCTG
Source organism: uncultured Chloroflexia bacterium (assembly GCA_963774695.1). GTDB lineage: Bacteria > Chloroflexota > Limnocylindria > Limnocylindrales > CSP1-4 > CAIXZV01. The sequence goes on along the minus strand of CAVZFY010000021.1, from coordinate 245,596 downwards.
GTCCCGGTCCGCCACGTGGCTCGCGCGGGCGATCGCGGCGCGCGAGGTCTCGTCGCTCGAGGTCGTCGACGCCTGTCTCGCGCGGATCGAGGCGGTGAACCCGCGGATCAACGCCGTCGTCCGGCTCGCCGCGGACGCCCGGGACCGGGCGCGCGCCGCGGACGAGGCCCTGGCGCGCGGCGAGCCTGTCGGGCCGCTCCACGGCGTCCCGTTCACGATCAAGGATTCGATGGACACCGCGGGCGTCGTCACGACCGCGGGCACGATCGGCTGGCGCGAGCGGGTTCCGGAGCGCGACGCCACGGTCGTCGCCCGCCTCCGCGCCGCCGGCGGGATCCTCGTCGGCAAGACCAACACGCCCGAGTTCACCTGGGCCAACGAGACCGACAACGACGTCTACGGCCGGACCTCGAACCCGTACGACCTCGACCGCTCGCCCGGCGGCAGCAGCGGCGGGTCCGCCTCGATCGTCGCCGCGGGCGGCTCGCCGTTCGACATCGGCAGCGACAGCGGCAACTCGATCCGCCAGCCCGCGCACCTGTGCGGCGTCGCCGGGATCAAGCCGACGAGCGGTCGCGTGCCGCGGACCGGGCACTGGCCGGGGCCGGCCGGCCTGTTCGAGTCGTTCACCCAGCTCGGGCCGATCGCCCGCCGGGTCGAGGACCTGGCGCTCGTGCTGCCGGTCATCGCCGGCCCCGACGGCGAGGACCCGCACGTCGTGCCGGTCGCGCTGGGCGACCCGGCGCGGGTCGATGTCGGCGGGCTTCGCGTCGCATGGTTCGGCGACAACGGCATCCGCACGCCGACGCCCGAGACGCTCGAGGCCGTGGCACGCGCGGTCGCCGCGATCGCCGCGACCGGGGCCACGCGTCGAGGAGCACCTGCCGCCCGACATCGTCGACGCGCGGCCGGCCTGGGAGGCGGTGATCCGGGCCGACGGGTTCGCCTGGCTGTGGCGCCTGATCGAGGGCGCTGGGACGCCCGGTCACGGCTCGTACGACCGGTTCGGGTGGGTCTCCGTCCGTCCCGGCGAGCCGGTGGCAGGCGACGCCGTCTCGGCCGCCGTCGAGCGGGCGGACGACGTTCGTGGTCGCCTCCTCCGCTGGATGGCGCCCTTCGACCTCCTCGTGTCACCGGTCCTGCCGCTGCCGGCGGTCCGCCACGGCGAGAGCAGGACGCCCGTCTACGGCGACACGTACAGCGAGATCCACAACCTCACGGGCTGGCCGGCCGCGGTCGTCCGAGCCGGCACGTCGCCCGAGGGCCTGCCGATCGGCGTCCAGCTCGTGGCCAAGCCCTGGCGCGAGGACGTCGCGCTGGCCGCGGCGAGCGTCGTCGAGGCCGCGACCGGCGGCTGGCAGGCGCCGGCGCTCTAGGCCGCCCGGGTCTCCCGCTCCTCGGGCGGCCGGACCGTGCTGAACGCGCGGTAGAGCAGCAGGTCGTAGACGATCTTGATGCTGCCCGCCGATGACGAACGGCGCCCCGACGAACGCGGTGCCGAGGTACATCGGGCCGGCGATCAGCGGCGACAGCGCCACGCCGAGGCTGCGCGCGATGCCCGTGACGCCGGCCGCCGCGGACCGCTCGTCCGGGTCCACCACCGCGATCGTGTACGACTGGCGCGTGGGCACGTCCATCTGGCTGATGCTGAAGCGGATCAGCAGCACGAGCGTCGCCAGCGCCAGCGTCGGCATGAACGGGACGAGGATCAGCAGCACGTTCGACGGCAGGTGCGTGAACACCATCGTCCGGATGAGGCCGAAGCGCGCCGCGAGCGGCCCGGCGGCCAGCGCCGAGAACGCCGCCAGGATGTTGGCCGCGAACAGGATGCCGCCGACCATGGCCGGGTCCGCGCCGAACGTGGTCGTGAGCCAGAAGGCGATGAACCCGAGCATGACGAAGCCGCCGCCGAAGGCGTCGAGCGCGAACAGGGCCGCCAGCCGCGCGACGATGCCGCCGGATCGATGGAGGCCGAAGCGGTTCACGGGCGGCCCGTCGACCGTGGCCGCCACCTCGACCCGCCGCGTCAACAGCGGGAACATGAACGCCATCACCAGCCCGATGACGGCGTAGCCGGCGATGACGACGCGATAGGCGTCGGCCGGCGCGGCCCCGGTTCCGAGCACCGCCTGCGTGATGAGGCCCGCGCCCAGGGAGCCCAGCGGCGGTCGCGACGGAGCCGGCGACCTGGTACCTGGCGAACGTGGACGTCCGGTCCTTCGCATCGACGAGCTGCGCCAGCGACGCCTGCTCGATGGCGAGGAACGGCCCGACCTCGTTCCCGCTGGGGCTCAGCACGCCCAGGGTCGCGGCAACCAGGAGCACCGGGAACACGGTCGACGAGGCGAACACGAGCCCGGCGCCGAGCATCAGCAGCGAGCCGAGGAACAGCGTGCGCCGCCGGCCGAACCGGTCGGCCCGGGTCGTCAGCAGGAGCGAGATCGCGGCATCGCCCAGCAGCGTGAGCGTGAGCAGGAGGCCGACCTCCGCCCCGCCGAGCCCCACGGCCCCGAGATACAGGACCAGGACGACGGCCAGGAACCCGTACGCGAACATGCGCAGGCTGCGCGTCGCGAACAGCAGGGCGATGTCGCGACGGTCGCGATCCTCGGTCACCCCAGCATCGTGCGCCGGGAGGTGGCCGCGCGTGGCCGCACTTCGGCGCGCGCGATGCTCGGCCCTGCGTCGCCATGCTTGACAGACTGTTGTATTAATACTACATTCTGCGCTCTGGACAAACGTCATGGGGACATCGACATGGTCAACCAGCCGCACTCGGTCGGGACACGGCTCGACCGGATCTCGCACCTCTCCCAGCGGTCGCGCCGCGTGCTCGCGGTCGCCACGCTGCTCGGCATGCCCGCCGCCTTCGCCTGGTCCACGTTCTGGCTCTCGACCAGCGTGACCAACGTGCTCTGGGGCCCGGTCACCTTCCTGCTGTTCGGCGTCACGCTCGGGGGTGCGCTGGTGCTGTACGCCTTCGTCCGCCGGCGCGCCGACCTTCCCGGCCCGGGCCTCGACGAGCGGCAGCGCCACCTGCGCGACCAGGCGTGGATCCTGAGCTACCAGGTCCTGTCGGCCGTCGTCATCTTCGGGGTCGCCTGGGCGGGCCTCGCGGTCTGGCTGTTCGGCAAGCCGATCACGATCGACGCCGCGCTCGCCAACGCGCTCGTGCTGTGCATGGCGGTCCTGCTCCCGGTGCTGCCGACGGCCGCGCTCGCGTGGATCGAGCCCGATCCCATCGCCGAGGAGGGCTGATGGCGCGCCTGGAGCGCGTCGACCCGGTCATCCACAACCGGCTCGCCGTCCTGCGGGCGGAGCGCGGGCTGTCGCGCCAGGAGCTCGCCGACGCGCTGGGCGTGAACTACCAGACCATCGGGTACCTCGAGCGCGGGGAGTACAACCCCAGCCTCGACCTCGCCCTGCGCGCCGCCGAGTTCTTCGGGCTGCCGGTGGAGGCGGTGTTCAGCCGGACGCCGTTCGCGCCGATGTCCGAGCAGCTCTACGGTGGGCCGGCCCGCGCCTGACCCGTCCGCCGGGGCTCAGCCCGCGCGGCGCCGCCGGTCGTGGACCGAGTCGTGGAGCTCCGCGGTCGTCCGACGATGGCTCGCCGCCGGCCCGGCCGACGCGGCCCGCCGTCCGCCTCGCGCGCCGCGTCCGGCCACCATGGGCTCGGGCGCCGCGTCGATCGGCGCGTGATCGTGGTCGTGGAGGTGGAGGGACCCGACCGCGTGGCCGTCGATGTCCCACGGCAGGCCGTCGGCGAACAGCGCGGCGAACACCTCGACGAGGTCCGGGTCGAACTGGATCCCGGCCTGGCGGCGGAGCTCGTCGATGGCCGCCTCGTGCGAGATCGCGGCGCGGTACGGACGTCCGGCGATCATCGCCTCGTAGGCGTCGACGATGGACACGATGCGTGCGCCGATCGGGATCTCGCCGGCGGTCAGGCCGTGCGGGTAGCCCCGGCCGTCGTACCACTCGTGGTGGTGGAGGACGATCGTCGCGGCGTCGCGCAGCGCGCCCGCCTGCTCGAGGACGACCTGGCCGATCTTGGGATGCTCGGTGACGACGCGCCATTCGGAGATCGCGAGGTCGCCGGGCCGGCCGAGGATGTCCTCGGGGATCGCGAGCTTGCCGAGGTCGTGGAGCAGGCTCGCGGTCCGGATGCGGTCGAGCTCGCCCGAGGGGAGGTCGATGGCGCGCCCGAGGGCGACCGATGCCTCCGCGATCATCGTCGAGGGCTTGCCGGTCCACGGCTCGCGGCCCGCGAGCGCGCCGAGGAGCGCCTGCTGCGCGGCGTCCATGGCGGACCGGCCGACGTCGAGGGCGCGCGACCGCGCCTCGGAGCTGATCGGCGCCCGCCGGATCGTCCCGTCGTCGCCGGTCTCCCGGAACACGTAGACCTGGTCGCGGCCGAGGGCCTTGGCCGAGTACAGCGCCGCGTCGGCGTCGCGGACCAGCGCGTCGAGGCGGAGCAGGTCGCCCTGGCCGCCGGCGACGCCGGCCGACAGCGTCACGCTGACGAGCTCGCCGTCGGGCAGCCGGACCTCGCTCCCGCCGACCGCCCGGCGCAGCTTCTCCGCGAGCGAGGCCGCGGCGTCGGGACCGGTCTCGGGCAGGACCACGAGGAACTCCTCGCCGCCGTACCGGCCCGCGATGTCCACGGCCCGGACGCTGGCCGCGAGCCGCTGGCCGACGTGGCGCAGGACGGCGTCGCCCGCCGCGTGGCCGTGGGCGTCGTTGAGGCGCTTGAAGTGGTCGAGGTCGATGATCACGACCGAGAGCTGGCGGTGGTACCGGTTCGCCCGGTCGAGCTCCTCGTCGAGCCGCGCGAGCACGGCCTGCCGGTTGGCGATGCCGGTCAGCGGATCGACGGTCGCGAGGCGCCAGGTGTCGGCCACGCGGTCGGCGAGGTCGCGGAAGGCGTCCCGCAGCTTGGGGTCGGCGATGCGCTCGGCGTCGAGGGCGACCAGCGCGCTGTCGTCGGCGGCCGTCGCGAGGCGCTCGGCGAGCCGCGCCACGCCCCGGACCTGGCGGCGCTCGATGAACAGCGAGTACCCGGCCGACCCGGCCAGTGCCCCGATGAGCGCGGCGACCAGCAGCACGGCGGCAGCGGCAATCTGGACGTCCAAAGGACCTCTTCCGAATACGCCAAGGCGGGCTGCGCCGGTCATCGGTCGCCCCGTACCAAGAGGCTACGGGCGGGTGACCCGGCGACCCATGACGCGATGGTCCCAACGTGCGGCGGCACCGCTCGGCCGGTTCCCCGGCGCACCCCCTGCGCGGGGCCGCGTCATGGCCCGAAAGTACTAGGCGGCCGCGGCCTCGACCTTGCGGCCGCCGAGCCAGACGCCGTCGATCCGGTCGGGCAGTGTCTCGAAGTCGTACGGATCGCCCCGCACGACCACGAGGTCAGCGAGCTTGCCCGTCTCGATCGTCCCGAGCTCGTCGTCGACGCCCAGCAGCTGGGCGGCGCTCCGCGTCGTCGCCTCGAGGACGGCGGCGGGCGCCATGCCGAGGTCGTGCATCAGCTTGAGCTCGAGCAGGTTCCTGCCGTGCGGCGTCACGCCCGCATCGGTGCCCATCGCCACGCGCACGCCGGCGGCCATCGCCGTGGCCACGTTGCGCCGATGGAGGTCGAGGAGGGACGTCGCCTTCTCGAGGACGCCCGGCGGGAACGTCACGCCAGACGCCGCGGCGTCGATGACGCCCTGCGGGGCGACGAGGGTGGGCACGAGCCAGGTCCCGCGAGCGAGCATCAGGTCGATCGCCTCGGCGTCGAGGAAGATCCCGTGCTCGATCGAACGGATCCCGGCGCGAACCGCGTTCTTGATCCCGTCCGCGCCCTGGGCGTGGGCCATGACGAACATGCCGGCGGCCGTCGCCTCGGCGACGAGGACGTCGAGCTCCTCGGGCGAGAAGTGGGCGTGGGCCGGGTTGTCGCGGGCCGAGAGCACGCCGCCAGACGTCGCGACCTTGATCACGTTGGCACCGTTCCGGTGCAGCTCGCGGACCTTGCGGCGCATCTCGTCCGGCCCGTCGACGATGCCCGAGGGCAGCCCGGGATACGGCGCGGTGAGCGGCACGTTGACGCCGGATGCGAGCCAGTCATCTGCGTGGCCGCCGGTCTGGCTGACCATCGCGATGCTGATCTGCATGCGCGGCCCGACGATGAGGCCGTCCAGCAGCGCCTGCTGCATCCCGAGATCGGCGCCGCTCGCGTCGCGCACCGACGTGATCCCCGCGCGCAGGGTCAGGCCGAGGTTCTTCTCCGCCTCGTAGAAGCGATACGAGAACGGCGTGTTGGCGAGACGCCACGCATCCACGTGGCCCGTCGCCACGTGGACGTGGCAGTCGAACAGGCCCGGGAGCAGCGTCCGGCCGTCGAGCTCCACGGCCACGTCGCCGTCCAGCCCCGACCCGACGTCGACGATCCGGCCGTCCTCGACCACGACGTCGGCCGGCGCCGGGTCCGCGCCCGTGCCGTCGAACACCGACCCGCCCCTGAACACCGTTCGCGTCATCCACCGCTCCTGTCTGCGTCGATGGGCTCGAAGGTACCGGGACCGAGGCGCCCCCGGGCGAGCTCCGTGCCGGCTCCATCGGCCAGGCGCCAGGCCCAGCCGGCTCCCTCGTCCGCAGACGCCGGCCGGCCAAGCCGCTCCGTCGACGGTCGCGCCCGCCGCCGCCGGGAGCAGGTACTCGAGGCGGACGGACCGTGGCGAGCGCGCGACGGCCGCGGCGCCCCCGTCTCCGGCGGCGAGCACCGTCTCCTCGAGGTAGTCGAGGTACGCGGCGTTGTTGACGTGGCCGAGCGGGTCGAGGTCCGCGGGCCGCACGGCGATCCGGTGGCTCGTCGCGCCGGCCGGTGCCGGCGGCAGCGGCACCCGGCCGGGCTCGAACGGTCCGGGCATCTCGCCGTAGACCTCGGGGAACTCCGCGGGGATGCGCGTCGGGACGCCGCGGGCGTCGACGATCACCCAGTCCGTGTGCGCCCAGAACGCGAGCGTCCCGTCGGCGAGCCGTCCGTCCGTCCGGCGGCGCGCCCAGACCTTGCGGAAGCCGGCGACCGTCGTCGACACGTCGAGCGTCGTCCCCAGCGGGATCGCGCGGACGATCGCGACCTCCGCCGCCCGGACGAGCCAGGTCAGGCCGCGAGCGGCGTACCAGTCGCGGTCGAACCCCAGGCGCTCGGAATGGATCCAGGCCACGTCCTGCGCATAGCGGAGCAGGGCCGACATCCGCGCGAGGCCGTCGGGGCCGCACTCGTCGAAGCGGACCCGGTAGGGCACCGTCGCGGTGCGGTTCGCCGCCTCGCGGGCGTCGTCGGTCATGCCGGTCGGCGGCCGGCCAGCCGGTCGAGCGACTCGAGCGCGATCAGCCGGAGCCCCTCGAGCGCCACCGGCCCGCGCTCGCGGACGAGCCGGACCTCGCACGACCGGCGCGCGTCGAACACGACCAGGCCGACGACGAGGCGGGTGTCATCCTCCGCCGCGCCGCGCCGCGCGTCGTCGAGCTGGTGCAGGACGTCCGCCTTGATCCCGCGAGCGCCCCACTTGCAGTCCCACGCCTCGCCGGCGTCCTCGCGCTCCACCGTGACGTCGTAGGGGTGGATCTCGGCCGGACGTCCGTCGAACAGGATCCGTCGCTCGCGGCGCACCGGACCGGTTCGCGCCACCAGCAGCCGCTCGGTCAGCGCCTCGACGATGGCGCCGCGGAACTGGCTGCGGGCCTGTTCGCCGCGATCGGCGACGCGCAGCGACACGTCCAGGATCGCCGCCGACCGGTCGCGGTCCGCGTCGCCCGGAGCCGCGGCCGCCGGCCCGAAGAGCGACGGGAACATCCCCCGCCAGGTCGCCGGGTCGGTGGACACGCCGTTCATCACGGCCCGTGCAAGCAGGCGCTGGGTCGTCGACGCCTCGGCGAGGAGGCCAGCCGCCTCCGCGACGAGCGGGTCGGCCTGGATGTGCGCGTAGACCACGGCCCGTCCGTCGGGCCGGGCGTCCGCGAAGTGCATCAGGCGGGCTCGCCAAGCGCCACGAGCGCGACCTGCGGCAGGGTCGAGAGCCAGTCGATGGCCTGGTGGGGGTCGTCGATCCGATCAGCCTCGCGCACGAGCGCGTCGATCGCGGCGTCCGCTCCTTCCGGCGCCGGCTCGCCGCCCCGCGCGTCGGCGACGGCCCGCAGGCGCGCGCGCCACACGGTGCCGAGGTCGGTGACGTACTGGTATTCGTCCGCGATCGGCTCGGCGGTGGCGGCGAGCACCTCGAACCCGGCGAGGGCGCGATCCACGAGGTCGGCGACGACGGGCGGCATCGCCGCCAGCGTACGTCAGGCGGGCTCGGTCCCCGCGGCCATGGCGGCCGCCGCCGCGACGTGCTTGGAGGCGAGCGTCGTGCGGGCCTCGCGGTTCAGCTTCTCGAGCGACCGGCGGCCATGGGCGTTCCACTGCGTCGAATAGGTCGCCGAGGCGCGGCGCCGGACGTCCCACGCGTACTCGCGCTGACCCGCCCGCTCGAGCCGCGCGACGGTCTCGAGGACCTCGCGATACAGGCTGGGGAGCACCTCGGCGGGCGTCTGGTCGTCCATCCGAACCAACGTGCCCCGGATCGGCCTGCGCCGGAATGGGAGCGTCGTCCGGGTTGCGCGGGCCATCAGTCCCGGATGGTGCACGGCCGCACCGTCCGCTCAGTCGCCGCGGTGGGCGCGGCTCTCGATGCGGAACCCGGTCGCGGCGCCGCGTGCCGGCTCCCATCGGGCCGCGACACGATCGACGATGGCCGCCGGTGGGCCCGCCTCGAGGCGGACCAGGAGGGCCTCGAGGTCTCGCCTCGGGCCTTCGGCGATGACGTGGACGCTGCCGTCCGACTCGTTGGCGACCCAGCCGGCGACGCCCAGGTCCATCGCCTCGCGCAGGGCGAAGACGCGGTAGCCGACACCCTGGACGCGGCCGTGGACCGTCGCGTCGAGGCGCTCCCGCACGGGCTGCAACGGCGCCGGATCACTCAAGGTTTCGATCCGACCACCGGCCAGCGGACGAGGAGCACGTCGAGCACGAGCTCCGGGCTGACGTTGCCCTCGACCAGCTCTCCGGCGCGCGTCAGCCGCCCGAGGAACGCCGCGAACGCCCCGGCCGGTGCCGCGGCTGCGGCACCTTCCAGCTCCTCGAGCAGCGCCACGTCCCGCACCGACCGGATCGCCCCGGCCTGCGCGAGCGCGAGGTCGCGGGCCAGGATCCGCCAGGCGTCGAGCAGGAGGTTGACCGCGCGACGCCGCTCCGCGGCCGGCACCTTGCGCGAGCCGGCGGTGTCTGCGGCGGGATCCGCGTCCGCGGTGGGCTCGCCGCCTCCCGGATCGTCCGCGATCGTCGGGGCCGCGACGGTGGCGGCCTTCGTCGAGGTGCCCTTGCCCCGCCGGCCAGCTGCCGCCGCGACCGGCGCGGCCGCCGGCGACTGCATCGCGGCGAGCGTTCCGGCCCGCGCGATCAGCTCGGACGCCGATCGGAGGCGCGCCGCCCGGCCGGCTCGGAGCAGGTCGAGGAGGATCCGCCCGATCTCGCCCCGGAGCCGTTCGGCGTCGGGGGCGGTCGCGTACGCGACGGCCAGGCCGGCCCGGCCGCCCACGAGGCGCGCGAGACGGGCCGCCGTCGGGGCGTCGGCGAGGCCGCGCTCGTCGAGCAGGCGCTCGATCTCGCGCGTGCCCGACCGCCCCGAGGCGCACCCGCGCGCAGCGCGATCGCACGGTCGGCAGGAGCCGCTCCTCGTCGTCGGCGCACAGGATGATCGTGGTGCCGGCAGGCGGCTCCTCGAGCGTCTTGAGCAGCGCCGACTGCGCGTCGTCGTTCATCCGGTGCGCGTCGCGGACGATCGCCACGCGGGCGCCGCCCTCCACCGGCAGGAGGGCGAGCTCGACCGCGAGCCCGCGGACGGTCCCGGGCTCGGGATGCTGGCGGTCGCCGATCCGGACCTGGCCGCCGGCGCCCTCCGGCTCCAGTCGATGCAGGTCCGGGTGGTTCCCGTGCTCGACCATGCGGCAGCCGCGACACGAGCGGCATGGGCGGTCGGCGCCGACGGCGCCCGTGCACAGCAGCGCCGCGGCCAGGTCCATGGCCAGCGGCTCCTTGCCGACCGACGCCGGCCCGACGAGCACGAGCGCGTGCGGCACCCGGCTCGCGAGCATGCCGCGGACCACGGCTGTCGCCGCCGGCTGCCCGACGGTGCGGAATCCGTCCACGACTGGCGCCGGTGACGACGGCCGGTTGGCGATCAGCCCTCGCTGGGCTCGGTCGCGGCCGGCTTCTTGCGCGTGGTGGCCCGCTTCTTGGGAGCCTCGGCGGCCGGCTCGGCGACCGCGGCGGCCTCCGTTGCCGGGGCCGCGTCGGCCGCCTTGCGGCGGGTCGTCGTGCGCTTCCTGGGCGCCTCGGTCTCGACCGCCGGCCTCCGACGCGGGCGCCGCGGTTGCGGCGGCCTTCGTCGTCCGGCTCCGGGTCGCACGCGGCTTCGTCGCGGGCGCCTCGACGGTCTCGGCCGCCTCGGCGACGGGCTCAGCCGCCGCCTTGGTGGTGCGAGCGCGGGTCGCTCGGGCCTTCGGGGCCGGGGCCGCCTCGGCCTCCCCTGCCGTCTGGCTCGACCGGGCCGGCGCGGTCGCCGGCTTGGACTGGGCCATCTGCGCCCGGAGGAGCTCCTCGAGCTCCGGCGGCACCTCGCTCCACGGCTCGCTGCTGGTGCCGCGAGGCGCGCGATCGAACCGCTCGGGGCGGTCCTGGCGCGGACCCGCGGGGCGGCTGGCCGCCACGGCTGGGCGCACTGCTGCGACCCCCGCCGCTGCTCCCGCCACCGCTGCGTGACGTGTCGGGATACCGGCTCACGCCACCCGACGAGCGTCCGCCGCCGTATCGCTCACGGTCGATGGCCGCCGCATAGGCGGCGCGGTTGCCGCCGCCGCGGGGGCCGCCTCGACCACCGCCGCCGCGACCACCCTGCCCCTGGGCCTGGCGCCGCTCGGCGATGAGGTACTCGGGGATCTCCGGCTCGGCGAGGTCCTCCTCGTCCTCGGGGAGCGGCGCGAGGCCGCTCGCCGCCGGACGCGGGGCCGACGACCCGAGCTGGCGGTCCCAGACGGAGCCGAACGGCGTGGAGCGCGGGGGCCGCGGTGCGGCATCCAGCGCGTCCATGTCGTCGAACGGGGTCGGCAGCTCGCCGGAGCGGCTGCGCGGGGCGCGCGGCGCCTCGGCGGCCGCGACGGGCTCCGGCCGGTCCTCGTCGACGGGCTCGACGACGGCCTCGCCGCCCTCGACGCCCACCTCGTCCTCGCGCCGGCCGCGACCGCGGCCACGACCGCCACGGCGGCGGCGACGACGACGCGCATCGGCCTCGCCGAGCTGGCCCTCGCCCTCGGCACCCTCGACGCCCTCGGCGTCCTCGGCGTCCAGGAGGAGCTCGAGCTCCTCGCCGTCCTCGAGCTCATCGATGTCCACCGACCCGGCCGAGGCCGCGCGGGACAGCTTCTCGCCCGGCAGGGCCACGAGCCCGCCCGGCGCGCCATTCGACGCGATCGCCGCGGCGGGAACGCCGGCCGACGACCGGGTTCCGGCGGACCGACCGCCACGGGCCGCCGCGACCGGCGCCTCGTCTCGCTCCGGCCGTCCACGGCCACGACCGCGGCCACGACCGCGACCCGTGCCCTCGGACTGCTTCTCGGGGACCTCGGTCATCGACAGGTCCTCCTCGTCGTCCGCCACCCGGCGGCCCGAACGCGTGGAGCCCTTGTCGACGCGGGCGATCTGGGTGATGTCCGTGAACAGGTCCGCGACCTCGATCAGGTCCGACGAGGTGTTGCCGCGGAAGCTGATGACCTCGCAGCGGACGCCCATCTCCTGCACCGCGCGGATCGCGGACGCGAAGTCGCCGTCGCCCGACACGATGACGGCGATGTCCAGGTTGCGCGCGGTCTTCATGAGGTCGACGACGAGCTCGATGTCGAGGTTCGCCTTGACCTTGCCGTCGCCGTACTTGCGGATGTCCTTGCTGACGACCTTGTACTGGTGCCGCGCGAGGAACTGGTGGAAGTTGCGCTGGTTCTCGTTGTCCGGGTCGAGCCCGGTGTACGCGTAGGCTCGGACGAAGTCTCGTCCGGCCGTGGCCGACTTCAGCAGCGTGACGTAGTCGATATCCACGCCGGCCGCCTTGGCCGCGTAGAAGATGTTCGCCACGTCCACGAAGACGGCGACGTTCTTGCCCACATTGACTCCTAATGGTGAGGGGGCGGTCCGGCCTTCCGGCCGCCCATGGCGCTAGGTTCGGCGGGCCGTGGCACCGGCCGCCGCGACGGACCGCCAGAGCGTTGGCCCGGCGGTGGCGAAGCCCGCCCGCGCGAGGCGGGTGAGGTCCGCGGGATCGGAGGGTTCGGCGGCCTCGACCATCGAGCAACCCTTGTTGCTCGCGGACCGCAGGAGCTCCTCCAGGAGAGCGCTGGTGACGCGATCAGCGTCGTGATCTGGTGAGACGACCAACAGGTCGATGGTTCCGACGTAGCCGCCGGCGACGACCGACGGCCGGAGGACGAGGAGCGCGCCGCCCGCGAGCTCGCGCCGTGCCTCGGCGACGAGCAGGCTCGCGTTCGGCAGGTAGACCAGCTGGCGCATCAGGCCCGCGGCATCAAGCGAACCCCGACCGGACCGCTCCAACGACGCGTGGCCGATGGATGCGAGGCGGTCGATGTCCGTGATGCGGGCCTGTCGAACCAGGTACTCCACGCCGAAGGTCGGACCTCGTGCAGCAAGGGCGGCTGGTGCGTATCTGCTCCCGTCCCGACAAGGATCGGAGGGGGCGGCCACGCATGCCGCCGGATGAGGGGCCCGGGAGGCGAGCGACTCGAGGCTCGACAGCCATCCCGGGAGCGATGGCGCCGCCTTGCATCCGCGACGCCAGCGCCTATGATACGGCATCGCTCGACCGCCCTTGCGGCGAGCGTTGGTTTTGGTCCCTCGCTCGCGCACCCGTCACCGCCGGCTCCGGATGTCACCGGGACCATCAAGGGACGGACCGCGGCCGCCGGCTCGTTGAGACCGGATGGCGAGGGCATAGGAGGAGGCGTTCATGAAGTTCGCACGCGTGGGCGTGGCAGTTGCCGGATTCGCCATCGTGGTTGCCGCCTGCAGTGGCAGCAGCACCAGTGGCAACGGCAACAAGGACATCAAGGTCGGCATCACCCTGCCGCTGTCGGGCAGCTCGCTTGCGAGCGCCGGACCGGCTCGCGACGGTGCGCTGCTGGCGATCAAGGAGGCCAACGCGGCCGGGACGATCAAGGGCTACAACCTCGTGCCCGACATCCTTGATCACTCGGTGAACGGTCAGTACGACACCACCCAGGGTGGCAAGGACATGACCACCCTCGTTTCGGATCCGGCCGTCATGGCGGTCGTCGGTCCGTTCAACTCGGCCGTTGCCAAGGTCCAGATCCCGATCTCGAATGCCGCCGGTCTGCTTCAGTGCTCCCCGGCGAACACGAACCCGGACCTGACCAAGGGCGATGCGGGCAAGCAGCTCCGCTCGGCCAACCCGGACAAGATCAACTACATCCGTGTCGCCACCACCGACGACATCCAGGGCCCGGCCGTCGCGCAGTACGCGTACAACGACCTCGGCCTGAAGAACGTCGCGATCATCGATGACCTGTCCGTCTACGGCAAGGGCATCGCCGACGCGTTCGCGGCCGAGTTCACCAAGCTCGGCGGCAAGGTCGTCGATCGCGAGGGTGCCGACCCGAAGACCACCGACTACTCGCCGATCCTGACCAAGTTCGCGGGCCTCAACCCCGACAGCGTCTTCTTCGGTGGCGTCACCGCCAACGGCGGTGGCCTTGCCCGCAAGCAGATGCCGCAGGCCGGCCTGGGCGCGCTGCCGTTCCTCGGCGGCGATGGCATCCAGGACCAGAACGGTGGCGTTCAGGGCTCGTTCATCAACATCGCCGGTACGGCCGCGGACAACTCGTTCTCGTCCGTCGCGGCGATCCACGACATCCCGAGCGCGGCCGACTTCGCCACGAAGTACACCGCCGAGTACAAGGCCGATCCCGCCGCCTACAGCGCCTCGGGCTACGCCTGCGCCCAGATCATCATCAACGCCCTGGCCGCGGCCGCGGCCAAGGGTGACATCACGCGCGAGAACGTCCGCGCAGCCGCCACCGACCCGGCGACGACCTTCCAGACCGTCCTCGGTCCGGTCCAGTTCGACGCCAATGGCGACACCAGCCAGAAGATCATCTCGCTGTACAAGGTCGACACGACCGCGGCCGGCGGGAAGGGCGACTGGTCCTTCGTCAAGCAGATCAACTACGGCCAGTAGCTCGATCTAGCTCCGTACCAACAAGACGCCGGGGGCCCGCACGGGCTCCCGGCGTCGATCCATCGGTCCTCCAATTCCCAGCGCCAGCGCAAGGTGATGGCATGACCGCTCCCGCTGCTGCGGCCGAAGCACCGCCCGCCCGCGCCCTCTCGGGACCCGGCGCGCGCGTCGCCATCAGGCTCGCGATCGTCGGGATCATCCTCGCCGTGATCTACGCCTGGATGGGCCCGGCGCAGTTCGTCAACGCCCTGACCCTGGGCGCGATCTACGCGCTGATCGCCATCGGCTACACGATGGTCTACGGGATCATCGAGCTCATCAACTTCGCCCACGGCGACGTGTTCATGGTGGGCACCTTCGTCAGCCTGTCGTTCCTGACGACGCTCGGCTTCAACGTGGCGATCCGCGACCCAGCCATGCTGATCATCGTCCTGATCGCCGTGTTCTCGTTCACGATGATCGTGATGGGCGCCCTGGGCGTCCTGATCGAGCGAGCCGCCTATCGACCGCTGCGCAACGCGCCGCGACTGGCGCCGCTGATCACCGCCATCGGCGTGTCGTTCATCCTGTGGAACCTGGTCCAGGGCATCCCGCCGTACTTCGGCTACGGACCGTTCAACACCAACTCGCCCCAGATCTTCCCGACCGACATCTTCGTCACGATCGGCGGCGCGAAGATCCCCGTCCTGAGCCTGTTCATCATCGCGACCGCGCTGATCATGATGGTCGCGCTCCAGCTGTTCGTGTCGCGCACCCGGACCGGCCGGGCCATGCGCTCGACCGCGGCGGACCGCGATGCGGCCTCGCTGATGGGCGTCAACATCAACCGCACGATCGCGATCACGTTCTTCATCGGGTCGGCGCTCGCGGGCGCCGCCGGCGTGATCTACGGCCTCCAGTACGGGAACACCCGGTTCGACATCGGGTTCCAGGCCGGCCTCAAGGCGTTCACCGCCGCGGTCCTCGGCGGCATCGGCAACACCGTGGGCGCCGCGCTCGGGCGGCTTCATCATCGGCTTCATCGAGGTCAGCGCGGCCGTCGCCGGCTACAACAGCTGGGGTCCCGCGATCGTGTTCGGGACGCTCGTCATCGTCCTCGTCTTCCGCCCGCAGGGCATCCTCGGCCAGCAGACGGCGGAGCGCGTATGACCGCGCTCTCGCGAGGTCCCGACGGCGCCGCCCGGACCGAGCCCGCGCGAGCGCATCCGCGTCTTCGGGCGCCACCACCGGTCCACGACGATCGTCGCGTGCATGGCCCTCATCGGGCTCCTGCTGCCGCTGTTCGCCGGGCTGCCGATCATCTCGGACTTCCAGCCGCAGGCGGCGTGGATCGACGGCTTCTCGAACGCCGGCGTGTACGTCCTCCTCGCCGTCGGCCTCAACCTCGTGGTCGGCGTCGCGGGCCTGCTCGACCTCGGCTACGCGGCCTTCTTCGCCATCGGCTCGTATGCCTACGCGTACGCCGCCTCGCCGTTCGGCAACCAGATCCTCGGGATCAACCTCCAGGCGTCGCTGGGCGACGCGGCGGGCGTCGTCTTCTGGCCGATGCTGCTCATCGGTGCCGGGGTCGCCGCCCTGTTCGGCGTCCTCCTCGGGGCGCCGACGCTGCGGCTGCGGGGCGACTACCTCGCGATCGTGACCCTCGGGTTCGGCGAGATCGTCCCCATCGTGTTCCGCGAGGCGGCCACGGTCACGAACGGCATCAACGGCATCGCCGGCATCTACCGGCCGTGGCTGCCCGGCATCGGCGCCTTCACCGCGCTCGACGCGATCCCCTACTACGTGACGACCCTGGTCATCGTGACCGTCGTCCTGATCTTCGCGTACCGGCTCGTCGAGAGCCGGATCGGGAGGGCGTGGGAGGCGATTCGCGAGGACGAGCTGGCGGCCGCCGCCAACGGCATCAACACCGTCACCACCAAGCTGCTCGCCTTCGCGCTCGGCGCCTCGACGGCGGGCATCGCCGGCGTGCTCGGCGCCGCCAAGCTGACCGTCGTCAGCCCGGACCAGTTCACGTTCACCGTGTCGTTCACGATCCTCGCCATGGTCGTCCTCGGCGGCATGGGCAACTTCTGGGGCGTCGCGGTCGGCGCGTTCACGATCTACACGATCAACAATGTGGTCCTGCACTCGCTGAACCAGTTCTTCGACTCGATCAACATGCCGATCCTCAAGGACATCGACTTCATCCAGCTCCAGTTCCTGCTCTACGGCCTGGCGCTGGTCGGGATGATGCTGCTGCGGCCCGAGGGCCTGTTCCCGAACTCCAGGCGGAAGCGCGAGCTCCATGCCGAGATCACCGAGGCCGGCGAGGACGAGATGACCTTCAGCGAAGCCACCGAGGAGGGTGAGCGGTGACCGGGGAACCCGTGACCGCTTCCGCCGTGGCGACGGAAGCGCCGCAACCCGCGGCCGAGAAGCGCGACATCCTCGTGGCCGAGAAGGTCACGCGGCGGTTCGGCGGGCTCGTGGCGGTCAACGAGATCGACTTCACGATCCCGGAGGGCTCGATCGTCAGCCTCATCGGGCCCAACGGCGCGGGCAAGACGACCTTCTTCAACGTCCTGCTGGGGATCATCGACCCGTCGTCCGGCAAGATCGAGTTCAACGGCCGGGCGATGATCGCGCGGCCGCGCCGGATCGGGCTGGAGTCGGTCGTCTGGGTCCTGCCGTCCGTGATCGTGCTGCTGCTCGGGATCCTGCTCTCGAACCTCGGCTTCGGCTCCGTGATGGTCCCGGCCGTGCTCATCTGCATCGGCTTCCTCGTCACGACGCTGCTGCTCGCGATCGTCCGGCCGCCAGTCGTACGTGGACTTCCTGCTGCGCCTCGGGATCTTCCGCAGCGCCCGGCCGAACGACATGGTCGCCGCCGGCGTCGGGCGGACGTTCCAGAACATCCGCCTGTTCAAGAACATGACCGCGCTCGAGAACGTGCTGATCGGGATGCACTCGAAGATGGACTCGACGCCGGTCGACGCGTTCTTCAGCACGCGCCACGCCCGCAGCGAGGAGGGCGTGACCGACGACGCGGCCCAGGACCTCCTGCGGCTCGTCGGCCTGCGCGGCATCGGCAACGAGCTGGCCAAGAACCTGCCGTACGGCGACCAGCGCCGCCTGGAGATCGCGCGCGCGCTCGCGTCGGGGCCCAAGCTGCTGCTCCTCGACGAGCCGGCCGCGGGGATGAACCCCAAGGAGACCGGCGACCTGATGCGCCTGATCTCGCGGCTGCGCAAGGACCTCGGGCTGACGATCCTGCTCATCGAGCACGACATGAAGCTGGTCATGGGCATCAGCGACCGGGTCACGGTCCTCGATGCGGGACGCAAGATCGCCGAAGGCACGCCCGATGACGTGCGCCGCGATCCGCGCGTCATCGAGGCCTACCTCGGGAAGCCGGCCTCATGACCGCGCCCGCCGTGGCGCCCGAGCCCGCCGGCACCGCGACGCCCGTCCTGCGGCTGACCGGCGTCAACACGTTCTACGGCTCGATCCACGCGCTGCGCGGGGTCGACCTCGAGGTCCACGACGGCGAGATCGTGACGCTGATCGGTGCCAACGGCGCCGGCAAGACCACGACGCTCAAGACGATCTCCGGCCTGCTGCATCCCGCGCGCGGGCACGGTCGAGTTCAACGGCCAGGACGTGTCCCAGGTCGCGCCGCACCACCTCGTCCGCCGCGGCATCGGCCAGTCGCCGGAGGGCCGCCGGATCTTCTCGCGGCTCACGGTCCACGAGAACCTGCTCGATGGGCGGCTTCACGCGCACCAAGGCCGAGAACGACGAGCAGATCGAGCACGTCCTCGAGCTGTTCCCGCGGCTGAAGGAGCGCTTCGGCCAGAAGGGCGGCACGCTGTCCGGCGGCGAGCAGCAGATGCTCGCGATGGGCCGGGCGCTGATGACGCGCCCGCGCCTCCTGCTGCTCGACGAGCCGTCCCTCGGCCTCGCGCCGATCCTCGTCCAGCAGATCTTCTCGATCATCCGCGAGATCAACGGCCAGGGCATGACGATCCTGCTCGTCGAGCAGAACGCCGTCCAGGCGCTCGGCGATCGCCAACCGCGGCTACGTGCTCCAGACCGGCCAGGTCGTGCTCGCGGGCAGCGCCGCCGAGCTCAGCGAGAACGAGACGGTCCGCAAGGCGTACCTCGGAGAGGACTGAGCCGGTCGGGCCCGGCCGCCGCCGATGACCGACCCGACCCGGCGTCCGCAGGCACCCGGCCGCGACGGGCCGGCCGCCCCGGGACGACCCGGTCGACTTCGAGCCCCAGGAGCGGGCGATGCTCGAGGAGGCGATCCGGCCCGTGGCGAAGCGGGGCCGCGGCCCGACGTTCACGATCGCGCTGGTCGTGCTGGCGTTCGTGCTCGGCGTCGTCCGGCCGTGGGACTGGCTGCCCAACGGCGGTGCCGCGAGCGACGCACGGCCCGGCGGTGAGGCCGCCGCGACCGGTGCGCTCGTCACCGGTTCCGGCGATGCCGGCGGTACCGGCGCGACCCCGGCGGGCCCGACGCCGACGCCCGCTCCCGGCAGCGTGGAGGCCGCCGCCCAGGTCTGCGCCTACCCGCAGGGCTGGCGATCGGCGACGCTCCAGAACTACGCCGGGCGCCGGGCGCTCGTGTGGACGGCGGTCGATGCCGTGAGCGCGACCGGCCCGCTCGACCCGTCGATCCCGTTCGAGGGCGTCGCCGGCGACACGTTCACCGCGATCGGCTGGTGCGCGCCCGTCGACGGACCCGACCGGCCGCCCGACGGGACGACCGCGCGCCTGTTCCGCGTCGCCGACGGTCGCGCGACCCCGGAGCCGTACGTCCGCCTGCATCCGGCCGCCCCGAACCCGCTCGGGGAGCTCTGGGGGCCCGTCGGGTCGCCGGCGGCGAGTCCCGGCCCGGTGCGACCCCGCGCGACGTCGACCGGCGGCGAGCCCGGGACCCGGGGCTTCGCCGGTCGACGCGGACGGGCTGCCGCCGGGACCGTCGCTCGGCGTGGGCGAGACGGCGCCGACCTGGGCGCCCGGGCACTACCTGATCGAGCTCGAGGCGCCCGGCGGCGACTACGTCCGCTGGCTGGGGCTCGACATCCGCCTGAGCCAGCCGGTCGTCGAGCCCGGATCGACGCCTCCGGCGCCGGTGGAGCCGACGGCCACGGCCTCGCCCACGCCCGCCCCCTGACCGACGGTCAGCGGCGCGGCGCCTCCAGCCAGATGTCGTACGCGGCGCGGCCGAGGATGATCGCCCCGAGCAGCGACACCCAGTAGCCGTACGCCCGGTCCGGGAGCAGGCCCTCGGGGGCGTCGAGCGCGCCGCTGAAGAACGGGAACAGGATCACGCCGGCCAGCGCCACGACCGCGAGGATCGCGAACGAGAGGCCGCGGTCGACGCCGAGGGGACGATCGCCGGCGGCGTACGGCAGGGCGATCAGCGCGAGCGTCGCGAGCGCCGCCAGGAACGACGCGATCCCCGTCCCGTCGAACGCCCGCATCGCGAGCTGGGGCAGGCCGCCGTCGCCGCCGACCGTGTACCACGGCAGCAGGCAGCCGACGACGAGCACGATGGCGCCGATCAGCGCGAGCCGACGGCCGTTGCCCAGGGGTCGCCGGTGCATCAGTCGGCCGCGGTGTACACCTCGGGGCGCAGGACGCCCACGAAGCGCAGGTTCCGGTACCGCTCCCCGAAGTCGAGCCCGTAGCCGACGACGAACTGGTCCGGGATCTCGAAGCCGACGTAGTCCACCGGGATGTCGACGAGGCGGCGGGCGGGCTTGTCGAGCAGGGTGCAGATCTTGAGCGAGGCCGGGTTCTTGCCCCGCAGGTAGCGGACGAGGTAGTTGAGCGTCAGCCCGGTGTCGATGATGTCCTCGACGAGCAGCACGTCCTCGTCGGCGATGCTCGCCGAGAGGTCCTTGATGATCCGCACGAGGCCCGACGACTCGGTCTGGGCGCCGCCGTAGGAGCTGACCTCCATCAGGTCGATCCGGAGCGGGAGCTGGATCTGGCGCATCAGGTCGGCCATGAACGGCAGCGATCCCTTGAGCACGCTCACGAGCGTCAGGTTCCGCCCGGCGTAGTCGGCCGCGATCTGCCGGCCGAGCTCGGCCACCTTCGCGGCGATCTCCGCCTCGCTGAGCAGGATGTCGCCGATGTCCGCGGAGAGGTCGATGCTGCGGGTCATGGGATGGATCGGCGCTGCCTCCGGGTCAGGTTGCGTGCCCTGATGATCGCGCCTCGGCGGGGATCGCGCTGGCCGGTCGGACCGGCGTCCACCGCGCGGCTGACGCCCGAGTGGCGGCCGCGATCGCGGGCGAGCCGGCGCCGGCGTCACACCGCCGGCCGGCGGCGGCGGCGGCCTCGACGCCTGCCGCGCGATCCCTGCCCGGTCGTGGCGGCGGCCGGGGCGGCGCCGGCGGTCACGGGCACCGGGGCTGGGGCGCGCTCGGGGTCGACGATGCCGGCGTCGGGCGACCCGTCCACGGGATCCGGCGGGACGACGGCGCGGGGCGGGGTCGCCTGGCCGCTCGTGCCGGTGAGCTCGTTCGATCAGCGCCATCCGCCCGAACTTGAGCAGCAGCATCCGGAAGTCGCGCGCGTAGAACAGCTTGATCCGGATGTCCGGGTAGAGCTCGCGCAGCCGGCGCAGCTTGCGGTTCTTCTTGCGCACCAGCGACTGCTTGAGCGTGGTCAGCTCGACGTACAGCTCGATGTCCGGGAGGTAGAAGTCCGGCGAGAAGCTCTCGATGACGTCGCCGTCGAGGTTCCAGCCGATCGGGAAGGTGTCGGGCTCGTAGGCCCAGCGGACGTCGTAGAAGTCGAGGATCCGCGCGAGCTCGGCCTCGCTCGCGTGCGCGAACGCGGGACCCGTCACCGCGAGCTCCCGTGGGGCGTCGCCGCGGCCGTCGAGGAGGCTCCGCAGGTCGCCCTGCCAGCCGGCGAGGAGGTGCCGGACCGCGACCACGTCGTCGGGCTCGATGGGCGGCCGCACCGGCGTCCGGCCCCACGGGATCGGGCCGGGTCCGGCGTCCGTCGCGGTGTCGAGGACCGGGGACCCGGCGTCGGGGTCGTCGCGGAGGACCAGGCTCATCGTCCGGCTCCCGCACGCCGCGCAGTCCAGCTGGACGAAGGCGAGGTCACCGCGGTCGGCGAGGACGGCGATCCGGTCGATCGACACGGCCGCCCCGCACGACGTGCAGCCGGCCCCGGTGAGTCGTGCCCGGAGTCCGCGATGGTCCATCGGAGGTCAGTCTACCCAAGGCGACGATCGGGGGCTGGCGCGGTTCCGGATACCCCCATGGGGTATTATCCCCGCCATGGCAGAACCGATCGGGCGCTCGACGTCCGCCCATGGCGCCGAGCACACCAGCTTCCGTCACAGCTACACCAAGGACAAGGCGCAGCTCGTCCGCCGCCTGTCCCGCATCGAGGGGCAGGTGCGCGGGATCGCCCGCATGATCGAGCGCGAGGAGTACTGCGTCGACATCCTCCAGCAGACCGCGGCGCTCCGGGCGGCGATCGACGCCGTCTCGATCCTCGTGCTCGAGGACCACGTCCAGGGCTGCGTCCGGACCGCCGCCGAGCGCGGCGAGGCCGACCAGTACGTGGACGAGGTGATCGACGTCGTCCGCCGCACGCTGGGCCGCCCGGTCCGCGGGAGCGCCCGCACCGGCTGAGCGCCAGATCCGTGGACAGCCCGCCCGGTTGTCCACAGGATTCCGCGGCCGCCGCGGTTCGTGGATAAGGTGCCTTGACGCTGCCATGGCGCGCCCCTAACGTCCGCAGTCCGCGCGGCGTGCGCGCTTCGGGGCACGTCGTCCGAGAGGGGTCACGGGGAAACCCGGGCCGGAACCGATCGGACGGCGCCAGACCGGACAGGACGCCTTGCCGCCGCGAACGAACGACGCCGGGAGCGGCTCCCGGTTGGCCTGGTGCACGACTTCAGGAGGGTGCCCTGGACCAGCCGAGACGTCCGCTCCCGACGCGCGTTTCCGGCCTTCCCGAGCTGCCGCCGGCGTACGACGCCGCGCTCGCCGAGGGCCTGGCCGCGCTCGGCCTCGAGCTCGACCCCGACGCCCGCCGCGCCATCGACGACCACGTCCGCCTGCTGCTCGCGTGGACCGAGGCGATCAACCTGACGGCGATCCGCGAGCCGGCCGCCGTCGCCCTCGCCCACGTCGTCGACAGCCTCACGGCCGTCGCCCCGCTGCGCGCCCGCGGGATCACCCGGCTGCTCGACCTCGGCAGCGGCGGCGGCTTCCCGGGCATCCCGCTCGCCGTCGCGCTGCCCGCGGACCGGGCGCTGCTCGTCGATTCGGTCGGCAAGAAGGCCGGCTTCCTGCGCACGGTCGCCGAGGCGACGGGCCGCGACCGGAGCATCGCGGCGGAGGCGGTCCGTGCCGAGGCGCTCGCCCACGACGCGCGCGACCGCGAGCGATGGCCGGCGGTCACGGCCCGGGCGGTCTCGTCGCTCGCCGACCTCGTCGAGGTGGGCCTCCCGCTCGTCGCGCCCGGCGGCGTCCTCGTCGCGTGGAAGCGCGCGCCGCTGGACGACGAGCTCGAGGCCGCGGGTCCCGCGCTGCGGGCGCTCAACGCGGGCCGGGTCGAGGTGGTCGAGGCGGGCGTGCCCGGGCTCGAGGCCCATCGCCTGGTCATCGTCCCGAGAGGCGGGCGCATCGACCCCGCCTTCCCGCGGGACCCGGCGGAGCGCAAGCGCCACCCGTTGTGAGCCGCGCTCCGCGGGCCATCCGGGCGGGGAGCGCTGCGTTACCCTCGGGCGGTGCGCGTCGCCGTCCTGTCGGACATCCATGCCAACGCTGCGGCCCTCGACGCGGTGCTGGCGGCGATCCCGTCGGTCGACGAGGTCTGGCAGCTGGGCGACGTCGTCGGATACGGCCCGGAGCCCGACGCGGTGGTCGCCCGGCTTCGCTCGATCGGGGCGCTCGGCGTGCGCGGCAACCACGACGCCGCGGCGGTCGGGCCAGCTCGACATCGACGCCTTCAACGTCGATGCGCGGCGGGCGATGGAATGGACGCAGCACGACGATCGGGCCCGACACGCGCGCCTGGCTGGAAGCGCTCCCGGAGCGGCTCGAGCGGGAGGACACGCTCCTCGTCCACGGCAGCCCCCGCGACCCGACCTGGGAGTACGTCACCACGACGCCCGTCGCGCGCGCGGGCATGGCGGCGATGCCGACGACCCACGGCCTGCACGGCCACACGCACGTCCCGATCGCGTTCGTCGAGGACGACGGCCAGCTCCAGACGATGAGCCCGGGGGCGGGCTCGCAGCTCACGTTCGACGGCCGCCGGGTGCTGCTCAACCCCGGCAGCGTCGGCCAGCCGAGGGACGGGATCCCGACCGCGTCCTGGCTCCTGCTCGACACCGCGGCCGGCGAGGCGACCTGGCACCGCACGGCCTACGACGTCGCCGGCGTCCAGGAGGCCATGGTGGCGCACGGCCTGCCCGAGCGGCTCGTCGCCCGGCTGTCGTATGGGCTGTAGGACCACCCGCCGATGATCGGCGGCCGCCGCCCGATCACCGGGCGCAAGGTGGGCGACAAGCGGGTCCGCGTCGAGCGACCGCACGCCCCCTACTTCCGCTACACCGGGCCGGGCCAGATGTCCGCCAAGGCCGCCGCGAACGCCCCGACGACGACGCTTCGGGCGGGCGCGCGCGAGGCTCAAGCTGACCTTCATCGGGCGCCCGCTGGCCAACGAGGAGGAGATCGGGCAGCGCCTCTCGAAGGTCAAGGCGCTGGCGATCTTCAGCTCGGACGCGATCTCGTCCTCGGCCTACGCGACCGAGGAGATCATCCTCGCGTTCATCCTGGCCGGCACCGCGGGCCTGGCCTTCAACTTCGCCGTGCCGATCGCGATCGCGATCGCCCTGCTGCTGGGCATCGTCGCGTTCAGCTATCGCCAGGTCTGCCTCGCCTACCCGACCGGCGGCGGCTCGTACTCGGTCTCGAAGGCCAACTTCGGCCGCATGGCGTCGCTGATCGCGGCCTCGGCGCTGATGATCGACTACACGCTCACGGTCGCCGTCTCGACGTCGTCGGCCGTGGAGCAGCTCGCGTCGGCGGTCCCGGCGCTCGACCCGGTGCGGGTGGAGATCGCGCTGCTCGCGATCGGCCTGATCACGCTCGGGAACCTCCGTGGCATCCGGGAGGCCGGCAACATCTTCGCGATCCCGACCTACCTGTTCCTCGGGTCGGCGTTCCTGATGATCGGCATCGGCACGGTCCGGATCCTGTTCGCGGGCGACACGGGCCCGGTGCCCAGCCCCGAGGTGATCGCGGCGACCCAGCAGACCGCGACGGACGTCACGATCCTGATCCTGCTGCGGGCGTTCGCATCGGGCGCGGTCGCCCTCACCGGCACGGAGGCGATCGCGACCGGCGTGCCCGCCTTCAAGCCGCCAGAGGCCCGCAACGCCGCCCGGACGCTGATGGCGATGGCCTCGATCCTCGCGATCCTGTTCATCGGGATCACGTTCCTCGCGACGAGCTTCCACATCCTGCCGGTCGAGGAGCCGAGGCAGACGGTCATCGCCCAGATCGCGAGCCACGTGTACGGCGGCAGCAGCATCGGCTTCTACCTGTTCCAGCTGTTCACGGCGCTGCTGCTGTTCCTCGCCGCGAACACCTCGTTCGCCGCGTTCCCGCGCCTCGCGGCGCTGCTGGCCGAGGACGGGTTCATCCCCCGCCAGTTCGCGTTCCGCGGCGACCGGCTCGCGTTCTCGACCGGGATCCTCATGCTCGGCGCGGTGGCCGCCATCCTCGTCGTCGCCGGCGGCGCGTCCACGCATGCCCTGATCCCGCTGTACGCGGTGGGCGTGTTCATCGACTTCACGATCTCGCAGGCCGGCATGGTCCGGCACTGGATCCGCACGAAGTCCCAGGGCTGGCGCCGGCGGCTGACGATCAACGCGGTGGGCTGCACGCTCACGGGCATCATCGCCATCGTCGTGACGTCGGTGAAGTTCTTCGCCGGCGCGTGGCTCGTGATGCTCCTGATCCCGACGCTCGTCGCGATCATGCTGTTCATCCGGCACGAGTACGACGCCCAGGAGGCGGAGCTCGACGTCCGCGACGACCTCGTGTTCGACAAGCCCCGCCGCGAGCAGCGCGTCGTGATCCCGGTGAACGGGATCAACCGCTCCGTCGTCCAGGCCGTGATGTTCGGGCGCTCCCTGGCCACCGACCCGTCGCTGCTCCAGGCGATGTTCGTCACCACCGATCCCGACGAGGCCGAGGCGCTGCGCGACCGCTGGGAGCGGCAGCTCCCGGGCGTGCCGCTGGTCATCGTCGAGTCGCCCTATCGCGCGCTCGTCGGGCCGGTCGTCACCTATCTCGACGTCCTGGACCGCGCCTGGCCGCCCGACCGCCCGTCACCGACCACCATCGTCGTGCTGCCCGGAGTACGTCGCGCGGCACTGGTGGGACCGGGTCCTCTACAACCAGACCGCGAAGCGGCTCAAGCAGGCGCTCGTCGGCCGGGAGCACACGGTGATCGCGGACGTGCCCTATCGTCGGAGCGAGCAGAATCACCCCTGACGCGATCACCACCAACGCGCCCAGTCGCACGAGGTCGTCCCAGCCCAGCCCATGATCGGTGGACGACGCCCAATCAAGGGCCGGAAGCCCGCGGACCGCAGGGTCCGCGTGGACCGGCCGCACTCCCCCTACTTCCGGTACACGGGTCCGGGCCAGCTGACCGCGAAGCAGGCCGCGTCCGGCCCGCGGACCGGCAGCGAGCGCGCGGTCGCCACGGTCAAGACGTGGCTGATCGGCCGGCCCCTCGCCAGCGAGGAGGAGATCGGCCAGCGCCTCTCGAAGCGGCTGGCCCTGCCGATCTTCAGCTCGGACGCGATCTCGTCCTCCGCCTACGCGACCGAGGAGATCCTGCGGGTCCTGGTGCTGGCCGGCGCGTCGCGCGCTGTTCCTGTCGATCCCCGTCGCGATCGCGATCTCCGTGCTGCTGGCCGTCGTCGCGATCTCGTATCGCCAGGTCTGCTACGCGTTCCCGGGCGGCGGCGGCGCGTACGCCGTCGCGCGCCAGGAGCTGGCGCCGATCCTGGGGCTCGTCGCCGCCGGCGCGCTCCTGATCGACTACGTGATGACGGTCGCGGTGTCGACGTCGTCGGCGATGGACCAGCTGATCTCGATCGCCCCGGACCTCGACCCGTGGCGGATCCCGTTCGCGGTGACGGTGATGGCCCTGATCACCGTGGGCAACCTGCGCGGCCTCCGCGAGTCGGGGAACATCTTCGCCGTCCCGACCTACCTGTTCGTCGGCCTCGCGCTGCTGATCGTGGCCAACGGCCTGTCGCACATCGTGTCCGGGACGGTCGTGCCGATGCCGCGCCAGCCCGAGGCCGTGCCCGCTGGGCGTCGAGACCCTGACCATCGTCCTGCTGCTCCGCGCGTTCGCCAGCGGCTCGGTGGCCCTGACCGGCGTCGAGGCGATCGCCAACGGCGTGCCGGCGTTCAAGCCGCCGGAGGCGAGGAACGCGGCCAACACGCTGGTCGCGATGGCGGTCCTGCTGGGCACGATCTTCATCGGCGTCACGCTCGTCGCCCGCGCCTACGACATCGTCCCGTCGGTCGCGCTCTCGGGTGGCCCGACCGTCATCGCGCTCGTCGCGCAGACCGCCTTCGGCAGCGACAGCCCGCCGTACTTCGTGTTCCAGATCGCGACCGCGCTGATCCTGTTCCTCGCGGCGAACACCAGCTTCAACGCGTTCCCGCGCCTCGCGGCGATCCTGGCCGAGGACGGCTACTTCCCGCGCCAGTTCAGCTTCCGCGGCGACCGCCTCGCCTACAGCTGGGGGATCATCCTGCTGGCCGCGATCGCGGCCGGCATCTACATCGTGTTCTCGGGCAACACGACCAGCCTGATCCCGCTCTACTCCGTCGGCGTGTTCGTGTGCTTCACGCTCTCCCAGTCGGGCATGGTCCGCCACTGGGTGCGCACCCGGGCCCCGGGCTGGTGGTGGCGCATGGCGATCAACGCCTTCGGCACCGTCCTGACGGGGATCGTCCTCCTCATCGTCGTGAGCGAGAAGTTCTCCGGCGGCGCGTTCGTGGTCGTGATCCTGATCCCGCTGCTCGTCGGGATGATGCTGTTCATCCACCGCCAGTACGCGCGATCGGCGCGCCAGCTGGCGATCCCGCCGACCTACGTCGTGCGGCCGCCCAACCGCGAGGAGCGGGCGATCGTCCCGATCCCCGAGATCAACCGCGCCGCGGTCCAGGCCGTGAACGTCGCCCGCTCGATCTCCGAGCAGGTGACGGCCGTCTACATCAGCGACGACCCCGACGCGTCGGCATCGATGCGCAAGCGCTGGGAGCACCAGGTGCCCGGCGTGCCGCTCGTCATCGTCGAGTCGCCGTACCGGGCGCTCGCCGGGCCGCTGATGGCCTACCTCGACGTCCTCGACCGCGCGTGGCCGCCCGACAAGCCCGCCCCGATCACGTTCGTCGTCCTGCCCGAGTACGTCGCGCGCAGCTGGTGGGAGCGGATCCTGTACAACCAGTCGGCCCGGCGGCTCCGGACCGTGCTCCTGGGCCGATCGCACACCGTCATCGTCGGCGTCCCCTACCGGCGCGAGGAGCGGCGCAAGCGCAAGCCGCTCGACGACGACGACCTGCTGGGCCCGCCGAGCCCCGGCGCAACCGGCGGGACGGCCGTCCCGGTCTCGGGCGCCCCGCCCCCGGCGACGCCCGCGACGCGCCGGAGGCGCCCGCGTCGGCCGACGACGGCGGCTGAGCCACCTCGCGGTGTATCGTGACGCCGGCGCGACGACCGGTCGAGACCCGACCCGAGGTCTCCCCGTCAGAGGTCGTCCCAAGCGCGGAGGCTCCTGGTTCGTGGCCGATTCGGCGGCACCGCAGTTCCGGCGCGCCGTTGTGGCGCTGTCCGGTGGACATACCGATCGGCCGATCGTGGCCCTCGCGGCCGGCCTGGCGAAGGCCGGGCATGCCGAGCTCGTGGGCATCCACGTCGTCGAGATCGACTGGACGCTGCCCCTCGACGCCGACGTTGCCGGCCGGTCCGAGGACGCCCAGCGCGTGCTCGACATCGCCGAGGCGACCGCCGAGGCCGGCCACTACCGCATGGAGACCGTGCTGCTGCAGGCCCGCGACGTCGGGGCGGCGATCGTCGACGAGGCGACCGAGCGCGGCGCCGACCTCGTGATCGCCGGGCTCCCGTTCCGGCGCCGGTTCGGCGGCGACTTTGCCATCGGGCGCACCATTCCCTACATCCTGAAGAACGCCCCGTGCGCCGTTTGGGTGATCCGCGAGGCCATGCCCGAGGAGCAGCAATGAAAGCCGTCATCGTCGGCTGCGGCCGCGTCGGCGCCGCGCTCGCCGACGAGCTGGACCGGGCCGGCTGGCAGGTCCTGATCATCGACCTCTCCACGTCGGCCTTCGACCGGCTGCCGTCCACGTTCGGCGGGACCGCCAGGCGTGGCGACGGCACGGACGAGGACTCGCTGCTCCAGCACGGGGCCGCGGACGCCGACCTGTTCCTCGCCCTCACCGAGGGCGACAACCGCAACGTCATGTCGGCGCAGCTCGCCATCGAGGCGCTCGGTGCCCGGCGGTGCGTCGCGAAGATCAACGACCCGGTGCGCGCGGAGGCGTACGCGCACCTCGGGATCGCGGCCCTGTGCCGGACCAACCTGATGACGTCGGCCGTGCTCGCGTACGCGGGCCAGGCGGCCGAGACGCGCCCCGGGGTCTACGCGCCCGAGCAGCCGCACGTCCACGTCGGCGCGGGCGCGGTCCCGTCGCCCGTCGCGCAGGCCGGCCAGCCCGGTCAGCCGATCGCCCCATCGACACTGCCGGGCGCCGGCACACCCGGCTCGGAGGCCTGATCCATGTTCGTGCTGGTCGTGGGCGGCGGCAAGGTCGGCTATTACCTGACCAAGGAGCTGATCGAATCGGGGCACGAGGTCGCCCTGATGGAGAAGGACCGCGCGCGGGCGCAGCAGATCACGGACGAGATCGGGTCCGTGGTCATCGGGCAGGACGGCTGCGAGGGCAAGTACCTCAACGAGGCCGGCGCCAACCGGGCCGACATCGTGGCCGCGGTCACCGGCGACGACGAGGACAACCTGGTCATCTGCCAGATGGCGAAGCACCACTTCGACGTCCCGCGGACGATCGCGCGCGTCAACAACCCCAAGAACGAGGCGCTGTTCCGCCACCTCGGGGTGGACGAGATCATCAGCCCGACGCGGATGATCCTTGGCTCGATCGAGCAGGACATCCCGGTCCACGAGCTGCTGCACCTGGCCGCGCTCGGGATCGGCGAGCTCGAGATCATCGAGGCGCACCTCCAGCGCGGGTCGCCGGCCATCGGCAAGGTCGCGCTCGACCTGTCCATGCCCACGGGCTGCTCGCTGTTCGGCGTGATCCGCGAAGGGGTCCCGACGCTCGCTGCGGACGGACACCGTGCTCGCCGAGGGCGACAAGGTGATCGCCATCGGGCGGCACGACTGCGAGGGCCAGCTGCGCGAGCAGCTCATCGGGGATCCCGTCGAGGCCTGACGCGCCGAACCCGCAAGTGGTCGCACAATGTTGCGAACACTTCTCTTGACAATGGCATTGTCAGGGTTCTAGCCTGTCGCCATGACGAACAGGCGGGCCTGACCGATGGTCCTTCGACGACCCGAGCACGACCCGGCCCAGCCGGTGTACGTGATCAGCGTGGCCGCGACCCTCGTGTCGGCACACCCGCGCACGCTGCGCATCTATGAGGACGAGGGCCTCGTCTGCCCCGCCAGAACCCCGACCAACATCCGCCTGTACTCGGAGGAGGACATCCGGCGGATCCTGTGGATCCGTCACCTCACCCGGGATCGGGGCGTGAACCTCGCCGGCGTCCGGACCCTGTTCGAGCTCGAGGAGCGCCTCGGGACCCGGATCCTCGAGGCCCTCTACGACGAAGGCACGAAGGTGAAGCGCGAGGCGGCCCGATCGGCCGCGGAGACCGAGCCCGAACCACCCGCATGACAACGACCACACCGCACACGCAAGCAGCGCGCCGGACGTCAGTCCGGCATCCAAGGAGATCCTGATGGCCAAGCGACCGTCGAACCCGGAGCAGAAGCAGGCGGCCACGCCGCGTGAGCTGCCCCTCGTCGCCCTCCGGGAGACGGTCATCTTCCCGGAGATGATCGTCCCGCTCCAGGTGGGGCGCGAGAAGAGCGTCGCGGCACTCAACGCCGCGGTCGAGAACGGCGGGCCGATCGCGCTCGTCACCCAGCGGCAGCCCGAGCAGGAGGAGATCTCCGATCCCTCCGAGCTCTACGCCATCGGCACCCTTGCCAAGATCGCCCAGGTCGTGCAGCTCCAGGACGGCACCGTCCGGGCCATCGTCCAGGGCCAGGGCCGCATCCGCGTCAACGGGTTCTCGCGCACCGCGCCGTACCTCCAGGCCGAGATCGAGGAGCTGTCCGACAGCGTCCCGACCGGCGTCGAGGTGCAGGCCCTCGTGCGCAGCGTCCAGGCGCAGATCGAGCAGTACGTCGCCAACGGCGCGCCCGTGCCGCCCGAGGCCGCCGTGGCCGCCCGCAACATCACCGAGCCCGGCCTCCTCGCCGACATGGTGGCGTACAGCCCCGACATGTCGACCGAGCAGCGCCAGGAGCTCCTCGAGACGATCGACGTCGAGCAGCGCCTGAAGCTCGTCTCCGCGTTCCTCGCCCGCCAGATCGAGATCCTCGAGCTGAAGGGCAAGATCCAGAACGAGGTCAAGTCCGAGATGGACAAGACCCAGCGGGAGTACATCCTCCGCGAGCAGCTCAAGGCGATCCAGCGCGAGCTCGGCGAGGACGACCCGCAGCAGGCCGAGATCAACGAGCTGCGCGACAAGGTCGAAGCGGCCGGCATGCCGGACGAGATCAAGGCCCGGGCGATCAAGGAGATCGACCGGATGAGCCGGATCCCGTCCGCCTCCCCCGAGGTCGGCGTCATCCGGACCTACGTCGACTGGCTGGTGTCGCTGCCGTGGAACGTGTCCACCGACGACCGCCTCGACATCCGCGAGGCCGCCCAGATCCTCAACGAGGACCACTACGGGCTCGACAAGGTCAAGGAGCGCATCCTCGAGTACCTCTCCGTGCGCACGCTGGCGGACACGATCCGCAGCCCAATCCTGCTGTTCGTCGGACCTCCCGGCGTCGGCAAGACGAGCCTGGGCAAGTCCATCGCCAAGGCGATGGGCCGCAAGTTCGTGCGCATGAGCCTCGGCGGCATCCACGACGAGGCGGAGATCCGCGGCCACCGGCGCACCTACATCGGCGCGCTGCCCGGCCGGATCATCCAGAACGTCAAGACCGCCGGCACCAACAACCCGGTGTTCATGCTCGACGAGGTCGACAAGATCGGCATGGACTTCCGTGGCGACCCGTCCTCGGCGCTGCTCGAGGTCCTCGACCCGGAGCAGAACTTCAGCTTCCAGGACAACTACCTCGAGGTCCCGTTCGACCTCCGGCGGGTGCTGTTCGTCGCCACGGCGAACCTGCTCGACCCGATCCCGGCCGCCCTGCGCGACCGCATGGAGGTCATCCAGCTGCCGGGCTACACCCAGCAGGAGAAGGTCGAGATCGCGCGCCGGTTCCTCGTCCCCAAGCAGATGGAGAACCACGGCCTGACGGCCAAGCGCGTGGAGATCACCGACGAGGTGCTCACGGCGCTCGTCCAGGCCTACACCAAGGAGGCCGGCGTCCGGAACCTCGAGCGTGAGCTCGCGAGCATCATGCGCAAGGTCGCCCGCCAGGTGGCGGAGGGTCGCAAGCGCAAGACCGTCGTGGACGTCCGCAAGCTCGAGGAGTACCTCGGACCGCCGCGGTTCGAGTACGGCGAGCTCGAGGCCGAGGACCAGACCGGCTCGGCGACGGGCCTGGTCGTGACCGAGGTCGGCGGCGACGTCGTCGCGGTCGAGGTCACCCTGATGGAGGGCAAGGAGGAGTTCATCCTCACCGGCCAGCTGGGCGACGTCATGCGCGAGTCGGCTCGGGCCGCCCTGTCCTGGATCCGGTCGAACGCGGCCGAGCTCGGGATCGAGCGCGAGGTGTTCGAGAAGCACACCCTGCACATCCACGTCCCCGCCGGGGCGATCCCCAAGGACGGTCCGTCCGCGGGCGTCACGATGGCGACGGCGATGGTGTCGGCGCTCACCGGGATCCCCGTCCGCAAGGACGTGGCGATGACCGGCGAGATCACGCTCCGCGGCCGGGTGCTGCCGATCGGCGGGCTCAAGTCGAAGATCCTCGCGGCCCACCTCGCGGGCGCCGGCATGGTCATCCTGCCCAAGCGCAACGAGAAGGACCTGCGGGACATCCCCGAGGAGATCCGCAAGCAGCTCAAGCTCGTGACCGCCGAGACGATGGACGAGGTCCTCGGTGCGGCGCTCCGGCGTCGCCCGAAGCCGCTCCCCGTCCGGCCGACGCGGGTCGGCGAGGGCGGCGGCGGCCAGCGCAAGGCCGAGCCCGACGTCCCGGGTCCGCGCCCCGTTCCCGCCCGCCGAGCAGCCTCCGGTCGTCGTTCAGCCGAACCGGTAACGGAGGACGCCACTGGGACGACCGCACCGCGGCGAGTCTGACTGCACGTCGCCGCTCGGACGTTCGAGGCGAAGGCGCCGGTCGAGGACCGGAGCGAGCGCACTCGGACGTGCGCGAGCGAGGACCGCAGCCGGCAACGCACGCATCGGGCGTCCCAGCGGCGACCATCGATGGAATACCGGGACTACTACGAGATCCTCGGCGTGCCGCGGACGCGCGTCCCAGGCCGACATCAAGAAGGCCTTCCGGAAGCTCGCCCGCGAGCACCATCCGGACCGCAACGCGGGCGACAAGGCCGCCGAGAAGCGGTTCAAGGACGTGAACGAGGCGAACGCGGTCCTCTCGGACCCCGAGAAGCGCAAGCAGTACGACACCCTCGGTGCCAACTGGGACCAGTTCCAGCGGGCGGGCGGGGGCGGCGCCGACCCGTTCGGTCCCGGCAGCCCGTTCGCGGGCTTCGCCGGGTTCGGCGGCGCGGGCGGCCAGGCCGGCCAGGCGGGCAACGTCCGCTACGAGTTCCGGACGGCGGGCCCCGGTGATCCCGGGTTCTCCGACTTCTTCCGCATGTTCTTCTCGGGCGCGGCGGCCGGCGCCGGCGCGGCGACGGGCAAGCGCGACTTCGCGGGCGACCGGGCGGCACGACGCCGGACCGGGGGGCCGAGCTTCGACGGACATCCTCGGCGAGATGGGGCTCGACGGCGCCGCGTCCGGCGCGGCCGGGCTCCGACCGTCGGCGCGCGGCGCGGCACCGCGGGCGAGCGAGATCGAGGCCCCCGCGGAGCTGACGCTCGAAGAGGCGTTCCACGGCACCAAGCGGACCGTCGAGGTCGAGGGCAAGCGCTACGAGGTCCAGATCCCGCGCGGCGCCGACACCGGCAGCCGGGTCCGGCTCAAGGGCAAGGGCCCGAGCGGGCTCGACCTCGTCGTCACGGTCAAGGTCAAGCCGCATCCTGTCTACACCCGGCGCGGCGCGGACCTCGAGCGGGAGCTGCCCGTGACGCTGGGCGAGGCGCTGCTGGGCGCCGAGATCCCGGTGACCACCCTCAAGGGCCGGATCCTGCTGACGATCCCGGCCGGCACGCAGCCCGGGCGCACGTTCCGGCTCACGGGCCAGGGGATGCCGCGCCTCAAGGGCGACGGGACCGGCGACCTGTACCTCAAGGTGCGGGTGGTCCTGCCGGCGTCGCTGAGCGACGAGGCGCGGGACGCGGCCCGGACCTTCCTCGACCACGTCGACCAACCCGATCCACGAGCCACCAGCTAGAGCATCGAGCAGACCCACCGAGCGCGAGACCCGAACCATGCAACTCGACCGATTCACCGAGAAGGCCCAGGAGGCCATCGTCACCGCCCAGCAGCTCGCCGAGCGGATGCACAGCCCCGTGCTCGACGCCGAGCACCTGCTGTCCGCGCTCGTCGAGCCGGACGACGGGATCCCGGCCGAGACGCTCCGGCGGCTCGGCGTGGACCTCGGCGGCGTTCCGCGGCGAGCTCGCGGCGATCCTCGCGCGCCGGGCCCAGATCCAGGGCGGCTCGCTCAGCCTCGACCCGCGCGCGAAGCGCGTCGATCGAGCGCGCCCAGGAGGAGGCGAAGCGCCTGGGCGACGAGTACACCTCGACCGAGCACCTCCTGCTCGGCACCGCCGAGGCCGGCGGCGAGGGCCAGCAGCTCCTCGAGCGCCACGGCGCGGGCCGCGAGGCGATCCTCGGCGCCCTGCAGACCGTGCGCGGCGGGCAGCGCGTGACCAGCGCCAACCCCGAGGGGACGTACCAGGCCCTCGAGAAGTACGGCCGCGACCTGACGGCCGAGGCGCGGGCGGGCAAGCTCGACCCGGTCATCGGCCGCGACGAGGAGATCCGGCGCGTCATCCAGGTCCTGAGCCGGCGGACCAAGAACAACCCCGTGCTCATCGGCGAGCCGGGCGTCGGCAAGACGGCCATCGCGGAGGGCCTCGCCCAGCGGATCGTGCGCGGCGACGTCCCCGAGACGCTCAAGGACAAGCGCGTGATCTCGCTCGACCTCGGCGCGATCATCGCCGGCTCCAAGTTCCGCGGCGAGTTCGAGGAGCGCCTCAAGGCGGTCCTCAAGGAGATCAAGGACTCCGAGGGCCGGGTGATCCTGTTCATCGACGAGCTGCACACGGTCGTCGGGGCCGGGGCGGCCGAGGGCGCGATGGACGCGTCCAACCTGCTCAAGCCGATGCTGGCGCGCGGCGAGCTGCACACGATCGGCGCCACCACGCTCGACGAGTACCGCAAGCACATCGAGAAGGACGCGGCGCTCGAGCGGCGCTTCCAGCCGGTGCTCGTCGACCAGCCGACGGTCGAGGAGACGATCTCGATCCTGCGCGGCCTGCGCGAGCGGTACGAGGTCCACCACGGCGTCCGGATCACCGACTCCGCGCTGGTCGCCGCGGCCACGCTGTCCGACCGCTACATCACCGAGCGCTTCCTGCCCGACAAGGCGATCGACCTCGTCGACGAGTCGGCGTCGCGGCTGCGGATGGAGATCGACTCCATGCCGATCGAGCTGGACGAGCTCGAGCGACGGCGCATCCAGCTGGAGATCGAGCGCGAGGCCCTGCGCAAGGAGACCGACGACGCGTCGAAGGCCCGCCTCGAGGCCCTCGAGAAGGAGCTCGCCGAGATCGGCGAGGAGGCCGGCGCGATGAAGCAGCGCTGGGAGGCCGAGAAGTCGGCGATCTCCGCCCTGCGGGCGACCAAGTCGGAGCAGGAGCAGCTCCAGGTCCGCGTCGACCAGGCCGAGCGCGAGGCCGACTACGGCCGGGCGGCGGAGCTGAAGTACGGCAAGGCCCGCGAGCTCGCCGAGCGGCAGGGCGAGCAGGAGGCGGCGATCGCCGCGCTCCAGGGCCCGGGCGCGCTGCTCAAGGAGGAGGTCACGGCGGACGACATCGCCGAGATCGTCGCGGCCTGGACCGGCATCCCGGTCACCCGCCTGATGGAGGGCGAGCTCCAGAAGCTCGTCCACATGGAGGAGCGGCTCCACGACCGGGTCATCGGCCAGGACGAGGCCATCGAGGCCGTGTCCGACGCCGTCCGCCGGGCGCGCGCCGGGCTCAAGGACCCGCGCCGGCCGATCGGCTCGTTCCTGTTCCTGGGCCCGACGGGCGTCGGCAAGACCGAGCTCGCGCGGGCGCTCGCGGCGTTCATGTTCGACGACGAGCAGGCGATGGTCCGGATCGACATGAGCGAGTACATGGAGAAGTTCGCCGTGTCGCGCCTCGTCGGGGCGCCTCCCGGCTACGTCGGCTACGAGGAGGGCGGCCAGCTGACCGAGGCCGTCCGGCGGCGGCCGTACCAGGTGATCCTGCTCGACGAGATCGAGAAGGCGCACCCGGACGTGTTCAACGTGCTGCTCCAGGTGCTCGACGACGGGCGCCTCACGGACTCGCCAGGGCCGGACCGTGGACTTCAAGAACACCGTCGTGATCATGACCAGCAACATCGGCAGCCAGCAGATCCAGTCGTTCGCCGGCCAGCCCGACGGCGACGCCTACGAGTCGATGAAGCGCCAGGTGACCGACCAGCTGCGGTCGCACTTCCGGCCCGAGTTCCTCAACCGGATCGACGAGGTCATCGTGTTCCACGCGCTGACCGACGCCGAGCTCACGGCGATCGCGGACCTGCAGCTGGCCGACCTCCAGCGGCGGATCGCGGCCAACGACATCGTGCTCGACCTGACGCCGGCCGCCCGGGCGCTCGATCGTCCGCGAGGGCACGGACCCGGCCTTCGGGGCGCGGCCGCTCAAGCGGGCGATCCAGCGCCTGGTCGAGAACCCGTTCGCGCGGGCGCTGCTCTCGGGCTCGTTCAAGCCCGGGCGACCGCGTCGTCGCGGACGCCGACCCGGTGTCGGGGACGCTCGTGTTCTCGAGCGAGTCGAGCACGGTCGTGACCGACGCCTCGGACCGCCGGGACGCGCGCTCGAAGGGTCCCGAGCCGGCCGCCGCGGGCGCCGGGTCGCGGAAGCGAGCGTCCGCGTTCGACCTGCCGCACGCTCGACGAGCCGTCCAAGCCGGACGGCGGCGGCGAGCTCGTCAACTAGCCGCCGAGCCGGCGTCGCCGCCCATGCGCTTCGAGGACGTCGTCCGGCGCCTCGAGCCGCTGCCGGCCGAGATGCCCGACGCGCCGGCGGCGCTCGTCCCGGTCCTGACCGACACCGGCGTCCCGCGCGCCCGTCCGCCCTGGGACGCGGCGTCGACCACGAGCCGCCCGGCGGCGGTCCTCGTCCTGTTCTATCCCGACGCCGACGGCGAGGCGCGGGTGATCCTCACCGAGCGCGTCGACCGCGGCGGCCACCACTCGGGCGAGGTCTCGTTCCCGGGCGGCAGCGCCGAGCCCGGCGACGCCGACCTGGTCGCGACCGCCCTGCGCGAGGCGCAGGAGGAGGTCGGCCTGGACGCCGATGCCGAGGGCGTGCGCGTGCTCGGCTCCCTCGGGGTGCGCTGGATCCCGGTGTCGAACTTCGCGGTGACGCCGGTGGTCGCGGTCGGCGCGCCGGCGGCCGACGCTCGTCGCGCAGCCGTCCGAGGTGGCGGCGATCCTCGAGCCGCCGGTGGCCGCGTTCCTCCCCGACGCGGCGACGATCGAGGTCGAGCGCGAGGTCCGCGGCTGGCGGATCCGGTACGCCGCCTACCCCGTCGACGGCCTCGCCGTGTGGGGCATGACGGCGATGGTGCTGGGCGGCCTGGGCGCCCATCTCGGGGCCCCGGACGAAGCGGACCTTTAGGCGCCGCGGCGCGTCTTTAGGCCGCGTCTCGCGCCGCGGCGCCGGAACTAAGGGGTCCGCGGCCGGCGAAATACCAAGCCTCCCCGATGGCGCGCGGGCTTCGGGCGCCTAGCGTGGACAGCGTCGATCGATCCCGACGGACCGACGACCGCACACCAAAGGACACGCGCCATGACGCACGACCCCAACATCCAGCTCCTGATGGCCAACACCCGCATGGCGCAGGCGCAGGCCGACGCCGCGAGCGAGCGGCTGGCGCGTCGCACCGTCCGTTCGAGCAGGACGGACCGTGGCCATCGCGGCCACGGCGCCTCCGGCTCGCGCGGCTCGGTCGTGACCCTCGTCCTGTCGCCCGTCCGGCGCCTGGCGGCCGTCGCGACGGCCGTCGCCTCGCGCCGTCACCCCGCCGGCAAGGCCGCCTGACCGCGATGCCGCACCTGCGGGACGCCGGCGCCCCCACGCCCCGACGCTCGTCGCGGGCGGGTACGGCCCTTCGCTGGTTCCAGCTGGAGCCGCGTGCCGTCCCCGAGACGGCGGACCGCCCGGCGTCGACCGCGGCGGTCGACGCTGCCCATCCTGAAGGCGCGAGCGTCCGATCGACCGGTTCGAGGCCGAGCGGCCGGCGGCCTGACCGGGCTAGAGCGGCTCCCCCTCGGCGTCCTCGACATCGACGGCCCGGACCGCGCGCCGCGGCGCGAGCCGGCCCTCGCCGCGGGGGACATGGGCGTCACCCGGCCCGATCTCGATCGCCTCGCCCTCGGTCACGCCCGGCAGCGCGAGCACCGGTGACGCGAACTCCACCACGATCGCCCGCATCGGCGCCCCGTCGGTCCACGCCCCGTGGAGGACGTCCGGCGGCCAGACGACGGCCTCGCCCGCGGTCACCCGCGTGCGCTCGTCACCGACGCCGACCCAGCCGCCGCCCTCGATCACGACGAAGTACGTCCAGTTCGGGTTGGTGTGGGGCGTGATCCGCGCCCGCCGGCCGAACGCGAGCTCGGCGATGACGCCGGAGCGCCCGCTCTCGATGACCTGGCCCTCGATGCCCGTCGTCCCGGGTGGCCCATCGGGACGCCGGTGGCCGACCCCGAACCGGCGGACGTCGATCGGCATCGACGCGCGGTCAGCGTCGCCGGCGGCGGCGCGAGGAGCGGGAGCGGATCGTGGTCTCGGGGCGGTCGAACCGCTGGCGCGAGAAGTAGCGCTGCTTCGCGAGCTGGCGCTCGTACGCGCGGAAGTACGGCGGGAAGCGGACGAAGCGGATCCAGACCAGCGTGCCGAGGCCGACCAGCAGCGTCGAGAGCACGATGATCATGTCGAACTGGAAGATGAAGTAGACGAGCATCAGCCCGAAGGTGATCACCGCCGTCCACAGGATCCACTCGTACATCTGCAGGTACACGCTGTGCCGGTGGAGCTGGCGCGTGCGGATGTTGTAGAAGATCACGGTCGCGATCAGGGCGACGAGCGAGGCGACCGTCAGCGGGATGTACAGGTCGGGGAACGAGAACCCGTTGTACGGCTTGAACAGGTATTCCCAGGGCCAAAGTCGCACGTGCGCAGGTCTCCGAGGCGGCCGCGTGGCTGGCGGCCGTGACGACCGGGACGCCCCGGCCGGCGAGTTGGGCGAGCCGAGTATGCCACGGCGCCACGGTATACTCGCCGCCTGACGTGCCCGCCCGGCGCGGCCCGGATCCATGACCGATCCGGCGCGAACGGAGCGCCCGACCGAACGCCCGAGGAGGAACCGAGCAGGTGCGTGCGCTGCTCTCGGTGGCCAACCGCGAGGGCATCTCCGCGTTCGCGCGTGAGCTGCAGCGCCTCGACGTCGCAGCTGTTTGCGACGGACGGGACGCGTGACCACCTCGCGGCCGACGGGATCGAGGTCGGGTCCGTCTCCGACCTGACGGCGGTGCCGCCGCTCGTCGGCGGCCAGGTCCGCACCTTCCACCCGGCCATCTACGCCGGGATCCTCGCTCGCCGCGACATCCCCGAGCACCTCCAGCAGCTCGCCGAGCAGGGGCTCGAGCTGCTCGACCTCGTCGTCGTCAACGTCAAGCCGTTCGCGCCCGAGGTCGGCCGCGGCCACATCGCCATCGACGAGGCCATCGAGATGATCGACGTCGGCCGGCGCGGCGCTCCTCGGAGCGGGCGCGCGCAACGCGGCGGGCGTCGTCGCCGTCTGCGACCCCGGCCACTACGGCCTCGTGCTCGACGAGATGCAAGACCCTCGGCCAGGTGTCGGCCGACACGCGCTACAAGCTCGCCGCGGACGCCTTCAGCACGGTCGCCGCGTACTACGCGGAGATCGCCGCCTACCTCAACCAGATCGGCGGCAACGCCTACCCGAAGCGGCTCGCGATGGTGCTCGAGAAGGTCGCCGACCTCCCGTACGGCGAGAACCCGCACCAGCGGGCGGCCTTCTACCGCGAGACGACGCACCGCTCGGGGACGCATCGCCGACGCCACCCAGCTGCAGGGTTCGCAGCCGACCTTCAACAACCTCCTCGACCTCGACGTCGCCTACCGGATCGCGGCGGACTACACCGCGCCGACGGTCGTGATCGCCAAGCACACGGACCCGGTCGGCGTCGCGTCGAGCGAGGAGCTGGTCGAGGCCTACCGGCACGCGCTCGACACGGACCCGGTCGCGTCGTTCGGCGGGATCGTGGGCGTCAACCGCGAGCTCGACGGCGCGACGGCGCGCGAGATCGCGGCCAACTCGTACGAGGCGGTGATCGCGCCCGGGCTACTCGCAGGCCGCGCGCGGGATCCTCGAGTCGAAGGGCGGCCTGGAGCTCCTCTCGGTTCCCGCCTCGCCGGTCGACGGCATGCGCGACTACGGCATCGCCAACCTCGACTTCAAGCGGGTCGGCGGCGGCCTGCTGGTGGAGGCGCTCGACGCCGTCGACCTCGATCGCGGCCAGCTCCAGGTCGTGACCCGTCGCCATCCGACGCTCGGCGAGCTGACGGACCTCCTGTTCGCCTGGCGAGCGGTGCGCCACATCCGCTCGAACGCGATCGTGCTCGCCCGGAACGCCTCCACGGTCGGCATCGGGGCGGCGCAGTCCAGCCGGAACGTGTCGGTGGACATCGCCCTGCGCCGGGCCGGCGACCGCGCGAAGCTCGCGGTGATGGCCTCGGACGCCTACTTCCCGTTCCCCGACGGCATCCAGATCGCGGCCAACGCCGGCGTCACGGCGATCATCCAGCCGGGCGGCTCCATCCGCGACGAGATGGCCATCGAGGTCGCGGACCGCCACCACCTGGCGATGGTCTTCACCGGCCGCCGCCACTTCCGGCATTAGCCCGGCCCGTGATCCAGCCCGCCTGCGGCGTTGCACCCCTCCGGGCGACGCTCACGCACGCCGAAGTGCGCTCGCTTACGTCCTCGGAGTGCGCCTTGCATTCGGGCCGGCTGACGGGCCGGAGGAATCTGATGGAGCAACTGCTCGCGCTCGAGATGGTTCGGGTGACCGAGGCCGCGGCCATCGCGTCCGCGCGGTTCATGGGCCGGGGCGATCGCGTCGAGGCGGATCGCGCCGCGACCGAGGCCATGCGCCACACGATGGACGAGACGGACATCGCCGGCACCATCGTCATCGGCGAGGGCGAGCGCGACGAGGCGCCGATGCTGTACATCGGCGAGCAGGTCGGCCGGAAGGACGCCGACGGCGAGGTCGAGGCGGTCGACATCGCGGTCGATCCGCTCGAGGGCACGAACCTCGTCGCCACCGGCTCGGGTGACGCGATCACGGTGCTCGCGGCGTCCGAGAAGGGCGGCCTGACGCACGCGCCGGACACGTACATGGAGAAGCTGTGCGTCGGGCCGGTGGCCGCGGGCTGCGTCGACATCACGCGCCCCGCCGCGGAGAACTGCCACCGGATCGCCGAGGCGCTGCGCCGGCGCGTCCAGGACATCACGGTGATCATCCTCGAGCGGCCGCGCCACGAGGCGCTGATCGCCGAGGTCCGCTCGACCGGCGCCCGGATCAAGCTCATCAGCGACGGCGACCTGTCGGCCGCGATCTCGTGCGCGGTCCAGGGCACGGGCGTCCACGCGGTGATGGGCATCGGCGGCGCGCCCGAGGGCGTCATCACCGCGGCCGCGCTGCGCTGCCTCGGCGGCGAGATCCAGGCCCGGTTCCGGTTCCGCAACGACGAGGAGCGCG
Source organism: uncultured Chloroflexia bacterium (assembly GCA_963774695.1). Taxonomy (GTDB): domain Bacteria; phylum Chloroflexota; class Limnocylindria; order Limnocylindrales; family CSP1-4; genus CAIXZV01. The sequence continues at coordinate 203,775 of CAVZFY010000021.1, read as the reverse complement.
AGCGCGCGGCCGCGTCGAAGATGCTCGGCCACGCCGACGAGGACCGCGTCTACCGCACCGAGGACCTCGCGTCCGGCGACCAGCTCGTGTTCGCGGCGACCGGCGTCACGCCCGGCGAGCTGCTCCAGGGCGTCCGCTTCTTCGGCGGCGGCGCGCGCACCCACTCGCTGGTGATGGCCTACCAGAGCAAGCAGGTCCGGTTCGTCGACACGGTCCACATGTTCGACCGGGACCGGCCGCCCGCCGTCCGCCTCTAGCCCTCGGCGATCGGGCGCCAGCCCTCGCCGTCCCAGGACGCGATCGGCCGGACGGCGTCCGGGCCCTCCACCTCGAGGCGGCGGCGCGCGGCGACGGCGACGGTCTCGTCCCAGCCCGGCGGCACGAGGTCCGGGGCCAGGTCCGAGAGCGGGGCGAGGACGAACAGCCGGTTCCGGGCCTCGAGCGTGCGGCACGACCAGCGGAAGGTCGGCCTTCGCGGGGTCGTCGCTCCGGCCGGCCGCCGGCCGATCGACCTCGATCGTGGCGTCCCCGAACAGGAGGATGTCGAGGTCGACCTCGCGCGGCCCCCAACGCTCGCGCTCCTGGCGGCCGAAGGCGCGCTCGATGCCCTTGAGGGCCACCAGCAGCGCCGAGGCACCGGTCGCCGGGTCGGGCCCGGCCGGCACGTCCATCGCGACGACCGCGTTGCGGAACTCGGGCTGGTCGACGACGCCGACGGGCTCGGTCGCATAGAGCCGCGAGACCGCGACGACCTCGGCGTCCGGCAGCGCCCCGAGGGCGTGGACGGCGGCGGCCAGCGTCGCGGCGGCGTCGCCGACGTTCGCTCCCAGCCCGATGTACGCCCGCACGCGGCCCACGGCCCGTCGCCCTCCCGTCGCTAGACTCGGGCCCGAGTGTCACACATGCCCGCGGTCACGGTCCTCGTCCTCGCCCCCGAGCTCGCCCCCGACGCGGGCCCGCTCGAACGCGCGCTCGACGCGCGCCAGGACCGCGCTGGCCGAGGTCCACCGGACGGGGTTCCTCGCCGCCGGCGCCGCGCGTGTGGTCGTCCGACGCGAGCCGCCGGACGAGACGCCGTTCGGGTCGCGTCTCCGCCGGCTGGTCTCGGAGCTCCGTCCCGACGGCCTGGTCGTGCTGGGGGCGGGCTCCATCCCGCTGGCGACGGCCGCCGATCGGGCGGCGTTCGTGCTGGCCGCGGCGGCCGGGGAGCCGGGCGCGCTCGCCAACCACCGGGCCTCGGCCGACGTCCTGGCGATCGCCTGCGCGACGCAGGCCCTGCGCGACCTGCCGGACCTGGCCTCCGACAACGCGCTGCCGCGCTGGCTCGCGGAGGTCGCCGGCGTGCCGGTTCGCGACCTGCGCACGCGGCGCCGGCTGGCGATGGACCTCGACTCGCCGCTGGACCTGCTGCTGCTCGACGGCGTCGCCGGCGCCCCCCGACTCCCGGGGCCTGCCGATGCCGATGCCGAGCCCGTCCGCGAGCGGCTCCGCGCGATCCGGGCACTGGCGCGCCGACCCGGGCATGGAGCTGCTCGTCGCCGGCCGCACGTCCGCCGCCGACCTCCGCTGGCTCGAGACGCACACCCGGTCGCGGACGCGGGCGCTGGTCGAGGAGCGGGGCCTGCGGACCGCCGCCATCGGGACGGCGCTCGGGCGCCCGAACCGCCGGCCGCCCCGCAGCGTGCTCGGCGAGCTGCTCGACCGCGACGGGCCGGGATCGCTCGGCCGCCACGTCGCGCGCCTCGCGGACGGCGCCCTCATCGACACCCGCGTGCTCCTCGCCCATCGCCTGGGCGCCGACGAGCGGGGATGGCCGCCGCCGGAGGACCGGTTCGCGAGCGACCTGCTCCTCGCCGATCGCGTCCGCGACCCGTGGCTGCGCGACCTGACGGCGTCGGCCGCGGGCGCCGACGTCCCGATCCTCCTCGGCGGCCACAGCCTGGTCGGGCCGGGCGTGCGCTTCGCGCTGCGGGCGCGGCGATGACCGGCGGCGGCAGCGACGCGATCCCCGGCCTGGTCCGCGATCCCCATCCGGACCCCGAGGCGGTCGGTGAGGACGCCGAGCTCGTCGAGCGCCTCCGCGCCGAGATCGCGGCCGAGGGTCCGATCACGTTCGCCCGGTTCATGGAGCGCGCGCTGTACGAGCCGGGCCACGGCTACTACCGCCGGCCCGACCGCGGGTCCGGGGTTCGCGGGCGACTTCGTCACGGCCCCGGAGCTGCACCCGATCTTCGGCACCGCGATCGGGCGGTTGCTCGAGCAGGCCTGGGACGGCGATGGACCGTCCGGACCCGTTCATCGTCACCGAGGCCGGCGCCGGAACGGGCGCCCTCGCCGCCGGCCTGCTCGGCGGGCTGCGGGACGCGGGCTCGCCGCTCCTCCCCGCGATCCGCTACCGCCCGGTGGAACGCGAGGAAGCGCGCATCGCCGCGCTCCGGGACCGCCTCGCGACCGACGGCCTGGCGGGTCACCTCGTCGACGACACGCCGCCGAGGTGACGCGATCGAGACGGGCGCCGTCGTCGCGAACGAGGTCCTCGACGCGCTGCCGGTCCACCGCGTCGTCGGGCGGCCGGACGGCCTCCGCGAGCGCTTCGTCGGCGTCGACGGCGACCGCTTCGCCTGGGTCGAGGCCGAGCCGAGCACGCCCGAGCTGGCGGCGCGCCTCGAGGCCGAGGGCGTCGAGCTCGCCGACGGCCAGGTCACGGAGGTCTGCCTCGCCGTCGACGGCTGGCTGGCCGCGACGACGGCCCACCTCGCCCGCGGGCCGGTGGTGCTCGTGGACTACGCCGACGAGCCTGCGGCCCTCCACTCGATCGCGCGACCGGACGGCACGCTGCGGGCGTTCGCGCGCCACGCGGTCGGCGGCGACGCGCTCCGCCACGTCGGCCGCCAGGACCTGACCGCGACCGTCGACCTCGCGGCCGTCCGCGCCGCCGCGGCCCGCGCCGGCCTCGACCCGGTGGGCGAGACGACACAGGCGGAGCTGCTGGCGGCATCGGGGGACCTCGCCTCGGCGTGGCTGAGCCGGCCCGGCGCGACGATCGAGGACGCGCTGCTCCTGCGCTCGGCGCTCCAGCGGCTCCTCGACCCACGCGGCATGGGCGGGTTCCGCGTGCTCGTCTTCGGTCGCGGGATGCCGCCGGACGCCGCGCTCCCCGCCCTCCGCCGCATCGATCGCTAGGGCCCGCGCGGCGCCTCCCGATCGGCCCGGCGAGCACGGCACCGCTGCTAGAATGCGAGAGCCGTGCTGCTCGTGTGCCGCACGGACACGCCCAGTGTCATCACCCTCGAGCGCGGCCCGTCTGCGTACACGGCCCGCCCGACACCGAGGACCACGTGACCGAACTCTGGTACGTCGTCGGGTTCGCCTTCGCCGGCGTGACGTTCGTCTTCCTGACGATCGGACTCGCCTGGGCGATCTCGCATCGCACGAAGGGCGACGAGCACAAGGGATATCCCTACGAGTCGGGCATCGACACGTACGGCGACACCCACGCCCGGTTCGGGATCTCGTTCTACATCTACGCGCTGCTGTTCGTGGCGTTCGACATCGAGATCGTGTTCATCTACCTGTGGGCGGTGGTGTTCCGCGATCCGAACCTCGAACCAGGGCCTGCTGTTCCTGAGCATGCTCGTGTTCGTCGGCATCCTCCTGCTCGGCCTCGCCTACGCCTGGCGCAAGGGCGTCCTGACATGGCGCTGACGCGCGAGGATCCCGTCCCGGCCGGCGGTGCGGCGGGTGCCGTGGCGCCCGCCGACGACGCCGGCGCCGCGGCGAGCGGCCTGGTCACGGCCAACCCCCATGACCTCGCCCAGCCGATCGTCGTCCCCAACACGCTCTGGGGGTCGATCCGGCCCGACGCCTACGGCGGCGAGGAGGGAACCGAGCACACGCACCTGACGCGGCTCGAGCACTCGGACCTCGTGCGCCGCGACGACGCGCGCTGGGGCGCGCTCGAGGTCATCCCGACCAAGGCCGACCTCGTGCTCGACCTGATCCGGATGAACAGCCTGTGGCCGCTGCTCTCGGGCCTCGCCTGCTGCGCCATCGAGATGATGTCGGCGGCGACGTCGAAGAACGACATGGACCGCTGGGGCATGTTCCCGTTCCGCGCCAGCCCGCGCCAGGCCGACGTCCTGATCGTCGCGGGCACGCTGACGACGAAGATGGCGGGGCCGCTCGTCCGCCTCTGGGAGCAGATGCCGGAGCCCAAGTGGTGCGTCGCGATGGGCGACTGCACGTGCTCGGGCGGGCGGTACAAGCGCAGCTACTCGACGATCGAGGGCATCGACCGCGTCATGCCGGTCGACGTCTACGTCCCGGGCTGCCCGCCCCGTCCCGAGGGCCTGATCTACGGGATGATGAAGCTCCAGCAGCTGGTCAAGGACCGGCGCGGGGAGTGGCACGAGCGCCCGATCGGGCCGACCGTGCCGCAGGACATCTAGCCATGGACCGCCAGCTGCGCGCCCGGCTCGAGTCCAAGCTCGGAGACCGGTTCACGGGGCCGCTCCGCCAGCGCCACGACCAGACCGAGATCCGGATCGGCACCGGCGGACCTGGTCGACGTCATGCGCGTGGTCCACGACGACCCGCAGCTCGGCTTCGAGATCCTCGCCGACCTCGCCGGCGTCGACACCGGCGACCACATGCAGGTCGTCTACCACCTCTGGTCCGCGCAGTCCCCGGACTGGCTGCGGGTGGTCGCGGACGGCATGCCCCGCGACGACCCGCGCGTCCCCTCGATCACCGGCCTGTGGCCCGGCGCGGAGTGGATGGAGCGCGAGGCCTACGACATGTTCGGGATCATCTTCGAGGGCAACCGCGACCTGCGGCGCATCTACATGCCGCCCGACTACACGAGCTTCCCGCTGCGCAAGGACTTCTACCTGGCCGACGACGCCGTCGCGCTCGCCCGGTGGCGGCGTCCGCCACATGGAGCAGACGCACGTGCCGGCGCAGGCGACCCCGTCCACGGTCCGGCGCACGGTGAAGGCCTGACGATGACCGCCCCCGCCGCGCCCCACCAGCACGCGTCCGCGGACGACCCGCGGGTGATGCTCGACGACCAGATCGGGCACTTCGAGCCCGTCCCGCCGTACCCGCCGCGCACCGAGCGCGAGGCCGAGTTCTACACGCTCGGCGACGGCGAGATGTTCCTCAACATGGGCCCCCAGCACCCGTCGACCCACGGGGTGCTGCGCGTCGTGCTCAAGATCAGCGGCGAGCGCGTCGTCGACCTCGACCCCGTCCTCGGCTACCTCCACCGCGGCGTCGAGAAGCTGTGCGAGAACGCGGACTACCACCAGGTCATCAGCCAGGTCGACCCGCTCGAGTACGTGAGCTCGCTGTTCTGCGAGTGGTCGCCGGTGATGGCGTTCGAGAAGCTGCTCGACGTCGAGGTGCCGCGGCGCGCCGAGTACATCCGGGTGCTCACCGGCGAGCTCAACCGGATCGCGAGCCACGCCCTGTTCATGGGCTGGATGGCGCTCGACCTCGGCGGCCTGACCCCGATCCTGTACAGCTTCATCGAGCGCGACGAGATCTGCGACCTGCTGGCCTCGATCACCGGCCAGAAGATGCTGTTCAACTACTTCCGGATCGGCGGCGTCAACGGCGACCTGAACCACGAGTTCATGTCCCGCCTCGGCGACTGGATGAGCCGCGCGGCCAACCAGCACGACGCGAACACCAAGCTGCTCAACGAGAACGAGATCTTCGTCCGCCGGATGCGCGACATCGGCCGGCTCGACAACGCGACCGCGATGCGGATGGCCGTGACGGGCCCGAACCTGCGGGCGACGGGCATGCCGTTCGACATCCGCCGGGCGCATCCCGTACTCGCGTCTACCCCGAGATCGAGTTCGACGTCCCGACGCGCGGCCACGGGCCGGCCGGCGGCGACGCGCTGGACCGCTACCTGCTGCGCGTCGAGGAGGTCAAGCAGAGCCTCCGGATCATCGACCAGTGCCTGCACAACATGCCCGACGGGCCGGTGATGGCGAAGCTGCCGCGCCTGCTGCGGCCGCGGCCCGGCCGCGCCTGGGCGGGGATCGAGGGGCCGCGCGGGCTGTACGGGACCTACGCGATCTCGGACGGCACCGACCAGCCGTTCCGGATGAAGATCCACGACCCGTCCTTCGTCCATCTCCAGCTGGTGGGGATGATGATGAAGGACAACCTGATCGCGGACACCATGGCCGTCATGGCCTCGCTCGACCCGATCATGGGCGGAGTCGACAAGTGACCGCCGTTCGACGGTCGATGAGCAGCCTGACGCTGACCGGGCGGATCCTGCTGCCGCTGCTGATCCTGGTCCTCGTGGTCGGGCCGATCGTGACGATCCTGTTCGCCAACCTCGTGGCGCCGTGGCTGATCGCGATCCTCAGCGCCAACATCGAGATCGTCCGGTTCCTCGTCGCCGTCACGGCGATCCTGCTGTTCAGCATCCCGGCCGCCTTCATCATCATCTACATGGAGATGAAGGTCATCGCGCTGATGAACCTTCGCGTCGGCCCGGACCGGGTCGGGCCGGCCGGCTCCCTCCTGTCGGTGGTCCACGGGCTCAAGGTCCTCATGAAGGAGGACTTCACCCCGACCGGCGCCGACAGCATCGTGTTCACCTGGGCGCCCGTCATCGTGTTCCTGACGGCGGTGATGACGTTCCTCGTCATCCCGTTCGGGCCCGGGCTCGTCGGTGCCGACCTGAACATCGGCCTGCTGTACCTGTTCGCGATCGGCGGCATGACCGTCGTCGGCCTGCTGATGGCCGGCTGGTCGAGCTTCAACAAGTACTCGCTGCTCGGCGGGCTGCGGTCCGCGGCCCAGGTCGTGAGCTACGAGATCCCGCTCACGCTCTCGGTCGTCGGCCTGATCCTCCTCGCCGGGACGATGAGCGTCTACCAGATCGGCCAGCAGCAGTCCGGCTGGTTCACCGACTGGTTCGTGTTCCGCCAGCCGCTGGGCGCGCTGATCTTCTTCATCGCCGCCACCGCGGAGGCCAACCGGACGCCGTTCGACCTGACCGAGGCCGACTCGGAGATCGTGGCCGGGTTCGCCACCGAGTACTCGGGCATGCGGTTCGGGTTCCTGTTCTTCGCCGAGTACGTGAACGTGTTCATCATCTCGGCGCTCATGACGACCCTGTACTTCGGGGCCTGGAACGCGCCGTTCGACTTCCCGCACGTCGTGCTGGGCCTCGACCCGGGCTCGCTGGGCAACGGGCTGCTGATCATCCTCGCGACCGCGCCGCTCGTGATCACGCTGCTGCTCGCGGCGCCGTTCTACCTGATCCGCAGCGACCGGCCCGCGTGGCAGGCGCTCGTGCTCGGGTTCATCACGTTCAACGTGGTCGCGGTCGGCGCGATCTTCGGCGTGACCTACCTCGGGCTCGACTGGGTCGCCGGCCTGCTGTGGTTCCTGCTCAAGGCGTTCATCTTCGTGTTCATCTTCGTGTGGATGCGCGGCACGCTCCCGCGCGTGCGCCTCGACCAGCTGATGAACTTCGCCTGGAAGTGGCTGCTGCCCGCGTCCCTGCTCAACCTGTTCCTGACCGCCGCCGCGGTCGTGATCGCCGGGGCCGCCGTGGCCGGGACGCTGCACCTGTGAGCACCGTGCCGGGCATGGGCATGGTCCGGGGCATGGGGTTCACCCTGCGCCGGTTCTTCGCCCCCAAGGCGACCGTCCACTGGCCCGAGCAGCCGGCCGACGTCCCGCCCAAGTTCCGCGGCCGGCTCCAGCTGCTGTACGACGAGTGGGGCACGCTCAAGTGCGAGACGTGCTTCCAGTGCGCGCAGGCCTGCCCGATCGAGTGCATCGACATGGGCGGCATGGACACCAAGGGCCGCTTCCACGTCCACTGGGGCCCCGCCGAGACCTTCGGCGAGCGGCGCGAGGAGTCGGCGCTGCGCCGGTCCGGCCGGACCGTGCCGGACGCGGCCTACGCGCGGTTCGACCCCGTCGACACGGCCGCCCTCGACGAGATCCTCGAGCGCCACGACTACGACCCCAAGGACCTGCTGGCCATCCTCGAGGAGACGCAGGCCGAGTACGGCTACCTGCCGGTCGGCGCGCTCAAGCACATCTCGCGGATCACCGGCACCTGGTACGCGATGATCTACGGGACCGCGACCTACTACCGCCACCTGCGCTTCGAGCCACCGACGATCGACGCCGGGGCGCCCGCGGGCGAGGCGCACCGGGCGATCGAGTCGGACTACCGGTCGGCGCTGGAGGCGTCGCTCGGCTTCGGCGGCGCGACCGGGGCGCCGGCGCGGCGGGCGGCGCATGAGCGCGTTCATCTCGACCCAGCGGGACTTCCCGTCGATCCTCACCGGACGCGTCGCCGCGCTCGAGAAGGATCCCGGCGACCTCGACGCCGCCGTGAAGGCCGGCGCCTTCGACGGGCTGCGGATCGCGGTCCGCGACCTCGGCGCGACGGGGACGATCGCCACGATCGCCGCCTCCGGGCTGCGCGGCCGGGGCGGCGCGGGCTACCCGACCGGCGAGAAGTGGCGCGCGGCCGCGTCCCAGTCGGCCACCCAGCGCTACGTCGTCGCCAACGGCTACGGCGCGGACCCGGGCTCGCACACCGACGCCGCGCTGCTCGCCGCGGACCCCTACCTCGTGCTCGAGGGCCTCGCGATCGCCGCGTTCGCCGTCGGCGCCACGGAGGCGATCCTCGCGGTCCGGGCGGATGACCCCGCGCTCGTGACGAAGCTCGAGGGCGCCGCGCTCGCCGCCGAGGAGGCCGGCTTCCTCGGGGACAACGTGCTCAACAGCGGCCAGCGGGTGACGGTCACGATCCGGCCGGTCCAGGGCGCGTTCATGCTGGGCGAGGAGACCGTCCTGCTCAAGGCGCTCGAGGGCAAGCGCGGGCAGCCCGAGCAGAAGCCGCCCTATCCGACCGAGACGGGCCTGTTCGGCAAGCCCACCGTCGTCAACAACGTCCAGACGCTGGCCACCGTCCCGTGGATCGTCCGCCAGGGCGGCGCGGCGTTCGCGGCGACCGGCGTCGAGGACAGCCCGGGCACGGTGCTCGTCCAGCTCCGCGGCCCCGCGGGCGGCGGCATCGCCGAGGTGCCGTTCGGGACGCCGCTGCGGACCCTGGTCAACCTCGCGGGCGGGCGCGGCGACCGCGCGCTCAAGGCGATCCTGATCGGCGGGCCGACCGGCGGGCTGCTGCCGGCCGACGCGATCGACATGCCGTACGCCTACGGGCCGCTCCGCGAAGCCGGCGCCCACATCGGCTCCGGCTCCGTCGTGTTCGCCGACGACCGCGCGTGCGTCGTGGACCTCGCCCGGCTGCTGACCAAGTTCTCCGCCGACGAGGCCTGCGGCAAGACGATCCCCTGCCGGATCGGGCTGCGGCGGCTGTACGAGATCGGCGACCGGATCTCGACCGGCCGTCCGAAGCCCACCGACGCCGACCTCCTGGGCGACCTCGCGCACGACATCGCCGCCAGCGGCCTGTGCGACCACGAGCGCCTGGCGACCCTGGCGTTCACCAGCGGGATGCGATACTTCCGCTCCGAGATCGACGACCACATCCTGCGCAGCTCGTGCCCCGCCGGCGTCTGTCAGCCGATCGCGGTGGCGGCGGGCGCGGCGAGCTAGGACGCGACATGGCCGACCTGATCATCCGCCCCGAACGCCCGCCCGAGCGCCGTGTCCAGTCGCGCCCCGACAACCCCGCGGTCCTCGACACCGTCACGCCCCAGAACGACGGCCTCGCCGAGCGGCTGATCACGACCCAGTCGCCGCAGCGGCCGCAGAGCACGCCGGCGATCCGGATCGAGGTCGACGGGCGCGTGGTCGAGGGCCTCGAGGGCCAGACGATCCTCGAGGTCTGCCGCGACAACGGCATCGAGATCCCGACCCTGTGCTACGAGCCCAAGCTGCCGGGCTTCGGCGCCTGCCGCATGTGCGTGGTCGAGGTCGAGGGCGAGGACACGCCGCCGATCTCGTGCTCGCGGACGTGCGAGGACGGGATGAAGGTCCAGACGCAGACCGAGGAGGTCCGCCGCCTGCGCCGCACGAACCTCGAGCTGATCTTCTCGGACCACAACGCGTACTGCCTGCCGCCGTGCCAGAACAAGTGCCCGAGCCACATCGACATCCCGGGCTTCCTCAAGGCCAACGCCGAGGCCAACTGGCGCGAGTCGCACCCGGATCTTCAAGCGCACGATCCCGTTCCCCAGCGTGCTCGGCCGCGTGTGCCCGGCGCCGTGCGAGGAGCACTGCCGCCGCGACGAGGTGGACGAGGCGATCGCGATCCGCGACAGCCACCGCTACGCCGGCGACCAGGTCATCCGCGCGATGCTCGACGAGGACGTCGACCCGCCGCTGCCGTTCGAGCAGCAGGCCGCGTCCGGGCGTCGCGCCGCGGTCATCGGCTCCGGGCCCGCCGGCATGGCCGCCGCCTACTACCTGCTGCTGTCCGGCCACGACGTGACGGTGTTCGAGCGCGACCCGTCGCCCGGCGGCATGCTCCGCTACGGCATCCCGCAGTACCGCCTGCCGAAGGTCGAGGTCCTCGAGGCCGAGTACGAGTCGGTGATCCGGCTCGGCGGCAAGATGCGCTGCAACATGGGCCTCGGGCGCGACTTCACGCTCGACGACCTGCAGAACCAGGGCTTCGACGCCGTCGTCGTCGCCATCGGCTGCTACGACACCAACAAGCTGGGGATCCCGGGCGAGGACGCCGACGGGGTCATCGACGGCCTCGAGTACCTGCGGACCGCGACGCTCGGCCTGCCGTACCCGGGCCACGAGGGCTCCCGGGTCGTCGTCGTCGGCGGCGGGTTCACCTCGATGGACTGCTCGCGGACGTCGATCCGCCAGGGCGCCAGCGAGGTCACGCTCGTCTACCGCCGCGACATGAAGGACATGCCGGCGAGCAACGAGGTCCACGAGGCCATCGAGGAGGGCGTCACCGCCATCTTCCAGGCGGGCCCGACGCGCGTCATCACCGACGAGAAGACCGGCAAGCTCACCGGCATCGAGTTCATCCGGATGCAGCCGGGCGCGCCCGACGCCTCCGGCCGCCGCCGCCCCGAGCCCGCGCCGGGCACCGAGTTCACGATCCCGTGCGACCGCGTGCTGCTGGCCATCGGCCAGGGCCCGGAGCTCGACTGGATCCGGCCCGGCTCCGAGGGCCCGGTCGCCACCAAGCAGCGCCGCCTCGGCGCGGACGCCGTGACCTTCGAGACCGCGCGGCCCGGCGTGTTCGGCACCGGCGACGTGCGGATCGGCGCGGCGACCGTGGTCCAGGCGATCGCCGAGGGCCGGCGCGCCGCCTACGCGGTCGACGCCTACCTCAAGGGCAACGACCTCGTCGACGATCCGCGCCCGCCAGACGCTCGCCGAGCCGCAGCCCGAGTTCCTCTCGATCGTGCCGTTCACCGGCGAGATCAAGGAGCCGCGCTACCGCATGACGGCGCTCGAGGCCGAGGCCCGCAACAGCAACTACATCGAGTACGAGATCCCGTACACGCCGGCCGACGCGATGGCCGAGTCGACGCGCTGCCTCCAGTGCACGTGCGAGGCGATCGGGTTCTGCGACCTGCGCCGCCTCGGCATCGAGTACGGGACGACGCTCAAGACGCTCGAGCCCGCGTTCCACCAGGGCGCCGGCTACCGCAGCGTGACCGAGAACCGGTTCACCGGCATCAACCACGACTACGTCCGCGACGACAGCCACGCGTTCATCCTCCGCGAGCCGTCGCGCTGCATCGACTGCGGCCGCTGCGCCAACGTGTGCGCCGAGGTCGTGGGCGCCGCCTGCTACGACTTCATGCGGATCGGGTTCGACACCCTGGTCACGACGCCGCTCGACATGAGCCTCAACGACACGCCGTGCGTGTCCTGCGGCCGGTGCGCCGAGACGTGCCCGACCGGCGCGCTGATGCCCAAGCCGCGCGTGCTCGAGAAGTACGAGGTCGACGAGAGCCGCTGCATCCTGTGCGGCATCTGCGTCGACGCGTGCCCGTACGACGCCGTGCGCGACAGCGACCAGTTCGAGCTCAGCCACACGTCCCGCGAGGAGCCGATGATCGACCTCCTCGCGCTGGCGGCGGTCGAGCGCGAGACGGAGATGAGCTACATCCGCAAGGAGCGCGACTGGGCCGACCGGGCGCGCGCGGAGGGCCGGTTCCTCGACCCGGCGCGCCTGCTGCCGGTGCTGCCGGCCTCGATCGCGGGCGGCGGGAACGGGCACGGCAACGGCAATGGCCACGGCCACGCGAACGGGAACGGCCATGGGCCCGCGGCCCTGCCCGCGACCGCCTCGACGGGCCACGCGCACGACCATTGAGAGCGACACGTGACGCTGCCTGAGACCATCCCGTTCCTCGGGATCGGCTGGGACGACCTCCTGTTCATGACGCTCGCCGCGATCATGCTGATCGCCGGGCTGCTGGTCGTGACGATGCGCGACATCATCCGCTGCGCCCTCGCGATGATCGTGTGCTTCGCGGCCCTCGCCGGGATCTACGTGATCGCCGCCGCCCCGCTCGTCGCCGCGACGCAGGTCCTCGTCTACATCGGCGCGATCAGCGTGCTCGTGCTGTTCGCGATCATGCTCACCGAGACGAAGGCCGCGCCCAGCCGCCTGGTGTTCCAGACGCAGGCCGGGCCCGCGGCGGTCGCCGGCGTGCTGCTCGCGATCGTCATCGCGCTCGGCGTCCTCTCGACCACCTGGCCGATCACCGGCACCGTCTACCAGACCGACACGACGACCGTCGCCGAGACGCTGTTCGGCTCGTTCGTCCTCCCGTTCGAGATCGTCAGCGTGCTCCTGCTGGCGGCCGTCATCGGCGGCGTGTTCCTCGCCAAGCGCGAGCACGGGGGCGTCGACTGATGCTCAGCGCGCTCAACGGCATCTCGCAGTCCCTCGACGCCTACCTCGTGCTGTCGGGGATCCTGTTCGCGATCGGCACGTTCGGCTTCCTCGCCCGGCGCAACGCGATCAGCATGCTGATGTCGATCGAGCTGATGCTCAACGGCGTCAACCTCTCGATCATCGCGTTCGGGGCGTTCACCACGTCGCTCCAGGCGAACGCGTCGGTCATCGCGCTGGTCGTCATCGCCGCCGCGGCGGCCGAGGCGACCATCGGCCTCGCGATCGTGATCGCGATCTACCGCAACAAGAAGACGCCGCTCGTCGACGAGTACGACGCGATGCGGCAGTAGCGGTGATCCACCTCCTGCCCGTCACGGCGTTCGCGGCCGTCGATCCCGCGGGATCGGCCGACCCCGGCATCTACGCGACGCTGATCCCGCTGCTCCTCCTGATCCCGATCGCCGGCTTCTCGTTCAACGCGCTGTTCGGCCGTCGGCTCCAGCTGCGCTTCGGCCGGTGGGCCGCGGAGATCGTCCCGGTCGTCGGCATCATCGCCGTCTGGCTGATCGCCCTCGCGATCATCGCGCCCGCCCTCCAGCACGCCGCGCCGTTCGGTGAAGAAGGCCTGGACATCAAGCTCTGGGACTGGATCCCGGCCGGCGGATTCAACGTCGACATCGGCTTCCACGTCGACGCGCTGACGGCCTGCCTCCTGATCGTCGTGACCACGATCGGCATGCTCGTGCACATCTACTCGATCGGGTACATGGCCCACGACAACGGGACGTGGCGCTTCTTCGCCTACCTCAACCTGTTCATGTTCTCGATGCTCCTGCTGGTGCTCGCGAACACGTGGCTGCTCGTGTTCGCCGGCTGGGAGCTGGTCGGGCTGTCGAGCTACTCGCTGATCGGCTTCTGGTACTCGAAGCGCTCGGCGGCCCTCGCCGCCAAGAAGGCGTTCATCGTCAACCGCGTCGGCGACGTCGGGTTCGCGCTCGGGATCATGGCGATCTTCTACTGCACGGGCACGCTCAACATCCAGGACTCGCTGGCCAAGCTCACGGCGCCCGGTGTCCAGCTGCCGATCCCGATCGGGCTCATCGCGCTGCTCGTGTTCGCGGGCGCCATGGGCAAGAGCGCCCAGTTCCCGCTCCACGTCTGGCTGCCGGACGCGATGGAGGGCCCGACCCCGGTCTCGGCCCTGATCCACGCGGCGACCATGGTCAACGCCGGCGTCTACCTCGTCGCGCGCTCGAACATCCTGTTCGCGCACGCCCAGGAGACGATGGTCGTCGTCGGGGCCATCGGCATCTTCACGGCCATCCTCGCGGCCTCGATCGCGTTCACCCAGACCGACATCAAGCGCGTGCTCGCGTTCTCGACGCTGTCCCAGCTCGGCTACATGTTCGCCGCGCTCGGCGTCGGCGCGTGGACCGCGGCGATCTTCCACCTCATGACCCACGGCTTCTTCAAGGGCCTGCTGTTCCTCGGCTCGGGATCGGTGATCCACGCGGTCCACGAGGAGCAGGACATGAACCGCATGGGCGCGCTGTGGCGGAAGATCCCGATCACCCACTGGACGATGCTGATCGGCGCGATCGCGATCGCCGGCATCCCGCCGCTGGCCGGCTTCTTCTCGAAGGACGAGATCCTCGCCGACGCCTACAAGAACGGCAGCTACTGGATCTGGGCGATCGGCCTGACGGTCGCCGTGATGACCGCGTTCTACATGTGGCGCCTGATGGGCAAGACGTTCTACGGCCCGTCGCACGTCGACCCGGCGGTCGAGCCCAAGATCCACGAGTCGGCGTGGCAGATGACGGTGCCGCTGATCCTGCTCGCGATCCCGTCGCTGTTCCTCGGCATCATCCTCACCTGGCCGGGGCCGCCGCTCGGGCCGCTGTTCGGGCTGCCGGTGCAGCCGGGCCTGCTGACGACGTGGCTCGAGCCGGTCTTCGCCGCCTCGAACGCCTACCTCGGCCAGACCGACGAGACGTTCCAGATCGCCGGCATCGACGGCGCCCTGATCCTGATCAGCGTCGCCGCGGCGACCACCGGCCTCGTGTTCGGCATCTGGCTGTTCGGCGTCTTCCGCAACGGCGGCCATCCGCGGATGGTCGAGCGCATCGCGTCCGCCAACCGCGGGACGCAGTTCCTCTACCGCGCGTCGCTCAACAAGTGGTGGTTCGACGACCTCAACCACCTGCTGTTCATCGTGCTCGGCGGCAGGGTCGCCGCGGGCGCTGTGGTGGTTCGACCGGGTCGTCATCGACGGCACCGTGAACGGCATCGGCGGCGCCACGCGCGGCGTCGGCGGCAGCCTGCGCCGGATCCAGACGGGCCGCGTCCAGAACTACGCCCTCGGCATCGCGATCGGCCTGCTCGTCATGGCCGGGTCGTTCCTCGTGATCGTGTCGCAGCCGCGATGAGCTGGTTCGCCGACATCCACCCGGTGACGCTGGTCACGTTCCTGCCGCTGCTGGGCGCGATCGTCGTGGCCCTCGTGCCCTCGGGCCGACCGAACGCGGTCCGCTGGGTCGCGCTGCTGTTCGCCCTCGGCGCGTGGGTCGTGTCGCTCGGGCTGCTCGCCGCCTACGCGACCGGGCTCGGCCGGCTTCCAGTTCCAGGACGTCTACGACTGGATCCCGCTGTTCGGCATCCAGTACCACGTGGGCGTCGACGGCCTGTCGCTCGTCCTCGTCGTGCTGACGACCACGCTCTCGTGGATCAGCATCCTCGCCTCGTTCAAGCCGATCCAGAACCGGGTCAAGGAGTACATGGTCTCCTTCCTGATCCTCGAGGTCGGCATGATCGGCGTGTTCGTCGCGATGGACCTGTTCCTGTTCTACATCTTCTGGGAGCTGGTCCTCGTCCCGATGTACCTGATCATCGGGATCTGGGGCGGCGCGAACCGGATCTACGCGACGATCAAGTTCGTCCTGTACACGCTCGTCGGCTCGCTGCTGATGCTGGTCGCGATCCTGGCGACGGCGTTCACCTACCAGGCGGCGACGCAGACGTGGGCCGGCGCCTTCGACGTCCAGGTGCTGACGGCGTTCGCCGGCACCGGCGGCTTCAACCCGACCTTCCAGTTCTTCGCGTTCGGCGCCTTCTTCCTCGCCTTCGCGATCAAGGTGCCGATGTTCCCGTTCCACACCTGGCTGCCCGACGCGCACGTCGAGGCGCCGACGGCGGGCTCGGTGATCCTGGCCGGCGTCCTGCTCAAGCTCGGCGGCTACGGGTTCATCCGCTTCGCCCTGCCGCTGTTCCCCGACGCCGCCCACACGTGGGCGCCGGCGATCATCGTGCTCAGCCTGATCGCGATCATCTACGGCGCGATCGTCGCCCTCGTGCAGCCCGACCTCAAGAAGCTGGTCGCCTACTCGTCGGTCAGCCACATGGGCTTCGTCACGCTCGGCATCTTCGTGTTCCAGCAGCAGGCGCTGCAGGGCGCGATCCTGCAGATGGTCAACCACGGCCTGATCACCGGCGGCCTGTTCCTGCTCGTCGGCGTGATCTACGAGCGGACCCACGACCGGACGATCGCGAAGATGGGCGGGCTGGCGTCGAAGACGCCGGTCTACGCCGCCGCGTTCGGGTTCTTCGTGTTCGCGTCCGTCGGCCTGCCGGGCCTGTCCGGGTTCGTCGGCGAGTTCCTGACGCTCGTCGGGACGTTCGTGATGATCCCGTCGGCCGCGGCGATCGCGACGTTCGTGATGATCCTCGCGGCCGGCTACCTGCTGTGGATGTTCCAGCGGGTGGTGTTCGGCGAGCTGAGCGAGTTCCTCGAGCGGCCTCGGCAGCCACCTGACCGACATGCGCCCCGTCGAGGCGATGACGCTGGTCCCGCTCGGGGCGCTGGTCGTGATCCTCGGCCTGTTCCCGGGGCTCGTCCTCGGCATCATCAACGGCTCCGTGGACTAGCACGCTCCAGGCCGTCCAGCACGCGGCGCCCATCGCCTACGGACCGTGGCGGTAGGGCTGCGATGACGACCGAAGACCTCGTCGCCTTCTCGCCGTTCATCGCGACGATCCTCGTCGCGGCGGCGATCCTCATCACCGACTTCATCTTCCCGGGACGCAAGGGCCCGGCGCTGGCCGTCGCCTTCCTGGGTCTCGGGATCGTCGCGCTGCTGACCGCGCTGGTCGGCCAGGACCCGCTGCCCAAGCTCGCGTTCAACGGCGCCTACGTCGTCGACGCGCTGACGACCTTCCTCGACATCCTGTTCATCTCGATCGTCGCGCTGACGATCGCGTTCGCCCCGGACTACCTCGAGGAGCGGGACCTGCCGGTCGCGGAGTTCGCCGCGGTCCTGATCTTCGCGATGTCGGGCGCGATGCTCATCGCCGGGTCGGCGGACCTGCTGCTGATGTTCCTCGGCCTCGAGCTCATGGTCCTGCCCGGCTACGTGATGGCCGGCTACCACAAGTCGGACGGCTACTCGACCGAGGGCGCGATCAAGTACTTCCTGCTCGGCTCGTTCTCGAGCGCGATCCTGCTGTTCGGGCTCGCGTTCGTGTGGGGCATGACCGGCACCACGCGGATCGCCGGCGTCTCCGAAGCGCTCGCCAACATCGTCAGCGGCGGCGCGCCGCTCGCCCCGGCGCTCGGCCTCGGGCTCGCGTTCATGACCACGGGCGTCGCGTTCAAGATCGCGGCGGTGCCGTTCCACTACTGGACGCCCGACGCGTACCAGGGCTCCCCGACGCCGGTGACCGGCTACCTGTCGGTCGGGCCGAAGATCGGGGCGTTCGCGCTGATCATCCGGCTGTTCGCCGACGCGCTCGGGCCCGCTCGCGGCCGACTGGAACGCCGTGATCATGATCCTGGCGGCGCTCACGATGACCCTCGGCAACCTCGTCGCGCTCGCCCAGGACAACGTCAAGCGGATGCTGGCGTACTCGTCGATCGCGCACACCGGCTACATGCTGGTCGGGTTCGCCGCCTTCGGCGCGGGCGAGCAGGACGGGATGTCCGGCCTGCTCTACTACGGCGCGGCGTACGCGTTCATGAACCTCGGCGCGTTCGCGGTCATCGCCGCGATCCAGAAGCGCCAGGGCGTGACCAGCAACCTGTCGACGTTCTCGGGCCTGATCCGCCGGGAGCCGACGCTCGCCCTGCTGATGACCCTGTTCCTGCTGTCGCTGACCGGGATCCCGCCCACCGCCGGGTTCTTCGGCAAGTTCTACGTGATCCTGGCCGCCGTCGAGGCGGGCGGCTGGCTCAACGTCCTCGCCGTGCTCGCGGTCCTCAACGCGGCCATCGCCGCCTTCTACTACCTGCGCGTCGTCGTCTACATGTTCATGCGCGAGCCCACGACCGAGCAGGCGGGCCTCCGCCACGGCCGCCTCGTCTGGACCGGCCTGGCCGTGGCGACCGTCATGACGATCGCGCTCGGGCTGTTCCCGACGACGATGCTCGACATCGTCGCGCGGGCCGCCGCGTCGGTCGGGCAGGTCGGCGGCTAGGCGAAGCGGGACGCGAGCCCGCCAACGGCGGCCGCTCGCCCGGCCGGACGGCCCACCCGGACAACGCGGCCCCAGCCGAGGCGGACGGGTCGGGTGAGCCGGGGGACGTGCCCGGCGTGGCCGAGGGTGCGGACGGGGACGGGGCGGTCGATGGCGACGCGGACGGCGAGGCCGGCGCCGACGGTGACGCCGCGGGTGCCGGCGTCGGCGTCGCCAGCGGGTCCACGCCGGGTGCCAGCAGCACGACGCCGCCCAGGACGCCCGCCCCAACGGCGACGCCCATGACGAGGCCCGCCGCAATCGCCAACTTGCCGCCCATCGGTCGCGAGCGTACCAGTACGACCCGGTCGGAGGCGTGAGCGGCGACCGTCGACTACCATTCGGCGGCCATGTCCGGTCTTCCCTCCTCGGCGCTGTCGGCCATCCGAACGCGCCTGCTGCCCGCGCTCCTCACGGCGCTGGGCGTCCTGCTGATCACCGCGGGCCTCCTGTCGTACGCCGACCCGACCACGGCCGGGACCGTCCCCGACCAGTCGCCGACCGCCATCGAGCTGTCGCCGGACCCCTCGGCGTCGATCGACGCCCCGTCGCCGTCGGCCAGCGACGCCCCGAGCGGGTCGCCGGGCGCGAGCGCCGATCCGACGCAGGCCGCCGGGCCGGCACATGCCACGCGCGTCGTGATCCCGGCCCTCGACATCGACCTCCCGGTCGTGCCGGGGCCCGAACGGCTACCCGTACTGCAACGTCGCGATGTACATCGACGGACTCGGCAAGCCGCTCGCAGGACCTGGGACAGCCGGGACGCGGCATCGCGACCTACCTGTTCGCCCACGCGCGCGACGGGATGTTCGGGCCGATCTACGAGTACGCGATCCAGAAGCACAAGCCCGACAAGCTGCTCGGGATGATCGTCCAGGTCTACACGAGCGACAACAAGCTCTACCTGTACGAGGTCAAGAAGGTGCTGCTCCACCAGCTGACCCTCGACGCGGCGTTCGGCGCCAACAGCGAGCAGCTCTGGCTCCAGACGTCGGAGGGCCCCAAGGGGACGCCCGGCAAGACGCAGCTCAAGGCGACCCTGCTCTCGGTCGGCGACGCGGACCCGGCCGACGCCCACCCCAAGCCGAAGCCGGTCAACTGCGGCTAGCGCCGGCGCGGCTAGATCCAGTCGATCCGGCGCAGCAGGACCGCGGTCAGCGCCGCGCCGATCACGACGAACATCGTGATGACCCAGAACCCGCTGCCCTCGCCGTTGTTGAGCGCCGTCGCGGCCTCGCTCATCCCGAAGATCCCGGCGACCGCGCCGATCCCGGCGAGGATCACGGTGACGCCGGTCAGGCGCTTCATGATCGTCGACAGGTTGTTGTTGACGGTCGAGAGGTAGACCTCGAGCGTGCCCGCCGACGAGCTCGCGGTCGGTGTCGAGCTCGTCGGTCACGCGGATCAGGTGGTCGTACACGTCGCGGAAGTAGACGATGTGGTCGGCGGCGATCAGCCCCTGGTCGCGGTTGGTCAGCTGGTTGAAGATCTCGCGCGACGGTGAGATCGCCCGGCGCAGGCTGATCAGCTCGCGCTTGAGCGTGAACAGCCGCTCCAGCGTCCACGTCGTCGGCCGCGCGATCACCGCGTCCTGGATCTCGTCGATCTCGTCCTCGATCGCGTCGAGCACGGGGAAGTAGCCGTCCACGATCCCGTCGGTGATCGCGTACAGGAGGAAGTCGGGCCCCCGCTTGAGCATCGCGGTCCCGTCGCCCCGCAGCTGCGGCAGCGCGAACGGGTCCCAGGCGGGCTCGTGGACGGTGAGCAGCAACCGCTTGCCGAGCACGATGTCGATCTCGAGCGCCGCGACCGCGCCCGTCGAACGAGATCGAGAACATGACGATGTGGATCGTGCCCTCGACCTCGGCGACCTTCGCGCGCTGGTTGCGCTCGGCGATGTCCGCGGCGATCAGCGGATGGAGCTCGAGCAGCTGCGTGATCGGGTCCACGGGGACGTCCGAGGCGGCGGCGACGTCGACCCAGACGATGGCCTCGGGGTCGGCGAGGATCGCCTTCAGCGCGTCCATCCCCTCGAACCCGTGGCTCTCGCCGTTCGCGTACGAGCAGCCGCGGATGACCATCGACGCCTGGCGTCGACGCGCGGCGTCAGGCGCCGCCGATGACGGGGAGCTCGAGGTCGGGGTCGATGCCTGCATCGGGATCGGCTGCTCCGTCCGTCGCCGGGTTGCCACCGTCCGGGTTCGGAACGGGCACGGCCGAGCCGAGCATACGCCGCCGATCGAGGAGCAGCGCGGGCGGGATGGCGACGGCCGTCACGACCGCCGCGACGAGGAACACCCCGACCATGATCTGGGCGGCCTCGCCCGCGGCCCAGGTCTCCAGCGCCTCGATGACGAGCCCGTCCCGCAGCGGGCGGTCCTGCAGGCTCGCGGGGATGTAGAGCTTGTACGCGTCGGGCGTCGCGTAGACCTGGTCGTAGAGGTGGTCGATGGTGGTCGAGCCGTAGGCGGTGAGGATCGCGAGGCCGACGCCCATGCCGACCATCCGGGCCACGGTGACCGTCGAGGCCGCCATGCCGTACCGCTCGCGGCGACGGCCGCCACGGCGGCCGTCGAGCGCGGCGTGACCGTCGCCCCGAAGCCGAGACCGAAGACGGCGAGCGCGATCGAGGCGGCGCCGATCGGGGTGTCGGTGGTCCAGCGCGACATGGCGACGAGGGCGACGACCGACGCGGCGAGCCCGAGCAGCGTGACCAGCCGCAGCGAGACGACCCGGACGATGAACCCGGACGCCAGGGCGCCGATCGCCATCGCGCCCGCGAGCGACCCGAGCGCGAGGCGCTGCTCGTCGGGCCCGCCGTAGAGCACCCGGTCGACGAACACCGCGCCGCCGACGATCGCCGTCGCGAGGCGCGTACCCGGTCAGCGCCGAGACGAGCGTCGCCGAGGCGAACCCCGCGTGGCGGAACAGCCGGGGGTCGATGAACGGGTCGCTCACCCGGAGGCCGCGGACGACCGTCAGGACGCCGCAGGCGATCGCGACCACGCGCGAGCACCACCGCGACCAGCGTCGGGTCGGGGCCGCCGGTGTCGGGCTCCGACCGGCTGCCGAGCAGCGTCAGGGCCCCGAGGGCGCCGACGAGGAGCCCGGAGAACAGGATCGCGCCGACGAAGTCGAGGCGGCCCGGTCGGCGGGGCGTCTCCCAGCCGCTGCTCGCCGCCCAGGCGACGACGAGGGCGATGATCCCGATCGGGACGTTGACGTAGAAGACCCACCGCCAGGCCGGGGCGAGGATCGTGGCCGGGAACGTGCCGGCCTCGACGCCCAGCCGCGACAGCGCCGCGACCGGGTGGACGGCCCCGAGGATCGCCGCGCCCAGGAACGGCCCCGCGGCCATGCCGAGGAACGTCAGCGCGCCGATGACGCCGAGGGCGCGCGGCCGGCGCCGGGCCGCTGAACAGGTGCGACGCGGCCGCGGTCGCGACCGGGACCAGCGCCCCGCCGCCGACGGCCTGGACCAGGCGGGCCGCGATCAGCAGCTCGAGCGTCGGCGCCATCCCCGCGAGCAGGCTCCCGGCCGTGAACACGACCAGCGCCCACAGGAACAGCCGACGCGTGCCGTACAGGTCGGCCATCCGCCCGGCGAGCGGCATCGTGACGACCGAGACCAGCAGGTAGCCGTTGATGATCCAGGACGCCTCGCGCAGGCGCGTCCAGCCGGCGAGGTCGGCGACGATCGCCGGCAGCGCGACGGCCGTGACCATGAGCTCGAGGCCCGCGAGGAACACGCCGGTGCCGAGCACGGCGAGGAGCACGTACGACTCGCGGCGCGTGAGGGTCGGTCTGGGCCTGCACGCCCGGGAGTGTAGGCGCGATCAGGCCTTGGGGGTTCCCGGACCCCGGCGCCTGCGCTACGCTCCGCCCATGAGCGCCTGGTTCGCGACCATCTCCTGCCAGACAGGCTGATCGGCCCCTTCCTCACCCAGCGTCGGAGGAAGGGGCGGGACAGACGCGTGCTGCCGTCGCCGGGGCCACGAGCCCGCGGCGCGATGCCGTGTCGCCCGCACAGCTCGAAGGGAGATGGCGATGCCCATGCCGCATCGCACGTTCGCACAGGTCGCGAAGCGCCGGTTGATCGGCAAGGAAGGGCGGGAGCGGATCCGCGAGGTCCGGGCCCTGCTCGACGAGCTCCCCGACTACCGCAACGGGCCGTACGCGGACCTGCGCAAGTCGCTGCTCGCCGAGATCGAGGACACGCGGACGCGGTCGTCCGCCGTCCATCGCGACTCGATCGCCGTCCGCCGCGAGGGGGCGGCGCAGATCGCGCTGGTCGGGCCGCCCAACGTCGGCAAGTCGTCGCTGCTCCAGGCGCTGTCCGAGATCCAGATCCGGACCGGCGACTACGCCTTCACGACGCTCCGGCCGGTGCCCGCCCTGACCCGGATCGGCGGCGTGCTCGTCCAGCTGGTCGAGATCCCCGGGCTCATCGAGGGTGCGAACGAGGATCGCGGCGGTGGGCGGGCGCTGCTCGGCGTGCTCCGTTCCGCCGACGCGATCGTCTACTGCGCACGGGCCGACGGCGACCCGCGCGACCTTCGCGTCGTCCTGGACGAGGTCGCCCTCGCCGGGATCGAGAAGCCCGCGTTCGTCGCGGCCACCCGCGCCGACGAGGCGCCACCGGACGCCGTCCGGCGCCTGACCGACGCCGTCCCGGGCCTGGCCGTGCTCCCCGTGTCCATCCTCGACGAGGCGTCCCTGGACGCGTTCCGCGACGCCGCCTGGCGGCTCACCGGGCTGATCCGGGTCCGGCTTCGGACCAACGGGTCGACCGACGACGAGCCGCTCGCCCTCCACCCGCCGGCGACGGTCGTCGACGTTGCGGATGCCGTCCACCACGACCTCGCGGCGGCGTGTGTCGGTGCGCGGGTCTGGGGCCCGTCGGCGAGGTTCGAGGGGCAGCGCGTCGGCCGCGAGCACCTGGTCGAGGACGGCGACGTCGTCGAGATCCTCGCCTGAACGGCTCGCGTTGACAACCGCCACCGGGCCACCCTAGTATCAACGCCGATTGATATAAACCGCCGTTGATCCAACGGCGGCTGGTCCCCAGAGCCAGCGGGTCGCCCTCCCATCGTGTCCCCGTCCCCTGCCCACATCCGCACCACCATCGCGTCCGTCGTCGAGGTCCCCGACGACCTGCGCGAGATCCGGCGCGTCCACAAGGTGCTCGCGGACGCCAACCGGCTGCGGATCGTCCGCCGCCTCGCGGACGGGCCGGCGACCGTGAGCGAGCTCATCGCCCACGTCGGGCTGTCGCAGCCGCTCGTGTCGTGGCACCTGGGCAAGCTCCGCGAGGTCGGGCTCGTGACGGCCCGCCGCCAGGGCCGCGAGACCGTCCACACCATCGTCCCCGAGGCGTTCGCGTCGTTCGCGAGCCGCCAGGCGCGCGCGCTCGGCCTCGACGAGACCACGGGCGCCGGCGCGGGGCAGGCGGTCTCGTGAGCGGCTCGCTCGTCTCCCCGGAGACCCGGGCGCGGGTCCGCGGGCTGATGACCCCCATCGCCGTCGGCCTCGGCAGGCTGGGCCTGTCGCCCAACGCCCTGACGGTCATCGGCTTCCTCATCGCCTGCGTCGCCGCCGTGGCCGCCGGCGCCCAGGCGTGGATCGGCGCCGGCATCCTCGTCGTGTTCGGCGGGGTGTTCGACCTGTTCGACGGCGCCCTGGCGCGCGCGACGAACCAGGTCAGCAAGCTCGGCGCGTTCATGGACTCGACCTTCGACCGCTGGGGCGAGGGCGTCGTCTACATCGGCATCCTCTGGGGCGCCCTGCAGCTCGGCTACGAGCTGCCCGTGCTCCTGACCGGCGCGGCGATGGTCGTCCGCGTTCATGGTCAGCTACGCGCGGGCCAAGTCCGAGAGCCTCGGCTTCGCGCCGGGGACGGGCATGGCCAACGTCGGGCTCGCCCCGCGCGAGATCCGTATCGTCATCCTCACCCTCGGGTTGATCGGTGCCGGCATCGCCGGCACCCCGGCGGCCACCACGGCGTCGGGGCTGATCGACTCGCCGCTCGGCGTGCTGATCCTCGACGCGGCCCTCGGGCTGATCGCGGTCCTCGCCACCATCACCGTCATCCAGCGCATCGTCGCCACCATCAACCAGGCATCGAACCAGGAACAGGGGTAATCGCAGCACATGGAGCAGGAGCACGTGAGCAAGAACGGCAACGGCCACAACGGCCACGGGGAGCCCAAGGCGCGGGGCAAGAAGATCCGCGTCGCCATCGTCGGCGTCGGCAACTGCGCGAGCAGCCTCGTGCAGGGCCGCTACTACTACGAGAACGCCAAGGCCGGCGACTTCGTCCCGGGGCTGATGCACGTCCAGCTGGGCGACTACCACATCAGCGACGTGGAGTTCGTGGCGGCGTTCGACGTCGACAAGGAGAAGGTCGGCAAGGACCTGTCCGAGGCGATCTTCTCGGGCCAGAACAACACGTACAAGTTCATGGACGTGCCCCACCTCGGCGTCAAGGTCGACCGCGGCATGACCCACGACGGCCTGGGCAAGTACCTCTCGCAGATCATCGAGAAGGCGCCCGGACCCACGGCCGACGTCGTCGGGATCCTGCGGGAGCGCGAGGTCGACGTCGTCGTCTCCTACCTCCCGGTCGGGAGCGAGGAGGCGACCAAGTGGTACGTCGAGCAGGCCCTCAAGGCCGGCGTCGGCTTCGTCAACGCCATCCCGGTGTTCATCGGCCGCGAGCCCTACTGGCAGCGCCGGTTCGCCGAGGAGGGCCTGCCGGTCATCGGTGACGACATCAAGAGCCAGGTCGGCGCGACGATCACGCACCGCGTCCTGACCCGCCTGTTCATGGACCGCGGCGTCCGCATCGACCGCACGTACCAGCTGAACTTCGGCGGCAACACCGACTTCCTGAACATGCTCGAGCGCGAGCGCCTCGAGTCCAAGAAGATCAGCAAGACCAACGCGGTCACCTCGATGCTCGACTACGACATCTCCGAGGGCGACATCCACGTCGGCCCGTCGGACTACGTGCCGTGGCTCAAGGACCGCAAGTGGTGCCACATCCGGATCGAGGGCACGACGTTCGGCGACGTGCCGCTCAACATGGAGCTCAAGCTCGAGGTCTGGGACAGCCCCAACAGCGCGGGCGTGATCATCGACGCGATCCGCTGCCTGCGGATCGGGCTCGATCGCGGCCTCAAGGGCACGCTCGTCGCGCCGTCGAGCTACTTCATGAAGAGCCCGCCCCTCCAGATCCACGACGACATCGCGTACAACCGCGTCGAGGCGTTCATCCGGGGCGAGGACAACGAGACGCTCGTCGGCAACGAGGTGTCCAAGAAGGACGCCAAGGCGCTGGCCGGCGTGGCGAAGCAGAAGGCCGCCGCCACCCGGTGAGCCAGGGGCGAAAGCTGGAGGCACCGCACCGGCGCCTCCAGACCTCCTCTCCCCGCATCGTCGAACGGACGGCCATCGTCGCCTACAAGGGCACGGCGGCCGTCCTCGCGCATGTGCCGCCGCGCCTCTCGGAGGCGGTGATCGGCACCGCGGTGAAGGGCAGCTACCTCGCCTGGCCGGCGAAGCGGCGGTTCTCCAACGCCAACTTCGGGCACGTGCTGGGCCTGCCGCCCGATCATCCGCGCGTCCGGCGCCTCGCGCTCCGCGCGTACGGCGAGTACGCGCGCTACGTCGTCGAGCTGATGCGGATCCCGTCGCGGCCCCGCGAGGAGCTGGTGGCGGCCGTCGAGGCGGAAAGCGTCGAGCGCCTCGTCGAGCGCTGGCGGGCCACCGGGCGGCCGATGATCGTGGTCGCCGGGCACGTCGGCAGCAACGAGGCGGTCGGGGCCGCGCTCGCGGGCCGCGGCTACCCCGTGAGCGTCATCGCCGACGACTCCTCGTACCCGGAGCTGTTCGAGCTCCTCAGCCGCCAGCGCGAGAGCTGGGGCGTCAAGGTCATCCCGTGGCGGAACCTGCGCGGGCTGTTCGCGGTGCTCAAGCGCAAGGAGATCCTCGCGCTGCTCGTCGACTGGGGCTACCGCGACGACGGCATCCCGGTGAAGCTGTTCGGCGCCTGGACCACGCTGCCCGCCGGTCCCGCCGCGCTGGCGGCCAAGAGCGGCGCGATCATCGCCCCGCTGGCCATCCGCCGCCTCCCGGACGGCCGCTACGCCATCGAGGCCCACGGCGAGTTCACCGTCCCATCGTCGAGCGAGGCCGACCTCCAGCGGGCGACCCAGCGGATCGCCGACGCCCTCGAGGCGACGATCGCGGCGGCGCCCGAGCAGTGGTACAGCTTCAAGCCGATGTGGCCCGACGACCCGGCCGAGGCGCGCGCGCTGGAGGCGCGGGCGATCGCCAGCGGTGGGCTCACGGAGCCCACGGCATCGGACGCCGGCCTCGTCCGATCCCGTCTCGGAGGTCGCGTCCCCGTGACCGACGCGGCCGCGGCGATCGCCGGGCGACCGGGCCTCCGCGGCTCGCTCGTGGTCGGCGCCGCGTGGCTCGCGTCGCACCTCCCCGAGCGCCCGCTCGTCGCCGCGGCCGAGTCCGCCGGCGAGCTCTGGTACCGCCTGGCGCCGGCCCGTCGCGACCAGGCGCGGGCGAACCTGGCACGGGTCTGCGAGGGCCTGGCCGCGAGCGGGCGCGGGACGCCCGCCGCCCGCCGCGCCGCGACCGATCCCGACGCCCTCGAGCGCCTCGTCCGCGCGTCGTTCCGCCACGCCGCCCGGTACTACCTGGAGGTGGCGCGCGTCGGGGCCTACGACGTCAGGACCGCGGTCGCGCGCATCGACGTCGAGGGTCTCGACGACGTGCGGGCCATGCTGGCCTCGGGCGACGCGATCATCATCGTCGGCATGCACTACGGCGCCATCGAGCTGCCGGTGGTGCTCGTGTCCGACCTCGTCGGGCACAGCGTCACCGCGCCGATGGAGGCCGTCCCCGATCCGGGCCTCCAGCACTGGTTCGTGACCTCCCGGCGGCGCGTCGGCGTCAACGCCGTCCCGATCGTCGACTCGCGCCGCTCGCTGCTCCGCGCGCTCCGGGGCGGCGAGTCGGTCGGACTGGTCGCGGACCGGGACCTCACGCACACCGGCATCGACGTCCCGTTCTTCGGCCACCCCGCGCCGATCCCCGCCGGACCGGCGCTGCTCGCCGTCGAGACCGGCCGCCCGATCTACGTCGGCTCGGTGCGCCGGATCGCGCACGGCCGCTACCGTGCCCGCCTGTTCCCCGTGCCGACGCCCGAGACGGGGACGCGGCGCGAGAAGATCGTCGGCCTCACCACGGCGATCGCGCTCGCCTTCGAGTCGCTGCTCGCGGACGGCCCCGAGCAGTGGTGGGGCGCGTTCCACCCGATCTGGCCGGACCTGGACCAGTCCGCTCGGACGTCCGACGGATGCCGGCGCAGCCGATCCGGCCGGCGCGGAGGCCACCCCGTGACCGCGGACCCCACCGAGCGGCGTGGCCGGGCCGACCTCCACATCCACACGCTCGCATCGGACGGGACGGCGTCGGTCGCCGAGATCCTGGACCGCGTGGAGCGCGAGGCCGTGCTCGACGTGATCGCGATCACCGACCACGAGCGCATCGACGCCGCCCTGGCGGCCCGCCGCATGGCCGAGGATGGTGGCATGCGCGTGCGGGTGGTGGTGGGCGAGGAGATCAGCACCCGCGGCGGCCACCTGCTCGGGCTGTTCCTCGAGCGGCCCGTGCCCAGGCTGCGGAGCCTGCGCTGGTCCGTCGCCGCCGTCCACGAGCAGGGCGGCATCGCGATCCCGGCCCACCCGCTCGTCCCGTACCCGCTGTGCGCCCAGGGGTTCGTGCTCCGCGGGCTGCTCGACGACCCCGACCCGGCCGTGCGGCCGGACGCGATCGAGACGTTCAACCCCACCGCGCTCGGCCGCTACTGGCACGAGCGGGTCGTCCGCTTCGCCGCGGACCACGGCCTGTCCCAGATCGGCAACAGCGACGCCCACGCGGTCGACGCCGTGGGATCGGGCTGGACGAGCTTCCCGGGCCGGACCGACGGCGACGTCCGCGCCGCGATCCTCGCGGGCACCACGGCCCATCACGGCGGCTTCCACGGCACCGCAGGCCAGCTCGGGACGTTCGGTCGGCAGCTGCGCAAGCGCGGCCGCGACGCGCGCGCCGAGGTTGGCGGCCGGCTGCGCCGCGACGGCACGGGCCGCGACCACGGCTATCCGGGCGGGCACCACCGGCCGCCGCGCTTCGAGCCCGCGGACGCGGAGCGGGACGCGGGATGAAGATCGGCCTCGTCTCCCCGTACGTGTACCCGCTGCCCGGCGGCGTGACCCAGCACGTCCGGTACCTCTACGAGAACCTGCGCCTGCGCGGCCACGACGTCCGCATCCTGACCTCGTCCCACGGGCTCCAGCGCGCGTCCGAGGGCGACGTCATCCGCCTCGGCAAGGGCTTCTCGATGCCGGCCAACGGGTCCGTCGGGACGGTGACGCTGTCGCCCCGCTTCATCTCGCAGGTGCGGGAGATGCTGGACCGGGAGCGGTTCGACGTCCTCCACTTCCACGAGCCGTTCGTGCCGTTCCTCTCGCTCATCATCCTGCGCGAGTCGAAGAGCGTGAACATCGGCACCTTCCACGCCTACGGCGGCTGGTCGCCGGCCTACGAGTTCGGCAGCCGCGCGATGCGCTCCTACGCGGACCGGCTCCACGGCCGGATCGCGGTGTCGGCGGCCGCGCGCCACTTCATCGACCGCTACTTCCCCGGCGACTACAAGGTCATCCCCAACGGCGTCGACATCGAGCGGTTCCGCCGCGCCGTGCCGGTGGCCCGCTGGCAGGACGGCACCGCGAACATCCTGTTCGTCGGGCGGTTCGAGCCCCGCAAGGGCGTCCTCGACCTCCTGCAGGCGTACCGGATCCTGCGCAAGACCGGCTGCGAGTGCCGCCTGCTCCTCGTCGGTGGCGGGCCGCAGGAGCGCGAGGCCCGCCGCTACATCGCGACCCGCCGGCTCCACGGCGTGGAGTTCCTGGGGCGGGTCTCCGACGACGAGAAGGCGCAGCTCTTCCGGACCGCGGACGTGTACGTGTCCCCGGCGACCGGCCGCGAGTCGTTCGGGATCGTGCTGCTCGAGGCGATGGCCTCCGGGGCGCCGATCGTCGCGTCCGACATCCACGGCTACAAGGGCGTCGTCCGGCGCGACCGCGAGGCGCTGCTCGTCCCGCCGCGCCAGCCCAAGGCGATCGCGAGCTCGATCGCCCGGCTCCTGAACGAGCCCGACACCGCGGCCGAGATGTCGGCGGCCGGGATCCTGCGCGCGGCCGAGTTCAGCTGGCCGCGCGTGACCGCCAAGGTCGAGGAGTACTACGGGTTCGCGATCCGCCGGCTGGCCGCGTCCGGGCCCCTGCCGGAGCACTTCACGGCGTCGGTCCCACCGTCGCCGCGCCCGCTCGTCGCCCCCGGCGGGATCGGCAGCGACGGCGACGGGGGCCCGGCGTTCGACACCGCACCGGTCACGGAGCCCGCCCCGGAGCCTGCCTGACGGTCAGGCGGGACCCGCCGCGCCCTCGGGGCCACCGGTGTCGCCGGTGGTGGCGGTCTCGTCGTCCTCGGCCAGCGCCATCCGCCACACCCAGGTCGAGTACGCGACCATGGCGCAGGCGATCACGAGGAACACCATCAGGATCGCGAACCGCGGGTCGGCGAACGAGATCGCCCCGCTCCGGTCGAGGGTGTTCACCGAGAACTGGAACGCGTACAGGTAGGTCGGCAGGATCCCCTGGTAGGCGTTGACGAGGGCGGCCGGCATCGGCAGCGCGGCGATGTTCGGGTACAGGATCACGAACCAGGCCGCCGCGGCGATCACGAACCCGGCCGCGAACCGCCTGGCGTCGCGGGCGGTGACGATCTGGATGGCGACGAGCGCCAGCGGTATCGCGGCGATCACGGCGATCAGCTCCGGCACGACGCCGGGCACCGAGAACAGCGCGGCGTCGGCGGGCAGCGCGCGCGTCAGCGCGATGACCGCGCCACCGACGATGGCCGTGATCGCGAGCGGCAGGAGGTCGCGCGGCCCGACCGGCGTGCCGTCCCCGTGCGGCCGGCCCAGGTTCATCAGGAGCCGCACGAGCACGATCAGCGTGACCAGCGCCACGATCACGAGCGCCGCGGCGGCGGGCGTCACGACGAGGTTGCCCGGGTCGCCGTGGCACGCCGCGGATCCCGGGTTGACCGCCTCGACGTTGGCGAGGTTGCACAGCACCGGCTTGCGGATGATCCACAGGAAGATCGGCGCGAACAGGGCGCCCACCGCGGCGACCCGCGCGAGCAGCCACGTCCGGCGCGACGGTCCGTGCCACACCTCCCCGATGAAGTACGCGAGCGCCATGAACAGGAACGGCAGGCTCGTGTAGTAGTGGTACTGGAAGGCGGCGCGGTCGATGCGGGCCCACGAGATCCACTGGCACAGGAAGCCCACGAGGATCAGCGCGAGCGGCAGGCTCTGGCGCTTGAACGCCTGGTAGGCGACGAAGGCCATCGCCGGGATCCCCATCCACCACAGGACCACGTTGCCGGCGTCGTAGATCGACGCGGCGGTGTCGTTGGCGAAGCTCCCCTGGTAGAACCAGACCGGCTTGAGGTTCAGCGGCCACGCCCACCACGGCGAGCTCGCGGCGTGCGGCGCCGTGAGGTCGTTGTGGTAGCGGTACATCTCGGCGGTGAGGTCGACCAGCGTCTGGCCCGTGTGGCCCGGCGGCCAGCCCGCGAACAGCTGGTGACCCTCGATGAGCGCCCATGGGATGTACAGGAGGACGTACACCACGAGCGGGATCGCGAGCAGCGAGCCGACCATCCAGACGATCGGGATCCCGAGGGCCCAGCCCGGGCGCAGCCAGCCGGTCGCGGGCGGCGACGCCGGCGGCACCAGGGCGCGCGGACTGTCCGCGTCCGGCGGCGGGGCCATCGGGACCGAACCCGAGCCGGCCCGCGACCTGGAACGCGAGGTAGGCGAGGCCGGCCACCACGATCAGCGCGAAGGCGACCTCGAGCGGCGTGAACCTGACCGGGCCGACGGTGATCGTGTTGCCGGCCTTGCCCACCAGGATCGAGCCGACCGCGACGAGGATGCCGAGGCCGGCCGGCGCGGCGACCGCGATCCACATCTCCTCGTCCGACCACGCGATCGGGTGGTACACGGTGACCACGACGGTCGCGAGGGTCAGGGCGATCATGATCAGCGGGAACAGCAGGTTGCCCATCGCCCCGCTGCCCGACGGGACCGCCATCGCCATCCAGCCGAGCACGCCGGTGAGCCCGATCATCCCGAGGATGAGCACGAAGCGCCCGAGCGCCGAGCGGGCGAGGATGAGGATGCCCGAGGGCGCCGATGGCGTAGGCCGCCACCCACTTCGAGGCGAGCGCGAGGCCGAGCAGGACGCCGACGACGGGCATCAGGGTCCAGAACGCCCATCGTGGCTTGTCCGGGTTGAGCCACAGCCACGCGAACACGGCGTACGCGGCGACGATGAACGCGCCGGTGTAGACGTCGTTCATCGCGATCCGGCTCTGGACGAAGAACATCCCGTCGAGCAGGGCGAACAGGCCGACCAGCACCGCGATCTCGCGCCGCCGGAACAGGATCCGCGTCAGCAGGAACAGGAACGCGACGGTGATCACGCCCATGATCACGCCGGGCAGCCGCCAGGCGAACGGGTAGTCCCCGATGTCGAGCGTGCCGGTCTCGCCGTCCGAGGCGAAGGTCAGCAGCTGGCCGCGGTTGGCGGTCGGGTAGTCCGGGTTGTGGTCGAGCGCCCAGGCCACCGGCGCGAACGGGACGCGCTGGTCGGCGAACACGCTCTTGCCGTGCGTCTCGACGATGTACACCGTGCTCCCCGAGCCGTCGGGCGCCGTGCCGAGGACCTCGACCATCTCGGACGCCTCGTCGAACACGACCTTCGTCAGGGCGCCGGGCATCGGCATCGTGTCGGTGACGACGGGACCCTCCTTGGCCGCGGTCCCGGACACGGCGATGATCGAGAGCTGCGGGTCCTTGCTGGTGTCCTGGCTCGACACGTAGAGCTGGGTGCCGTCGTCGACGCCGCTGACCAGCGCCAGGCCGTGGGCGCCGCCGTCGATCGCGACCTTGGCCGTCACGGCCCCGGTGCTGCCGAGGATCGTCACGCCGTCCGAGCCGGCCACCGCGAGCTCCGGCACCGGCTGGACGCTCACGCCCGCGAGGGTGCCGTCGCTGACCGCGGTGTCGAGCGACTTGCGGGCGTCGCTGTCCGGCGGCGCGGCGATCACCACCTGGTCCTGGTCCGTCGCGGACAGCAGCGCCTCGTAGGACGCCGCGTCACCGCCGAGGATGCTCGCCAGGCGGTCCGCGACCAGCGACGGGTCGTCGACGTCCGCGGGCGCGGCGACGACCGCGTCGCCCGAGCCCGCGTCGGTCATGTCGACGGCGCCCGGCACGACGGCCGAGCCCGTCACCGTGCCGGACCCCGGGTCGACGATCGTGACGGTGTCGCCGGGCAGGACCGCGGCCACGCTCCCGCCGCTGTCGAATGTCGCCAGGTGCGAGATGGCCCCGTCGAGGGTCGTCACCGACTCGGGCTGGAACGGGAGCTCGTACGGGCTCCCGCCGGGGTCGCTGTCGAACAGCGTCGTGTCGAGCGCCAGCAGCTCGCCGCCGTCGGTGCCGACGTACAGCTTGTTGCCCGTCGGCGTCGTACGCGACCGCGCTCGCGCCGGCGATCGGCCAGGAGGCGACGAGCTTGCGCGTCTGGAGGTCGTAGCCCGTGAGGCCGGTGCCGGTCACGGTCCACACCCGGTCGCCGTCCCTCGCCGTGGCCGAGAGGGGGTCGGGGCGGCGGGGCTCGATCGCCGCGTCGCGGACCGGCGTGCCGAGGTTGCTCGTGGCCGAGGTGTCGTGCCCGGCGAACAGCACGATGCCGCCCGCCATCGCGTACTTGGCGAGGTGCGGGTGCGTCCACTCGTAGATGTAGTGGGACAGCCCGTAGCGCCAGTCCTGGAGGAACTCGGCCGCGGTCCGCGCGTGGTAGACCTCGTCGAAGTGCATCCGGGCGGGCTCGGCGAGCCGGAACGTCCGCAGGCACATCGCCGACACGACGAGCACGATCAGGATCCACAGGTCCAGGCGATCCAGCCGGCCGCGACCCTCCGTGGACAGGAGGCGGGACCGGTCGGGCCGGATCGGCGTCTCGTTGATCCGGGTGCGGATCCAGCCGATCGGGCCGATGTCGGTCCAGCCGGGGCGGTCGAACCACGCCGGCACGAGGCGCGCGGGCGCGAGGGCGAGGACGCCGGCCCCGGCGGCCGGGCCACCCGGCGCGACGATGCCCGGCGCTCCCGTGCCCCGCGACGCCGGCGCCACCGGCTCGGGCTCCGCGTCGAAGGCGATCACGCCGGCGGGTGCCGGCTCGAGGGCCGGTGGCGCGTCCCAGGTGTCGGGCACGCGCCCGCGCTCGAGCTCCGCGGCGAACGTCCGTTGGGCGCCGCGGACGCAGCTGGGCGAAGGCCCACAGGAACGCGCCGGTGTTCATCAGCGCGATCACCGTCACGCCCGCCTGCGACGTGATGGCGTCGCCGATCCCCAGCCAGTCCGAGATGCTCGGGTTGTCCGGGTAGATCGTCGTCAGGACGGCGTACATGTTGAGGAACGTCGCGATCGACGCGACGACGTAGAAGATCCGCCAGCGCCACGAGAAGGCGAACGGGATCGCCGCGATCGCGAACAGCGGGAACAGGTAGCGCTCGTGGACGCGCGTCGGGACGGCGAAGAAGGCGAGCGCGAGCACCGACACGCCGACGAGGATCGTGAGCCGGTCCGGCCGTCGCGCCACGAGGACGGGCACGACGACGAACAGCAGCAGGGCGAGCAGCACGCCACCGACGGCCGCCGCCGGGAACGGCCCGATCGAGGCCCAGCTCGTCGCGTCGGCGACCGGCGCGTCGTAGATCCAGCCGCGGCTCGTCGCCATGCTCTGGCCGTCGACCGGGAACAGCGCCCACAGGTTGTACGCGTTCACCGACACGTACGAGTAGGTCGAGGCGGTGCTCAGGATGAGCCGCATCAGCGACGAGTCGACGAACGGCGCCGTGGTCGAGAACGACACGACCGACAGCCCGAACGGCGCCGACAGCGCGACCGCCGTCGCGAAGCCCGCCACGGCCGTCGACAGGATCCGGATCGGGCCCTGGTGCCGCCGCTCCCACCGGAACCCCGACGGCGCGGGCGCCCCTTCCGACCCGAAGCCGCCGTCGGGCCACAGCGCGCGCCGGATCGTGACGGCCGCGACGATCGGCACGAGGATCGCCAGCTGCGGCTTCACGAGGGCCGCCACGACCGCGAAGATCGCGGCGCGCTCGCTGCGCGCCTTCCACAGCTCGCGCACCGAGAGCAGCAGGAACACGGTGCCGAAGCTGTCGACCTGGCCCCAGACCACCGAGTCGAACCAGGTGATCGGGTTGAGGACGACGACGGCCGCGGCGATCGTCGAGCGGCGCTCGCCGACCCCGAGGTCGCGGGCCATCACGTAGACGATCAGCCCGAGGACGACGTCCGTGATGATCGCCGGCAGCTTGATCAGGTCGCCGACGCCGCCCAGGAGCTGGCCGACGACGCCGACCAGCCACAGGGCGTAGAGGTAGCCCGGGGTGTAGTCGGCGAAGAAGTCGCGGTCGTAGAAGCCGAACGGGCCCTGCTTGCCGAGGTTGTCCGCCCAGAACCGGAACAGGTCGAGGTCGGAGCGGAACCCGGATCCCCGGAGCGCATCGAACCCGTATGCCATCATCAGGCGGAACACGAGCGCGATCGCCAGGATCGCCAGGAGCTGCCAGCCGAAGCCTCGCCGGGGGGCCTCGTCCGTGGTGCTATCCCGGCCGGGCGCGCCGGAACCCAGACCGGTCACGGGGAGCCTCTCACGCAGGGTTGAAGGTGGAGCGGAGTATAGCCGAGGCCCCTGACGGGCCCCATGTGCCGCCCCAGCCCCGCTTCGGTCGCGCCACGGCCGTCGTCGTCGGGCTGCTGTTGGCGTTGGCGGCGCTCGTCCTGTACACGTGGTCCAACCCCCAGCACTACAACCAGTACAACCACTTCGTCTGGCAGGCTGACGCGTTCCTGCACGGCAAGGTTTCCTTCGACTGGCCCGTCCCGGACGGCACCGACCGTCCGGCGAACTGGTACTTCCAGGACGTCTACCCGCTGTTCGACGCGAACGGCCAGCCCACCGGCCAGGTGCTCCTGCCGTTCCCGCCGCTGCCGGCGCTGGTCCTGCTGCCGTTCGTCGCGCTCTTCGGGCTGACCACCGACCAGGAGGCGATCGCCGTCGCCCTGGCCGCGATCGGCGTCGGCGTCGCGTGGTGGATGCTCGGCGGCCTGCGGATCCGGCTGTCCGTGCGGGTCCTGACGACGATCCTGTTCGCGACCGGCACCGTCTGGTGGTGGGCGGCGGCGGTCGGCAGCACCTGGTACCTCGCCCATCTCGTCGCGGTCATCGCGGCGCTGCTCGCCGTCGGGGTGGCCCTCCGCCACGATCGGGCCGCCGCCGGCGCGGACGCCGCGGAGATCGCGGCCGATGCTCCCGGACGACGACCGGCGATCGGGCCGGCTCTGGCCGCTCGACGGCTCGCAGGTGCTCGCCGGTCTCCTGCTCGGGATCGCGGCGACGGCGCGCCTCCCGCTCGTGTTCGCGGCGCCGTTCTTCATGCTCGTCGGCGGCGGCGGCTCGACGGCCCGCCGGACGGCGTCCGCGGCCGTCGGCGGGGTGGTCCCGGTCGCGGCGCTCCTCATCTACACGTTCCTCACGACGGGGTCGTTCCTGCACCCGGGCTACGACTACCAGTACCAGCTCGAGGCCAACGGCTACCCCACGCTCGGCTACAACCCGTCGTGGTCCGTCGAGGACCCGCGGTACATCCCCCAGAACCTCGGGATCATGTTCGGGGCCCTGCCGGTGATCGCGCCCGCGCTCAAGCCCAACACGCTCAACTACGGCGATCCCGTGGTGCTGTGCGCGACGCCCGACGCCCGCCGCACCCTGTTCGACCCGACGTGCCCGCTGCTCATGCCGATCGACATCGGCACCAGCATCATCCTCAGCGCGCCAGGCCTGCTCCTCGCGCTGTTCGCCGTCTTCCGGCGGCCACGGGCCCGCCTCACGATCGGCGCGGGCGCCACGGTCATCCTGATCGCGCTGTTCAACCTCGCCCACTTCAGCCAGGGCTGGGTCCAGTGGGGCTACCGGTTCTCGCTCGACTTCATCCCGTTCCTCCTGCCGCTCGTCGCCCTCGGCGCGGCGCGCGTCGACGGCCGCCCGCGCGGCATCGCCGTCCTGCTGGTCATCGCCGGCGCGACGGTCAACCTGTGGGGCGTGATCTGGGGCCAGCTGCTTGGCTGGTAGCGAGGCCCCGGTCGAGCCGCGGCGCCGGGACCTCACGTGGGTCGCCGCGCTCGTCGTCGGGATCGGGGTGTTCGCCGTCTACCGGGCGACCCTGCTCCCCGGCCTCGCCGCCTGGGACACGGGCGAGGCCCAGACGGTCCTCCCGATCCTGGGCACCATGCACCCGACCGGGTTCCCGGCGTACGCGATCATCGGCTGGCTGGCGTCGATCGTCCTCTCGCCGCTCGGCTCGCCCGCGTTCACGATCAACCTCCTGTCGGCGATCCTCGTCGCCACCGCCGTCGGCCTCACGGTCGTCGTCGCGCGGAGCCTCCGGGTGCCGCTGGCCGTCGGGATGGCCGCCGCCGTCGGCTTCGGCCTGTCGCCGATCGTCTGGCGGGTCGCCACGGGCGCCGACGTGCACGCCCTGCACGCGGTCCTGCTGGTCGCGATCGTGGCCCTCCTGCTGCGCTGGGAGCGGTTCGCCCGCGACGCGGCGGAGCACCCCGACGACCCGCGCCTCCGCCGCCGCGCCGACCGGGCCATCGTGCTGGCGGCGGCCGTGTTCGGCGTCTCGGTCGCCAACCACGGGCTCACGCTGCTGCTGATCCCGGCCGTCGGCCTGTTCGTGCTCGCGGTCGAGCCGCGGATCGTGTTCCGCCCGAAGGTCGTGGCGGCGGCGCTCGGCGCCTGCATCGGCGTCGCGGCGCTGCTCTACCTCGAGCTCCCGCTGCGCGCCGGGCCGTTCCGCGCGCCGCTCGTCTACGGCCACCCCGAGACGTGGAGCGGGTTCCTGGAGGTGGTGCTCGCGACCCAGTTCCAGGGCTCCGTGACCCGCGAGGTGCTCGACGTCGCCGGCCGGGTCGACGACCTCGTGTCGCTCGCGTTCGCCCAGTACGGCGCCCTGCTGCTCCTCGTCCCGTCGGGCTTCCTCGTCGCCGTCGTCCGCCACCCGCGCTACGCGCTGCTGTCCGGCGTCGCCACGCTCACCACGTGCGTGTTCGCCGCCTCGTACGAGAACGCCGCCATCGAGCGCTACTACATCGGCCCCGCGTTCTTCGCCTGGACCTGGATCGCGATCCTCGGCGGCGCGGTCGTCGAGTGGGTGGTCTCGCGGGCCGGCGAGGCGCCCGGTCGGGCCGCCGCGGAGCGCCGCCGGGTGATCGGCCTGCTCGCGGCCAGCGTGGTCGCCGTGGCGCTGCTGCTGCCGACCGCCGTCGCCCTGCAGACGCGGCTGGCGGGTCGTCGACCAGTCGGCGACCGTCTGGATCCACGACTGGCTCGACGAGGCCTTCACCTCGATCGAGCCCAACGGGGTCGTCGTGTCGTGGTGGTCGTACTCGACGCCCCTGTGGTACGGCCAGCTGGTCGAGCACCGCCGGCCGGACATCTCGATCATCGACGACCGGACGCGCCTCGACGAGCACCTGGGCAGCATCACGGACGTGATCGAGGCTAACCTCGACACGCGCCCGGTCTACCTCATCCGCGGCTCACCGGCCGAGATCGAGGCGCTCCGCAGCCGCTACGTCATCGAACTGGTGGGTCAACCCGGCAACCTGTACCGGGTCACCGGCCGCCAGGAGGCTCACGCATGACCGTTGCTCCCGCGCCGGCGAGCACGGGCCAGGTCGCGCCGGACCGCGTCCCGCGGCTGTCCTACTTCTTTCCCGCCCACAACGAGGAGGCCAACCTCGAGGGCCTGGTCGCCGAGGCGCTCGAGGCGCTGCCCGCGATCGCCGACCGGTTCGAGATCATCGTCGTCGAACGACGGCTCGAGGGACCGGACGGCCGAGATCGCCGACCGGCTCGCGGCCGAGCATCCGGACGTCGTGCGGGTCGTCCACCACCCGGTGAACCGCGGCTACGGCGGCGCGCTGCGATCGGGCTTCGAGGCCGTCGCGCTACGAGCTGCTCGCGTTCACCGACGGCGACCGCCAGTTCCGCGTGGCCGACCTCGGCCGGCTCACGGCCCGGCTCGCCGAGGCGGACCAGCCCGGACGTCGTCGTCGGCTACCGGATCAAGCGCGCCGACCCGGTGATCCGCGTCGTCTACGCGCGCACCTACCGGCTCGCCAACCGGATCTTCTTCGGCCTCAAGGTCCAGCGACGTCGACTGCGCCTGCAAGCTGTTCCGCCGCGAGGCGCTCGAGGGCGTGCGGGTCGAGTCCGGCGGCGCGTTCTTCTCGGCCGAGCTGCTGATCAAGGTCCAGGCCGCCGGACGGTCCGTCGCGCAGGTGGGGATCCCGCACTACCCGCGGACCGCCGGCTCGCCGACCGGCGCGAAGCCGTCGGTCATCTGGCGCGCGGTGAAGGACTTCTGGGGCCTGCGCCTGCGGATGTGGGCGAACCGCGAGCGCGCGGGCCGGCGGGGCCGGCCGATCCTGGGCGACTGAGGGCTCGTTCGCCCGCCGCTAGCTCGAGGACCCGCCGCCGCGCTGGTCGCCCTCGACGTCGAGCGAGTTCACGAACTCGCGGAAGATCGCGAGCCGCGTCTGGTCGAGCACCTCGTCCGTCGTCTCCGGCTCGGCGGCCTTGCGACGTCGTGCGGAGGCGGCGTCCTCGTCGCTCGTCCTCGGTGTCGTCGTCGTCGTCGGGCAGGGTCGCGGCCCGGTCGAGGACGTCGGACGAGGCGTAGACCGGCACCCCGAGCCGGACCGCCAGCGCGATCGCGTCCGACGGGCGGGCGTCGATCTCGTGCCGCTCGCCGAGCCGGTTGAGCACCAGGCGCGCGTGGTACGTCTCGTCGGCCAGGTCCGTGATGACGATCCGCTCGATGCGGACGTCCAGCGTCGTGAGCACCGTCGCGAACAGGTCGTGGGTCAGCGGGCGCTCGGGCGTCAGGCCCTGGAGCTTCATCGCGATCGCGCTCGCCTCCCACGGGCCCACCCAGACCATGAGCAGGCGCCCGGCATCGGTCTCGCGGAGGACGAGGACGTGGCGGCCGGTCGGCATGTGCACGCGCACGCTCTCGACGATCATCTCGATCTCGGTGCCGCGGTCACCGTCCATGCGCCGATTATCCCATGGCCCGCTGGCGCGGGCCGCCCGGATGCCGGGTCAGTGCTTGGGCTTCTTCGTCGGCTTGGGGGTCTTCGCGGGCTTCGGCGTCACCGCGGGTTTCGCCGACGGGCTGGCGCCGGGCGACGCGGACGGCGTCGGGACCTCCGCCTGCTCCATGACCGCGGAGTTCAGGCCCTTGTCCGAGATCCACCACAGGGTCGGCGGCGCGTCGGCCTGGGCGGTCGGCAGGACGTCCATCCCCTTGAGGTCGGACCACGAGGTGTCGTCACCCTGGAGCCGGTACTGGCCGAGGTACTTCCCGTCCGACTTGTTGAACGCGACGATCCGGTGGTTGGCGGCGTCGAAGGCGTACAGGGCGCCGACGCGCCGGCTGGGGTTGCCGTTGGCGAGGATCGGCGACGAGAGCATCGTGTACGTGCTGTCGGGGCGGAGCTCGGTGTCGGCCGGCAGCTGCGGCGACCAGCCCGAGGCCGGGATCACGCGGGCGACCTGGCCGTTCTCCGCGACGAAGATGTCGCCGTCGATCATCAGGTCCGTGATCCCGTCGACCGGCCGGTCCGTCGGCAGGCGCCGGCTCGGCTTGCTGGGGTAGCCGGAGCCGTCGTTGGCGGGGTCGAGGACCATGATGTTCTGCTCGGACGGGTCGACGACGTAGAGCTTGTAGAAGGCGGCGTCGAAGTTGGCCACGAAGGTCGAGAGGTCCTTGACGTCCGAGCCCCACGACGCGGAGTTCTTGACCGGGATGCGCACGAGCGTGCCGCGGCCCGAGTTGTTCGCCGGCCGCCAGCGCCACAGCTGGTTCTTGTCGTCGAGGACGAGCACGTCGGGGCCGCCGACCGTGAGGAACTTCGGGTTCGCGACGCGCCCCGACGCCGTCCGCTGGCCCGACTTGAGGACCGGCGGTGGCCGTCTTCTTGGCGAGGTCGATGCGAAAGACCGTCTTGCTCGCGTTGTCGAGCACGTACGGCGCGCCGTCGGAGCCGCGCACGAGGGCGGTCAGCTCGACCGGCTTGTCCTTGGGGAACGTGAACAGCGGCGTCGACTTGATCGCGGTGACCCCGTACAGGCGATCGAGCCCGGCGAGGGCCGTCTCGCGCAGCGGGCTGATCTGCTCGAGCGGATAGCCCGCGGTCTCGGCGGCGGCCAGCTGCTTGTAGGCGTCGTTGAGGAGCTCCATGGCGCGGTTCGGGTCGTCGTTGATGAGGTCGACGCCCGGGCCGCTGACGCTGGCGAGGTCCGCCTTGGCCGCGTCGAGCGCGGTCTGCGCCGCCGTGAGCGACTTGACCGCCTCCTGTTTCTGTTGCTGGCCGCCGACCGCGTACACGCCGAGCCCGAGGGCGCCCGCGACGACCACGAAGGCCAGCAGCGCCACGGCGGCCCGGCGC
This sequence comes from uncultured Chloroflexia bacterium, assembly GCA_963774695.1. Lineage (GTDB taxonomy): Bacteria > Chloroflexota > Limnocylindria > Limnocylindrales > CSP1-4 > CAIXZV01. The sequence continues at coordinate 162,658 of CAVZFY010000021.1, read as the reverse complement.
TGCATCTCCATGCGCGAGGCCGCCCCCGTCACCTTGCGCGCGCTGGACTTGCGGTGCGGGAGCAGGTCCTGGAGGCGCCAGATCGCCCGCTGGAAGCCGTTGCCGGCGGCGCTCCGGGCCCGGGTCGCGCCGGCGCCGATCGCCGCCGCGCTGGACGTCACGGTGTCGGCCAGCGGGATGGGCGACTTGTCGGGCGCACCGGCGAGCGGCTCGGCGGGCCGGACCGGGACCAGCGACTTGGACTTGTACGTCGCGCCGACCTCGTTCGCCTCGAACGCGAGCGCCCCGTCGCTGCCCTTGCCGTCGGCGGCGACGAACCGGGCGTGCAGGTGCTCGATGGCCGACTGCGGGTGGAGCGTGACCAGCGCGTCCTTGAGGGCGTCGGTGCCGATCTTGGCGACGATGTTCGCCGACACGAGGCACAGCGAGTCGCCGACCGAGAGCTCGCCGCGCCAGACCTCGGGCTCGAGGGCCTCCACGGGCAGGCCGCGGTCGCGGTTGGGGTCGGGCAGCGTGGACAGCCGGGCCTGGCGGATGAGGTAGGCCTCGGCCGGCCCGACGGTCGCCACGTACAGCTCGCGTCCGCGGACGACGGCCACCGCGACGCCGACCGGTCCCCCGTCGTCGGCCGCGTGGCCCATGCCGTAGCGGTCCTTCTGGTGGGCGAGCCGCTTGTTGGCCACGCCGAGGACCTTGATCAGGCACTGCCGGATGCCGGCGGACTCGTCGTAGTAGTACTCGTTGCGGATGGTGTCGGCGACCATCCGGGTCGCCTCCTTGGCCCGGTTGCCCGTCAGGCGCGACGAGACGAGGAGGTAGAGGTTCCCCTTCGATCGGGCGACGGAGCCGACCGACGGCTCGACCACGACGATCGCGTCGGGGGAGTCGGCGAGCTGGTCCTGCTCGGTGACGGCACCGAGCTTCAGCTGCAGGCGGACGGCCAAGGATGGAGCCTCACGGGTTGAGCGACGCGTCTCGGAGCACGGCGGTGACGGGGGTGCACCCGGTCGACCCGGCCGCGGGAGTCCGGATTATACGCGGGGGCTCCGGCCTGTCCCGGACGGCCCGCCCGAGCCCACCCGGAGGCGCAATTCGTGGGCCCGGACGCCGCCAGGGGCGCTCGAGAACGCCGCCAGGAGCTCGATCGCGCGCATCCGCAGCTCCGACGCCACGATGGGCTCGTCGGCGGTCACGACGATCGCGTCCGGCTCGATCCGCTCGAGCCGGCACGCGCCCACGGCCGGCGGCACGCGCTCGGCGACGATCGCGTCCCACGTCGCCATCGCCCGGGCGAAGCGGAGCTCGTCCTCGAGCCCGAGCTGGCGCGCCGCGTCGGGGAGCAGGTCGCCGATCCTGGCGGGCCGCCGGCTGCTCACGGCGCCGCCTCGTCGACGGGCGTCCGGGCCCGTCGGCCCGCAGCCGCGAGCTCCCCGCGTCGTCGACCGTGACCGCCCACGTCGTCCCGACCGAGCGCAGGGCCGGGTCGAGGTCCTCGAGCGTCGTCGTGGTCACGAAGGCCTGCGGCAGCGCGGCGATCCGCCGGACGAGGTGGGCGCGCCGCTCGGGGTCGAGCTCCGAGAACACGTCGTCGAGCAGGAGCAGCGGCGGCCGTCCGTCGAGCGCGGTCAGGAGGTCGAGCTCCGCGAGCTTGAACGCGAGGATCGCCGTCCGCTGCTGGCCCCGCGAGGCGAACGAGGCGAGCGGCCGGCCGCCCATCTCGAACACCAGGTCGTCGCGGTGCGGACCGATCAGCGTCGACCCGTTCCAGACCTCCTTCTCGGCGGTCTCGGCGAGGCGCCTGCGCCAGCGCGTCCCGGACCGACTCCCCGGCGAGCTGCGGCGCGTTGGTCGCGTAGGTCACGGCCAGGCGGCCCGCGGCGGCCTCGTCGGGCGCGATCTCCGCGTGGGCGGCGGCCAGCGGCTCGGCGAGCGCCTCGAGCAGGCGCTGCCGCTCGGCCCGCACGGCGGTCCCCGACTCGAGGAGCGTCGCGTCCCAGAACCCGAGCTCCGCCGCGCGTCGCCTGCTCCTCGCGGATCAGCCGCAGCAGGCCGTTCCGCTGCTGGAGCGCGCGTCCGTAGGTGGCGAGGTCGCGCAGGTACGGCGGCCGAGCGCTGGCCGGCGAGGCGGTCGAGCGCCTCGCGGCGCAGGGACGGCGAGCCGGCGACCAGCAGCATCTCCTCGGGCGCGAACATGACCGTCCGCAGCACCCCGACCAGCGACGCGGCCCGGCGGGCGACGCCGTTGACGCGGATCCGCTTGCGGGCGCCGCCGGTCGCCGAGCGCACCAGGGCGACCTCGACGACGTCGCGCGGCCCGAACGCCGCGTCGGGCTCGCCGACGCGGGCCTCGACCCGCGCCAGCTCCTGGCCCCAGCGCACGAGCTCGCCGTCGGCCGCGGTGCGGTGGGACCGGCCCCACGCCGCGAGCACGATCGCCTCGAGCAGGCTGGTCTTGCCGGCGGCGTTCGATCCCCAGACCAGCTGTGGACCCGGGCGGAAGACCGCGTCGAGCTCCGCGTAGCCGCGCAGGTCGCGGATCGAGAGCCCGAGCAGCATCGGCGCGGGTCGTGTCGGCCAGATCTCGCCGGCCTCGACCGGGGTCGCCGGCGCGTCCGTTGGAGGTGCCCCCAGGGCGCCCGTCAGGAGGTCGTCCGGACGGGCATCACGACGTGGACGTAGCCGTCGTCGCCCACCGGCCGGAAGACGCCCGGCGACAGCGGGCCGTTGAGCTCGAGCGCGAACCGGTCCGCCTGGACGTTGCCCAGCACGTCGTTGAGGTAGCGGGCGTTGAACGCGATGGTGGTCGCGTCGCCCTCGATGGCGGCCTCGACGTCGCCGGTGTAGTCGCCCACGTCGGCCGTCGCGGTGACGATGACGCCGACGCCGTCCTCGCCGCCGACCTGGAGCTTGACGATGTTGGCCGAGGAGCTCGCGATGAGCGCCGCCGGGCGCACGGCGCGCAGCAGCTCCTCGCGGTCGAGCTCGGCCCGGGTCGCGTGGGTCGCCGGCAGCACCGTCTGGTAGTTCGGGAACTGGCCGTCGATCAGGCGCGACACGAGGTCGACGCCCTCGAGGTGGAACAGGACCTGGTTGCGGGCCTGGGCGAGGACGAGCTCGACCGGGTCGTCGGTGTCGGTGAGGATCCGCGCGAGCTCGGCGAGCGCCCGGGCCGGGATCACGACCGAGGCGGCCTCGACGGGATCGAGGATGTCGATGGTCCGCACGGCGATCCGGTAGTTGTCCGCGGCCGCGAGCGTCAGCTTGCTGCCCTCGAACTTGGCGAGCACGCCGGTCAGGATCGGGCGTGCCTCGTCGCTGGCCGCCGCGAAGATCACCTCCTCGAGGGCGTGCTTCATGACCTTCTGGGAGACGCGGGTCGTCGGGCGCTCGCCGGCGGTCTGGATCGTCGGGAACTCGTCCGCGTCGATGCCCTTCACGTGGGTCGCGAAGCGGCCGCAGCGCAGGTGGAGCGTGTCGGCGCCCTGGAGCTCGAGGTCGACGCGCTCCGAGCCCGGCAGCGAGCTGACGAGGTCCGTCAGGAGGCGCGCGGGCACGGTGGTGGCGCCGTCGGTCTCGATCTTGCCCGGCACCCAGTACGTGATCCCGATCTCGAGGTTCGTGGCCGTGAGCTTGAGGCCGGCGTCCTCCGTGCGGAGGAGGACGTTCGCGAGCACGGGCAGGGTGCTCCGGCTGGAGACGGCGCGCGACACCACCGAGAGACCGCGCGCCAGGTTCTCCTGCATCACCGAGAGTTTCACGTGGGTTGTCTCCAGCAAGGTGTCTGGGCGGGCATGGCTCGTGCGGCCTCCTCGACGGGGTCCCGGTGTGAGGGCGAGGGGCCAGGCTTCGCGAGCCGCCTGGCAGGTGGAATGATCAGCCTATCTTCTCATCCCGTCATCACCGTCATCATGCCGTGGATTCGGTGGACGGCGACGCTCGATCGTGCGGCCGGCGCCGGTGGACGACCCGCTCCGGACCGTGGACGCGAGGGCGCTCGGCGGGGACGCGACACGGGTCCCGCGGTGGACGATCCGGTCCGTGCCGTGCAGGACTGTCCACACCCGGCTCCCGGATGGCCGATTCCTCCCCGATCCCATCCCCGAGATCCGATGCGCGCCGTCCACGCCGGAGGGCGGTTGTCCCCGGGTTGTCCGCGATTCCGTCCCCAATCGACCGTCGCTGGACGGCCGCTCCGAGGGGCCTGGTCACGCCATGACGGCTCCCGGCGCTGGGGCAGCCGGAGACCGAATGGCACGCGGTCGCGCGACTGGAAGGGTCGGAGACGGGGCTGAGCGGGGCCACGAGGTTGGCGGCCGGCTACTCGCTGTAGATCAGCTCCCGGACGGCCGCGACCTCGCGCCGCATCTCGTCGTTCACCTGCATCTCGCGGTTGATCTTGTCGCACGCGTGGAGGACCGTGGAGTGGTCCCGGCCGCCAAGCTCGGCGCCGATGCGCAGCAGCGAGACGTCCGTCTCCTCGCGCATCAGGAACATCGCGATCTGGCGCGGCACGACGATGCTCTTCTCGCGCTTCTGGCCGCGCAGCTGCTCCATCCCGACGCCGTAGTAGTCGGACACGGCCTGGGCGATCCGCTCCGGCGTGACCTGGCGCTTCTTGGGGTTGTAGAGCACGTTCGAGAGCACCGCCTGGGCGAGCTCGATCGAGATGGGCATGGCGCCCATCGACGCGTACGCGACGATCCGGTTGAGCGCGCCCTCGAGCTCGCGGATGTTGGACACGACCTTGCGGGCGATGAACTCGATGACGTCGGACGTGATCGGGACGCCCTGCTCCTCGGCCTTCGCGCGCAGGATCGCGATCCGGGTCTCGAGGTCCGGCGCCGTCAGGTCGGCGATGAGGCCCCACTCGAAGCGCGACCGGAGCCGCTCCTCGAGCGTCAGGATCGCCTTCGGCGGCCGGTCGGACGACAGCACGATCTGCTTGCCGTCCTCGTGGATCGCGTTGAACGTGTGGAAGAACTCTTCCTGGGTCCGTTCCTTGTCCGCGATGAACTGGATGTCGTCGATCAGCAGCAGGTCGATCCGGCGGTAGCGGGCCCGGAAGTCGTCGATCTTGCCCTGCTGGATCGAGGTGATGAACTCGTTGGTGAACTTCTCGCTGGTCGCGTAGACGACGCGCTTGCGCGGGAACTTGCCGACGACCGCGTTGCCGATCGCGTGCATCAGGTGGGTCTTGCCGAGGCCCGACGCCGCCGTACAGGAACAGCGGGTTGTAGGCGTGGCCGGGACGCTCGGCGACCGAGAGCGACGCCGCGTGCGCGAGGCGGTTGGCCGAGCCGACGATGAAGTTCGAGAAGGTGTAGCGCGGGTTGAGGTAGGTCGCACCGGCGGCCGCGCCCTCGGGCGCCCCGACCCGGGTCGGCTCGACGCGGACGGAGCGGGTCGCGGGCTCGGCCCCGTTGCCGGCGGCGTCGCCGTTGGCCGCCCCGTTCGCCGCGCCCTCCGCGGTCACCACGAACTCGACCTGGACGCTGTAGCCGACCACGCGGGCGAGCGTCTGGGAGATCAGGGACCGGTAGCGGGTCTCGAGCCAGTCCTTGGCGAAGCCGTTGGGGACGGCGATCCGGAACCGCTGGTCGTCGACGTCGACGAGGCGCGTGTCGCGCAGCCACGTCTCGTAGTTGGCGGGCGAAAGCGAAACCTGGAGCTCTCCGAGCGCGGCGCGCCAGACCTGCTTCGCGTCCATCCGACGATCGTGATCCTGTAGGTGCGTGGGCTGCGATGGGTAGCGCCGACCACGGGTCCGACCGAGGCTGGACGTCGCGGCTGACCCGCTCGAGGGATTCCTTCGGCACCAAGCTGGCGACCGACGGGCTTCCTCTCGGAGGGTCCCCCGCGGCGTCCCGGCGCCTGAGGCTGGGGAACAATACACCGGCGCTCGGGGCCGTCGCAAGGCGATTCGCGCATACCCCCAGGGGGTATCGTGCGGGAGCCGCCCGGCGCCCGCCGGCCGCTGGTCCGGCGTGGTCGCCCGAGCCCTGCGGCGAACGTGGACGCAGGCCCGGCGACGGCGTCGCACGTTTGACACTCGTTCCTGGCGGGCCATATCATCCCCCGCGACGAACACGCGCCGTCGCGCTTTTGGGCGCTCGGCGCGTTTGCGTGCCTCCAGGAGTCGGAGCTTCCGGGTCCAAGGCAGGACGGAGAGGATCACGGACAGTCCCGATGGGCAAACCGACGTTTCAGCCCAAGAAGCGACATCGCGCCAAGGAGCATGGGTTCCGCGCCCGCATGAAGACGGCGGGCGGTCGGCGCGTTCTCGCGACGCGGCGCGCGAGGGGCCGGAAAAAGCTCTCGGCCTGACCGGCGGGCGCAGTCAGAACTCGCTGCGGCTCGTCATGCTCTCCCGCCCGGGCGACTTCGCCAGGCTGGCGGAGGGAAGCGTCACCCGGACGCACCCGCTGCTCGTCGGGCGGTTCGCCCGAACCGACCTTGACCAGACCAGGTTCGGGCTCGCGACCGGCAAGCGACTCGGAGGAGCCGTGGTCCGGAACCGCGTCCGGCGCCGGATCCGAGAGGTGCTCAGGGTGATGGCGCCCTCGTTCCAGCCCGGCTGGGACGTCCTCATCATCGCCCGGCCCGCGCTCGTCGGGGCCGACCACGACGCGCTGGTCGGTGCATTGAACCGGGTCCTCCGATCGGGAGGCGTCCTCGGAGGTCGGACCAAGTCGTGAAGCGAGTCGGGGTGACGATCGGGGTGGGGCTGATCCACCTGTATCGCATCGTGTTCGCGTGGCTGCCGTCCGGATGCCGGTTCGAGCCCATCATGCTCCCGCTACACCGAACAGGCCATCCAGAAGTACGGACTCCTGCGCGGGAGCTGGATGGGCGCGAAGCGCATCGGGCGCTGTCACCCATGGAACCCCGGCGGCTACGACCCCGTCCGCTGACCTAGCCGAGACAACACCGCGTGACCCGCCTCCAACCGACCCTCGTCCGCCTGGCGCCGATCCTGCTGCTCGTTGCGCTGGCGCTGATCGTCGCCGCGTGCTCGCCGCTCGGCGGCACCGCGAGCGGCGGCTCGCCGGGGGTCACCCCGACTCCGAGCCAGGCGCCGCTCGAGCCGGCGACCCCGGGCGCCAACCCGATCAGCCTGCTGGCGTGGCTGTTCACGCCGATCTTCCAGACCCTGTTCATCGGGCTCGTCTTCCTCGACCAGACGACCAAGATCATCTGGCCCGACGGCAACATCGTGATCGCGATCATCCTGCTCACGATCGCGCTGCGGCTGCTGGTGATCCCGCTCTACCGGCGCCAGCTCGTGTCCTCGCGCCAGATGCAGCTCCTGCAGCCCGAGATCAAGGAGCTCCAGCGCAAGTACAAGGGCGACCGGGTCAAGGCAGCAGACCGCCGTCTCGGAGTTCTACAAGGCCCGCGGCGTGAACCCGGCCGGTGGCTGCCTGCCGATCGTCCTGACGATGGGCCTGCTGATCCCGATGTACTCGGTGTTCAGCCAGGGCCTCACCAACTACGACCCGAGCGCGATGTGGCACGTGTTCGGGATCAACCTGTTCCCCAACATCGTGTGCCCGTCGGCGCCGAGTTCAACGCCGCCGGGCACGTCATCAACCCGTGCCTCAACGCCGTTCGCGTTCGGCGTCAACTGGGGCATCCCCGAGCCGGCCACGACCGGCCTGATCATCGCGGGCTTCGGGATCAGCATCCTCGCGATCATCTCGTCGCTGAGCCAGCTGGTCGCGTCGCGGATGACGCTGCCGCCGCACGATCCCAAGACCGCCGACGACCAGAACGTCAAGCTGCAGCGGCAGATGGCCTACTTCCTGCCGCTGATCTCGATCCTCTGGGGCAGCTCGCTGCCGGCGGGCCTGTTCCTCTACTGGATCACGTCGACGCTGATCCAGATCATCCAGCAGTACTTCATCCTCGGCTGGGGCGGGATGTTCCCGCTGTTCGGCTGGTTCCCGGAGTTCGCGCGCAACCACAAGCCGCGCTATCCGGTCCAGATTCCGGCCCCCAAGCCGCCTGCCCCCGGCCAGCCGCCGAGCGCCGCCGGCGCGCTCGACAACCGTCGACCGCGACCTATCCGCGCGCTCGACGATCAGGCCCAATCGAACCCGAACCGCGCGACGAGGGAGACGACGCTGACATGAGCGAATACCAGGAGTTCACCGGGAAGTCCGTCGAGGAGGCCATCAAGGGCGCGTGCGAAGCGTTCGGCGTCGGCCTCGGCGACCTCGACTTCGAGATCCTCACGCCCGGCAGCCGCGGCGTCCTGGGCATGGGCGCCGAGCCCGCCCGGATCGTCGCCGCGCCGCGCAGCGCCCTCGGCGGTGCTGCTCCCAAGCGCGAGGCCGCGGAGGCCACGCCGCTCCCGGCGGCGCCCCGCGAGGACCGGCCCTACGACCGCGACCGCGGCGCAGGCGGCGGCTACGGCGGCGACCGCGACCGCGGCCCGCGCGGCTACGACCGCGAGCGCCGGCCCGACCGCGGACCGGCCCCGCCGCTGCCACCGCGGCGGCAGGCCCCGCCGAGGGCGTCGCACCGGACCGTGCACCCGATCGCCCGCCGCGTCGCGACGACCGCCCGTCCGGCGGCCGCGGCTCCGACCGGGGTGGCTACCGCGGCGGCGCCGACCGCGGCCCGCGTCGCGACGACCGCCCCCGCACCGACGGCCGGCCCGCCCGCCCGCGGCGGCTCCGAGCTGTCGGCCGCCGAGGTCGCCCAGGTGGCGACCGCGCGCGGATCGCTCGCCATGGAGCGCGCCGAGCTCGAGGCCGCCGAGGCGACCCCCGAGACGCTCGCCGCCGGCAAGGAGATCCTCGAGACGCTCATGGGCCACCTCGGCTTCGAGGGGATCAGCGTCGAGATCCGCGAGGGCGAGACGAGCCGGCTCAACGTCGTCGGCGACGGCGCCGACCGCGAGGCCCTCGGCTCCCTGATCGGGCGCAAGGGCGAGCGGCTGTCGGCCCTCCAGCACCTCGTCAACCTGATGCTGTCGCGGCGGACCGGCCAGTGGACGCGCGTGCTCGTGGACGTCGAGGACTACCGCGGGCGGCGCGAGCGCCAGCTCGTGGACCTCGCGACCCGCGCCGCCGAGCGCGTCGAGCAGACCGGCAAGATGCTCCAGCTGGAGCCGATGCCGGCGCTCGAGCGCCGCTGGATCCACCTGGCGCTGCGCGACAACGCCTCGGTGTCCACGCAGTCGATCGGCGACGAGCCGAACCGCCGCGTCGTCGTGCTGCCGCGAAACCCGCAGTAACGCCGCGACGCGCGGGTGCGCGGCGCGCCGGGGCGGCCCTCGCGCCTGACCCGCTGACCCGCGGCACGCCGCTCCGTCGTGCCCATCGACCTGTTCCTCCGCGGGCTCGCCATCGGGTTCGCCGTGGCGTTCGCGCTCGGCCCGATCGGGCTGCTCGTGATCAAGCGCACGATCGACCGGGGCTGGCTGTACGGCTTCCTGTCGGGGACGGGCGTCGCGACGGCCGACGCGACCTACGGCGCCATCGCGGCCTTCGGGCTGACCGCCGTGAGCGAGCTGCTCCTGGGCATCGACCGCTGGCTCGGGATCATCGGCGGGTGCGTGCTGCTCGTCCTGGCCGCCCGCGCCCTGCGTGACGCCCGGGCGAGCGACGGCGAGATGACCGCCCGCCGTGACGCCATCGGGACGGCCAACCCGATCGTGGGCTGGGCGTCGATGGTGGGCCTGACGCTCACCAACCCCGCGACGATCCTGTCGTTCGCGGCCCTGTTCGCGAGCATCGGCGCGGGCACGGGCGGGATGAACGGCGCGGCCGCGGTCGTCGCCGGCGTGTTCCTGGGCTCCGTCGCCTGGTGGGCGATCCTCACGGGCATCGTCGCGGGGCTCCGTGCCCGCATGACGCCGCGCGTGATCCGCTGGCTCAACGTCGCGTCGGCCGTGATCATCGGCGGCTTCGGCATCGCCGCGATCCTGATCGGGGTCCTCGGGTGACGCGGTCGCGCCCGCCGGCTCCCGGCCGCCGCCGTGTTCGACTGGGACGGCACGATCGTCGACACGCTGCCGCTGATCTATCGGGCCAACGTCGTCGTGCTGGGCGAGCTCGGGATCCCGCTGAGTCGGGCCTGGTTCCGCGAGCGGTACACGCCCGACTGGCGCAGCTCGTACCGGGAGCTCGGCGTGCCCGAGGATCGCTGGGAGGCCGTGGCGGCGCGCTGGTCCGAGGAGATGCTGGCCGGCCGGCCGCGGGCGCTCCCGTGGGCCCGAGGCGGCCTCCGGCGGCTGGCCGGCCACGGCGTGCGGCTCGGCCTCGTGACGGCGTCGACGCGCTCGGTCGTCGAGCCCAACCTGCGGCCGGCTCAACCTCGACGGCGTGTTCGAGACCGCGTACTTCTCGGACGACGTCGTCGACGGCAAGCCGCACCCCGAGGGGCTCCTGCGCGCGCTCGCGGACCTCGGGGTCGACCCGGCGGACGCGGTCTACGTCGGCGACACGACGGTCGACCTCGAGATGGCGTCGGCCGCCGGCACCGCGTTCGCGGCCGTCGCCGGCACGACCAGCGACGCGGCCTTCCGCGCGGCCGGGGTCGACCGGATCTGGCCCGGCGTTGGCGACTGGGTGGACCATCTGGTCGGCCGCCGCGAGAGGACGCGCTGATGTCGGTTCGCCGGCTCGTCGCCTGGTTCCTGCTCGGAGCGGTCGTGCTGACGACCGCGTTCGGCGTCGCCTACCTCGAGACGCAGCAGGTCCTCCGCTCGTCGGCGAACAGCCCCGCAGGAGCAGCTCGCCGAGGACGCCGCCCGCGCGCTCGACGGCGGCGCGACGCCGGCCAGCCTCGTCGGACCCGGCAGCGCCGCGGCCGGGCTCGCCGGAGTCGGGAACGGTCGACGTCGCGACCAGCCTCGCGCCGTTCGTCGCGATCTACGACGCCGGCGGCGCGGTCCTCGCGACCAACGGCGAGCTCGACGGCGCGCCGCCGGTCCCACCGCCGGGCGTGCTCGCGACCGCCGCCTCGAACGGGCGGGACGCGGTGACCTGGCAGCCGCGACCGGGCGTGCGGATCGCCACGGTCGTCGTCGCCTGGCACGGCGGAACCGCGCTCGCCGGACGGTCGCTGCGGGTCGTGGAGCAGCAGGAGGACGCCGCGCTCGCCCTGGCCGGCGTCGGGATGGCTCGCGGGCATCGCCGCGCTCGGCATCGCCGTCGTCGTCGCTGGCTGGCTGCTCGGCCGGGACCGCGGGGTCAGGCGCCGAGGCGCGAGTAGCGGTCGGCGGCGATGTCCACGACGGCGTCGATGGCGCGCGCGATCTCAGCGGCGCGATCCGCGGCCAGCGAGGCCTCCATGTCCGGCAGCAGCGCCTCGCGCGGCCGCCCGTCGACGAACACGCAGTAGCGGAACCCGAAGTGGGCCTCGTACGCGGCGTTGAGCCGCTCGAGCTCCTCGGCGAGGCGCGCGTGCTGCGCCGCCGCCGCGATCTCGGCGACGTTCAGGTCGTAGCCCTGCTCCACGAACGACATCGGGGACACCGAGTCCGGCGCGGCGCCGAGCCGCGGATGGGCGTCGATGAGCTCGAGCTGCTCGTCCTCGGGCATCGCGTGCGCGATCGCACGGGCCCGGGCGAACAGCCCCGCCGCGTCCCCGAACGGCCGGGCGGCGACGAGGCGCGCCAGGAACCGGGGCGCGCCCTCGAACAGCGGGGCGAGCGGCCGCGGCGCAGGCCGTCGTCGTCGAGCCCGTCGAGGACCTCGACCGGGATCGCGCTCGTCACGCCGTCACGAGCCCCGGTAGGTCGAGAGCCCGTACGGCGCGACCAGCAGCGGGACGTGGTAGCTGCGGCGTCGGGTCGGCGACCCGGATCTCGACGGTCATCGACGAGAAGAACTCGCCGCCGAGGTCGAACTCGAGGGCGTAGGCGGCGGCCTCGAGCGCCGTCGGCCCGAGGAAGTCGCCGACGCGGCCGTCGGCGTCCGTCTCGGCTTCGAGGACGAGCGTCGCCGGCCCGTCGCTGGCGGCGAGGCGCCACAGGCGGACGGTCGCACCGGCCCGCGGGAGGCCCGTGCCCGTGTCGAGCACGTGCGTGGAGATCGTCGGACGCCCTGGAGCCACCGGCTATCCTCCGCTGATGAGCGATCTGTCGATCCGGGTCGGCGACCTGCACTTTAGCGCCCGCTGGGAGCCCGATGCGCCCCAGACGATCGAGGCGATCCGCGCGATGCTCCCGCTGCGGGCGAAGCTCATCCACTGCCGGTGGAGCGGCGAGTCGACGTGGATCCCGTACGGGGACCTGCGTCCGGACGTCGGCTGGGAGCACCACACGTCGCACCCGGCCCCGGGGCAGCTCGCGCTCTACCCGGGCGGGATCAGCGAGTGCGAGATCTTCTTCCCCTACGGCGCCTGCACGACGGCCTCGAAGGTGGGCCAGCTGGCCGCGAACCACTTCGCGTCGGTCCTGCCGGAGGACGGCTGGGACGACCGCCTGCGCGAGGTCGGCCGGCGCTGCCTGTGGGAGGGCGCGCAGGACATCGAGATCGTCGAGCTCGGCTAGGCCGGTCCGATGACGGATCTGCTCGTCCGCGGCGGGACGGTCGTCACGGCCGCGGGCTCGTCGCGCGCCGACGTGGCGGTCGACGGCGGGCGGATCACGGCCGTCGAGCCCGACCTGGGCGGCCTGGCGGCCGGCGCGGGCGAGGTCGTCGACGCGACGGGCCTGCTGGTGCTCCCCGGGGTCGTCGACGTCCACACCCACACGCGGGTCGCGTCCGACGCGGAGCCGGACCGGTTCTTCCAGGACTCCGTCGCGGCCGCGTTCGGCGGCACCACGACGTTCCTCTCGTTCAACAACCCCGGGACCGGGTCATCGCCCGCGGCCGCGCGCTCGCTGCGCACGGGGCTGCGCGAGTGGCTCGCGGCGACGTCGAACGATTCGGCCGTCGACGTCGGGCTGAGCGCGGTGGTGTCGGCGTCCCACGAGGACCCGGTGGCCGACCTGCCGCACCTCGTCGACGGCGGCGTGCCCACGTTCAAGGCGTTCATGGTCTACGACTTCGGCGTCGACGACGCCACGCTGTTCCGCCTGCTCGGCGCGGCGTCGGCCGCCGGCGGGATGCTCGAGGTCCACTGCGAGAACCGCACGATCCTCGACGCGCTGACCGCGCGCCACCTCGCGGCCGGCGAGACCGGACCCGCGTATCACGCGTCGTCGCGGCCGCCGTACGTCGAGGCCGAGGCGACCGGCCGGGCCATCGCGCTCGCCCGCGCCGCCGACGCCCCGCTCTACGTCGTCCACCTCTCGTCCGCCGAGGCGCTGGCACGGGTGCGCGAAGCCCGCGCGGCAGGCCGGCCCGGTGTTCGCCGAGACCTGCCCCCACTACCTCACGCTCACCGACGATCGCTACGCGCTGCCGCCCGAGGAGGCCGCGAAGTACGTGATCTCGCCGCCGCTGCGGGCCGCCGGCAACCCCGAGGCGCTGTGGGACGGGCTCGCGGACGGGTCGCTCGCGCTGGTCGCCACCGACCACGTCCCCGACCGGGTCGCGGTGGAGAAGCAGAGCTGGCGCGAGTCGTTCGACCGGATCTCGAACGGCGGGCCGGGGATCGAGACGCTGCTGGCGATGGCCTGGGACGGCGGCGTCGCCGCGGGGCGGATCTCCGGCGGAACGGCTCGTCGACGTGCTCTCGACGACGCCGGCGCGGCTGTTCGGGCTGCGGCGCAAGGGCGCGATCGAGGTCGGGCGCGACGCGGACCTCGTGCTGTTCGATCCTCGGGCGCGGCGCACGGTGCGGGCCGCCGACCTCCACCACACGAGCGACTACACGCCGTACGAGGGTCGCGAGGTCCACGGCGCCGTCCGCTCGACGCTGGTCCGGGGCGCGTTCGTCGTCCGTGACGGCGCCTTCGTGGGGACGCGTGGCCACGGGCGGTTCGTCGAACGCGCCTCGAGCCGATGGCGCTGCGACGCATCAGTCGAGGCGGCCGTAGGCCTCGAGCGTCAGGAACTCCGGAAAGTCGTCGGTGAGCACGAGGCCGTCGAGGAGGGCGGCGGCCTCGGCCGACGCGACCGGTCTCGCGGCCGATCCGGTCGAGCTCCTCGTCGCGGATGCGGGCGTAGCGGGCGTCGTCGAACGGCCGGCCATCGTCGAGCAGGGTCCCGTGGCGCCGCCACTGCCAGAGCTGCGAGCGGCTGATCTCGGCGGTCGCCGCGTCCTCCATGAGGTTGTCGATCGCCGCCGCGCCGTTGCCGCGCAGCCAGGCATCGAGATAGCGGAGCGTGACGCTGACGTCCTGGCGCGCGCCGGCCTCGGTCGCGTGCCCGCCCGGAACGACGATGTCGAGGAGCGCCTGCGCCGGCACCGACGGGTCGCCGGGCGCCGACTTCTGGTTCGGGCGGTCGCCCAGGACCCGGTCGAACTCGGCCATCGCCACCGGGACGAGGTCCGGGTGGGCGACCCAGGTGCCGTCGAATCCGTCGCCCGATTCGCGATCCTTGTCCTCCCTAACCTTCGCCAGCGCGTTGGCCGTGACCTCCGGCTCGCGCCGGTTGGGGATGAACGCGGACATGCCGCCGATCGCGTGCGCGCCGCGCCGGTGGCAGGTCGCCACGAGCAGGCGCGTGTAGGCGCGCATGAACGGGACGGCCATCGTCACCTGGCCACGGTCCGGCAGCACCATCGCCGGGTCGTCGCGGAAGCGCTTGATCAGCGTGAAGATGTAGTCCCAGCGGCCGGCGTTGAGGCCCGCGGCGTGCTCCCGGAGCTCGTACAGGATCTCGTCCATCTCGAAGGCGGCGAGGATCGTCTCGATCAGGACGGTGGCCCGGACGGAGCCACGTGGGATGCCGAGGGCCTCCTGGGCGTGCACGAAGACGTCGTTCCAGAGCCGCGCCTCGAGGTGGCTCTCGAGCTTCGGCAGGTACAGGTACGGGCCGCTGCCGCGCGCCAGCGACTCGGCCGCGTCGTGGAACAGGAACAGGCCCGCGTCGAACAGGCTGGCCGACATCGGGATGCCGTCGACGAGGACGTGCCGCTCCTCGAGGTGCCAGCCGCGCGGCCGGACGACGAGCGTGGCCGTCGTGTCGTTGAGCCGGTACGACTTCTCGGCGGTGTCGAGGGCGAGCGTGCGGCGGACGGCGTCCGCGATGGCGACCTGGCCGCCGACGACGTTCGACCACGTCGGGCTCAGGGCGTCCTCGAGGTCGGCCATGAACACCTTCGCGCCCGAGTTCAGCGCGTTGATCATCATCTTGGTCTCGGCGGGCCCGGTGATCTCGACCCGGCGGTCGTCGAGGTCGGCGGGCGCCGGGGCGACGCGCCAGTCGCGCGGCCCGGACGTCCGCGGTCTCGGGCAGGAACGCCGGGCGCTCGCCGGCGGAGATCCGCGCGTGGCGCTCGGCCCGGCGCCGGAGGAGCGCGTCGCGCTCCGGCCCGAACCGGCGCTGCAGGTCGGCGAGGAACGCGAGCGCCTCGGGCGTCAGGATCCGCTCGACCCCGGGCACGCGCGCCCCGACGACCTCCGCCTCGGAGACGTGCGGGCTCATGGCGCCGGCGACCCGCGACGCACGGTCGCCTCGATCAGGCCGTGCGGATCGCGTCGTCGCGACGAAGATCTCGCCCCGGTTCTCCCCGCCGAACGGCGTCAGGTCGACGACCCAGTGGTGGAGGTTCGGCATCGTCATCCGGACCTCGTCGATCTCGGGATGACGCTCGAGCATCGCCGACCCGGTGATCCAGATCGAATGCTGGACGGACTCGCTGTGGTGGTCGGCGAACACCTCGAGCAGCGTCGCGCGTGACGTCGAGGTAGCTCGCTCCCAGTCGGCCGTGTCGTCGGCGTGGCGCCACGTCGCCGTGAGCTTCGTGGCCATGATCCGGTCCGACGTGTCCGCGCAGCGTCGTGTACCGGTCGCGGGGGAAGCCGGAGAACGCGGACCGTCCGGTCTTCATCACGGTCAGGTCCGTGATCCCGGACGTCACCGTCGTCCCGGCGTCGCTCGCGACCACCGTCGCCGTCCTCGTCGCGGCCCCGCTGCGCCGGAACGCATCCGGCGCGACCGTGCCCCCCGGACCGATCAGGTGGCGCCAGGCGTGCTCCGCGAATCGAGACCCTGGCGCTCGACACCTGCGGCCGCCTCGGCGAAGTGCCGCGCGAGGACGATCCCGAACGACTCGATCTCGCCGGTGAGGTGCTCCGGCGCGAACGCGTAGACCGTGTTCTTCATCGTGTCGGTGGCGATCACCATCGCGTTGTCGCCGTCGACGTACGAGGCCGTGAAGTCGCCGGCGAGCTCGACATCGACGGTCAGGTCGCGGACCTCGTGGTAGGCCGATGCCTTGTCGACCTTGACGAGGCGGATCGTGTCCTTGCCGTAGTGGTTCGCACCGAGCTCGGTCATGTCGCGTCCTCGAGCATGCGCCGCAGGATCCGGCCGGCGACCTCCAGGCGATAGGCGGCGGTGGACCGGACGTCGTCGATCGGGTGCAGCTCGCCGAGCAGCGCCGCGACCGCCCGGTCGATGGCCTCCGGCGTCGCGGCGGCGCCCTCGAGGGCGTGCTCGGCGGCGGCGGCGCGGACCGGCGTCGCGGCGACCGACCCGAACGCGATCCGGACGTCGCGCCACGCCGGGTCGCGGCGCCACGAGGCGGCGAGGACGACCTTGGAGATCGCCTGGGCCCGCCGCGTGCCCGACCTTGCGGAAGGCCTGGTGCCGGCCCTCGACGAGCGGGATCCGGACGCGGAGCAGCAGCTCGCCGTCCCGCAGCGCGGTCTTCCGGTAGGCCGGCCAGAACTCGCTCGCCGGGATCGTGCGCTCGCCGCCCGGCCCGCCGACGACGAGCGCGGCGTCGAGCGCGAGCAGGACCGGCAGCGTGTCGCCCGCCGGCGACGCGTTCATGACGTTGCCCCCGATCGTGCCCCGGTTCTGGATCTGCGCGGCGCCGATCGTGGCGGCTGCGGCGACCAGCGACGGCGCATGCGCGGCGCAGTCGTCCGAGCGGCGGATCTGCGTGTAGGTCGTCAGCGCGCCGATCTCGAGCACCGCCGTCCCGGACGCGGATCCCGCGCAGCTCCTCGACGCGCCACAGGTCGATGACGCGCTCGGGCGCCGGGCCGATCTCGCCGGTCAGCAGGACCAGCAGGTCCGTGCCGCCGGCGACCGGCCGATGGGGTGCGCCGGCCAGGATCGCGTAGGCCTCCGCGAGGGAGCGGGGGGAGACGACCGGCGGCTCGACGGGCATCGCCGGCGCCTCAGGCGGCGCCCGCGCGGCGCCGGACGGCCGCGAGCTGGATCGAGTCCACGATCTTCGTGTAGCCGGTGCAGCGGCAGAGGTTGCCGGCGATCGCCTCGCGGATGGCCGTGTCGGTTGGCTCGGCGCCGCTCGCGAGGAAGGCCTCCGCGGCCATCAGCATCCCGGGCGTGCAGATCCCGCACTGCGCGCCGCCGGCGACGAGGAACGCGTCCTGGAGGTCGCCGAGGCCGCCCGGATGACCGCCGGCCGCCGCGAGGCCCTCGACCGTGCGCACGACCGAGCCGTCGACCTGGCACACGGGCACGAGGCAGCTGACGACGACCTCGCCGTCGACGAGCACCGTGCACGCGCCGCACTCGCCCTCGCCGCAGCCCTCCTTCGTCCCGGTCAGGCCGAGGTCCTCGCGCAGCACGTCGAGCAGGCGCCGCATCCCGGGGGCCGCCACCTCGGCTGGCTCGCCGTTGACGATGAGGCGGTAGGTCACGAGGCGGACACCGCCGAGACGCCGGGCGCACCCGGGCCGGCGATCCCCGCCAGCGCCGCGAGGATCCGCTCCGGCGTGGCCGGGAGGTCGTCGATCCAGGCGCCGATGGCATCGTGGATCGCCGCGACCACCGCCGGCGCCCCGACGTCCATCGGCAGCTCGCCGACGCCCTTCGCCTGGTGCGGCGCGTCCGGGAACGGGGCCTCGACGAGGATCGTGTCGATCCGCGGCGCGTCGAGCGACGTCGGGATGAGGTAGGTCTGCAGCCGGTCGTTGAGGTAGCGCCCGTCGAGCAGCTTGATCTCCTCGATCGTCGCGTAGCCGACGGCCTGCAGCGTCCCGCCCTCGACCTGCCCCTCGCACAGGACCGGATGGATCACGCGCCCGACGTCGTCGACGGCGACCACGGACACGACCGTGACCTCGGCCGTGTCCAGGTCCACCTCGACCTCGGCGACCGCGGCCGCCCACCCGAAGGTCGGATACGCGTCGCCGCTGTACGTCTCGTCGTCGAACGTCCGCCCGGCGTACGGGCGTGAACCGCTCGTCGATGCGGACGTCCCCGTGCTCGCGGGCGTCGTCGCGCCACGACAGCCCGAACGGACGGCCGGTGCGGCCTTCGACCTCCGACTTGAGCCGTCGCGCCGCCCCGATCAGCAGGCCGCCGACGACCATCGCCGTGCGCGACGCCACCGTCGGCCCGGAGTCGGGCACGAACGCGGTGTCCTGGGGCGCCATCTCGACGTCGTCGACGTCGATGCCGAGCTCGGCGGCGACGAGCTGCGGGAAGATCGTCTTGGTTCCCTGCCCCATCTCGGTCGACGCGGTCAGGATCCGGATCCGGCCGTCGCGCGTTCGCTCGATGCTCGCGATCGAGCCCATCTTCTCCTCGCCCGAGCCCGTGAACCCCGCGCCGTGCCAGGCCAGCGCGAGCCCGATCCCGCGCGCGGTCCTCGTCCCGGGCTCGCGGGCCGCCCGATCGGCCGCCGTCCTCGCGCGAACGCGCTCGTACTCGCTGGCCTCCGCGGCGCGGTCGAGGACCTCGATCGCCGCCGCGTCGTCGCGCAGCAGCTGGTTGGTCGGCGTCACGCCACCGGGCCGGTAGGCGTTGCGGCGCCGGACCTCGAGCGGCGACATCCCGATGGCCTCGGCGGCCCGGGAGACCTGCATCTCCGCCGCGAACTCGACCTGGGGCGCCCCGAAGCCGCGGAACGCGCCGTTGGGCGGCGTGTTGGTCGCCACGGCGCGGGACCGGATCCGGACGTTCGCGACGTCGTACGGGCCGCCCGCGTGGATCGTCCCGCGCGAGAGCACGACCGGCGTGAGCGTCGTGTACGCGCCGCCGTCCATCACGAGGTCGATGTCCTGCGCCGTGATCGTCCCGTCGCGCCGGATCCCCGTGCGATACCGGATCACCGCCGGGTGGCGCTTCGTCGTCGCGGACAGGTCCTCGTGGCGGTCGTAGATCATCCGCACCGGGCGGCCGGTCTTGCGCGCGAGCAGCGCGGCGTGGAGGGCGATCATCGACGGGTACTCCTCCTTGCCGCCGAACCCGCCGCCCGTCTCCGCCTGCACGACCTGGGTGTGTGCGTCGTCGAGGTCGAGGCCGGCCCGGAGCGCCTTGTGCACGTAGAACGGGCACTGGAGGCTGCCGTGGACGGTCATGCCGCCGTCCTCGCGGGGCACCGCGATGATCGCGTTGTTCTCGATGTACAGCTGCTCCTGGTGGCCGACGCGGTAGGTCGCCTCGATGACCTGGAGCCCGGCCTCGCCGAAGGCCGCGTCGACGTCGCCCTTGAGGAGCTCGTGGTGGGCGAAGACCGTCGTCGACGCCAGCGGCTCGAAGACCGGCGGGAGCGGCGCCGTGCGGAGCGTCACCCGCCTGCGGGCCTCGCGGAGGGTGTCGCGGTCGGCCGCCGCCAGGAGCGCGACCGGCTCCGCCTGGTGCTGGATCTCGCCGCCGACCGGGACGAGGATCGGCTGGTCCTCCGCGATGCTCGCGACGACGTTCCGGCCTGGGATGTCCTCCGAGGTCACGACGGTCACCCGGGTCCAGTCGAAGGCCGGGTCGAGCTCGATCGCGAGCAGGCGCGCGTGCGGGACGGTCGACCGGATCGTCGCGCCGTACCAGGCACCGGGGAACACGAGGTCGTCGGCGTACAGCGCCTGCCCGGTGAGCTTGGCCGGGCCCTCGCGGCGCGTCGGGAGCGGGACGGCGACGCCCCGCACCGGCGTCGAGGACCGGGTCGCGGGGGTCTGGATCGTCAAGGGGATGGGGCCTCCGTGGAGTTCCCGGAAGGGTGCTGTTCCGCGACCGGGGGTGTCAAGCGAGCGGCCCAGGCGTAGGCCCGCTGCAAGCCTCGCGCGACGGCGTACCCGAGGAGCCCACCGGCCGTGTTGGTGATGATGTCCGTCACGTCGCTCGAACGGCCGGTGGCGTTGAACGCCTGCCAGAGCTCGATCGCCGTGGACGTCGCCAGGGTCAGCGCCAGGAAGCTCCACCACCGCGTCCGCGCGAACCGCAGCGCGAAGAACAGGCCCCACGGGACGAAGATGGCGACGTTGACGGCCACGCCCGCGACGGCCGGCTCGAGGCCCCAGGGCCGCCCGTCGATGGCGCGCGCCAGGTCGCGGAACGGCACCAGGTTCCACTGTTCGAAGCCACCGGGGAGCCCTCGCCCCGGCCGGAGCCCGACGACGCAGATGAGGGCGATCGAGAGCAGCAGGCCGACGTCGACGCCGGCGGAGAACGCCGCTCGCGCCAGCGAGCGTGACCTCGATCGTCGTGCGGTCAGCACGGCCCACAGGATCGCGGCCGGGACCAGGGCGACGGCCAGCACGAGGACGGTCTCGCTGCCACGCAGCAGGAGGTAGTCCACGGCTCAGTCCCGGCCGCGGCGGAGCGCCCGTCCCGGCGTCGCCCCGGTGTGCTCGCCGTCGTCGATGACGACGGTGCCGTTCACGATCACGTACGGGATCCCGATGGGGAACTGCCGCGGCTCGTCGTAGGTCGCCGGGGTGCGGACGGTCGCCGGGTCGAACAGGACGAGGTCCGCGGCGAGGCCGTCCGCGAGCACGCCGCGGTCGCGGAGGCCGAGGCGCGCCGCGGGCATGCCGGTCATCCGGTGGACCGCCGTCTCGAGGCCCAGCAGCCGCTCCTCGCGCACGAACTGGCCGAGGATCCGCGGGTACGAGCCGTACGTGCGCGGCGAGGGCTTGTCCGCGATCAGCACGCCGTCCGTCCCGATCATCGCCTGGGGGTGCGCGAGGAAGGCCCGGATGCCGTCGATGTGGGGCCCGGGCGTCACCTGGTTCACCCGCAGGTCCTCGGCGAGCAGCAGGTCGCAGATGGCGTCCACGGCGTCGCGCCCCGTGTCGCGCATCACGTCGCCCAGCGTCCGGCCCTCCCAGGCGAGATGCTCCGGGCGCGTGAAGGCGCCGAGGCGCACCGCGTCCCACGACCGGTCGCCGGCGAACAGCGCGGCCGCGCGCCGTCATCTCGTCGCGGATCCGCGCCCGCGTTCCGCCGTCGGCCAGCCGCTCCTTCAGGGGCCCGACGCCGCCCGCCTGGATCCACGTCGGCAGCATGATCAGCAGCCGCGTGCTCGACCACTCGTACGGGTACAGGTCGAAGGTGACGTCGAGGCCCTCGGCCCGCGCGTCGTCCACGAGCGCGAGCATCTGCTCGGGCGGGCCCGGGAACGTCGCCCGGTGGTAGAAGTGCGTGATGTGGACGGGCGATCCGCCGCGCCGCCCGATCTCGATCGCCTCGCGGAACGGGTCGAGGAACCCGTCGCCCAGCGGGTAGCGCACGTGGCTGTGGTAGAAGCCGCCGAGCTTCGCGCTCTCCTCGGCGAGCGCGGCGAGCTCCGCCGTCGTGGCGTAGGCGCCCGGCGGGTAGTCGAGGCCCGTCGACAGCCCGAACGCCCCGTCCTCCATCGCCTCGCGCAGCCTGGCGCGCTGATCGGCGAGGGTGCGCTCGTCGGCCTCGATCTCGTCCCAGCCGATGGCCGCGATCCGGAGCGGCGAGTTGCCGACGATGTAGGCGACGTTCACCGACGCGGCGCCGTCGTAGCGCGCGAGGTACTCGGCGACGGTCGACCAGTCGAACGCGATGTCGGGCCGGCCGTCGAGGCCGCCGTTGAGGACGGCGAAGTCGAGCAGGTCGTGCGCGCGACGGGAACGGGGCATACGCGTTGCCGTCGACGCCGATGAGCTCGGTCGTGACGCCCTGGCGGACCTTCGGCTCGTGGCGCGGCTCCGCGAGCATCACGAGGCCGCCGTGGCTGTGGAGGTCGATGAAGCCGGGTGCGACGACGAGCCCGGTCGCGTCGATGGTCCGGCGGGCGACGACGTCCACGTCGTCGGGCGGGAGGGCGAGGCGACCCTCGGTCACCGCCACGCGACCCGGTCGACCGGGCGCTCCCGTCCCGTCGACCAGCGTGCCGCCCGCGATCAGCAGGTCGGCCGTGAGGGTCACCCGGGCGGCCCGTCCAGGCGCCGGCCCCTGACCCAGGCCCCGCGGACCATGTCCGGGTGCGGGCGGAACGCCAGGCGCGACATGACCTCGGCCGGGTCGTCGGAGTCGATCCCCGGCACGGGCGCCACGAGCCGCGGGTCGACCGCGATCATGTCCGCCTCCTTGCCCGCCTCCAGCGAGCCGATCGACTCCTGCTGCCCGAGCGCCCGCGCCCCCTCGTAGGTCGCGAGCCGCAGCCAGTCGAGCGGCTGGAGCGGCGCGACGTCGTCGCCGGCCTCGCCCCGCTCGTCGGCCAGGACCCGCAGCCCGCTCTGGATGTACGCGCCGGCCCGCATGTTCGCGAAGATCGAGAGCTCGGGGCCGGCGGCCACGTCCGAGCCCAGCCCCACGCGGATCCCGGCGGCCAGGTAGCGCGCGAGCGGCATCGCCCCCGAGGCGAGGAACAGGTTCGAGGCGGGGCAGTGGGCGATCGCGGCGTCGGTCTCGGCGACGCGGGCGATCTCCCGCGGCGAGAGGTGGATGGCGTGCGCCAGGATCGTCCGCGGCCCGAGGCCGCCCGCCTGGTCGTAGACGTCGAGGTAGTCGACGGCGTCGGGAAAGAGCCGGGCGACCTCGCGGATCTCGTTGCGGTCCTCCGCGACGTGGGTCTGCCAGTACGCGCCGCTCTCCCGCGCGAGCTCGGCCGACTTGCGCAGCATGTCCGGCCCGCACGAGATCGCGAACCGCGGCGTGTACGCGTACCGCAGGCGTCCGTCGTCGCGCATGTGCCAGCGCGCGCACAGGTCGGCCGACTGGCGGAGGCTGGCGTCGAGGACGCGGGCGGACGACAGCGTGTCGTCGTAGCTCCCGCGATCCATCATCACCTTGCCGATGACCGCGCGGATCCCGTGGGCCTCGGCGGCGCGGAACGCCGCATCCAGCGACGGCTCGAACACGGCGCCGTACAGCACGGCGGTCGTGGTCCCCGCGGCGGCGAACGCGCGGAAGGCGAGCGGGGCGAGGCGCTCGGCCGCCGCCTCGTCGAAGGCGCGCTCGAGCGGGAAGATGTAGCGCTGCAGCCAGGTCAGGAGGTCCAGGCCCGCCCCGACGCCCGCGTTCGGGAGCTGGGGCAGGTGGACGTGCAGGTCGACCATGCCGGGCAGCACGAGGAGCGGGCGGAGGTCGACCACCGGGGCGCCGCCGCGGGACCTCGGCCGCGTCCACCCACGGTCCCACCGCCGCGATCCGTCCGGCCGCGTCGACCTCGATCCGGCCGTCCGCCTCGTAGCTCGACCCGCCCGCGGCGAGCGGCGTCAGGACGCGGGCCCGCAGCACGAACGGCGGGCGATCCGGCAACGCGTGAGCCATCGCCGCCGATGCTACTGCGGCGCATGCCGCCTCGACCGCACAATGCGCGCATGGACGATGCGTTCGACGGCCTGCTGACGAAGCGCCTGGTCATCCGGCGCTTCCGCTCGGCCGACGCCGAGGCGTTCGCGCGCTACCGGTCCATCCCCGAGGTCGCCCGCTACCAGTCCTGGGAGGCGCCGTACTCGCTCGAGCGCGCCCGCTCCTTCGTCGGCTGGATGGAGGCCCACTACCCCGACGAGCGCGGCGAGTGGTACCAGCTCGCGATCGCGACGCGCGAGGACCCCGACACGCTCATCGGCGACTGCGCGTTCCAGGCCCGCGCCGCCGAGCCGCTGATCGCCGACATCGGCTACTCGCTCGATCCCGCGGTGCAGGGCCACGGCTACGGCACCGAGGCCATCACCGAGCTCGTGCGCTACCTCTTCGAGGACCGCAGCAAGCACAAGGTCTGCGCCGACTGCGACGTCCGCAACGACCGGTCGTGGCGGCTCCTCGAGCGCGTCGGCTTCCGCCGCGAGGGCGAGATGGCGGAGGCGTTCTGGGATGGGGACGGCTGGGCGAGCGAATATCTGTACGGGATGCTCGCGTCCGAGTGGCACGAGCGGGCTACGCTTGGGCTGACACCATAGTCGGCAGGTCGATCGGGAGGCTGTGATGAGCCGGATCGTCGTCATCGGGTTCGACACCGAGGAGCAGGCGCGACAGGCGCTCGGGTCGCTGCGCTCCGTCGAGAAGCAGGGCGGGATCGCCTTCGAGGACACGGCCGTCGTGACGCGCCACGCGGACGGCAAGGTCGAGGTCAAGAACGAGGCGAGCAGCGCGACGGAGACCGGCGCCGTGGTCGGCGGCCTGATCGGCGGCGTGCTGTTCATCGTGTTCCCGGTCGCCGGGATCGCGCTCGGCGCGGCGGCCGGGGCGGGCGTCGGCGCCGCGATGGGCCAGGGCGTCGACGGCAAGTTCGTCAAGGAGGTCGAGGACAAGCTGACCCCCGGAAAGTCCGCGCTGTTCCTCGAGATCAAGAGCGCGAACGCCGACATGGCGATCGCCGCGCTGCGCAAGTACCACGGCGAGGTCATCCAGACGTCGCTGGACGAGGAGACCGAGGCGGCCCTGCGGGCGGCGCTCAGCAGTCCCGCGACCTAGTCGGTCGGCCGCCAGATGACGAGCCGGCGGGTCGCGTGGCGGCGCTCCGACGAGGTCCTCGCCGACGAGGTCTGCACGCTGTCGGTCCGGCCGAGCGGGCTGTCCCTCGTCGGGACGGTCCTCGGGGCCGAGGGCGGGCTGCCGGTGCGGATCGAGTACCAGGTCCTCACCGACGCCACCGGGCTCACGACCGCGGTGCACGTGCGGGACCTGCGCGGGTTCGAGCAGCGATCGATCGCCCTCGTCCGTGACGGCAAGGGGCGCTGGACGGTCGACGGCGTCGCGGCGCGCGCGCTGTCGGGCTGCTCGGACGTCGACCTCGGCTGCAGCCCGTCGACGAACACGCTCCCGATCCGCCGGCTGCGGCTCGCCGTCGGCGCCTCGCATGCGATCAAGGCCGCGTGGATCCGGTTCCCGGGCCTCACGGTGGAGAAGGCGACCCAGACCTACCGCCGGCTCGACGAGCTGACGTACCACTATGCGAGCGGGACGTTCGAAGCCGACCTCACGGTCGACGACGACGGCCTGGTCGCGTCGTACGCGGAGTGGCGGCGCACCGGCGTCGCGTTCGGCCCCGATGCCGCCGAGCCCCTCGACGCCCACCGCGGCGAGCGGTAGCAACGTTCGCATTCACCTTATTTGGGGTGTTACCCGTCCGCTACCGTGTGCGGAAGATACGGGGACCGCTCGCCCTTGTCGGGGCGCGGGAGCCGAGCTCGAATGAGGGCACCATGAATCTCGCCGCGTTGTACACGACTCAGCTGCGCGTGCTCTGGGAGTGGCGGGGGGGCCGGAAGGCGCTGCTCAAGCGCCTGCTGATCACGCTGATCGTGTCGACGGTCGCCTTCCTGGCGACGGCGTGGCTCCTGCCGGGCATCCACGTGGACCGGCTCCTCGACGGCGTGATCGTCGTCATCGCGATGGCGCTGCTCAACGCGCTCGTTCGGCCCGCCGTGCTGGCCATCGTCGCGCCGCGCTCGCTGATCCTCACCGCGGTCGCGGTGATCCTGATCCAGATCCTCGTGTTCCTGTTCGCGGCCAACGTGGAGCCCGGCGTCCACATCAACGGGTTCCTCACGGCCCTCGTCGGCTCGTTCGTGTACGCGATCATCAACACGATCCTCACGGCCGTCCTGGGCATCGACAGCGGCGACTCGTTCTACGGCCTGCTGATCCAGAACCTGCTGCTCAAGCGCGCCGCGGCGAAGTCCGACGCGCCGGGCCTGGTGATCGTCCAGATCGACGGCCTCGCCCACCCGATCCTGGCCGGCCGGATGCGCGCCGGCTCGGTCAACACGATGGCCGGCTGGGTCCGCGAACGGCACGCACCGGCTCGAGCGCTGGGAGGCCATCCTCCCGTCGATGACGTCGGCCAGCCAGGCGGGCATCCTCCACGGCAACAACGACGGGATCCCCGCGTTCCGCTGGTACGAGCGCGACCGCCAGCACCTGATGGTGTCGAGCAACCCGGTCGACGCCGGCGGAGATCGTCCGTCGCGTGTCCAACGGCGAGGGCCTGCTGTCGAACAACGGCGCCAGCATCTGCAACCTGATGACCGGCGACGCGACCCGCTCCTACCTCACGACGGCGGCGATCAAGGACCAGTCGCAGGGCATCGGCGACAGCAAGGCGTTCCTCGGCTTCTTCATGAGCCCGAGCGGCTACCTGCGCTCGTTCACGCTGTTCCTCGGCGAGTTCATCAAGGAGCTCACCCAGGCGCGCCGGACGCGGCGCTCGGGGATCATTCCCCAGATGCATCGCGGCCTGAAGTACGCCGGCATGCGTGCCGCGAGCAACGTGCTCCTGCGCGACGTGAACGTGTCGCTGATCATCGAGGAGATGTACCGCGGGACCAACGTCATCTACGCGGACTTCACCGACTACGACGAGCTCGCCCATCACTGCGGGCCCGGAGCGCGTCGAGTCGTTCGAGGCGCTCGACGGCGTCGACGCCGCGATCGGGACGCTCGAGAAGGCCGCCGAGGACGCGCCGCGGCCGTACAAGTTCATCGTCCTCTCGGACCACGGCCAGAGCCTCGGCGCGACGTTCAAGCAGCGCTACGGCAAGAGCCTCGGCGAGGTCGTGCTCGACCTGATGTCGGGCCGCGCGACGCTCGTCCAGGCGAAGACGCAGGCCGAGGGCTCGACGTTCGTCAACTCGTTCCTCTCGGAGATCACCCGCGCCAAGGGCGTCGGCCCGACGGTCGCCCGCGCGGCGCTCGCCGGCTCGACCGTCGACGGCGTCGTCGACCTCGACCACGAGGAGCTGCCGCCGCCCGCGGACGCGTCGACGATCGTCGTCGTCGGCTCCGGCAACCTCGGGCTGGTGTGGTTCACCGGCAACGACCACCGGCTGACGGTCGAGGAGCTCGAGGACCTGCACCCGAAGCTGGTGTCGACGCTCGCCGCGCATCCGGGCGTCGCGATGCTGCATGGTCAAGAGCGCGGAGTTCGGCGCGGTCGTGCTCGGGCCCAAGGGCGTCCGCTACCTGGACCAGGACCGCGTCGAGGGCGAGGACCCGACGACGCTGTTCGGTCCGCACACGATCATGAGCCTCAAGCGCGAGGACGCGATGGAGCACGCGCCCGACCTGCTGCTGATCAGCCAGTACGACCCCGGCCTCGGCGAGGTCGCCGCGTTCGAGGAGCTGATCGGCTCGCACGGCGGCCTCGGCGGACCGCAGACGGAGCCGTTCATCCTGCATCCGGTCGAGTGGAAGCTCGACGAGCCGGTGCCGCTCGGCGCGCCCGCCATCTATCGCAACATCCGCGCCTGGCTGGGATCGATCGGGATCCCGCTCGGGCCCCAGGAGGCGGCGACCGCCGCCTCGACCGCCGCGCCGGCCACCCCGGAGTCCGCAGCGGCCACCGCAGGAGCAGCACCATGACGACCAACCAGAAGCCCCAGCGAATCGTGAAGAAGGCCGCGCCGGACGAGGCCACCGCGGCCGTCTACGACGCGGCGTGGGGACGCCGAGGCCCCGTCCGAGCGACACCTGGACGGCCCGGCCGTGGGTGCATCCGCAGGAGCGCATCGACGAGGCCAAGGCCGCGCGCAAGCGCGTCCCGCGGGCCGCACACGCGGCCTTCGAGCCGCGAGCCGGATCGTGACCCGATCGCGATCCTGAACGCCCAGGAGGCGGACCGGCTGCAGGAGCTCGTCCCGCTGCGCCACGCGCGGATGGCCGAGTCGGCGTTCGCCTACTACCGCGGCACGCCGGCGGTCATGGCGTTCGACCTCGCCAACGCGCCGGTCACGGACATCCAGGTGCAGATCTGCGGCGACGCCCACCTGTCGAACTTCGGCCTGTTCGCCTCGCCGGAGCGCGCGCTCGTGTTCGACGCCAACGACTTCGACGAGACCCTGCCCGGGCCGTGGGAGTGGGACGTCAAGCGGCTCGCGGCGAGCATGGTGATCGCCGGGCGAGCGAACGGCTTCTCCGCCGGCCAGAACCGCGCCGCGGCGATGGCGGCGGTCCGCGGCTACCGCCAGTGGATGGGGCGCTTTGCCGGCATGCGCCTCATCGGACGTCTGGTACTCCACGATCACGGACGTCGACATCCGCGAGACGGCCGAGGCGACCGGGCATGCTGTCGGGCGGCGACGCCGAGGTCAGCCGCCGGCGCGCAGGCCATCGAGTCCGTGTTCTCGAAGGCCCGCGGCGGGACGGCATGAAGGCGTTCGAGTCGCTGACGGCCGTCGTCGGCGGACGCCGCGTCATCCTCGACGATCCGCCCGTGATCACGCACGTCGAGATCCCCGGCGGCGCCGCCAGCCTCGAGCAGATCTTCACCGACTATCGGGCGTCGCATGCCCGAGAGCCGCCGCGCCTTCCTCGAGCGCTACCGCTTCGTCGACTTCGCCCTCAAGGTCGTCGGCGTCGGCAGCGTGGGGACGCGCTGCTTCGTCGTCCTCCTCGAGGGGCGCGACGAGAACGACGCCCTGATCCTCCAGGCGAAGGAGGCGACCGCCTCGGTGCTCGAGCCGTACCTCGGCGGCGAGCGCGCACGCGAACCACGGCCAGCGCGTCGTGGTCGGCCAGCAGCAGATGCAGGCCGCGTCCGACATCTACCTCGGCTGGACCCGCGGACCGGGCGGCCGCGACTTCTACTTCCGCCAGCTGTGGGACATGAAGGGCTCCGTCGACACGACGACCCTCCGGCCGATGGGCCTGGGCTTCTACGGCGGCCTGTGCGGCTGGGCGCTCGCCCGGGCGCACGCCCGGACCGGCGACGCGGTGGCGATCGCCGCCTACCTCGGGCACGAGCGACAAGTTCGACGGCGCGATCGCCGACTTCGCGGAGACGTACGCCGACGTGAACGCGACCGACCACGCGGCCTACCGGGCGGCGATCGAGGCCGGCAAGGTCTCGGTGCCGGCGCCGGTCGCCTGACCGAGCGCGTCCTCAGCCGCTCGCCGCGGAGGCGGCGAGACACGCGTCCGCGGCGCGCGGGTCGACGGCGATGCGCGCCAAGGGGTTGGTCCAGCTCGCGGCGCGATCGTCGGTCATGGCGGCCGTCTCGCACCACGTGATGACGCGACCGAGGCGCAGGTACCGGTCGTAGAACGCGCGCGTCCCCGCCAGGCCGCGGCCCTGGAAGAAGGCCTCGTCCCTCGCGTCCGCCCTGGCGCGGAGAAGGCTGGTGGCCGCGGCGACGTCCACGTCCTCGGCTGACGCCCCGCCGACCGCCAGGACCAGGATGTTGGGCACGCTGGGCGGGAGCTGGCGGAGCTTCGCCACGATCGATTCGGCGACGCCGCTCGGATCGGGGACGCGCTGCAGCCGGGTCACCTCCACGTTGAGCGTCCGCGTCGCGCGATACGTGACCGTGAAGTCGGGTCCGGCCTTGCCGGAGCCGTAGGCCTCGTAGGCGAGCTCGATCCGGCGGTCGGCGAGGAGCAGGTGCGCGACCTGCAGCTCGGCACGGACGTCGCGGAGCGACTCGTCGTCCCGCGCGCCGCCGAGCTTCTTGTGGATCTTGGCCCGGTTGCCCTCCGCGAACGCCCGGAACCGCGACGAGCCGGCCAGCCACGCGACCAGCTCGGAGGCGAACGACGGGTCGATATCGGCCGGCAGCAGGCTCGCGGCGAGACGCTCGATCGAGGGACTCGGCGTCGTCGGGCCGTCATGCGCCGACCCTACAGGCTCGGTGCCGGCCGGCGCTATCCTCGGCTCGCCCAGCCGCGCTCACCCCGGGAGCCTCCGTGCACGCGTTCCTCCTCTCGTTCGGCGTGATCTTCCTCGCCGAGCTCGGCGACAAGAGCCAGCTGATGGCGATGACCTTCGCGACCCGGTATCGGGCCGTGACGGTGCTCGTGGCCGTGACGCTGGCCACGCTGCTGGTCCATGCCGGGTCGGTGCTCATCGGGTCGCTTGTTCGCGCTCGCCCTGCCGACGTCGCTCATCCAGGTGGTCGCGGGCATCGCGTTCCTCGTCTTCGCCGCCTGGACGATCCGCGGCGACGAGCTGGGCGAGGACGACGAGGCGCGCGCGGCCCGCGGCGGGCGCTGGGCGCTCCTCACGATCGGGACGGCGTTCTTCCTCGCGGAGCTCGGCGACAAGACGATGCTGGCGACGATCACGCTCGCGACCACCGAGGAGCCGCTCGGGGTCTGGCTGGGATCGACGGCGGGGATGGTCGCGGCCGACGCCCTGGCGGTCGGGATCGGCGCCCTGCTCGGGACCCGGCTCCCGGAGCGTGCGATCAAGATCTTCGCCGCGCTCGCGTTCGTCGTCTTCGGCGTGCTCCTCATCGTGGAGGGGCTCGGGATCATCTAGCCCTTGGCATGCCGTCGCTGGCTGGCAGCCACGGCCTCGAGTGCGGATGCCTTGCCCTCGTTGAACTCGCGGACCCCTTGCAGGAACTCGACCAGGAACGCGATCTGGTCGGCCGTGTATCGCTCGTAGAGCTGTTCGGCGCGTCGAGTGTGATCGGCATAGAACCGATCGGCCGCGCTGCGCGCCATGTCGGTGAGCTCGACGTAGACGCGCCGACGGTCGGCGGCGTCGGCGGCGCGTCGAGCGTAGCCGGCCCGCTCGAGGCGGTCGATGACGGTCGTGATCGCGCCCGTCGTCAGGCCCGTCCGGTCGGCGAGCTCACCGGCCGTCAGGCGACCCTCGCGGTCGAGGAGATCGATACACCGCGTGTCCGTGCGGTTGAGGCCGAGGGCATCGGCGACCGCCTGATCGAAGCGGGCGCTTGCTCCGACAGCGCCCCGCAGCTCGGTGACCAGCCGTTCGAAGAGCGCACGCTTGCCCGGCTCATGCGCCACATCTTACCCGTTCTGATATCTTGATCGATCAAGAGATCATGGCGTCCTCAGGAGAACGGCGTCGATGTCCAGCTACCGTGTCGTGCGCGAGTACCCGCAATCCCCGGACAAGGTCTGGCGCGCGCTCGACCGACCCCGAGCTCATCCCGCAGTGGACGTCCGCCGGCCGCGGCGGCGTCCCGGATGGATTCGAGCCCGTGCGCGGGACGCACTTCCGCTACGTGGCCAAACCCATCCCGCCGTTCTGGGACGGGATCGTCCATGCGAGTCCTCGAGGTCGAGCGCCCCGCCGATCCGATCGACGGAGCGGCGCCCGGGACGCAACGCCGTCGGTCGTCACCTGCATCGTGGAGCCAACGGCGACCGGCAGTCGCCTGACGTGGGATCACACCGACTTCACCGGCCCGCGAGGGCTGGATGTGTCGAAGCTGCTCGGGCGCGTGACGTCGAGGCGATGCTGGACGACCAGGTCGATGGCCTTCCGGCGGTCCTCAAGCGCCTCGACGGCGGCGCGCCGCGTCGATGGCGACGACGACGCACGGGCGCGTGCAGAGGAAGTGGTGGAGATGGGGGAGAGTCGAACTCCCCGTCCAGAACCCTTCGCCTGGGACCAGCTACGAGCGTGTCCGATGATTTTCGTCAGCCGGTCGGGCGCCCATCGGCAGGCTCCCGTTCAGCCCATCTGCGTGTCCCTAGATCGGGCTTGACTCCGGACTACGTAGCCTCATCCGGGCTGCACCTCCGCTGAGTGACGCTTCCACGGCCCACGGAGGAGAGGCCGCTTCCACGCTCACCTTACGGCCTAGGCCGCGAGGGCGAGAGCAGGCTGCTTGTTGGCAGTTACTTCGTTTTGCCGCCGGTTTAACGAGGCCTGACGGCACCTCGGCTCGCGTTCCCAGACAGCCAAGCCCTGTCGAAACCACGCATCCCCACAGGACCGAACCGCTGTTCGGAGGCGGAATCCTAGCACCCGCGTCGAGCCGGCCCTCGAAGACGCGGATGCGCCCGGCCGATCGCGCGAACGCGTCGGCCGGGCGCGAATGAATTGGGCGACGGCGATCAGGCCTCGCCGAGGTGCTTGCGCAGCAGCGGGATCACCTGCTCCCAGCCGCCCTCGTTCTCGCGCGATCGAGTCCGGTCCGGTGAAGCCGGTCTCGAGGAGATGCAGGTCGGTGCCGCCGTCCTCGCGCGGGACGAGGACCCACTCGGTGCGCAGCACCTGGTCCGCGTCCTCGAGCGAGACGTTGGGTGCCCCGACCCAGGTCCAGCAGAGGTAGCGCGGCGCCTCCACGGCCTCGATGCGGTACGCGAACCGGCCGCCCTCGCTCGGCCAGAGCCACGAGCCTTCCGCACCGGCGCGGATCTCGCCCTGCTCCCCGTTGGACCACCAGGCGGCGAGCTGGGCCGGTTCGGCGAAGGCGGCCCACACCCGATCGACCGGCGACGTGAGCGCGTAGGTCCGCCGGATGCCGGCCTCGAACGGCTCGGCCGCGACGTGGGTCGCGAGCTCGGAGAGCTCCGAGAGCCAGCCCTCGGTGTTGCTCCAGCGCGACGTCTCCTGCGTGAAGCCCGACTCGCGCAGGTAGAGGCGCGTCCCGCCGCGAGCCAGCGGCTCGAGCCGGAACTCGACGAGCGTCGAGCCGTCGTCGACCGACTTGCCGACGTCGCCCCACCGCCACGAGAGCCGCGTCACCGGCTCCACGATCTCCATGCGGACCGGCACGCGGCCGTGCCCGTCCCACTCGAACCAGCCGTCCGCGCCGGGACGGAGGTCGAGGTGCGCGCCCTGGCCGAACCAGGCGCTCAGCTCGGCGTCATCGGTGAGCGCCCGCCAGAGACGCTCCGGCGTGGCGCGGAAGTCCAGCTGCCGCTCGATCGCGGGGATGGTGGTCGCGAGCATGTCACTCCTCTCCGAGGTGGCGGCGCAGCGCCGCGAGTCGATCGTCCCAGGCCTCGGCGTACGGCCGCAGCCACTCGTCCACGGCCTGCAGCGGCAACGGCTCCAGCTCGTGGAGCCGTTCGCGGCCGTCCCGGCGCACCCGAACCAGGCCGGCCTCCCGCAGCACGTCGAGGTGCTTGGTCACCGCCTGGCGCGTCATCGGCAGCCCCTCGCCCAGCGCCTGGATCGAGGCGGCCCCGCCATGGCGGAGACGCTCGAGCAGGACCCGGCGGGTGGGGTC
Organism: uncultured Chloroflexia bacterium; assembly: GCA_963774695.1. GTDB lineage: Bacteria > Chloroflexota > Limnocylindria > Limnocylindrales > CSP1-4 > CAIXZV01. The sequence goes on along the minus strand of CAVZFY010000021.1, from coordinate 129,543 downwards.
GGCGACGGCGACGAAGACGGCGTCCATGCGGCGGATGATATGCAACCTATAAGTTGCATGTCAAGCCCTGACTTGCGCGCCTTGACCGGGCGCCCGACGCTGGGCGCATGCAAGAGACCAGCCATCCCGTCCCGGCCCGCCTGGCGCCGTTCCTCGCCCAGTGGGACTACATCACCGGCGTCCTCTTCGAGCGCCTCGCCGACCTGAGCGACGAGGAATACCTGTGGGAGCCGGCCAAGGAGGTCTGGACCGTCCGGCTGGTGGACGGGAAGCCGAAGCCCGACGTCGAGGCCTGGGCGCCCGACGCCGCGGGGGCGCCGCCGCGGACGCTCGCGTGGTCGATCGGGCACCTCGGCGACGGGGCGATGACGCGCGCGGACTGGCTCGTCGGCAGCCACTCCATCAGGGACGGGGACCTGGTCTGGCCGATGACGGCGGCCGAGGGGATCGAGTTCGCGCGAGCCGGTCTCCAGGCGTGGCGCGACGGGCTGGCGGCGATGACGGACGAGGACCTCGACACGGTCGGCCGCAGCGCCTACCCGGGCGGCATGGACCCCGAGCTGCCGCTGATCGAGATCGTCTGGTGGGTCAGCAAGGAGCTGCTGTTCCACACCGGCGAGATCTGGTTCGTCCGGGACCTGTACGCGCACTACGGCTGATCACGCACGCACCGGTGCAATCGCGTTCGCCGGGTCTCGACATCTGGGCGTAGATTCCGCTCATGCTGCACCCGCTCCTCACCTCGCTCGCCGTGGTGCTGATGTCGCACGTGGTCGTGTCCGGCGCGGTGCTCGCCATGGTCGCGATGCTGATCAAGCGGAAGTGAGCCGGCCCTAGGACGCGGGCGCCGTCCCCGCCGACGGGTCCGCGATCCGTCCGAGGAACACGACCGCGCCGGTCTCGAGGTCCCGAAGCGCGAACAGGAACGGGCGATCGACGGTCAGGTCGACCACGTCGAGGGGGAGCGAGGCCGCGCGCATCATGACCGCTGTCGCCGCCGCCGCCTCGGTGCCCTGCTCGTCGACGTCGATGTCGGCCTGGTGGACGACAGCCGAGATCAGCAGCGGCTCCTCGGTCGTGATCCCGGAGAAGTCCGCGTGGTCCGTGAAGGCCGTTGGCATGCCGAGGGCCGACAGGAGGTCGCCGAGGGAGAGCTGGGACCGCGTCGCGAACCTGGGCAGCGCGAGGTTGACCGTGCGGGTCTCGAGCGCGTCCGTGATCTGCGCGAGCGCCGGTTGGTCGAGGGTCGCCTCGAACGCCGCGAGGTCGTCCGGCACGATCACGAGCATCGCGAGCTTGCCGCCGACATACGGCAGCTGGACCGCCTTCCATCCGTTGCCCGACGCGTACCCGAACTCGTCCATGTCGCGCATCAGCGGCACGTTGACCGTCGTTCCCGCCAGGGTCGTGAACGGACCCGGGCTCGTGCTGCCTTCGTCGAACGGGAACTGCCACGCTGCCTTGAGGTAGACGGCGTTCACGAGCGCCAGGCGAGTCCGGTCGTCGACCGTCCCCGGCTGCAGCAGCTCGGGAATGCGTTGCTCGGTCTGGTCGGCGACCCAGCCGTTGACGAGGGCCCTGGCCGCCTCGGGAGCCGACTTGAAGTCGACCAGGCGAAGGCCGGCGCCGAACCGGGCGCCGAGGGCGTCGAGGTAGGCCGGCTCCAGCGGCAAGGAGCGATCGGCGAACGGGGCGTTGGCGATGCGCAGGGTGACGTCGGCCGGCTCGCCGTTCCGGTCCGTGAACGTGCCGGTGCGGGCGGTCAGTGCCTCGTCCAGCGCGGCCGGCCACGCCGCGTGCTCGTCCGTGCCGAACCCGTGGAGCACCGCGTCCATCTCGGTCGCCGTCTGGCCGCGTGCGCCGGCGCGGGCCATCGCCAGCGCGAGGGCGATGCTCGCCGGCGACAGGACGGCGTTGGCCCCGGGGTCCTGCGCGGCGACGCGACGGTAGAGGTCGAGGCCGAACGCGTTGACCGCGACGCCCGCGTCCGTGGCGTCCTGTGGGCTCGACGCGATGCGGGGGACGTCGGCGGCGGCGAGGGCGATGTCGCCGGTCGTGCCGGCGCCCTGCCCCGCCGGGCCGCAGCCGGAGAGGGTCACGAGCGCGAGCATACCGACCAGCCAGCGATGCATCGGTCACCTGACGGTGCTCGGCCCCCGCCGGTTCCGCGCGTCGGTACCATCGCCGGATGCGCCTGATCCCCTGGGAGGAAGAGCGGCTCCAGCTGTTCGCGGCGGCGGAGCTGGCGCGCCGGCGGCGCGCGGCGGGCGTGCGCCTGAACCACCCGGAGGCCGTCGCCCTGATGTGCGACGCGATGCTCGAGGCCGCGCGGGCCGGCGGCGAGCTACGCGGACGTCGAGGCGGCCGGCCGGTCGGCGGTCGACCCGGGCGACGTCATCGACGGCGTCCGCGAGCTCCTCGACGAGGTGCGCCTCGAGGTCCTCCTCGGCGACGGCACGCGCGTCATCGCGCTGGTCGACCCGCTCGGCCGGGCCGACGAGCCGGATCCCCTGGGTCCGGGCGCGCTCGTCATCGGCGACCGCTCGGACGTCGTGCTCAACGAGGGCCGCGAGACGATCGAGCTCGAGGTCACGAGCCGGTCGCGGCGCCGGATCCGCGTCTCGTCGCACTACCCGTTCGACCGGGTCAACGCCCGGCTCGACTTCGACCGCGCGGCGGCCCGCGGGTTCCACCTGGACCTGGCGGCCGGCGCGTACGCGGGCTGGGAGCCCGGCGAGACGAAGACGGTGCGCCTGGTCCGCTACGCGGGCTCGGGACGATGACCCGCATCTCCGCGGAGGAGTACCGGGCTCGCTACGGCGCGACCACCGGAGACCGGGTCCGCCTCGGCGACACCGACCTGTGGATCCGGGTGGCCGACGACCGCACGGCCCGCGGCGACGAGCCGGTGTGGGGCTACGCGAAGAACCTCCGCAGCCGGATCGCGCAGTGGGACGAGGCGACCGGCCCGTCGGAGCTCGACGTCGTGCTGACCGGCGCCCTCGTCGTCGATCCGGTGATCGGCGTCGTCAAGGCGGACATCGGCATCAAGGACGGCCGGATCGCCGGGATCGGGCGCGCCGGGAGCCCGGCGATCAGCGACGGGATCGACCTCGTGATCGGCCCGCACACCAAGTCGTTCATGGCCTACGGGCTCATCGTCACCCCGGGCGCCATCGACACCCACGTGCACACGATCAGCCCCGAGCTCCTGCCGCCCGCGCTCTCGGCCGGCGTCACGACGCTGATCACCGCGGGGTTCGAGGAGCCGCCGTTCGCGATGGAGCGCACCCTCGCCGCGCTCGAGGGCTGGCCGATCAACGTCGGCATGCAGGCCGGCGCGCGGGCGATCGAGGACGGCCACCTGGACGCGCTGGTCGACGCCGGCGCGCTGGGGTTCAAGATCCACGAGGACAACGGCGCGTACCCGGAGCTCATCGACCACGTGCTCGGCTACGTCGAGGCGCGCGACCTGACCCTGAGCCTGCACACCGACGGGCTGCAGGAGTCGGCCGAGCTCGAGGACACGATCGCGGCGATCGCCGGCCGCACGGTCCACGCCTACCACGTGGAGGGCACGGGTGGCGGGCACGTGCCGGACCTCCTCGGCCTCGTCCGCGAGGCGTCGATCCTGTGCTCGTCGACGACGCCCGACGCTGCCGTTCGGGGTGCACACGGCGGCCGAGCACGTCCCGATGACCGTGCTCAACCACGGGCTCTCGTGGTCCGTGCCGGGCGACGTCGAGCTCGTCCGCGAGCGGGTCCTGGAGGCGCGGATGGCCGCGGAAGGGCCGCTGCACGAGCTGGGCGCGATCGCGATCGTGAACTCGGATTCGCAGGGGATGGGCCGGATCGGGGAGACGGTGCGCCGCACGTTCCAGCTCGCGCACGTGATGAAGGCGTGGCGCCGGTCCGCCGCGGCCGACGGGATCCCGGGGCTGCCCGGCGGACCCGGGCCTCGACGACCCCGATGACCGCGACGACACGGCGCGCGTCCTGCGCTACCTCGCCAAGGTGACGATCGAGCCCGCGATCACGCACGGCCTCGCGGACCACGTGGGCTCGCTGCAGCCGGGCCGCCTCGCCGACCTCGTCATGTGGAAGCCGGGCTTCTTCGGCGTCAAGCCCGAGTGGGTGTTCAAGGGCGGCTTCCCCGCGTGGGGCCCGATGGGCGAGGGCAACGCGTCGCTCGAGCGTGCCGAGCCCACGCGCTACCGCCCGGACTGGGGCGGCGTGCCGTCGGCGGCGCCGCGGGTCGCGGTGACGTTCGTGTCGTCGTCGGCGGATCGTCCGGCGCTGGCCGAGCGGCTGGGCACGCGGCGGACGCTCGTCCCGATCTCCGGCGTGCGCGGCCTGACCAGGTCGTCGCTGCACGCGAACCGCGCCACGGCGCCGGTCGAGATCGACGTCCGGACCGGGGCCGTCACGCTCGGCGGCCTGCCGCTCGCCGTCGACCCGGTCACGGAGGTCCCGCTCAGCCGCCGCTACCTGCTGCGCTAGCCGCATGACGGACGAGTCCCGGCCACCGTCCGCTCGACGGGTCGATCCGGTTGTCTGGCGGCGCATCGGCTCGCTCACGCGCGGCGCGTTCGGCAGCGTTCGCGACACCTATACGCGTGTCGTCCTCGGGGCGATCAGCGGTGCCGTGCTCGGGACCGTGGTCGCCTTCGTCACCGCCCCGTCGACGCCGGGGCTCATCCTGGCGATGGTCGCAGCGGCGGGTTGCGTGCTCCTGGGCGGCGCCAGCTTCATCCGACGTGAGCTGCGACTGGCCTTCGAGCTCGTCCTCGACCTGGAGCGGGCGGGCCGCAGGTTCTGGCGAGAAGAGACCGGCAGCCGCCGCGCCACACAATCGCGGCGCGGCACGCCACCGGATCGACAGCCATCCCACCGAGCCGGTCCCGATCGGCATGCTCCTGTTGGTCGGACGCCTTGAGGAGGCCGACGACGCGATCGCCGCGCTGGACGAGGTGCCGTCGGATTCGGCGTTTGACGTGGAGCTGATGCGTCAGACCCGGCGCCTGTACGGCGGTGACGACGCGGACCTCACGGCCGCCCGAGCGCTGTGGCGCACGCTCGCACAGCCGCGGCGTGACGTGGCACGCAGCGAGCTTGCCTTGCTGGAGGCACAGGTGGCGGCCGCGAGTCACGAGGATCCGGTACCCGTGCTCGCGGCGGCACGGCTCGAGGTGCTCCGGCGTCCACTGGTCCGTGCGCCCGCTCGTCTTCGTGACGCGCTGGGTGGTTGTTCGCGATCGTGCCGACGGTGCTGGCCTGGCTGCATTCGACCCGCTCTGCCGTTCTGGTAGCAGCCGCCTACCAGAGGTCGCCGACGGTATAGCCCTCCGGGAACGGGTCGGTCGGGTCGACGACGTAGCTCGCGAAGCCCGTGATCCAGCCGGTCCCGGTGATGGACGGCACGATCGCGGCGCGGTCGCCGATCCTCGTCTCCTCCTCGACCTTGCCCGTGAACACCGTCCCGAGGATGCCCTCGTGGCGGAACTCGTCGCCGGCGTGCAGCTGGCCCTTGGCGTGGAGGACCGCCATCTTGGCGCACGTCCCGGTGCCGCACGGCGAGCGGTCGATGACGCCGGTCCAGGTCGAGGGCTTCGACCAGTCCAGCTCGCCGGTCGAGACCGTGACCACGTTCCGCCGCGAGTTGCGCGGGATCGTGCGCCGGCCCCGACAGCTGGCCGATCGTGATCCCGGCGAACCCGGGCTGCTCCGGGTGGACGACCGGCAGCTGCTCGCGCGCGGCCGCCTTGATCATCTCGGTGACGCGGGTGATGTCGCGGCCTTCGTCAGGGACGAGCCGGAACCCGAGCGCCTCGGCGTCCGCGATGACGTAGAACATGCCGCCGTACGCGACGTCGACCGTGACCGTGCCCAGCTGCGGGACCTCGATCGGCGTGTCGAGGTGGGTGGCGAACGCGGGCACGTTGCGGAACGTCACGCCGGTCACCTTGCCGCCGGCGCAGGTCGCGCGGATCCGGATCAGCCCCGCCGGCGCCTCGAGCGTGACCTCGGTGATCGGCTCCGTCATCGGCAGCATGCCGGTCTCGAGCAGCACCGTCGCGACGCAGATCGTGTTGGTGCCCGACATCCCCGGGTACTCGACCTGCTCCATGATCACGTAGCCGGCGTCGGCGTCGGGGTGGGTCGGCGGCAGGATCGACGTTCGCGCACAGCGCCGGGTAGCCGCGCGGCTCGCGGAGCATCAGCTTGCGCAGCTCGTCGCCGTGCTCGGCCAGGTGGCGCATCTTCTCGAACATCGACGCGCCCGGGACGTCGAGCACGCCGCCGACGATGACCCGGCCCGGCTCGCCGGCCGCGTGGGCGTCGACCGCCTGGATCATCCGCGCGAGCCGCATCCAACCTCCTCATCGCTCATCCGCCAAGCCTAGCGAACCGGCCCCCCGTCCCCGTGGTGCGCTCGTCCCCGCGCCGCGCGCTGCGGATCACGACTTTTCAATCCTTTCGAACAACCTGCCCCCGAACCGAGACGATACGGGCGCGATTTCGACAAGTGTCGGCTCGCTGGACGGTGCGCCGCCCGGATGTTTGACGCAACCGACTAACGGACGCGGTGAAGCGAGCAAGGAACGCCGTATCGCGGCGTCGCGGGCGCCGAGACCGTCGATCTTGTTCATTCCTTTCGAAAAGCGCGGACGCTGGTCCCGGGCGTGACGGGCGCGTAGCGCTCAGCGAGTAGGGCTACCGCCGCCGCGCTTCGGACACGGCGCGCTCGGTCTCGCGCCTGGCGTCGCGCTCGGCGATCTCGTGGCGACGGTCCCAGGTCTGCTTGCCCTTGGCGAGCCCGAGGAGCACCTTGGCCTTGCCGCGATCGTCGAGGTACAGCCGCAACGGGATCACCGTCAGGCCCTTCGCCTTCGTCTTGCCCAGGAGCTCGTCGATCTCATGGCGGTGCAGGAGCAGCTTGCGAGACCGCTTCGGCTCGTGGTTGAAGCGCACGTCGGCGCTCTCCCACGGGGCGATGTGGAGCCCGACGATCCAGGCCTCGCCGCGATCGATGCGCGCGTAGGCGTCCGCGAGGCTCACCTTGTGGGCGCGGATGCTCTTGATCTCGGTGCCGCGAAGCACGATCCCGGCCTCGAAGGTGTCCTCGACCGTGTACTCGTGCGTCGCTCTTCGGTTCTGGGCGATGGTGTCGCCCATGTCGATGCTCCTCGTGCGCTGTCAGGGGTGGGAGTGTCGCACGGGCTCGACCGAGCCCGCGCCGGACGCACGAACGCCGGCCCGTTTCCGGACCGGCGTTCGAAATTGCTACCGACCACTCGTCGGGATCGTCCCTAGACGACGATCTCCGCCGAGGTGGTGCAGCAACTACAACTGTCGATCACTGCACATCACCTCCTTTCGTTCATATCGACCCTAACGCAAACACGTCGTGCGTGCAAGCGGCCGATCCCCCTCACGAAATCGGTCGGGCGTTCAGGCGGCCGGGCGCAGGGCGGGGACGGGCGCGGAGCCCGTCGCGTCGTCGCCGAGCGCCTTGAGCGCCGCGTCGATGACCGGGTCGTCCGCCGGGCTTGGCGGCGGTGTCGGTGACCACCACGTCCGGCGTGATCCCGACGCCGTGGACCCAGGTCTTGTCCGGCGTCAGCCACTTGGCGATCGTCAGCCGGAACCCGCCGCTGTCGTCCTCGAGCTGGGTCCACTGCTGCACGGTGCCCTTGCCGAACGTCTTGCTGCCCGACGACGATCGCCCGCCCGCGGTCGTGGAGCGCGCCGGTGACGATCTCGGATGCCGACGCGGACCCGCCGTCGACGAGCACGGCCACGTGGATCGACGGGTCGGTGGCGGCCCCGCCGGGCTTCGCGGTCGTCTCGGTGAGGTTCCCCGAGCTGTCCTCCTCCCAGAAGATCGTGCCGTCGGGGAGGAACTGGCTGGCGACGTCCCGGGCCGCCGTCACGAGCCCGCCCGGGTTGCCGCGCAGGTCGACGAGGATCTGCTTCTCGCCGCGCTCCACCGCCCCCGAGACGGCGGCGTCGAAGTCGCGCCGCCGCGCGGTCCGAGAAGCCGTTGAGCTTGATGTAGGCGGCCTTGCCGTCGGCGAGGGTCATGGTCTCGACCTCCGGCTGGACGATCACCGCGCGCACGATCGGGACCTCGAACGCCGCGCCGCTTCCCGCGCTCGATCTGGAGCGTGACCGTCGTGTCCTTCGGGCCGCGAACCTTGGTCCGTGCGGCGTCGGCGGTGAGGCCGGCGAGCGGGGTGCCGTCGATCGCCGTGATCACGTCGCCTGGCCTGAGACCCGCCTTCTCGGCGGGCGAGCCGGTCAGCGGCCGGACGATCGCGAGCCGGCAGCCGTCGCCCAGCGTCGCGCAGGTGTTCGGTCACGCCCGCCCCGTCCACCGTCCCGATCGTCGCCCCGATCCCCTCGAACTGGCCGGCGATGCCCTGGAGCGACGCCTTGAACTCGTCGGAGGTCATGTACAGGGAATACGGGTCGTCGAGGGCGCCGATCATCCCCTTGATCGCGCCTTCGACCAGCGACTTGCTGGTCGACCGCCCCACCCGCGTAGCGGTCCGTGATCGCCGAGTAGGTGTCCCAGAACGGCTGGAACGCGTTCGCGTCGCCCGACGGGGTGCCCGGCGTCAGCGCGGACTCGCGGCCGAGCGAGAAGCCCGCGACGAACAGGGCGCTGCCGGCGAGGACGGCGACGATGCCGAGGGCGCCGACGAGGACACCGAGATGGGCGCGGATCCCGGCCACGGGCCCGCGGCGCGGCGGTGGGCGGGGGCGGCTCCAATCGTGGCCGGCGCCGGCTCCAACGTGTCCGGGGCGTCCGCATCCGCGGTCGCGGCAGCGACGTCTTGCGCCGGGAGGGCCGGCGACTCGAGTTCGGGGATCATGGGGGTTCCGAGGGGTGACGGGCGCTGGACGGAAGCGCGGGCCGTCAGCGTACAACTGCGACGCGAAATCGTCCGGCGCTTCGCAGCCGGGGATACGCGCCGGCGGCGCTAGCGGATGAGGTAGGTCCGGACCGACAGCCAGGAGCCGAGCACGCCGAGCCCGAGACCCGTGCCCAGCACGAGGATCGCGGTGTCCCGGCCGACCGATCCGAGCTGCAACGGGAGCACGTTGAAGAAGCCGACCATCGCCCTCGACAGCGGGTCGGCGGCGAGCGCGAGCAGGCCGATCGTGAGCAGCGCCCCCAGCAGCCCGACGAGGGCGCCCTCGAACACGAACGGCCAGCGGATGAACGCGTCGGACGCGCCCACGAGCCGCATGATCTCGATCTCCTCGGACCGCGCGACGACCGCGAGCCGGATCGTGTTGACGATGATGAACAGCACGATCACCCCGACGATCCCGATCATCACGACCCCCGCGGTGCGCACGAAGGTCGTGACCGTGAGCACGCGATCGACCAGGGCCTCGATGTTGAGCACGTTGCGGACCAGCGGGTCGTCGCGCAGGGCGGTGGTGACGGCGTCGAGGTCCGCCGGGCTCCGGAGCTTCACGTTGACGCTCGCGTAGAGCGGGTTCGACTCGAGCGAGGCGGTCAGGTCCGTCCGGCCCTGGGCCGCCTGCGCCGCCTTGAACCGCGCCAGCGCCTCGTCGCGCGACACGAACTCGGTCGACGCCACCTCGGGCATCGCGTTCGACCTTCGCCACCAGCGTGTCGACCTGGTCCTGGGTCGCGTTGTTCTGGATGTAGGCGACGACCTCGACCTTCTGCTCGACGAACGACAGGCTCGCGAGGAGCACGTTCTGGAGGACGAAGAAGCCGGCGAGCAGCAGGAGCATGAGGACCATCGTCAGCGTGGCCGCGAGGCTCATCAGCGCGTTGCGCCAGAACCCCTGCCAGGCCCGGCTGATCGAGAACGCGACGAACGGGATCACGTCCTCAATCCTCGCGGTGGTACGTGGCGCCGGTCTCGTCCCGGATGATCCGGCCGTCCTCGAGCGCCACGACGCGCCGCCGGAGCGCCGTGACGATCTCCGCGTCGTGGGTGGCCATCAGGATCGTCACGCCGAGCTCGTTGATCCGGAGGAGCAGCTGGATGATCTCCCAGCTGATCACGGGGTCGAGGTTCCCGGTCGGCTCGTCCGCGATGATGATCCGCGGGTCGTGGACGAGCGCCCGCGCGATCGCCGTCCGCTGCTGCTCGCCGCCCGAGAGCTGGGTCGGGATCTGCTCCGCCTGGGCCGTCAGCCCGACGAGCGCGAGCACCCGGTCGACCGCCGGCCGGATCTTCCGGCGCGGCGTCCCGGTGACCTCGAGCGCGAACGCGACGTTCTCCCACACCGACTTGCGCGGCAGCAGCTTGAAGTCCTGGAACACGATGCCGATCTTCCGGCGCACCTTGGGCACCTGCCGCCGGTTCAGGCCGGCGAGGTCGTCGCCGTCGACGATGACCATGCCCTTGGTCGCGAGCTCGTCGCGGATGAGCAGCTTCGTCAGCGTGGACTTGCCCGCGCCCGACGGACCGACGAGGAACACGAAGTCGCCCTCGGGGACCACGAGCTCGACGTCCTTGAGCGCCTCCCTGCCGTTCGGGTAGCGCATCGTGACGTCGTGGAGCACCACGACCGGCTGGTCGCCCGCCGGCTGGCGCGGTCGCCCGGTCAGGCGCGCTCGCAGGCCGGGCGAGACGGCGGCCGCCGCGTCGGGCGCGGCAACGGACGGCTCGCTCGAGGGCGCGTCGGGCGACGGGCTCGGTGAGACGGTCATGACTTCGCTCGGTGACGGAGGGATCGCGGCTGGGTCTCCGCCCACGGGCACGGTCGGTGGAGCCACGTCCTTTCGAGGCTAACACTGCGTGCCGGGACCGGCAAACCGTTCAGACGATGGCCAGCGAGATCGGGAGGTAGCGCTCGAACGGGTGGTCGGGCCGCGACCAGCAGATGACGCCCGGGAAGCCGTCGATGCGGAGGCCGGCGTCGAGCAGGGCGCGCATCGCCTCCGAGGCCGTGCCCGGGACCCAGGCGGCGACCGATCCCAGCATCGGTGTCTCGCGGACGGCCGTGCCGATCATCGCGGGGTGGAGCGACGGGTCGACGGCGGCCAGCGGGCCCAGCCGGCCGATCGACGAGCTGTAGACATACCCGAGCGTCCGGCCGCTCTTGTCGCGCACGAGGAAGCCGACCCGGCCCTCCCGTCGCTGGAACGCGTGGTCCACGGGGTGCGCGGCGCCGATCAGCTCGCGGTCGAGCTCGTCGAGGATGGCGGCGAGTCGCCGCGGGCCGTCGGGCTCGCCCTGGTCGACCGCCTCGAACGGCACCGCCGTCAGCCCGGCGGGCAGCACCGGCACCGCGGACCAGCGCCGGACCTCGCCGGTGAGCCGCCAGATCGGGATCCGCGGCACCATGCCGCGTCGCGCGTAGAGGGCGTTCGAGATCGGCTGGACCGCGTCCGTGCACATGCCCCACGTGTGGATGCCGGAGTCCAGCGGCTCGTCGGGTGCCGGGATCGCCGGCCCGCCCGGGTCGACGTCACGACCCGCCTGGGCGCGATCCATCAGCGCCTGCCCGATCCCGTCGGCCTGCGACGCCGGGTCGACGAACAGCATCGCCAGGAACCACAGGCCCTCGCGCACGGACGCGCTGCTGAACCCGATCGCGGTCCCGTCGATCCCATCGGCGGCCGCGGCGCCATCGCGCGCCTTCGTCGCCACCCAGAACCGGTCGGGGTCCGTGGCCAGGAGGTGGCCGAGGAGCCGCCGCAGCGGCGAGAGGTCGTCGGGCATCGCCGGCTGGTTGAGCCGGCCCTGGTAGTGCTCGATCCCGGCCCGCCAGATCCCCGTGCACGCGTCGAGGTCGGCCTCGACACCCGGGCGGTAGCTGACGGCGTCGCGCGACCGGCATGGCTACTCGTCCGTGTCGGCGTCGGCGTCGGCGGAGGGCGCGCGCCCGGTCGCGAGTCGCTCGAGCTCCGCCTGCATGAACGCGTCGAGGTCGCCGTCGAGCACGGCCCCCGTGTTCGACGTCTCGTAGCCCGACCGCAGGTCCTTGACCATCTGGTAGGGGTGCAGGACGTAGGAGCGGATCTGGTTGCCCCAGCCGGCCGTGACGTGCTCGCCCCGGAGCTTGCGCAGCTCCTCCTCGCGCTTCTCCAGCTCGAGCTCGAGGAGCCGCGACTTCAGGACCCGGATCGCGAGCTCGCGGTTCTGCGTCGCGGACCGCTCGTTCTGGCAGGTGACGACGATCCCGGTCGGGATGTGCGTCAGCCGGATCGCGGACTCGGTCTTCTGGACGTGCTGGCCGCCGGCGCCCGACGAGCGGAACGTGTCGACCCGGATCTCGTCCCAGTTGAGCTCGATCTCGACGTCCTCGTCGGCCTCGGGCATCACCTCGACCAGGGCGAAGGTCGTCTGGCGCCGCTTCTGGGCGTCGTAGGGGCTGATCCGCACGAGGCGGTGGACGCCGCGCTCGGCCCGCAGCCAGCCGTAGGCGAAGCGCCCGTCGACGGTGAGCGTCGCGCTCTTGATGCCCGCCTGCTCACCGGCCTGCGAGTCCACGACGTCCGACTTGAAGCGGTGGCGCTCCGCCCAGCGCAGGTACATCCGCAGCAGCATGTCGGCCCAGTCCGTGGCCTCGGTGCCGCCGGCGCCCGCGCTGATCGTCACGACCGCGCTCTTGGCGTCGTAGTCGCCGCGAGAACAGGAGGAGCGTCCGCTCGCGCTCGAACTCGCGGCCCAGCGCGTCGGCCTCGCGCTCGACGTCGGCCTCCGTCTCGGGGTCCGGGCTGTCGTCGAGGAGGCCCAGGAGCTCGAGGAGGTCGTCGGCGCGCTTCTCGAGGCCCCGCCAGAGGGTGACCTCCTCGCGCAGGCCCTCCGCCTCGCGGAGCACCTTCTGCGCCGCGCGCTGGTCGTCCCAGAAGCCGGGCTCGCTGGCGCGGCTGTCGAGATCGGCGACGCGGGCTTCCTTGGTGGCGAGGTCAAAGACGCCCCGAGGTCGACCGGATCCGCTCCGCCAGGTCGCGCGTGGACGCGGCGTCCACCTAGGAGCGCACCTGGAGATCCTGGAGCAGGATCGGACGGAGCTCGATCAGCCGAAGGGCGGTCTTGCTCCGGGCGACGACGGGGTTCACGCAGGGGCAGTAGCTGTTATGCGGGCAGACTCCGCAGTTGCCGTCGCAATCGAGCGCAACGGCATAGCTGCAGTTGCGGCAATCGCGCTCACATGCGATCAGGTCTACGAACTGGGCTTCCTCGGCCTGGTTCACGCGTACCCTCACTCTCGTCCTCCGCTGTCGAACGAGCGTGACGGGTCGGGATGCAGCGCCAGATGTGGGCAGGGGCTGTGGCTGGGCGGCGCCGATCCCTGGGTGGCGGAGGACTGGTCCCGAGTATAGGCGCGGGTCCCTCGTATTCCAAGGGGTAGAAGCGCGTTTTCGTGCGCAAATTTGCGTGGGACTGAACACGCGCGCACAGGATCTTGCGGGCGGCGTTGCCCGGCCGCGACGGATCAGCTGCCCGGGCTGCTCCACCGCGGGCGTCCCGCCGCTCACGAAGTACACCGCGAGGGCGCCCAGCTCGTGGATCGTGGCGCCGAGCCGGCGGCCCAGATCCTGCTGGACCGGCGAGGTCGGCGTCGGCGAGCCGTAGGCGTCGATGCCGAGGTCACGGGCGATCCGCAGCACGCGGAGCATGTGCGTCGGGTCCGACACGAACACGGCCGAGGTCAGGCCGCGCTGCTTCATCTCCGCCGCGACGGAGCGCATCGACTCGAGCGTGTTGTGCGCCTCGTTCTCCCCGAAGATCGCGGCGCCCGGGACCGCGTGGTCCATCGCGTACGCCCGCGCCACCGCGGCCTCGGTCGTCCGGTCGCCGGGCAGCTTGCCGCCGGTGACGACGAACGCCTTGGCGATCCCCTCGTGCCACAGCTGCACCGCGTGGTCGAGGCGGGCCTCGAAGACCGGCGACGGACGGCCGTCGTACTGGGCCGCCCCGAGGACCACGATCGCGTCCACCGGCCGCTGCTCGTCGCGGTCACCCTGCTGCCAGATCCGGACCGTCGCGAACGCGCCGACCGCGGCGACGGCCAGGCCGGTGACGATGATCAGGCGCACGAGGTCTCTTGCCCGGGAACGCGTCAGGCCCCGTGGCACTTCTTGTACTTCTGGCCCGATCCGCACCAGCACGGGTCGTTGCGTCCGATCCGCGCGCCCGACGGCGTGAACCCGGGACGCACGCTCCCGCTCGCGCCCGCGTCGCCGGGGGCGTTGCGCGCGCCGCGCATCGGGTCGGCCGGGAGGCCGGTCATCGGGGCCGTCGCCGGACGGCGGAGTGCCGCACCGCCCGCGGCGAGCGCCGCCGGCGCGGCCGACTGCGCGATGCCCGCGGTCGCCGGAGCGCCCGTCACTGCCGATTGGACCCGTTCGAGCCATTGGTCGCGGTGCCGTCGCCGACCGGGGCGCCGAGCGGACGCGCCGGCTGCCCGGGCCCGGAGAGCGGCACGGTCGCCGGCTCCTGCTTCACCGTCACGCGGAAGATCGTGGTCGCGACCTGGCGGCGGATGAGGCCGCTGAGCTCCTCGTACAGGCGGTAGGCCTCCTTGCGGAACTCGTTGAGCGGGTCCTGCTGGGCGTAGCCGCGCAGCCCGATGCCGCGCCGCATGTCGTCGACCTCGGTGAGGTGCTCGACCCACAGGCTGTCGATCGTGCGCAGCAGCACGAACCGCTCGACCTGGCTCCAGACCTCCTCGCCGTGCTCCTGCCCACGCTCGGTCAGCTGGTCGTCGGCGAGCTGGCGCAGGTGCTCGAGGCCTTCCTCGTGGGTCGACGGCGACCTCGTCGAGGTCGGCCTCGGACGTGCCGGGGCCGTCGATGCCCATCGCGTGCAGGGCCGCGGACAGGCCCTCGAGGTTCCACTCGCTGGGCGACGGGTCGCCGATGTACTGGTCGGCGAGCTCCTCCATCTCCGCGTCGAGGAACTCGCGCACCGTCTCGGTCAGGTCCTCGTTGCGCAGGACCTTGTCGCGCTCGGCGTAGATCGTCTCGCGCTGCTTGTTGATGACGTCGTCGAACTCGACGACGCGCTTGCGGATGTCGAAGTTGAAGCCCTCGACGCGCGACTGGGCGCTCTCGATCGTGCGCGAGACGAGCTTCGACTCGATCGCGACGTCGTCCTCGAGGCCCATCCGCTCCATCAGCCCGGCGACCCGGTCCGAGGCGAAGCGCTTCATCAGGTCGTCGTCGAGCGAGAGGTAGAAGCGCGACGAGCCCGGGTCGCCCTGGCGCGCGGCGCGGCCGCGGAGCTGGTTGTCGATGCGCCGGCTCTCGTGTCGCTCGGTGCCGATGATGTGCAGCCCGCCGGCGGCCACGACCGCCTCGTGGTCGACGTCGACGACCGCCTTCGCCTCCGCGATCGCCTCCTCCATCGTCGCCGCGTCCACCTCGGCCGGGTTGAGCCCGCGCTTGTGGAGGATCTCGGACGCCAGGCCCTCGGTGTTGCCACCGAGCTTGATGTCGGTGCCGCGGCCGGCCATGTTGGTGGCGATCGTGACGGCGCCGGACCGGCCCGCCTGGGCCACGATCCCCGCCTCGCGCTCGTGGAACTTGGCGTTCAGCGTCTCGTGCTTGATCCCGCGTCGCTTGAGGAGCGTCGAGAGGACCTCGGACTTCTCGACGGACACGGTGCCGACGAGCACGGGCCGGCCGGCCGTCGTCATCTCCTCGATCTCGTCGATCAGCGCGTTGAACTTGGACGTCTCGTTCTTGTAGACGAGGTCCGGGTAGTCGTCGCGGATCATCGGGCGGTGGGTCGGGATCGCCACGACCTCGAGGGTGTAGATCTTGTGGAACTCCTCGGCCTCGGTCATCGCCGTGCCGGTCATGCCGGCGAGCTTGTCGTACAGCCGGAAGTAGTTCTGGAACGTGATCGTGGCCAGGGTCCGGCTCTCGCGCTGGACGCGCAGGCCCTCCTTCGCCTCGACGGCCTGGTGCAGGCCCTCGCTCCACCGTCGGCCGGGCATCTTGCGACCCGTGAACTCGTCGACGATGACGATCTCGCCGTCCTCGACGATGTAGTCGCGGTCGCGCTTGTACAGCGCGTGGGCCTTGAGCGCCGAGTCGAAGTGGCGGGCGAGCCGGGGATCCGCGTCGTACAGGTTCTCGATGCCGAGCAGCTTCTCGATCTTGTCGACGCCGTCCTCGGTCGGCGACACCGCCTTGTCCTTGAGGTCGACGAAGTAGTCGCCGCCCTCCTCCGCGCCCTCGGGGCGGGGCTGGAGCTTGGGCACGAGCCGGGCGAACGAGAAGTACAGGTCGGCCGACTCCTCGGCCTGCCCCGAGATGATCAGCGGGGTCCGCGCCTCGTCGATGAGGATGTTGTCGACCTCGTCCACGATCGCGAACGAGCGCTCGCGCTGCACCCGGCCCTCGAGCGAGTCGACCATGTTGTCGCGCAGGTAGTCGAACCCGAACTCGTTGTTCGTGCCGTAGGTGATGTCCGCGGCGTACGCCTCGCGCCGGGAGACCGGGCGCAGGTTGATCAGGTGCTCGTCGGTCGTCGGGAAGCCGGGCTCGAACAGGTACGACGTGTCGTGCGTGATCACGCCCACCGACAGCCCGAGGAAGTGGAACGCGGGCCCCATCCACTGCGCGTCGCGGCGGGCGAGATAGTCGTTGACCGTCACGACGTGGGCGCCCCGGCCGGCGAGGCCGTTGAGGACCGCGGCGAGCGTCGGGATGAGCGTCTTGCCCTCGCCGGTGCGCATCTCGGCGATGCGGCCCTGGTGGAGCACGATCGCGCCCATGAGCTGGACGTCGTACTGGCGCATGCCCATGGTCCGCTTCATGGCCTCGCGGCCGGCGGCGAACACCTCGGGGATCAGGTCGTCGAGCACCGCCTGCAGGCGGCCCTCGTCGCGCTTGCGGCGCGCCTTGGCGAGCTCGTTGCGGCGCTCGAGGTCGTGGTGGTGGAGCTCGTCCTCGGACGGCTCCTCGGGCGCCGCGGATTCCGCGATCTCGGCGCGGATGACGTCGATCCGCTCGCGGATCTCCTCGTCGGAGAGGGCGGCGAACTCGGGCTCCAGCTCGTTGGTCTGATCGACGAGCGGCTGGATCCGGTCGAGCTCGCGGTCGTTGCTGTCGAAGAATCGTGAGAGAAAGCGCATGGCCGGCTGAGTATAGGGTGGCCGCGACGATCCCCCGGTCGGCGCGCCGGCCGGTCAGTCGGTCGGTCAGTCCGTCGGGCTGGGCGCCGGTTCGATGACCGGCGGGGCGACCCCGGAGCCGTCGTCGACGACGACGCCCGGCACGGCCATGACGGGCGCCGGGGCCGCGAAGCCGCCCTGGATCATCGGCTTGCCGACGCCGATCATCACGTTGTTCATGTTCGCGGCGACGGTCGCGCCGTTGGGGAAGAGGGTCGCGGTCAGCGCCGCGGCGCCGAACACGAGGGCCGTGCCGAGACCCAGGGCGCCGGAGGTGATCAGGACTCGTCGCATCGTGGCTCCCGGACGGTGGCGGGGTCGATCCGGGTTCCCTCGGCGGTCCCGAGGTCGGCTAGCTTGCCGCCGGGGCGGGGGTGACGGGCGCGACGGTCACGACCGGCGCCGCGGTTGGCGTCGGCGGGTATTTGAAGTAGCTGCTGCCGTAGCCGACGACGATGATCGCGAACGTGATCAGCCCGAGCGCGACCCAGAACGCGATCGACTTCGCCGTCGACGTCGGGTTCATCTCGGGGTTCGCGAGCTTCGGCGGCTTGCCGCCCTTGAGCGACGCGCCCCAGCGCGGCGAGCGGAGCTGGTTGTGCCAGTTCTCGTCGGTCACGGCACGGGGCTCGAGGCCGCCCTTGCCGTCGGGGCGATGGAGCTGCAGGCTCATGGGTCTCGTCTGCTCCCGATCAGGCGCCGGCCGGCGCGGCCAGCGGCGATGGTACGTCGTCGCCGCCCGGGGTCGCGGCACCGTTGCCCGACGGAGCGCTCGGCGACATGTCCGGCCCGTCCTCCCACAGGAGCATCTCCTGGGTGAACGACACCTCCGACGAGAACAGCGCGCCGACGGACTCGCCGCGATGGATCCGCTTGATGGCCTCGCCGATGAGCGGCGCGACGGTCAGGACCCGCATCTGCGGCAGCAGCTTGGACGCCGGGACCGGCACGCTGTCGGTGATCACCACCTCGCGCAGGCTCGAGTTCGCGATCCGCTCGACGGCGGGGTCGGACAGCACGCCGTGCGTGGCGCACGCGTAGATCTCGTTGACGCCCTCGCGCTCGAGCGCGCGGACCGTCTCGATCAGCGTCCCGGCCGTGTCGATCTCGTCGTCGACGATGATCGCGCGCCGGCCGTGGACCTCGCCGATCACGTTGATGACCTCGGCCCGGTCGAGGTTGCCGTGGCGCCGCTTCTCCACGATGGCCAGCGGCGCGTCGAGGATCTCGGCGAACGCCCGGGCGCGCTTCGCGAACCCGAGGTCCGTGACCACGACGCACTCCTCGAGGTGCTTGTCGATGAAGTAGCGGCTGAGCATGTGGACCGCGGTCAGCTCGTCGACCGGGATGTTGAAGAAGCCCTGGATCTGGCCCTGGTGGAGGTCCATCGTCAGCACCCGGTCGGCGCCGGCGACCGTGATCATGTCGGCGATCAGGCGCGCCGTGATCGGCACGCGCGGCTGGTCCTTCTTGTCGGACCGGCCGTAGGCGTAGTACGGCACGACGGCCGTGATCCGGCCGGCGGACGCCCGCTTGAAGGCGTCGATCATGATCAGGAGCTCCATGATCGACTGGTTGACCGGGCGGACTGGTCGGCTGGACGAGGAACACGTCCTTCTCCCGGACGTTGTCCAGGATGCGCACGAAGATGTTCTCGTTCGCGAACTGGAACACCTCGGCCTGGCCGGGCTCGCTGTGCAGCTAGTGGGCGATCTTCCGCGCGAGCTCGGGGTTGGCGTTCCCGTGGTAGATCTCGAACTGGTCCGCGTACACGCCTGCCTCCCGTTCGCCGAAGGCGGTCACGACGAGCGACCTGGCCCCTTGTCGTCCGGCACGTCGTCCGGCAGGGGCTCGTCATTGTCACCCATGGCACCGCGCTCCGCCAGCCCGGCGCGGAACGCCGCGATGGCGACGACCTG
Organism: uncultured Chloroflexia bacterium; assembly: GCA_963774695.1. Taxonomy (GTDB): domain Bacteria; phylum Chloroflexota; class Limnocylindria; order Limnocylindrales; family CSP1-4; genus CAIXZV01. The sequence continues at coordinate 110,494 of CAVZFY010000021.1, read as the reverse complement.
ATCCTCGTCCGCGAGGCGCATCACGATCACGCCGCGGGCGCTCGGCGAGTAGCGGTTGATCGTGTGGGTCTCGGTGCGGATGACCTGGCCGTGGGCCGAGATCAGGAGCAGCTCGTCGTCCTCCGGCGTGACCTGCTGGACCGCCGCCACGAGGCCCGTCTTGCGGCCCTCGAGCGCGATCAGCCGGACGCCCTGGCCGCCGCGGTGCTTCTTGCGGAACTCGGACAGGCCGACGCGCTTGCCGTAGCCGGTCTCGGTCAGGACCAGCAGGTCGGCCTCGGGCTCGACGACCGTCATCGACACGACGGAGTCGTTCTGGCGCGCGAGGAGTCGGATGCCGATCACGCCGGCCGCGTCGCGGCCCATCGGCCGGACCTCGCCCTCGGAGAACCGCGCGAGCATGCCCTGCGAGGTGGCGATGATCACGTCGTCCTCGCCCGACGAGACGCTGACCCAGGCCAGCTCGTCGTTGTCGCTGATCGTGATCGCCCGGATCCCGGTGGCGCGGACGCGCTCGAACTGCTCGAGCGGCGTCTTCTTGATGATCCCGTTGCGGGTCGCCATGACGAGGAAGTGACCGGGCTCGAAGTTGGGCAGGCAGATGGTCGCCATCGGGACCTCGCCCGTCTCCACCTGGACGCCGGGCAGGTTGATGATCGCCATCCCCTTCGCCTGGCGCGAGGCGTCCGGGATCATGTGGACCTTGGCCGAGAACACGCGGCCGCGGTTCGTGAAGAACAGCGCCCAGTCGTGGGTGTTGGCGGCGAGGAGGTGCTCGACGGCGTCCTCCTCGCGGGTGACGTGGCCGATGATCCCCTTGCCGCCGCGGTGCTGGCGGCGGTAGGTCGCGACCGGCTGGCGCTTGATGTAGCCGCGGCGGCTGATCGTGACGACGACGTCCTCGTCGGCGATCAGGTCCTCGTCGGTCATCTCGCGGCTCGAGTCGTCGACCACGCGGGTGCGGCGCTCGCCGGCGTACTTGCGCTTCAGCTCGGTCAGCTCGTCCTTGATGATCGAGAGGACCCGCGACGGGTTGGCGAGGATGTCCTCGAGCTCGGCGATCTGCTGGATGACCGCGAGGTACTCGTCCTCGATCTTCTTGCGCTCGAGGGCCGCGAGGCGGGCCAGCCGCATGTCGAGGATCGCCTGCGACTGGGGCTCCGACAGGCCGAACCGCGTCATCAGGTTCGTCCGCGCGGCGTCGACGTCGTCCGACCGGCGGATCGTCTCGATCACCGCGTCGAGGTTGTCGAGCGCGATCTTGAGGCCCTCGAGGATGTGGGCGCGGGCGCGCGCCTTCTCGAGGTCGAACTCCGTGCGCCGGCGGACGATCTCGCGGCGGTGGTCGGTGTAGTGGTGGAGCACGCTCTTGAGCGGCAGCGTCTGGGGCTGGCCGTCGACCAGGGCGAGCATGTTCAGGTTGAACGCCGTCTGCATCGCGGTGTGCTTGAACAGGTTGTTCAGCACCTTGTGCGGGTTGGCGTCGCGCTTGATCTCGACGTAGATCCGCATCCCGTCGCGATCGGACTCGTCGCGCAGGTCGGCGATGCCGTCGATCTTCTTGTCCTTGACGAGATCCGCGATCTTCTCGAGCAGCGTCGCCTTGTTCACCTGGTACGGGAGCTCGGTGACGATGATCGCCGTGCGGTCGGCGCGCGTCTCCTCGAAGGCCACCTGCGCGCGCATCACGACCCGGCCGTGGCCGTGGGCGTACATCTCGCGGATCGCGTCGATGGTCTCCTGCTCGCCCGTGAGCGGGTTGCGCCGCGTCTCGTAGCGGTAGATCGAGCCGGCGGTCGGGAAGTCCGGCCCCTTGACGATCTGGCACAGCTCGTCGTTGGTGATGTCGGGGTTGTCGATGTAGGCGATCTCGGCGTCGACGATCTCGCCCAGGTGGTGGGGCGGGATGTTGGTCGCCATGCCGACGGCGATGCCCGAGGACCCGTTGATCAGCAGGTTGGGCAGCTTGGCCGGGAGGACCGACGGCTGCTTCTGGGTGCCGTCGTAGTTGTCCTCGAAGTCGACGGTGTCCTTGTCGATGTCGGCGAGCATCTCGGAGGAGATCGCGGTGAGGCGGGCCTCCGTGTAGCGCATCGCGGCGGCGGTGTCGCCGTCCACGGACCCGAAGTTGCCCTGCCCGTCGACCAGCGGGTAGCGCATCGAGAAGTCCTGGGCCAGCCGGACGAGGGCGTCGTACAGCGCGACGTCGCCGTGCGGGTGGTACTTGCCCATCACCTCGCCGACGATCGCGGCGCACTTGCGATAGGAGCTCGTCGAGCTGAGCCCCATCTCGCCCATCGTGAACAGGATCCGGCGATGGACCGGCTTGAGGCCGTCGCGGACGTCCGGCAGCGCGCGGGCGACGATGACGCTCATCGCGTAGTCGAGGTACGAGACGCGCATCTCGTCCTCGAGTCGGATGGCTCGGATGTCGCCCAGGTTGTCGGTCACGTGGTGGCTCTCCTCCGGTGATCGCTAGTCGGTCAGTCGCGGTCGACGACGGGGCGGTCGGCGGGCGGCACCGCGACGCCGAGGCCGGTGAACGCCGCGGCGGCCGCGGCGGCGCGGGACGTCGAGGGGGCGCCGGGCCGGCGGCGGATGCCGTCGACGGCGGCTCGCAGCTCCTCCGCCGTGGCGGCCGGCAGCTTCTCCAGGGTGTCGCGGACCACCCATGCGCGGTGGCCGTCGTCGGTGTCGCGCGCCGTGGCCGCCTCGCGGCGCAGGAACGCGATCGTCGCGGCTTCGTCGACGAACGACATCGAGCGCAGGGCCCAGGACAGTGCCTTCTGGACGTCGGGCTCGGCGTCGCCGATCAGCTCCGCGATGATGGGCAGGGCGTGCGCTGCGACCTCCGGTTGGCGACCTGTCCGCCGGTTGACGTAGGGGATGGTCGCGATCGTCGACCCGACGAGACGCCGCTCCCATCGGGACGGCGAGTACACGAGCTGTTCGAGCTCCGCCCACCGGTAGGCCTCGGCGAGGATGCCGCGGCCCGCGACGTGGGCGAGCGAGTCGACGGTGATCCAGTCGTCGGCCTGGGCGGCGGCCGCGCGAACGCGTTGCCAGGTGCGCTCCGGCTCCGCCTCGATCGTGCGTGCGAGGACGTCGAACGCCAGCCAATGGAGCTCGAGCGCTTCCTCGCGCAGCAGCGCGTCCGCGACGTCGAGCAGCGCCGTCGCCCGATCGTGGCGCGTCGCCCCGCGGAAGCCGCGGTTGACGGCGGTGATCAGCGGCAGGCGGACGCCGAGGACGGCTCCGATGCCCGGGCGCCACGCGGCGCTGGCCCTCGAGGTAGTCAGGGTCGGCGAGACGCTCGAAGCCCGCGCGCAGCGTGCGGCGCAACCGCGGCCGGCTCGTTGACGAGGTCGCCCGCCGCTCGGCCGAGGGCGACGGCCTCGGGCGTCCGATCGGCCACGAGCAGCGCGGGCGCGCTCGGTCACCGGCGAACGTCGACGTCGGACGCTCGGCCACGGCGGCGGTCATCCTGCGTCCACCATCCCGGGAAGACCGGGCTCGGGCTCGAGGCGGAACGCGTAGCGCTCCTTCAGCTCCTGCTTGCGGGACTCCGGAGCCCCGAAGTAGGTCGCCTCGGCCCTCGCGAGGACCTGGCCGCTCTCGGGCTCGATGACCACGCCCTCGGCGTCGACGAGGCGGCGCCGGACGCCCGCGACCCGGCCCTCGGCGCGGATCGGCCGGCCGATGGGGACGGTCCGCTTGAACTCGACGGACATCTTGCGCGGTGACGCCCCAGAGGTCGTGGTCGACGAGCGCCCACGCCATCACCTCGTCGAGCAGCGTGCAGACGATGCCGCCGTGGGCGATGCCCTCCCAGCCCTCGAACCGGCGGTCGAGGGTCAGCTCGGTCCAGCAGACGCCGTCGCCGGCGTGGAGCTCGAGCTGCAGGCCGTGCGCGTTGAGCGTCCCGCACGCGAAGCAGTTGTGCGGCGCGAACGTGATCCGGCTTCCCCCGACGCGGATGTCCGGCAGGGTCAGCACGGGCTCAGATGTCAAGGTTGCGCACCTTGCGGGCCTCGGTCTTGATGAAGTCCTTGCGCGGCTCGACGCGCTCCCCCATCAGCATCGTGAAGATCGAATCGGCCTCGCCCGCGTCCTCGACCTCGACGTTGAGCAGCGTCCGCGTCTCCGGGTTCATCGTCGTCTCCCAGAGCTGGTCGGCGTTCATCTCGCCGAGGCCCTTGAACCGCTGGACGCTCAGGTTCTTGGTCGTGAACTCCTTCATCACGCGCTCGCGGTCCTTCTCGGACTGCGCGTACTTCGTGACCTTGCCGGTCGAGATCCGGTACAGCGGCGGCTGTGCGATGTACAGGAACCCGGACTCGATGACCTCGGGCATGTGCCGGAAGAAGAAGGTCAGGAGCAGGGTCCGGATGTGGGCGCCGTCCACGTCGGCGTCGGTCATGATGATGATCCGGTGGTACCGCAGCCGGGCGATGTCGAAGGTCTCGCCGATGCCGCCGCCGAGCGCGATGATCAGCGGCTTGACGTTGTCCGAGCTCAGGATCTTGTCGAGCCGGGCCTTCTCGACGTTCAGGAGCTTGCCGCGCAGCGGCAGGATCGCCTGGAACCGCCGGTCGCGGCCCTGCTTGGCGGAACCACCGGCCGAGTCGCCCTCGACGATGTACAGCTCGCTCTTGGCGGGGTCGCGCTCCTGGCAGTCCGCGAGCTTGCCCGGCAGCGACATCCCGTCGAGGGCGCCCTTGCGGATGACGAGATCGCGCGCCTTGCGGGCCGCCTCGCGGGCCCGCGCCGCGGTGAGGCACTTCTCGATGATCCGCCGGCCGTCGGCCGGGTTCTCCTCGAGGTGCTGGGCGATCGCGTCGGCGAGCGCGCTCTCGACCTGGCCCGCGACCTCGGCGTTGCCGAGCTTGGCCTTCGTCTGGCCCTCGAACTGCGGGTCGGTGAGCTTGACGCTCACGACGGCGGTCAGGCCTTCGCGGACGTCGTCGCCCGAGAGGTTGCCGTCGGCGTCGCGCAGCACGCCGGCCTTCTTCGCCCACTCGTTGAGCGACCGCGTCAGCGCGCGGCGGAAGCCGGTGATGTGGCTGCCGCCGTCGACGGTGTTGATGTTGTTCGCGAACGCGAGGACGTTCTCGGTGTACGAGTCGTTGTACTGGAGGGCGACCTCGATGGTCGTGGTGCCTTCCTTGCGCTCGGTGTAGATCGGGCGCTGGTGGAGCGTCTCCTTGTTCCGGTTGAGGTGCCGGACGAAGGAGACGAGCCCGCCCTCGAAGTAGAACGACCGCTCGCGGTCGACGCGCTCGTCGCGGAGCGTGATCCAGACGCCCTTGGTCAGGTACGCGGACTCGCGCACGCGCTGGGCGATGGTGTCGAACGAGTAGTCGGTGCTCTCGAACATGTCGGCGTCGGCCTGGAAGACGGTGCGGGTGCCCTTGCGCGAACCCTGCGGGCCGATCTTCTCGACCTTGGTCACGGGCTTGCCGAGCTTGTACTCCTGGGCCCAGACCCCGCCGTCCCGGGCGGTCTCGACGCGCAGCCACGAGGAGAGCGCGTTGACGACCGAGACGCCGACGCCGTGGAGGCCGCCCGACACCTTGTAGCCGCCGCCGCCGAACTTGCCGCCGGCGTGGAGCACGGTGTGGACCACCTCGAGGGCGTCCTTGCCGGTGGCATGGCGCCCGACCGGCACGCCGCGCCCGTCGTCCTCGACCGTCAGCTTGCCGTCGGCGTGGATCGTCACCGTCACCGTCGTGGCGAAGCCGGCCATCGCCTCGTCGATCGAGTTGTCGACGACCTCCCACACGAGGTGGTGGAGGCCGCGCAGGTCGGTCGACCCGATGTACATGCCCGGGCGTCGTCGGACCGCCTCCAGGCCCTCGAGGACCTGGATGCTGGCGGCCGTGTAGTCACCCGCGGCGGCCTTCGCCTTGCGGGTGGCGGCGGCGCGGCCGTTCGTTGCCGTGGTCCGCTGCCGATCGCCGACGTCCGTCACGCAGTCCCTCCGATGAGGCGTTCGTAGAGCCGCGTCAGCTCTTCGTCGCTGTAGTACTCGATCACGATTCGTCCGCCGGCGCGCGACCGGCTGAGGCTGACCTTGGTGCCGAGACGCTCCCGGAGGTCCGTCTCGACACGCTCGAGGTCGGCGTCGAGGCGCTTCGCCGGCTGTGCTTCGCGCACCGGGCGCGGTTCGCGGAGCCGTCGCACGAGCTCCTCGGTCTGCCGGACCGACAGCGCCTGGTCGACGACCGTCCCGAGCACGTGCGCCTGGCCGTCGACCGGGAGGCCGCCGAGCGCACGGCCGTGACCCTCGGTGATCCGGCCCTCGGCGATCGCCGCCTGCACGTCGGCATGCAGGTCGAGGAGGCGCATGGTGTTGGCGACCGTCGCTCGCGCCTTGCCGACGCGCTGGGCGACGTGCTCCTGGGTGAGCCCGAACTCCTCGACGAGCTGCCGGTAGGCGAGGGCCTCGTCGATCGGGTCGAGATCGGCGCGCTGGACGTTCTCGACGAGCGCGACCTCGAGCTGGTCCCGGTCGGCGAGCTGGCGCACGAGGGCGGGGATGCGCTCGAGGCCGGCGAGGCGAGCCGCGCGGACACGTCGCTCCCCGGCGACGAGCTGGTAGCCGTCGATGGTCTCGGTCACGAGCACGGGCTGGAGGACGCCGTGCTCGCGGATGCTCGCGCTGAGCTCCTCGAGGCCGGCGTCGTCGATGCGGTGGCGCGGCTGGTACGGGTTCGGCGCGATCCGCGCGAGCGGCACGTCGACGACCGCGGTGATGGCGGCGGTTCGCTGCGGGATGAGCGACGCGAGGCCGCGACCCAGCGCGGCGGACCCGCGATCGGCCTTGATCGTCATGCGCCGATCCCCGCGAGCACGTCGGACGTCTTGGCGTGCGCGTCGGTTCGATCGAACCGGGGCCGTCGCCGGCCATGCTTCGCGTGTTTGGACGGCCGCCGCGGGCGCGCACCTCGCGCGCCAGCTGCTTGTAGGCCTCCGCGCCCTTCGACTCGGGCCGGTACAGGGCGATCGGCAGGCCGTGGCTCGGGGCCTCGGACAGGCGCACGCTCCGCGGGACGACCGTGTCGAACACGGCTTCGTGGAGGTGGCGACGGACCTCGGCGGCGACCTCGGTCGAGAGGTTCGTGCGGCTGTCGAACATCGTCAGGAGCACGCCGTTGATCGCCAGGTCCGGGTTCAGGTGGTCGCGGACCAGGTTGATCGTGGCGATGAGCTGGGTGAGTCCCTCGAGCGCGTAGTACTCGCACTGGATCGGGACGAGGACGGCGTCGGCGCCGGTCAGGGCGTTCACCGTCAGGATGCCCAGCGACGGCGGGCAATCCACGAGGATCCAGTCCCACGCGTCGCGCTCTGCCTCGAGCGCCCTCGACGAGGCGCCGCTCGCGGCCATCGGTCGTGGCGAGCTCGACCTCGGCGCCGGCCAGCGCGATCGAGGAGGCGACGAGACGAACGCCAGCGACGGGGGTTTCATGGTGAAGCTCGGCGAGCGGGCGCCCGTCCACGAGCGCGTCGTAGATCGAGCCGTCGAGGGAGTTGCGGTCGACCCCGAATCCGCTTGTCGCGTTGCCCTGGGGGTCGAGATCGATGACGAGAACGCGGTCACCGAGGAGAGCCAGATAGGTTGCGAGATTGACCACCGTGGTGGTCTTCCCGACGCCGCCCTTCTGATTCGTGCAGGCGATCGTCTGGCCCACTCAGCCTCCCGTTCCTTGTTCGAGCATCACGTTGAATTCTACCATTGGCGGCCCCGATTCCCGCGGTCCGGCGGGGCATCGGACGGCATTGTCGGGATCTCGACTTACCTGCCGCTCAACCACGGCCCGGCTCGCCATCGACGGCCGTTTCACGTGAAACACGCCCCACGTCCCTGGCATGTCGCCCGTTCCGCTCGGACCCGGCCGGCCCCTGGCTCGCCCAGATCGCCCGACCACGCGGTCATCGGACCATCGGCCGGCCTTCGACGATTGCCGGTTCAGGGGTCGCATGGGATACTTGCGCGCGAGTTTGCTGTCACTCCGTCGTCGCGGCCGCCAAAGGTCTGGGCCCGACCGTCGGCTCGTCAGCCGGGGATCGATCGCCAGATGAAGTTCACCATCGCCGCGGCGCTTGCCGTGGTGGCCGCGCTCTTCGAGTTCACCGTTGTCCAGTACCTGAAGGTCGGCGATGCCGTTCCGCATCCCGTCCTCGTTTTCGGAGTCATCGCGGCCATCGTCGGTGGCCTCGAAGTCGGTCTGGCCTGGGCGTTCGTCGGGGGCCTGGCCGTCGACATCCTGACCCAGCGTCCGCTCGGCTCATCGTCGTTCTCGCTCCTCATCGCCGTCGGCGTGGGCGGGATCGTCGGGGGCTTCCTCGGACGGATCCGGATCGTGGCACCGATCGGCGCCACCGCAGTCGCGAGCCCCCTCTATTCGATGTTGATCCTCCTCACCACGACCGCCCTCACCACGTCGCCGATACCGAGCGCCGCCATCAGCGCGATCGTGCCGTCGACGGTGTACGACGTGATCCTCGCCGCCGCCTTCGGGCCGCTCGCCGTCGCGATCGCGGCGCGCCGCCGTGACGTCGAGCGGGTCGCCTGGTGAACGAGGGACTGCTCGCGCCGAACCGGGAGCGTGATCGACGTCCCATCCGGTTCCTGACCTTCGGGATCGTGATGATCCTGGTGTTCAGCGGCCTCGGGGCGCGGCTGGCCTATCTCCAGATCCAGACGGGGCAGGTCTACGCGGCACGCGCGGAGGCCAACAGGACCATCACGGAGTCGATCCCCTCGCCGCGTGGCCTGATCTACGACCGCAAGGGCCGCCTCCTGGTCACGAACATCGCGACCTGGGCCGTCAAGATCATCCCGGCGGACCTGCCGTTCAGCCGGCGTGCCGACGTGGCGCAGCGGCTCGGGACGCTGCTCAAGATGGAGCCCGCGACGATCCTGTCCACGCTGGACAGCGCACCGGGCTCCCGCTTCGACCCGGTCCGCGTCGCCGACGACGTCCCCGAGAAGATCGCGCGCATCGTCTCCGAGTCCGGGGATGACCTGCCGGGCGTGCAGGTCAACGTCGAGACGCGTCGCGAATACCCGGACGGCCCGCTGCTCGCCCACATCCTCGGCTACACGGGCTCGATCGACGGCGGCACCCTCGACCGCCTCAAGTCGAAGGGCTACCTCGCCGACGACCTCATCGGGAAGGCCGGGGTCGAGTCGAGCTTCGAGTCCCAGCTGCGCGGCACGTACGGACAGGAGCTCGTCGAGCGCGATGCGACCGGCCGCGACGTCCAGGTCCTGCGGACGACCCAGCAGGCGGTGCCGGGTGCATCGCTCACGCTGACGATCGACCGCACGATCCAGAAGGAAGCCACGGCGGCGCTCAAGTGGGGCATGCGGACGGCGGGCCTCAAGCGCGGCGTGTTCATCGTGATGAACCCGCAGACCGGCGAGGTCCTCGCCATGGTCAGCCTGCCCAGCTACGACAACAACCTCTTCGCGCGCGGGATCTCGGCGAAGGACTTCAAGGCGCTCATCTCGAACAAGAACGAGCCGCTGACGAACCAGGCGGTCCAGGGCAACTTCCCGCCCGGATCGACGTTCAAGCTCGTGACGGGCACCGGCGGCCTGGCCGACAGGAAGATCACGCCGACCACGCTGATCCAGACACGCGGCTACCTGACGCTCGGCGGCACGCGGTTCTACGACTGGAACCACCGCGGCTTCGGCCTGTGCAACATCAACTGCGGGATGGGCAACTCGTCGGACACGTTCTTCTACCAGGTGGCCGGCATGCTCGGCGCCGACCGGCTCGCGTACTGGGCGCGCCAGTACGGGTTCGGCGCCCCGACCGGCATCGACCTCCCGGGCGAGGTCTCGGGGATCGTGCCCAGCAACAAGTGGAAGATGAACGCGTTCGGCCAGCCGATGTTCGAGGGCGAGACCTACCAGGCCGGGATCGGCCAGGGCTACGACGTGGTGACCCCGATCCAGCTCATCGACGCGTACGCGGCCCTCGCGAACGGCGGCAAGGTGTACCGGCCGCAGGTCGTGCGCGAGGTGGTCGGGCCCGATGGCAAGGTCATCTCGGGGTTCAAGCCGGACCTCATCCGCAAGCTCCCGGCATCGCAGGCGACGCTGCGCGCCATGCGCATCGCCGCGCGCCACACCGTCACGTTGCGCCACACCTACAACCTGGTGGACATGCCCGTGAAGGTGGCCGGCAAGTCGGGTACCGCCGAGTTCGGGCTCCGCGACAGCAAGGGCCGCCTCCCGTTCCACTCGTGGTTCGTCGGCTGGGTGCCCAAGAACCCGTACAAGGCGGACTTCACCGGGACGGATTCGCAGCTCGTGTTCCTGGCGTTCGCCTATGACTCCCGGACCGTCGGCAACGCGGCGACGGAGATCGCGAAGGCCTTCCTGCAGTTCCACTTCCACATCAAGCACGACTTCCTCAACCGCGACCTCCTCATTCGCGGCAACCACTACCAGAGCAACTAGGATCGCCAGATGCGCGTGATGCGGGCCGAGCCAAGCCGCTTCACCGATGCGACCGCGAGGTCCGTCGGGGCGGTCTGGCGCTCCTACGACCTGCAGCTCACGACGTACGCCGCGCTCCTCGGCGTGTTCGGCCTGGTGATGGCCTACACGAACAGCGTCGAGGCCGGCCAGTCGGTCATGGACAGCGGCACGGTGTTCTCGCGCGCGCTGATGTGGTCCGGCCTCGCCATCGTCGCGTTCATCGCCGCGACCGCCTTCGACTACCGCTGGCTCAAGACGCTGGTGTGGCCGATCTACGGCATCAACCTCGCGCTGCTCGTCGTGACGCTGGCCATCGGCGACGGTGTCGGCGGTTCGGCGCGCTGGGTCGCCCTCGGCCCGTTCACGTTCCAGTTCTCCGAGCTCGCGAAGATCCTGATGATCACGGTCCTCGCGGTGTACCTGGGCAATCGCGAGGGTCGGCTCGACTCGCTGACCTCGGTGCTGGGCGCCTGCGTGCTGATGGCGCCGGCGGTGATCCTCGTCATGCTCCAGCCGGACCTCGGCTCGTCGCTCGTGCTCGCCGCGATCCTCGCCGGGATGCTGTTCATGTCGGGCGCGAGCCTGCGCTGGCTGATCGCGATGGCGATCGGTGTCCTCGCCGCGATCCCGCTCGCGTGGACGTACGTGCTCCGCGACTACCAGAAGGACCGGATCCTCTCCTACTTCAACCAGAGCGCCGACGTGCAGGGTTCGGGCTGGCAGGTCGCCCAGTCGCAGATCACCGTCGGGTCGGGCGGGCTGCTCGGCACGGGGCTGACGAACGGGACGCAGACCCGGGGCCAGTTCCTGCCGGTCCAGGAGAGCGACTTCGTGTTCGCCGTGCTCGCCCAGGAGCTCGGCTTCATCGGCGCCCTCGTGGTGTTCCTGCTGTTCGCGGCGCTGCTGTGGCGGATCCTCTCGTGCGCCTGGCGCTCCAAGGACCCCTTCGGCACGCTGTTCGGCGCCGGCCTCGCGACGATGCTCCTGTTCCAGGTGTGCGTGAACGTCGGCATGGTGATCGGCCTGCTGCCGGTCACGGGCATCCCGCTGCCGTTCATCAGCCACGGTGGCGCGTCGCTCGTCAGCATCGCCATCGGCCTCGGCGTGATGCAGAGCGTCAACATCCGCCAGCAACGGGCGGAGTGGTAGGCCGCCCCGAAACAAACGGAATGCCCGGGTGCGTGGACGTTGCGTCGGGCGATGGCGACGAAGGGCTGACCGGCCTCAGCGCCGGCGGAACAGGCCCCGCGCCTTCTCCGGCGGCTCGACCGTGGTGACCCGTCGCCCGTGCGAGCGGAGGATGTCGTCCAGCTCGACCTGGTAGATCCGCCCGATCGGCGTGCGGTCCAGCCACTCGATGTACTCGATGTCCGAGCGCGAGATCTCGCCCAGCGACCAGCCGAGGTAGCGTCCGAAGTTCAGCACGCTCCCGGACGGGTTGCCGGGCGGCGGGCCGGCGCTGCCGACGCCGTTGGGCGCCGACATCGTCGAGGCATCGAACCCGCCGCCGGCGTTCGAGCGGCCGGAGGTCCAGTCGGGCGACACGTAGTCGGGCTTGGGACCCGGCGCGGGGGCGGCGGCGGGTCGCGGCGCCGGCGCTGCGGCTTGGGCGGCGTCGGCGAGACCGGCGTCGTCGTGTACCGGGTGTCGGCCTCGTAGGTGGTGCCCGGTGGCGTCGGCGCCTGGCTGGCGGCCGCACGCCTGGCCTCGGCCGCGGCCGTCCGCGCGTCCGTGGAGGTGCTCTGGGCGGCCGCGCCGGCATTGCGCGTGCGTGCGCGGTCGACGGCGGCGCGCTTGACGGGATCGCGGAGCATCTCCCACGCCTGGTTGATGCGGACCATGCGCTCCTGGGACTCGAGTCCCGGCGAGACGTCGGGGTGATACTTCCGCGCCAGCCGACGATAGGCGGCCTCGATCACCTCGAATTCCGCTTCGGAATCGACCTGCAGGACCTTGTACGGGTCGGGAACGCTCACGGGCGAATTGAGGCGCTCGAGTGTGGCAAGCGCGCGACGAGGGGCGACATCGCGGGCAGACTAGCACCGTGTCCGTACCCCCTGAACCACCCGTACGTCACCCCACCGCCCATACCCATGAGGCTGTCCAGCGATGGCGCCTCGTCGTGCGCCGGGAGCCCCTCGATGCCGACCAGATCCAGCGCGCGCAGCAAGGGGCATGGGAGGCGGCGCTGCGTGATTCGGGCCTCCCGGTCGCGGGCCTCGACGGCGATGGCGGGCGACCCCGGTTCGCCCTCGCGGCGCCGCTCGCGCCGGCCATGCTCGGCGAGGCGGAGCTCGCGGACGTCTGGCTCACCGCGCGGGAGCCGCGCTGGGCCGTCAGGGAGGCCCTCACGACCGCGATGCCGGCGGGCAGCGTGCTGATCGATGTCTACGACGTCTGGCTCGGCGAGGCGGCCCTCCCGGGGCGCGTCGTGGCGTCGGTGTATCGGGCGACGATCGACGGCGACGGTGCAGCGGCCTCGGTACCGGCACTCGCGGATGCTGCGACCGATCTGCTGCAGCGTCACGACCCTGCCGCGGGAGCGCCCACGCGGCGACCGGACCGTGCTCTACGACCTGCGGCCGTTCATCGGCGGGGTCGACGTGCGGGCACGCGGCCGGGCCGCCGAGATCGTCATGGAGCTGCGCCACGATCCCGAGAAGGGCGTTGGGCGGCCCGAGGAGGTGCTTGCCGAGCTCGCCGAGCGGTCCGGCGTCGCGCTCGATGGTGCGGTGGTGGTCCGCGAACGGCTCGTGCTCGCTCCGGAGCGTCGCGAACGGCGGTAGGGCCTGACCTCGGCGACGTCAGGTCGTGCTTGGACGGTCGGCTTCGAGGGCCTCGATCAGGCGCGGGCGGAAGTGCTCCCAGCCCTCCAGGTGGCTGGCGCGCTCGGCGTCGTTCGGCAGGCCGCTGTGGCGCAGCCGCATCAGCGTGCCGTCCCCGTCGGCGAGGAACGTGACCTCGACGAGGCTCCCACCGGGTCGAACGGCCTCCGCCGGATCCTCCCAGCCCCAGGTGAACGCGAGGCGTCGCGGGCGCCTCGAGCTCGACGAACGTGCCGCGCATCACGATCGCGTTCCCGTAGTCGACGCGGATGACGCCGCCCGGCCGCGCATCGAGCTCCGCAGTCCGGCCCATCCAGCTCGTCAACCGTTCGGGCTCCACCCAGAACGACCACGCGACGGCGGGTTCGACCGCGGCCCGGATGTCGAGCGTGACGGCATCGTCGTCGGGTGCAACCATGGCCGAGAGTGTCGGGCGCGCGGCGAGGACCCGTCAACGATCAGCGGCCGTTCGGGGCCGCGAGCCGCCCGTTCGTTGACGCATCACGCCGATCCACCCTAAACTCTCCGTTCGCGCCCGCGATAGACGCAGGCGTCCCTCCCTGTCCAGACAGCGGTCGTCCACGGCCGCCACCGTTCTTCCGAGGATCCATGTACGCAGTCATCGAGACCGGCGGGAAGCAGTACCGCGTCGAGGTCGGCACCGAGCTCGAAGTGGAGCTGCTCGACGTCGAGCCGGGCCAGTCGATCACGTTGGAGCGCGTGCTCCTCGTCGCCGACGGGGCCGAGGCGTCCGTTGGCACGCCCGTGGTCGACGGTGCGGCGGTCGAGGCCGAGGTCGTTCGCCGCGATCGCGGCGAGAAGGTCATCGCCTTCAAGTACCGCCCCAAGGCGCGCCGGCGCGTCAAGAAGGGCCACCGCCAGGAGCTGCTGGTCCTGCGCATCGCCGACATCCGGTTCGGCGGCAAGAGCGCGGCCGAGGCCGAGGGCAAGGCGCGCGAAGAGAAGAAGTCCGAGCGCGAGCGCCTCGAGGCCGCCGCCGCCCGGCAGGCCGCCGAGGACGCGGCCCTCGCCGCGAAGCTCCAGGTGGGTGCCGAGAAGGCCGAGGCCGCCGAGAAGCCCGCCAAGGCGACGACGAAGAAGCCCGCCGCGAAGGCCGATGCCGACGAGGCGCCGGCGAAGGCCGAGTCGAAGGCCAAGGCGCCGACGAAGACCGCGGCCAAGCCCGCCGCCAAGCCTGCCGCGAAGGCGACGACGGCCAAGGCCGCCGCCCCGAAGGCTCCCAAGGCTGCGCCGGCCAAGGCCGACGCCGCGACCGACGCGAAGCCCAAGGCCTCGCGCACGAAGAAGGACGAGTAATCGATGGCCCACAAGAAAGCCGGCTCGAGCGTCAAGAACGGCCGCGACAGCGCCGGTCAACGCCTCGGCGTCAAGGCCGGCGACGGCCAGCTCGTCCACTCGGGCACGATCATCGTCCGCCAGCGCGGGATGACGTTCGCCTCGGGCGAGGGCACCGGCCTCGGCCGTGACTACACCGTCTTCGCGACGGTCGACGGGAAGGTTCGCTTCGAGCACGCCACCCGAAACAAGAAGCGCGTCCGGGTCATCCCGGTCGCAGCCGAGCCGGCCGCCGCCGAGGCGTAACCGGCCCGGAGAACCCGTAGCGGCGACCACCGGCGGACAGGATCCGAGCGGACGGCGTCGAAGGAGCACTCGTGAAGAGCGACACCCACCCCAAGTACTACCAGGCCAAGGTCCACTGCGGCTCGTGCGGGACCGAGTTCGAAGTCGGCTCGACCCGCGAAGAGCTCCGCGTCGACGTGTGCAGCAGCTGCCACCCGTTCTTCACGGGCAAGCAGAACATCATCGACACCGCGGGCCAGGTCGAGCGCTTCCAGAAGCGCCTCGAGCGCTCCGTCCGCGCCTGACGCCCCGCCCAGCCACCGCTGGGATACTGACAAACGAAAAGGCCCCGCCGACTGGCGGGGCCTTGTTGATTCCCGAAGGAACTTTGGGGGGTCAGTGCTTGATGACGATGTTCCCGCCGCCGAGGCTGATCTGCGCCGTCGGCGTCCCCACCTGGTGGTAGAGAACACCGGCCGACGTTGACGCAGTCATCGCCATCTTGTCCGTGGAGGCGTCGGTCACGTCCCAGCGGCAGGTGAAGTTGGGGCCGCCGAGGCCGGCCACGGTCTTGCGCGTGGCCGGGTTGATCACGGTCACGGAGCACTTGTTCGTGAACGACGCGGTCGCTCCGGTCCCGAAGGCGAGGACCCCGCCGGTCCACGAGGTCGTCATGAAGACGTAGTCGTTGCCGTCGGTGCCGCGGAAGGAGTAGACGGCCACGCCCTGCGGGGTCGTGCCGGTCTTGTAATTCACCCAGAAGCCGAAGTAGCCGCGGTTCTTCGGAGCTGCGGCGACCTTGACCGGGATGTTGTTGAAGCTGGGGTCGATGACGTAGCCCGCGCCGACCGCGTACTTGGCCGGCGAGGTCTGGTACACGGTCAGGACGACCGCGTCGGCGTTCGGCGCCGTGAAGTAGGCGTTGGTTGACGGGATCGACATGACGACCGTCCAGTCGTCGAGACCGATGACCTTCGGGCAGTCTCGCGATGCCGGACGCGTTCACCGTGCCAGAGCACGTGATGTCCGGGGTGCTGGTGTTGTTGCCCGATTTGAAGACCAGGAAGTCGACCGTGGCCTTGGTGAGGTCAGCGTTGGTGCCGGCCTGGGTCACCTGACCGGTGAAGGTGACGCTGGTGGTCGTCCCCGTGCCAGCGGACCAGTACAGCGCGCCCGTGTACGCGAGCGACACCGTCTTCTTGGCGATCGTGAAGGCTCGGGCCACCGGCGTGGCCGCGCTCACGTTCGTGTTGCCGCCCTGCGTGGCCGTGATCGTGCAGGTTCCCGGCTTGACGATGTGCACAGTCCCCGAGCTGACCGTGCAGATGCTCGTGTCGCTCGATGCCAACGTCACCGCCAGGGCCGAGCTGCTCGTTGCAGCGACACCGAAGTCAGGATCGCCGTACGTCTTGTCGGCGAGCGGGCCGAAGGTGATCGTCTGGCCGAGCTGGCCGACGGTGAACGAGCGCACAACGTCCGTGGCCGGGCCGATGTTCCCGTTCCCGGCCTGCGAGGCCGTGATGGTGCACGTGCCCGCCGAGACGATGTGGACGGTCGAGCCCGACACGGTGCAGATGCCCGTGGTCGAGGAAGCGAACGTGACCGTCAACCCGGAGTCGCTCGTTGCAGAGACGCCGAAGTCGGCATCGCCGAAGGTCTTGTTCGGCAGCGACGCGAACGTGATGGTCTGACCGAGCTTGTTGATCGCGAAGGATTGGTCGACCGGCGTGGCTGTGTTGACGTTCCCGTTGCCGGCCTGGGAGGCCGTGATGGTGCACGTGCCCGCCGAGACGATGTGGACGGTCGAGCCCGATACGGTGCAGATCCCCGTGGTCGAGGAAGCGAACGTGACCGTCAACCCGGAGTCGCTCGTTGCGGAAACCCCGAAGTCGGCATCGCCGAAGGTCTTGTTCGGCAGCGACGCGAACGTGATGGTCTGGGTGGCGGGGACGATGGCGAACGTGGTGCTGTCGTCGTCCGCTTCGTGGGCCGAGTCTCCGTAGAACGTTGCGCTCGCGTGGGCAGTCCCGACGTTCGTGTTGCCCGTGTAGTCGACGATCAGCGGCTGGTTCAGATCCTCGCCGGTGACCGTCGCCGTGCAGGGGGCCACAGCAGTGCCAGTCCATGGGGCGTTCGCCGGGCACGAGAGGTTGACCGTGGCGGGCGCCTTCCCGATGTCGAAGTCCTTGATGTCGGAGGCCGGCGCCGTATTCGGATCACCGATGAACGTCGCCGATACCTGGTAGCCGCCCGCGGCCGTGATCAGCGGGATGGTGACGTGCACCTGGCCGCTGCCGTCCGTCGTGCCGCTTTGCGTCGCCTTGCCGAGGCTCACCGTGACGAGCTTGCCGGAGACCGGGTTGCCGCCGCTCGTCAGGGTCGCGGTGATCGACGCGTTGCCACCGAAGGTGCCGTCGCTGTCACCGCCGAGGGCCACGTGGGCCGGCGCGGGCGTCGAGGCCGGTGAGCCGGCCGGGTAGTAGGCGCCGGAGTTGTCGTTCTGGCTCACGAGGCCGTAGCCGTTGACGGCCTGGACGATGAACTGCGCGCCGGTGGGCAGGGTGTGCGTAGCGGCCCAGAGCGTCGGATCGTGGCCGTCGCGAACGAGATCGAACGACTCCCACTTGCCGCTGGTCGGCGTCGTGAATGTCACCCAAGCCTGCTGGACGTCGGCCTTGGGATCGCCGACGACGCGTGCAGAGATGACGCTGTCGCCCGCGCCGTTCAGGTCGCTGGTGATGCCGTAGATCGAGGGAGCCGCAGACTTGGCGCTGGGATCCGTGCTGTTGCTGTAGAACAGCCGGAGGTTGAGGTCGTCGTACAGCCGGAGCGTGACCTGGTCGGCGCCCGGGTTGTCGGAACGATGCTGCGCCGGCGTCATGAACAGGGTCGTGCCTGCCCCGTTCTGGCCGCCGGAGAGTGCGTCGAAGTAGTTCGCCGTCCACATCTGCGTGGGATAGAAGGTCGGTGAGTTGAAGGACGTATGGGCCGTCTGCAGCTCCACGCCCGGTGCTCCCGTCAGCGGAACCACACTCAAATCCGTGTAGTTGCCGCCCAGGAACCCGATCCCGCGAAGCACGTAGCCCAGAATCACCCGAGGTCACGCCCTTCGAGAAGAGCGGCAGGATCGGAGCGCCTGGCGTCGTCAGGACTTTGCCGCCCGCGCCTTCGTACCAGGTCGCCTTGATGGTGCCGCCGCCATCGACGTTGAGGTCCTTGACCTGCTTCGCCCGATCGGTGGTGTTCGGATCGATGTCCGCGTACTTGAGGCCCGTCGTTTGCGCAGGCTCGGGGTTCGTGAAGTCCGACTTCAGGCTGACTGAGCCGGCGTTGTCCGGGGCCGCGATGCGGCCGGTCGGCATGTCGACGCCCAGCATCGGGATGCCGTAGAGCGTGGCCTCGAGTAGCGCCTTCTCATGGAGGTCGCCGAGGTTCGGGTTTTGCTTCAGGTCGCTGGATCGGAGGAGGGCGTCACCGATGTCCACCACGTCGCCGTAGGTGTTGTAGCGGAGCTGGTCGGCGATGCCCGCGTAGATCTGCTCGCTGTACGCGACGTAATCCGTGTCGCCGTACTGGTAGCCGGTGCCGAGGATCGACGTGGCGCCCTTCTGCGCGAAGACCTGCGGCCAGTCGAGGACGTTGGTGATGCCCTGGATGCCCTGGCCATCGACGATGTTGTAGCCGGAGTGGCAGCCGATGCTGAGGATGATCGAGCTCGTCAGGTCGGCCTGCGAGGCTGCCACCTGGTTCGTGGTCAGCACGGTGAAGTCGGCGGCGAGCAGAGTTCGCGCTGAAGTGGCCGCCGAGGAACGAGATGTCGTTCCGCTGGCCCAGGAGCGCGTTCGAGAGGTCCGTGGCTGTCCAGCCGTCCGCCAGCGGGGACGTCTCTGGCTCGATGAGCGTTGTCGGTGCGACGCCCGTGCCGGCGTCGAAGTCCTTCTTGATCGCGGTCGCGGCGTCCGAGATGAAGTCGTAACCCGTAGCAGAGGGAGCTCTGCGGCAGACCACCGGCTCGTGGAGGTACGTCGCGACCATGCCGGAGATCTCGTCCGGGGTCTCGACGAGGCGACCGACGGGCAGCTCCGGGATCGGGAAGTCGACTGCGCCGAGCGAGAGCGACCGGGTGGAGCCATAGGCGTCCTGGCCGAGCACGTAGTTGTCGCGGAGGCTTGCCTCGGAGGTCGACGTCGGCTGCACGGGCGGGAAGTAGTTCAGCTCGGGTCCGATCGAGGACGTGTCCGGGTACCGGAAGAACGGCACGATGTTGTCGTCGCCCGCGATGACCACGTCCTTGACGCCGCCGCTGGCGTTGCCTTCCGATAGGCGTTCACGATGTCGCGTGCCGCGTATGCGACCAGGTTCTGCGGCGTAGACGCAGCCGGGGTTCGCGTCGGCCTGCGCCTGCAGCGCTCGGACGCGCAGGTCGGTGTGAAGGTCCACGACGTGCCGATCTGGTTGAGGCTGGTGATCATGTCGCTGGTGGGAGCGGCGCCGAAGCGGGATGTGTCCGTGAGGACGATCGTGCTCGAGGTGTTCGCGATCGGTGCCGGCGCGGAACCGATCGGATTGACCGGCAGGCACAGGCCGTTATTCAAGGTGACGTTGAGCGCGAACGGGTCCTGGAGGTCGAACGCCCCGTTCTTGCCGCTGACACGGATGTAGTAGTCACCGGCGTTCGTCCAGGTGTTCGCGCCGGCGTGCTCGTTCGAGGTGCCGAGGTTGTTGGACCAGGCCACGAGGCTGTAGACCTGCGCCGCCGAGAAGCTGTCGGGCGAGAACCCGGAGCCGGAGAAGCCCGAGCCGGAGAACCCGGAGCCGGAGAAGCCCGAGCCGGAGAACCCGGAGCCGGAGAAGCCCGAGCCGGAGAACCCGGAGCCGGAGAAGCCCGAGCCGGAGAAGCCGGAGCCGGAGAACCCGGAGCCGCTGTACGCGTCAGGGCTGAAGCCCGAGCCGGAGAAGCCCGGAGCCGGAGAACCCGGAGCCGGAGAACCCGGAGCCGGAGAAGCCCGAGCCACTGAAACCGGACCCGGAGAAGCCCGAGCCCGAGAACCCGGATCCCGCGAACTCGGCGCTCGAGCTTCGCGAGGTCTTGCTCCGATGTGAGGCTGGCATACGCCTGGCTGATGTCGCGGAACAGGTAGACGTCGTAATCCCTGGAAAGACTCGACAGGTCAACCGTGACGCTGCCGCCCGGGACCACGTGGACCTTGAACCAACGGGCGACGCCCTGCTGGTCGATCGTCGTGCCGACGCTCGGGCGAAGGTTCGAGTTGAGGTCGAGGGCCCGCGGCCAGGTGTCGTTGTCGGGGCTGTTCACGACGCAGGGCGAGAAGTCCGAGGTCCGTCCCGCGGGTCCGCTGACGCGCGCGGCGACGAAGGGCTGCCCGGCGCCCGGGATGCCGTGGATGGTATTCGGCGCGGTGGCCGCGGGCGTGCCCGGGTTGAAGAAGGCGTTGCCCAGGGCGTCGGTGGTGATCGCGACCGACCCGAAGCTGGTGGATCCGGCACTCGGGAAGACGCCGTTGGGGCACGTGCTGGCCGACGAGAAGGCGATGTTGTAGCGCGTGTTCGGGATCCCGGCAATTCGGCCGGCGTAGATGGTCGTCGTCGTTCCGGGCGCGTTGTAGACGTTGGTCAGCTGGGGAACGCCAACGGCGCCGGGCGCGAGGACCGTGACCGTGACCGTCGCCGTGTGCGTGACGCTGCCAAGGGTCGCCGTGACCGTTGCCGTGTATGTGCCGGGATCGATGTCAGCGCTCGCTGTCAGGGTGAGGACCGGGGCCGGTGAGGAGCCCAGGACGAAGGAGCCCGGCAGCGTGGCCGTCAGGTCCGTCGTCACCACGTTGCTCGAAGTCTTGACGCTGGTCGACAGGTTGACGGTCCCCGCGGTCGCGCCGACGGGACCGATGCCGATCGTGCTCGAGCCGGAGGCGCCTCCGGCGAGGGTCATCGCGTCGGGCGTTGCCGAGATCGTGAAGTCGGGCTGCGGCACGGTGACCGTCACGGTCGCGGCGTGCACCGCGTTGCCGAGGGTTCCGGTGACCGTGACCGTGTAGTTGCCCGGAGTCGCGTTCGCGGCGGCCTGGACCGTGAGGACCGGCGCCGGCGAGGACCCCGAGAACGTAGGTCGCGGAAGAGAGGCTCGGCGTCACGCCTGAGCCGGAGGAGACGGCCGCCAGCGCGACGGTGCCCGTCGACGAGCCCACCGCGGCGACGTTGATCGTGCTCGGCGCCGACGCGCCTTGCGCGACGGTCAGGCTCGACGGCGCCGCGGCGACGGTGAAGTCGGCAGCAGGCGACAGCGCGGCGGCGTGGATGGCGACGTTCGACGCGTTGGTATTCGTCCCGGCCGAGGCCAGGACGTAGCTGACGGTCATGACCTGGTTGGCGGTACCGTCGCCGGCGAAGTCCAGCGTGAAGATGCGGCCTTCGTTCTCATTGCCCACGATCCCGGCGTCGACCTTCGTGACCGACCCGATCGTGGCGGTGAGCTTTCCGGTGCCGTGATGGGCGTCGACCCAGACCTTGAGACGCTGCAGGGACGTCGTTGCCGGCACGGTGAACGAGAAGCCGTAGCCGCGCATCGCGTTCGTGCCGGAGTTGTGCTGGAGGCCCGCCTTGACCTTTGAGCCGGTCGTCGCACCGGACGCGCCGTCGGTCCAGTCGAAGGCAAACGGAACCGTCGAGGCCCCGACGCCCCACGTCAGGTTGCAGCAGCTGCCAAGCGCACGGAGGGCCGTCCCTGAGACGACGGGACTGCCGATGATCTGCGTGAGGCCGCTGATCCCCGCGCCTCCGGCCCTGCGGGCGTCACCGGTGAGGCTCGTGGAGCTCTTGCCCCAGATCCGCCAGTCGGTCTTGCCGTTTGTCGTGAGTTGTTGGGTTGCGCCCGTGAACCCCGTATAGGTCCCGTTGGCCGCGGTGCCGTTGTCCACCGCGACCGCGATCGTCGGAGTGGGTCCGGCGGCTGCGGCGACGGCGGGCACGGCCAGCGCCGGGACCGCTTGGGCGATGAGCGCCGTGGCGGCCAGCAGTGTGGCAAGACGTCCGGTCTTCGGGTGTCGGCGCGGAGCAGAGTTGGCTCGCCGAGTGCGCAAGGCGCGCGACACGGGGTTCGAGGACGCGACGGACACCTGAGGGACCTCCCAGAAGAGCGCAGCGCCGTGGGGCGCGCAGAAGTGACGGTAGTGCGACACCCGCAGACTGTTGTCGGAAGTATGTGACCTTTGGTGTCTATTGGGTAGTACTACCTATTCGCCAAACGTGCTGAAAACAGCGGAAAATTGGCGACACCCGGTGCGTCAGGGCAACGCACAAACCTCGAGCGCGAGCGTCACCGTCTCCTCGGCAGTTCGCTGGCGTCCTCGCTCCACGGCACCATCGGCCGCGGCTCCGAGAGACCCTCGCGCGGTTGCGAGGTCGTCGGACAGCTCGATTCCCGCGCCGCCGGCCTCGCCGCCCCGATGTCGGCCCGCATTCGGTCGGCCCCGCCGAGCAGCTCCAAGCCCATCTCGGGCTGCGTACCGGCCGCGATGACAGCGATGTCCTCGATCACCTCGGCGAGGTCGTACGGGTCCTCCAGACGCTGGAATGCGAGGATCGACTCGCCGAATATCTCGCGAGCCCGGGCTTCGTCGCCCAGCCCTTTTCGGGCCTTGCCGAGGTTGAAATAGGCCAGCGACAGCAACCACGGGTCGCCGACCTCCCGCGCCAGCCGAACCGACTCTTCGTACCGGTCGGAGGCGTCCTGGAAGCGTTGCTCATACAAGTCGATGACGCCCAGATTGTTCAGCGACAGTGCGATGGCCCAACGGTCGCCGATCGAGGTCCTGACGGCGAGGGCTTCCTCGTTGAGCCGACGAGACTCGACGAAGTCCGATGAGTACTCGGCGACGATCGCGAGGTTGGACAGGAGGCGACCAAGCTGATCCTTGTCGCCGTGTCGCTCGCGGATCGAGAAGCTCTCGAGGTAGCACTCGCGGGCATCCGCGTACCGACCCTGCTGCGCGGCGACCGTTCCCGAAAGGTGAGAGACGACGCCAATTCCGACATCGTCGTCCAATGCGCTGTAGAGAGCCTTGGCAGCGTCGATCCGGTTCGTTGCCTCGTCGTAGTGGCCCTGCTTGCGCGCCACTTCCGCGAGCGCCGCGAGGGCATTGGCCTCCTCGCGCCGGTCGCCGATCGCGATCGCGAGCTCGCGCGCCTCGTTGTCATGAACGCTCGCCCGAATTCCAGTCACCCGCGAGCTCGTTGGCATTGCCGAGTGCGAGGAGCGCGCGAGCCCTGTCGAGGCCTTCGAGGAGTGAGACGAGGCGCTCGTAGTAGGCGATTGCGGCGTTGTTCGCGTACGAGGCCTGCGCGGCCTCGGCCGCCGGCTTTCAGGTACTCGCGCTTCTTGTCCTCGCGGTCGCTGCGCCAGAAGTGGTGCTCGAGCAGGGGCACGGGCGGTCGAGGTCCGTCGGCCTCGGTGCGCTCGATGTAGTCGCCGACGAGGCCGTGGAGGACGGCCCGCAGCGCAAACGGGAGGCTCTCGTAGGCGACCTCCTGGGTCACCACGTGCTTGAACATCCAGGCCTGGTCGGCCTCGCGGTCGAGCGCGACGAGGTCGAGCGTTCGAAGCGCCTCGAGCTGCGCCGATGACCGTGCGCAGGTCGCCGAGCTCCACGTAGGCCCCGGGCAGCGTCTTCGCCTCGAACACGCGGCCGACGACGCTCGCCACCTTCATCGTCCGGCGCGGCCCCTCGGCCGCCGCGTCGATCCGGCTCAGGACCAGCGTGTGGAGGCTGTCCGGCAGCCGGATCTTCTCGATCTCCGCCGGATCCCCGGCGTCGACACCCTGGGACACGATGAAGCTGATCAGCTCCTCGACGTAGAACGGGTTGCCCTCGGACCGCGCGGCCACCAGCTCGACGAGGGCGTCGCTCACCTCGGTTTCGTCCTCGCCGCCGAGCAGCTGCTGCATCTTCGAGCGCACGAGCTCCGCGACGTCGTCGGGCTCCATGCGATCGAGGGCGAGCTCGGTGAAGCCGTCGCTGCCTTCGACCCCGAGGCCGCCGCCGGGCTCCGTCGTCGGGCCGTATAGGCCAGCACGAACAGCACGGGCAGCGTCGTCGCCGACCGGATGAGGACCTCGAGGAGGTCGCGTGACAGCTCGTCGATCCAGTGGCAGTCCTCGAGCACCGCGACGAACGGCGCCTTGCCCGGCCTGGCGCCGAAGGACGACCGCGAGCAGGTCCTCGAGCGACGTCTTGCGCAGCTTGGCGTCGAAGCCACGGGTCAGGTCGGAGTCGGGGATCGACAGCCCGACGACGTCGCTCAGCAGCGGCGTGCGCGCCTCGAGCGCCCGGTCGATCGCGGCCAGCTGCCGCTTCAGGGCGGCGATCTGGCGCTCCGCGGGATCGTCGTCGTTGAGGCCGAACAGGCGGCGCCAGATCTCGCGCCAGACGAAGTACGGCGTCTTCGTCCCATACGACTGGCACTCCCCGAACGCCACGGTGTGACCGCCGCGACGGACGTCGCGCACGAACTCCGCCACCAGCCGCGACTTGCCCATGCCCGCTTCGGCCGCGACGCCGACGACGCGCCCGTGGCCCGCCACGGCCTCGTCGTGGCGCGCCCGGAGCTCGGCCAGCTCCTTCTGGCGACCGACGAGGCCGAGCTCGAACCGCGTCTTGCGGCGGGACGCCCGTTCCAGCGAGCCGTTGAGCGACCAGACCTCGACCGGATCGGCCTTGCCCTTGACCGTGAGATCCGGCAAGCGCTCCCAGATGAAGGATTCGCCCGCGTCCTCGCGGACGTCGCCGGCGACGTAGATCCGCTCGGCGGGCGCCGCGCCCATCAGGCGGGCAGCGAGGTTCACGGCATCGCCGAGGCACACGAAGGTCCGCCGCATCTCGTGGCCGTACGTGCCGCTCCGGAGGCGCCCGTGGGCGATGCCGATCTGCAGGTCGCGCGCCGCGGTCGACTTCGCGAGGTCGCGCAGGTCGAGGGCGGCCGCCGCCGCCCGCGCCGCGTCGTCCTCGTGGGCGAGCGGCGACCCGAAGACGCCGTACAGGTAGGCGCCCTTGTCGCCGAGCGTCAGCTGCAGGACGTTGCCGCCGTACCGGTTGAGGACGCCCTGCGCGGCCCGGACGAACTCGTCGAGCTTCTCGATCGCGTCGTCGTCGTTGTCGTAGTCGATGCCCCCGAAGCGCACGAACACGGGGATCGCCGGCCGGAGCTCCGCCAGGAACTCGCCGCGGCCGGTCTTCATCCGCTCGTAGACCGCGGGCAGGAGCCACGGCCGGACGAGCTCCTCGGGCAGGGCGGCCGGCTGGCGCACCGGCTTGCCTTCGACCTGGGCCAGGAGGCCGCGGAACACCCCGTAGGACGCGTCCGCCTCCCCGTCTCGACGCAGCTCGGACAGCTCGACGCGATCGCCCAGCGCCTCGATCGCCGAGGAGTCGAGCACGATCTCGCCCTTCTGGGCGTGGTGCTCGGCGGCGGCGAGGTCGTCCATCAACCGGCCGGCCAGCACGTCGATCAGCTGGATGTCGGGATCGCCGACGACGAAGCGGCGGGCGTCGCCGACAGCGATCGCCACCTTCATCCCGAGCTCGACCGTGCTGCCGCCCGGCGTCACGATCGTGCCGGTCCGCCGGATCGCCCGCTGCATGCCCTCGGCCGCCGCACACGCCCGCGAGCCGTCGTCGCCGTCGATCCAGCAGGTGATGGCGTCGCCCGCGAAGTAGATGACGTTGCCGTCGTAGGCGTCGAGCTCGTCGATGACGGCGTGGAAGACGCGCCCGATGTTGGCCGTCAGCTCCTCGGCGCCACGCTGCGGGCCGAGCTCCTTGGCGAGCGCCTCGGTCAGGGGCGTGAAGCCGCTGATGTCGGCGAACACCGCGGAGCCGTGGACCCGGTCGGGCATCGCACGCCCGGCCCGGAGCGCCGAGCGACGATCACGCGGGATGTAGGCGTCTGGCCGGTCGCGGGCAACATCCCACGACGGGCGTCGTCCCGGTTGCCGCACGCGGCTACAGAGCTGCTCATCGCCCCTGCATTGTGCGGGGCGCGTCCACGACGCGTGCGGGGCGGCCCGGTTACGTTGCGGAGCCGGACGTCCGACGGTTCGGATCGGACTTCCAGACGCGATACGAGTAGACGAAGCCGACGGTGAGGATCACCACGACCCACGCGATCATCACGCCGAACAGCAGCTCGCTCTGCCCGATGAGCCCGAGCACGATCATCGTCAGGCCCGCGACGACGAACAGGCGCCCGACCAGGCGGTTGGTGCGGTCCCACGAGAGGTCGCTCGTCAACGTCCACGGCGTGCGCACGCCGAACAGGAAGTTGCTCCGCACGGTCGTCAGGACGTTGCCGATGACCGCGAACAGCGCACCGATGCCGATGCCGATGAGCATCCCGACCGGAACGGGGTGTCCAATGCCGGCGAGGACGATCGCCACCTGGACGCCGCCCAGCAGCGCGAGGGTCGCGAGCGCGGTCGTGCGATAGGCGCTCGCGGACCGCTCGAGGTTCGCCCGGCGCGGCTCGATGCGCGGGATCAGCGCGAACAACCCGACGAGGGCGAGCGTGACGAGCGGCATGATCGAGAACGCGACGATCGCGGATGCGTACCCATTGGGGTCGCCGTTGACGTCCCAGTGGATGGGAACGCTCGCGTCTGCGCCGACGATGTAGAGGCCCCAGAGGGCGACGAGGATCTCGGCGATGAGCACGATCGCACCGATGCGATAGATCCGGCCGATGTTCACGGCCGGGGCTCCGACGGGTCGAAGCCGAATGCGTCGAACATGGCCATGAGCGCCTCCTGGAGCACCGTGGCGTTGAGCCGGTAGGTGATGGTCGAGCCGGACCGGTCAGCCTGACGAGGCCGGCATCCCGGAGCACCCCGAAGTGGCCGGACATCGTGGGCCACGACAGCTCGAACTGGCCCGCCAGCTCACCCGCGGTCATCGGACGCTCGCGCAGCAGCGCGAGGATCCGGCGGCGGGTCGGGTCGGCGAGGGCGCGGTAGACGCCGTTCGTGGCTGGCTCCGTTCGGGTGCGTCGCCGTTTCGTCGAATGACGAATTAGGCGAATGCCAAAATAGCACCGGCCCGGTCCGCGTGTCGAGACCCAGCGGGTAGACTCGGGCGGCATCCGGAGCGCCCGCCCAGCCCCGGCGTCCTGACCTCGGGAGGAGCCCCGATGACCGACGACCGCGAGCGCTGGGCGCTGATCCTCGGCGCATCGACGGGCATGGGCGAGGCGACGTCCCGGGCGCTGGCCGCGCGCCGGCTACAAGATCCGTCGGCATCCACCTCGACTTCCGGGCGGCGCTCGCCCACGTCGACGAGGTCAAGGCGCAGATCGCGGCCGCGGGCTCCGAGGCGCTGTTCATCAACATGAACGCGGCCGACGACGAGAAGCGCGCCGCCGCCCTCGCGACGTTCGGCGAGCGCTTCGACCGAGTCGCGCGCGCAGGGCCGCCATCCGTACGTCCGCGTCGTCATGCACTCGCTCGCGTTCGGCTCGCTCGTGCCGTTCATCGCCGACGACCCGAAGGCCGCCGTCGACCGCAAGAAGATGGAGATGACCCAGGACGTGATGGCGAACAGCCTCGTCTACTGGGTCCAGGACCTGTACCGC
Source organism: uncultured Chloroflexia bacterium (assembly GCA_963774695.1). Taxonomy (GTDB): domain Bacteria; phylum Chloroflexota; class Limnocylindria; order Limnocylindrales; family CSP1-4; genus CAIXZV01. Next base: position 82,954 of record CAVZFY010000021.1, on the reverse strand, counting down.
GGCGGCTTCCTCGAGCAGGGCTCGAAGATCTACGCGATGACCTCGGAGGGCTCGACCCGGGTCGTGCCGAGCTACGGCGTCGTGTCGTCGGCGCAAGGCGGCCCTCGAGTCGCACGTCCGGCAGCTGGCGATGGAGCTCGCGCGGCGCGGCACCGGGATCACCGCAACGCGATCCGGGCCGGCGTCACGATGACGCCGGCGCTGATGAAGATCCCCGAGCACGACATGATCATCGACGCGGCCACCCGCCGCAACCCGACCGGCCGGATGACGACGACCGCAGGACGTCGCGCAGCGCGATCGTCGCGCTGAGCGGCGAGGGCACCGACTTCATCAACGGCGAGATGATCGGCGTCGACGGCGGCGAGTTCATCACCGGCTCCTGACGGGGTCGCGAGCGGCGCGACCGGTGAGCGGCCGGGTCATCGTCGTCGGCTCCGTCAACATCGACCTCGTCGTGCGCGGCGCGCGGCTGCCGGCGCCGGGCGAGACCGTCACCGGCGGCACGTTCGAGCAGCACCCCGGCGGCAAGGGCGGCAACCAGGCCGTGGCCGCAGCCCGGCTCGGCGCGTCGGTCGACGTCGTCGGCGCGCTCGGCGAGGACGCGTTCGGCGACGACGCCGCGGCCGCGCTGGAGGCGCAGGGCGTGGGGACGGGCGCGGTCGTCGGCTCGCCGACACGCCGACCGGCGTCGCCCTGATCCTCGTCGATGCGGCCGGCGAGAACGTGATCGCGGTCGCGCCGGGCGCCAACGCGCGCGCTCACCGGCGATCACGTGCGCGCGGCCCTCTCGGCGCTCGGCCACGGCGGGGCGACGTCGTCCTCGTGAACCACGAGATCCCGACGGCGGCCGCTCGCGAGGCCCTCCGGCTGCGGTCGCGCCGGCGGCGCGCTACGATCTTCAACCCGGCGCCGGCCGGCGGCCTCGACCGCTCGATCCTCGGCCTCGCCGACGTCCTGACGCCCAACCGCGGCGAGCTCGCGACGCCTGGCCGCCGCAACGGCTCGCCGGTCCGGCCGCTCGACGTCGGGTGCCGAGGACCCGTGATGGCGGCGCGGGCCCTGCTCGACACGACGAGCGAGGGCGCGGGCGTCGGCCACGCGGTCCTCGTGTCGCTGGGCGCCACGGGCGCCGTGCTCGTCCCGCGCGACGGTCCACCGCTCGACATCGCCTCGCCGAAGGTGACCGCCGTCGACGCGACCGGCGCCGGCGACACGCTCAACGGCGCGCTCGCCGCCGGCCTCGCGGAGGGCCTGGACCTCGAGGCGGCCGCGCGGCGAGCCGTGGTCGCGGCGTCGATCTCGGTCACGCGCCCGGGCGCACGCGAGGGCATGCCGACGCGCCGAGGAGCTCGACGCCGCGATCGCCGAGCTCGCCGCCGGTCAGTGGGCGGTGACCGCCTCGATCACCCGGTCCGCGTTCCAGCCCATCATCCCCTCGTAGGTGTCGGCCGGCGCGTCGCCCAGCGTGTCGTCGTAGAGGTCGTTGACGACGATCGCGCCGGCGTCGGCGGCGATCGCCTGGACGAGCGCGTCGTTGAACTGCGCCTCGGAGAAGATCACCCGGGCGCCGGCCGCCTGCATCTCGTGGATCAGCCGTCGCGATCGCGCCGGCGCTCGGATCCTGGCCCGGCGCGTCGACGACCGTGCCGACGATCGTCAGCCCGTAGGCGGCCGCGAAGTACGGGAACGCGTCGTGGAACGAGACGACCGCGCGGTCGGCCTCGGGCACGGCGGCGAGCCGGTCGCGGATCTGCGCGTCCAGGGCCGCCAGCCGCGCCCGGTAGGCGTCGGCCCGCTGCGAGAACGCGGCGCCGTCGGCGGGTCGTGCCGCCGTCAGCGCCGCCTCGATCCGGTCCACGTACTTCGAGCCGTAGGCGACGTTCATCCAGACGTGCGGGTTGACCGTGCCCGGCGCGCCCTCCCCGCGAGGTACGTCACGCCGTCGAGGTCGTCGCCGAGCGTGATCACCGGCGCGGTCGTGCCGGCGTCCTCGACCAGCGCGGTCAGCCAGTCGTCGAGGCCGAGCCCGTTGCGCACGATCAGGTCGGCGCGCGTGATCTGCTCGACGTCGGCGGGCGTCGGGTCGAACGTGTGGACCTCGCCGCCCTTGGGGACGAGGCTGTGGACGTCGACCCGCGTCCCCCCGACCTGCTGGACCATGTCGGCCAGCACCGTCGTGGTCGCGACGACCTGCACGGCGTCGGCATCCGGGGTCGGGGTGGGCTGGGAGGTCGATCCCCGGACCCCGACAGCCGGCGATCACGAGCACCGTCAGCAGGCCGAGCGCGCCGAGCCGGAGCCGCGAACGGGCGCGGATCATGCGTCCGACGATGCCGCCGCCGCCTCGTGGCACGCGGCCGCAGATGCCGAACAGCTCGAGGCGGTGCGACGTGACGGTGAACGAGAGGCGGTCGCCGACGTCGGCGAGGACGTCGCCGAGGCCCAGGTCCTCGATGTCCTGCGATCGCCCGCAGCGCGTGCAGATCGCGTGGTGGTGGTGCGCGGGCTCCGGGTCGCAGCCGACGTAGGCGTGCTCGCCGTCGGGGAGGTCCACCCGCTCGACGAGGCGGAGGTCCGCGAACACGTCGAGCGCGCGGAAGATCGTCGCCCGGCCGATCCGGAGCCGGCGGCGGCGCGCGTCCGCCTCGAGGTCGGCGGCCGTGAAGTGGCCCTCGCGGGCGGCGACGAGCCCGGCGACCGCGCGGCGCGGCTCGGTCAGCCGGTAGCCGGCGTCGTCGAGGGCGGCGACCAGCGCCTCGGCCTGGGTCACGCGACGGCCTCGAGCGCGACGGTGACCGCGCGCCGGCGCGCCAGCATCCCGCGCGGCCCGGCGACGAGGGCGAGCAGGAACATCCCGGTCTGGACGAGCACGATCGTCGCGCCGCTGGCGACGTCGAGCCAGTAGGAGAGATACAGGCCGATGATCGCGCTGGAGATCCCGACGATCGCCGCGACCGCCATCAGGCGCGTGAACCGGACCGTCAGCATCTGGGCGGTGGCGGCGGGCGTCACCAGCATCGCCACGACCAGGATGATCCCGACCGCCTGGAGGCTGACGACGATCGTCAGCGCGACGAGCGCGAGGAACAGGTACTCGAGGCGCTCGACCGGGATGCCCGACGCGGCCGCGCCGAGCGGATCGAACGTCGCGTACAGCAGCTCCTTCCACAGGAGCGCGACGACGACCAGCACGCCGAGGCCGAGCACGACGAGTGCCACGAGGTCCTGCGGGCCGATCGCGAGCACGTTGCCGAACAGGAAGCCGAACAGGTCGGCGACGTAGCCCTGGATCGCGCTGAACATGAACACGCCGAGCGCGAACGTGCCGGCGAACAGGACGCCGATCGCCGTGTCCTGGCGGATGCCCGCCCGTTTCGTCACGTAGCCGATCGCGAGCGCCGTGCCGACGGCCGCGACCGCCGCGCCGAGGTAGAACGGCATCGGCCGAGCAGGTACGCGGCCACGACGCCGGGGAACGAGGCGTGCGCGATGGCGTCGCCGATGAACGCGATCCCGCGCAGGACGACGTAGGTGCCGACGACCGCGCACACGAGCCCGACCATCGCCGACGCGACGAGCGCGCGGACGAAGAATCCGAGCGTCAGCGGCTCGAGGATGAGGTCCATCAGTCGCCCTTCCCGCGCTCGTGGAAGTGGCGCTCGCCGGGCGCGGCGTCGTCGTGGTGGTGGGCGTCGTCGAGGATCACGGTCCGTCCCTCGAGCACGAGCAGGTGGCCGCCGTAGGCGCGCCGCGAGGACGTCGGCGTCGAGGACGATGTTCGACGGGCCGTACGCGACGACCGTGCGGTTGACCGCGAGCACCTGCTGGAAGCGCTGGGCCGCGCAGGCCAGGTCGTGGGTCGTCGCGACGACCGTCTTGCCGCGCTTCGCCTGGGCCTCGAGGAGGTCCATCAGCAGCTCCTGCGTGGTCGCGTCGATGCCGGTCACCGGCTCGTCGAGCAGGAACAGGTCCGGCTCCGCGGCGAGGGCCCGGGCGAGGAACACGCGCCGGCGCTGGCCGCCCGACAGGCGCCCGATCTGCGTCCGGAGGTGATGGCCCATGCCGACCTGCGCCAGCGCGTCCTCGACGGCCCGGCGATCGTCGCGGCCGGGTCGGCGGATCGGACCCGAGGCGCGGGAAGCGGCCCATCATCACGACGTCCTCGACGGTGACCGGGAACGCCCAGTCGACCAGCTCGGCCTGGGGGACGTAGGCCACGCGGCGCGCCTCGCGGCCGGCGGGCGCGCCGAGGATCTCGATCCGCCCGGACCACGGCTCGAGGAGCCCGGCCATGAGCTTGAGCATCGTGCTCTTGCCGGCGCCGTTGGGCCCGACGACCGCGAGCAGGCTGCCCGGCTCGACGGCGACCGTCACGTGCTCCAGCGCGGTCCGCTCGCCGTAGCCCGCCGTGACGTCGCTCAGCCAGACGTCGGCGTGCGCGTGCGCGTGGGCGGCGTCGCTCTCGTCCTCGTGGAGGTGGGTCACCGTCGTCATAGTGAGACACAGTATCAACAAGCGCGGGCACAGCGCAAGCGGGACGGCGGGGCACGGCGTCGCAGCCGCCGGATCCGGGAATGCCGACCGCCCGAGCCCGGAGGAGGTGGGCTCGGGCGGGGAGGCGGCGACGTTTGGGGGTGGCGGCTACGCCGGGGTGGGCGCCTCGAGGCCGTGCGCGGCACCGTCGAGGCGGCCCGCAGCCGCCAGCTCGCGGTAGATCGCGACGCTCTTGCGCACGCCGTCCGCGAACGAGGTCACCGGCAGCGGGCCGAGGACCTCGATGCCGTCGTGGTCGATCTCACCGGGGAACGGGAGGCTGACCGGGTCGACGTCGATGAGGCCGCGTGCCTCGGGCACCGCCGCCTCGATCGCGGCGACGAGCGCCGCGCCGTCGGCCATCGTGCCGGGCATGTTGTACACGTTCGCGCCGGTCGCCCCGCTGCGGCTCGCGGCCACGAGCATGTGCGCCGCGTCGTCCGCGTACTGGTACAGCGCCGCGCCGCTGAAGCTGACCGTGTACCGCTGGCCGAGCACGGCGGCGACGATCGCCCTTGGTCGGGCCGCTCGTCATGCCCTGGTCACGACCGACGCCGTACACGATCATCGGACGCAGGCCGACGCTCGCGATGCCGTCCTCGAGCCAGTACACCCGGGCGTTGCCCTCGTTGGCGAGCTTGTACACGCCGTAGTGGTTGTGCGGGTGGGCCCGGGCGTCGGCGGCCAGCCGGCCGGTGGCGGGATCGGCGTCGTCGGCCGCGTACATCCCGATCGAGCTCGTGTAGACGACCGGCGCCATCCCCGGTCCGCGGCGCTTCACCGCCTCGAAGATGTTCACGGTCCCGAGGACGTTCACCATCGCGCCGCGCGGCGGGTCGGCGCGGCAGAACGGGACCTGGAGCGCCGCGAGGTGGATGACGTTCGTGATCCCCTTGCGGTCCAGCGTCTCGCTGATGCCGGCGAGGTCCGTGATGTCGCCCCGGACGACGTCGACGGAGCCGAGCTCGTCGGCCGTCATGATCTGCGCGCAGCCGCCGCGTGTCCGTGCCGAGGTCGAACGCGGTGACGTCGGCGCCCTGGCGGACGAGCGCGCGGACGGTCCAGGCGCCGATGCAGCCCATGGCGCCCGTGACGAGGTATCGCTCCGCCGCGGGGCTCATGCGGATGCCACGCCGGTCGCCGTCCCGGCTGCGGCCGCCGCCCCGACCTCGTGGCGGCATCGGTTCTCCAGCCGCCCGATGCCGTCGATCGACACGGTGACGACGTCGCCGTCGGCGAGGAGGACCGGCGGGTCGCGGAAGATCCCGACGCCGCCCGGCGTGCCGGTGGCGATGACGTCGCCGGGCTCGAGGGTGAACGCCTGCGAGCAGTGGCTGATGATCGCCGCGACGCCGAAGAACATGTCGGCCGTCGTCGCCTGCTGCATGACCTCGCCGTTCACGAGGCACTCGATGCCCAGCGCCTGCGGGTCGGGCACCTCGTCGGCGGTGACCAGCGCCGGGCCCATCGGGCAGAACGTGTCGAGCGACTTGCCGCGGGTCCACTGGCCGTCGCCGAACTGGAGGTCCCGGGCCGAGACGTCGTCGAGGCAGGTGTAGCCGAGCACGTGGTCGAGCGCCTCGGCCTCGGTGACCCGGCGCGCGGTCCGCCCGATGACGACGGCGAGCTCCGCCTCGAAGTCGACCTGCGCCGTGAGCGCCGGATCCCACCGGATCTCGGCCCCGGGCCCGACGACCGAGCTCGACCACTTGGCGAAGATCAGCGGCGCGGACGGCGGCGTCGACGCCCTCCTCGCTCGTGTGGTCGCGGTAGTTGCGCCCGATCGCGACGACCTTGCCCGGGCGCGGGACGGGCGCGAGGAGGTCCGCCTCGACGACGGGACGCCCGCCGCTCGCGATCCGGTCGTGGGCCGCGGCCGCCGCCGAGCGCAGCGTCGTGAGCGCGTCGCGGCCGCCGGCGAGCAGCTCGGCCATCGTCGAGGGACCGGCGGGCACGAGGTCAGCGGCCGGCAGCCACCGCTCGCCGGCCTGGACGCCGAGGATCGACGCCCCCCCTGCCCGCACCGAGATGAGCCGCAACCCTCGCTCCTGTTCAGTATACTGACCCGTGGCCGACTGATTGAACGATACGCCAGCGCTCCGAACGCCGTCAACCTGAGAGGATGGCGCCGACGCCGCCGCGAGGAGTCCATGCCGTACGAGCCCTTCGAGCGGGTCGCGCTCGGCCGATCGGGATTGCAGGTGACCCGCCTCGGGTTCGGTGGCGCGTCGATCGGCGGCCTGTACCGCCCCGTCGCGGACGAGGACGCGATCGCCACGGTCCGCCACGCGTGGGCGCTGGGCATCCGGATGTTCGACGTCGCGCCGCTCTACGGCTACGGCAACGCCGAGCGCCGGATGGGCGCGGCCCTCGCCGGCGAGCCTCGCGACGACTTCGTGCTCGCGACGAAGGTCGGCCGGCTCGTCGTCCCGACGGATCGCCTGACCCCGGCCGACGACCTCGACCACCAGGCGCGCGACGGCCGTGACGACGCGTTCTACACGGACACCGCCGGCCGCCACGTCGTGTTCGACTACTCCGCGGACGGCGTCCGGCGCTCGATCGCGGAGAGCCTGGAGCGCCTCGGCCTCGACCGGATCGACGTCGCCTGGATCCACGACCCGGACGCCCACTGGGAGGCGGCGATCGGCGGCGCCTACCCGGAGCTGCACCGGCTCCGCGAGCAGGGCGTGGTCCGGCGCGATCGGCGTCGGGATGAACCAGTCCGCGATGCCGGCGCGGTTCGTCCGCGAGACCGACATCGACGCCGTCCTGCTGGCCGGGCGCTACACGCTGCTCGACCAGGACGCGCTCGCCGAGCTCCTGCCGGCGTGCGTCGAGCGAGGGGTCGCGGTGCTCGCGGCGGGCGTCATGAACAGCGGCGTGCTCGCCGACCCGCGTCCCGGCGCGGCCTTCGACTACTCGCCCGCGCCGCCCGAGGTCGTCGCAGCGCGCCCGCGAACTCGCCGCGGCGTGCGAGCGGCACGGCGTCCCGGTCCGGGCGGCGGCGATGCAGTTCCCGCTCGCGCATCCGGCCGTCGTCGGCCTCGTCGCGGGCGTTCGGACGCAGGCCCACCTCGACGAGTACCCGGTGCTGCTCCGCCGCCCGATCCCGGCGGCCCTGTGGGACGAGCTCCGCTCGAGCGGCCTCATCCATCCCGAGGCGCCGGTGCCGGCGTGAGCCCGCCCGTCGTCGACGCCCACCACCACCTCTGGGACCCGTCGCGGGCCGACTACCCGTTCCTGACCGACGAGCTGGCCGCGATCCGCCGGCCCGTTCGCGCGTGGCGGATCTCGATGCCGCTCCTCGATGAAGCCGGCGTGGACGCGACCGTCCTCGTCCAGACGCGATCGTCGGCCGACGAGAGCCGCGAGTTCCTCGCGACCGCGGCGGGCAGCGCGCGGATCGCCGGCGTCATCGCCTGGACGGACCTCACGGACCCGGGCGTGGCCGACGACATCGCCGGGCTCCGGTCGGCCGCCGGTGGTGACCGGCTCGCCGCCATCCGCCACCAGGTCCACGACGAGCCCGACCCCGAATGGCTCCTCCGCCCGGACGTCCGCCGCGGCCTGCGTGCGGTCGCCGACGCGGGCCTCCCGTACGACCTGCTGGTCCGGGCGCGGGAGATGCCGGCGGCCCTCGAGGTCGTCCGGTCGATGCCCGACCTCCGCTTCGTGATCGACCATCTCGGCAAGCCGCCGATCCGCGACGGCGACATCTCGACCTGGGCCGAGCGCATCGCGCCGTTCGGGCCGCTCCCGAACGCGTGGTGCAAGCTCTCCGGCCTGGTCACCGAGGCCGACTGGGCCACGTGGACCGTCGCGGACCTGCGGCCGGCGGTGGACCACGCGCTCGACGTCTTCGGGCCGGGGCGCCTGATCTTCGGCTCGGACTGGCCGGTGTCCCTGCTCGCGGCGCCCTACCAGCGCGTGGTCGACACGGCTCGCGCGCTGATCGCCAGCCTGTCGGCCGACGAGCAGGCCGCGGTGATGGGCGGGACCGCGACCGAGGTCTACGGGCTGGCGGTCGCCTGACCTATCCGCGGCGCAGCGGGTCGGACAGCTCGCTCGCGAGGAGGCGGAGGTCGTCCAGCAGGGCCGGCACGCGCTCGGGCGTCGCGCGGACCTTGAGCAGCGTGATGCTCGCCGCGCACGGCCCCTCGCCGGGCTGGCGGGCCGGGATCATGATCCCGTAGCAGACGACGCCCTCCATGGTCTCCTCGGCGTCGATCGCGTAGCCCCGGGCGCGCACGCCCTCGAGGTCCGCCCGGAGCGAGGCCACCGTCGCGTGCGACCTGGGTGACGGCTGCGGCAGGATGTCGAGGCCGTCGAGGCGGCGATCGAGCTCGGCCTCGGGCAGCGACGCGAGCGCGGCCTTGCCCGTGGCGGTCGAGAACGCGGGCAGGCGGCGCCCGATCCCGGACGTGAGCCGCACGGGCTGGCGGCCGTCGTGGCGGGCGAGGTACGTCACCTCGAGCCCGTCGAGCACGGCGAACTGCACGGTCTCGTCCGAGGCGGCCGGCAGCGCCCGGGTGACCTCGTAGAACTCCTGGACCTGGTCCACGGAGCCGAGGTAGGCGCCGCCGAGCTCCGCGAGCCGTCGGCCGAGCGCGAACCCCGTCCCGATGCGCCGGACGAGCCCGGCGTCGGCGAGGGCCCCGCAGATGTTGGCGATCGACGACTTCGGGAGGCCGAGGCGCCGGGCCAGCTCGCTCGGGCCGACGGGGTCCGCCGCGGTCTCGGCGAGGACATCGAGGATCAGCGCCGCCCGGGTCACCGCGGGCGCCAGGGATTCCGGCTCCGCGTCGCGGAGGGCGGTGATGTCGGTCATCGAGCGGGCTCCTGGCCTTCGCGGCGTCCTGGCCCGTCGATCCCCGTCGGTCAGCAGGATGGCCCGCGTACAACATATTGACTTGCGTCGTCGGCGGTCCCCATACTGTTCAACCTACCGCCGGTCGTTCAGTATGCTGGACAGCCAAGGGTGGGTCAAGAGGAGGATGTGCGTGAGGCGGCTAAAAGCGATCGCACCTGCGGTCGGCTTGGTTCTCGTGCTGACAGCCTGTAACGCCCAATCGGCGACGCCGTCGCCGGCGGCCTCGGTCGCGGCGTCGGCAGCGGCTCCGTCAGCAGCGGCTCCATCCGCGGCGGCCCCGTCCGAGGCCGCGCCTTCTGCGGCCGTTGCCTCGCCCGCGGCGTGCGCGACGGACGGCAAGTTCAAGGGAGCAAACGTCAACATCCTGACCTTCAACGGCCCGCAGATCGCGGAGCCGCTGCAGCGTCGGGCACCGGATTGGGAGTGCCTCACCGGCGGTCACGTCAACGTGGTCGCGGTCGGCTTCCAGACCATCTACGACAAGGCGCTGCTCGACGCGTCGACCGGCACGAACGCGTTCGACGCCTACGTGTTCAACCCGCAGTGGCTGGGCGACTTCGTCGGCCCGGGCTACCTCGCCGACCTGACCGATCGCGTGAACAACGATCCCCAGCTCAACTGGCAGGACATCGGCCCGTTCTTCCGGGACTTCAACGCGACCTACAACGGCAAGGTCTACACGATCCCGCTCGACGGCGACTTCCACATGGTCTATTACCGCAAGGACATCCTCGACAAGGATGGCGTCGCGCCGCCGAAGACCTGGGACGACTACCTCGCGATCGCCCAGAAGTACAACGGCCAGGACCTCAACGGCGACGGCCAGCCGGACTACGGCTCCTGCATCGCCAAGAAGAAGGGCGCCCAGAGCTACTGGTGGATCATCTCGATCGCGGCCGGCCTGCTCCAGGCCAAGGGCACCAGCGAAGGCGCGTTCTTCGACACCTCGAACATGAACCCGCTGTTCGGGCCCAACGAGGCGATCGACCAAGGCGCTCGACACCTACGCGAAGACCGCGACGTTCGGCCCGCCGGACGAGCTCAACATGGACGTCGGCGGCACCCGCGGCCTGTTCACGACCGGGCGCTGCGCCCTGTCGATGGACTGGGGCGACATCGGGACCCTGACGCCCGGGACCTTCGCCCAGGACAAGACCGGCGCGACGATCACGCCGGGCTGGAAGGAAGTCCTCGACCGCTCGACCGGCAAGCTCGTGCCGTGCGACGCGACCACCTGCCCGAACGCCGTCGACGGCGTCAACTACGCCCCGTTCGCCTCCTTCGGTGGCTGGTCGGGTGCGGTCAACAACGCCGCGCCCGAAGGCCAACCAGGACGCCGCGTACGACTTCCTGTCGTACATGAGCTCACCCGCGATCTCGGGCGTCGACGTCACGCTCGGCAAGACCGGCTACAACCCGTACCGGACGTCCCACTTCACCAACATCCAGCCCTGGATCGACGCCGGCCTCTCCGAGGACGCCGCGAAGAACTATCTTGGCGCGATCCAGGCCAGCCTCCAGAACAAGAACATGGTGCTCGACATGCGCATCCCGCTGACGAAGCGCTACGAGCAGGACGTGCTCGACACGGCCGTCTCGCAGTACCTCGCCGGCGAGCTCGATGCCGCGGGCACCGAACAGGCCATCTCGGATGGATGGAACGCCATCACCGACGAGGCGGGCAAGGACAAGCAGCTAGCCGCGTACATCGCCAGCCTTGGCGTCCAGCGCTAGCGCCACCGGCCGTATCTCGCGCCGAGCGTCCACGACGCTCGGCGCCATTCGCTCTGACGGTGCCGCCAGATGGCTGTTCATCTGGCCCACCGTCATCGTCATCCTGTGCCTCTCGCTGTTCCCGCTGATCGCGTCGGTCGCCCTCTCGCTCTCGAGGCTCTCGTTCAACAAGGGCGGCATCGACCTCAAGTTCATCGGGTTCGCGAACTACCAGCAGCTGCTGTTCGGGCTCGAGCGCAGCCACTTCCTGGGCGTGCTCAAGACCCCGAACCCGCTCGGCTGGCTGGTCGTCGGGGCCACGATCGTGCTCGTCACGATCGCCTGGACGCGGTCCGCCCGCGGCGGCAAGGTCGGGCCGTTCGGGCTCGTCCTGCGCCTGTTCGCCGGGATCCTGCTCGTCGGCTTCGTCTACCTGCTCGTCCAGGCGCTGCTGAGCGACGGCGGTCGCCCCGGCGCGCTGATCGTCACGCTGATCTTCGTGTTCGTGGGGATCGCGCTCCAGTACGCGCTCGGGCTCGGGCTCGCGCTGCTCGCGGTGCAGCAGGTCCCGTGGCGCAAGTTCTTCCGGGTCGTGTTCCTGATCCCGCTGACGATCACGCCGGTGGGCGTCGGCTACATGTTCCTGATGATGACCGACACCTCGAAGGGCCCGCTCGAGCCCCTGTGGGTCCAGCTCGGGCTGCGGAACTTCACCTGGGTCACCGACCCGTGGCTGGCCCGGATGGCCGTGATCATCGGCGACACGTGGCAGTGGACGCCGTTCGTGTTCATCGTCCTGCTCGCGGCCATCGAGGGCCTCGACCAGGAGGTCCACGAGGCGGCGCTCGTCGACGGCGCGAGCCGCTGGCAGATCGTTCCTGCACATCACGATGCCGGCCCTGCTGCCGGTGTCGACGACGATCGTCCTCATCCGCCTCATCGAGGGCTTCAAGATCATCGACATGCCCAACATCCTGCTCGGCGGCGGGCCCGGCACCGCGACCCAGTCGATGACCCTCCAGGCCTGGATCGACTGGAACACGCTCAACCTCGGGCGCAGCGCGGCGGTGGCGTATCTCCTGCTGATCCTGGTCACGGTCGTGGCCACGGTCTACGTGAGCTTCGTGCGACGACGGGTGACGACGGTCGTATGACGAACCCCTTCCGCCGCCGGTCCACCTCCGACCTCTCGCCGCTCGCGAAGCTCGGCGCCTTCCTGCTGCTGCTGGGCTGGACGTTCGTCGTCCTGTTCCCGATCTACTGGCTGGTCGTCACGTCGTTCAAGACGCCGTACCAGGTCGACAAGGGCCCGTTCTACATCCCGTTCGTCGACTTCACGCCGACGCTCGACGCGTGGCACTACATCCTGGTCGAGCTCGGCAACGACACGCTCCGGCCGTACGTGAACACCGTGATCGTCGGCCTGTCGAGCTCGGTGATCGCCCTGATCCTGGGCTCCGTGACGGCGTACGCGCTCGTGCGGTTCACCTACAAGCCGCGGGTGGCGACGATCGGCCTGTTCATCCTGTGCATCGCGCTCACGCTGGTCGGGGTCGCGCTCGGCGGCGCCGCCGCCGATCGTCATCGCCGGCGCCATCGCCGTGTTCCTGATCCTCGCCCAGACCATCGGCCGCCGGTCGACCTGGGCCCTCCAGAACAGCGACATCGCGTTCTGGCTGATCTCGCAGCGGATCCTGCCCCCGATCGCCGTCGCGATCCCGCTGTACGTGCTGTTCCAGCAGATCGACCTGCTCGACAGCCTCGCCGCGCTGATCGTCACCTACGTCGCGACCAACATCCCGATCGTCGTGTGGCTGATGCGCGACTACTTCGCGTCGCTGCCGCGCGAGCTCGAGGAGTCCGCGGCGGTCGACGGGGCGTCGATCTACCGGATCGTGCGCTCGATCGTGCTCCCGGTGTCCGTGCCCGGGCTCGTGGCGACGTTCCTGATCGTCCTGATCTTCTCGTGGAACGAGTTCCTGATCGCGCTCGTGCTGACCAGCGCGAACGCCCAGACGATGCCGCTCCAGGTCGCCGCCCAGAACGCGACCCGCGGCCCGCAGTGGTGGGCGATGTCGGTCCTGATCCTGATCATGATCGCGCCGGTCGTCATCATGGCGATCCTGCTCGAGCGGTTCATCACGCGCGGCCTGCTGGTCGGCGCGCTCAAGGGCTGAGGGGACGCGCATGACCACGATCACGGGCCTCGAGGTCGTCGACCTCCGGTTCCCGACGTCCCGGGCCCTCGACGGCTCCGACGCGATGAACCCGGATCCCGACTACTCCGCGGCCTACGTGATGCTCACGACCGACGCCGGCGACGGGCTGGTGGGGCACGGCCTGACGTTCACGATCGGGCGCGGGACCGAGGTCGTGGTCGCGGCCGTCGAGGCGCTGCGGCCGCTGGTCGTCGGGCTCGACGTCGAGGCGACCGAGGCCGACCTCGGCGCGTTCTGGCGGGCGATGGTCGGCGACAGCCAGCTGCGCTGGATCGGGCCGGAGAAGGGGGCGATCCACCTGGCGACGGCGGCGGTCGTCAACGCCGTCTGGGACCTGGTCGCGAAGCGGGCCGGCAAGCCGGTGTGGCGGCTGCTGGCGGACATGACGCCGGCGCAGATCGTCGCGCTCGTGGACTTCCGCTACCTCACCGACGCGCTGACGCCCGAGGACGGCGCTCGCGCTGCTGGAGGCCGCGCGCGCCCGGGCCGCGAGGCGCGGACGGCCGAGCTGCTGGCCCGCGGCTACCCGGCCTACACGACCTCGGTCGGCTGGCTGGGCTACGACGACGCGAAGGTCCGGCGGCTCGCGCGCGAGGCGCTGGCCGACGGCTGGACGCGGTTCAAGATGAAGGTCGGGGCCGACGTCGAGGACGACGTGCGCCGGGCGACGATCCTGCGCGAGGAGCTCGGGCCCGGACCGGATGCTCGCGGTGGACGCGAACCAGCGCTGGGACGTCGGCTCGGCGATCGCGTGGATGGAGCGGCTGCGGCCGTTCGACCCGTACTGGATCGAGGAGCCGACGAGCCCCGACGACGTCCTGGGGCACGCGGCGATCGCCCGCGCGGTGGCGCCGATCCGCGTCGCGACCGGCGAGCACGTGCCAGAACCGGATCATGTTCAAGCAGTTCCTCGCGGCCGGGCGCGATGGACGTCTGCCAGATCGACGCCTGCCGGCTCGGCGGCGTCAACGAGGTCGTGGCGGTGCTGCTGCTGGCGGCGCGGTTCGGCGTGCCGGTCTGCCCGCACGCCGGCGGCGTCGGCCTGTGCGAGCTCGTCCAGCACCTCGCGGCCTTCGACTACATCGCGGTCAGCGGCTCGCTCGACGGGCGGATGGTCGAGTACGTCGACCACCTGCACGAGCACTTCGTCGACCCGGTGGTGATCCGGAGCGGGTCCTACGTGCTGCCGATGGCGCCGGGCTACTCGGCCGAGATCAAGCCGGAGACGCTGGCGGCGTTCCGCTACCCCGACGGCCCGGAATGGGCGTGAGGCGCGTCCCGCGCTGACCTAGCGGACGCGGGTACCCCGTGAGCTCGACGTAGGCCTCGCCGCCGAGCGGCTTGCCGTCGCGGGTCGCCGAGACGACCTGCGAGCCCTCCCAGTAGACGACGCCCGTGGTCGCGCGCGTGTCCAGCTCCTGCTGGGGGACGGTCGGGTGGAGGGCGATGTCGAGACCGGCCGACGGGAGCCGGACCCGCCAGCCGGCCGGGTAGGTGGCGCCGGTGGCGGGACTCGTCCAGTGGTCGGTCACGTCGACGGTGAACGCGCGGCGTCGAGGTTCGTCGCCGTCCCGTCCGCGTCGACCAGCGTCCCGTAGACCAGCGGGTACGTGCCGTCGGCCGCGCGGACGAGCGAGAGCATCAGGTCCGTGCCGTCGTCCAGGTTGACCGCGAACCAGTCCCAGCCGCCGCCGCCGACCGAGATGAAGTCGCCCCACTGGTGGTCGAACCACGCGTCGCCCTCGACCGCGAGCGTCTCGTCGCCGAGCGTGACCGTCCCCTTCGCCGCCATGTCCGTGCGCGACACGTAGTACGAGCCGCCCGCCGGGCCGAAGTCGATCCAGCCGTCGCCGTCGTGGAGCGTCGGCGGCTTGCGCGCGTCCAGCCGGAGGTCGATGCCGATGGCCGTCGTCGCGTCGCCGTCGACCTCGTCGCCCGTCGCCTTCGCCCGCAGGATGTCGTGGCCGTCGCCGCCGGTCATGGTCCACGGGGTCCCGGCCGCCGGCGCCGATCGCGAACGAGAACTCGGGTGCCTGCGCCCCGCTCGACGGCCGAGCGGCGACCTGCGGCCCGATCTCGCTGCGCTGCGCGTACGAGAACGTCCTGCCGGTCTCGTCGGTGAGCGCGAGGTGCGACGCCCACGAGACGGGGAAGCCGCCGCGCTCGGCGCGGAACACGACGTACTCGAACCCGAACCGGCGGCCGTCGTCGGCGCGCAGGTGGCCGGTGTCGTACCACCACTCGGTGAGCCGGTCGTGCGGCGCGTCGTCGGCGGGGAGCACGATCGGCTGCGGATCGGGCGGACGCGCTGCCGTGCTCGGCGCCGGCGTCACCACGGGATGGGGCGCGGGCGGGTTGGCGAGCACGGGGCCGCCGCAGCCGGCGACGACGACGGCGACGAGCGCAAGGAGGGCGACGGGCGACCCGGGACGTCTCATTGGAGGCCCGCCTCAGCCTCGGCCTGCGACTCGGGTCGCGGGAGCACGCGCCCGAGCGCCCGATCGAGCCGCGCCGGCATCCACCAGTTCCAGTCGCCGATGAGCTTCATCGTCGCCGGCACCAGCAGCGCGCGGACGACCGTCGCGTCGAGGGCGACGGCGATCGCGATCCCGATGCCGAGGGCCTTGATCAGCACGATGTCCGCGAAGGCGAACGACCCGGCGACCACCACGACGATCAGCGCCGCCGACGACACGATCCGCCCGCTGCGCTCGAGCCCGCGGGCGACGGCCTCCGTGTTGTCGTGCGTCCGGTCCCAGGTCTCCTTCATCCGCGACAGCAGGAAGACCTCGTAGTCCATCGACAGCCCGAACAGGACGCAGAACAGGATCACCGGCTGCGTGGTCTCGACGAACCCGAGCGGCTGGAACCCGAGCGGCCCCGACAGGTTGCCGTCCTGGAAGATCCAGACCAGCGCCCCGAAGCTGGCGACGATCGAGAGCGTGTTCATGACCAGCGCCTTGACCGGCAGCACGACCGACCGCAGCAGGGCGAGCAGCACGAGGAACGTCGACACGACGATGAACGCCGCGGTGCGCGGGAAGTCGGCCCAGACCCTGGCGACCACGTCGTCGACGTCGGCCGCCCCGCCGCCGACCAGCACCGTCGTCCCGGCCGGCGGCGCGAGCGGGCTCGAGGGATCGCGGAGCTCGTGGACCAGCGCCCGTCCCTGGTCGTTGTTCGGGCCGTAGGGCGTGTAGACGGTGAACGCGGTCAGGTCGCCCTTGGTGGTCGCGGCGAGGGCCGTCGAGACGAACCGGTCCGGCGGGCCGCCCGGTGACGCCGTACAGCAGCTGGTACTGGGCGAGCGTCAGCCGCGGGTCGACGTCCACGAGGCTCATGACGCGGGTGACGCGCGGGTCCGCCTCGAGCCGTCGCGAGTAGTCGTAGAGCTTCGCGACGTTGTCGGGCGTCGTGGCGTCACCGGTCGTGCGGATCGCGAGCACGAGCGGCGCGAACTCGCCCTCGCCGAACTCCTTCGCGAGGATGTCGTACGCCTCCCGGGACGGCACGGACGCCGGCAGGATCGACGCGTCCGGGGCGTTGAACCGGACGTGGAGGAACGGGAGGCCGAGGACGATCAGGAGCGTCAGCGTCGGGATCAGCACGGCGACGGGGTGGCGCATGACCCGCCGCGCGAGCCGCGCCCACGGGCCGTCGGCGCCGGGCTGGATGGCAACCCTGCGCACCGCGAGGCGGTCGACGCGTGAGCCGGTGATCGCGAGGATCGCCGGCAGCAGCGTGAGCGCCGAGGCCACCGCGAGGGCGACGACGATGGCGCCCGCGATCCCGACCGAGCGCAGGATCATGAACTCGAACAGCACGAGGCCGAGCAGGCCGAGGAGCACGGTCAGGCCGGAGAAGAACACCGCCCGCCCGGCCGTCGCGACGGTGATCCGGACCGCCTCGGCGACCCGGTCCGGCCCGTCGCGACGCGCGAGCTCCTCGCGGAAGCGGCTCGTCATCAGCAGCGAGTAGTCGACGCCGAGCCCGAGCCCCAGCAGCGTCGCGAGGTTGAGCACGAAGATGCTCATCGAGGTCAGCGAGGCCGCGATGAAGATCCCGGCCAGCGCGACGATCACCGCCGCGCCGCCGACGGCGAGCGGCACGCCCGCGGCGACCAGCGAACCGAACACGAGGATCAGCGCGAGCGCGGCGAGCGGCAGCGAGATCAGCTCGCTGCGCCGGAGGTCCGTCTCGGTCACGGACTGGACGTCGCCGTAGAACGCCGGCCCGCCGCCGATCCGCACGGTCAGGCCCGGGACCTGGTGGAGGCGATCGACGACGCCGGGGATGGCGTCGGGCGAGTCGTCGGGCGGGAGGTCGAGGAACACGACGTCGTAGGCGGTGTGGCCGTCGGCGGACACCTGTCGGGGCGCCAGCTCGTGCGACAGGACGCGGGTCACGTGGGGCGCGGCCGAGACGTCGTGCGTGGCCGCCGCGACCGCTTCCTGCCACGCCGGGGTGCCCGCGGTCATCGAGTCCGAGGTGTACAGGAGCACGAAGGCCGACGCCTCGACGCCAAGCTGGTCCTGGAGCAGCTGCTTCGCCCGGGCGGACTCGAGGTCGTCGAGGATGAAGCCGCCGGCCGACAGGGCGCCGGGCGCCTGCGGCGCGAACGGCAGGGCGACCAGGATGAGCACGGCCCAGGCGGCCACGATCCACCACCGGCGGCGGACGGCGAAGCGTCCGAGGGCGTCGAAGCTCAGCGATGGTCGGCGGAACATGCGTGGCACAGGTAGCATGTTACCTCGCCTCGCGATTCGACCCGCCCGACGCCCGCGACGGGCGTTCTGCTAGGATCGATCGAGCGTCAGATCCGCTCCCGCGTCGCGACCCGCCAGACCCGACCGAGGCCCCACGTGACGATCTTCACGATCTGGTTCCAGAACTTCCCGAACAACTTCGTGATCCTGCTCGCGGCCTCCGCGATCGCCGGCACGTTCATCTTCATCTTCGCGAAGTCGGCCATGGTCGCCGAGGGCGGCCGCCAGGGCTGGGTCAAGCGGATCACCGGGCCCAACGCGAAGATCCTGTTCTCGATCCTGTTCGTGCTGTGGGCGCTGGTGTTCGGGATCGGGCTGCAGCTGGTCCCCCACGAGGGCGCCAGCTCGCCGTACGGCGGCCTCGGGCTGATCGCCCTGTTCACCGGCTTCTTCATCATCATGGGCCTCACCTGGAGCGTGATCGGCGACTAGCGCCGGCGCCACCGGGCGCCGCGGTCCCGCGCTCCATCCCCAACCGCGACCTCCGGTACGACCGTACCGATGGACGCCTTCGTCGGCCGTTGGGTATGATCCCGCTCCATTCACAGTGAATAGGATCTATGCATTGGGCGGCCACGTCCCGATGCGGGTGGCGGAGCACGTCGGAGGGCCTGGATGGAGTCGGAGGCGCGGGTGAAGCCCGAACCGCGTTCGCTGGCGGCGGTGGACGAGACGCCGTTCGTCAACCAGCGCGACCCCGCGCGGAAGCTCGGCCCCGACGGGAAGCCGGCAGTCAGCCGCCGCGCCCCGATGTGGGAGGACGTTCCCGACGAGAAGTGGAACGACTGGAAGTGGCAGCTGTCGAACCGCGTCAACGACCTCGCCGAGATCGAGCAGATCCTGGAGCTGACCGACGAGGAGCGCGAGGGCCTGTCCGCCCCCGACAAGTTCCGCGTCGACGTCACGCCCTACTTCATCAGCCTCATCGACCCCAAGGATCCCGAGGACCCGATCCGGCGCCAGATCATCCCGCTCGGCCGCGAGCTGCGCAGCTTCACCGGGATGATGGAGGACAGCCTCGCCGAGGACCGGCACTCGCCCGTCCCGGGGCTCGTCCATCGCTACCCCGATCGCGTCCTGATGCTGATCACGACGCAGTGCGCGAGCTACTGCCGGTACTGCACGCGGAGCCGGATCGTCGGCGACCCGACCCAGAACTTCAACCGCCGCGAGCACGAGGCGCAGCTCGACTACATCCGCCGGACGCCGCAGATCCGGGACGTGCTGATCTCGGGCGGCGACGGCCTGACGCTCGCCCCGAAGCTCCTCGAGTCGGCGATCCGCGGCCTGCGCGAGATCCCGCACGTCGAGATCATCCGGATCGGCTCGCGCGTGCCGGTGTTCCTGCCGCAGCGGATCGACGAGGAGCTCGGCGAGATGCTCGCCAAGTACCACCCGCTGTGGATGAACATCCACGTCAACCACCCCAACGAGATCACGCCCGAGCTCGCGCGCGCCTGCGACATCCTCAGCCGCGCCGGGATCCCGCTGGGCAACCAGTCGGTGCTGCTCGCGGGCGTCAACGACTGCGTCCACATCCAGCGCGAGCTGGTCCAGCGACTCGTCGAGATCCGGACCCGCCCCTACTACCTCTACCAGTGCGACCTGGTCGAGGGCGCCGGGCACTTCCGGACGCCCGTGGGCAAGGGCCTCGAGATCATCGAGGGCCTGCGCGGCCACACGTCGGGCTACGCGGTCCCGCAGTTCATCGTCGACGCGCCCGGTGGCGGCGGCAAGATCCCCGTCATGCCCAACTACGTCGTGAGCTACTCGGACCACAAGGTGATCCTCCGCAACTACGAGGGCTACATCACCACCTACGAGGAGCCGGCCGAGTACACGCCGCACGACACCGCGCACTGCCAGTACTGCCAGAACCCTCGCCCCGAGCCGGGCCAGGAGGGCATCACCGGCCTGCTCGACGGCAAGCGGATGTGGATCGAGCCCTCGGGCTTCGAGCAGGTCCACGCGCGCGGCACCAACGAGATGCACCGCCTCAAGGACCCCGCGAAGTGGGTGCCCTACGGCGTCGGCGCGATCGAGGGCCAGGCGATCGAGGGGTCGGCCGGCGGAGGCGGGCTGCAGCTGCCGGTCCTCGAGCCGGGCGTCGCGGCGTCCGAGGCGAACGGCGGCAGCGGCGTCGAGCCCAAGCGGGTCTACGGTCCCGGCGAGGAGCCGAGGCCGGCCGAGGGCAAGCCCACCGCCACGGCGAACCACGAGCTCCTGTAAGGGCTGACGACCGAGGTCCGCGTGACCAAGCGCCGGCAGCCGCTCGGCCAGTCGATCGGCGGCGTGCTGTTCGGGTTCGAGCAGCAGGTCTTCCGCAACGTCCCGCCACCGCACGAGCTCGTCCACCACGCCCGGCCCGACGCCGTCGTGCCGGCGGGAGACGGGTCCATGGTGACGTTGACGATGCCGGTCGATGATGATCGTGAGCAAGGAGGTCCACCGATGACCGAGATGGCGTTGCGCGAGATCGAGCCACAGCTCACCGTCGCCGTGCGGGTGGTCCAGCCGATGGCCGAGGTCGACATGGCCGCGCTGTTCGGGCACTACCTGCCCAAGGTGGGTGCCTGGCTCGGCAGCGTCGGCGCCCGGCCGTCGGGTGCCCCGTTCGGCCGGTATCACCAGTGGGGCCCGGACACGGCCGATGTCGAGATCGGCATCCCGGTCGCCGCGCCGCCGCCCGGTGCGCCTCGCCTGTCCGAGGTCGAGGCCGGGGAGATCGGCACGTCCGAGCTGCCGGGCGGCCTCGCTGGCGTCGCGATCCACGTCGGGGCGTACGACGGCCTGCCGGCGACGTACAGCGCGCTGCACGACTGGATCCACGCCCAGGGTCACGAGGAGGGCCCGGGGCCGTGGGAGTCGTACATCGACGATCCCGACGGTTCGAACCCCGAGACCGTTCGCACCGAGGTCGTCTGGCCGGTCGCCTGATCCCCGGCGATGGCCGCCACCAGGGAACGCGTCAGGCCGGGCGGTCAACGCGCTGACGGACGGTCTGGCGGCCCGGCGCCGTCGACCGCCCGGTCGTGTCGAGCGTCGCGCGGCCGTCGACCGGGTCGCCGTGCGCCCACCTGTGCCAGGCGCGCAGCGTCGTGTCGTCGATGGGCGGCAGGACCTCCTCGACCACCGGACGGCGCTTCCTGTGGGTGCGTTCGGCGTCGGCGGCAAGCAGGGCGGCAAAGAACCCGAAGGGATGCATGGGGTGTCTCCGTGTTGACTCCGGCCGTGCATCGACCGGAAGGGAGCTGACCGCGGGCGCAACCCGCGCCCGCGGTCAGCCGTTCTCGATCACCGCTCGGTCAAGCGGTGCCACCGGCCGGCCGCGTGGCCGGCTGACCGGCCTTGCGCAGGGCCGCCGTGATCCGGTCCAGCAGGGACGGATCGGCGTTGCTGCCCATCGCCGCCTTGCGGGCCTCGCGAGCCTCGCGGACGCGAGCGCTGCTGTGCGGCGTAGGCATCGTCATCGGCGATCCGCTGGGTCGCCAGCTCGTACGATCGTGTCGGCATGCATGGTCGTTGCTCCAGGGTGGGGCCGGCGGTCGCCGGCGATGGATGGAGCATCGGCCGACGCCTCCGGGAGGCCATCGGGCGGGTGCCTGACGAGGCCTTCGCGCACTACCTGAAAGGGCGTATGCAGCCCGTGGCCGCTGTGCTAGCCTTCCAATCCCGACCAATCCGCTCGGATATCCGATGACCGCATCGCCAAGCGCCGCGCCCGGGATCCTGGGCGAGCGACCCGCCCCGGCGGGCCTGCCCGATCCCCGCATCCAGCCGCCGACGATCGCCGAGCCCGGCGACCCGTTCGCGACGCTGCGCGTCATCGACCTCGTCGCGCGCCTGGACCGCGGCCACCCGGTCCGCATCGACGACGTCGTCGACCGCCTGAACGCGATCTACGTCGACTGGCTGTTCACGCGGGCCGTCGTCACCGACACGCTCGTCGCGCTCCAGTCCAACTGGATGGCGGACTACCGGAACGCGTCCGGGATCGTGCTCGAGGACGGGCCGTACGGGCCGACCGTCACGATCGAGGACTCGAGCCGCGTCGACCCCTGGATCGTCGGCCAGGCGCAGCGGGCGGCGCTCGCGTGCCGCCAGGCGCTGGACGACTTCGCGCGCCGCGATCGCGTGGCGACGGGCGGCTGAGATGACGACGACCGCAGCACCGCGTTCGGGCGCCCTGCCGGGCCGCTGCGCGTGTCCGTGGCGGGCCCGGTCCCGCTAGACCGCGCGCCCGCCGACACCCGCCGCATCCACCTTCGCCTCCCTCACCCAGCCTGGAGCACCATCGATGACCGTTTCCGGTTACGCCAAGGACGACGTCCTCGTCTCGGCCGACTGGGCCCGAGCCCACCTCGACGATCCGTCGGTCCGTTTCGTCGAGGTCGACGTCGACACCACCGCCTACGACCAGAGCCACCTCCCGGGTGCCGTCGGCTGGAACTGGACCAGCCAGCTCGCCGATGGCGTGCGCCGCGACATCGCGACGCGCGACGAGTTCAGCGCGCTGCTCAGCAAGAGCGGCATCGGCCCCGACACCACGGTCGTCCTGTACGGCGACAACAACAACTGGTTCGCCGCCTGGGCCTACTGGCAGCTGCACCTGTACGGGCACACGAACACGCGGCTGATCAACGGCGGCCGCAAGTTCTGGCTCGACAACAACCTGCCGCTCTCCACCGACGTGCCCGCGTATCCCGAGACGGGGTACTCGCTGCCCGAGGCCGACTTCTCGCTGCGGGCGTTCCGCGACGACATCCTGCCGCGCATCGGGGACGGGGACCTGACGCTCGTGGACGTGCGCAGCCCGGCCGAGTTCAACGGCGAGGTCATCGCCCCTCCCGGCATGACCGAGACCGCGCAGCGCGCCGGCCACATCCCGGGTGCCGCGTCGATCCCGTGGGCCCAGCAGGTCCGCGAGGACGGCACGTTCAAGAGCGCCGAGGAGCTCACGGCCCTGTACGCGGCCAAGGGCGTCGAGGCGGACGACGACGTCATCGCGTACTGCCGCATCGGCGAGCGATCGTCGCTCTCGTGGTTCGTCCTGCACGAGCTGCTGGGCTTCGCGCGCGTGCGCAACTACGACGGCTCGTGGACCGAGTGGGGCTCGATGGTGGGGGTGCCCATCGAGGTCAACCAGCCGGTCGCGGTCGCGTAGGAGCGATCAGCCGAGCCTTCTGGCTCCACACGGCGCCGGGGCAACCCGGCGCCGTTTCGATTCCTGCGCCGAATAAAGGACGGCCGCGCGGACATATCGGCCATCCTCCCGATGGCACCGACCGCCGACGCCGATACGGTCGTTCCAGTCGCGATGGCCCGCTGTCACGGGTCCGCGGCGATGGAGCAACGGTGATGTTCGAGGCGGGGATCGGTTGGCTGGCGCTGTTCGCGATCGTCGCGGTCCTGGCCGCGCTCGGGCTGCTCGCCGAGGAGTGGGGCGCGGACACCCGGGACGACTTCGCGAGCGCGGTGGATCGCTCCGCAGTGTCATTGACGAACGTCCACCCCGACCCGTGGACGCTCGGCCGATGCCCGCGCCGATCGCCCTTCGTAGCCTGATCGCGGAGATCCCGCGCCGCACCGCAAGGAACCAGCCATGCACCCCGCCTTCGTCTACATCGTGGTCCAGGCTCTCGACGAGGAGAGCCGGCGGGCCAACAGCTACCTCCCCGACCCCGATCCGTCGGTCGAGCCGGAGTCGCGCCGCGTCGCCGCGCCGCCGTCACGCGGGCGTCGCTCGCCCGTGGCCGCCGTCGCCGGCATCTCTGCCGCCGTTCGTGGCGGCGCCGCGCGCCTCGGCCGCCGCCTCGCACCCGAGGGCTGACGCCTAGAGCATCCCCGGGTTCGGGAGCGCGTGCATCGGATCGACGAGATCGGCCGCGCTCGCCATGTACTGGTCGCGGTCGACCAGCTTGAAGCCGCGCTCGAGCAGCGCGCGCAGCAGCGGGTTGGGACCCGGGGACGACGACACGGACGACGCCGCCCCGGCCGGCGTGCGCCGAACGGCCTCGAGCGCCGGCGCGACCGGATCCGCATCGGGCCGGATGCACCAGGCGGTCGAGGACCCGGAGCTCCGAGGCTTGGCGGGCGCGACCGTAGCCCGCCGCAACCGGACCCCTGCGCGTCGGACGACCGTGAACGGTCGGGCGTCGGCCTGCGTGGCCCAGAACGCATGGTCGACGGGCGCGGGACGCGCCCGTCCACTCGCGCTCGAGCTCGGCGAGCTCCGCCGGCGTCGGCCGACTCGCCGCATCGACGCCGGCCTGGCGCGTCGATCGCCGTCGACCGGTCCCTCGAGGTACAGGCTCACCCAGAGCGGTGCCATGCCCGCGCGGGCGTACAGCGGCAGCGCACGCGGATCGTCCGACGCGAACGTCGTCCGCGGCTCGATCCCGTCGAACAGCGCGGTCAGCAGCGGCCGCCCGATCCCCTGACCGAGTCGCCCGGGGTCGACGAACAGGTCCGCGAGGTGGGTGGCGACACCGGCATCGACGACGGCGCCATAGGCGACGACGACGCCGTCGATCGTCGAGACCAGGGCCCGGTGGTGCGTGACGATGTGGCGGACGTACGGCCCGACGATGTCGACGTTGGTCGACCGGACCGTCGTTGTCGTGCGCCGCGAGGATCGTCCGGATGGCCGGAACGTCGTCGAGGGTCGCCTGGCGGATCGTCGGGCAGCGCCGTCGTCAGGCGCTCCCGGCGGCTCGCGGGCCTCGGCCGAAGCGGGCCATCACGTCGAGCAGCCGCTCGTGGTCGAGGGCGTGGGCGGTGATGTCGTCCCGGCCGGTCAGGGTGTCCGCCGAGAGCAGCGCGTTCACGATGGCGGCCTCGGTCGCCTCGACGGTCGCCTTGAACAACGGCGTCATCCGGTTGTCGGGGACCATCCGCACGTCGTGCGTCACGGGCGCGGCGACGCCCGGCTCGTCGGTCGTGGCGAGGCCGCGGTTGCCCGTCGCGAACGCGAGGACGATGTCGCCCGACGAGTGGTTCGCGGTGCTGCCCATGCGCGCCAGGCCCATGGTGGCTCGCTGGGCCAGCCGCTCGCACTGGTGGGGCAGCAGCGGCGCATCGGTGGCGACGACGATGATGATCGAGCCCGAACCCGGCTCGGCACGGGCGAGGTCGATGGCGTCGGCCCGGGTGTACGGGCTCGGGACGTCGGCGACGGGGATCTCGAGGCCGACCGGGACGCCGTCGACCCGCAGCTGGTCGCGCTCGCCGTAGTTGGCCTGGACCAGCACGCCGACGGTCCAGCCGCCCACGCTCGCGTCCACGACCCGCGACGCCGACCCGATGCCGCCCTTGAACTCGTGGCAGATCATGCCGGTCCCGCCGCCGACGTTGCCCTGGGTGACCGGGCCGTCCGCGGCGGCGGCGATCGCCGCGTCGACGTGCTCGGGCCGGACGTGGAGGCCGTCGATGTCGTTGAGCAGCCCGTCCCACGTCTCCCCGACGACGGGCAGCGACCACAGGCCGCCGCCGGCGCGCCGGTGCGCGATCGCGTTGGCCACCAGGGCGTCGCGCACGACGCCGACGCTGTGGGTGTTGGTGATCGCGACCGGGCCGGCGAGCAGGCCCGCCTCGCGGATCCACTCGAGCCCGGTGAGCTCGCCGTTGCCGTTGAGCCGGTGGCAGCCCGCGAACACGGGCTCGGCCCAGACGTCGGCCTCGTGCGCGAGGATCACCGTGACCCCGGTGCGGACGGGCCCGCGGCCGACGACGAGCGGGCCGTCGCCCTCGATCAGCGTCGTGTGCCCGACGCGCACGCCGCGGACGTCCGTGATCGCGTCGTTCGGGCCGGCATCGAGGCGGCCAATACGAATCCCGAGGTCCCGAGCGGCCACGCTGCCTCCACCCACGCTTCATGGCCGCCCCCTCAGACGGCCCCCATATCATCGCCCCGTGCACAACTCGCCGGAGGCCCGTTCCACGCACCGCGGCGCGGCCGCCGGTTTGGTGGTGCTGCGAGTCCCCGAGCTGGACGGCATCGCGCCGATGGACGCCGCCGAGGCGTTCCGGGACCTGCCCGGGCTCGCGTTGCTCGAGAGCGCCCGGCCGGGGCGGACGGGACGCTGGAGCTACCTCACCGCCGATCCCGTCGCGGTCGTCGACGCCCCGTCCGACGGCGCGGATCCGTTCGCCGAGGCGAGGTCGATGCTGGCGCGGCTCGGCGCCGGCCCATCGGGTGACAGCGACCGCGCCGCCGAGCCCGCCGCGCCGCCGTTCGCGGGTGGCCTCGTCGGCTACCTCGGCTACGACCTCGGTCGCCGGTTCGAGCGGCTGCCGTCCGTCGCGCGGGTGGACCAGCACCTCCCGGCGCTCCGGCTCGGCCTCCACGACTGGGCGCTCGCCTGGGACCGCCGCACCGGGACCGCGTGGCTGGCGGCGAGGACGGTCGACGGCGATCAGGGTCGGCTCCGCGCGAGGATCGCCGCGGTCCGCGAGCGCCTCGATCGGCTGGCGCGCGGCGCGGTCGGACGCACGCCGGCGCCCGCTGCCGCTCCGACGTCGTTCACCTCGCTGACGTCGCACGATGCCTGGATCCGGGACGTGGAGGTCGTGCGCGAGGCGATCGCGCACGGCGACATCTACCAGGCCAACCTGACCCGGCGACTCGAGGCGCCGTTCGACGGCGACCCGTGGCCCGTCTTCCGCCGCCTCCGGACCGGCGACCCGGCCCTGTTCGCGGGGTTCCTCGACATCGGCCCCTCGCCCGCCAACGGCAGGCCGCGCGCGTTGCTGTCGGCGTCGCCCGAGCCCTTCCTCTCGGTCGACGGCACCGGCCTCGTCTCGACCGACCCGATCAAGGGCACGCGGCCACGCGGCCGGACCCGGGAGCAGGATCGCGCGCTCGCCCGGGAGCTGCTCGCCAGCCCCAAGGACCAGGCCGAGAACGTGATGATCGTCGACGTGCTGCGCAACGACCTCGGGCGGGTCTGCGAGCCCGGGTCGGTGCGCGTGCCCCGGCTCCTGCGCCTCGAGCGCACGGCCGCCGTCCAGCACCTCGTGACCACGGTGACGGGCCAGCTCCGCCCGGACGCCGACGCCTTCGACCTCCTCGCGGCCGCGTTCCCCGGAGGAAGCATCACCGGCGCGCCGAAGATCCGGGCGATGGAGCTGATCGAGCGATTGGAGCCGGTTCGCCGCGGACCCTACTGCGGGACGATGCTGTGGCTCGGGCCGGACGGTCGGATGGGCTCGAGCATCCTCATTCGCACGTTCGTTGCCGACGGCGAGCGCCTCACGCTCCACGTCGGTGGCGGGATCACGTGGCGCAGCGACCCGCAGGAGGAGTGGGACGAGACGGAGGCGAAGGCGCGCGGGCCGCTGTCGTCGATCGGGGCGGTCGAGGTGGGGGCGTGACCACCGGCCCGGCACACGTCTGGGTCGACGGCGAGCTGCTGCCGGCCGATGGGTCGCATCTGTCCGCGTTCGACCGCGGGTTCCAGCTGGGCGACGGCATCTTCGAGACGCTTCGGGCACGAGGTGGGCGCCTGACGGAGCTGGCGGAGCATGCGGCGCGGCTCCAGCGCTCGGCGGGCGGCCTCGGGATCGAGCTGCCCGACGGTGTCGAGGGACTGCTCGCGCACGGGATCGGCGACCTGCTGGCGGCCGAGGGCCTCGACGGGCCCGATGGCGACGCGTCGGTCCGGGTCACGGTCTCGCGTGGCGCCTGGCGCTCGCGGGGACTCCTGCCGCCCCGGGACGAGCGGCTCGCGGCGACGATCGTGATCCAGGCGTGGCCGGTCGTGCCGCCGCCGCCGGACCACCTCTCGCGGGGCCTGGCGCTGGTGGCCTCGTCCGTCCGCCGCGACCCGCAGAACCCGATCGTGACACTCAAGACGACGAGCCGCGCCGACTACGTCTACGCGCGACTCGAGGCCCGCCGCGCCGGCGCCGACGATGCGTTGTTCCTCACGATCTCCGGGCACCTCTCCGAGGCGACGACCGCGAACGTGTTCCTCGTGCGCCGGGCCGCCGACGGCGTGGTCGAGCTCGCAACCCCGTCGCTCGAGTGCGCGATCCTGCCCGGCACGACCCGCTCGTGGCTCCTCCGATGGGCCAGCGGCGCCGGGCTCCGGCCGATCGAGGACTGGCTCCTGCCCGATGCGCTCGCGACCGCCGACGAGGCGTTCATGTGCTCCTCGGTCGCGGGCGTGCTTCCGATCACCCGCTTCGACGGCCGGCCCATCGGCAGCGGCCTCCCCGGCCCGTGGACCCTCCGCGCCCGCGACGATCGCGAGCGGTTCATCGTCGACGGCTGACGCTCAGCCCTTCGCCGTCGGGCGCGCCGTCCCCGTGAGCACCGGCAGGCGCTCGCCCGCCGTGCACGCGTCCACGAGCTGCGCCAGGCGGCGCTCGCGGGTGTCGGGGCGCTTCGCGCTCATCACCCAGTGCGTGCCGATGCGGCGGTAGCCCGTTCGGCTGCGCCTCCCAGAAGGCCCAGCCGGCCGTGTCCCGACGCATCGCGGCCTCGGCCGCCGCGTCGAACCCCAGGTTCGCCTCGAACGAGTAGATCGCCGTCCGGTCGTCGCGCCGCCGCCCGAACGCCGCCTCGCCGGCGGGTCGCATCCGCCCGGCCGCGCGCAGCGCCTCCACGCGACCGACGTTGCGGGCGCTCCAGACGCTGCCGTCGCGCCTGGGCGTGATCCGCTGCGCCGAGCCGCCGTCGACGCGCTTGCGGATCCCGTCGATCCAGCCGACGCACAGGACCTCGTCGACGATCTCCTCCCAGGTCACGCTCGGCAGGCCCGACGCCTTCGGGCGCGTGCCGATCCACTTCTCGGGCGCCGATTCGTGGTTCGCCTCGAGCCAGTCGCGGAGCTCGGACGGCGACTCGAACCAGCCGATGTCGTGGGGCGTGAGGTCGGCCATGGCGACAGGCTACCGTCGGTCGGCGACGTCCTCCGCCGCTAGACTCGGACGGTGACCCGCGACGAGCTGATCCTGCGCACCCGCCAGCTGATCGCCGAAGGCGAGCGGCTGATGGCGCAGCCGTCGCTCAACGCCCTGCAGACGTGGCTCCAGCTGTCGGACGACCTGCTCGCGACCGCGTGGGGCACGATGGACCGCTACCACCTCTCGTGGCTGATGGTCGGCAAGCCGAAGGGCATCGTGCGCGGCCGCGAGATGACGGCCGACGAGGAGGCCGCCTACGTCCGCGAGGTCGCCGAGCAGAAGACCGCGGCGCTGCGGATGAGCCTCGACGCCGTCGAGCGCCAGGGGATGCCGTTCCGTGGCGAGACCGGCGGCGTCGGTGCGGGCCAGGGCATGGGCGAGGTCCCGTCGGCCGCCGGTGACGACGTCGCGGGCCAGGCGCACGCGCACATCGCCGAGACCTCGCGTCGCTCGATCCCCCTCGATCCCGAGATGCAGGCGAAGCTCGACGAGGCCCGCCGCGCGGCGGCCGAGCACGGCGCGCACGAACCGGACGGCACGCCCCGGGCGCCGCGCAACGAGAAGCTCCAGCGGTGACCCGCGCCACCGTTCCCGCGGTCGGCGGCACCCGCGAGGTCCCCGCGCCGGACGACGTCGCCCGCGACTACATCCTGCTCGGCCTCCGGCTCGACCAGCACCTGCCGGGGACCGTGGACGGCTACTTCGGCCCGGCCGAGCTCAAGGCCAGGGTCGACATGGAGCAGCTCCGGTCGCCCGCCCGGCTCGCCGGCGACGCCGCGGACCTGCGGGCGCGGCTCCCGGGCGAGGTGTCGCAGCCCGATCGTCGATCCTGGCTCGACGCCCAGCTGGTCGCGATCGAGACCCTCGCCCGCGTCAAGGCCGGTGAGCCGATCACGTATCTCGAGCAGGTCGAGCGCTGCCTGACGCTGCGCCCGGAACGACGGCCGGACGATGTCTTCGAGCGGGCCGCCCGCGAGCTGGAGACGCTCCTGCCGGGCGCGGGCAGCCTCGCCGATCGGCTCGCGGCCGAGGACGCGGCCTGGACCGTCGACCCCGACCGCGTCGCCGCCGTCGTCGGACGTCCTCGTCCCGCGGTTCCGCGAGCGCGCCGGCCGCCATGTTCGAGCTCCCGGACGGCGAGGCCCTGCGCGTGTCCTTCGTCCATGACCAGCCGTGGTCCGGCTACAACTGGTACGACGGCGGCTACCGGTCCCGCGTCGACTTCAACCTGGACCTCCCGATCCGCCTCCCGCACGTTCGTCGGCGTCATCGCCCACGAGACCTATCCCGGGCCACCACCTCGAGCACGCCACGAAGGAGCAGGTGCTCGTGGACGAGCTCGGCCAGCTCGAGTCGTCGATCCTGCTCATCAACACGCCCGAGTGCCTGCTGTCCGAGGGGCTCGCGAACGTCGGTCGCGCCATCGTCGTCCCGCCGGCGGAGATGCCCGACCTCCTCCTCGAGCTGGCGCCGGTCGCCGGGCTGCCGATGGCCGGCGACCCCGACGCGCTGCGGGCGGCCGTCGCGCGCCAGGCGGCCGTCGCGGACCTTCGGGCGACGCTCGCCGAGTCGCGCATCAACGCGGCGCTGATGCTCCACGTCGACGGCGCGTCGCGCGAGGAGGCGGTCGCGTACATGGTCGAGGTCGGGCGGACGAGCCCGGACACCGCCGCAAAGCGCGCCGAGTTCGTCTCGCACCCGCTGTGGCGCCTGTACGACTACGTCTACACGGAGGGCGAGGCGCTGCTGTGGCCGTGGCTCGAGGCCGTGCCCGAATCGCAACGGGCGGCGCGCTTCGGCCGCCTCCTCCGGGAGCCGCTGACGCCGGCCGCGATCCGCGCCGAGACGGCCGGCGAAGGTCGCTCCGCGCTCCGGCCCCTGCTAGCCGCCGCCGCCCGGCTAGCTCGATGCCGGGCTCGCCTGCCCCTGCCGGTAGGACGACGTGACGCTGTCGACGCCGACGGGCGTGACGTAACAGATCATCTGGCGCTCGCCCTTCCCCCAGTTCTCCTCGAGCGGGTAGAAGTAGCCGATGTCGATGTCGTCCCGGTCGAGGGCCGCGGTGCCCGTGTACGTCGGGAACGCCTTGTCCACGCACTCGGTGCCGACCCAGGCGTCGAACTGGTCCGACGTCGGGTACGTGTCGCCCACGCCGGTGTAGTTGCCGACGAGGAACACCTCGCCGTCGTGCGGCTCGTTGCACGGCTGGTGCTGCACGTCGCCGATCGAGTCGCCGTCGGGCACCTGGAAGCAGTCACCGACCTGCAGCTCGCCCGCGTTCCCGGTCAGGCGGTCGCGGAACACGAATGCCGACCACGGCGACGCCGCCGACGATCACGAGGATCACGATGAGCGAGCGGAGGTTCTTCATGGGATCCTCGCCTGCTGGCCACGCGCCCGTTCGCGTGCTGCGCGCAGTGTGCCCAAGACGGCCGCCCCGCGGAAGCCGCCCTCGCGCGTCCGGCTCAGCGCGCCCGCAGCCAGGCGACGACCCCGGCGACGACGATGTCCGCGATGGCCAGCGGCCCGAATCGCTCGTCGAGGTAGGCGACCGGGTCCATCACGCCGCCCTCGGTTCGGGAGTACGCCCACAGCACCGCGAGCCCGACGACGATCGAGCCCACCGCGAGCCCGACCGCCCAGCGGACGCGGCGGCCGCGTCGTTCGGGCGCCGGGTCGCTGCCCCAGACCACGGCGACGGCGACGGCCCAGCCGATGAACGCCGACACGGCCAGCAAGCCCGCGCCGATGTCGAACGAGCCGAGCACGCCGATCAGGCGCCGCGCCCGCCGCGGCGACGAGGATCGGAACCCCGACCGCGAGGGGCCGCGAGCGGGCCGCCGCCGCAGGAGCCGCCTCGACGTTCGCAGCCGTCGCGTCCGGCCGCGCCCGGTACCGCTCCCCGGGAGCCCGGTCGAGCTGCCGCTGGGTGCTCGGCGGCGGAGCGCCGTCCTCGTCGGTCATCGGTCGATCGTACGCGCGCGGGACCGGGACGGTATCCTCTCCGACCGTGAGCCACCCCTCGCTCGGTCTCCCTCCGCGCGACCTGACGGCCGGGTTTCCGGACGCCGCGGCACGGCTGCGGACCCAGGACCTGCGCATCGCGCAGCGTGCGCTCGAGGTCGCCACCAACGAGGACCCGACGTACGCCGATCGGATCGGTGAGGCCGGCCTGCGCAACCTGCTCCAGGACGCCACGGTGTTCGTCGACCGCCTCGCGCTGTGCGTCGCCGGCAACGACCCGAGCTGGCTGCGCGAGTTCGCCGACCAGACCGCGACCGTCTACCGCCGGCGCGGCGTCGCGCTGGACGACGTGGTGAGGCTGTTCGAGGGGATCCGGGCGGGCGCGCGCGGCGTGCTCTCCGCCGAGGAGATGGGTCCGGCCGACACCGCGCTCGACGAGGCGATCGCCGTCTTCCGCTGGCACCGCCGCCTGGCCGGCGACGCGCGGAAGAAGAACCCGATCATCGCCGCGATCTACAAGGGCGGCTGACCGATGACGATCAAGTGGGTCAAGGTCGATCCGCTCGTGATGAACGGCGAGCCGTTCTGCTACGGGACCCGGCTGACCGTTCGCCAGGTGCTCGAGCTGCGCGCGAACGGGTACACGGTGGTCGACCTGCTCAAGGACCACCCCGAGCTGCGCCTCGTCGGGATCGCGGAGGCCTACGTCTACGCGGCCGGCAACAAGGACCGCTACGCCGACTTCTTCGAGGCCGACGGCTCGCTCGAGGGCCCGGGCCTGACGAGCGAGGAGGCCGGCGGCCTGCCCGAGCGCCTGCGCGTGCCGGGCGTCGTGGTCAAGGTCGCCGCGCCCGCCTGACCCGGCGCCCGGCGCCGATCGTTCAGGCCGGGGGCCGCTCGTACGGCTCGTTCGGGCCCATCACCACGACGTCGGCGGATCGCTCCGTGCCGTCCGGGTCGCGCAGCAGGTAGGCGTGGTGGATCTCGAGCGACGCCGGCCGCGAGCGTCGAGCCCACGGAGCAGTACTTCGTCGCCGACAGCTCCACGGAGCGGCGGACGGCCTCGGCATCGATGCCGGCGCCGTCGACCACGTGCACGACGTCGAACCGGGTGAACGCGTGCGGCTGCTCAGGGCATCTGGTGCCCGCTGACGCGGATCTCGTAGCGCGGTGACCGGCTGGCGCTTCTTGCGCAGGATCGAGATCACGTCCATCGCCGTGCACGCCGCGAGCGCGACGCCGAGCAGCTCCGCGGGCCTGGCGCCGGTGTCACGGGCCGAGTCGTCGAGCACGATCGTGTGCCCGCTGCCGGTCGTGGCCTCGAACTGCAGCCCGTCGTCGGTCAGCCGCAGGACCGCCGTCTTCGTCGCCATCGCACCCATCGTGCGGGCCTCGCCGGGCCGCAGCGCAAACGGTCATTTCCGAGCGTGGTGCTAGGATTTCCCGACGATGACCGACACGCAGCCCATCACCGAGCCCGTCGCACCCGCCGCCACCGGCGACGCGGCGCCGTTCGACGCCGCAGCGCCGCGCGACCGAGCTCGCGATCCTGGACGCGCTGCGGGCCGTCGTCGACCCCGAGATCGGGATGAACGTCGTCGAGCTGGCGCTGATCAAGCAGATCATCCTCGGCCCCGACTCGACCGAGATCAAGATGATCCTGACCACCCCGTTCTGCCCGTACGCCGGCGCGATGATCCAGCAGGTGACCGAGCAGGCCGAGAGCGTCGTCGATCACCCCGTCAAGGTCACCCTGCTGGCCGAGCGCTGGGACCCGCGCGACGCGGGCCTGATGTGGTGAGCGCCGATCGCGGATGACGCGCTCAACGCTCTCGTTCGACAGCGCCGTGGCGACCGGCCGCGGCGACGATGGCAGCACCGGGCTCCTGTTCGGCGGCGACCGCGTCCGCAAGGACGACCTGCGCACCGAGGCCTACGGCACGGTCGATGAGGCCGTCGCGGCCCTCGGGCTCGCCCGCGCCGAGCTCGGCATGAAGGCGCAGTACGGCGTCCTGCCGCCGCACGTCGGCGGCCTCGGCGAGCTCCTCCTGCGGTTCCAGCGCGAGCTGTTCGCGGTCGGCGCGGAGCTCGCGACCAACCCCGACGCCCGCGCCAAGCAGCAGGACGGCGTCACGCGCGTGTCGCGCGAGATGGTCGACGGCCTCGACGAGGTGCTGCGCGCGACCGAGGCGGCGATCGAGCTGCCCGAAGGAGTTCGTGGTCCCGGGCGAGAGCCGGCTGTCCGCCGCGCTCGAGCTGGCGCGGACCATCACCCGCCGCGCCGAGCGCCGGACCGTCACCCTGGCCGCGGCCGACGAGGCCATCGCCACCGGCCATGTCCTTCCCTACCTGAACCGGCTCGCCGACCTGCTCTGGATCCTGGCCCGCGTGGCCGAACAGGCAGAGGCGAAGTCGTCGACCGTGGCCCGGCCCTCGCGGACCCGCGGCCGAACGCCGGCAGCCTCACCCGAGAGGAGCGAACCGTGAACCAGTACCCGCAGTCCGGCGGCATGCCGCCGCAGCCGATCCCCCAGTCCCCGTCGCAGCTCGGCGTCCGGCCGGCGCCGGCGCTCGTCCAGCAGCTCCTCGTCGGCGCGTTCGGCTGGATGTTCGCGGGCCTGCTGCTCACCGCGGCGGTCGCCTACCTCGTCGGCGGCAGCCAGTCCCTGATCGACACCGTCGGGCACTACTGGTGGCTCATCGCCATCGGCCAGTTCGCGCTGGCGATCGCCATCCAGGGCGCCATCAACCGCATCTCGCCGACGGCCAGCCTCGGGCTGTTCTTCGTCTACGCGGCGTCGATGGGCTTCACGATCGCGTTCATCGTCAGCTACTACACGAGCGAGTCGGTCGCTGCGGCGTTCTTCTCCGCGGCGGCGATGTTCGGGGCGGCGGCGGTCTACGGCGCGGTCACCAAGCGCGACCTGGCCAGGCTCGGCGGGCTGTTCTTCATGGCGCATCATCGGGCTCCTCGTCGCCATGGTCGTGAACATCTTCCTGGCCTCGAGCGCGATCGGCTGGCTGATCTCGGTCGTCGGCGTCGTCCTGTTCACCGCCCTCACCGCCTACGACACCCAGCGGATCACCCGCGGCGACTACGCGGCGTTCGCGGGATCGATGGAGCGCGCCTCGATCCTCGCGGCGCTCCACCTGTACCTGAACTTCATCAACCTGTTCCTGTTCCTGCTCCGGATCTTCGGGGCCGGCCGGAACTAGGCGAGCGGGTCAGGACCGCCCTCAGGCGACGGGCTCGACCCGCAGGATCAGCGCCGCGTCGCCCGCCCCGGCGAGCAGCGCTTCGAGGTCGTCGGGCGGCAGCGGTCGCGCGAACGCGTAGCCCTGTCCGCGGTCGCAGCTGAGCTCCTGCAGGCACGCGAGCTGCGCGGCGGTCTCGATGCCCTCGGCGACGACGTCGATGCCGAGGCCGTGGGCGAGCGAGATGACCGCCTGGACGATCGGCAGGTCCGCGGCGTCCGACCCGAGGCCGGACACGAACGAGCGGTCGATCTTGATCGTGTCCAGCGGCAGCCGGCGCAGGTAGGACAGCGACGAGTAGCCGGTCCCGAAGTCGTCGAGCACGAGCTGCACGCCGAGCGCCTGGAGCCCGCGCAGCCGCTCGACCGAGGCCTCGGACTGGTCCATGACCACGCTCTCGGTGATCTCGAGCTCGAGGTTGCCGGGCGCGAGCCCGGACCGGTGGACCGTCGACGCCACCGCCGCGACGAGGTCCGACTGGGCGAACTGGCGGGCGGACAGGTTCACGCTGATCACCAGCGACGCGGCCGACGGGTAGCGGCGCTGCCAGGCGCGGACCTGGTGGCACGCGGTCTCGAGGACCCACTGGCCGATCGGCAGGATCAGGCCGGTCTCCTCGGCGAGCGGGATGAACGACAGCGGCGGCACGAGGCCGCGGGTCGGGTGCTGCCAGCGCAGGAGCGCCTCGAGCCCGACGACGCGTCCGGTCTCGAGGTCGACGAGCGGCTGGTAGTGGACGCGGAGCTCGGAGCGGTCGATGGCGCGCCGGAGGTCGTGCTCGAGCGTGGCCCGGTCGAGGGTCTCCGCGCGCATCTCCGGGTCGAACAGCACGAACTTGCGGACCGGGTCGATCTTGGCCCGATGGAGGGCGATCTCGGCCTCCTTGAGCAGGTCGCCGGCGTAGGTCACGGCCGGGCGGCCGACGGCGAGCCCGATGCTGGCGCCGACGATGACCTCCTGGCCGTCGAGGTCGAACGGGACGCGACACGGCGGCCGTCGACCCGGCCGGCGACCCGCTCGGCCTCCCGCAGGCTGCGGACCGGGCCCGAGGAGCACGCCGAACTCGTCGCTGCCGAGGCGGGCGACGACGTCGGTGCTGCGCGCGGTCGCGACGAGCCGCCGCGCGACCTCGGCGAGGAGCAGGTCGCCGGCCGCGTGGCCGAGGCTCTCGTTGACGACCTTGAACCGGTCGAGGTCGAGCAGGATCAGCGCGACCCGCGGACGCGGGCCCTTGCCGCGATCCGAGGCGTCCGGGTCGAGGTGCTCGGCGAGCCGGTTGAGCAGCAGCGTCCGGTTCGGCAGGCCGGTCAGCATGTCGTGGAGGGCGGCGTGGGCGCGCTGCAGGCCCTCGGTCTGCGCGCGCTCGAAGAGGCGGGCGTTGTCGAGCGCGATCGACGCGAGCTGCGCGAACCGCGACAGCGCCTCGAGCTCGCGCTCGGTGAACGGCCGCGCGCGGTCGCCCGAGGCGAGCCCGATGAGCCCGAGCACCTCGCCGTCCGACGTCAGCGGCACGGCGCACACGGCGCCGAACGAGGCGGCATCGAGGCCGCCGGCCGGGGTCGGGTACGCGCCGTAGTCGTCGACGTTCATCGGCCGACCCGACCGGACCACCGTCCAGCCGATGCCGGTGCCGGGCGGGAGGCGGTAGCCGTCGAGGCCGTCGAACAGCCCGACGCCGACGCGACAGACGAGGTCGACGTCCGGCTCGTTGTCCTCGAGCAGGTACAGGAAGCCGTGCTTGACGCCGACCAGGCTGGCCGCCCGGTCGACGATCTCGCGCAGCAGCTGCCGGGGCTCGAGGCGCTCGAGGAGGCGCAGCGTCATCTGGTCGATGGCGGCGAGGTACGGGTCGCGGGTCGGGTCGTCGACGCCGAGGCGCAGGCGGTCGGCGGGCTTGGCGAGGTAGAGGGCGCGGTCGGCGACGGCGACCAGCTCGTCCTTCTCGCGGGCGTCGTCGGGGTAGAGCGCGGCGCCGGCGCTGATCGTGACGACCGGGCCGGTCTCCTCGGTCAGGCTGCGCGACGACGGTCCGGATCCGGTCGGTGACCTCGCGGATCGCGCCGCTCGTGATGCCCGGCAGCAGGATCGCGAACTCGTCGCCGCCGTAGCGGTAGACGCGGTCGCCGTCGCGCAGCGCGTCGGACATGGCGAGCGCGATCCGCCCGAGCAGCGCGTCGCCCTCGGGATGGCCGTGCCAGTCGTTGTAGGCCTTGAACGCGTCGAGGTCGAGCATCATCAGGCCGAACGGCTGGTCCCGCTCGATCAGCAGCCCGAGCTCGCGCTGGAAGGCGCCGTGGTTGCGCAGCCCGGTCAGCGCGTCGTGCTCGGCCTGGGTCATCACCGCGCCGTGCGCCTCGGCGTTCCGGAGCGCGATCGACGCCTGGCCCGCGAACAGCTGGACGAGCTCGAACTCGTCGCGCGTGAAGTGCGACTCGGTGGCCCCCATGCGGGCGACGTTGAGGGTGCCGATGACGTCGCCGGCCGCGATCAGCGGAACGACGAGCATCGACTCCGGCTCCTCGGGCGTGCCGGGGATGTTGATCGAGCGCGGATCGAGGTGCGCGTCGTTGGCGAGCACCGCCTCGCCGTTGAGGATCGCCCAGCCGGTGATGCCGGCGTCGAGCGGGCCCTCGTGCTGCATGATCAGGTCGGCGAACCGGTCGCGGGCGAGGACCGCGCGCCGGACCCAGGTCGCGCGGTCGACGCGGTAGACGGTCAGCGCGTCGTACGGGATGACCACCTTGAGCGAGTCCGCGATCATCTCGAGCACGCCGCTCGGGTCGAGGGTGGCGAGGAGTCGCTCGTTGACCTCGAGCAGGCGCCGCTGGCTCTCGAGCCGGTGGTGGAGCTCCTCGCGCTGGCGTGAGACCTGCCCGAACGCCTCGGCGTTGACGACGGCCTGGGCCGCGTAGCCGGCGAAGATCTCGAGCGTCCGCTGGTCGTCCTCGGTGAACTGGTCGTAGCCGCTCTTGGACACGACGATCACGCCCAGGACGCGCGACTCGTAGGACATCGGCACCAGCAGCATCGACTCCGCGGCGAGGTCCTGGCCGACCTGCTTGCCGCGCGGGTCGCTCGCGGCGTCGCCGATGCGGATCGTCTCGTTGTGCTGGGCGACCCAGCCCGTCAGCCCCTCGCCGATCGGCAGCCGCAGCACGTCCCGCGAGAGCTTGCCGATGCCGCTGAACTCGCCGTGGAACGCGATCGGCTCGCAGGTCCGCGTGGCCTGGTCGACGACGTAGACGCGGATCGTGTCGTGCCGGATCAGGCGGTCCGCCTCGGCCACGATCGCGTTGCCGATGCCCTCGACGTCCTGGATCCGGTTGAGCCGCGACGAGAGCTCCTGGATCGCCCGCAGGCGGGCGGCACCCTCGCGGACGCTGGCGAACAGGCGGGCGTTCGCGAAGGCCGTGGCCATCTGGTTCGCGAACGACGTGCACAGCTCGAGCTCGTCCGGCGTCCAGTCGTAGGGCGCCCGGTGGTACAGGACCAGCAGGCCGACCTTCTCGTCGCGGAACAGCAGCGGGACGAAGTTGACGGTCCGGAACCCGAGCCGCTCGTAGATCGGCCCGAGGTGCGGCGCGCCGGCCGGATCGGCCAGCACCATCGCGCGTCGCTCGCGGATCGCGCGGAAGCCGAGGACGTCGTCCTGCTCGCAGATGGCCGCGACGGCGTCGATCAGCTCCTGGCCGAGGTCCCGGCTCGCGATCAGCTCGAACGGCTGGCGCCGTGGCTGGAGCTGCCAGATCCCGGCGGCGTCGGCGCCGAACAGCTCCTGGGAGGAGTCGAGGACGTCCTCGAGCACCGCGTCGAGCTCGAGGGTGCCGTTGACCTCGGCCACGATCCGGCGGAGGGCGACGGCCCGCGCTTCCTGGGTGTCGCCGTCGGGCCGCCGGGTGGCGTCGGCCCGCGCTCGATCCTCGGGCGCGTCGTCCTCGCGGTCGGCGTCGTGCCGCCGTGTCGTACGGCTCCGGCGGTGCGGCGTACTGTCGTCCAGGGCGAGCGCCATGCGACGGGTCGTGGTTACCCCCTGCGGGAGCCCTGCGCGTTCCCCGTGCACAGGGGGTGATCTCGGGCTGTGTCCGAACGCAACGTACGCGAGCACAGGCGGGACGCACGATAGGACGGTCGTACCCCCACGGAAGGGGACCGCGCCGATCGCGGCGACGCCGACGCCGGATACTCGACCCGTGACCACCGATCCCCGGATCACCGCGTTCTCGTTCCGGCGGCAGCGGCTCGACGGCTCGGCGACGAGCGCGCTCGACGCCGTCGCGTCCGTCGTCGGCGTGTACAGCGCCAACCCGAGCGGCCCGCTGTCGATCCATGTTCGCGCGCCGTCGGCGAGCGGCGCGGACGTCCTCGCGCTCGACGCCGACCGCCTCGTCGAGCGGATGCGCGCGATGCGGACCTCGGCCTTCGTCGTGCCGCGTGCGACCGCGCCGCTGATCCGGGCCGCCACGTTCGTGCCGCTGGAGCGGTTCGCGTGGCTGCATGC
Organism: uncultured Chloroflexia bacterium; assembly: GCA_963774695.1. Lineage (GTDB taxonomy): Bacteria > Chloroflexota > Limnocylindria > Limnocylindrales > CSP1-4 > CAIXZV01. The sequence goes on along the minus strand of CAVZFY010000021.1, from coordinate 43,222 downwards.
GTGGCCTGCGCCTCGACGAGGCGTCGTTCGCGCGCGTTCGCGACGAGGTCGTCGCGGCGGCCGCCACGCCCCGGACCGCGCAGGAGCTCCGCAAGGCGGTGGACCTCGACGGGCGGGAGATGGGTCCGCTCATGTCGCTGCTGGGGATCCATGGCGACATCGTGTCGGTCGGGTCCGGCTCGCTGACGTCGAACGTCTCGCGCTACCAGTCGCGGCGCGCCTGGCTGGCGGGCGACGCGCGAGCCCGCGGATCCCGATCCCGCCGAGGCGCGAGCCTGGCTCGCCGGCGAGTACCTGCGGGCCTTCGGGCCGGCGCGGATCGCCGACTTCGCCTGGTGGTCGGGGATGAGCGGCCGGCTCGCGGCCGAGGCGATCGGCGCCCACGAGACGGTCGACGTCGGCGACGGGCTCCTGCTCCTGGCGGCGGACGAGGCCGCCTTCGCGCGGACCGAGCCGCTCGCCGGTGTCGTCACCCTGCTGCCGAAGTGGGACGCGTGGACGATGGGCTACCCGCTCGACGGTCGGTCGCGGTTCCTCGACCGCGACGTCCACGACCGCGTCTTCGACGGCGACGGCAACGGGCTCGGCATGGTCCTCGTCGACGGGCGGGCCGCGGGCGCGTGGCTCCACCGCGGCGCGGGCACCGCGATGGAGGTCGACCTCGACCTGTTCGACCGGTCCGGGGGCCGCCTCGCGGCCGCGCTCGACGACGCCTTCGCGGACCTCGCGGGCTTCCTCGGCTACCGGCGCGCCGTCGTCCGCGAGGTCGGACACCGTCATCCCCAACCGCGCCCGCGTCCGCCGCCCGCTCGACTGACGGCTACGGGGCGTAGCTGTCGATCACCTCGTTGCGCCGGCTCGAGGTGGCGACGCCCAGCGGCTTCGCCTGGCCGGGCCACCAGATCGCGTACCAGCCGTTGTCCGAGGCCGCCGTGTACCACGCGGCGTCGGCGTCGAAGTTGGCGGCCACGTTCTTCACGCCGTCGGGCCCGTACTGGCCGACGAGCGCGCTGTAGCTCGTCCCGCCCTGCTCGACGACGAACAGGTCGTGGACGCCCATCCGGCCCGCAGCCGGGGTCGCCGCCTTCGCCGATCCCGGGACCTCGTGTGCCGTCGCGGTCACCGCGCCCGACCGGTCGTCGTCCGCGACGCACGCGACCGCGGCCTTGCCCTTGCCATCGCTGAACACCAGCAGCGCTCGGCCTTCGCCGCGGGCATCGAGCACGGCCAGCGGGAGGCTCCCGACCGCCGGTTCCGCGCGGCACGCCGCCTCGACCGCGGTCGCGAACTCGGGGACCGGCTTGACCGGGGAGCGGCGCCAGGCCGCGTACGTCGCGTCGTTCGCCGCGGCGCTCGGGTCGACCGCGGACGTCGAACGGGCGCGATGGATGCCGCCGGGCCGTCGGTCTTCGCCGGCTTGTCCGAGGCGCATCCCGCGAGGACGACGACGGTGGCCAGAGAGCGTCGCGAGGATCGGGTGCGCGAGCGATCGTCATGCCCACCAGTACCGCCGCGCCACCACGAGCGTTCAGCGCGTTGCGATGATGGCACCGTAATCGTCGGAGTCGCCGACGGTCGGCGACGTCGACCGCGGGCAGACTGGAGGAGGACAGGCATGCGCCCGTTCGTGGTGCTCATGGGGCTCGCCGCACTGGTCGTCGCCGCGTGCGGGTCCAACCCGCCGGCCTCCAGCTCTCCGTCGGCGAGCGTCGTCCTCCGGGCCGCCGGCCGTCGTGGCATCGCCGTCCGCGGCGACCGGCACGACCTTCGCGGTCAAGCTGCCGGCCGAGCTCCGGCAAGCGAGTCAGCGTCACCGTCCACGACCAGAACGGGGTCCTCTCCACGGCCCGGGTGCCGACGAGCGCCGAGTCCAAGGCCGTCTCGCACGCCTTCCACGGCGGCAATGCGGCCGTCACCGGCGGCAAGACGGCGAAGCTGCTCGTCGTCGGCTGGGTCGGGCACGGCGTGCGACAAGAAGGTCGACGTCTCCGTCCAGGGCACGAAGGTCACGGTGGCGCCCGCCCCCGCCGGGACGTGCATCACCAAGGCCGTGCCTCGCTCCGTGACCCTGAAGTTCCTCACGGCGATCGATCCGGAGGCGATGAGCGCCACGTTCATCGCGCCGACGGCCCAGCCCTAGTCCTCACCCGGTCAAGGAGTCCGCCCACGCTTCCTGCCGGGATCCTCTTCCGACCTGGCGACGGTGCCGGCCCCGAGACGACGGAGTCGACGCCGGCGTTCGCCGTCGATCTCCACCTCGACGAGGTCGCCGCCGCCCTGGGGCACGGCCGTGCCGACCCGGCGCTCCTGGCGCGCTTCTTCACGCGCCTCGGCGATCCCGACGCCGTCGCGTTCCGCCACGAGGTCTTCCGCGACCTCGAATCGCCGGCGCTGCGTGACGCGCTCGCCGGCTTCGCCGCCCGGATGCGTGTCGTCGACGAGCACCTGCGGCACGCGTCGTCGATCGCGCACCCGCTCGAACGGCAGCGCTGGCAGCTCGAGGCGGCGAACGAGTACCGGGTCGCGGTCACGCTGGTCGCGGACGCCCTCGAGGAGGCCTCGCCCGCGTCGCGCGCGCTCGGCGCGTTCGCCGCCTTCCTGTCCGCGACTACGTGCAATCGGCGGCGTTCACGACCCTGCGAGGCCGACACGACGCGGATGCTCGCCGACCTGGCCGGCGTCACCTACCGGATGCGGATCGGGGACAGCCGGGTGGTCGTCGGTCGGGACAACGGCGAGGCGGACTACGGCGCCGAGGTCCAGGCGACCTTCGCGCGCTTCCGGCAGCCGGGGCTCCGCAGTGCCGCTGCCCGTCGACGTGTTCCGCACGGCCGACATGAACCCGGTCGAGGCCGGGATCCTCGAGCGGGTCGCGCGGCTGCATCCCGCGGTCTTCCGGGCGCTCGCGGCCTTCGTCGAGCGGCACGGCGCGTTCCTCGACCCGGGCATCGCCGCCGTCGCGGCGGACCTGCCGTTCTACCTCGGCTGGCTCGACCTCATCCGGCCGCTGCAGGACGCCGGGCTGCCGTTCTGCTACCCGGACGTGTCCGCGACCGACGCGGGCCTCGAGGTCCACGGCCTGTTCGACCTGGCGCTCGCGCTCCGCCGCGATCCACCGGGCGACGGCATCGTGATCAACGACCTGGAGCTCTCGGACGCGGAGCGGCTCGTCGTCATCACCGGCCCCAACCAGGGCGGCAAGACCTCGTTCGCCCGCGCCATCGGCCAGCTCCACCACCTGGCGGCCATCGGCGTCCTGGTCCCGGGATCGGCGGCCCGCGTGGGCCTCGGGGACGACGTCCACACGCTGTTCGCGCGAGCGGAGGATCCGACCGACCTGACCGGCCGGCTCGAGGCGGAGCTCACCCGGGCCCGGGCGATCCTGGACGAGCTGCGACCGGGCGGCGTCGTGATCATGAACGAGAGCTTCTCGTCGACGACGGCGGACGACGCCCTCGCCCTCAACCGGGCGCTGATCGGCGAGATGACCCGCCGCGGGGCGCTCTGCGTGGTGGTGACGTTCCTCGGCGAGCTGGCCGCCGACGATCCGTCGATCGCGAGCGTCTCCGCCGTCATGGACCCGCTCGATCCCGCACGGCCGACGTTCCGGCTGGAGCGCCGACCGCCCGACCCGCTCGCGCACGCGCAGGCCGTCGCCGACACCCACGGCCTCGGCTACGACGCGGTCGTGGAGCGGATCCGGGGACGGACGTCCGCATGAGGCCGGGCCTGCTCTTCGCCGACGGCGACCTCGACCTCGACGCGCTCCCGGAGCCCGATCCGACGCTGGTCGCGGACCTCGGGCTCGACCGCCTGTACCCGGCGATGAGCCGCGGCGACCGGTTCCTCGACGAGGTCGTCCGACGGGTCGTGCCGAGCCCGCTGGAGACCGCGGAGGCGATCCGCTACCGGCAGGCGAGCGTGACGGACGCCATCGCCTCGCCGGACGTCGTGCGCCAGCTCTACGCGATCGCCGTCGATGCCGTCGACGCCGAGCGCAAGGTCTGGGGCGGCTCGATGCGCAATCCGGAGCTGATCCTCGATCGCGCCGCCGAGGTCATCGGCCTGTTCCTCGAGTCGTTCCGGTCGCTGCGCCGGGTCCAGGCCGAACGGGCGGGCGCGTTCACCTCGCCGGGGTTCGTCGCGTTCTTCGAGCACATCGCGTCGGAGCTCGACGACGCCTGGCTCGCCGAGGCCGACGACCATGTCCGCCGGCTTCGCGCACGGACCCTGCACGTCAGCGCGCGCCTGGGGGCCGGCAACCGCGGGACGGGCTACGTCCTCCATCGACGACCCACCGTCGTCGAGGGCTGGCGCGGCCGCCTGGGCCTCGAGGAGCGCCGGTCGACGGTCGACGTCCTGACGAGCGACGTGAACGGCATGAGCATGATCGCGGAGATCCGGTCGCTCGCCATCGCGTCCACGGCCGGGGCCGTCCACGAGACCGATCGCTGGCTGCTCTCGTTCTTCACGACGCTGCGGGCCGAGCTCGGCTTCCTCGTCGGCTGCCTCAACCTCCACGAGGCGCTCGCGGCCGCCGGGGCCCGCGTGTGCATGCCGGACCCCGTCGCCGATGCCGAGCCGGCGTTCTCGGCGTCCGGTCTCTACGACCCCGGCCTGCGCCTCGCCATCGACGGGCCGGTCGTCGGCAACGACGTGGCGGCGGACGGCGCGCGGATCGTGGTGATCACCGGTGCCAACGGCGGCGGCAAGTCGACCTTCCTCCGAGCGGTCGGCCTGGCCGACGTGATGCTCCACGCCGGGATGTTCGTCGCGCGCGACCGGCTCTCGGCGAGCGTCCGATCGAGCGTCCTCACCCACTTCACGCGCGAGGAGGACGCCTCGATGGAGCGCGGCAAGCTCCACGAGGAGCTCGGCCGGCTCCGGGCCCTGGTCGACGCCTGCTCGCCCGGGAAGCCTCGTGCTGCTCAACGAGACCCTGTCGTCGACCAACGAGCGCGAAGGCGCGGAGATCGCCCGCCAGGTCGTCACGGGGCTCGCCGACGGCGGCGTCGACGTCTGGTTCGTGACCCACAACCACCAGTTCGCGGCGGACCTCCATCGCGCCGATCGGCCCGACGTCCGCTTCCTGCGCGCCGAGGCCGGCGAGGGCGGCGAGCGGTCGTTCCGCATCACCGAAGGGCCGCCCGAGGCGACGAGCCACGGGATGGACCTCTACGGCAAGATCCTGGGAGGAGCGTGTGACATGACCGACACGGATCCGCTGACCGCGGCGCTCGAGCGTGACGACGGGCCTGGGCGCGCGAGCATCTCGAGCGTGACGTCGTCGGCTGGCTGACGACGGTCGCGCCGGACGGTCGCGTCCAGTCGTCCGTGATCTCGTTCCTGCACGACGGCGCGACCCTGCTCTTCTACAGCCAGCCGAACACGCCGAAGCTGCGCAACATCGCCCACTCGCCGCTGGTGTCGTTCCACCTCCAGTCCGACCCGTACGGCGACCACTCGCTGATCATCGAAGGCCGGCGGCGGTCGACCCGACGATCCCGCCGCTGGACGCGCACGATCGCTACGTCGCGAAGTACACCGAGCCGCACGCGCACTGGGGCCTGGACTTCACCCAGACCGCGCTCGACTTCAGCGTCCCGATCCGGATCCGACCGACGCGCGTCCGCCTCGGCTGATCGAGCCGCGCGCGGGCCTAGGGCCGGCGTACGGGACCGACTCTGGGCTGCCAGCTGTAGTCGCTGACGTCGAACCGGTGCTGCGCGGCGTCCACGCGGCGTTCCCAGCGCCTGATGATGGATCGCGCCGACGAGCACGCGTGCCCGATCAGCGCCGGCCGGAGCTTCCTGTCGAAGGACTGCTGGATCTTGATGTGCCGGCCTTCGTGCCAGGCGAAGTGGTTCAGGACCTGCTTCCACCAGTGATGAGCGCGGGCTGGACGCGATGCGGTCCCACCCACCGGGGGAGGATACACCGTCGGGGTCCGCGTGACCGTCACCGACGTGACCGTGCACGTGCCCGTCGAGCCCGTTCGTCGTGTTGATCCAGCCGATCCTCCCGCCCAGCGAGACGCAGGCGAGCGTGTCGTCGTGCCTGCAGGGCGCCGCCGACTTCGCCACGGTCTGCCGCACGAGCTCCGCCGGCGACGTGCCGACGATCGCGAAGTACCGGACCTTCGACGCACCCGGGATCGTCTTCGAGAGCTTCGGCAGGGCCGCGAGCGTCGACGGCCGGCTTCGGCGAGGGTGTGGCCACTCGGTGCCGGTGTCGGCGTGGGAGCCGGGGCTGGATCGGCGTCGGCGACCGGCGTCGGCGTCGCCGTCGGGCGCGGCGCGGGGTTGGGGCCGGACGGCGGTCTGGGGGGCTGTCGTCGGTGCCGAGATCGCGATGGCCGTCGCGGCGCTCGGCGGCTGCGGTCGGCGGCTCGGTTGACGCGCAGCCGCCGACGATCGCCGCGACGGCGAGCGCCGACGAGTGAGCAGGCGATGACCCTGGGTACGGACACGATGGTCTTGATGATCCTCTAGTCGAACAAATGCCGAGTCCACGCAAGTGTTGGATGGCGCCGCCCCAGGCGCGTAGCCATCAACTCGGCAGATCGAACGCGGACGTTGGCCGCAGCCGTGCAAGCGTCGAAGTTGACGGCACGCGAGGCTGCGTCGGCGTGAACGCGCTGCACCCGCGATGAGCGATCCGTATCGTGCTCTCGTGGTGGTTTCCACCGGCGAACCGGATGGCGAGGGCGCATGCCGCTGGATCTGACCGTCGACCTGTCATCGTTCGCGGCCCCGCCGGACCACGCCGCCCTCGTGGCGCTCGGTCAAGCGTTCGACGCCGATGCGGCACTCCGCCCGGAGCGGATGGACACCGGCGACCCGATCCGGGTCAAGGTCGAGAGCGCGACCGCCTACCTCGTGTCGTTCGCGGACGGCGAGCTCCCCGGTACGCGGCGTTTCAGCGTCGCTCGGTGCCGGCGTACGTCGGGGACGCGCAGCTCACCCCAAATCCGCGGGCGGAGGACATGCCGCGCCGCCTGTGGTTCGGAAGTGCATCCAGCGCCTGGCTCGAGCGGCCGAGCAACGCCGTCGCGTTCGGGGAGCTGGTCGTTCGTCTGGCTGACGCGTTCGGAGCCGCATACGGGTTCGCCTGCGACCTGCGATTGGTCACACAGCAGCGGCGCTGACTTCCTGCGGGCCGCGGCCGGATGGGACCGGGACCGCTGGCCCACCGACGGCGTTCACCGACCGATTCGCGCTGCGGGACGTGTACTGGATCAACGTCTACGGTCCCGCCTTCGTCGAGCGGTTCGGCGCGCGCTCGATGGTCTCGGCGTGCGCCAGGACCGCCTCCGCAATGGCGGAGTGGTCATCTGGGCCACCGAGCTGCCGGAGCTGTATGACGAGTCGATCGCGTCGCACCGCGCATATCCGTGGAAGCAGCCGTTCTACGAGGCGATGGGCTCGGGGGCATTCCTCGACCCGATCCGAGGCTCGGATGGGAGCGTTCCGACGACGCAGGATCACCGCCGGCTCGCGGCCCGGAGCGGCCCGGAGCCGGCCGAGACGATGCCCATCCCAGCCCCGGCCGAGCCGATGCCCTTTGCAGCCCCGGCGGAGCCCCCGTGCCGCCCCGCGGAGGCGTGGCTCGTCGCGATCATTCGAGACCTCCGACACCTCGGGTTCTTCGCCGACCCCGACGCGCGACGACGCTCCGGTGGCCGCCGACCTCGCAGCCGACCATCCGCCGACTGGGGTGAGCCGCTGGACGGCCGACCTCGTCGAGCTGCGGTCGCCCGCTGGGACACGGATCCGCGTGTGGTGGGAGGACACCGAGGCAGACGTGGCGCGCGGCAACGACGCCTACGTCGAGCTGGTCGAGCGCCTGGCCGCATCGCCCGCGGCTTCCTCGAGCGACGCCGTCATCGAGACGTGGGAGGTCGACAGGTCCGTGCGCATCCGGATCGAGCTGTCGGGCGGCGGCGTCGGATCTGCCGCGATACCTCGATGACTACCTCGACGTCGAGACGGTGCTGGCGGTCCTCAACGACGTGACGCTCGCGGACGGGCCTCGCTTTGCGCTCTACGCGCCGTTCGACCCGACGGCGCTCGTCACGTGCGTGACGTCCGTGGAGCTGCCGGCGACTCGAAGAGCGCGGCTGGTCCTTCGCCACCCTGCCTCGAGCGGTGAACTCGGCGTCGTTGACGCCCCAGCGGGGCCGGGACTAGACTCAATCCCGACGAAATCGCTCGGAATTAGCGGCCGGAACGCCGATCACGGCACCGCGGCCCGACCGGACGATCCTTCGCCCGCATCACGCCCGACGAGGACCCGACCCCTGACCACGCGTGCGACGTTCCACGGATCCGGCGCCGTCGCCTTCAGCACGAAGGGCGAGTACGGCGTCCGGCTCATGGTGCAGCTCGGGCGGCGGTACGGCACCGGACCCGCGAGCCTCGCGGAGATCGCGATCGACGAGGACCTCCCGCGCGCCTACCTCGAGCAGCTCGTCACGAGCCTCCGGGACGCCGGCCTCGTCGTCTCGACGCGCGGCGCCCGCGGCGGCTACGAGCTCTCGCGCAAGCCGGACGAGATCCGGATGAGCGAGGTCCTCCGCGCCCTCGAGGGCCCGATCGCGCCGATGAGCTGCGCGTCCGACGAGCCCGACCACCTCATCTGCGACCGGTCCGCCCGGTGCACCGTCAACGTGCTGTGGGTCCGGGTCCGCGACGCGATCACCGGGACGCTCGACGCCATGACCCTCGCCGACCTCGTCCCCGCCCGCCACATCGACCTCGACCCGAACCCCACGCTCACAGGAGCCCATTCGTGACCGACGCCAACGACCGCGAGCTCGTCATCACCGACCTCCACGTCGCGCCCGCGGCCAACCCGGAGCTCGAGATCCTCCAGGGGATCAACCTCACGATCCGCAAGGGCGAGACCCACGCGATCATGGGCCCCAACGGCTCCGGCAAGACGACCCTCGCCTACGCGCTGATGGGCCACCCGGCGTACGTCGTCAAGTCGGGCTCGGTCGACGTGGAAGGGCTACGACCTCCTCAAGCTGTCGCCCGACAAGCGCTCGCGGCTGGGCCTGTTCCTCGCCTTCCAGTACCCGACCGCCGTCCCCGGCCTGTCGGTCGCCTCGTTCGTGCGCAGCGCGCTCAACGCGAAGCTCCAGGGCATCGACAAGAACCCCGACGTCGACCCGACGGACTCCACCCGCGGCGGCATCTCGATGCTCGACTTCCGGCGCCGGATGCGCGAGAAGATGGCCCTCCTCAAGATGGAGGACAGCTTCGCGGCCCGGTACGTCAACGACGGCTTCTCGGGCGGCGAGAAGAAGCGCCTCGAGATGCTCCAGATGGCGATGCTGGAGCCCGAGTTCGCGGTCCTCGACGAGACCGACTCCGGGCTCGACATCGACGCCCTGCGCATCGTGGCCGAGGGCGTCAACGCGATGCTCAACCCGAACATGGGCGTGCTGCTGATCACGCACTACCAGCGGCTGCTCAACTACATCACCCCCGACTACGTCCACGTCCTGGCCGCCGGCCGGATCGTGACCTCGGGCGGCAAGGACCTCGCGCTGCGGCTCGAGGACGAGGGCTACGGCCCGATCCTGCGCGAGAACGGCCTCGACATCGGCGTCCCCGACGAGGCGCTCGAGCTGCCCAAGGAGCCCCAGGCCGCGGCGGCCGGGTAGGCATCGGACCGATGACCACCACCGAGACGCGCCCGGCGGCGCCGCGCCCGTCGACCGACCCGATCGACCCCGAGCGGCTGCGCCACGACTTCCCGATCCTGGACCAGGAGATCCACGGGCACCCGTTGGTGTACCTCGACTCCGCGTCGACGTCGCAGAAGCCGCGCGCCGTGCTCGAGGCGATGGACACCTACTACCGCGAGTACAACGCGAACGTCCATCGCGGGATCTACACGATCGGCGAGAAGGCGACGGCCGAGTACGAGAAGGCGCGCGCCAAGGTCGCCCGGTTCATCGGCGTCGCCGACGCGCACGAGATCGTGTTCGCGCGCAACGCCACCGAGGCGATCAACCTCGTCGCCTACTCGTGGGGCCGCAAGAACATCGGGCGCGGGCGACGTGATCGTCCTGACCGAGATGGAGCACCACGCGAACCTCGTCCCGTGGCAGCTGCTCGCGCAGGAGAAGGACGCGGACCTCGAGTTCATCCCGATCACCGACGACGGGATCCTGCGCCAGGACGTGTTCGACGTCCTGCTCAAGCTCAAGCCCAAGCTCGTCGCGTTCACCCACGTGTCGAACACGCTGGGCACGATCAACCCCGTCGAGGACATGACGCGGCGCGCCCACGAGGCCGGCGCGCTGGTCCTGATCGACGGCGCCCAGGCGGTGCCCCACATCCCGGTCGACGTCGCGGCCACCGGTGCCGACTTCTACGCCTTCAGCGGCCACAAGATGCTGGCGCCGACCGGGTCGGGCGCGCTGTGGGGCCGCCGGGCGCTGCTCGAGGCGATGCCGCCGTTCATGGCCGGCGGCGAGATGATCCGCGAGGTCCACCTCCGGCGCTCGGAGTTCAACTCGATCCCCTGGAAGTTCGAGGCCGGCACGCCGGACATCTCGGCCGCCGTGGGCCTCGGGGTGGCCGCCGACTACCTGGTGCGACCTCGGCATGGACAACGTGCGCGAGCACGAGCGCGAGCTCGTCGCCTACGCGCTGGACGTCCTGCCGCGCGAGGTGCCGTCGATCCAGCTGTACGGGCCGATGGACCCGGAGCTGCGCGGCGGCGTGGTCCCGTTCAACCTCCCGGGCGTCCATCCCCACGACGTGGCCCAGGTCCTCGACCGGTTCGGGATCGCCGTGCGTGCCGGGCATCACTGCACGATGCCGCTCCACGAGCGCCTCGATCTCGCGGCCACCGCCCGCGCGTCGTTCGGCGTGTACACGACCAAGGGCGACATCGACGCGCTGGCCTCGGGGCTGCGCGAGGTCGCGAAGCTGTTCGGGGTCGAGGCCTAGATCCCAGGCCGGTGATCCTCCCCAAGGTCCGGGACCCACGGTTCATCACCGTGCGTCGCGGCGGGACCCTCTCCGACGAGGACCATCGCCTGCTGGCGATCTGGGCCGCCGACTGCGCGACGCACGTGCTGCACCACTTCGAGCAGGCGCGGCCGACGGACGACCGCCCGCGCCGGGCGATCGAGCTCGGGCGTGCCTGGGCGCGCGGTGAGATCCCCTGGGCCGTGGCCCGCACGGCGGCCGGACACGCCAACGCCGCCGCCAGGGACCTGGGTGGGGCCGCCCGGCATGCCGCGTACGCCGCCGGCCAGGCCGCGGCCGTGGGCCACGTCGCGGCGCACGAGCTCGGAGCCGCGGCCTACGCGATCAAGGCGGCGGGAGCCGCGGCCCCTGACGACGAGCGCGAGGCGGCCGGCCGCCTGGAGTGCGAGTGGCAGCGTGCCCAGCTCCCGGGCGAGATCCGGGAACTCGTGCTCGACGATCAGCGGCTGCGCAACGAGCTGTGCTGGTTCGTGTTCGACTGCTGAGGGGCCCGACACCCGCGGCCCGCGTCGGCCACGGAAGCTCAGTCGCGGAGGCGGACCGCCAGGTAGGTGACGATCCCGGCGCGGCGCGCGATCGGGCGCATCGGTCCCAGGGCAGCGGCGGCGTCCTCGAACCCGACGACGTGCGGGGCGGTCACGTCCCAGTCGCGGCCTTTCCATCGGAGCCGGGCACCGCCGGCCGCGAGGACGTTCTGCGTCCACTGGGTCGACGGGCCGAACGGCATCGGGATCACGAAGCCGCCCGGCGTGTGCAGGGCGACGACGGGCGTGTGGCGGACGGTGCCGGTCGTCCGCCCGCGGTGCTCGAGGACCGCCCACAGCGGGAAGATCCGGCGACCGGCGAGCGGGCGGGCGAGGCCCATGGTCGCGAGCGAGACGCGGTGCATGATCGAAGGCGGGGGTGGCGTGGGTCGGGTGGCGGCAGTTGGTTCCATGCCCCCATCTTCGGTGTCGGGGGTCTCGTCCGTCATCGCGGAGTCCGCCCAATCCCGATCACGGATTCCCGTGACCGTGACGACGCCCCGCCGTGCTCACGCGAGCCCGTGGCGCAGGGCCCAGGCGGTCGCGTCGGCGCGGCCGCGGGCGTCGATCTTGCGGTAGACGTTCGAGACGTGGCGCTCGACGGTGTTCACGCTGATCCCCAGCGACGCGGCGATCTCGGCGTTGGTGTCGCCGCGCGCAATGCGCACGAGGACCTCGAGCTCGCGCGCTGACAGGCCGCCCGCCTCGGCCATCGTCGCCCGCGCCGCCGGTCGCCGGGCGCCGGTCCGCTCTCCGACCTTCGGCGGCATCGTGGTCGGCTCAGCAGCGAAGGCGGCGATCCGGTCGGCCACGCCCTCCGGGTCCTCGAAGAACAGGCTGGCCGACGTCCCGGGCAGCAGCTCCAGCCGTGCGTCCGGGAGCGACGCGACGAGGTCGCGCGACAGCTCGAGCGGGATCACCGCGGCCTCGGCGCGATGCAGGACCAGCACGGGGCACGCGATCGATTGGAGGTCGCGGGTGACGTCGATCGCGCTCGCCTCGCGCATCGTCGCCTTGGCGATCGCCGGCGTCGTCGCGGTGCGGAACCAGTCCGCCGTCTGCCGGCCGAGCTCCGGATCGGGCCAGCCGAGCCACGCGTGCGCCGCGGACTCGACGAAGGTGTCCCAATCGCGATCGATGAGGCTCAGCAGGGCCTGGGTTCCGGGCTCGCTCATCGGGCCCCAGCCACGCGCGGATCCGCCGAACAGGACGAGCCCGGCCGCCCGGGCGGGGTGACGCGCCGCCCACGCGAGGGCCAGCATCACCGAGTGGTAGAACCCGATCAGGACGACGCGCTTCACGCGCTCCGCGTCGACCACCGCGTCCAGGTCCGCCAGCATGGCATCGAGCGAAAGGTCCTCGACGTCGCGCTGGGAGCGACCGCTGCCCCGACCGTCGTACTGGATGAACCGGACCCTGGCGCCGAGTGCCACGAACCCCCGCCGCTGGACCGGGATCCGCCATTCGGCCGCCGTGTCGCTGAACGGGACGCCCGGCATCAGGACGACGTTGGGCGCTCCCGCCGGGCCTGAGACCGCGTACGCGATCGCCACGCCGTCGGTCGTGCGCGTTCGTCGGATCGCCGGTTCGGTGGGCTCCATGGCGCCGCTCAGTCGAGCCGGACGCCCTGCCGTCGCAGCTCGGCCTGCAACTTCGAGATGGGCAACTCGTCGAACCCCGCGTCCTCCCGGATCGACACGGCAGCCGCGACCCCCGCGCCCTGGCCGCTGACACTGCAGCACATCATGTTCCGGGTCGAGGCATGGGAGATCTTGTCGCCGCCGATCGAACGGCCGGCAACGATCAGGCTCGCAGGCCCGAGTCGCGGGACCAGCGAACGGTATGGGACCTGGTAGTAGCGGCCGGTGGTCGGCAGGACGAGCACGCCGTAGCCGTCGATGAACTCGGGAAAGATCCCGATCGAATCCTCGAACCGGGCCTCCCCGCGGACGTCGTCACCCGTCAGGTCATAACGGGCCTCGATCTTGCGCGTGTCGCGGATCCCGATCGTCATCCCGAAGTTCCGGAGCTTGGCGTCCTCGCAGCCCGGCATGAACGCCCGAAGCGCCTTCATCGCGTCCATCGCCTGCTGTCGTCCTTCGATCTCGCCACGCGTCAGGTCGTCGGCGCTCGTTCCGTCCACCGCCAGGTGGACGAGGTTGAGGTAGGTAAGGTCGCCCTGATCGGCGACGGTACCCCACGTCCCCGCGAGGGTGATCAGGTTGGCCGGGATCAGCCCTTCCTCGACCGCGCGCTTGAATGGCTTGCGCAGGAACGGCGAAAACAGCTCGTCCTCCTTGCCGGTCGTTTCGATGTCCCATTCCGCGTTGCCGGCCCAGTCGCGGTAGGTCTGCGGGTCGGCCTTGACCTCCTCGAGGAACTTGCGCTTGTTCACGCCGGACATGGAGAACATCACCGACGCCGCGAGCATCTCCTCGCGGGGCGTCTTGCGGACCGGCGCCCCGGAGCGGGCGGCGATGTCCGCGTCGCCGGTGGCGTCGACCACCCGCTTGGCGAGCACGGCCTCGCGACCGGACTTGCTCTCCGTGATCACCCCCCGGATGGCGCCGTCCTCGATGATCGGCTTCACGGCGAGCCGGTGGAGCATGGGCGTGATGCCGGCCTCCGCGACGAGCACGTCCGCGACGTACTTGAACCGCTCGCCGTCGATCCCCATGCTCAGCGACTGGCTCTCTGGGTTCGCCGCCCCCATCGCGGCCGCCCGATCCTCAAGCTCGCGACCGATCCCCTCCGCCTCAACGGTCTGCTCGTGGCGGTACCAGCCGATGCTCTCGACCCCGACCTGGGTCAAGTTCCCGCCGAAGCAGCCGTAGCGATCGAGGAGCGTCGTCTTCGCCCCGGCCCGCGCGGAGGCAAGCGCCGCCGACAGGCCGCCCGGACCGCTGCCGACGACGAGGACATCCGTCTCGTGGACGACGTCGATTGAGCTGGCCGGCTCCCTGATCTGGTTCGCCACGCCGAGCCTCCGTCAGTCCGTGACGGCGAACACGGGAGCGGGCACGACGGTGGTCGAGACCGCAACGCCGGGATACAGCCCGCTGGCATCCGGCGCCGACATCTGGGCCACCACCAGCGTCTCGTCCGGCAGCATGACCTGGGCGCGGCAAAGGGACCCGAGGAAGCTGACGGCGACCACGCGGCCCGTGCCGTCCTCCGTCGAGGTCAGCCGGATGTTCTCGGGCCGGACGAGCGCCTGGATCGCCCCCGACTGGACCGACCCTTCGAGCAAGGCCACGTTCGTTCCCAGGATGACGGCCGTCCCGTTCGTCGCGGTCGCGGGTATCCGGTTCGTCAGGCCGACGAACTCCGCCACGAACGGCGTCCTCGGCCGGTCGTACAGCTCGGCCGGCGGGGCGATCTGCTCGAGGCGCCCGGCCGACATCACGCCGACCCGGTCGCCCATCGCGAGCGCCTCCTCCTGGTCGTGGGTGACGAACAGGGTCGTGATCCCGATCATGATCTGGATCCGGCGGATCTCCTCACGGAGCTGGCGGCGGACCTTGGCGTCGAGCGCCGAGAGCGGCTCGTCGAGGAGAAGGACGCTGGGCTCGATCGCGAGCGCGCGTGCCAGCGCGACGCGCTGCTGCTGCCCGCCCGACATCTGGTGCGGGTAGCGACCCGACTGGGCACCAAGGCCGACGAGGTCGAGCATCTCCCCGGCCTTCCGCTTCCGTGCGGCGCCATCGACACCCCGCAGGCGGAGGCCGTAGGCCGACGTTGTCGCGAGCCGTCATGTTGGGGAACAGGCTGTACGCCTGGAACACGATCCCCATGTTCCGCTTGTTCGCGGGCACATTGGTCATGTCCCGGCCGTCGACGAGGATCCGACCCTGGTCCACCTCGTCCAGCCCCCCAAGCGCCCGAAGGGCGGTCGTCTTGCCGCAGCCGGACGGCCCGAGGAGCGCGATCATCTCGCCCGGGCCGATGTCGATGGTCAGCCCGTTGAGGGCATGGACCGATCCGTACCAGCGATGCATGTCCTGGAACGCGACGGCGACGCCGTGTGCGTCGACGCCCGCTGGCTCGAGGGGCAACTGCACCTCCTCGATGTTCGTGCACGATCGGGTGCCTTCAGCAATGGTCCCATCGACCTCCGCACGATCACGTTCGACACGCCGGACATGCCCGCGAACGGCACGTCGTCGAAGCCGCTCACGGTGGTGCCGTGGCTGGCCGACGCCGGCCTTTCCACGGGCATCGCGCTCCGGACGCGCCACACGTTCGCCGTGCTCGCGGATCCAAAGGCGTCCGACTTCTCGGGCGACTCGCTGGGGCTCTACGTCATCGATGCCCGGAGCGGGTCACGCCCCAGGTGTTCGCCCGGCTGGCCGGCGGAAGCGAACCGGGCTGGTCGGCGGACCAGCGCGCACTCTCAGCTACACCGACTTCGGCGGCAGCATTCCCCTCCTGACCACACGGAAGCTCGGCTCGCCGGGAGCCGTCGTCCACGGTCCTGCTCCCCTTGCGGCTTACAGGAACGGAATCTCGCCCGGCGAAGGTCCGGGGGCATCGGCGATCTGGATCAGCGCTCGGCGCGCAAACGCCGGGGAGCGGCCCGCATCGCCGCCGACACGCCGTGCTCGTCGAGCAGCCTCGAGGCCATCGATGGCGCCCGCGATGTCCTCGTCGGACCGGTTCTGCCCGAGCTTCCACTTGCCGACCACGCGATCGAGGAGGACCTCGATCCCGACGATGGCCCGGAGCTGCCCATCGATGTACCGGCGCGGCGCGTCGTCGACGGACCAGGGCTCGCCGGCCTCCGCTTCGTGCGTGTCGGTGAGGCGGCGGACGTTCGTCTCCAGCCACTCGACGTCGTCGTGGACGACGAGCCGGCCGTGGGCCTGGACGGTGACGTAGTTCCACGTCGGGACCACCCGCCCGTGCTCGCGCTTGGCGGCGTACCAGCGAGGGGAGATGTAGGCGTCGGGCCCACGGACGATGACCATCGCGTCGCCGATCGCGGGCGTCCGCCACTGGGCGTTGTTGCGCGCGATGTGCCCGACCAGCGCGCCCCACGGCCCGAGGCCCGGCCGGCTGCCCGGTTCGTCCCAGAGCATCGGCATGAGGGTCGCGAGAAGGCCGTCGTCGGTCGCGGTCACGAGGTCGACCGCGCCGAGATGGCGCAGCGCGTCGCGCACCTCGTCGTCGGACGGCTGGAAATGGGCCGGAACGTACATCCGGCCGATGATCGCACGCGAGGTGGAACGTGCGTCCGGCGCACGGTGGCCGGACGCACGTGGTGCGCGCTGGTCGGTCAGCCGACCTGGATCAGGCCGGCATCCGGGCCCGCGTGGGCCCCCGTCGGCGCGGGTCAAGTGGGCACCGATTGGCGCTAATCCCGAGTGCGCTGGTCGGAATTAGACCCGCGCGCTACACTCGCCAGAGAGCCATGGACGACCTCTACCGCGACTACATCCTCGAGCACTACCGGCGGCCCCACAACTTCGGGGTCCTGGAGACGCCGTCCGCGACGTTCGAGGGCGCGAACCCGCTGTGCGGCGACCGGATCACGATGCAGCTCGGGGTCGACGACGGCGTCGTGCGCGAGGTCGGGTTCACCGGCCGAGGCTGCGCCATCAGCCAGGCATCGGCCTCGCTGCTGACGGACGAGATCAAGGGCAAGCCGGTCGCCGAGGTGGTCGACTTCGCCGCGACGGACCTGCTCGACCTGCTCGGCATCGACATCAGCCCCGCGCGCCTCAAGTGCGCCATGCTCAGCTTCGACTCCCTCCAGCACCTGCTGGACGAGGTCGGCGCGAAGCCGCTCGCCGTCGGAGAGGCAAGCTGATGGCACGGTGCGCGTGTCGCCGGCCGGCCTGAGCCGGCGTTCCGTGGCTCCGCGACGTCGACGCTGACGTCCGCATCGGAGCCAACACCCCGTCGTCACCCACCCCGCCGACCACGGCGGCGCGTCGATCATCGGAGCACCCTTCCACCGATGCCCAAGACCTATGCCGAGCTCCTTCGAGCGGCTCGCGACGAGATCCGCGAGGTCTCGCCGGCCGAGACGGATGCTCTGCGCCGCGCGGTGGCTCGCGCTGATCGACGTGCGCGAGACGACCGAGTGGGACGAGGGCCACGTGCCCGGCGCCACCCACGTCTCCAAGAGCTACCTCGAGCAGCAGATCGAGGCGGCGGCGCCCGACCGCGACGCGCCGGTCGTCCTGTACTGCGCCGGCGGGGTCCGCTCGCTGTTCGCCGCCCAGACGCTCCGCCGGATGGGCTACACCGACGTCGCGTCGATGAAGGGCGGCTTCCAGGCCTGGAAGACGCCAGGGCTGCGAGTGGACCAAGCCGGTCCGGCTGACCGCCGAGCAGAAGACACGGTACAGCCGGCACCTGCTGATCCCCGAGGTGGGGATCGAACGGCCAGGCGAAGCTGCTCGACTCGAAGGTGCTGATCATCGGCGCCGGCGGGCTCGGCGCCCCGGCGGCGCTGTACCTCGCCGCCGCCGGCGTCGGGACGCTCGGCATCGTCGACTTCGACGTCGTCGACCTCTCGAACCTCCAGCGCCAGATCGTCCACACGACCGAGCCGCGTCGGCCAGAAGAAGGTCGATTCCGCCGCGCAAGACGATCGAGGCGCTGAACCCCGACGTGAAGGTCGTCCCGTACGACGAGATGCTCCTCGCGGACAACGTGGAGCGGCTCATCGCCGGCTACGACGTGATCCTCGACGGCACCGACACGTTCGAGACGCGCTACCTCCTCAACGACGCGGCGGTCGCGGCCGGCATCCCGGTCGTCCACGCCTCGGTGTTCCGGTTCGAGGGCCAGCTCACGACCTTCGTGCCGTACGAGGGCCCGTGCTACCGCTGCCTGTACCCGACCCCGCCGCCGCCGGAGCTCGCGCCCGGCTGCTCCGTGGCCGGTGTCCTGGGCGTCGTGCCCGGGATCATGGGCCTGCTCCAGGCCAACGAGGTCGCTCAAGGTCCTGCTCGGGATCGGCGAGCCGCTCGTCGGCCGGCTGCTCCTGTTCGACGCGCTCGATGACCGAGTTCTCCGAGCTGCGGCTGCGGCGCGACCCGGCCTGCCCCGCGTGCTCCGACGCGGCCCGCGCCGCGCGCGAGGCGGGACGACCGGTGCGCGGTGTCGACGTTCGGTGCGGACAGCCATTCGTGCTGGGCGGTGCCGCTGGCGAGCCGCCGCGTTCGGCGGGGCGGCGCCGATGAGCACGGTCCGGCTCCCGCCGGTGCTGCGCGCGCAGGCGGGCGGCAGCGGCGATCGAGGTCGACGGGCGCGACGATCGGCGAGGTGCTGGCGCCCTCGTCGGCACGCTACCCGGCGCTCGAGAGCCAGCTCCTCACGACGACGGCGAGCTCCACCGGTTCGTGAACGTCTACCTCAACGGGCGCGACGTGCGCTACCTCGACGGGCTCGGCGACGCCGGTCGAGGCCGCGACGAGGTCCGGCTCCTGCCGGCGATGGCCGGCGGGGCCGAGGCGACGGCGACCGGCCCGCTGACCGACGCCCGTCGAGCGGTCGAGCGAGGGTCGGCGGGCGCGTACGCGTCGATCGTCGATGCCGATCGGCCAACGCCGCTCGTCGAGATCCCGCGCATGTCGCCGAACCCGGCCGTCCGCCTGTTCGCCAAGCTCGAGGTCGCCAACCCGACGGGCTCGGTCAAGGACCGCGTCGCGCGAGCCCTGGTCGAGGACCTCGAGGCGGCGCGGCCGCGCTCGGCCCGGACTCGATCATCCTCGAGCCGACGTCCGGGCAACACCGGCATCGCGCTCGCGATGATCGGGCGCCGCAAGGGCTACCGCGATCGCGGTGGTCATGCCCGACAACGTCACGGCGAGCGGCGCGCGCTGGTCGAGCTGTTCGGCGCCGAGATCATCGACTCGCCCGGCGCGCTCGGGTCGAACGGCGCGATCGCGCTCGCGCAAGCGACCTGGCGGCCGGGCGATCCGCGCTACGTGATGCCGTACCAGTACGGCAACCCCGCCAACCCGCGCGCCCACGAGGAGACGACCGGCCCCGAGATCCTCGAGGCCTGCCCGGAGCTCGACGTGTTCGTGGCCGGCCTCGGGACCGGGGCACGCTGATGGGCGTCGGGCGCTTCCTGCGCGGGCACAAGCCGGGCGTGCGGATCGTCGCGGCCGAGCCGCTCCCCGGCGAGAAGCGTCCAGGGCCTGCGCTCGCTCGACGACGGGTTCGTCCCCGAGATCTTCGACCCGACCGTGCTCGACGCCAAGTACCTCGTCTCGAACCGCGAGGCGGTCGGCGGCGCTGCGCGACCTCGTGGCGAGGAGGGCATCTTCGCCGGGCCGTCGTCCGGCGCGATCCTGGTCGCCGCGGCGCGCGTGGCGCAGCGCGATGGAGGCCGGGACGATCGTCGCGCTCCTCCCGGACGGCGGCTGGAAGTACCTCTCCGCCGGGACGTACGACCGGCCGCTCGACGACCTCGAGGACGCGCTCGAAGGCGGCGTCAGCTGGTGGTGAGCCGAGGCCGGCGCGAGCCCACCCCGGGTCCGGCGACCGCCGCATGCCGGCGGCCATGGCCGACGCGCATCGTGGCGCTGGCTCGCGCCGAGTACCCGAACGAGGCCTGCGGGATCGTGATCGGCGAGCGGCGCGTCGCCGACGGCGGCGTGGCGCTCCGCTGCGCCGCCTGCCGAACGAGGCCGCCTCGCCGTTCCGCTACGTCATCGACAGCCAGGAGGCGCTCCGGCTGACCATCGAAACGGACGACGCGGACCAGGTGTTCTGGGCGATCGTCCACTCCCACGTCGCGTCGCCCGCGCGTCCCGTCGCCGACCGACGTCGGGCTCGCATTCTGCCCCGACGCGCTGTACATCCTCGTCTCGCTCGACCGAGGAGGAGGCCGGGCCCGGCGGCGAGCCGTCGCTGCGTGCCTGGCGGATCGTCGACGGCGAGGCGTCCGAGGTGGCACGCTGGAGCGCTCGTGAAGTGGCTGTTCGCCGGCGGCCTGGCGCTCGCCGTCGGCTCGCTCCTCGGCTGGAACAGCGCGCTGCTCGAGGCGATCGCGACGCCGCCCGCGCTGATCCGCGCCGCGCTCGTCGGCGGGAGCGTCGTCCTCGGGCTGTGGCTGCTGTCGCAGGCGCTCCGGCGGATCTCGACAGCCGCGGCCGGGCGCGGGGACGATGACGCGGGACCGACATCGCGGGCCTCGTGCGCGGCGTCCGCCTCGTCTTCCTCGCGGTCGCCGCGTTCGCGGCCGCCGGCGGCTGGCTGGTCGGCCACCCGCTGCCGTTCATCGTCGCGCTCGTGATCGCCGGGCGTCGACGTGCTCGAGACGACGTTCCTGCTGCTCGTCGTGGCCGTCCGCCGCGACCCGTGACGTCGAGGCCGAGCGCCGCTAGGCCCGGGTCGCCCCGGCGGCGCGCAGCCGCTCTCGGGTCGCCGCGACGAGCGGGGCCAGGCCCGTCGGGCCGATCGGATCGTCCCAGCGGGGATCGTCGGTGGCGGCGCGCCGGCCAAGCTCGTCGTCGAGCTCGCGCACGCGCTCGCACAGCGCGCCGGCGCCCGACGAGCACGCCGATCCGCCCGATCGCGGCGAGGGCGCGGCGGGCGGCGGCCGCGTCATGGGCGCGCATGGCCTCCTCGACCTGGGCCGCCCGCCCGTCGGCGTCGGAGAGGAACACGCCGACGAGCCGGTCGGCCAGCTCCACGTCCCCGATCGCCGCGAGTCGTCCGAACGCCGCCGGGTCGACCCGCGCGTCCGCCACGCCGGCGCACGGCGGGACCGTCCGTCGCCGGGATCACCGTCGTGCGGCGGCCCGGCTCGGGGAGCCAGCGGTCGAGCGCCCGCTCGAGCGCCCCGGCCCCGATCGGCTTCACGACGAGGTCGTCCATCCCCGCCTCGAGCATCGCCGCGAGGTCCTCGGGTCCGCTGCTCGCCGTCAGCGCGACGATCGCGATCCGCGGCGAGCCGGCGGCCGCCTCGCGCCGGCGGATCTCGCGGGCGGTGGCCGGCCCGTCGAGCCCGGGCATCATGCCGTCGAGGAAGAGCAGGTCGAACGGCTCGGTCGCGAGCCGGTCCAGCGCCTCGGCGCCGCCCGCGACCACGGTGGCGTCGATGTCGTGGCGGCCCAGCAGGCGCGCGACCACGCGGCGGTTGTCCGCGTTGTCGTCGGCGACGAGCACCCGTGGGCGGCGGGTCGGTTCCATCGCGCTCACCGTAGCGGGCGCGCCTGACCCGCACTACCCCCCATCCGTGGATGGCGCGGGTGCCCCGCGTGACGCCTCCGCGGCCGCCGTCCTGTCAGGGCCGGCGCGCGATGCCGCCAGCGCGCCGACCCGCTCGACCAGCCGTCGCCCGAACTCGGCCGCGTCGACCTCGACCGCGATGTCCGCGTTGGGCGTCCGGCCGGTGGTGCGCCGCCAGTCGGCGATCGTCTGCCCGTCACCGGCGCCGCCGGACGCATCCACCTCGACGGCCGCCGGCTCGGTCCTGACGAGCGTGGGATCGAGGGCCGCCGCGACCACCAGCGGGTCGTGGATGAAGGCGCCGTAGAACCCGTCGTAGCGGGCGTGGAACTCGAAGTAGAAGCGGAGGGCGTCGGCGAGGAACCGGATGACCGGGTTGCTGGCGACGGATCGGCGCTCGGGCGCGCCCGGGTCACGGCCGGGATCGAGCGTGTCGTCCGGCCGGCTGCCCGGCTCGTCGGGCCAGCGCGACCACGTCGTCGGTCGTGAGGCGCGCCCGCTCGGTGACGTCGAGGCCGAGCACGAGCGCCCGCGGGACGGTGGCGTCTCGACCGATGGCCGCCTGCCACGCCGCGAACGCGACCCTCGCCGCCTCGGGGTCGCAGTGGACGTTCCACTCGCTGACCGGCGTCGTGTTGCCCGGCACCCGGAACGCCCCGCCCATGCAGACCCAGCGCCGCAGGAGCCGCGGGAGCGCGGGCTCGATGAGGACGCGCGATCGCGAGGTTGGTCAGCGGCCCGAGCGTCACGAGCGTCAGCTCGCCGGGTCGGCGGCGCGCCTCCTCGACGATCAGGTCGGGCGCGAACCGCTCGGACAGCGGCGCGTTCGGCTCCGGCAGCTCGGCATACCCGAGGCCATGCGGCCCGTGGGTCTCCGGCGTGATCTCGAGCGCGCGGAGGAGCGGCGCCGGCCGGCCGGCGGCCACCTCGACGTCCGCCCCGGCCCGCGAGCTCCAGCACGGCGCGCGTGTTGCGCTGCGTGTCCTCGAGGCGCCGCGTTGCCCGACAGGCAGGTCACCGCGACCAGCTCCGCATCGGCGCTGCCGCAGGCGTAGAGCAGCGCGAGCGCGTCGTCGATCCCGGTGTCGACGTCGAGGATCAGCGGAACCGTGCGGCGCCGCCACCTGCCGGGCTACGGCAGCGTCGCCTGGACGGCGCGCTCGGCGAGGCCCAGCGGCAGCGCGCCCGAGGTCGTGATCGCGTCGTGGAACTGGCGCAGCACCTCGATCGGCACGTCCTTCGGCGACACGCCGGCGAAGCCGCGCGCGGCGAGGTAGCGCTCGCGGATGGCGAGGATCTCGAGGCAGCCCGTGAGGTACGACGACGCCTGCGTCGGCCACGAGCAGTAGCGGCCGACCTCGGCGCGCGCGACCGGCTCGGGCATCGCGGCCTTGTCCTGCATGTACGTCGACCGCCTCGTCGTGGGTCATCTCGCCCAGGTGGAGCGACGTGTCGACGACGATCCGCGCCGCCCGGAACAGCGCCGCGTTGAGGTGGTGGAGCTCGTGGATCGGGTCCTCGAAGAAGCCTCGCTCGCGCATCACGCGCTCCGCGTACAGCGCCCAGCCCTCGCTGAAGTAGGGCGTCGAGTAGACCTTCCGCACGTCCGACGGGTTGCCCTTGCGCATCACCAGGTGCCAGTGGTGGCCCGGGTACGCCTCGTGGACCGAGACCGTCGGGATCGAGCCGTACGAGTTGTTCGACGAGCCGGGACTGGATCTCCTCCTCCGAGGCGCCGTCGGGCGCGAACGGGACGAAGAAGTGGCCCTTCCAGCGGTCGGAGAAGGCCGGCGGCGCGATGTACGACGCGACGCCCAGGATCGGGCGCTGGAACACCGGCGACGGGACGACCTCGCAGGTCTCGCCGGGCGGCAGCGTGACGAGGCCGGTCTCGACGAGGAACGCGCGCGCCTTCGCCGTCCACTCGGTGTAGGTCTCGAGCATCGACTGCTCGGTCGGCGGGTGGCGCTGCTCGTCCTCGTGGAGGACCTCGACGTAGTCGGGGTTGCCGGCCGCGTCCCGGGCGAGCGCGCTCATCTCGGCGTCGAGCCGGTCGAACTCGGCCTGGCCGCGGGCGCGCAGGCCGCGCGCGTCGTCGCCCAGCACCTCGCGCTCCTGGAGGATCTTCGAGTAGCCGTCCTCGCCGAGCTGCCAGCTGCCGTGCGCGCGTGCCGCGAAGGTCGTCGAGGTGCGTCGCCCAGTGCTCGAGGTGCCGCGCCGCCGCGGCGCCCGCCTTGCGGACGTTCGCCTGGCGCGTCGGGTCCGCGACGTCCAGCCACAGCAGGTCGCGCACGTACCGGATCCCGCCGCGTGCCGCGTGCATGCCGCGCTCGACGATCAGCGGGTGGGCGAGCTCCGGGTCGAGGTTCGCGATGCCCGCCTCGACGACCCGCTCGACCTGGCCGAGCCGCGCGATCGCCGCGTCGACGAGGTCGGCCTCCGGCCGCAGCTTCTGGAGGAACAGCCCGAACAGCCCGCTGGTCACCGGTCCCGAGTACGTGACGGGATCGCGCTTCCAGACCTCGAACGGCGCGAGGATCAGGCGGCCGCGCAGGACCGCGCTCGCGAGGTCGCGGTCGATGGCGTCGTCGATCGGTCAGGTGCTGCCCGTCGGGCGCGATGTCCCCGATCCGCTCGAGCTTGCCGAGGAACCGCGCCGCGTCGGCGTCGCGCTGGCGGAAGGCGTCGGCCGAGAGGTCGTCGAGCTTCTCGTCGTATTCGGTGAGGCCGAAGCCGCTCGCCGCGACGGGCGACGCGGCGAAGTCGGCCTCGAGCAGGTCGTGGAGGGTGGAGTCGAGGATCGGGTGGCTCAACGCGGTCTTCCTCCGTGGTTCACGGTGCCTTGCGATCGACGAAGCGGCAGCGATCGCGCACCGGGCACAGGTCGTGCTTCGGGTTCTGGGCGTGGCAGATCACGCGGCCATGGTGGATCAGCAGGACGTGGGCGGCGTACATCTCGTCGGGCTCGAGCAGCCCGAGGAACAGGTCGTGGGCCTGGTCGGCGGTCGCCTTGGGCGGGATCAGGCCGATCCGCTGCGAGACCCGCTCGACGTGGCGGTCGACCGGCATCAGCGGGGTGCCGAAGCAGAACAGGAGCACGATCGAGGCGGTCTTCTTGCCGATGCCGTCGATCGCCGTCAGCCAGTCGCGCGCCTCGATCGCCGGCAGGTCGCCGAGGAACGCCAGCGAGTAGTCGCCGCGCTGCTCCCGGATGTGGCGCAGCGTCGCCTGCAGGCGCGGCGCCTTCTGCGGCCCGAGCCCGCCCGGGCGGATGACGTCGATGAGCTCCGGCAGCGGCGCGAACTCGACCATCGACCAGTCGGGCGGCGCCGCGGTCGACAGCCCGTCGCCGCCCCAGCCGATGCCCGGGTTGTGGACCTCGGGCTCGCGATCGCTCGGGTAGGCGGTGCGGAGCGCCTCGTACGCCTTCTCGGCGTTCACGTCGGCCGTGTTCTGGGTGAGGATCGTGAGGATCAGCTCGCTCGTCGGGTCGAGACGCGGCTCCCAGACCTGCTCGCCGTAGACCGTGGTGAGCTCGTCGAGGACGTAGCGCGGCAGCCCCGGCCGGTACCGCTTCAGCGTGTTGGCCCAGACCTTGACCGGGTCGAGCTTGCGCCGCTTCGGCTTCGGCTTCGCCTTCGGTCGTCCGCGTCGTCGGGCTCACCAGATCGTCTCGACGTCGTCCGGGCCGATCAGCGGATCGACCGTCACGATCGCGAGGTCCTCCACCGTTCCCTGGGCCGCGATCACGAGAGGTGCGGCGTCGCCGCCGGCAACGCGATCGCCGCGTCGAACAGGCGCGCGAGCCGCTCGCCACAGCGCTCGACCGGCGCGGTCCCCGCGTCCATCGCCGCCTCGACGGTCTGCGGCGTCTCGACGACCGGCACCGCTGATCGCGCCCACCGCCTGCATGGCGACGACACCCTCGGGCGTCACGCCGCCGCCGACGGCGATGCACGGCTTGCCCGCCGCGTGGGCCCGCTTCGCCACGCCGAGCGCGGTCTTGCCGTACGCGGTCTGGGCGTCGATCCGCCCCTCCCCGGTGATCACGAGCTGCGGCACGCCGCCAGGGCGCGGTCGAAGCCGGCCTCCTCCATGACGAGGTCCACCCCGGGCCGCAGCTCGAGCTCCGCGAACTGGCCCGCGCAGCGTCGAGCATCGCGAACCCGACGCCGCCGGCCGCCCCGGCCCCCGGCGTGTCGCGCTCCCGGCGACCGGCCGCGCGCTCCAGGGCGTCGGCGAACCGCGCGCAGCGCATGTCGCAGCGCCATGCACCTCGCTCGGCGACGCGCCCTTCTGCGGGCCGTAGACCGCGGCCGCGCCGGTGGGCCCGAGCAGCGGGTTGGTCACGTCGCAGGCGATGCGGAGCCGCGTCTCGGGCAGGCGCGGGTCGAGCCCGCCGAGGTCCACCGTCGAGAGGTCGTCGCTGACCGCCGCGCCGAGCGACCGCAGCAGGCCGGCGCCGCCGTCGGTGGTCGCGCTCCCGCCGATGCCGAGCGCGATGTCGCGGATGCCCTCGTCGAGGACCGCGCGCAGCATGTCGCCCGTCCCCTCGCTCGTGGCGCGGGCGGCGTCCCGCTCCGGGGCGGCGACCAGCGAGAGGCCCGACGCCTCGGCCATCTCCACGACGGCGGCCCGGCCGTCGTCGCGGCGGAGCCAGCGGGCCCGGATCGGGCGGCCCAGGGGATCGGTCGCGTCGGCCTCTCGCCACTGCCAGCCGCCGGCGGCCTCGATCGCGACGAGCGTCCCCTCCCCGCCGTCGGCGAGCGGGGCGAGGTGCAGGTCGTCGCCCGGGCGCGCGCGGTGCCACCCGTCGGCGAGCGCGCGCGCCACCTGGACGCTGGTCAGCGAGCCCTTGAACGAGTCGGGCGCGATCAGCACCCGCAGCTGCCGCCCGGTCACGTCAGTCGCGCGTCGCCGCGATGGGCTCGCCGCTTCTCGAGGTACTCGGGGATGCGGATCATCGGCGGCCGCTCGTGGTCGGCCAGCTCCTGGACCTCGAGCGCGAGGTGGCCGCGGCCGGAGCGCGGCAGCTTCATCGTCGAGCCGAGCTCCGCGAACAGGCGCACGCGTCGCCGCTCCTCGAGCCGCTTCATCACGGCCTGCAGGATGACGAACGACATCCGCGACAGGCCCTCGAGCTCCTGGTTGCGGTGGACCCGCCGCTCGAGGTCGACCTGGCCCAGGCCCTCGATCCCCGCCCGCTCCGCGGCGTCGATGAGGTGGCCGATCTCGACCGCGTAGCCGGTGAAGAAGGGGAGCTGCTCGAGCAGCGAGCGCCGGCCGGCGTACTCCCCGGCGAGCGGCTGGATGAAGCCCGAGAGCTCGGGGAAGAACAGGTTGACGAGGGGCCGCGCGACGAGCTCGGTGACCCGGCCGCCGCCGCCCTCCTTGAGCACGCCGGCCTCGACGATCGGGCGCTGGTAGTAGCCCTTCACGTACTGGAGGCGCGGCTCGACGAGCAGCGGCCCGAGCGTCCCGTAGACCATCCGCGCGTGCCAGTTGCGCACGTCGGTGTCGGCCCAGACGACGATGTCGCCGCTGGTCTCGTAGAGCGACTTCCAGAGCGCCTCGCCCTTGCCGACGAACGACCCGTAGCGGGTCAGCACGTCGGGGTGCTGGATCACCCGCGCGCCCTCGGCCTCGGCGATCGCCCGCGTGTCGTCGGTGGACGCGGAGTCGATGACCAGGATCTCGTCGAGCAGCGGGTAGCGCTCCTGCATCTCCTTGACCGCGCGCCGGACGATCGGGCCGACGGTCTCCGCCTCGTCGAGCGTCGGCAGGACGAGGCTGACCGTCAGCCCCTGCTTCTCCTTGAGCGAGGTCAGGCGCGCGAGGTCGGCGAACTCGGAGTGGTGGAAGTTGGCCTCGGCGAACCAGCGCTCGACGCGGGCCGGGACGGCTCGCGACTCCTCGGCGGCGCGGTCGGCGGCGGCCAGGGTCTCGGCCTTCTGCGCCAGCTGCTCGAAGGTCTGGCGACCGATGGGCTCGCGGGTCTTGACGACGATGACGGTGGGCTTGGCCCGCTGGGCGATGGCCTCGGGGAGGGCGCCGAACAGCGACGTGCCCGGCTCGCCGGGCGGGGCGGACGCGCCCATCACGACGAGGTCGGCGCGCTCCGCCTCGCGCAGGATCGCCGTCCGGACGTTGGCGGTCTCGCGCAGGATCGGCTCGGAGCGGGCGGTCACGTGCTGGCGGGAGAACGCCGCGAGCGCGTGCTCGGCCTGGGCGCGGACGGCCTCGGTGACGCCCGCCGGCACGACGTGCATCACGCACACCGTCGCGTCGAAGCGGTGGGCCAGCGCGTCGGCGAAGCGCAGCGCGAGCTCCGCGTGCGGGCCGCCGCGGACCGGGACGAGGATGCGCCGGATGTCGCGGGCGCCGCGCTGCTTGACCACCGCGATGTCGCACGGCGACTCGCGGACGACCTCGTCGATGGTCGGCGAGATCACCGGGCCGTGCGCGTCGCGGTTGGGGCCGGACTTGCCGCCCCAGCCGAAGATCATGAGGTCCGCCTCCTGCTCGGCGGCGGCCTCGACGATCCCCGCGGCGGCGTGGCGCCCGATCCGGACCAGCGGGTGGATGACCGTGCCCTCGGGCACGTAGTCGAGGACCTTCTGCAGCAGCCGCCGGGCCTGCCGGGCGCGCGTCGCGCCCTCGGACAGCGGCATGCCCTCGGGCACCTCGACGATCCCGAGCGCGGTCAGCTCGCCCGTGCGCGGGTCCATCAGCGAGGCCCCGATCCGCACGAGCTCCTCGGCGGTGAGCGGGTTCGCGACGGGGATCAGGACCCGGGACGGCAGCGGCTGGTCGTTCATGCGCCCGCCGCGGCCTGC
Source organism: uncultured Chloroflexia bacterium (assembly GCA_963774695.1). GTDB lineage: Bacteria > Chloroflexota > Limnocylindria > Limnocylindrales > CSP1-4 > CAIXZV01. The sequence goes on along the minus strand of CAVZFY010000021.1, from coordinate 14,659 downwards.
CAGCGCTCGACGAGGTAGGGCTTGAGCAGCTCGAACTCGCGGGCCTGGCGCTCGACCCGCTCCTCGGCGTCGGTCGTGGTCTGGTTCCGCGTCTCGATCACGAAGCTGCCGACCCGCCCGAAGTAGATCGGCACCAGCGCGGCGACCATCTGGCCGGTGTCGACCTCGCCCCGCCGGGTCGAGAGCACCAGGTCGTAGATCAGGCGGGCCCACAGGTCGTCGGGGAAGTGGAACGCGCCCAGGGCCTCGGCCATCTCGAGCGTCGACGGCCGCGCGGTGTCGCCCTCGCCGCCCAGGCCGAGCTTGCGGCCGGCGGCGTCGGCGAGCTTGCCGGCCTCCGCGGCGAGCGTCATCACGGTTTCGAGGTTGGCGGGATCGATCGTCTTGCGCCACGTGTCGGCGACGGTCAGCGAGCCCGCGTGGAACTCGGACAGGAGGCGGATCGCGTTCACCTCGAGCGGCGGCGGGTCGATGATCCGCTCGAAGCCGTAGGCCGGGACGTCGTGGCTGCCGCGAGGCGTCAACCACGCGTCCGAATGGGTCGCGGCGAGCCGCATGATCGTGCCGACGACCTGGCGGAACATCGGCCCGAGGTCCGACCCCGGGTCCTTCGGGTCGTGGACCTTGGCCCCGAGCCGGGCCTGGCACACCGCGAAGCCACCGGTGAGCGCCGACGTCGTCATCCAGATGTCGATGCCGAACTTGCTGATGTCCTCGGTCCAGTCGTCGAGCTCGAGGTAGTGGCGGACGAGGTCCCCGCTGACGCCGAAGTCGCCGCCGATGGGCTGGCGGATCCGGTGGCCGTACAGGGCGCGGGTCAGCGGATAGGTGACGGTGTTGGTGATCGTCCCGTCGTACTTGTAGCGGGCGTACAGCGGAGCGACGAAGTCGTAGCCGCCCTTGAGGATCGGGCCCGCGAGGAGCTCGATCCACTCGGGGACGATGCTGCGCAGGTCGCTGTCGACGACGACGAGCGCCTGGACCTCGAGCGCCGCGGCGATCTCGAAGATCGTGCGCAGGGCCGCGCCCTTGCCGCCGACGCCGTCGATCTCGGGGTAGGTGATCGTGACCCGGTCGAGCTTGTTGGTCGGGCGGACGAGGAGGATGGACTCCACGTAGTCGGGCGGCTCGGTCTCGACGACCACGCGCTGGGTCCCGTCGGGGCTGCCGGCGTCCGAGTTGACGAGGACCGGCTTCAGCTCCGGGAAGTACTGGACGAGCCCGGCGTGCGCGGCCCGGACGACATACCCGATCGTCGCCGCGTTCTTGAAGCTCGGGATGCCGACCATGATGTCGGCCCGCCCGAGCCGGGCGATCTCGTCCCGGATGGCGGGCGTCAACGTCGTCGGGGGCACGTTTCCACCCTACCACCGGAGCCTCGGGCGCGAGCGGCGCGGGGCGGCCGGGCGCCGGTGGCCCGGACCATCGACTCCGGGTCCCACACCGATGGTCGTGTGTCGCCGGGCAACGTTGAAACCTAGCCTGCAAGGAGCACTTGGTGAGGTAGGGGACCCGGCCCGACAGGGCCTTGCGACAGGACGACAGGCGCATGCGCATTGGCAGGATCACCGCGGACGGAGCCGGCAGCGCGGCCAGAGCGTGGTCGAGTTCGCCCTCGTCATCCCGTTGTTCCTTGCGATCCTGACGGCCATCGTCGAGTTCGCGTTCTCCTTCAACGCGGTGCTCGCGACGCAGTACGCCAGCCGCGATGCGGCCCTGGTCGCGGCCGAGGCCGGCAACGGCGAGGGCAGCGACTGCGTGATCCTGGCGACGGTCGACTCCGACATGGGCGCCCCGACGGATCCCGCGTCGATCACCTCGGTCGAGATCTACCGGACGACGGCGGCCGGCGTGCAGGTCGGCGCGGCCACGGTCTGGGCCCGCACGGGCACGACCGACTGCACCCTGCCGGACGGCTCCACGACGACGCTCGCCTACACCCGCACGGCCGACGGGTACCCGGAAGCGAGCCGGTGCAACGTCCTCGCCGGCTGCGACGGCCGCGGGCTCGACCACATCGGCGTCGAGGTCAACTACCGGTACGAGTGGAAGACCCCGCTGGGCCACGGGTTCAGCGACCACCTCGACGTGACGCGCTCCAACTCGATGCGGATGGAGCCCGTCCTGTGAGGCTTGGCGTTCGATCGGGCCGCGGGACGCGCAACCGCGAGGACGGCCAGAGCCTCGTGGAATTCGCCATGATCGTCCCGCTGTTCCTCCTGTTCCTGCTCGGCCTCCTCGAGTTCGGCATGGTCTTCGACCACGTGCTGACGATCGGGTACGCGACGCGCGAGGGCGCGCGCACCGGCGCCGCGCTCGCCAACGGCTCGAAGATGGCGACGGAGTCCCTCGGGACCTGCGACGACGTGGACTCCTACGTCGTCGCCGCCGTCGAGCGCGTGCTCGACTCGCCCGGATCGCCGGTCCAGGGCGACCTCGCCGACGTGAACCAGATCCGGATCTACAAGGCGACGGCGACCGGCGGCGAGGTCGGCCCGGTCAACGTCTGGGTCCCCGGCACCGGGCCGTCCGTCGACGGCTCGCAGCTCAGCTTCTCGCGCTCGTCCTACGGGTGGGACGCGTGCACCCGGAACAACGGCACCAGCAACCCCGACTCGATCGGCGTCTCCATCTCGTACACCTACCACGCGGTGACGCCACTGGCCTCGCTGCTCCGCTTCTTCGGCGGTCCCGGCTGGTCCGTCCTCCCGGTGAGCGACAAGTCCGTCATGGCCCTGAACCCCACCGACTGAGAGACGCTTGATGCAGCCCGAGCTCGACGACCTCGCGACCCCGGCCGAACCCGCCGCGCGCCCCACGCGTGCCGCGCGTCGCCGTCGCGACCAGAAGGGCCAGATCCTGGTCATCTTCGCGGGCGCGATGATCGCGCTCGTCGCCCTGTGCGCGGTCGTCGTCGACGTGGCGTGGTACTGGACGAGCAACCTGAAGATGCAGCGCGCCGCGGACGCGGCCGCGCTCGCCGGCGTCGTCTGGCTGCCCGGCAACCAGGGCCAGGCCTCGATCGCGGCGCGCAACGAGGCGGCCAAGAACGGCTACACCGACGGCGTCGGCGGCGTCACGGTCACGCCCATCTTCGATCTCACCAACCCGCGCCGGCTCAAGGTCTCGGTCAGCGGGCCGGTCGGAACGCTGTTCGCGCGGGCCGTCGGGATCAACTCCTGGCCGGCCGCCCGAACCGCGAAGGCCGACTACGTCCTGCCGGTGCCGATGGGCAGCCCCCAGAACTACTACGGGGTCGGCTTCTACGAGGGCCTGGTGACGAACACCGTCAACGCCTCGGGCTACACGCCGTGCGGCACCGCGACCTGGGACGCGACGTGCACGGGCAGCGTCGCCACGGCGGCCCCGACCGGCGGCCAGTGGACGCCGTCGAGCGGCACGATCCAGGCCTCCATCAACTCCGACAACAACATCTACGCGACCGAGAACACGAACGGCGAGAAGCAGCAGTTCTCGACCTTCGGCCTGCTCTCGGGCGGGTCGGCGATCCCGACGCCGGGAACCGGCCAGGTCCTCACGATCGCCGGGCTCGAGGTCCGGCTCACGGACGCGTTCGTGTCGGTCAGCTGCAGCAACTCCACGATCGGCGTCCAGACTGTCATGGGACGGCGGCACGACCTGGTCGACGGCCGTCGCGACCCCGAACCTCGGCACGAGCATCCTCAACGGCGACTACATGCTGGGCAGCAACACGACCACCAGCGCGTGGGGCGCCCACACCTGGAGCCGCAACGACTTCAGCGACACCAACTTCCGCGTCCGGCTGACGGCCAACAAGGGCTGCGGCACCTCGGGCACCACGCTCGACCTCGACATGCTCGAGGTCCGCGTCTCGTGGTCGATGGCGACGACGACGACGACCAAGCAGACGCTCAACGTCAACGACCCGGTCAGCGGCACGCCGCTCGCCTCCCAGGGCTTCTGGGGCGCGATGTTCACCTCCGGCGGCTACCGCGAGAACGGCGACAAGTACGGCCCGAAGTACCTCGGCAACGGCACCGGCCAGCCGCAGAACTCGCTCAGCCCGACCTACAACGCGAGCGGCTACGACTACACGATCGAGCTGCCCGGCGGATCCGGTGACGTGCGCCTGTTCGACCCGATCTTCTGCGCCACGGGCGACAACGGGCACGGCGGCTCGTTCGGCGCCGGCGACCACTGGACCGGCGGCCCGGCGACGACCGGCGTCGCGCCCGGTGGCCATCACCTACACGCTGTACGACACGCAGGAGACCCTGCTCGACACCACGGACGACGTCGCCGTCGCGACCCTGGCCTACGACCCGGGGACCAAGACCCTGGGCGACCTCAGCGGTGCCTTCGGCACCCCGACGAACAGCACCGACGCCAACCGCCAGGACTGCTCGGCGAACCCGGCCCACAACCACTGGGTCGACATGAAGAGCGGCCTGCCCTCGGCGACCTACCGGCTCAACGTCAACACGAGCTCGGCCGCCGGCAACCTCAACGTCGGCGCGGAGAACCTGTTCTCCATCTGGGCCAAGTCCCTCGGCTCCGCGCGGGTCTACGGCGGCGGCAAGATGGCCGCCTACACGAACCTCGACGGCGGCCTCCAGAAGTTCTACTTCGCGCAGATCGAGAAGGTCCACGCGGGCAAGACGATGGAGATCCACCTGTTCGACCCCGGCGAGGCGAGCGGCAACGCCTACCTCCGGATCCTCAGCCCCGACGGCGACGTCTACCACTACCAGACGTTCGACTGGTCCTCCGACGACGGTCGCTCGGCGACCGGCGTGAGCCAGATCCAGACCGCCGTCAACGGGGCGGCCCAGTTCAACAACCGCGAGATCACGATCACCATCCCGCTCCCGGCGAGCTACGGCCGGGCGGCCTGAACCCGCCCGGCGACATCACCGACGAAGACGGCTGGTGGCTGATCGAGTACAACGTCAACCAGGGCAACGACACCACGACCTGGTCGGTCGACATCCATGGCAACCCGGTCCACCTGGTGCTGCCGTGATGGGCGTGCTCGACTCCGGTTCCGGCACGCCGGCCACCCGGCCCGAGGCCCCCGCGTCGCGGACGCCCGGTACGAGGTTCGTCGTCGGGATCACGATCGTCGTCGTCGCGTTCGCCGCGATCATCGCGTTCGCGATGTACTGGTTGATGCCCGTCACCTAGGGGGCGGCACCGCCGTCGGCGTGGCCGGCGCCTTGACGATCGCCCACTCGTCGTTGACCTCATCCGCGATGTAGCGGCTGTTCGCGCCGCGATACGACAGCTCCCCGAAGCCGAGCGAGGCCCAGGAGACGAGCGTCATCACGGCCGACGGCCGGACGAACGCCGACACCCGGACGAGGAACGACTCGGTCAGCACCGCCTCGAGCAGGCGCTTGCGCTCGAGCAGCGGGACGTCGTCGAGCGCCTGGCCGTCGAGCCACAGCAGGTCCGTTGCCACGAACGCGTGCTTCTCGCCGCTCGCGAGCGCCTGCAGGGTGACGGGCACCGCCTTCTCCGTCGCCACCTCGTGGTCGCGGCTGTGGACGTACGGGTCGTCCTTGACGTTCGACCGGAACACCCGGGGCACGAGGATCGGCGAGCGATCGACGTGCTGCGCCTCGGGAAAGGCGCCCTCGCCACTGCGCAGGGCCGCGGTCGTCAGGTGGCCCTCGACGACGCCGTTCACCGCCCCGAAGCCGTCCAGCAGCCCCTGGAGGAGCTCCTCCGGCACCGACACGACGTCGCCCTCGCGGTACATCGCCGCCTCGTCGACGGTCAGCGCCGCGACCACGCGAAGCCCGCCCCAGTCCGGCTCGACCAGGGCGTCGCGGATGTCGCGCGCGCCGAGCCGGCCCGGCCGCTGTGGACGCCACGCCGCGGCGACCTCGGCGGGCAGGCGATCGACGGACATGGACCGGATGCTACCGCGCCGTTCGCCACGCCTCCACGCGTCGCGGCCCGCCCTCTATGATCGGGCCACCGGTCGATCGGCCGCGCCTCCCGGCCACCCGCGCACTGGAGTGACGATGACGGCGCCCACCGTCCCCGCGGCGTCCGCCGGGGCGATCCCGGCTCGCGACCCGAACCGCCGGGTCGTCGCGCAGGCGTCCTGGACCCTGTACGACTTCGCGAACACGATGTTCTCGTTCGCCGTCGTGTCGGGCGCGATCGGTCTCTACCTCGTCAACGACCACCAGTTCGGGGAGCGTGACGGCAACCTCGTCCTGTCGCTCGCGATCGTCATCAGCGTCGGCATCAACGCCCTCGTGTCGCCGATCCTCGGCGCGTTCTCGGATCGCGGCGGGCGCCGGATGCCGTTCCTGCTCGCGTTCACCGCGCTGTGCATCGCCGCCACGTTCTTCATCGCGGACGTGCCGCCGGTCATCGGCGTCGCCCTGTTCATCGTCGCCAACTTCGCCTACCAGGCCGCGCTGATCTACTACGACGCGACGCTCAAGACCGTCAGCTCGCCCGAGAGCCGCGGCCGGCTGTCGGGCATCGGCACCGGCATCGGCTACTGCGGGACCGTGTTCATCGGCCTCCTGATCTTCCTGCTCGACACGCCTGTCGTGGACCGCTTCCGGCTGACGTCGATCCTGTTCCTCGTGTTCGCGATCCCGATCTTCTGGTTCGTGCGCGAGCCGCGGCGCGCGGACGAGCAACCGGTCAAGCTCGCGGAGGTCCGCGACTCGTTCGGCCAGCTCAAGCGCTCGATCGCCCACGCCAAAGAGGTCCCGGGGCTGTGGCGGTTCCTGATCGGCCGCTTCTTCTACTCGGACGCCGTCAACACCGTGATCGTCGTCATGAGCGTGGTCGTCACGAAGACGATGGGCCTGTCCGACGCGACGGCGAACGTGATCCTGCTGCTGCTCACGCTGGTCGCGATCGTGATGAGCTTCGTCTGGGGCTTCCTCGTCGACCGGCGGGGCCCGAAGCAGACGCTGGTCTGGGTGCTGGTCTCGTGGGCGGTGGGCCTGATCCTCGGCGGGATCGCGATCGGGTTCGGGCCGTCGGGCCTCGGCCCGTTCCTGGTCGCGGGCGCGATCCTCGGCAGCGGCCTCGGCGGCGTGCAGGTCGCGGACCGCGTGCTGATGGTCCGCCTGTCGCCACCGGACCGGATCGGCGAGTTCTTCGGGATCTACGGCCTGGTGGGCAAGGGATCGCAGGTCGTCGGCCAGATCCTCTACGGGGCGATCATCTTCCTGCTGCTGGACACGATCGGGAACGGCGCCTACCAGGTGGCCGTGCTCAGCCTGCTCGTCACGATGCTGATCGGGCTGTGGCTGGTGTGGCCGGTCAGCGACCGCTGGTCAGGATCCGGCGAGCTGGGCGGCGACGCACCGGGTCCGGAGGTCGAGGCGATCGGCGTGCCGCCGCGGCTCGCCCCCGACCACGCGCCGCTCGAGGAGCGGAACTAGCCGTCAGGGCACCAGCAGGTGGACCGGGGTTGCCGGACACCGACACCTGCCACGTGGTGGTGTCGTTGCCGCCGCCCGGGACCTCGTAGTCGGATCTGCCACCATCCGCCCTGCCACAGGCCCCCGTCGCCGTAGGTCGTCGGCAGGGGGATGCTGATGTGGATCCACGTGTTGTTGAAGCTCGACTTTCCGACCAGTACGCCGTCTTGATCGAGGTGCGGTTCGTCGCCCGAGCAGGCGTCGCTCGTGCCGACCACGCAGTTGCCGTCGGTCGTGTAGCTGAACCTCGCGAGGGTCTGCACGTTGTTGTCGGGGCTGTAGACCTTCAACGTCGCGTCGCCGGTGACATCGCCGGCGTCGAAGATGTCGATCTGCGCCGTCTTGCCGGCACCGGTCCGCTCGTCGATCTTCGCGAGGTAGAACTGCTGGCCGCCGCCCGGCGGGTTGACCTGGAGGTTGTTGTACACGGCCATGCGCCCGTTGCCGTACACGAGCCCACCCGGGGCCTCGATCGACCACATGTTCTCGGCGTTGGTGCCGTTGTTGATGCTCGCGTCCGCGGTCGCATTCGGTGGCTTGGTCTTGGACGTCTGGACGGAGAGCACGTAGGTACCGCTGCCGAGGGAGGGCGCCACCGTCCACCAGTTGTCGTGATACGCGTCGCAACCGGAGGTCGCCCCGCCGCCAGGCGGGCCGTCTGCGGCCATGAACGTTGGCGGGGTCGTAGCCCTTCTGGTTCTCGAACAGCGCGCCGGACGTCGAGACCTGGCTCCAGGCGCTCGGAAGGCCCGGCTTGCCGTTTGTGTTCCATAGCGTGTAGTAGGTCGAGACGGGTGTCCCCTGGTCGCCGATCCAGTGGTCTCCGGCACCCAGCGTTCCACCCGACCCGTTCGAGCCCATGGCACAGAACCCGGGATCGAAGACCTTCAACGACCCGGCTGCCGGCGACGGCAACGACGTAGTTGTACCCGTTGGGTCGATCGTACTTCGCGTTGCCACCACCGCCGTTGTTCGCCGGTGCGTAGGCGTCCCCGTTTCCTTCGTCGCCGCCCTTGGTGATGATGGCGCCCCAGCCCCCCTGGCTCGCGAGCAGCGTCGCGCCATCCTTGACGCCGTAGGTGGTGTCAAGCGTGATCGTCGGGGCGTTGTCGGTGTGCGACGACACCGTGACAAGCAGGGTGTTCAGCGACAGCGTTCCGCAGCCTGCGGGCTTCGCATAGGTGAGTCGTACACGGAAGTTGCCGTTCGAGAAATCGGATGCCGACCATGTCGCGTGGTTGTTGCCCCACGCCGCGAACGACGCGGGAGTCCCGAGGGTGTAGCTCGCGAGGGCCGTACCCAGGTTCCCGGACCCGACCGGGGTGTTGGTGTATGTCGCCCCGCCGTTCCACGAGACGGCGGCGTTGACCTGGCACGACAACCCCGCGCTGACCTTGGCGTTGAACGTGACCACGAACCCGTCGAGCGTGGCGCCCGATATGGACGGGATGTGGAGCGCCTGCCATTGCTGCGCCTGATTGTTCGTGACCGAGGTGCGTGAAGTTCGTCGTTCCGTCCGCCAGGCGTTGTCAGGTGTCGTTCCAAGTGGCCGGCGTCACGGACGTGTACGCCGGTGCCGAGACGTCCGTGTGCATCGTTGGCGGATTCGTCATGGTCTTCTGGACGGTGAAGTCGCCGACCCCGTAGTACGAGAGCGGACTGCCCATCGGAACCGGCAGCACGTAGACGCCCTTCGAGCTCTTCGTCACCGGGAACGACGAGATCCCGACGACGCGAGCGAAGAAGGTCGGGACGTTCGCCTTGATCGTCACGTCCAGCTGGCGCGCATCTCCGCCCGCCACCGCCTGCGAGTCCTGGATCGTGGTGATCGTCACGCCGGTCGAGTAGCCGTTCTTGGGCGGCCGAAGCCAGAGCCTCCGAGTAGGCCTTCACCGTGTCACCAGGCAGGTACACCGCGCCGGCGAGAGCCGCGGCATCGGCGGCCCGCTGGGCCTGCAGCGTGCTGACCCAGTAGAACGCGACGTCCACGACGACCGCACAGAGCGCGGCGAACAGGACGATCGACAGCGCAAACAGGATGGCGATCTGTCCCCGCGACTGACTCCGACTGGCGCCGGTGGCGGACGTTCTTCCAATGCTGATCATCTCGGGTCCGTCCTAGTTCGTCGGGTTCAGGTTCATGACGGTCTTGTCGGCGATCGGGAGCGTTGCGACCCCGTTCCCGCCGAAGAACCGCATGATTCCGCTGAGTGGTGTCACGTACCGGTAGCTGTAGTTGATGGACACGCCCAGCGCGTCCGCATCGACGCCGTTGTTCCTGGAGCAGGTGTCCACTGCGTCACGGCTCGCCTTGAAGTCGAGGCTCTTGCCGTCGACGACCGGGCCCGAGGCTGCCGCCGGCAGCCAGCGGTTCACCTTTCCGGTCGTTTGCGTGCCGTCAGGCTTGGCGAGGTAGACGTCGATCTCGCTGACCTGACCCATCGCGATCGGCGAGCCGGACGAGGTCAGGACACGCTCGACGGCTGCGATCACCGGGGCGTCAAAGTCGGTCGTCGTGCACGGATAGGTGGTCGAGCCGTTTCCGAGCAGCGCGCCGGTGCGCGCTCCCTCGCGGGTTGCATAGGCGATCGTCTGATCGTGCGTGAACGCGAACCCGAACTCGAGCATGCCGAGCAGGATCAGCATGAACACGGGGACGGTGATCGCAAACTCGACGAGCCCCTGGCCGCGTTGCCGACGTCGGTCGCGGTTCCCTTGACCACATGGCCTTCACAGGACCGGTTCCATGCGCATGGCGTTCGACTGGACGAACGTCGCGCCGGAGCCGCCGAGGCTCACGAGGCCGCGGCAGCGGGGTCACCCATGAGTGCCGGTACGTGATCTTGACGCCGATCGTGTCAACCGTCGTGTGGCCGACCGCGCACCCGCCGTCGGATCCCAGGAGGATGTTGCAGCGGGTGATCTGCGGGATAGCTGACGGACGTGGCCTTGTACGGGACGGTCACGACGGTGTTGTCGGTCAAGGTGCACGACGTCGAGCCGGTCCTGGTGTAGACGTTGATCTGCCCGCCGAACACCCCACCGTTCTGATCCGCTCGGTAGATGTCCACCTCTTGGATCCGGGCGGGATCGACGATGGCGAGCTCACGTCCCGCTCGACCTGCCGAAGGATCAGACAGTCGGCGGATGCATCGTTGCCGGCTTCGGCGGCGACGAGCGCGGCGTCACGTGACGCGTGCCCGATCGAAAGCGAGGCGTTGAACGCGAACGAGAACTCGATCAGCCCCATCGTCATGGTGATGAAGATCGGGAAGACGAGCGCGAATTCGACAAGGGATTGCCCGCGCGACGACGCGCGGCCGGCAGGGCGACGCCTGCGGCGGAGGTTCATGTATGGGTCCCCGGAGGTGACGCGCCGCGTGGAGGACAGATGACACGGAAGAGCCAGCGGCGGAGCCGGAGTGTTACGAACGAACCTCGCAATGATCCTTGCAACGAGGGCGTCGGCGCACCAATTTGGGACCTTAGTCCTGGGACTCCCGGGCGGCCGAGTCCTGGTACCCCTCGGGGTGGGCGAGGCGCCAGGCCCAGGCCGAGCCGATCATCGCCTCGAGCGTCGACCGGCGCGGCTCCCAGCCGAGCACCCGTCGCGCCTTCGCGTTCGACGCGACCAGCACCGGCGGGTCGCCCGCGCGACGCGGACCGACGGTGTGCGGGATCGGCCGGCCGACGACGGCCTCGGCCGTTCGGAGGACGTCCCGGACGGAGAAGCCGCTCGACGTCCCGAGGTTGCAGGCCACCGCCGCCGCCTGGGCGTCCGCCGTCGATTCGAGGGCGGCGAGGTGCGCATCCGCGAGGTCGGCGACGTGGATGTAGTCCCGGACCGGCGTCCCGTCGGGCGTCGGGTAGTCCTCGCCGAACAGGGTCAAGGGCGCGCCGCCCTCGGCGGCGATCAGCGCGTTCGGCACCAGGTGCGTCTCCGGGCGGTGGACCTCGCCGAGCCGCTCCGTGGCACCGGCCACGTTGAAGTAGCGGAGGCTCACGCTCCGGAGGCCGTAGGCGGCCCCGTACCAGCCGAGGGCGCCCTCGAACGTGCGCTTCGTCTCGCCGTACGGGTTGATCGGGCGGAGGATCGCGTCCTCATCGATCGGGGTCGCGTCGGGCACGCCGTAGACCGCGGCGGTGGACGAGAAGACGAGGCGCTCGACGCCCGCCGCCCGCGCGGCTTCCAGCAGGACGATGCCGCCCGCGACGTTGTCCCGGTAGTAGCGGCCCGGATCGCGAACGCTCTCGCCGACGAGCGAACGCGCGGCGCAATGGAGGATCGCGTCGGGCCGCTCCTCCCGCAGCAGCGGCCCGATCAGCGCCGTCGTCCCCGTAGCTGCCGACGACCAGACGCGCGTCCGGATTGGCGATCGCCCGGTGCCCCGTGGTGAGGTCGTCGAGGATCACGACCTCGTGGCCGGCCGCGAGGATCGCGTCGACCGAGACGCCGCCGACGTAGCCCGCGCCGCCGGTGACGAGGACCTTCATCGCGCGCCCGTGCCGGACGGTCCCGGCGCCGCCCCGAGCTCGGGGAGTGGCTCGCCGCGAGTGGCGAAGACCTCCTCGAGCCGCCCGACCAGGCGTTGCGCGGCCACGTTCTCCGGGTCGATGGCGAGCGCCCGCTTCGCCTGGCGCCACGCCTCCGCGTCGTCGGCGCGTTCGAGGGCGACGCGCGCCAGGCCGACGACGGCAATCGAGTTGCGGGGGTCCGCGTCGGCCACCTGGAGATAGAGGCGCTCGGCCTGGTCGACCATGCCCATCGACAGCGCCCGCTCCGCCTGCAGCAGCAGCTCGATCATCGACGGACCTCGGCGGGCGGCATGTCCGCAAGCATGCCCTGTGCGAGCAGCATCAGGGTGGCGCGGTCGTTGAGCGCCGGATCGACGACGACGCGATCGAGCAGCGCGTCGAGCACGCGGCCGAGCGACGGTCCCGGGCCCAGGCCGAGCTCCCGGATCAGGTCGTCGCCGTCGACGGCGAGGGCGCCGCGGTCGAGCGGCGGGCGAGCGGCGAGCTGGGCCTCGACCCGGGCGCGGAAGGCGGTGGTCGCCGGGTCGTCCGGGGACACGCCGCTGCCGATGTCGTCGGCACGGCGCAGCTCGAACAGCGCCTCGATGCTCGTCGGCTGGATGCGCTTGATGAACCGCCGGATCGCGGCGTCCGAGGCGTCGGGGTCGACCGTGAACATGTGGTGGGCGACGAGGTGCGTCACGTCCTCGATCGTCGTCCGCGGGAACCGGAGCCGGCGCAGGAGCGCATCGGCGAGCCGCGCGCCCTCCACGTCGTGGTGGTGGAACCGGCCGTCGGCGAGCGTGGACGGCTTCCCGAGGTCGTGCAGGAGGGCCGCGAGCCGCACGATCGGCCGGGCCGCCGGCGACGCGTCGACCGTACGCAGGGTGTGGTCCCAGAGGTCTTCGCCCGGGGTCTTGTTCTGGGAGATGCCTCGCTGCGCGGCGAGCTCCGGCGCCGCCACCGCCAGGATGCCCGTGTCCATCGCGAGCCGCAGCCCGACCGACGGTGCGCTGGCCTCCAAGAGCCGCTGGAGCTCCGCTCCCACCCGCTCGCCGGAGAGGTGCTCGACGAGGCCGGCGTTGGCCGAGATCGCGGCGAGCGTCGCGGCCTCGATCACGAGCTCGTGGGTCGCCGCGAGGCGGACCGCCCGCACCATGCGCAGGGCGTCCTCGTGGAACCGGTGCCCGGGATCGCCGACGGCGCGCAGCGTCCGCTCTCCCAGGTCCTCGAGCCCGCCGAACGGGTCTTCGAGGGCCGCGCTGCGCTCGTGCGCGTCGTCGGTCGCAGGCCCGCCCCACGCCATCGCGTTGACGGTGAAGTCGCGACGGGCGAGGTCGGCCCGCAGGTCGTCGCCGAACTCGACCCGGTGCGGCCGCCGATGGTCGGCGTAGTCGTGCTCGGTGCGGAACGTGGTGATCTCGAACAGCTCGTCGTCGCGGCGCACGGCCACCGTGCCGAAGCGGTTCTCGTAGGCCGCCCCGGGAAACAGCTCGACGACCCGGTCGGGGCGCGCGTCCGTGGCCAGGTCCCAGTCGGCGGGACGGCGATCGAGGAGGGCGTCACGCAGGGATCCACCGACGATGTAGGCCGCGTGGCCGTGGTCGCGGAGGCGGTCGAGGACCGCGGCGACGGGCGCCGGGACCGCGGCGGCGAGGCGGTCCGCCGCCGACGCGGCGTCCGGGCCGGACACGGAGGGCCTCAGCTCCGGCCGAGGAAGAGGTACGTCCTCCAGGCTTCGTTGCGCGCGTCCTCGAGGTAGGGCGTGAACAGCGAGTAGATGTCGCTGCGCGGCTCGAACGGCGCCCGGACCAGGCGGACGTGCGCCTCTTCCGGGGTCCGGCCGCCCTTGCGGTGGTTGCACGGCTTGCAGGCGGCCACGAGGTTCTCCCACGTGTGGCCGCCGCCGCGGTGGCGCGGGAGCACGTGGTCGAGGGTGAGGTCGTTCGCCTGCCGCCCGCAGTACTGGCAGGTGTGCCGGTCACGGCTGAAGATCTCGCGCCGGGTGAGCTTCACGCGGGGCCGCGGCCGGCGGATCTGGTGCTGCAGCCGGATGATCGACGGGGCGCGGTAGACCTGTCGGACCGTGCGGATCTCGGCGTGGTCGTACTCGATGACCTCGGCCTTTGACCCGAACACGAGGCGGAACGCGCGCGGGATGTTGCAGACGTTCAGGGGCTCGTAATTCTGGTTCAGGACGAGCACGACCCCGTTCATCGGCCGAACGATAGCAGCACGGCTCGAGGCGTCAAATTCGGGGGTCCGGGGGGTCGCGAACGGGGTCGCGGCGAGGGTGCTGGCGGCCGTCTCCCCTCAGACCCTGGGCGGGTCCATCGCCCGCTCGATGCGGGCGATCTCGACTTCGATCCGACCGACCTCGGCGGACGCCTGCTCCACTCGTGGCCGCCCAGCTCCGCGGCGTTGCGCCGGCGGCGCGCGGCGGCGTGCTGCTCGAGCAGCGCCTCGCGGGTGGCGGGGGTCGTGTCCCCCGCCTTGGCGGTCCCGGTGGTCTCGGCCATGGATCCTCCGTGCGTGTGCGGGGCAAGCGTAACGCGTGTCGCGCGCGCGAGCGCGCCCTCGCTCAGCGCTCGGCTCAGCGCTCGCGGACCACCCGCACGTCCATCCCGGGCGCGACCGGGCCTTCGCGGACGACGCGGGCATACCAGCGCGCATCCTCCGGCCGGACCTTGTGGCTGATCCGG
>CAVZFY010000020.1:0-20923 GCA_963774695.1 uncultured Chloroflexia bacterium | reverse complement strand
TCGCCGGCGACGTTCCACGGCGAGCACTACGCATCGACGACGCCCATGCGTCCCATGCCCGAGACACCCATCCCCGTCCTCGTCCACACAACGGACCAAAAGCGCCTGCCGTCGCCGCCCGTCATGCCGACGTCTGGTGCTGGGACGGTCCGTGGGAGACGTTCCAAGCGCCCCACGACATCCTGCGCGAGCACTGCGAGGCCATCGGGCGGCCGTTCGCCGAGATCTCGCTGATCGCCGAGCTGACGATCGACCTCCCCGACGACCCGACCTCGTTCGAGCCCACCTACGAGCACTCGTTCTACCCGGGGCAGACGTTCCGGGTGGTCGGCCCGTCACCCGCCGACGTCGCGCGGGAGATCG
The DNA here is from genome assembly GCA_963774695.1 of uncultured Chloroflexia bacterium. Taxonomy (GTDB): domain Bacteria; phylum Chloroflexota; class Limnocylindria; order Limnocylindrales; family CSP1-4; genus CAIXZV01. The sequence continues at coordinate 20,560 of CAVZFY010000020.1, read as the reverse complement.
AGCTCCTCGTGGACCACGGGGTCAGCCACATCCCGATCAACGTGGACTCCTGGACCACGCTCCGCCGCTTCATTCGACAAGGTCCTGCCGATCGTGCGCCTGACGCCTGCCTGACGCCAGCCTTGTGCGCCAGCCTGCTGAGCGGCGCAGGTCCTCGACGTGGGTCCGCGTTCAATCCTCGGGTAGACGCATGCCGGGGCTGCCGCGAACCGCCCGGGGGTCGTGCCGAGGAAGCGGCGGAGTGAGGTGCGCCTGGTCGGACGAAGCCGACCTCGGCGGCGACGTCCGCCAACGGCTGGCCAGCGAGGATCCGGGCGCGGGCCGCCTCGAGCCGGCGGCCGTCGACGTAAGCGTGCGGCGGGATCGCGAACGCGTCGGTGAAGGAGCGCGCGAGCTGCGTCGGTCCGGCGTCGAGCGCGGTGGCGGCCTCGGCCATCGTCGGTGACTCGAACATGCGGGCGTCGAGCCACGCCCGGAGCTCCTCGGCGAGCTCCCGGTTGCGACGGGCGTCGCGCCACACGGGCACCGTCTCCCCCATCGACGACCGGATCCGCTCGGCGACGTCCGCGAGCCGGATCTCGGCCTCGAGCGCATCGTCCGGCAGAGGCGAGCGACGCGTCGAGGGCGTCGACGAGGCCGCGGAGCGACGGGTCGCGCATGACCGGCTGGTCCACCGCAGGCCCGATGAGGTGCTCGCCCAGCACGCTCGTCTCGAGGTAGATGGCGCGCTTGCGGTAGCCCGCGCCCGTCGCCGGGCGGCCGTCATGGACCACGTGCGGCGGGAGGACGGACACCATCGACGGCGTCGCCGCGCGCGCCGTCCGGTCGAGGTCGTAGCGGACGGCCCCCTCGTCGACCACGAACAGCGTCCAGACGTCGTGCGTGTGCGACGGGTAGGCGTGCTCGGCGAACGACGCGTGCAGCACCTCGCGGATCCCGGGGACGGTGGCGTCCACGCGCGGATCGATTCGGTGGCGGCCCGGTCGTCCATGGGCGCAGGATCGTACAAGACCGCCGCGGTGGCAACGACCTACGGTCGGGTCGTGACCGCCGTCCTCGCGCTCGATCGCCTTCTCGTTCGTGAGCTCCGGGACCCCGGGCCCGAACAACGTGATGCTCTGGGCATCGGGCGCGACGTTCGGCTTCCGACGGACCGTGCCCCACATCGTCGGCACGGCGGTCGGGATCGGTGTCATGACGCTGGCCGCGGCCGCCGGGCCTGGCGGCGCTGATCGCCGCGCTCCCGGCCCTCGCGTTCGTGATGAAGATCGCCGGCTCGGCGTACCTGCTCTACCTCGCGTGGCAGGTCGCGCCACGCCGGCGCGATCGAGGCCGGCGTCCTCGCCCGGCCGATGGGCCTCGGCTCGGCGGCGGCGTTCCAGGTCGTCAACCCGAAGGCCTGGATCTTCGCGCTGGGCGCCGTGACGACGTTCCGCCCGACGGAGCTGTCGCCGCTCGTCGGGACGGCGCTCGTGGCGCTGACGATGGCGCTGGTGATCCTGCCGACGGCGTCGATCTGGGCCGCGGCGGGCGGCGTCATCGGGCGACTCGTGACCTCGCCGAGGACGCGGCAGGCGGTCAGCCTCGTGCTCGCGGCGATGGTCGTCGCGAGCGTCGCGCTCGTCTGGATCTAGCGGCGGGGTTGCCACCCGGTCCTACCATGGGTTGATGGCCGGCCCATCGCGCCTCGCCACCTCCGCTCGTGTCGCCGTGGTCGCGGCCGCGCTCGCCGCGGTGGCCCTGGGCGTCGCACCTTCGAGCGCCTCCGCCGCCCTGCCCGCGTGGCACGGCGGCGTCGACCTCTATCGGTCGGGCACGTTCACCACGCAGAAGACCTGGCGCTGGTGCACGGCCGCCGACGTCCAGATCATCCGGAACATCGTCGGCCACCACACCGACCACTCGCGCACCAGCCAGCAGACGTACTACCGCTACATGCGGAACCACAACCGGTACGACATCCCGGCCAGGGACGGCGTCGATCCCGGCGGCTGGGCCGCCGGCCTGCGGCACTTCGTCGATGCGCGGTACCGGCGCGTCGCGAGCGACTCCTTCAGCTCGGCCCTGCGGTCCGCCGTGACCAGCCTGCGCAAGACGGGGCTGCCGGTCGGGATCACGGTCTCGCACGGCAACCACGCCTGGGTGCTGACCGGCTTCACCGCGACCGCCGACCCCGCCAAGACGACCGCATTTCACGGTCACGAGCGTCCGGGTGGTCGGGCCGCTCTGGGGCCTCCAGAACCGCTCGTTCGGCTACGACATGCGCCCGGACCGGAAGCTCACGCGGACGCAGTTCCGGGGCTTCTTCACCAAGTGGCACTACGCCGGCATCCACATGGCCTGGGAAGGAAAGTGGGTGTCGATCCAGCCGGTCGGTTGACCCGCCGCCCGGAAAGATTGAACGCGGTCACGCTCGGAACCCTCTGGACCCACGAGGGCCGCCGACCTGTACCGCGGCCTCGAGCCTACGCGACCACCTCGCATAGCCCTACCGAGGAGGCACCATGGACCCGACGCCCCGACGCCTGAGCCGCCGCTCGTTCCTCGCCGCGACCGCCCTCGGGGGTGCGGCCGTCGCCTCGGGAGGTGCCGTGTCGATCGTCGAGGCGCATCGTCGCGGCGACGACGGCCACGACGAGGACCAGGCCGTGGTTCGAGGCCTCGGTCCCCGAGCTGCAGCGGCTGATGCGCCATGGGCGCCTGACGAGCGTCGAGCTGACGGCGGCGTACCTGCAACCGGATCAAGACGCTCAACCCGCTGCTCCACGCCGTCATCGAGACCAACGGCGACGCCATCGACACCGCCGCGCGCCGGGACCACGAGCGGCGCCACGGCCGCGTCCGGGGGCCGCTCCACGGGATCCCGGTGCTGCTCAAGGACAACATCGCCACCCGCGACGGCGAGCAGACCACCGCGGGATCGTTCGCGCTGGTCGGCAGCCGGGTCCCGCGCGACGCCGCGCTCGCCGGCCGCCTGCGCGACGCCGGCGCGATCGTGCTCGGCAAGGCGAACCTGTCCGAGTGGGCCAACTTCCGCGGCTTCGTGCCCGACGCCGTCGCCGAGGCCGGCCTGTTCCTCAACGGCTGGAGCGGGCGCGGCGGGTTCACGCGCGACCCGTACGTCCTGGACTCGGACCCGTCCGGCTCGTCGTCGGGATCGGCCGTCGCGACGGCCGCGAACATGACGGCGATCGCCGTGGGCACCGAGACCGACGGCTCGGTCGTCGCACCCGCGGGCAACAACGGCATCGTCGGGCTCAAGCCGACCCTCGGGCTCATCGCGCAGGACGGGATCATCCCGATCTCGCACAGCCAGGACACCGCGGGGCCGATGGGCCGCACGGTGACCGACGTCGCGCTGCTGCTCAACGAGCTCAAGTCGCCGTTCGGCGAGGTCCTCGGGCACCGCCTGCCGCACGACTACACGCGGTTCCTGCGGCGCGGCGCGCTGCGCGGCGCGAAGATCGGCGTCGACCGGCGGCTGTTCTCGGAGGACTACTTCGCCGACCCGACGCTCAACACGATCACGGAGGCGGCGCTCGACGTGATGCGCGACCTCGGCGCGACCGTGGAGGACGTCGACGGGCCCGATCCGTTCGCCTTCGGCGACCCGGAGTTCACGGTCCTGCTGTTCGACTTCAAGGTCGACGTCGCCCACTACCTCGCGGGCCTGCGGCACACCAGCATGCGCACGCTCGCCGACCTGATCCAGTTCAACATCGACCACTGCGACCAGGAGATGCGCTACTTCGGGCAGGAGCTGTTCGATCTCGCGGACGCGACGACGGGCCTCGACGACCCCATGTACACCGAGGCGCGCGCCGCCTGCCTGCAGCAGACGCGCACCGACGGCATCGACGCGCTCATGGCGCAGGGCTACGACGCCATCGTCGCCCCGACCAACAGCTACGGCTCGTCGGCGCCGGCCGTCGCCGGCTATCCCAACATCTCCGTGCCGACCGGCGTCACGGCCGACGGCCGGCCCGGCGGCGTGTGGATGTACTCGGGCTTCCTGCGGGAGCCGGCGCTCCTCGCGTTCGCGTACGACCTCGAGCAGGCGATCGGCGGCCGCCCGAAGCCGGCCTTCCTCGGCAGCGTGCCGGACCTCCCGCCCGACGCGGGGATCTGCCTCACGCCGCTGGCCGCGACCGCCCGCCGGCAGGCGACCGATCGCAAGTCGCTCCAGCACTCGATCCACGAGGCGTGGCTGCGGTCGCTCGGGCACCGGCCGATCTCGCGCTGACCGGTTCGCCTCGACCGGTCAGAATGGGCGCCGATGGCTCGTCCCGTCGGCGCCCTCGCCTGACTGCTCCTCGCCGCCGCGTTCGTCGCCGGCTGCGGCGCCAGCCAGCCGAGCTCCGACGTCAGCGTGCTGACGCCCGCGCCGGGCGCATCGGCCGAGCGCCGCGGCGTCTGACGCCCCGTCCGCCGGACGCCGGATCCGCTTCGCCGGAGGCGTCCGCTCCGGCATCGGCCAGCGCGGCGCCGCCGGTCCAGGCCGTCGCGCCGCCGCCCAAGCCCGGGAACCCGACGTTCAAGCGCGTCAGCGAGGTGCCCGGCGCCGCCCAGGGCACGTTCACCGACACGTACAAGATCACGTGGACCGAGCCCGACGGCGTCGCCGACTCGTTCCTCGTCTACGGCCTGCCGGACTGCCTCCGCGACCAGAAGAAGTTCGACGGCAAGCCGTGCGTGGTCAAGGGCATGAAGATCCCGGCCGACAAGCTGACGCTGCTCGGCGTGGCGCCGGGCGACCAGCGCTCGATGACGATCACCTGGGACGTCGGCGAGGTCGGGCAGGCCGCCGTATTCGACGGTGCTGATCCGCGCGAAGAACGCCAAGGGCCCCAGCATCTTCACCATCGTCCACAGCGACGACGTGTGCTTCGGCTGCACCTACTGACCCGGTGATCGAGCGGCTGTCGGCGGCGGAGCTGGCCGCGCGACTCGGTGTCGACACGGCGTGGGTCGAGCGCGTGGCCGATGCCGGCGCGATCGACCGCGGTCCCGACGGCTCGTTCGATCCGGGGGATGTCCACCGCGTCCGGCTCCTCGCCGCGTTCGTCGAGGCCGGCGTGTCGCTCGACACGCTCCTGGCGGCGAGCGAGGCCGGCAAGATCAGCCTCCGCTACTACGACGAGCTCCACCCGGCACCACCGCCGCTGTCCGGTCGGTCGTACGCCGCGTTCGCGGCCTCGCTCGACGACGCGAGCCGGCACCTCCCGCGGCTGTTCGCTGCCTTCGGCATCGCGGAACCCGACGCGGACGTGGCCCTCACGGTCGACGACGAGGCGATGATCGGCGGCGTCCTCGAGGCCGTCGTCGCGACGGGGCAGACCGACCTCGCGGTCCGCGCGATCCGGATGTATGGCGAGGGTGCGCGACGCGCGGCCGACGCGGCCCTGGGGATCTACGCCGAGGCGGTGACGCGCCTCGGCGCCGGACTCGAAGGGCTGCCCGAGGACGAGCTGTTCGACCGCCAGCTCCGGCCGTGGGCGCGGTTCGCCGTGCGAAGCGGCGAGATGTCCGCGTGGCTGGCGGGCCGTCACCTGAGCCGGGCGATCGACGAGTACAGCATCGTCGAGAGCGAACGGATCATGTACGAGTCCGGCTTCATCACGGAGCGCCTCGAGGCCCCGCCGGCGGTCGCGTTCGTCGACCTGACCGGCTTCACGCGACTGACCGAGGAGCGGGGCGACGAGGCGGCCGCGGCCGTGGCGCTGCGGCTCGGCGACCTGACCATCGACTCGGTCGCCGGACGTGGCGGGCGCGTCGTCAAGCTGCTCGGCGACGGCGTGCTCATCAGGTTCGACCGCTTCGACGACGCCGTCGACGCGACGCTGGAGGTCCTCGCCGCCCTGCCCCGGGCCGGCCTGCCGTCGGGCCACGCGGGCGTGACGAGCGGGCCGCTCATCACGCGCGACGGCGACGTGTTCGGCAGGACCGTCAACATGGCCGCCCGGATCGCCGACGCGGCACCGGACGGGCGGCTGTGGGTGCCCCTGGCCGCGACCGAACTCCTGCCACCGGGCCGGTTCGAGCTGCGGCCCGTCGATCCGGTGGCGCTGCAGGGGATCGGCGAGGTGCCGCTGGTCGACGTGCGGCGGCTGGCGCCTGCGACTGAAGGACGCGTGGAGGCCGGCCAGCGCGACACTGCGTCGCGCCGCTACCCTTCCGCGAGATGACACCCCCGCCCGACGACTCCGAAGGCCACCGTCCCGGGTGGGTCGCACCCGCCGTCGTCATGGCGATCGCCCTCGGGCTCTACGTCGCGACGCTCATGCCGGGCATGGCCTTCGACGACTGGGGCGAGATGCAGACGGTGCCCCACGTCCTGGGCGTCGCGCACCCGACCGGCTACCCGACGTACCTGCTGACCGCCTGGCTGTTCGAGCTGCTGCCGATCGGCTCCGTCGCGTGGCGCGCCAACCTGCTGTCGGCCGTGTGCGTCGCGGTCGCGCTCGGCAGCCTCACGGCGATCGGGCAGCGGATCGGGGTCCGTCCGTGGCTCGCGGCGGTCGCGGCCCTCGCGACCGGTGCCGTCGCGACCGTGTGGGCGTCGGCCCTCGTCGCCGAGGTCAACCCGCTCCACCTCGCGCTCATGGCCCTGCTCATCCACCGCTCGCTCGTCTGGGCCGACGACAAGCGCCTGCGCGACCTCGCGCTCGGCGGGCTGCTCGTCGGCCTCGGGCTCGGCAACCACCTGCTGACCGGCGTTCGTCGCCCCGTTCTTCGTGCTCTACGCGCTGTGGGCCGGACGGCACGCCCTGCTCGCGAAGCCGCTGTGGCTGCTCGCGCCGGTGCTCGCGGGCGCCGCGGGCGCGGCGGTCTACCTGTACATCCCGCTCGCGGCGCTCGGGAACCCGCCGCTGCCCTACAACCACCCGACCACCCTCGACGGCATCCGGTTCCTCGTCACGGGCGAGCAGTTCCGCGGCCAGTTCAGCGGCCTGTTCACGACGAGCAGCATCGGGCCGTTCCTGTCGTCGTTCGGCGAGCTGGCGGCGCTGGCGGGCTCGAGGGCGACGCCCGTCGTTCCCGATCGTCGGCCTCGATCGGGCTCGGGCTGCTCGTGCTGCGCCGGCCGGCCTTCGGGCTCGCCTGCTGGGCCGCGTTGATCGCGGGCATCGACGTGTGGGCGAACTACCTCCACCTCGAGCACTACCTGCTCGTCCCGTGGCTGCTCCTCGGGATCGGCGTCGCGGTGGCGCTGGACACCGTCGCGACGCTGCTGACCGGCGCCCTCGCGCGACTGTCGGCGGGCGACGGCGCCGCGCGGGTCGTCGTGCTCGGCACGGCCGCGGTCGGTGCCGGGCTCGCCATCGCGCTGGTCGTCGTGAACCTGCCAACGGTGGACCGGCACGACGACAACTCGGGCCAGGCCTACGCCGACGAGATGATGACGAAGCTGCCGCCGAACGCGGCGATCTTCTCCTACTGGGCCTCGACGACCCCGCTGTGGCACGCCCGGTTCGTGGAGGGCATGCGGCCGGACGTCCTGATCGTCGACGACACCAACATCGTGTACGAAGGCTGGCAGTCCCGGGAGCGCCGGATCGCGACGCTCATCTGCGACCGGCCGGTGTACGTGATGCGGCCGTTCGACAAGGAGCTCGACCCGACCCGCGCGCAGTACGACCTCACCGAGGCGTTCCAGGTCCGCGTCGGGCTGGGCACGCCGGACGCCGTCGAGACCGTGCCCGTCTACCGCGTCGACGCGCGCCCGGGCCAGTGCCCGTGACGCGCTGGACGTCGGTCCGGTCAGCCGGGAGGCTCCTCGGCCAACGCCATCGCGAGGGCGAAGCGCTCCTCGCGTGGCAGGGTCGTCACCCGGACCGCCTCGCGCACGAAGCGCCCTGACCTCATCGGCGTCGATCGCCTCGCCCGGCCGCCACGTCAGCCAGCGGGCGTTCTTGGTCTCGCCGCGGCCCTCGAGCCGCCGATCGGGATCGTGGATGAGCACGCCCTGGACGAAGCCCAGGTGGACGTGCACGCGCTCGGGGAAGATCCAGGCCACGTAGCGGGTGCCCCGCTTCACGGGCGCGTCGTAGCCGATCAGCGCGCCAGCCGGGCCGGACGCGCTCGGCGACACCGGGAATGGCGTCGCGGACGAGCGCGCGGAGCTCCTCCACGAGCGGCGACCGTCGGCGGCGCGAAGTCCGCGAGCAGCGCCTCGGGCGGGAAGGTGTCGGCCATGCCGCCATGGTGCGCCGGCGTCCGTCAGGACGTGACAGGTTCGACGGTTACTGGACCGGGTCGACGCCTCGCGGCGGGATCACCTGGAAGATCGCGATCGCGGGCTCGGTGCCGTGCTTGGCGAACGAGCCGTCCACGTCATCCACCACGTCGATCGCGAGGGCCCACGTCCCGACCTGGGTCGGCACGTGGATGGTGGTGTCGACCTCGACGTGCCGCCCGGCGTCGAGGGGCATGCGCCCGAGCGTCGCGAGGGCCGGGAGCGGCGGGGACTTGACGCCTGCCACGCGGCCCGCCGTCTGCGGGGGCACCGTGGCCGCCGTCGCGCCGGCCACCCCGAGCGGGATCCAGCGCGCGACCAGCCGGGTGTTGCGCGTCACCGCGCCGCCCTTGACCACGTCGCCCGGGGTCTCCGCCCAGGTCAGCTCGCCCGTGTTCGCGACCGAGATCGTGAGCGGCACGGCCGCTGTCCGCTTCGACCGTGTCCTCGATGGCGTGGATCCGGACCGTCGCGGTTCGGTGACCCGGCACGAACACCGGCACGCCCGAGACCGCCGCGACCGTCCGGCCGAACCGGCGGTCGGTGAGCTTGAACGACCCGAGGTACGCGCCCGGCGTCTTCGGCAGGGGCGCGGTCGCCGTGAGCGACCGACCGTCGAGCGTGAGGTACGTGTGCAACGGCGGGTTGCCGTCGGCGAGGCGGGTCGCGATGTCGGGGGCCGTCGCCGCGGCGAGGACCGGGTCGGCCGCCGGCGCGAAGGCGGTGCGCGTGGTCACGCCCGGGAAGTGCCAGCGGCGCGGCGCCCGGAACGACCACTGCGCCTGGAGGGCGTTCGTCGTGAGCGACAGGCTGGCGGCGCTCGTCGTGACGTGCGCGAACGGGGCGGGCTTGGCCGTCGGCGTCACCGCGGTGTACAGGGCGCCGCCGCTGCTCCAGGCGAACTTGCGGAGCGCCCAGATGCTGATCCACTCGCCGTGCCAGTCGCCCTTCGCGAGCGGGTCCATCAGCCACACCCGTCCGTGCCGGCGGTCGTAGCGCTCGACGTACACGGCGTGGTTGTCGCGGGACGGGTGCTTCTTCTTCTCCTTCTTGGTCATCTTCCAGAACCCGTAGTCCCAGCGGCCGTACCAGCGCGGGAGCTTCGAGTCGTCGCCCAGGACGACCGCGCCGGCGCCGTGCGCGAGCCGCCGCAGCAGGCCGTTGAAGGTGATCCGCTCGCCGCCGTTGGGCGAGAACTTGAGGTTGATGCCGAGCTTCTTGTAGGCCTTCTTCAGGTCGTCGAGGTTCGAGCCGCCATGGCGGTCGCCGGACAGGGCCCGCAGCCGCTGGTGAGTCGGGTGGATGTCGCCGTTGGTCCACTTCTCGATGAGCATCGCCGCCGACGCCCAGAGGCAGTCGTTCATCGGGTGCTCGTCGGTCTGGGTGACGAACGTCGGCCGATAGCCGGGCAGCGGGCGCGGGGGCTCGAGGGCCGCGGCGGGCGAGGGCGCGGCACCGAGCAGCATCGCGAAGAGCAAGGGTGCCGCGGCGAGGGCTCGGAGCGGTCGACTGACGATGGGCATGCCTGGCTGCGCTGCAGCGGCCTTGTCGGCCGGCGCACGCCGGGACGTCGGTGACCGCGGGGGTTACCCGGAGCCTCGCGGATGAGCGCGGCCAACACCATGAGTCGGCGGTCCCGTGGGCCGCCCGCCGATGGTCCCGTGGGCCCTACGGCCAGCCGATCGTGACGGTCATCGGCGTCGTCCCGAAGCCCACCTCGGCGTTCGACAGGACGAGGCGCCACGGGTTGGGCGCCGTGACCCCGAGCCGGGTGTCGACGCCGGTCGCCGGGCCCTGGTCGGTCTTGGCGTGGACGCCCGGGCCGCCCTGCTCCTTGAGGTCGATCTCGTACAGGAACGGGTGCCCGCCCCACTCGGCGACGATGTGCGCCTTGCCGTCGGCGTGCGGCGTGAACGTCGCGTCGATGCCGTTGAGGTCGGGCGAGGCGGTGCCGTCGAACCGGGCGTGGGCGAGGGTGACCGACGGGTCGGCGGACGGGAACGTCAGCGCGACGTCCACCTGCGGCGTGGCGATGCCGTCGCCACGCAGCGTCAGGGTGAAGGTCCGGCGCTTGGCCGCGGTGGGCGCCGAGATCGAGCCGCTGGCGGCCGTCTTGCAGCCGAAGTCCTTGGTCGTGGACCTGAGGCACATCTTCGTCTCGCCCTGCGGCGAGACCGATGACAGGACCGCGGACACCGTCCCGGTCCCGACGGCGTCGAAGGTGATCACGCGGTTCTTGCCGGCCGGGTCGTCCGCCGCGTCGAGCTTGAGCGACGAGAACGAGATCGCCGACGGCACGCCGGGTGCGTTGGTCGGCTTCGGCGTCGCGGACGGGGCGTCGGCGGACGGGCTCGGCGCCGCCGACGGCGGCGCGATCGACGGCGACGCGACGGCGGATGGCCGAAGGCGATGGCGACGGGGCAGCCGACGGCGAGGACGTCGCCTGGGCGATGGCCGACGGGGTCGGCGAGCCCGAGCCGCCGATGCCGCCGACGACCAGCGAGCCCAGGACGACGCCGACGACGACCGCGACGACGAACACGACGCCGCCGAGGAGGCGCGGCGAGCCGGTCACTGGTCGGCTGCGGGCGGCATCGGGTTCGCGAGGCCCTCGACGACCTCGACGTTCGGCAGCGTGCGCAGGATCGACGACGGGGCGATGACCTTCCAGCTGCGGCTCCCGCCGCCGAGGACGATGCGCTCCCGATCCATCACCGCGGCGTCGACCCAGATCGGCAGGTCGGCCGGCAGCCCGAACACCGTCACGCCGCCGATCTCATGCCCGGTGATGGCCTTGGTCTCGTCCGGCGCCGCGAACGATGACTTGCGCCCGAACCGGCCCTTGACCGCGTGGTTCACGTCGAGCCGGTGGGTGGCGAGGACCACGCAGGCCGCATACACGGGCGGCGTCCCCTTGCCGACGACGACGATCGTGTTGGCCGAGTCCTCGGGCGCGAACCCGTAGGCCGCGCAGAACGCGGCCGTGTCGGCGAGCGCCGGGTCGCACGGGAAGAGCTCGTAGTCGCCGTGGCCGGCGAGGGCGGCCTCGAGGGCGTCGCGGTCGGGATCGTCGGTCATGGCAGGAACGGTAGCCGATGGCGCCCGCGCTACGTCGAACGTCGCGGACGCCGACGACCACGCCCGGCGATGGCGCACCCGGCGGCTGCGGCAGGATCGTGCGAGCGAAAGGAGCCATACCCATGGCCAAGCTGTTCACCGCCGCCGACGCCCACATCGACGCCCCGGCCGACGTCGTCCTCGCCATCCTCCGCGACTTCGACGGGCACCACCGGCGGATCCTTCCGCCCGCGTTCTCCGACTTCGAGGTCGTGCACGACCGCCTGGGCGACGGGACGATGACCCAGTTCAAGCTCACGCTCGGCGGGCGCACGACCGAGGGCCGAACCCTCGCGACGGGACACCGACCCCGGCGTGATCCAGGAGCAGGTCCTCGGGCGCGACATGGTCACCGAGTTCCGCGTCGAGCCCGAGGACGACGGGGTCGCGGGTCTCGATCGCGACGCAGTGGACGCCGTCGGCTGGCTTCGGCGGGCTGCTGGAGCGGTTCTTCGCGCCCGCGCATGCTGCGCAAGGTGTACGTCCAGGAGCTCGAGCTGCTCGCGGCCTACGCGCCGTCCGTCGCCGGCTCGCCGACTGGCGCGGGCTCCGGCGCATCGCTCGCGGTGTCCAGCAGCCGGTAATACCGGCCGGTGACGCGAACGTGGTCACGCGATAGCCAGTACAGGAGCGTGCCGGGAAACGGGTGCTGGCGGAAGGTCAGCCGAAGCACCGCGTCGCGCTCGTCGCCCGCCGGCAGGGGGGACACCCGGAACGCCTGGCGGTGGCCGTCGTGAAACACGATCTCGCCGCCGCCGGCTGCATCGAGGTTTCGCGTCCACGCGCAGTCGCCATCGGGATGACCGATGTAGGTTCGGCCATCCCCGCGCAGGAGACCGAGGAACATCGCGCGCGGCCGGCCCGTGCGCCGGCCCGGGATCACGACCTCGACGACGTTCCCGATGCCGAACCGACGCCACACCGGCCTGATGACGGGATCCAGCCATCCGATGGCGCGATAGAAGCGCGGCCAGAACGCGTGCGCCACGCGAGACATGCCCATCACCATAGACGACCCTCCCCCACGGCCGCGTTCACGTCGTTGCGCGGGCGCGCGGCGGATGCGCGAGACTGGGGACCATGACCGAGACCCTGATCCCCGGCATCGACGAGGCGCGGGCCGAGATCGAACGGCTTCGCCTGCGCACCCAGCTGTTCATCGACGGCGAGTTCCGCGACGCGGCGGGCGGCGAGCGGTTCACGACCGAGAACCCGGCGACCGGACGCCCCATCGCCGAGGTCGCCCAGGGCGGCCCGGCCGATGTCGACACCGCGGTCGCGGCGGCGCGCCGGGCCGCCGACGACGGCCGCTGGTCCCGCCTCAACCCCGGCGACCGCAAGCGGATCATGGTCAAGTGGGCCGACCTCATCGAGGCCAACGGCCGCGAGCTCGGGATCATCGAGACCATCGACGCCGGCAAGCCGATCACCGACACCGTCGGCCTCGACATGCCGGAGACGGCCGCCTGCATCCGGTGGCACGCGGAGGCGATCGACAAGCTGTACGGCCAGGTCGCGCCCTCGCCCGAGGGCACCATCGCGACGATCACCCACGAGCCGGTCGGCGTCGTCGGGGCGGTGATCCCGTGGAACTACCCCGCGCAGATGGCCGCCTGGAAGCTCGGGCCGGCGCTCGCGACCGGCAACACCGTCGTCATCAAGCCCGCGTCGACGACGTCGCTGAGCCTCCTCCGGATCGCGGAGCTGGGCGCCGAGGCCGGCATCCCCGACGGGGTGCTCAACGTGGTCACTGGGCCCGGCGACGTCGTGGGCGAGTCGCTCGGCCGGCACCCGGACGTGGACTGCATCGCGTTCACCGGCTCGACCGAGGTCGGCCGCCGGTTCCTCCACTACGCGGCCGACACCAACCTCAAGCGGGTCCTGCTCGAGCTCGGCGGCAAGAGCCCGCAGCTGGTGTTCCCCGACGCGGCCGACATGGCCTCGGTGGCCGCGAACGTCGCGATCGCGATCTTCTGGAACATGGGCGAGAACTGCTCCGCCGGCTCGCGCCTGATCGTCCACCGCTCGCGCAAGGCGGAGCTGCTCGACGCGATCAGCGCGGAGCTCGCGGCGTGGCCCGTCGGCGACCCGCTCGACCCGGCGACCCGGATCGGCGCGTTGATCTCCCGCGGCCAGATGGAGCGGGTGCTTGGCTACGTGCAGACCGGGCGCGCCGAGGGCGCCCGCGTCGTGACCGGCGGCGAGCGGATCCTCGAGGAGACGGGCGGCTGGTTCGTGCCGCCGACGATCTTCGACAACGTCCGCAACGACATGACGATCGCGCGCGAGGAGATCTTCGGGCCCGTGCTGTCGGTGATCGAGTTCGAGACCGAAGCCGAGGCGGTGGCGCTGGCGAACGACACGCCGTACGGGCTGGCGGCCTCGCTCTACACCGAGGACCTCAACGTCGCCCACCGCGTCGCGCGGGAGCTGCGCGCGGGGGTCGTCGGCGTCAACGCCTACTCCGAGGGCGACATGACGACGCCGTTCGGCGGCTACAAGCTGTCGGGCTTCGGTGGCCACGACAAGTCGGTCCACGCCCACGACCAGTACACCGAGACCAAGACGACCTGGATCCAGCTCCGCCGGCCGTAGGTCCCGAGATCCGCGCAGCGCGCGGCCACCCGGGCCTGGCCGCCGTCCTACCCGGGCCGCTGAACGCCAGCCGTTCACCGCAGCGGCCGGTCGATCATCCTGAACGGTCAGCGTTCGGGCCGCCGGTTTCGAGCTCGTCAACCGGCAGATGGCTCCGTCAGCGGTTCGGGACGCCGGGGCACCCGCCGGATTGAACGCTCCGCGTTCAGGGCAAGAACGACCCAATCGAAACGAACGCGAATCTCACGGCGCTTTCCGAAACCTTGGCAAAGGTGGGTAGACCGCGCCTTCTACGCTGAATTCGTCTCTCCCCGAGACCCGAGGCACCCGACCTTTCCCCCCGAGGTCGGGTGCCTCTGTGCGTCAGGGGTAGGCGGGGCGGGCCAGGATCCCGAACGTCGAGGCGGGCCAGTAGCGCAGGAACGCGCGGCCGATGACGGACCCCTCCGCGATCGGGCCGAAGGCGCGCGAGTCCGCCGACGCCTCGCGGTGGTCGCCCATCACGAACAGCTGGTCCGGGCCGAGCGTCCACGAGCTCGTCTCGCCCAACGGCGTGGTGGGCTGCGAGTCCCCGGCGCCGTCGTGGAACGTGTAGTCGTTCTCGTCGAGCGCCTGGCCGTTCACGTACACGAGGCCGTCGTCGCGGATGTCGATCTGGTCGCCCGGCAGCCCGATCACCCGCTTGATGAACGGGGTGTCATCGCCGTCCTCCTCCCAGCCCGCCGGCGGGTGCAGCACGACGATGTCCCCGCGCTGGTAGGGGCTCCAGCGCGGCGTCAGCTTGTCCACGAGGACGTACTGGCCGGGCTCCAGGGTGGACTCCATCGAGGTCTGGTGGACCTGGAACGGCTGGGCGACGAACGTCTGGATCACGAAGAAGGCGACGACCGTCAGGACCAGGGTCTCGACGACGTCAACGAGCCAGCGGGGCAGTCGTCGGGTCACGGACGCAGTATGCCGGGGACCGGCCGATCGGGCCGATATCCTTGCCGGCATGAACGGAACCCTCACCGACGGACCGCCGACCGATGGCCGCTGACGCCCTGGACTTCGACCAGTTCGACGTCCTCACGTTCGACTGCTACGGCACGCTGATCGACTGGGAGGCCGGCCTGCTCGCGGGCCTGCGCGCGATCCTCGACCCGCACGGGGTCACCGTCGACGACGAGGCCCTGCTCGCCCGCTACGCCGAGCACGAGTCGGCGCTCGAGTCCGGCCCGTACCTGCGCTACCGCGAGGTCCTGGCGCGCGCGGGCGAGATGGTCTGCGGCGAGCTCGGCGTCGGCGCGATGCCCGAGGAGCTGGCGGCGTTCGGCGGCAGCGTCGTCGACTGGCCGGCGTTTCCGGACTCCGCGGCGGCGCTCGCCAGCCTCAAGCGCCGGTTCGCCCTCGCCGTGATCACGAACTGCGACGACGACCTGTTCGCCGCCTCGAACCGGCGCCTCGGCGTCGACTTCGACTTCGTCATCACCGCCCAGCAGTGCGGTGGCTACAAGCCCGACCCGCACAACTTCGAGGTCGCCTTCGAGCGCATCGACCGCCCACGCGAGCGGATCCTGCACGTCGCGCAGAGCCTGTTCCACGACCACGTGCCGGCCAAGGCCCTGGGCATGACGACGGTCTGGATCAACCGCCGTCACGACCGGCCCGGCACCGGCGCGACGCCGCCGGCCGACGCGACCCCCGACCTCGTGACGCCCGACATGGCGACGTTCGCCGCGCTGGCCACGCGCTAGGCGTTCACGGGGACGGCCAGCTCCACCGTCAGGCCGTCGGCCACCGTGCCGGACATCGTGCCCAGCTGGTGCTCGCCGCCGTCGTCGCCGAACACCATGTCCGACGTCAGGCTCATCTGGCTGAAGTTCGAGACGCTCTGCTCGTAGCCCGAGGTCGCGAAGACCTGGTCGCAGATGTCCTTGGGCAGCGCGATCTGCGAGGTCGCGATCTTGTTGCCCGCGTCCGCCGCGGCGGCGATGGACGGGTAGATCTCGAAGTGGACGTGCGGCCAGCGCCCCGAGTAGCAGGCCGGGAAGATGCTGGTGAAGGTGACGATCCCGTCGGCGCCGGCCGCCTGGACGCCCCGCAGGTAGTTCTGGTCCTCGGCGCCCTGGGAGTAGAGCGAGTACCGGCCCTCGCGGTCGCAGTGCCACAGGTAGACCGCGGCGTTGGCGAGCGGCTCGCAGGCGTTCGCCTCGCTCTGGATCAGGAGGCGGATCGTGAGCGGGATGCCCTCGGCCGTGCCGGAGGACGCCCCGAAGCTCGTCGTGATGTCGCTGCGGACGACCCCGCTGTCGGTGAGGACGTCGGGCCCGTTGGTGCCGTCGCCCGGGAACGGACCGGCGGTCTCCTCCGGGATCACCGGGGCGCAGGCCGCCGCGGCGGCCGACGATGCCGGCGAGGCGGCGGCGGACGCGAGCGCGGATGCGGTCGCCGACGCGGCCGGGCGTGCAGGCGGCGAGGAACGCGCCGACGCCCGCGAGGCTGATGAGCTGCAGGACCCGGCGGCGGTCGACGAGCGTCGCGACGTCGGCCTGCAGGCCCTGGTCGTAGAGGTCGAAGGCGGGCGGCGGGATCGCCGCCTCCGCGATGGCGTCGGTTCGAGCGGTCGTCATGGCTTGGGCTCCGGGCGTCTCGTTGATGAGAGCAGCGTCACCGCCCAGCATGAGAGCGGCCTGACAGGCCGTCGACGGCGCGGCGCCACCTCCGACGGACGTTGACGTTCGGGCTAGGATCGGACCTCGGCGATGACCGCCGCGTCCCGATGGAGGAATCGATGGCCGAGGTCGCCACGCCCGCCGAACCGGAAGCCGAGGTCGTCCCGACGCTTCCCCCGGCGCCATGGCACGTCCTCCTCCCGCTCGTGATCCCGGCGATCGTCGTCGGCGCCGCGTCGGGCCTCCTGCTGCTGGCGCTCAGCGAGATCGCCAAGCGCCTCGAGGACGTCCTGTGGACGACGATCCCGGACGCGATCGGCGTCTCCGGGACGTCGGGCGGCGTGGACGTTCGCGATCCTGACGCTCACGGGCCTCGCGATCGGGCTCGTGGTCACGTTCGTTCCCGGCCACGCCGGGCCCGGACCCCGCCACGCTCGAGCTCATGGAGCCCCCGATGCCGGTCGGGGTGCTGCCGAGCCTCGCCCTGGCGGCGGTCCTGATGCTCGCCGGTGGCGTCAGCCTCGGACCCGAGAACCCGATCCTGGCCATCAACGTCGGGCTCGCCGTGGCGATCGGCCTGCGCCTGACCCCCAGGGTCCCGGGACGCATCTGGGGCGCGCTCGCGTTCGCGGGCACGATCGGCGCCCTGTTCGGCACGCCCGTCGGCGCGGCGCTGCTCCTCGCCGAGGTTCCGGGTGATCCGAACCGGCCCCTGTGGGACCGGATGTTCGCCCCGTTGCTCGCCGCCGCCGCCGGTTCGGTCACGATGATCCTCCTCGGCGGCGAGACGTTCGCCATCGTCGTCGCGCCGTACCCGGCCACGGCGCCGATCGACGTGCTCACCGGCGCGATCATCGCCGTCGCGGCGGCCGTGATCGGCCTCGCCGCCGTCTACGCGTTTCCCGTCGCGCACGCCGCGTTCAAGCGGCTCGGGCCCGCCGCTCATCAGCATCCTCGTCGGCGGCGCGATCCTCGGCGTGCTCGGCGTCATCGGCGGGCAGATCACGCTGTTCAAGGGCCTCGAGCAGATGCAGACGCTGGCCGCGACGGTCGACGACTACACCGTGGGCGGCCTCGCGCTCGTGTTCGTCGTGAAGCTCGTCGCGCTGGTGGTCGCGGGGACCAGCGGCTTCCGCGGCGGCCGGATCTTCCCGTCGGTGTTCATCGCCGTCGCGCTCGGGCTGTTCATCTACGAGCTGTTCCCGCAGGTCCCGGAAGCCGTGGCCATCTCCGCGAGCCTCATCGGCATCCTCGCTCGCCGTCACCCGGAGCGGCTGGATCGCGCTGTTCATGGCCGCGCTGCTCGTCGGCGACACGAACATCTTCCCGCTGCTGTGCGTGATCGTCCTGCCGGCCTGGCTGGTGGTCACCGGGCAAGCCGTTGATGGTCGTTCGTGCGCCCGAGACCAAGGCGGCCGCCCAGCCTGCGGCGAATTGACCCGGTCCCCTCGGCCGATCCGCGGCGCCGACCTCGCGACGAAGATGCGCTACCAGCCGGGCAACAAGCTCCCGCGATCTTCGGCAACTAGCCGGCGGGCACGAGCGACTCGATCGGCACGTCCGCGTCGACCAGCCGGTCCACGTCGACGATCGCGCCGGAGGCGACGAGCTTCGAGATCGCCGCGTTGACCTTGTGAACGTTCACGTTCATCCCGGCGATGACCCGGCCGCCGCTGAGCCAGAACGCGACGAAGGCCTTGCCGGCGACGTCGCCCCGGAACACCACGCGGTCCCAGGTCGACGGGTAGCCCGCGTACTCCATGCTCGAGGTCGAACTGGTCGGAGTAGAAGTACGGCACGCGCTCGTAGGGCTCGGCGTGGCCGAGCATGTTCCGGGCCGCGGTCGCGCCCTGGCGGCGCGCGTTGTCCCAGTGCTGGGACCGCAGCCGCCGCCCGAGTGCCGGGTGCTCCGCGTTGGCGATGTCGCCCGCCGCGAAGATGCCGGGCACGCTCGTCTCGAGCGTCGCGTCCACGAGGATGCCGTCCTCGACCGCCAGGCCCGCCGCCTCGGCGAGCGCGGTTCGCGGCGTGGCGCCGATCCCGACGACCACGAGGTCGGCGTCGATCCGCGTCCCGTCGGCCGTCTCGACGGCCTCGACCGACCCGTTGCTCCCGTGGAACGCGACGGCCCGCTGGCCGGGCACGATCCGAACGCCGTGCTCGGCGTGCGCGTCGCGGTAGATCGCGCCGACCTCGGGTCCGAGCACCCGCTCGAGCGGGACGGACGCCGCGATGACGTAGGTCACCTCGCGGCCGAGCTGGCGGATCGACGCCGCCACCTCCGCGCCGATCCAGCCCTGGCCGATCACGACCACCCGGCTGGCGCGGCCCGCGGCCTCGCGTAGCGCGTCCGAGTCGTCGATCGTGCGCAGGAACCGGATCCCGTCGAGGTCCGCGCCGGGCACCTGGAGCCGCCTCGGCTCGGAGCCGGTCGCCAGGAGCAGGCGGTCGAAGCCGACGCGCCGACCGTCGCCAAGCACGACCTCGTGCGCGGCCGGATCGATGGCGTCGACGGTCGTGGCGGTCTCGAGCTCCACGCGCTGCTCGGCGTACCACGCCTCGGGATGGACGAAGACCTTGCTCGAGCTCGTCCTCGCCGCGCAGGTACTCCTTCGAGAGCGGCGGGCGCAGGTACGGCCGGTGCGCCTCGCTGCCGAACAGGACGACCCGGCCGTCGAACCCGTCCTTGCGCAGGGCCTCGGCCGCCTTCGCGCCGGCCAGGCCGGCACCGACGATGAGGATGGTCTTGGTCTCGGTCATGGTCGTCCTCCCCGGGTGAGCGCTGAACGGTCGATGGTCATGCGACGGGCGCGGTCAGGGAGCTCGGGCTGAGCGCCGCGACGCCGATGAAGACGAGCGCGATCCCCGCCCAGGTGGCGAGGCGGGCACCGCGTCGACCGGACGTCTCGTACGTCATGATCGCGGTCAGGGCCGCCATCCACCAGAGGTTGGCGAACCCCTCGGCGAACATCAGCAGCATGAGCGCCCAGGAGCTGCCGAGGCAGTCGAGCCCGTGGCGCACGCCGAGCCGGGCAGCGCCGGTGCGTCGCCCGTCGGCCGACGCGACGCGCGTCGCCGGGTGCCGGCACGCCAGCAGGAAGCGCCGCTTGAGCGGCGTCCACTGGTAGACGCCCGCCAGCGCGAGGACACCGGCCTCGACGAGATACGGCCGCGCCGCCAGCCACGGCGTCGCGTCGACGATCCGGTGCAGGACGGCGTCACCGGCGAACGCGACGATCCCGAACAGCACCCAGACGCCGGCGAACGCGGCCGCGAAAGCCGCCATCGCGAGCCGGGGCCGGCGCAGGTGCGCCATGCCCGCGGCCACGGCTCGAGCGGTCGGGAGGCTCGCCGGCAGCATCATCGCCGCGACCATCACCAGCCAGCCGGCAAGGAACGCCGCCAGCGCCACCGGCGCAGGCGGGCCGTTCTCGATCAGCGCGTGGTGATGGAGCAGCGGCGCGATGCCGGTCACCTGGCTCGCGAGGAGCGCCAGCCAGGCGAGCGCGACCAGCCCCAGCCCGACCGACGGACCCACCGACGGGACGACGGGCGTCCAGGGCGCCAGACGCGCATGCATCGACGGCTACCCCTGCACCAGGTCGAGGCTGCAGCCGAACGGCCTCGTCTGCGCCGTGCGGACCGGCCGGCCGGCGACGAGGTCGTTGAGCGCATCACGGAGGTCGTGGTGGGTGACGTTGCCCTCGATGCGCGAGTCGTCGAACCGGCCCTCGTAGCGGAGCCGACGGTCGCGGTCGAGGACGAAGACGTGGAACGTGCACGTCGCGCCGTACGCGCGCGCGAGCGCCTGGCCTTCGTCGACGACGTACGGAAAGCCGTACGCGTCCTCGGTCGCCCGCTCCACCATCCGCTCGAACCGCTCGTCGGGGTAGAGGTGCGGATCGTTCGAGTTCACCGCGATCAGCTGCACGCCGAGCGGACCGAACGTCCGCTGGAC
>CAVZFY010000019.1:0-38343 GCA_963774695.1 uncultured Chloroflexia bacterium | reverse complement strand
GGTCAGCTCGCTCGAGGCCAACAGCGTCCACCCTGGTCGACCGAGGCTCACGCCGCGAGTCGCGTCCAACGCGCCGGGTCCACCCATCTGTGCTCTCCGATGGCGGGAAGTCACGCCGATGATAGGCACGCGGGTGATTCGTATCCCGTCCCGTGTTTGACAGGCCCATCGGGCGCCCGGACACTTTCCTGCACGGGCCATCGATCGGCCCGACCACACGACGGGCAAGCCCGCCCCACTCCCGGAGGTCGCCCTGATGTCGTTCGTCTCCCGACTGCTCGCCCCGACGGCGGTCGCGCACGCCCACTGCGATCTGCCGTGCGGCGTCTACGATCCCGAGCAGGCCCGTATCGAAGCCGAGTCCGTCTACCGGATCATCGAGAAGTACGCCGCCAACGAGGACGTCGCGTTCCGCACGCGCGCCATCGCGATCAAGGAGGAGCGGGCGGAGCTCGTCAAGCACCACCTCGACGTCCTGTGGCACGACTACTTCAAGCCCGAGCACCTCGAGGCCGTGCCGAACCTCCACGAGCTGTTCTGGAACGCCAACAAGCAGGTCAGCAAGGTGAAGGCCTCGACCAGCCTCGACGACGCGAAGAAGCTGCTCGAGATGATCGACGAGGTCGACGCGGCCTGGAAGAAGACCGGCGGCGAAGGCAAGACGCGGGTGGCCGGACGCCCCAGCTGAGCCGCACCCGCCGCTCCCGATGAGCACCGAGGGGCCCCGTCAGTCGACGGGGCCTCGTCGCGTCCGGGGGCGTCCCCGCTCGTCATCGTTCCGGGTCAGGGCCGCCGGGCCGTGGCGGGTCGCCGTGGTCGAGGGGTCGATGGAGCCGTCGATCGGGGCCGGCGACTGGCTGCTCGTGGACCCGACCGTGGCCTACTGGCCGCGGCGCGGGTCGGTCGTGCTGTTCCATGAGCCGGAGAGCGGGCTGCTCGCGATCAAGCGCGTCCTCGGGCGGCCGGGCGACTGGATCCAGTTCGCGGACGGCTGGCTGCAGCTGGCCGACGACGAGGCGTGGCTCCAGGGCGACGCGACCGACGAGTCGCTGGCGGCTTCGGGCCACGGCACGGCCGTCGACTCGCGGCGCTACGGCCCGGTCAGCGTCGACGCGCTGGTGGGGCGCGCGTGGCTCCGGTACTGGCCCGCTGGCCGGATCGGGCGGATCGCGGCATCCGACGCGCGCGTAGGATCGGGCGATGGACGACCTCCGCTCGACGCTGGCTGACTTCGACCCCGACGCGCCGCTCCCCGGCATGCCCGACCCATGGGCGTTCATGCCGACGCCGACCAAGCGACCGGGGCCGCCGTGGGCGATGGCCGAGATGATCGCGGCGGAACCCGGGTTGGCCGACCGCGTCGCCGCGCGGCTGCTCGCCGACGGATCGGCGGAGGCCCTCGCGTCGCTGGTCCGCGGTGCCGCGGCCGCGGGCGCGCCGGTGGTCGACGACCGGCTGCGGCACGTCCGAGCACGCGGCGATGGCCACGGCGGCGATCCTCCGCGAGGCGTGGCGCTCGTCGGGGTTCGCGGGACGAGGGCCCGTCTCCGCCCAGGCGTTCGAGCTGGCGCTGGATCCACCGGCGGGCGGCGTCGTGATCGGGATCAGCCACGAGGGCGGGACGACGGCGACGATGGCGGCCATGGCCGCCGGTCGCGGACACGGCGCCGCGACGGCGTTGATCACGCGGGAGCGCCGCGTCACCGGCGGCCGCCGGGGCGGACGTCACGCTCGCGACCGTCGAGATGGACCGCGGCTGGTGTCACACGGTGGGGTACCTGTCGCCGATCGTCGCCGCGGCCGCGACCGCCTCGGCGCTCACGGGGGCTTCGCTTCCCGACGCGGCGCTGGGTGCCCGGGTCCTCGCCGGTATCGAGGCCTCCCATGCCACGGGTGCCGATGGGCGACGCCCCGACGAGGTGATCGCCGCGACGCATCGCCGCCGCAACGCACCTGCTCGTCATCGGCACCGGCGTGGACCGGATCACGGCTCGCGAGCTGGCGCTCAAGGTCGAGGAGGCAGCGTGGGTGCCGTCGGCGGTCCGCGACCTCGAGACCTTCCTCCACGGCCACCTGCCCGCGACCGGGCCCGAGACGGCCGTGCTGCTCATCCTCACCGAGCGCGCCGGGCTGGATTCGCGTGCGAAGCGAGCCCGCCAGGCGCTCGCGGCGGCCGCGTCGCTCGGCATGCGTCCCGCGGCGATCCTCGGGGCAGACGCCGCGGCCCAGATCCCGGAGTCGCTCACGCCGGGCGGCCGGATCGTCGTCCCGGAGGCACCCGACTTGCCGGCCGCGACGGCCTCGCTGCTCGGCGGCGCGGGCCCGCTCCAGCTGGTGACGCTCGCGATATCCGCGGCTCGCGGCACGAACCCGGACCTGATCCGTCGCGAGGACGCCCGCTACTACCGGGCCGCCGAGCTCGCCGACGACCCAAGCCTCTAGTACACCCGCGCGCCGCCGGCCGCCGCTGCACGCCTGGCGTTCACCCCAGCGGTCGACGGGGTCGATCTGAACGCCTGGCGTGCGAGTCACCGGTTATCGCGCCAAGAACCGGCACTCTGAACGCCTGACGTGCGAACCACCGGGCGATCCGCTGCAGTGAACGCCCAGCGTGCAGCCGGCGCGTTGGGCCGATCGGACCGCGTTGGGCGGATCGGGCGCCGACGCCCGGCGTCAGCCGAAGAGCGACTCCGCCGCGAGCTTGATCATCTCGAGGTCCCGGGGCAGGAAGTCCTGCAGCATGATCCGCTCCACGCCCGCCGCCTCGAACGCAGCGAGCGAGGCCCGCGCCTTGTCGGGCGTGCCGTGGATCCAGCGGGCCCGCCGCGGCTCGAACCAGGCCTCGCCCGCCTCCGCCTGGCCGAACGCCGTGAGCAGGTCGTGCTCCCGGCTTCGGACCTCGTCGTCGGTCCGGCCCATGAGGACGCCGACCATCGCGGAGTGCGTGATCGACGACGGCTCGCGCCCGGCGTCCCGGAGGGTCGAGTCGAGCGCCGCGTACTTCTGCGTCGCGACCTTCGGGCTCGCGGAGGACAGGTTGAACTCGTCCGCGTAGCGGGCCGCGATCCGGTACGACCGCGGCGACCCCTCGCCCCCGACGAGGATCCGCGGCCGGCCGCCCTTCCGCGCGGGCAGCGACGCCGGCTTCGGGCGGAAGAGCGCGTCGTCGATCGTGTAGTGCGCGCCGATGAACGACCAGCCGTCGGGCTCGTCCCAGAGGCCATGCAGGATCTCGAGCGTCTCCTCGAGCATCGTCGCGCGCTCGGCGATCTCGGGGAACACGAAGCCGTGGCGCCGGTGCTCGGCATCGTGCCAACCGGCCCCGACGCCCACCTCCACACGCCCGCCGCTCATCTCGTCCACGGTGATCGCGACCTTGGCGAGGTTGCCGGGCGTTCGGAACGTGACCGGCGAGACGAGCGTGCCCAGGCCGATGGTCGTCGTGTCGCGCGCGAGCCCCGCGAGCACCGCCCAGGCGTCGGTCGTCGGCTCCCCGGTCGCGCCCGGGAAGCTCTCGTAGTGGTCGGACCGGAACAGCGTCTCGAACCCCGCGGCCTCAGCCGTGCGGGCCACGGCCAGCTGCTCGTCGTAGGTGAGGCCCTGCTGGGGCTCGATCATCAGCGCGAACCGCATCTCGACTCCTGCATTCGCAACGGATCGTTAACGTTGACACGATGATCCACGGGAGTAACATAGTTGACGTGACACAAATTATCGACTCGCCCGCAACCATCGCCTCGAAGGCAAGCGTTGTGGGGGACGACCCGACGGAACGCATCATCGCCGACTTCCGCGTCTCGATTGGCGCGATGAAGTGCGCGATGAGCGAGCGGCTCGTCCGACTGGGCATCAGCATGGCCCAGCTCCACATCATCTACACCCTGCAGCGCACCGGCGTGATGACGATGAGCCATCTGGCCGAGGTGCTGGGGGTCTCGCTCTCGAACGCGACGGGACTCATCGACCGGCTCGAGGAGCGGGGGTTCATCGAACGAACCCGCGTCCCCGAGGATCGTCGGATCGTCCTCGTCCGCGTGACCGAGGCCGGCACCCGGATGGTCCAGGAGAACGACACCCTCAGCGACGAGCTGATGCGCGACGTCCTCGCACGCCTGGACCCTGCCGAGCTGCCGGTCATCGCGCATGCCCTCGCCGAGGTTCGCGCCGCGCTGGAGGCAAGCACAGCCCAGCCTGCACGAAATCTCGACGAGATCACCACCCCCAATCCACGATCGCGCTAGACGATCTGTCCCCGAACCGCGTTCGGCCCTCCCTGGACCAGCGCCTCGACCTCGCCCTGAAGGAGGGATGAACGGAAACCCATGGAAGCTTTTCCTGCGCAATACGAGAGCTCGACGCCCTCGCTTGAGGAAGACCCGGCCCTCGGCCTGAGTCATCGCGCGAAGATGGAGATCCTCTTCGCGGTCATGCTCGGCCTGTTCCTCGGCGCGCTCGACCAGACCATCGTCGGTCCGGCGCTGCCGACCATCGTGACCCAGCTGTCGGGCAACGACTACTACGTCTGGGCCATCACGATCTACCTGCTGACCAGCACGATCAGCGTCCCGTTCTGGGGCAAGCTCTCGGACCTCTACGGCCGCAAGCCGATCTACATGATCGGCATCGTGATCTTCCTGATCGGCTCCGCCTTGTCGGGCCTCAGCCAGAACATGGCCATGCTGATCCTGTTCCGAGGCATCCAGGGCATCGGCGCCGGCGCACTGTTCCCAGTCGCGCTCGCGATCATCGGTGACCTGTTCACCCCGCAGGAGCGGGGCAAGTACCAGGGCCTCTTCGGGGCCGTGTTCGGCATCGCGTTCGTGGCCGGCCCGCTCATCGGCGGCTTCCTGACCGAGAACCTGAGCTGGCACTGGATCTTCTACGTCAACATCCCGATCGGGATCGTCGCCCTGATCGTGATCCAGCGGCTGCTGCCGACGGTCAAGACGAAGGCTGCGACGCGAAACTTCGACATCGTCGGCGGCGTGATCTTCACGATCGCGATGGTGTTCCTCTTGATCGGGCTGACCAACAAGCAGTTCGGCGACTGGGCCACCGTGCCCGTCGGCGGCTTCATCGCCATCGGCATCCTCGGGACGCTGCTGTTCATCTTCGCGGAGTCCCGCGCCGCCGAGCCGATCATCCCGCTCCACCTGTGGAAGGGCCGGACCTACTCGGCCACCATGGTCTCGGTCTTCTTCGCCGCCTTCGCGTTCTTCGGCGCGATCGTGTTCCTGCCCCGCTGGTTCCAGGTGGTCGAAGGCTTCTCGCCGACGAACTCCGGCCTGGCGGCCCTGCCGCTCATGATCGGACTCATCGGGAGCTCGATCATCTCCGGCCTGGTCGTGTCGCGGACCGGCCGCTACAAGTGGCTGATCGTCGGCTCCGTGGCCGTGATGGGCTTCGCGGTGTTCCTCATGACCAACCTGACCAAGGACACCCCGGTGCCGATGGTCTGGCTGTGGATGTTCATCGCCGGCCTCGGCGTCGGACCCACGTTCTCCGTCCCGACCATCGTCATCCAGAACGCCGTCCCGTTCCGCGAGCTCGGCGTCGCGACCTCCAACCTCACGTTCTTCCGCCAGATCGGCGGCACGATCGCCCTCGCCTTCGTCGGGACCATCTTCGGGACCACGTTCGCGGACCAGCTCGTGCCCCAGATGGTCGCGGCGGGCGTGCCCCAGCCGGTGATCGCGGGCTTCGGCCAGGCGAGCGCCAGCGGGTCGGTTGACCTCAGCCAGCTGACCGGTGTCGGCGACATGGGCGCGGCGATCCTCGCTGCCGTCCCGGCGCAGTTCCAGGCGCTCATCGCGCCGGTCATCCCCCAGATGGTCGAGGGCATCCACGGGGCCTTCAGCCTCGCGACCGCCCAGACCTTCTACCTCGGCGTGTTCGGTGCGATCGTCTCGGTCATCGCGGCCGTCGCGATCAAGGAGATCCCGCTCCGGACCTCCAACGAGCAGCCGACCTACAGCGAGAACGCGGCCGCCGCCTCGGCCACCGCGGCCCCGACCGGTGGCGCTCCGGCGCCGCGCCCCGTCGCCGACGGTGTCGCTCGCAGCTCGAGCCAGCCGACCGTCGACTGACCGCTCGCTCCTCCAGGCACGGCCCGGTCCGCCATCGGCGACCGGGCCGTTCCATGTCCCGCGCTACCATCGGCCGGGTGACCCCGATCCTCCCGTTCCCGCCGTCGCTGCTCGAGCTCGGCGCGGGCGAGGCGCCGTTCCGCCCCGCGATCCCCGTCGCGGAGCTCCAGCCGGGTGCGATGCGGCGCGTGTCCTTCGGTGACCTCGACATCCTGCTCGCCCACACGGATCTCGGGCTCGTCGCCGTCGACGACCGGTGCCCGCACATGTCGGCCCCACTCTCGATCGGCGAGCTCGACGGCTGCGTCGTCGCCTGTCCACTCCACTCGGGGCGGTTCGACCTCGCGAGCGGCGAACCCGTCCAGATGCCGACGACCGGCGGCCTGTGGCCCGACGGCCGCTACGAGCCCGTCTGGTCGCCGCCCGGCCGCGAGGAGAAGCCCGACCCGCCCGGCAAGAAGGCCGAGGCGCGGCGCCTCACCCGCGTCCGCCGCTTCCGCTACTACCCGGTGCGCGTCGTGGACGGCGTGATCGAGGTCGCCGTCCCCGGCTGATCCCCGACGGCGATCCCGTTGTCGCGGGCGAACGCGGTGATGATCGTGACGACCTCCTTGGGATCGTCGGTGACCAGGAGCAGGTCGATGTCGTCCTGGCTGATCGCGCCCGCCGGGAGCTGCGTCTCGCGCATCCACGCGAGGAGGCCGTCCCAGTAGGCGTGGCCCATCAGCACCACCGGGAAGTGCCGGATCTTGCCGGTCTGGATCAGCGTCAGCGCCTCGAACAGCTCGTCGAGCGTCCCGAAGCCGCCGGGCATGATCACGAACGCGTCCGAGTACTTCACGAACATCGTCTTGCGGGCGAAGAAGTAATGGAACTCGACCGACACGTCCACGTACGGGTTGAGGTGCTGCTCGTGGGGCAGCTCGATGTTGCAGCCGATCGACATCCCGCCCGCCTCGTGGGCGCCGCGATTGGCGGCCTCCATCGCGCCCGGCCCGCCGCCGGTGATGACGGCGAACCCGGCGTTCGCGAGCTCGCCGCCGATCGTCCGCGCGAGCTCGTACGCCTCGGTCCCCTCCTCCACCCGCGCCGACCCGAACACCGTCACCGCCGGCCCGACCTCGGCGAGCGCCTCGAAGCCCTCGACGAACTCGGACAGGATCCGCAGCGCCCGCCACGTATCGGTCTCGAGGAATGCCGGCCGCTCGGGAGCGCGGCTGGCGAACAGCTTCTCGTCCTCGGTCGTCCGGCCCTGCGGCAACCGCTTGGCGGCCTCGGGGCGCATCGAGACGCGGCCGCGCCGGATGGTCCTCGGCGAGTGGTCCGACTCGTCTGGCCTGGATTGCTTCGGGTCGCTCATGCGCGCAGGATGCCACTCCCCGCCGCGCCCATGTCATCAACCCGACACGCGCAGCCGTCGCGCAGGGCCATGGATGCGCGTCAGAGGAGCCGGCGTTGACCCGCGGCCGCTCTGGCCGACCAGCCGCGACGAGCCCATCCTGCCGGCCACGTGCCTCGAAGGTGCCCTCGCGATGCCCCCATTCATTCGTCCCTGGCAGCGTGGAAGCCGCGTTCTTGCGACGTCGCTGCTGATCATCACCCTCGTCGCCGCCTGCGACAGCTCGGTGAACCCGACGCCCACCCCGGCTTCGCCGGCCGCGCCGGCCCCGACTCCTTCGACATCACCCGCGTCGACCTCGCCGGCCGGCAGTGCCGCGGCCTCGACGCCCGCCCCGGCCACGACCCCTGCCACGGCGCCGGCATCCGAGCCCGGCCGCCATCGACCTGGTCCCGGGCGCGCTCGCGGTGACCGTCTCCGACCGGCTCCGCGTCCGCTCCAAGCCGCTCGTCGACGACAGCTCCGCCCTCTACACGCCGGTCCTGCCGACCGGCACCCAGCTCCAGGTCATCGACGGCCCGGTGGACGGCAGCGGCTACACGTGGGTCCACGTGACGCCGGTCGGGCTCACCCTCGACAAGGGCGTCAGCGACGGCTGGGTGGCGGTCGCGGACCACGACGGGACGCCGTGGGTGGCCCTCGCCGACGCCCCGCTGGCCGGCCTCGACGTCGCGCAGGCCGCGGTCGCTCGCGCGCCGGTGAACGTCGCCGACGCCCGGCGCACGGCCGCCGACCTGAACGCGTTCGGCCTCGACCTGTACAAGCGGCTCCTCGCCGACCCGCAGGCGAAGCTCAACGGCAAGGGCGTCGGTCATCTCGCCGGCGAGCATTGCCGTCGCGCTGGCGATGGCCCGGGCCGGCGCGCGTGGCGCCACCGCGACCCAGATGGATCGCGTGCTCCGGGACAGCAACTGGAACGACCTCGGGGCCGGCCTCGGGTCGCTCCAGCAGATCCTCGCCGGGCACAACGGAACGTGGCAGGACGAAGAAGGCACGAGCCACTCGCTGTCGCTCAACGTCACGAACCGCGCGTTCGGCCAGGTCGGCTGGTCGATCCTGGACGGCTACCTGCAGCGCATCGGTGCGGCGTTCGGTGCCGGGCTCGGGCTCGTCGACTACAGCAAGGACCCCGCGGCCGCTCGCGACACCATCAACAGCTGGGTCGCGCGGCAGACCAACAACCGCATCAAGCAGCTGCTCGCCCAGCCGGACGTGACCGAGAGCACGCGGCTCGTCCTCGTCAACGCGATCTACATGAAGGCGAACTGGCTCACCGAGTTCGACGACGCACTGACGGCGAACCGCACCTTCACGACGGCCGCCGGCACGTCGGCCAAGGTCCCGACGATGCATCGCATGGGGGGCCAGGACATCGTCCTCGCGCAGGGCAACGGCTGGAAGGCCACCGAGCTGCGCTATGCCGGCGCGGACGGCACCGCGCCGCTCGCGATGACGCTGATCCTCCCCGACGACATGCGCGCCTTCGAACGCCAGCTGTCCACCGGCAAGCTGAGCGACATCCAGGCGGCAATCAAGGCCGAGGCACAAGCGGATCTCCAAGCTGACGTACCACAACGACGGCGACCTGAACTGCCCGAGCTATCCCTACAACGTTGACCTGTACCTGCCGAAGTTCGGGATCGACACGAAGGCAAGCATCGTGCCGCTGCTGCAGGCGATGGGCATGCGAGATGCGGTCGACGGCGGCCTTGCCGACTTCTCCGGGATCACCGGGGGCCGGGACATGTTCATCGCGAAGGTCATCCACCAGGCGAACATCGACGTGAACGAGAAGGGCACCGAAGCGGCCGCGGCGACCGCCGTCGAGGGCGACACGACCGGCGGCTGCGGCGATGCCACACCCGTCAAGACCAAGGTGCTGCGCCTCGACCACCCGTTCATGTTCGTGATCCGCGACACCAAGACCGGGGCGATCCTGTTCATGGGCCGCGTCCTCGACCCCAGCAAGCGCTGAACGCCGGCCGGACCGCCGGCCGGGACGCTACTTCGGACGCGCCAGCCACGCCTTCCAGGTGGGCTCGGCGCGTCCTGCTGTGAACGCCTCGCCGTAGCGGACGAGCGGCAGTCGGATCAGGCGCGAGTCGGCGATGAGCCGTGACGTGATCCCCGCCGTGTCGGTGGCGAGGTACGCGAGGCCGCCATCCCGGTAGGGCCGGCTCTCCGTGTCCAGGAGCGCGGCGGCGCCGAGGTGATCCGAGAACCTCCGTAGCTCGCCGGCCGCGATCGGCTTCTTCTGGAGGTCGACGTAGTGGACGACGATGCGCCGCTCGCGGAAGAACCGGAGCGCGGCGCGGGTGGCGTTGTCGTCGTCACGCCCGAACACCTGGATGTTGGGCATCTTCTTCGTAGGGGTCTTGCCGAGCGGCGCAGGCATCGCGCCGCAGCGTAGCGCGCCGCCCGCGTACCATGGGACCGCAGGAGGTTCCGCGTGACGATCTGGTTCACCGTGCAGCTCGACGACCGGCCCGGGGCGCTGGCGCAGGTCGCCCAGGCGCTCGCCGATCGCGGCGTCAACATCACCGGGATCGTCGGCGTCGCGGAGGACACCGACGGGGCGCTGATGCTCACGACGAGCGATCCCGACGCGACGCGCGAGGCCTTCGCGGCGATCGGGACCACGTTCGACGAGCACGACCCGACGGGCGCCGAACCCACCGGCTTCTCGATCAGCGACGTCGTCGCCGGCCGATCGGGCTGACCCCGCCCATGCCCGGCCGCACCCCCGAGCCGCTTCCGCCTGCCGTCGCGGTCCACCTGGAGGTCGTCGACCTGCCCGGGACGATGACCGAGATCGCGGCGCGCGTCGCCGAGTCGGGCGGGCGGGTGCGGACGCTGTCGACCGTGGAGCGCCGACCCTCGGCCGGCATCGAGCCCGACGACCAGCCCATCGCCGAGCTGGAGCTCGAGGTCGAGATCGACGACGCGCACGAACACGCGCTGATCGCCGCGCTCGAGGAGCTCGACGCCGTCGTCGCCATCCGCCTCGACCCGGCGCTCTGGCCAAGGTCTTCGGCAAGCGCGTGATCGTCGTGGGTGGCGGGGCGCAGGTTGCCCAGGTCGCGCTCGGCGCGGTGTCCGAAGCGGACCGCCACAACCTGCGAGGCGAACGGATCTCGGTGGACACGATCCCCCTGGTCGGCGAGGAGCCGATCGCGGCCGCCGTGCGGGCCGTCGCCGACCTGCCGCGCGCCCGGTTGCTTGTCCTTGCGGG
This sequence comes from uncultured Chloroflexia bacterium, assembly GCA_963774695.1. GTDB lineage: Bacteria > Chloroflexota > Limnocylindria > Limnocylindrales > CSP1-4 > CAIXZV01. Next base: position 27,626 of record CAVZFY010000019.1, on the reverse strand, counting down.
CTCGATCATGGGCGGCGAGATCAGCCGCGCCGCCGAGGAGCTGCGCGCCGCCGGCATCCCGATCATCGCGCTCAACATGGTCGGCTCGATCACGGACCACGTGGATCTCGTGGTCAGCGACCCGGTGCAGGCCGGGACGATGGCGGTGATGGCGGTCGCCGACACCGCGTCGTTCGACCTTGCCCGCCAGCGCGGCCGGAGGTATTGACGATGCAGGTGCTGCGGCTCGCCGACATCGACGTGCCGACGACCCTCGTCGCCGAGCAGGCCGCCGAGGCCGCCGCGACCTGGTGCTCGAAGGCGCTGATGGAGCACAACCACCGCTCGTACCTGTGGGCGGCCGCGCGCGGCACCGACATGGGGATCGCGTTCGACGAGGAGCTCCTGTACGTCGCGGCGATGCTGCACGACATCGGCCTGGTCGGGGCGTTCGACAACGCGACGGTGTCGTTCGACGAGGCGGGCGGGAACGTCGCCTGGATGTTCGCGGCCGGTGCGGGCTGGCCGTTGGAGCGCCGGGTCCGCCTCTCCGAGGTCATCGTCCGCCACATGTGGGAGAGCGTGGACCCGGCGCTGGACGCCGAGGGGCACCTGCTGGAGGTCGGGACGGCGATCGACATCTCCGGCCGGGATCCCGGGCTGTGGGCGCCCGAGCTGCGCGCCGAGGTCCTCGCGGCGCACCCGCGGCTCGACCTCGTGGCCGAGTTCACCGCCTGCTTCGCCGACCAGGCCCGACGCAAGCCAGACAGCTCCGCCGCTGGCGCGGTGCGCAGCGGGATCGCGAAGCGCATGGCGGCCAACGTCCTCGATCGATAGACCCATCCGGGGGGTCCCATCGGGCGTCGTGGCACGCTACCCTGCGCCGGTGCGAAGCGCGATCTGGACCGTCAACTCGAGCCGCGCCACCCTCGCCCTGGCGATCGTTCTCGGGCTGCTCGTCGTCGGCTGCGCCTCGCCGAAGTACTTCATCACGCCGGTCGCCACCCCAACACCCGTCCCGACGGCGTCCCCGACGCTCGATCCGAATCGCGATGCGGCGCTGGCGGCCAAGAAGGCGTTCGCGTCCCTGATCGCGAAGTCCGGTCTGTCGTACCACCTCGAGCAGGAGCTGACGGTCGTCCAGCAGGGTGGACAGGCCGCCGAGTACGCCTCTGCGCTCGACGTGAACGGCAAGGACGTCAAGGCGACATCTCCGTGGGCGGCACGACGAGTGACCTCGTGATCATCGACCACGCAACGTGGGTCAGGGAGCACGGCGGCAAATGGCAGCGTGGGCGGAACGTCGACAACGGCACGATCGAGGAGATCACCGACCTGTTGCAGCACTTGAGGCCGATGGACCAGCTGGAGTTCGTGGGCCAGGTCGACGGGTCGCCGACGCGCTACCGGTTCCGGAATACTGGCTCCGATCCCCTACGAGACCGCGGTCACGGACCTGGCCGGCCTGCCCGGCACCATCGACGCCCTTGAGATCGTGCTCGAGGCAGACGGGACGCCCGTCGAATACGAGTTCCACGGCTCGATCCGGCCGACGAGTGGCGGCATGGCGGCCTGGCCTTCGACTTGACGTCGCGCGTCGAGCTCAGCCGGGTCGGCAAACCGGTCACGATCAAGCGACCCAAGTAGGCGCCCCGCCCATCCCCGCGGCTCGACCGTCGCGTCCGCCGATGCCGTACACGCTACGCTGCGGTCGATGCGCATCGCGACCTGGAACGTCAACTCGCTCAAGGCCCGGATGGAGGCCGTCGAGAAGTGGCTCGCGCGCGCCGAGCCAGACGTGCTGCTGATCCAGGAGACCAAGCTCGCCGACGCCGATGCGCCCGTGATGCCGTTCTCGATGCTGGGCTACGAGCTGGTCCATCACGGCGAGGGGCGGTGGAACGGCGTCGGGATCCTGACCCGCGTGGGCGCCGAGGACGTGATCACGAACTTCGGCGACGGGCCGGTCCGCGACAGCTCGCCCGGGTCGACGATCAGCGAGGAAGAGGACGACTTCGACCCCTTCCACGAGGCCCGGATGGTGTCGGCGGTGTGCGGCGGCGTCCGCGTCGTCAGCCTGTACGCCCCGAACGGGCGCGTCGTGGACTCGCCGTTCTACGAGGGCAAGCTGCGCTGGTTCGAGCGGGCGCGGCGCTGGCTCGACGAGACCCGGACGGCCGACGAGCCGCTCCTCCTGGGCGGCGACTACAACGTCACGCCGGCGCCCGAGGACGTGTGGAGCGAGACGCGGGCGCATGGCGGCACCCACGTGTCGCCCAGGGAGCGCGCGGAGCTGGCGGCCCTGCGCGAATGGGGGCTCTCCGATACCTACCGGTCCCAGCGCCCCGAGCGCGGCCGGTTCTCGTGGTGGGACTACCGGGCCGGCATGTTCCACCGCAACGAGGGCATGCGGATCGACCTGCTCTATGCCACGAAGCCCGTCGCCGAGCGCGTCGTGTGGGCGGAGATCGACCGCGAGGCTCGCAAGGGCCCGCCCACCCCGTCCGACCACGCGCCGGTCGTCATCGACCTCGACGAGCCCGGGCTCGCGTTCGACGCCGGCTGGGAGGGCGCGCTGTCCCGGATCGCCGCGAGGACGAAACCGCGCCCGTGACGTTGCGCGCCACAGGACTCCCGCCAGCACGAATCCCGTGGTCCGCGTAAGGTCCCGTCGCGCATGACGACTGCCCCCGCCGGCATGGCCCCCGAGATCCGCCTCGAACACCTCGAGAAGCGGTTCGGCGACGTGCGTGCCGTGGACGACGTCTCGATCGACGTGGCGGCCGGCGAGTTCTTCTCGCTGCTCGGGCCGTCGGGCTGCGGCAAGACGACGACGCTGCGGATGATCGGCGGCTTCGAGCTCCCGTCGGCCGGCCGGATCCTGCTGCGCGACCTCGACGTCACCCGCGAGCCGCCGGACAAGCGGCCCGGTGAACATGGTCTTCCAGAACTACGCGCTGTTCCCCCACCTCGACGTCGCGGGCAACATCGCCTTCGGGCTGCGCCGCAAGAACGTCGACAAGGCGGAGATCGCGACGCGCGTCGGCGAGGCGCTCGAGCTCGTCCACCTCTCGGGCTACGAGAAGCGCAAGCCCAACCAGCTCTCCGGCGGCCAGCAGCAGCGCGTCGCGCTCGCCCGCGCCCTCGTGAACCGGCCGCTGGTGCTGCTCCTCGACGAGCCGCTCGGCGCCCTCGACCTCAAGCTCCGCCGCCGCCTCCAGCTCGAGCTCAAGCGCATCCAGGTCGAGGTCGGGATCACGTTCGTGTACGTGACCCACGACCAGGAGGAGGCGCTCACGATGAGCGACCGGATCGCGATCATGAACGCGGGCAAGGTCGAGCAGCTGGGGTCGCCCGAGGAGCTGTACGAGCGCCCGACGACGCGGTTCGTCGCCGACTTCATCGGCACGACCAACCTCCTCCACGGCAAGGTCGAGGACGACGGCACGGTGCGGCTGAGCTCCGGCGAGCTCGCCCCGTGCGCGAACCAGCGCCTGACGCCCGGGCAGCGAGGTCGACCTCTCCGTGCGACCGGAGTCGATCCGGCTGGTCGACGACGACACGCCGCTGGGCCTGCGCGGCACGGTCGAGCAGGCCGCCTACCTCGGCACGACCGTGTCCTACCAGGTCCGCACCGGCGGCGGCCTGACCCTCACCGTCCTCACGCCAAAGACCGACGCCCGCCTGCCTGCGGGCACCGACGTCGTCATCACCTGGCCACCCGCCGATGCCCTCGTGCTCGGCGTGCCGGCCTAGCGACCGACCTTCCTGGAGGAGCCACCGATGGACGATCGAACGAATGGGTCCGGGCCGGACCTCGAACGCGAGCTGATCCGCGTCATGCTCGAGCGACGCCTCACCCGACGACAGCTCCTCGAGCGCCTGTCGCTCGCGGGCACGGCGGTCATCCTGGCGCCGATCGCGGCCGCGTGCAGCAGCGGCGCGACGCCGACCACCGCCGCCTCGGCGGCCGCCACGGCGGCGGCATCGGCAGCAGCGGCGACCCCCGGCGCCAGCGCGTCCGCCGTCGCCGAGGCGTCGGCCCCGCCCACGCCCGAGCCGACCCCCGAGGGCGACCTCTACATCTACAACTGGGACCAGTACATCGGCGACACGACGGTCCAGGACTTCGAGGCGAAGTACCCGGGCATCAAGGTCAAGTACGACAAGTTCCCGGACGCGGCGACCCAGATCACGAAGATCCGCAGCGACGGCAAGGGCGGCGGCTACGACGTCACCTACCCGGCGTCGACCGAGATCCTCGGCCTGTCCCGCGACAAGGTCATCCAGCCGCTGAACCTCGGCCTGATCCCGAACGTCGCCAACCTCGCGGCCGACTGGACCAACCCCGCCTACGACCCGGGCAACGCGAACTCGATGCCCAACTACTGGTGGACGACCGGCTTCGCCTGGAACCCGGACAAGGTCCAGGGCGACCAGACCAGCTGGGAGTCGCTCTGGAACTCCCAGTACTCGGGCCACCTCGGCATGCTCGACGACTACCAGGAGGTGTTCGCGGTCGCCGCGTTCCGCCTCGGCTTCGACCCGAACACCCTCGACGAGGCCCAGCTCGACCAGTCGCTCGCCCTGCTCGAGCAGCAGAAGCCGCTCCTCCGCAAGTACACGCAGGACGACATCGGCGACCTCACGTCGGGCTCGCTGTGGATGACCCACGCGTGGTCCGGCGACTACTACCAGATGCTCTACGACAAGCCCAAGACGAAGTACGTGATCCCCAGCGAGGGCGCCATCCGCGGCTCGGACACGATGGTCGTGCTGTCAGGCGCCCCGCACCCGGTCGCGGCCAACCTCTGGATCAACTTCAACCTCGACGCCCAGGTGAGCGCCAACAACTCGAACTACATCGGCTACATGGGGCCCAACGCGGCCGCGCAGCAGCTCATCGACCCGGCGATCCTGAACGATCCCAACATCAACCCCAGCAAGGACGTGCTCGACCAGCTCGTCGAGCTCGTGCAGCTCGAGGGTGCCGACCTGGACAAGTACACCAGCCGGTGGACGACGCTCACGTCGTAGCCGCCGCGCCGGGCGAGACCCGCGCGTCGGTCGCCGTTCGCCCGCCCTTCCGCGCGCGCCTGTCCGCGCCCATCTTCCTGCTGCCCGGCGTGGTCTGGCTCGGGCTGTTCTTCCTCGCGCCGCTGGTGATCATCCTGGTCGTCAGCCTGGGCACGCGCGACGCGACCGGCCACATCGTGCTGGACCACCCGAACCTCGACAACTACTTCCAGGCGACGCGCCCGGAGTACCTGCCGGCGTTCCTCAACTCGGTCCGCTACGCGATGCTGACGACCGTCCTGTCGATCCTGATCGGCTACCCGATCGCCTACTGGATCTCGCGCCACGGCGGCCGGCACAAGGTGCTGCTGCTCATCCTCGTGATGCTCCCGTTCTGGACGAGCTACCTCATCCGCACCTACGCCTGGATGATCATCCTGGGCGACAACGGGGTCATCAACTGGGGCCTCGAGTCCCTGGGCGTGATCAGCGATCCGATCCCGATGCTCAACACCGACTTCTCGGTGATCCTGGGCATGACCTACGGGTTCCTGCCGTTCGCGATCCTGCCGCTGTTCGTGTCGATCGACCGGATGGACCACAACCTGGTCCAGGCGGCGCGTGACCTGTACGCGAACGGGCGCGCGGCCTTCCTGCACGTGACGCTGCCGGTGACGATGCCCGGCATCATCGCGGCCGCGATCCTCACGTTCATCCCGGCGATGGGCGACTACGTCACGCCCGACCTGCTGGGCGGCGCCCAGACGCCGACGATCGCCAAGATCGTCCAGGTCCTGTTCACGAGCGGGCGCGACTGGCCCTACGGCTCGGCGCTGGGCTTCCTGCTGATGGTGATCACGCTCGGCGGGACGCTGCTCGCCCTGCGCTCGCTGCGTCGGGAGACGTTCGCGTGAACGAGCGGCGCAACCCCTGGCTGACCGCGTTCGCCGCGCTGATCTACGTGTTCCTGTTCGCGCCGATCGTCGTGCTGATCATCTTCAGCTTCAACCAGTCGCGGCGGAACTTCGTGTGGCTGGGCTTCACGACCGACTGGTACCCGAAGCTGTTCGCGAACCGCGACCTGCTCGACGCGCTGTGGGTCACGGTCCAGGTCGCGCTGGTCGCGGTGCTCGTGGCCACGATCCTGGGCACGCTGCTCGGCCTCGGCCTGGCGCGGCTCAAGTTCCGTGGCGCGGGCGCGGCCGAGACGCTGCTCCTGCTGCCGATGGTCACGCCCGAGATCATCATGGGCATCAGCCTGCTGATCTTCTTCAGCCAGCTGCTGGGCATGAACGGCTCGATCGGCCAGATCATGATCGCCCACATCACCTTCTGCATCAGCTACGTGGCCGTGGTCGTGCGTGCGCGGGCGGTGAGCCTGGACCCGCGGCTCGAGGAGGCGGCGCGCGACCTCGGGGCGTCGGCGCGCGGCGCGTTCTGGCACGTGACGCTGCCGTTGATCGCGCCGGCGGTGGCGGCGGGGGCGATGCTCGCGTTCGCGCTGTCGTTCGACGACCTGGTCGTGACGTCGTTCAACGCCGGGGTCGGATCGACGACGCTGCCGATCTTCATCTACAGCTCGATCAAGTTCGGCGTCTCGCCCCAGATCAACGCGATCTCGACGATCATCGTGGCGGTCGTGTCGATCGCGCTGCTGATCGCCTGGCGCTCGGGCGCGTTCCGCGGGAGCGAGGCCCGCGTGATCGACGAGCCGGAGCCCGTCGCGGCCTGATCAGTCGGTCGCGACGCCCGTGCGTTCGCGGCGGCGTGCCGCGGCGCGGTCCGGCGCGTGGCCGTTGCCGTTGCCGTTCGAGGCGGCGTCGCCCGCGCCATCGGCCTCGTCGTCATCGTCGTCCGGGACCGCGTAGGTGTCGCGGACGAGCCGCTGGCTGACGACGCCGTCGCCCGCGTAGCGGTCCGCGACCATCAGGTCGAACGCCTGCACCGAGGGCTCGATGTCCGAGTACCGGCCGGCGACCCAGCTCCGCGACGCCGTCCCCCGCTGCTGGAGCTCGCACACGTGCCAGTCCTGCCGGTTGGTCACGTCCCAGAACTCGATCGCCTCCTTGGGATCGAAGCCCTCCAACGCGATCGTGTCGGCCTCGAACAGCCAGTCGCAGATGACGGTCGTGCGACCGGCACCGAGCGGCACGAGCCGGTGGACGAGCAGGTAGTCCGGGTGGATCGACAGGAAGGCGTTGGGCCACAGGACGTAGTAGTAGATCCGCTGCTCGTCGACCGGCGTGATCCCGCACATCGGCGGCCGTCCGTCGCGTGAGCCGTGGCCGCCGTCGAGGGCCATCGTCTCGGCGCCTTCGACCAGCTCCATCCAGCCGCCCTGCCAGGCGCCGTTCGAGTCGTAGTCGCCGCCGAGGTCGTAGGGCGTCAGCCGGTTGAGCTGCGGGTGCACGCCCGGGCAGTGGTAGCACTCGGAGTAGTTCTCGGCGATGAACTTCCAGTTGGCCCCGACCTCGTAGGTGACCTGGTGCGCGGAGCGCAGCGTCGTGAAGTCGAACCGCTCGAACTGGTCGACGAGGTCGCCGAGCTGCTCCAGGAGCGGCGGCGTGACCGACTCGTCGGCGAAGCACAGGAACACGAAGCCCTGCCAGGTCTCGGTCCGGATGGGTTGCAGGCCGTAGCCCGCGAAGGTGAAGTCCTCGAGGTCCTCGGTGTGCTTGGCTCGGATGAGCTTGCCCTCGAGGTCGTAGATCCAGGCGTGGTAGGGACACTGGAAGCGGACGGCCTGTCCGCAGTCCCGTTCCTCTACCGCCGTGCCCCGGTGGCGGCACACGTTGTAGAACGCGCGGATCTCGTCGTCCCGGCCGCGGACGAGCAGGACGCTCTCGTCGAGCACCTCGCGCACGAGGAAGCTGCCGGGCTCGGCGATGTCCTCGACGCGCGCGACCAGGACCCAGTCGCGCCGCATGACGTTGTCCTGCTCCCAGTCGAAGACCGCCGGGTCGTGGTAGGTCCGCGCGGGCAGGAGGGACGCCGACCGGTAGTCGCGGCGGACGGTCGCGAGCTCGGCGGCAGTGAGGATCGCCATGTGCCCATTCTCGCCGGGACGACGCCCACCCGCCAAGACGGCGGCCCGGTGGGCGCACCGGCGCTGGCACACTGGATCCGGTGAGGGGCTTGCTGGATCGGCTGCGAGCGACGGGGCGCGTCGCCGCTGAGGTCTTCCGGAACCCGTCGCTGCGCCGCGTCGAGCTCGCGTACGTCGCGTTCTCGGCCGTGGAGTACGGCTCCTGGGTCGCCTTGCTGCTGTACGCGTACGAGGCGACCGGCCCCGAGTCCGTGGGCATCGTGGCGCTGGTCCAGCTCGTGCCCGCCGCGATCTTCGCTCCCCCGCTCGCGACGCTGGCCGACCGGTTCCGCCGCGAGCGCGTGATCTTCATCGCCTACGGGCTGCTCACGGTGAACATGGCCCTCGTCGCGACCGGGATGCTGTCCGGCTGGCACCCGCTGATCGTCTACGCGATCGCCGTCACCGACGTGATCCCGCTCACCCTCGTGCGGCCGACGCACAACGCCCTGCTGCCGTCCCTCGCCCGCAGCCCGTCCGAGCTCACCGCGGCCAACGCCGTCACGAGCATCGCCGAGGCCACCGGGCATCCTCCTCGGGCCGCTCGGCGCCGCCGCGATCCTCGTCGTGGCCGGCCCGGGGGCGGTCGTCGGCGTGCTGGCCGGCGTCGCCGGTCTCGCCGCGGTGCTCGTGTTCGGGTTGCGGCCGAATGCCTCGGGCGTCAGCTCCCAGGCGCTCGTCGACGACGCCATCGACAGCCCGACCGCGGGGTTCGCCGTGCTCGGCGGCTTCCGCGCGCTTGCGGCGGACAGCGACGCGCGCCTGGTCGTGGCCGTCCTGTCCGCGCGCCAGCTGATGATCGGCGTGACCGACGTGCTGTTCGTCCTGCTCGCGATCCAGGTCTTCGGGACCGGGGAGTCCGGCGCGGCGGTGATGTCGGCGGCGATCGGCGCGGGCGGGATCGTGGGCGGGGCCTTGGCGTTCGGGCTGATCGGGCGGCACCGCATCGCGCCCGTGCTGGTGGCCAGCGGCGCCCTGTTCGGCGCGACGTTCGCCGCCATCGGGTTCTCGGGGGGCGTCTACGCGCCACTGCTGCTGGTCATCGGGGGCATCGGGCTCGCGCTGATGGACGTCGCGGGGCGGACGATCCTCCAGCGCGCCGTCCGCGACGAGGTCCTGGCGAGCGTCTTCGGCATCCTCGAAGGCATGATGATGGCCGCGCTGGCGCTGGGGTCGATCCTCGTGCCCATCGTGGTAGCACTCACCGGGACCGACGGCGCCATCCTCGTGTTCGCGGCGATGCTCCCGCTGATCGTCGTACTGACGTTTCCGGGCCTGCGGGCGATCGACCGGCGGGCCGGCGTCCCGGTGCGCGAGCTGACGCTGCTGCGGCTGACGCCGCTGCTCCAGGCGATGCCGATCCCGTCCCTCGAAGGTCTGGCCCGCGCCGCCGCCTGGGTCTCGGTTCCCGGTGGGACGGCGGTCATCCGCGAGGGCGACCCCGGCGAGACGTTCTACATCGTGGAGTCGGGTGCGGTCGAGGTGTCGCGCGGTGGGCAGCCCATCCGGACGCTGGGCGCCGCGGGCGACGGCTTCGGCGAGATCGCGCTCCTGCGCGACATCCCGCGCACGGCATCGGTCACGGCGATCACCGACACCGTGCTGCTGACCCTCGGCCGGCGCGAGTTCCTGGCCGCGGTCACGGGCCACCCGGTGGTGGTCGCCGAGGCGGGAAAGCACGTCGAGGGGCTGCTGCTCGGGGACCAGGAGTCGGCGCCCGCGGTCGAGCCGTAGTCGCCGTATTCCGCGCCGGCCCTGGCGTTCCTGGATCAGCCTGCCTGCCAAATCGTCGGATCGTGACCGCTAGCCAGTTGCCGCGCGTCCTCGCAGCCCGAATCGCATGACAGATCACCGCAGACGGTCAGATCTGTCATGCGCAAACCCGAAATCGCGGCCCCGATTGCCACCCGGCTCTGGCTAAGGGTCGTGGATCTCGGTTTTGTCAGGGGCGAAAGAACGCACGCAGCTCGACGGCGACGCGGGCCGGGTCGCCGTCGTCGTCCGGGCCCGAGTGGTCGAGCCCGTCGAGGGTGACCCGCCGTCGGTGGGGCAGCACGCGTTCGAGCTCGTCGAGCGAGGTGTCGAGGAAGGCCGGCGACTTGCTCCCGCCGAGGAGCAGCACGTCGGCTGCGAGGTTCGCGTAGTCATCGGCGGTGTCCGCCATCTCGCCGATGTCGAGCATGTCGTAGTGGAGCGTCGGGACGAGGTCGAGGATGGGGACGTCATCGGGCCCGTCGACGCCCGACACGGGCGCGAACCTGAACAGCGGCGCCAGGATGAACCTCGGGATGCGCGACATCGTCCGGTCGGTGCCGAGGCCCTTGAGGGCCGTGATCAGGGCCCCGCGCACGTTGCCGTCGGCCAGCTCCCGCTCGTAGCGCGGCACCCACCCGACGGGCGCGGACCCGTGGACCGACAGCGGCGGCTCATAGAGGGCGACCCTGGTCAGCGCAGGCGTCGACAAGCGCCGTCCGGAGCGAGACGAGGGCGCCGGCGCTGAGGCCGAAGATCCGCGTCGCGCCGCTCGCCGCGACGATGGCCTGGAGGTCCTCGACCTCGCGCTGGATCGAGAAGTGGTCGCCGTGCGGGCCGCTCAGCCCGCGACCGCGACGATCGACGACGAGCATCTCGAACGCGTCCGACAACGCCGTCGCGAGGCCCATGAAGTACTGCGACGCCTGCATCCCGCCGTGCACGACGATCACCGCCGGCCCGGTGCCGAGACGCCGGAACCCGATCGTGGTGCCATCGAGCGAGGTGACCTGGTCCTTCGAGTAGCTGGCGCTCACGAGCCGAGTATCGGGTGTGAGGCCCCATGGATGGCGACGGGAGCCGCCAACGTCGAAGGCCGCCCGCCGAAGCGAGCGGCCCGTCGATCAGAGCGAGCGCGAGCGCCGGTCAGGCAGCCAGAACGGCCTGCGAGGTGGAGTCGACGACGAGCTCGGACGGCGGCCCGGCGGTCACCGTCGAGGGATCGAAGCCGTGGACCTCCGTGGCCTTCGCGATGAACCAGGTGGTGAAGTCGTCCTTGGCACCCATCATCGTGCCGAACGACCGCCCCGGGTCGTCGCCTTCCATGGTCACGATGACGAAGTCACCCATCGGGGTCGACTGCAGAAACGTGCGCTCGCGGACGCCGGCGTTCTGTCGGGATGCTTCGAACTCCGCGCGACGCGAGCCGTTCAGCTCGGCCATCCACGCGCGCCATGCCTCGGTCTTGCCGGGCACGATCGGGAATACGACTGCCATCAACGGCACTGGGAACCTCCAGGACACGTGCGTGCCCGGCGACGGGGGGTCGGACTCGCCATTGGCACTGCGCGACGGTCTTGGCGACCGATTGGTGGCGTCGCGCGGGTGGGAGCCCGTTGGTTCCCGTGCCTCCTCCCGATGACCCGAGTATGGGCGCGCCCGGTGGGAATAGGTGGGACATGAAGGATTCCGAACGTTCCGCGACTCGATCGCCGGATCACGATCCGCGTGCACGGCACCCCTTGGCCCTTGCGGTGCTCGCTATGCTCGCCCAAACGTTCCGGGCCGGAGGTAGACGCGGGCATGGACGCGGAGAGATGGCGAGCGTTCCGGCTTCGCTGGATGCTCCCCTTTTATCTGGTGTTCGGGATTGCCTGGTTCGTCGCCGTCGCCCTCCAGCTCGTGCTGGAAGGACCGCCCTCACCCCTCGGGTGGTTCTACCGGCTGCTGATGGGGCTCATCGCCGTGGTGGGGATCGTCACCGAGTGGCGCTTCAGGAAGGAGGAGCGGCGGTCAAAGCGCTGACCGATCCTCAGGTGACCCGGCGCGCCTCGATCCGCTGCACGATCACTGAAAGTTGTCGCTCGAACTCCCGTTGCGCGCTACCCCGCCTGAGCCAGTTCACTGTGGCGAGAAACGGGTGGCGCCATGGGCGAACGAGCTGGTAGTCGATGGTTGCGTCAACGCGCGTGCCGCCGGGTTCCGACGAGAACCGTCGGTCGGTGATCAGCGTGAGAACCGGTTGCTGGCGATCCCTCGTCCAGGACCAACTCCGAGTTGTCAGCCGGAGAGGCCGTTCACGCACGACCTGCTCGATCGACTGCGTCCACTGCTTTGCACCGGCGACCATCACGACATCCCAGGTGCGCCGACCGTCGGGTTGCACGTCGACGACATCAGCACGGATCGCATGCTCGCTCGCCGTTGCGGTGTTCTCGACGAGATCGAAGTAGCCGAACACGTCATCGATCGGCGCGCGAACGATCGCGTTCAGGATCACGGTCATTGGCTTGGAAGATAGAGGGTCCGACATTGCGTCGCTCGCCGCAGTGCTGCGCGAGCGCGTCAGGTCACGCGAGCCGGCCTACGCCTCGAACAGGCGCCAGTGCCCCTCCGAGATCACCTCGGCGACCCCATCGACCACCTTGATCGCGGTCTCGTCGTCGATCGCGTAGCCGGGATTGGTCAGGCCCGCCGCCCATCGCTCCGCGTCGGCCGTGGTGTTCTGCGGCAGGTCGGGGTTGTCGAGGTGCGGGAAGATCTCGAAGTCGACGAAGCCCAGCCCTTCGCCCCCGACCGGGCGGGTCCAGGAAGCGAAGACGTCCGCCGACCGACGGCGACATGACCAGGCTCCCGGCGCTGAGTCCCACGTACACCAGGTCGAGCGTCGGGAGGAGCTCCGCCAGCCCGGACTCGCGCATCCAGCGGTCGAGGTAGATCGTGTCGCCGCCGTTCACGAGCAGGACATCGGCCTGTTCGACCCAGGGGAGCCAGACGGTTCGCGGGATGCTGGGCAGTGCGGTGAGCTCGAGGATGCCGACGGACTTCCAGCCGAGCTCGGCCATCGGTGTCTCGGGTTGTTGGCCGGCGAGGTAGCTCCATGCGAGCTGCTGGCCTTGCCCGAGTGGCCAGCTCGCGGTCGAGTTGACGAGCGCCGTGCACTCCTCGATCGGCTTGCCGAGGAGCTCCACCAGGGCGGCTCGGATGCTCGGGTTCGTGACCCCGGCGGAGCAGAGAAGGAGTTTCAACGCGCATCTCCCTGAACTGGTGACCCAAGGCTAGCGCGGGGGGCTCTCCCGACGCGGGACATCCCGGTCGTGTCCGCGGGCGCCCACCAATGTCACCCGAAGACACCGGTTCCGGCTTCGTGAGGGCGCTGAGCTTAGTCCGGTGCCGAAGGGCGGCGGAGCCGCCTCCGAGCGGTGAAGGCAAGGCTCAGGGCCAGCAGCACACCGCAGACGACAAAGACGCCGCCGAGGCCCGCCGCCGCCCGGACGAGCCACAGCGCACCGAATAGAGCGGCGATCGTGGCGAACCAGCGGACCTGATGCACTGCGACCGGCGGGTCGTGGGGGTCGCTGCCGGGACCGCGGAGCCAGAGCACCGTGGCGCCGGCAATCCCGAAGAACATCACGGAAACGGCTACCGCCGACCAGCCGTCGCCCTCGAACCGTTCCGCTCGCTACGCCGCCCTCAGTCGCATGCACCGCGAGGTAGGCGACCGAAAGCACGAACAGGACTCCGACGCCGATGACCAACCAGAACGCGTGCGCAGCCCTCACCTCGGAACAATCGGTCGAAGCTCAGGGTCCCGTCAAGACGCGCGGTCCCGGCCAGCACATCGCCCTCCGCAAGCGTCCGCCAGTTTGGCAGTCGAGCGCGATCAATGAGACAGATCCTGCAAGCGAGCGCGAATGTCATCCGGTGGCCGTGCGTCCGCGATCGTCGCCGACACGTTGCAGGTCCCGCAGCCGTCTCCGCACCGACTCAGCCGTGCAGTAGAGTCCCCAGCGTCGCTGCCGACGCCTACGAGGTGAGAAGTGCACCGACGTGTAGCCGCCGGACCGGCCGAGATCGCGCTCGTGCTCGTCGCCTGCGGCTCCGCGCTCGCTCCAACGCCAGCGATCCCACCCGGGAAGGCGGCGCTAGAGAGTGCGGCGGCAGTCTTCCGGTCGAGCGCGCCGCGCGCGGACAAGTCGTCGGATCCCGGCCGTCCTCCCGTGCTCCAGACAGATCCGCCGCCTGACGCTGGCCTGTTCGAGCAGGTCAACGCGCCGGCGCCGGGAGGCGTCTTCACGCCATCTAACGAGTGTGCCGCGTGGTCGACTTGGACCGTTCGTCCAGCCTGTATGGACTGGCGAACAGCCGGAGTTCGCGGGTCGCGCCGTGGTCATGGTGATGCGCCGCCCCGGTGTGGGCGACGGAGCCCACCTCGACCCTGATGGCCACTCTACGCAGGCCTATGCACGCCCGCCGACGATCGGTGGTCGTCTCACGATCACGGAGGTCCGCGATCACCGGCTCGTGATCCGCAACACCGAGGGCGAAGACTTCGAGTTCGATCCCGTACTGGCTCGTTCATCACGCCGTAGCCGCGCCCCGTGGCGCCGATCTCCGCAAGCGTCCACCAATGTCACCTGAGCTGTGCGCGCGAGTGATGAGCACCGCCTCACTCGAGCGCGTGGTCCTCGCGAGGCCACAGGTCGATCTGAGGAAGGCCCGCGATGCCGAGCGTCTGGGAGAGCTCGCCCGCGTGGTACGCGTCGTGCGATAGGAGGCGCAGCAGGATCGACTGGCGGGTATGGAGCCGCACGCCACCCGCGGACTCGACGCCGACGGTCTCGTTCAGCATCCCCGGAGTCCAGCGATCGAGACAGCGGTCGACGATGGCCCACGTGCTCGTGAGGGCTTGGGTGAGTTCCTCCGCCCCGCGCGGGTGATCGAGATCGTCCTCCCAGCCCGTCTGGGCGGGGTCGGCCCAGGGCGTCGCTTCGATCCCCGGCTCCCCGATCACGTAGCAGAGCCAGAAGACCCGAACGCCGGCCATATGGCCGACCGTGGCCCAGATCGGCCAGCGTTCCGGAGCAGGCCGAATGCCCAGTTCGTCAGCGGACATCCCGCGGACGAGGTCGGCGATGTGGCGGTGATACACCGGCCAGTCGGCATAGAACGGCGCGGATCGAGGTGCTGTCCACGCCGTCAAGGTAACCGGCAGCGGCGACGCCGTCCGAAGCCACACCCGGGCCAAGCGGGTCCTAAATCTGCGGCGGTGCGCTCGAGGAAGCGCAGGACATGCGACACGGGTCGGCAAGTGCCCGCCAAATGTCACCAGACGAGAGCCCTGCTTGTTGGCGTAGGCTCACCGGTCATGGCGAGCAAACCTGACCCTCTGATCGCCCACGTCGAAACGTTCCTCGGGCCGATCGCCGGTGGTTGGGGTGCAGATGCTACGGGCGAGCGCCTGCCATTCGAAATCGTGCGTTTCGACGATGCGCCCGACCCCGACACGGCGACCTTCATGACCATCGGGCTAAGTCGACATCAGCTTCAGTCGGCCACGAAGGCGATCCGTCAGGAGCTCGTGCTTGGCGTGCACAGCCGACACGCATCGACCCAGCTCGTCAGCGTGCTGGCCACGGTCGGAGAGTTGCTCGTTGCGAGCAATCGCCGATTGCTGCGCGGCGAGGTTCTCCCGCCTCGAGACGCGATCGTTCCCGGCTCACCGCTGACGGCTTTCCTTGCCACCTCTCCCGGCAGCTACCCAGAGTCCTTCGGCATCGTCGAGTCGACGGAACCGCCGACGGTCATCGTCCAGCTCGTGCCGATCGCGCCCGCCGAGGTCGCCTTGATCGAGTCACACGGCTGGCGGTGGTTCGGGAGCAGCTCGCGCGGCAGCGGATCGACGTGTTCGACCTGGCACGTGCGGACATCCGCCACTGAGCAATCGGCATGCCCGCCGTCATCTGCAAGCGAGACAGCGCGCGAAGGATCCTCGCGTCAGTCGTTGACTTCGGCGGCCTCAGCCTGTTGGCCCGGGCCGAGGATGCTCGTCACCTTCCGGCGGTCGCTCGCCGACTCCGTGCGCCAGCCGCGGATCGTGCGGCTGCCGTCGTTCACGTAGCGGTCCGCGACCATGATGTCGAACGCGTGGACCGACGCCTCCTGGTTCGAGTAGCGGCCGGCGACCCAGCTGCGGGATCGGGTCCCCTGCTGCTGCGCCTCGACGACGTGGTAGTCCTCGCGGTTGGTGATGTCCCAGAACTCGACCGCGCCGCTGATGTCGACCTCGCCCACCTTGTCGGCCTCGAGGTAGAGGTCGCAGTTGACGATCGACCGGTTGGGCCCGTCGGGCCAGGCCTGGTGCGTGAGCACGTAGTCGGGATGGACCGAGATGATCAGGTTCGGCCACAGGATGTAGTAGTAGATCCGGCGGGCCTCGGTCTCGTCGCGGGCGTAGATGAGCGGGCGGCCGTCGCGGAAGCCGCTCATCGACATCGTCTCGCAGCCCTCGGCGAACGGCATCCAGCCGCCCTTCCACGGCCCCTCGGCCAGGAAGTCCTCGCCCAGGTCGTAGGGCGTGCGCTTGTTGAGCATCGGATGGACGCCCGGGCAGTGGTAGCACTCGGAGTAGTTCTCGGCCACGATCTTCCAGTTGGCGCCGACGTCGTAGGTCAGCCGCGCGGCCCGCTGGAGCTCGCCCATGTCCCGGCCGAAGCTCGCGTGGTGCTCGTACCAGTCGCCCATGTAGGCCTGCAGCCCGGGCGTGACCGACTCGTCGGCGAAGCACAGGAACACGAAGCCCTGCCAGGTCTCGGTCCGGATGGGTTGCAGGCCGTAGCCCGCGAAGGTGAAGTCCTCGAGGTCCTCGGTGTGCTTGGCCCGGATGAGCTTGCCCTCGAGGTCGTAGATCCAGGCGTGGTAGGGACACTGGAAGCGGACGGCCTGGCCGCAGTCCCGTTCCTCTACCGCCGTGCCCCGGTGGCGGCACACGTTGTAGAACGCGCGGATCTCGTCGTCCCGGCCGCGGACGAGCAGGACGCTCTCGTCGAGCACCTCGCGCACGAGGAATGAGCCGGGCTCGGCGAGCTCTTCCGCGCGGGCGACGGCGAGCCAGTCGCGGTAGAAGATCTCCTCGCGCTCCCAGTCGAAGATCGCGTCGTCGTGGTACGCCTTCCCGGGCAGCAGCCGGGCGCCGCGGAACGGGGCGCGGATGCGCGCGATGTCGTCGGGCGACAGCGGGGCGGGCGTTCGCGGTGCGGGTGCGTCGGGGAGCGTGACGGCCAAGCGCGGGAACCTCGTGCGGACCCGCCGATCGTAGCCGAGGCCGGCCCGAGGCCGCGAGCGTCAGTCCAGGGACACCGTCTGGTGCCAGGCGGGGATCTCGGCATGGAGCCCGAGCTCGGCCACCTTCGGGGCCAGCGCGGCCTGCGCCGGCGGGTCGCCGTGGACGAGGTAGACGTCGCGCGGGACGCCCGGATCGCCCGCCTTGCGGCCGCCGATGAAGCCGTGCAGCCAGGCGAGCAGCTCGGGCTCGTCGGCGTGCGCGGAGAACCCGTCGAGCGACTTGATCGTCGCCCGGATCGGCATCTCCTTGCCCGCGATGCGCGCCGTCGGCGTGCCGCGGACGAGATGGCCGCCGAGCGTGCCCTCGCCCTGGTAGCCGACGAACAGGACGGTGGCGGTCGGGTCGTCCAGCAGGTGCTCCGCGTGACCGACGGATCGCCCGCCGGTGAGCATCCCGTTCGACGCGATGATCACGAGCGGCGGCGGCGCCTGCTCGATCTTCTCGGACTCCTGGACGTTCTGGACGATGTGCTGGCCGGGGAAGTCGAGCGGCGCCTCGTGCGCCTTCAGCAGCGCCGCCGTCTCGTCGTCGTAGGCCTCGGGGTGGGCGCGATAGACCTCGGACGCCGACTTCGCCATCGGGGAGTCGAGGTACACCGGGATCTGGGGGATCCGCCCGGCATCGAGCAGCCGGCTCAGCTCCCACACGATCTCCTGCGTGCGGCCGATCGCGAACGACGGGATGAGCAGCACGCCCTTGCGCCGGACGGTCTCGTTGACGACGTCGGCGAGGATGTTGATCGACTCCGCCTCCGCCTCGTGCTCGCGGCCGCCGTACGTGGACTCGCACAGGACGATGTCCGCGTCGGTCATCGGGGTCGGGTCGCGGATGATCGGCGTCCCGGGCCGGCCGATGTCGCCGGAGAACACCACGATGGTCTCGCGGCCGCCGGTCGAGGGCGTGATCCGCATCCGGACCATCGCCGAGCCGAGGATGTGGCCGGCGTCGGCGAGCGTGACGTGGACGCCCTGCGCGACCTCGTGCTCCATGCCGTACGGGATCGTGTTGAACATCGACAGCGTCAGGTCGACGTCGTCCTCGGTGTACAGCGGGTCCCCGAGGTGGAGGATCACCTCCGGGCCGGACGCGCGCAGCAGCTCCTCGGGGTCGGGGCCGCCCGGGCTCTCGGCGCCCTCGGCCGCCGAGATGCAGGACCTCGTCGTACTGACGCGCGTTCCTGGCCGCGTCCTTCGCCGCCCGATCGGGGTCGTGGCGAGCGTGCCGGGCGGCCCGCTTGGCGAACTCGGTCTGGAGCTTCGCCGAGTCGAGCAGGACGAGCCGGGCGAGCTCGGCCGTGGCGGCCGTGCAGACGATGGCGCCGCGGAAGCCCTCGTGGACGAGCAGCGGCAGCAGGCCGCAGTGGTCGAGGTGGGCGTGCGTGAGGACGACGGCGTCGAGGGTCGTGGGGTCCACGCCGAGCGGCACGCGGTTGCGCATCGTCTCGTCGCCGCCGCCCTGGAACATGCCGCAGTCGATGAGGACGCGGGCCTTGCCCGTGTCCACGAGGTGGCGCGAACCCGTCACGGTCCGAGCCCCGCCGAGGAAGGTGAGCTCCATGCGGCGATCGTCGCACATCGCGGTCCCGGCCACCGGTACGCGTGGCACGATGACGGCCATGTCCCATGCCGATCGCCTCGCAAACCTCGAGGCCGCGTACCTCGACGCCCGCGATGCGCGTGACCGGCTCGACGTCGCGCGGGCGACCGGCGAACCCTCCGATGCCACCGATCTCGAGCTCGAGGCCGCCGTCACCGAGAGCGCGGTGCGGACGGCGTTGGCGGCGATCGACGATGACGGGGTGGCCGATGACGACGCGCGCGCCGTTGCGGCGATGCGGACGGCGATCGACGACGGGTTCGCGGGCGACGTGGGGTTGCCGGTCTCGCCGCCGATCTCGCGAGCCGACTGCGACGACCCGGCCGCCTGGGCGACGGCGATCGCCGCCGGGGGCGCCGCCCTTCGGACGCGCCTCGAGGCCTGCTATGGCGCCGTCGCCGACGACCTCCGCGTCGATGACGAGACCCTGTCCCGGCCGCGCCTCCTCGCGCGCCTCGCCGCCGAGCCCGACGCGGACCGGCGGAAGACGCTGTTCCTCGCGCTGGAGCCGCTCTGGCGCACGGTCGATGCCGACGGCGGCGCGACCTCGCCCTATCGCGCGCTGATCCGCGAGTCGGCCGTGGCCTGGGCGGCCGGCGACTCCCCCATCGCGGCCAACGAGTCGGCGCTGGGCCTCGCGACCGGCGACGTCGAGCGATGGGCGACGGGCACGCTCGAGGCCTGGCGGGACGCGGTGACGACGCCCGCCCGAGCCCGCGGCGAGCCCCCGATCGAGCCCTGGGACTGGTGGTGGCGAGCCGGCGAGGCCGAGCGCACGCTCGAGGCGCACCTCCCGCTCGAGCGCGTCTTCGACATCAACCGCCGCGTGCACGACGCCCTTGGCGCGGACCTCGACGCGCTCAACGTCCGCCTCGACACCACGCCCCGCGCCGGCCGGCCGGCCGTTCCGGTCGCGTTCACCACCTTCGGCGCCCGGCCCCGTCGCCGTCCCGACGGGACCTGGTCACCGGGCGAGCCGACCGTGCTCGCGAGCTACGTGGACGGCGGCCTGGGCGAGCTGACGGAGCTGATCCACGAGACGGGCCACGCGATCCACATCGCCGCCATCCACACCCGGCCGGCGTTCACGGACTGGCCGGACTCGGACGCCCTCACCGAGGCGCTCGCGGAGCTCGTCTCGCTCGACGCCGCCGAACCCGCGTGGCAGCGCCGCTGGATCGACGGCGCCCCCGCCATCCCCGAAGCCACCGCAATCCGCTGCCGCTACGCCGAGGTCGCCCTCGACGCCGCTTGGGCCCTGCTCGAGATCCGCCTCATCGCGGATCCGGAACGCACCCCGAACGACGTCTGGACTGACATCACCTCGACCTACCTCGGGATCGCGCCGCACCCGGAATGGTCGTGGTGGGCGATGCGCGGCCAGCTCGTCCAGGAGCCGGGCTACATGGCGAACTACGCGATCGGCGCCGTGCTCGCGGCGGACCTGCGGGCGGCGATCCGGGCGGCCCGTGGCGACTGGACCGACGGCGACCCCGGCTGGTACGCGTGGGTCACGGAGCACGTGTACCGGTTCGGGCTCGAGCGCGGGGCGGGCGACGTCCTGCGCGACGTCCTGGGACGTCAGCCGACCGAAGAGGCGCTCCGCCGCGAGATCGCCCGCGCCAGGGCCTGACGAGCCGCGGTCAGCGCATCCACTCGGGCGGTCGCTTGCGGCGCCGCAGGATCAGGATGTACGCGAGGATCGCGATCAGCAGGGCGCCGACGAGGACGGCGAGCAGGACGATGTCGTTCGACTGCAGCACGTCGAGCGGCGACGAGGAGCCCGACGCCCTGCGCCTGGACGACGCCCGCGGGCCGGAACTGCGAGAGATCGTCCGTCCAGGGCTGCGACGCCGAGCACGAGCTGTCCGCGAAGTACGGCCCGGCGTTGGTCACGTCGAACAGCCAGCGGCCCTCCGTGAACATGCGGTCGGTGGTCGTCGTCGTGTCCGGACCGGGGCCGCCGTGGACCTGGACCGTGTCGGGGAGGCCCGCCGCGCCCTGCCATCGCTCGTCGACCAGCACGACCGCCCAGCGGCCGCTGTTCTCGGTCCGGTAGACCTCGCCGACGAACACCGCGTCGCCCGACCGCTGCGCCGCGGGGACGTCCTTGATCGTCGCGCAGTCCGCGAGGACGGCCGAGGTCGACGGACCGGGCACCAGGACCGCCGCCGCACCGAGCACGAGGGCCGCGATCGACGTCGCCGCGAACCGGGACGCGCGCGCGCGGCGGCGCAGGCCCCGCATCGGCGTCACGCTGCTCGCCTCAGGAGATCGTGCCGACGAGCAGGCTGTCCACGGCGATCGCCACGAACAGCAGCGTCAGGTAGCTGATCGAGAACTTGTACAGCCGGATCGCCTGCGCGAGCGAGCCTTCGGGCGACGTCGCCTGGCGCCAGAGGGTCAAGGCCCGCCACAGGAAGATCGACCCGAGGACCACGGCGGCGATGAGGTAGACCGGACCCATCCGCGCGACCGCGTAGAAGATCAGGCTGATCGCGACCAGCAGGATCGTGTAGAGCGCGATCTGGCGCGCGGTCTCCGGCACCCCACGGACCACCGGGAGCATCGGCACGTGGGCCGCCTCGTAGTCCTTGCGGATGCGGAGGGACAGCGCCCAGAAGTGCGGCGGCGTCCAGTAGAAGACCATCGCGAACAGGAGCAGGGCCGGGATCTCGACGCGGCCCGTGACCGCGGCCCAGCCGATGACCGGCGGCAGGGCGCCGGCAGCGCCACCGATGACGATGTTCTGCGGCGTCGTGCGCTTGAGGACGAGCGTGTACACGAACACGTAGAAGCCGATCGCGAGCAGCGTCAGGAACGCCGCGACGAGGTTGACGAAGTAGGCCATCAGCACGATCGAGATCACGCCGAGCACGATCCCGAACACCACGGCGTTCTCCGGGGTCACCGCGTGGGCCGGGAGGGGCCGGCGGCGGGTCCGCGTCATCAGGAGGTCGATGTCGCGGTCGAGGTACTGGTTGATCGCGTTCGCCGAGCCGGCCGCGAGCGTGCCGCAGATGAGCGTCCAGAACGCGAGCCGGAACCACTCCGCGGCCTGCATGCCGGGGATCTCGCGGGTCGCCATGACCATGGCCGGGATCGTCGTCACGAGCAGCAGCTCGATGATCCGGGGCTTCGTCAGCGCGATGTAGGCGCGGACGGTGTCGCCCTTGGTCGGCCCGTCCTTCGTCGCGGTCGTCGCGTCGTCGTCGGTCCGGCCCGGCGCCGCCGGCACGCCGGAGGTCGCGGTGACCGTCGTCCGCGCCTCGAAGTACGCGACGACGACCAGGCTCGCCGAGAGCGCCCAGATGACCGCGCCGAGCGCGAGGTGGAGCGTCTGGGTCCACGCCGCGAGGCCGGTCAGCACCTGGAGGCCGCCGACCACGGCCTGGACCGTGAACAGGATCGCCGTCGTGAGCGCGAGGCGGATGACCCACGGGTGCGAGCGCTGCGTGCGCCAGGCGGCGAGCGCGGTCGCCCACACGATGACGCCGACGACGGCCGCCACCCACCGATGCAGGACGTGGGCGCTGTTGGCGTCGGTCAGGGGCGGGAGCAGCGCGCCGTTCATCAGCGGCCAGTCCGGGAACACGTACCACTGCGAGGTCGCGGTCACGTGCGAGCCGAACAGGAGGAGCGCGTAGATCGCGGCCGCGGTGAACGCGGCGAGCAGCGTGAACCGCTGGCTCGCGCCGCGGCCGAGGACCCGCGCTGGATAGAAGCTGCGGACGAACACGAACACGAGCAGCCCGAGCAGCGCCATCGCCGTGGCGAGGTGCGCCGTGACCGACTCGCCCGAGTTGTTGAGGCGGACGGTCTCGCGGCCGAGCCACGCCTGGAAGCCGACGAGGACGACCGCCGCGAGCGTCGGCCACAGGATCGAGCGGCGGTCGCGATGGTCGAGCCAGGCGAACAGCGCGAGCCCGAGGATCTCGAAGCCGATGATGGCCGCGACCGTGCGGTGGATCCATTCGAGCCACGCCTGGGTGTCGTCGAGCGGTGGCAGGACGCCGTTGTGGCACAGCGGCCAGTCGGGGCAGCCCATGCCGGAGCCGGTGGCGCGGACGACGACGCCGATCGTCACGAGCAGGACCGTCGTCGCGATGGTGGCCGCGGCGAGCTTCTGGAACCGGGTCACGGGGCGGGGCCGACCTCGAGGACGGAGGGGAAGGACGACGGGCGGAACGCCGCCGACATTCTACGCGGACCCGTCGCGGGCGGATTCCGCGGTCCCCGGCTACGCTCTGCGCGTGCCCCGATCGATCGCCGCCATCCTGCTCGCCGTGCTCGCCTTCGTCGTCGCCGCCTGCGGGTCGACCACCCCGACCGGCGGGCCACCCGCCTCATCGGCCGCGAGCTCGGCGTCCGCGGGCAAGGCCAGCGTGATTCCCGTGATCGTGAGCCAGGAGCAGGCCGTCGGGCCCAACCGGTTCGTGTTCTCGTTCATCGACCCCAAGACCAACCTGCCCGCGGCGTCGCCGGATCGCTCGGCATCGGTGGCGTTCATCGCGCCCGGCGAGACCGATCCCGGCCCGGCCGTTCCGGCGACCTTCATCTGGGCGATCGAGGGATCGCGCGGCGACTACGTGGCCAACACGACGTTCCCCGCGACCGGCGCGTGGAAGGCGGTGTTCGTCACGCAGCTCAAGGACGGGCCGCAGGAGGCCATCGGCGTCGGGTTCGACGTGATGGAGAAGGCGACGACCGTCGGCGTCGGACAGCCCGCGCCCGCGACGACCAACCCGGTGGCGGCCGACGTCGGGGGTGACCTCGCGAAGATCTCCAGCGACCCCAAGCCCGATCCGGCCTTCTACCAGACGACGGTCGCGGACGCGCTCGCGGCGCACAAGCCGTTCGTGCTCGTGTTCGCGACGCCGGCGTTCTGCACCAGCGCCCAGTGCGGCCCGACGCTCGACCGCGTCAAGGCGGCCGCGGCCGCGGCGCCCAAGGACGTCGAGTTCATCAACGTCGAGCCGTACCAGCTCACGTACGCCAGCGGCAAGCTCCAGCCCGTCCTCGACGCGAACAACCAGCTCCAGACGGTCGACGCCTCGAACAAGTGGGGCCTCGTCTCCGAGCCGTGGATCTTCACGGTGGGCTCGGACGGGATCGTGAAGGGCTCGTTCGAAGGCGTGGTCGGCGACGACGAGCTCAAGGCGGCGATCGCGGAGATCGCCGGCTGACGGCGTCGGCGCCCCTCGCTCCCGCGCCCGTTCCCCGCTGACGCCCGCTCCCATGCTGAACGCTCGCAGCGCGTTCACTGCAGCGGATGAGCCGCTGATCCGCTCGCCTAGCGAGCAGACTCAGCGGTTTGACGGCCCGATTTGGCCGTCGATTGGACGTGCACGCCGGGCGATGCCGGGTCCAGCCGCTGACCCGCTGCAGCGTTCAGCGCGCGGGCGAGCAGCGCACGGCCGGCCCCCTACGGCGCGAGCGGCGTGTCCTCGAGGCGGTAGACGACGAGGTTCCCGCCGTCCTCCCGGAACCACACGCGGACCGACGACGACGTCGCCAGGTGCTCGGCGAGGTGACCGGGCGGGAACTGGTCGCCGTTCTCCAGGGTCCCGATCGTGAACGCGTAGTCCTGGCCGTCGTTGGTCCGCATGTCGAAGCCGGTGACCTGCGTGAGGCCGGTGGAGTCGATGTGGGTGAGGACGCCGTCGATCGGCGAGGCGGCACCACGCCCGGCGTCCCGCTGGCCGGCGCGCTGATCGAGGACGAGCCGACGGGTCCGGGCGTCACCGTCGGTCCGGCAGAGCAGGCCGCGACGACGGCGCCCGCGAGGATCGCGATGGCGACAACGGCGCGTCCGGGCGCGGACTTCACGAAGGGCCCACGCCCGTCCCGCTGCTCCCCGGCTTGACCGCGGGCTCGCCGGCCGCGCAGCGCGGACAGGTCGCCGCCCCCGGCTCGTAGGTCGGCAGCTCGAGCTGCCACAGCGCCCGCAGCGGGTAGACGCGGCCGGTCGCGGGCGAGGTCAGCGTCGACAGGCCGCCGGATCGGTCGACCAGCACCACGCATTCGACGATCTCGCCGCCCAGCGCCTCGACCGCCGGGATCATCGCGAGCAGCGAGCCGCCGGTGGTGAGGATGTCGTCGACCAGGAGGACCCGCTCCCCCGCCCCGATCGTGAAGCCGCGCCGGAACTCGCGGCGCGGGGCGCCGCCGTCGGTCGCCACCTCCTCCGCGAAGATGGCCCGGGTGCCGAGCTGGCGGCCGGTCTCGAACGCGAGGATCACGCCGCCCGTCGTCGGCCCGGCGACCAGGTCGACGGCCGCCGCGCCGTCGTCGTCCCGATGCGCGCCGGCCCAGAACGCGCAGAGCTCGCTCGTCGCCGCCGGGTCCTGGAGGACCTGGAACTTCTCGAGATAGGCGTCGGAGTGGCGCCCGCTCTTGAGCACGAAGTGGCCCTCGCGGAGCGCGCCGCTCGAACGGAACAGGGCCTCGGTGCGGGCGGCGATCTCGCGCCGGGCGGCGTCGTCCACGGTGCGTCGAAGGGTGGTCATCACCGCGGAGTCTAGCGGCGGCGCGGCGGGGAGCGGCGCGAGCCTCAGGCGACGAGGGCGGCGAGCAGCGCGTCCCAGCCCTCGAGGTAGGCGTCGACGTCCTCGTCCTCGGCACGGCACCGAGCACACCGGGCCTGCCCCGACGATCGCCTCCCAGACGCCGCGGTTCGCGAGCCACACGCGGATCAGCCGCGTCAGCAGCTCGTCGGCGGCCGCCCGGCCCTCGGCCGCGTCGTGGATCGGCGTCGACTGGAACGTGTAGCCCGCGCGCGGCCCGAGGTGCGGGACGTGCCACGGCAGCCCGTGCCGCTCGACGGAAGCGCGCATCCCGCCGGCCAGTCGCGCGCCCAGGCGCTGCGTGTGGGCATAGGCCTCGGGCGTGAGGATCTCGGTCATCACGGCCCGCGCGGCCGCCATCGCCAGTGCGTTGCCGAAGATCGTGCCGCCCGTCGCGACGAGGTTCGAGCGCTCCCCGTCCGGGCCCTTGCGCTGGTCGAGGAGGTCGGCGATCTCGTCGGTCGTGCCCCACGCGCCGAACGGGAGCCCACCGGCGATCGACTTGCCGATCGTCACGAAGTCGGGCTCGAGGCCCCACTGCGCGGTCAGCCCGCCCGGACCCACGACCTGGGTGTGGGTCTCGTCGATCGCCAGGAGCGTGCCCGCCTCGCGGGTCAGCCGCCGGAGCTCGCGCGTGGAAGCCGTCGTCGGGCAGCAGGAGGCCGATGTTGTTCGTGATCGCGGGCTCGGTGAGGACGATCGCGATGTCGCGCCGCTCGAGGGCGCGGGCGAGGGCGGCCGGATCGTTGAACGGGACGAGCACCGTGCCGCCGGACGTGTCCTCGGGGATGCCACGCTCCTCCGCGACGACCTGCGCCGTCCTCGTCGAGCTCGACCAGCGCCTCGTCGAGATGGCCGTGGTACTTGCCGTCGAACATCAGGACGCGGTCGCGGCCGGTCGCGACGCGGGCGACGCGGATGGCCTCCGTGTTCGCGTGGGTCGCGGAGCTCGTGTACTGCCACTTCGGCAGCCCGAACCGGCGCCCGAGCTCCTCCGACACGACGATCGCGTCCTCGACCGGGAGCAGGAACTGGTTCCCTCGGGCCATGCGGTCGCTCACGGCGCGCACCAGCGGCTCGGGCGCGTAGCCGCAGAACATCGACAGGTCGGCGATGTTGAAGTCGCGGTACTCGTGCCCGTCGACGTCGGTGAAACGGGCGCCCTTGCCCTCGGCGACCCACAGCGGCAGGTGGTGGTAGCTGCCGACCATCCAGGCCATCGGCACGCCGTTGGGCATGACCCGCCGGCCGCGCTCGAGCAGCGCCGCGGACCGCGGGTGCTCGTCGCGGAACCGCGCGTCCTCGGCGTTCTTGAGCGCACGGACGCGAACGCGGTCCACGCCGGAGTCGACCTTCGATGCCTTCACGAGGGCGAGTCTACGGGCGGTCAGCCCGCCGCGGACCTACGGGAGCGGATCGTGGAGCGGGGACCTCGGCCCGAGCAGCGCGATGATCTCGATCGACGGCTGGCCGCCGGAACACACGACGTCTCGGACGCATCGCATGCCGGCGCGTCGACCCACGCCGCCGACCGCGACCGATCGCGGACCAGGAACGACCCCTCGGTCACGACCCGGTCGGTGGACTGCAGCGGCGGGTCCGTCATCAGCGTGACGGCCGTGCCGGCGGCTGTCGAACGGGTTGAGCGTG
Organism: uncultured Chloroflexia bacterium; assembly: GCA_963774695.1. Lineage (GTDB taxonomy): Bacteria > Chloroflexota > Limnocylindria > Limnocylindrales > CSP1-4 > CAIXZV01. Next base: position 637 of record CAVZFY010000019.1, on the reverse strand, counting down.
CCGTCGTCGGACGGTCGATCGTCGGTCAGCCAGGGGCTGGGGCCGATGCAGAAACCGCTCGTCGGGGTGCGTGTCGAACAGAGACTGGGTCCGCCGATGACGAGCCAGCCCGACACCAGCTGCGGGTCGTCGGTCAGCTCGTGGACGGGTGACGACGGGTCGATCAGCGACGGGATCCGCGTGTCGAGCAGCTGGTTGACCGTGATCGGATGGTCGACATCCGCCGGCTGCCGTCCGAGGTAGCGCAGGACGCTGTCGTGCACCACGAACACGAGCGGGCCGCGGCGGCGGGATCGCGCGCTGGAGCGCCACGCGTGCCTCCGTGTCCGTGTCGATCTGGACGTCGTCGAGACCCTTGATGGACGGGATGGCGCAGGCAATACGGAGGCCGCACGCCCGGCCATTCAGTCGCAGCTGCCCGTCGATGACGACGAGGCGCCCGTCCAGCGAGCCGTCCGCGAGGCGCGTGCGGAGATCGTCGGCCGTGAGATTGCCGCCAAGACCGGGAGCGAGATCACCGGCACGCTCGACGTCGGCGCCGGTGACGGCGATGTCCGGGGAACGATCCCGATCGTCGCCGCCACGATCCCATCGACCTGCCAGCCGCCTCCCGATGAGCTGACGAGGAAGGTCGACT
>CAVZFY010000018.1:0-46239 GCA_963774695.1 uncultured Chloroflexia bacterium | reverse complement strand
CGGCGCTGCATCCGCCGGCGCTGCGGTCGCCGGCGGATCGGGGCTGGGATCGTCGGCCATCAGGGAGCTCCGTAGAGGTCGAAGTAGCGTGCCATCAGCGAGCCCGCCAGGGGCGCCGCCCGCTCACCGCCACGGCCGCCCTGCTCGACGAGCACCGCGATCGCGATCTTCGGGTTCTCGACCGGCGCGAACCCGATGAACCACGAGTGTGGCTCACCCGAGCCCCCGAGTTCGGCCGTTCCGGACTTGCCCGCCGTCGGCACTCCCGGGACGGCCGCGCCGGACGTGAACTGGCGCCCGAGGTCGCCCTCGACGGCCGCCTGCATCGCCCCCTGGATCGTCTTCGCGTCGCTCGCCGCCATCACCTGCCGCCAGGCCGGCGCCGGGAGGTTGCGCGTGTCCGTCCCGTCCCCCGTGAACGCGCTCACGAGCCGCGGCTGGACGAGCACGCCGTCGTTCGCGACCGTCGACGCCACGAGCGCCATCTGGAGCGGGGTGACGTACGTCTCGCCCTGGCCGAACGATGCGGACGCGAGCTCGACGTCGTCCGCGAAGCCGCCGGGCGCGGGACCGCCGCCGCCGGTGACGCGACTGGGGGCCGTGGGCAGGTCGAACGGGATCGGGGCGCCGAAGTCGAGCAGCGCCGCCTGGTCGACGAGCTTGTCGCCGCCCGTGGCCATCCCGGCGAGCGCGTACCAGATGTTGCAGCTCACCTCGGTGGCGCCCACGAGGTCCAGCGCGGTGTTGCCGGTCTGCGGGTGATGGCCGTCGCGGATGCGATAGCCGTCGACCAGCAGGCCCTTCTTCTCCGACTTGGGCTGCTGCGGGAACGTGGTGTCGGCCGAGATCGAGCCCGTGTTGAGGCCCGCGATCGCGGTCACGATCTTGAACACCGAGCCCGGGACGTAGCGGCCCAGGGTCGCGCGCGGCAGGAGCGGGTCGGCGTCGTCGGCCTGGAGCGAAGCCATCGTCGCCGCCGCGGTGTCCGGGTCCGCGATGGCGCCGGCGTCGAAGGTGGGGGTCGAGGCGAGGGCGAGGACGTCGCCCGTCGAGGGATCGAGCATCACCACCGCACCGCGGTCCGAGCCGAGGCCGTCGACGGCCGCCCGCTGCAGCCGGAGGTCGAGCGTCGTCTGCAGGCCGAGCGGCTGGCGGCGCGAGGCGTCGAACTTGTCGAGCAGGCCGTCGAACGGATCCGCGCCGCCGAGGCCGATGAGCTCGGCGTTGTACGTGCGCTCGAGGCCCGCCGTTCCGTACTGGCGCGACGCATAGCCCACGACCTGGCTGATCGAGTCGTCGCGGTACTCGCGGACGGCCTCGCCGTTCTTGTCGCGCTCGCTCCGCGCGAGCCATCGGCCGTCCCGGTCGACGATCGGCCCCCGGAGGGCGCGACGGGCCACGGCGATGACCTCGGGGTTGTCGGCCGCGCGCGAGAGTCGCTGCGCGTCGACGACCTGCCACCACCCCGCACCCACGGCCAGGATCGCGAACGACGCCGCCAGCGCCACGCCGGTCCGCCAGATGTTGCCGCCGATCGTGCGGCGCACCGGTGCCGCGCTCATCGGGCGACCTCGGGCGCTGGCGGCGGCTCGGCGCCGGTGTCGGACAGGGCGAGCAGCAGGCCGATGACGAGCGCGTTCGCGAGCAGCGACGAACCGCCGTAGGAGATCAACGGCAGCGTGATGCCGGTGAGCGGGATCAGCTTCAGGTTGCCGGCGGCGATGATGAACGCCTGGACCGCGACCACCAGCGCGAGGCCGGCGGCGAGCAGTGCGCGGAAGTCGTCGTGCGCCGCCGCGGCGATCCGCAGCCCGCGCTCGACGACGACCAGGTACAGCCCGAGGATCGCCAGCAGCCCGATCAGCCCGAGCTCCTCGCCCAGCGCCGCGAGCGGGTAGTCGGTGTGGACCGCGGGGATCGGGAGGTTGCCGCCGATCGTCGGCAGGCCCGCGCCGAGCCCGACCCCCAGCAGCCCGCCGCGCGCGAAGGCGTACAGCGCCTGGACGGTCTGGAAGCCGCTGCCGAGCGGATCCTTGAACGGGTCGAGCCAGTTGTCGACGCGCTGCTGCACGTGGCCGAACAGGTTGTACAGGACGAACGACCCGGCGATGAACAGCAGCAGGCCGCCGGCGACGTACGACGGCCGGCCCGTCGCGACGTAGAGCATCGCGAGGAACACGGCGAAGAACAGGAGCGCCGCGCCGAGGTCCTTCTGGACCACGACGATGACGAGGGCGATGGCCCACATCGCGACCATGGGCGCGAGGTACGGGATCGGCGGCAGGCGGATGGGGCCGATGCGCGTGCTCTCGTCGGCGAGCAGCGAGCGGTTCTCGGAGAGGTACCCGGCGAGGAACACGACGAGGATGACCTTCAGGAGCTCCGACGGTTGGCCGGAGAGCGGGCCGACCGAGAGCGTGAGCCTCGCCCCGTTGACGTCGCTGCCGAGCACGAACGTCAGCGCGAGCAGCGCGATGCCGGCCGCCGCCCACGTGTACTTGTAGGTGCGCAGCCACGCGTCCGACCGGACCGCGAGCGCGAGCGCGGCGATCACGCCGAGCGCGAGCAGCAGCCAGCCCAGCTGCAGCTGGCCCAGGCCGAGCTCCGTGTCGCCGAACTGCTGCACGACCAGGTCCTGCGGCAGCCGCTGCATCAGGAGCAGGCCGATCCCACCCAGGAGCGCGGTCGCGGGCAGCAGCACCTGGTCGGTCCGACGGCCCGCCAGCACGAACGCGAGGTGGACCACGAACAGCGCGACGATGTAGACGACGAGGCCGCGCAGGTCCGGCGGCATCAGGTCGATGGTCGAGGGGGTCGTGCCGGCGGCGGCGGCACGCTGGGCGTCGAGCCCGGCGCCGAGCGACGCGCCGCCGACGAGCAGCGTGATCGCCACGATGACGAGCAGCGAGAACTCCGTCCGGCGCACCCGCGGCTGGACGCGGAACCGGCGCGCCGCGTGCGCCTGCGCGAGCGCGGTCACTCGCGGCCCCGGTCGAGTCGGAACCGGACCTCGCCGACCTGCAGCTCGTCGCCGAACCCGAGCGGGGCCACGCGCTCGACCGGCACGCCGTTGACGAAGGTGCCGTTCGTGCTCCCGAGGTCCTCGGCGTACCAGGCGCGGCCACGGAAGGTCAGGACCGTGTGCTCGGCGGATGCGAACGGGTCGTCGATGACGATCGCGTTGTTCACGTCCCGGCCCAGCGTCGTGACGGCGTCGAGCGGGAACGACGTCCCGACCGGGGGCTCGGCGGCCGGCGAGGCGAGGACGATCAGGCGGCCGAGCTCAGTGGGTCCGCGACTGGCGGACGCGGAGGTCGCGCAGCAGCACGCGGGCGACGGCAAACAGGAATCCATAGAGGAGGACGAGGAACAGGATCCGGATCAGCCACAGCGTGAGGACGAACCCGTCCACGTCAGCCCGGGAGGGTTTCCACGACGAGGACCGTGTCTCCCAGCTGGACGCGGTCGCCCATGCCGAGGGCGATCTCGTCGACCCGGATGCCGTTCACCCGGCTGCCATTCGTGCTCCCGAGGTCGGTGTAGACGAGGGCGCCGCGCCGCGCCTGGAGCCGCCCGTGGTGGCGCGACACGCGGACATCGCCGAGGACGAGCTGGTTGTCTCCGGATCGGCCGATCGCCAGCGGCGCGCCGTCGACCTCGATGACCTGCTCGGACCCGTCGGGCGCCGTGACGCGGAGGACGGCGCGCGCGGCGGGCGGCGCCGGCCGACGGAAGACCATGGTCTGGGTCCCGTCGCCGCGGATGCCGTCGGGATACGCGGCCGCCGGCTCGAGCGGCACGGGGGCGGGCATGGGCGCCTGGACCATCGGTGCGCTCGGCCCCACGGGAACCGCCGCGCTGAACAGCGGCACGGGCGGGACCCATGCGGGTGCCGCCACCGCGTCCAGCTCGTGGTCCACGGCGTGCCCGGGGCTCGGCGCCGCGTCGACCTCGATCTGGCCGCGCGCGAGCGACGGGTCGGCGACGATCACGATCGCGGGCCTCGCCGGCAGGTGGTAGGCATGGGCCCGGGCGAAGGCGAGCGCCGCGTCGGCCAGGTGCCCCGCGAGCGCGACGGCCTCGTCCTGACCCGGCGCGAGGCTGTCGAGATCGCCTGGGTTCAGGCGCACCCGGTAGCGCCCGGGCACCGACGTCCGCGAGCCGTTGGACGAGCGCGAGCGCTCCATCGATCGCTCCACGCGGTGCTCGAGCTGCACGACCTGGACGCGCGTCCGGAACAGCGAGGCGGTGGAGCGTTCGAAGAGGCGTTCGAGGAACCGCTCGATGTCGGCGACGGAGGCCATGGCGACGGGAACCGTACCAGAGGCTGGCGGCGAGGCCCGATCAGGCGGGCTCGCTCGGGCCCTGTCGACGCCCCGCACCGGCGTCGCCACCGGATCGTACGGGGCGTCGTGGACGACCGTGTGGTGCGCGGGACCAACGGCGGTCGGGCGGGGTACCTCGGTTCGGGGGGTGCGTTGAGAGCGTGGTTATACTCTTGGACCTGCCCGGCCGGACTCGATCGGGCGCCTGTCATGTCTGCCCGAGAACCTGATGACGGAAATCCTCACCGAGTCGTTCTGCGAACGGTGCGGTACTCGCTACACCTTCGAATCGAGCGCTCCGCGGAAGTCGCGGGTCGGTCGCGTCCGAATGGCCGCCAAGGGCGTCAAGAACTTCGTCATGTCGGACGAAGCGTCGTTCTCGGAGGCCATGGCCGACGCGCGCGGGGAGGAGGAGCTGGCGGCGACCGCCCACCAGCTCGACGCGTTCCACAAGACCTTCAACTTCTGCCTGACGTGCCGCCAGTACACGTGTGGCGACTGCTGGAACCCCAGCGAGGGCCGCTGCCTGACCTGCGCCCCGATGGCCGGCATCGCGGAGCCCGAGTACGCGCCCGCGCCACTGGCTGCCGCAGGGGCTGCGGCGCCGACCAACGGCTACCACGAGGACGCGCCGCCCGAGTCCTGGCCCGAGGCGGACCTGACGCAGGATCGCCTGGCCCGCGCGCTCGGCACGGACGCGGCGTTCGCGGCTGCCGCGGCGGCGGCGGACGAGGTCCCGTCGCAGCTCGAGGTCGACGCGGCGAACGACGCCTTCGCGGAACCCGCCGTCGATGAGGACGCGCCCGTCTCGGCCGTTGCCGCCGAGACGATCGAGGCGCCGGTGCTCGACCTCGAGCCGGAGCCCTCCCCCGTCGACGCCTTCGTCGATCCGGCCGCGGAGCTCGAGCTGGACGAGGACCTGCCGCTCGCCGGGTACGACGTCGCTGATGCGCCCCTCGCCGAGGTCGTGGCGGCCGAGGCCGACGATTCGGAGACCGCCGCCGAGATCGAGGACGCCACTCCGGCGACCGCCGGCGAGGTCGAGGAAGACGCGGAGTACGAGGCCCAGGTCGCGGCCGCCGAGCAGGACGCGACGGTCGAGGCCGTCATGGACCCGACGTTCGACTACGAGCTCGAAGATGCCGACGCCGGCGTCGCGGGCGTCGCACCCGGGCAGAGCCTCGAGGAGGCCGTCGCCGCGTACGAGGCCCGCCTCGCCGCCGAGGAGCGCGAGAGCGTCGCTTCGCCGGCGGTGGTCGCGAGCGCGGCCGTCACGCAGCCCGAGCCTGACGCCATCGTCGATGCCCCGGTCATTGCCGAGGCGATCGAGCCCGAGGCCGAGCCGGAAGCCGTCGTCGATGCGCCTGTCGCCGCCGAGGCGATCGAGCCGAGTCGAAGCCCGATCGTTGCCGAGGCGATCGAGCCGGTCGAAGCCCCGATCGTTGCCGAGGCGGTCGAGCCAGAGATCGAGACGCCGGTCGTCGCGGAGAGCGTCGAGCCCGAGGTCGACGAGCACGTCGCCGCCGAGGCCGCGCTCGCGGCGCTTGCCGTGGCCCACGTTGCCGCGCCCGAGGCCGACGAGCCCGTTGCAGAGACGGCCCTTGCGCCGGAGGCAGCGGTTGCCGAACCGGTCGTCGAAGAAGTCGCGGCCGAGGAGCCGGTGCTCGCCGAGCCCGAGGTCGTCGCCGAGCCGGCCGTCGCCGAGCCCGAGGTCGTCGCCGAGGAGCCGGTGCTCGCCGTAGCCGAGGAACCGGTCCTTGCGCCCGAACCGGAGGTCGTCGTCGAAGAGCCGGTCGCCGTTGCGGCTGCCGCCGATGTGGCCGCTTGGCCCGCCGAGGACCTGCCGGCAACGGCCGAGCCCGTGAGCGACGAAGCGATCGATGCCGCCCTGCTGCTCGCGCTGGCGCGTGACGCCGAGTCGGTCGTCGCCGAGCCCGAGCCCGTTGCCGCAGTCGAGCCCGAGCCCGTCATCGCCGAACCCGAGCCGGTCGCGGCCGTCGTCGAGCCCGAGCCGGAACCCGTCGCCGCCGAGCCCGAGCCGGTTGCGCCCGTCGCCGAGCCTCAGCCCGAGCCTGTCGCCGCTGCCCCCGAGCCCCGAACGGACGTCGTGCCGCAGCCGACCTGGCCGACGCCCGCCACGCCCGCGGCGCCGCCCGTCGCGGCGCCCGCCCCGACACCCGACGCATCGCCGGACGCCGTTCCGTGGCTCATGGTTGCGCCCGCTGAAGAAGCCGGTCGCCCCGAGCCCCAGTGGCCCGCGACTCCGGTCTGGCGCGCAGGCGCGCGGAACACCGACGCCCCGACCACGCTCGCCGGCCGAACGCTCCTGCCGCAGCCCGACACGTCGGCGCTGTGGGCCGCGTCGGCGCAGCAGGTGTTGAGCGGCTCGCCCGCCGACATCGCGGCCGCAGCGGCCGTCGCGCAGCCGTGCGTGCAGTGCGGGTTGTCGCTGTCGGCGAACGCGCGGTTCTGTCGCCGCTGCGGCACGCGCCAGGGCTAGGAGCCGGCAACTCCCTCGTCGGCAGGCGGCGCCGGCTGACTCAGCGCCAGCGCCCGGACTCGCGTCCAGGCGCCGCCGATCAGCAGCATGTTGAACCCGATCGCCAGCCAGGCCAGCAGCGCGAACACCGCCACGATCGCGCCGTACAGCGCCGCGGTCCGCAGCATCAGCGGGGCCAGGAACGCGAACACCTGCGTGAAGGCGGCCAGCAGCAGGCCAACGACGATCGCCGGCGTCCGCCAGGCGCGGGCCGGCACGCGCTCGGCCGGCACGTAGCGGTAGACCATCACCGTCGCGACGACGAACACCAGGATCGAACCGATTGGCGTCGCGAGCTGCACGATGATTCCCGCGATGGTCCCCGACAGCCCGGCGTCGGGTAGCCGGTCGAGCAGCCCCTGGGCCGCGACGCCGGCGAAGACGATCGCGACCGGGAGCGCCACGAGCAGGGTCGCGAGCAGCAGGCCGCGCAGGGTCCGCCGGATCTCGTCCCGGTTCTTCTCCTGGGCGAAGATGCGCGCCATCGCGTAGTCGAGGGCCGAATAGAAGCGGCTCGACCCCCACAGCAGACCGACGAACGCGAGGAGCCCACCGGGGATCGCGCCGGCCGACACCTGCTGGAGCGCCGTCCGGGCAAACGGCTCCAGCGGCGGGATGGCCGTGCCGATGGCGGTGACCAGCTGGTCCTGGATGGCCGGGTCCTTCACGAACAGGCCGAAGACCGAGAGCACCAGCAGCAGGCCCGGTAGCAGGGCGATGAGCGCCGCGTACGCGAGCCCACCGGCGACGAGCCCGCCGCCCGCTCGGTCGTAGGCCTCGAGGATCGCCGCGACCGCGCGCACCGCGGGCAGTCCGCCGATTTCGGCCCGCGACGTCCGACGCGAGCACTCGTATCCGGGCGATGCCGCGATCCTCGCCCGTCGCGCTCATGGGATCAGGAGCTCAGCTCCTCGAACAGGCCGGGCTGGATGTCCTCGGCGTGGACCCGCCGAGGCGCGGCGACGAGGGCTCGCACCTCGCCGCGACGGACGAACCGGCGGCCGCCGAGCTTGATGCTCGAGAGGCGTCCGCTGCGCGCCCACGCGCCGATGGTCTCGGGTCGGAAGTGGATGTTCGCGGCGGCGAGGATCTCGGACGCCTCGGCCAGGGTGATCCAGTCGGCCGCGGACGGCACCGGTCAGTCCTCGCCCCGGGTCGACGATCCGCTCGACTTGGACCCGCTCGACTTGCCGCCTTCGGATGCCTTGGACCCGGACGCCTTCGTATCCGCCGCCGGCTTGGCGCTGTCGGACGAGCCGCGGTCGGACGAGCCGCTTTCGGACGAGCCGCGGTCCGACGACCGCTCCCTCCGTCCGAGGCGCCGCCCGAGCTCGACCCCTCGCTCGAGTCACCCGACTTCGACCCCGAGGCAGCGGCGGCCCGGGTGGAGCTCGCCGCGCCGCGGTCCTTCTTCGCCCAGCCGGATCCCTTGAAATGGATCGTGGGCGGCGCGAACTGCTTGCGCATCGTCCCCTCGCGACCGCACGACGGGCAGAACTGCGGCCCGGGCTCGTTGATCCCGTGGAGGATGTCCGCGCGATGCTGGCACGCGGTGCACAGGTACTCGTAGATCGGCATCGAGTTCTCGCCGGGTCAGCCGCGGAGCAGCCGCATCCCGCATTTGGGGCAATAGAAGGCGCGCTCGTGTCCTGACGCGAACCCGCAGTGGGCGCAGACGAGGCCGCCGCGACCGGCCGCGGGGACCGGGCGCTCGACGGCGGTGAGCCCCATCGCGAACTGGTTGGCGAGGATGTTCGTGAGCAGCCCGCCGAGGATGCGGCTCCCGATCCGATCCGTGTCGCCACGAACGCCGCGGCCGCCCCAGCCCACCACGCCGCGCACGATCATGTCGCCGGTGGCCTCGTCCCAGTGGGAGGCCACGCCGCCGACCACGGCGTTGTACTCCGGGTAGCCGGACGTGTCGGTCTCCCCGTCGAGCAGCGCGCAGGCGAAGGTGTCGAAGGCGAGGTCGATGGCGTCGATGGTCTCGAGGACGACCAGCGCGTGACGCGTGATCGGGTTGAGCTGGTGATGGGCGTTGAGCCACTGCATCGCCTCGGACGGGCGCACGATCTGCGGCACCGCCTGCGAGAACTCGAGCGGCAACGGGTCGACGACCTCGACGTCCCCGCGCGTGATGCCCGCGAGCATCGACGGGAGCTCGGCCAGCGCGCGCGGGCCCGCCTTCATGCGGACGCCCTCGCTGCTCTTGCCGGCGTAATAGAGCTTGAGCTGGTAATCCTGGGCGACGACCTCTTCGGGCAGCCCGACGGCTGGCGCCTGGGACGGCTGAGCGGCATCGGCATCGCCACCGCGACGCTTCAGGAATTCGAGGGGCACGGCTCCTCCGGACGCGACCAAGGGACAGGACCCGCAAATCGTAGCAGCGTCATGACTCCCGCCCGAGTCGCTCCCGGAGACGGGTGGCCTGATCCGCGAGCTCGGCCTCGCTGGCACGGGCGCCTTGGACGATCGCCGGCGGTGCCTTCGAGGTGAACGCCTCGTTCGCGAGGCGGGCGCGCGCGGCCTCCAGGAGCCGCTCCGTGTCCGCGAGCTCCTTCTCCAGCCTGGCCCGGTCGACGCCGGCGCCCGCGGCACCGTCTCCGGCGAGCGCAACGATCGCCTCCGCCGGTCCGGCGATCACCGCGAGCCCGCCCGCGGCCCCCGCCGTCCCGTGGAGGTCCTCGCGGGTCAGGTGGCGGCGAAGCGGGCGGGCACGAGCCAGCCGCTCCAGCGCGGGGCGAAGCGCCTCCAGCGCGTGCCCGAGGTCCCGGTCCACGTAGACGTCCAGCGGCAGCCATGCGCCGGGCTCCACCTTCGCGTCGGCGCGGGCGTTGCGGACGCCGCGCACGAGCTCGACGAGGGCGCCGACGTTCGCCTCCGCCGACTCGTCGCGTGCGCCGGCGGCCGGCCAGCGGGCGACGATCAGGAGCTCGGGGTCGCCCGCGCGATGCGGGATCGCCTGCCACAGGCGCTCCGTGATGAACGGCATCACCGGGTGCAGCAGTCGCAGGTACGTGTCCAGCGCCTCGACCAGCGCCCACCAGGTCGCCTCGCGCTCGGCATCCGGGAGGCTCGTGTCGGCGAGGCGGACCTTCGCCAATTCGAGACCCCAGTCGCAGTACTCGCTCCAGATGGCCTCGTACAGGAGGCGGGTCACCTCGCCGAAGTTGTAGTCGGCCATCGCCCGGTCCACGCCGGCGACCGTCGCCGCCGCGCGCGAGAGGACCCATCGGTCGGCCGGGCCGAGGTGCGTCGCGTCGGGCAGCCGACGCTCGGCGTCGGCGGCGATGGACGGCAGGGCGGGCGCCGAGCACGAATCGTGTCGCGTTCCACAGCTTGTTCGCGAAGTTGCGCGCGTTCTCGACCTTTGCCGACCCGAACCGCTGGTCGTTGCCCGGCGTCGTGCCGTGGACGACCGCGAACCGCAGCGCGTCGGCGCCGAGCTCGTCGATCATGCCCAGCGGATCGACCGTGTTGCCCTTCGTCTTCGACATCTTCTGGCCGTACGGGTCACGGATGAGGCCCGACAGGTAGACGGTGTGGAAGGGGATCTCCCCGGTCAGCTCGATGCCCAGCATCATCATTCGCGCGACCCAGAAGAACAGGATGTCGTAGCCCGTCTCCATCACCGAGCCCGGGTAGTAGCGCGCCATGTCGTCCGTTGGCTCGGGCCAGCCGAGGGTCGAGAACGGCCACAGACCCGAGCTGAACCAGGTATCGAAGATGTCGGGGTCCTGGACGAGCTCGGCGGCCGGCCGGCCGCAGGCCTCGCACGCCGTGGGGCCGTCGGGGTTGGCGCTCACCGTCGCGTGGCCGTCCGGGCAGTACCAGGCCGGGATCCGATGGCCCCACCACAGCTGGCGGGAGACGTTCCAGTCCCGGATGTTGGTCATCCAGTGTTCCCAGGTCTTCTCGAGCCGCTCGGGCAGGATCGTCGTGCGCCCCGAACGCGTGGCCTCGAGGGCCGCGGCGGCGAGCGGACCGGTGCGGACGAACCACTGCGTCTTGAGCCGCGGCTCCACGACGTCGTTGCTGCGCTGGCAGCGGCCGATGACCATCTCGTGCGGCCGCTCGCCCGGCGAGGTCGCCCAGGGCCGCGAGGTCCGCGACCATCCGTGCTCTGGCCTCGTAGCGGTCGAGGCCGTCGTACGGCGTACCGGTGTTGGCGACCCGCGCCTCGTCGTCGAGCACCGTCGGCATCGCGAGCCCGTGCCGACGGCCCGTCTCGTAGTCGTCGTGATCGTGGGCTGGCGTGATCTTGACCGCGCCGGTCCCGAACGCCGGGTCGACGACGTCGTCGGCGATGACCGGCACGTCGCGGTCCACGAACGGGATCCGCACTCGACGTCCCACCAGCGCCGTGTAGCGCGGATCGTCAGGGTGGACGGCCACGGCGGTGTCGCCGAGGATCGTCTCGGGGCGGGTGGTGGCCACCGTCACGGTCGCGTCCGGATCCGGCTGGCCCGTCGCGTCATCGATCACGTGGTAGCGGACGCTCCACAGCGTGCCGGTCTCGGGCGTCGGGATGGTCTCGAGGTCGCTGACGCTCGTCCGGCACCCCGGGCACCAGTTGATGAGCGCCTCCGCCCGATACGCGAGGCCCTTCTGGTACAGCCGCAGGAACGCCTCGCGCACGGCGCGCGCCGAGACCTCGTCCATCGTGAACCGCAGGCGTCCCCAGTCGCAGCTGCCCCCGACGCGTCGCTGCTGGTCGAGGATGACCGTCCGGGTGGCGTCGATGAACGCCCGCATCCGCTCGAGGTAGCGATCGCGGCCGAGGGTCGCACGGCTCTCCCCCTCCTTGGCGAGGATGCCGTCGAGCACGAATTGGGCGGCGATGCTGGCGTGGTCGAGGCCCGGCAGGAACAGCGTCGGGTGCCCGACCATCCGCGCGTGGCGGATCATCAGGTCCTCGACCGTCGTCCGCTGGGCATGGCCGAGGTGGAGGCTGCCGGTGACGTTGGGCGGCGGCTGGATGATCACGAACGGCGACAGGGCGGCGTCCGCCGTCGAACCGGCGCCGTCCGGCGCGAACACATCCGCCGCGAGCCACCGCTCGTAGATCGCGTGCTCGAACTCCGCCGGGTCGTATGCGCGCGCCAGGGCGTCGGGTTTGGGTGCGCCGGTTTCCTGGTTCGGCTGTGTCATCGGTCGGCTCCCGGAGACGAAAACGCCCCGTCGTCCAGCGGACGAACGGGGTCGTGGTACCACCTGCTGGTTCGAGGCCGGTGCCCGCCGCTCATCGCGGCCGGCCTTGCTCCGGCATCCTCTCGGCGCGGTATCGGGCGCCAGCCGCACGGCTCGCGAGCGACCTTCGCGTCCGTCGTGCCCGCGCGGCTCGCACCGTCCCGCGCTCGCTCCGTGGCCGACCCGGACCTACTCTTCTCGGTCGTCGCCGTGAGGCCCGGAGTCTAGCACGCTGGTTTTCGTGGTCATCGACCCGTAGATCGCGTTCAGGAAGCGGCTGGGGACGCGGTGGAGCAGGCGCGGTTCCGCGAACCCATGGGTGGGCGCGAGACGGCGCCATCGCGCGAACGAGATCGGGTGCGGGACCCACGGGTTGCCCTGGTCGGCGTCGTATTCGACGAGGATGAACCGGCCGCCGGGCGCGAGGGCGGCACCGATCGCATCGAGCACCGGGTCGGGGCGGCCGACGAAGTGGAGGCTGTTGGCCGCGAGCACGCCGTCGAACGGCCCGGCCGGGAGGCCGCCCGTGAAGTCGGCGACCACGGTCTCGATCGCCGCAGCCGGGAATCGCGCGGCCACCCTGGAGCGCATCGTGTCGAGCGCCCGGCGATCCCGATCGACGCGCGACGACCTGCGCACCCGGCCCGAGGACATCGGCGAGCGCGAGCGTGAACGCCCCCTCCCCTGCCCCGAGCTCGAGCCATCGAGGACCGGCGCCCTCGACGCCGGCGCGGATCAGGGCAACGTGATCGCGATGGTCCATGCGTCAGAGGCTATCCCCGGACCTCCGCGGCCGGCGCGATGTTGGCGTTGAAGCGGAACAGGTTGTCGGGGTCCCAGGCGCGCTTCACCTGCGCGAGGCGCTCGAAGGTCGCGCCGTGGCTCGACCGTGCCTGCTGCTCTCCTTCCTCGAGCAGGCCGGGAAAGTTCAGGTAGGCGCTCCCGCCGATGGCGGCCACGATCTCCCGCGCCCAGGCGAGGTTGGCCGCGTCGTCGTCCGGGGACTCCCAGTTCGACTCCGGGCTGATCAGCCACGGGGCCGATCGTTGGCCGAAGGCGCTGTCGTCGGCCGACACGCGCGCAATCGCGCCGAGGTTGGCCCAGATGTCGATCGTCGAGTGGTGGGACGGGCGCCGGCCGAAGGTTTCCACCAGACCCTCGATGATGCCGGCCGGGAGGTCGTCGGCGAAGGACGACTTCCAGTAGTAGCGCATCGTGTGGGCCGGGTACTCGGCATCGAAGAACTGCTGGAACTCGGCGTACTGGGCCTGCCCGCCGATGTCGATCGTGGCGCCGCCGCCGAGCGCCGCGATGGGCCGGAGCAGCTCGGCGCCCTCGTCGAGCGGCGTGGCGGCGAGGGCCAGGATGAACAGCCCGTCGCGGCCGCGGATGCTGTCGGGGAAGGCCTCGTCGTCGGGGACCGGCGAGAGCACGGCGACCGGCGAGACCTCGTCGGGAAGGGTTGGGGCCAGGTCGCGGAACTCGGCGAGCACCGATGCGGCCGCGTCGATCGGCCAGATCGACACGGTGGTGGCGACCGTGGGCCCCAGCGGATAGAGCTCGAACTCGAACTCGGTGACGACGCCGAAGTTGCCGCCGCCACCTCGGAGTCCCCAGAACAGGTCCGGGTGCTCATCGGCGCTCGCGTGCACGATCCGACCGTCCGCGGTGACCACGGTCGCCCCGCGCAGCGCATCGCAGCTCAGGCCGTGCTTGCGGCGCAGCCAGCCGAGGCCGCCGCTCAGCGTCAGGCCGGCCACGCCGGTCTCGGAGACGACGCCGCCGGGCGTCGCGAGGCCGTGGGCCTGCGCCGCCGCGTCGAGTGCGCCCCACGTGGCACCGCCCTGGACCCTCGCGCGGCGAGCCGCGGGATCGACGGTCACGCCTGCCATCGCGGACAGGTCCACCACGAGCGCCCCGTCGCCGACCGCGAGCCCCGCCACGTTGTGCCCGCCGCCGCGGATGGAGACCGGGAGGCCTTCGTCGCGGGCGATCGCGAGGGCCGCGACCACGTCGTCCTCCGACTCGACCTGCGCGATCACGGCCGGCCGGTGCGAGATCATGCCGTTCCAGACCTGGCGGGCATCCTCGTAGCCGGGGTCGCCGGCGCGCAGCAGCGTTCATCTCGCCCTCCACGGGTGGTCGGCGTCCGGCGTGCAGTGCCGATACGCGATACCAACTGGTCGGTATGTTATGAACGCCGCCGACCCTCGTCAAGCCTGAATTCGTGCGCGATCTCGACAAGACCGATCGGTCTGCTAGGCTTCGTGTATGCCTCGAGCAGCGACGCCCACGCGGGAGCGGATCCTCGACGTCGCGACCGACATGGCGCTCGATCGCGGGTTCGCCGCCGCCTCGCTCGACGAGGTGCTCGCCGGGTCTGGCGTCACCAAGGGCGCGTTCTACCACTACTTCGCGTCGAAGGCCGACCTTGGCCGGGCGATCCTCGACCGGTACGCCACGGCCGACCTCGAGACGCTCGACCGCCTGTGGACGCAGGCCGAGCAGCTCTCGCGCGACCCGCTGCAGCAGCTGCTCGTGTTCGTGGGCCTCTTCGCAAACCTCGATGAGCTCGCCACCGACGACCCCGGCTGCCTCTACGCGACGTTCATCTACGAGCGCCAGCTCGGGGTCGATGGCGCGGGCGAGATCATCGAGGCCTCGGTCAGGGCCTGGCGGGATCGCTTCCGCGCGAAGCTCGACGAGGTCGTCGAGCGCTATCCGCCGACGGATCGACGTCGACCTCGACGCGCTGTCGGACCTCATGTTCACCACCTCCGAGGGCGCCTACATCGTCGCCCGCGCGACGCGCGATCCGGACCTCGTTCGCGGTCAGCTGCTGCAGGTGCGCGCCTACCTCGAGCTGCTGTTCGCGCCGGCTACCTGAACGGCCCGCGCCGCCAGGCGAAGATCCGGGTCGCATCGACGGTGCTCCAGACGAGCCCGGGGTCCGCCGGTGGCGCCTGGCCGGCCTCAAGCGCCTGCACCCAGCGCGCGCTGCTGCCGGCAAACCGCGACGCGAACACCTCCGGGTAGCGGGCGACGAGGGCGCGATTGCGTTTCGTCGCCCTGACCACCCAGACAAGTCCCACGTCGTGTGTGCGCTCGCCCCATCTCGCCGTGGCAATCGCTTCTGCCTCGGCCAACTTGCGCGTGGACGTGCGCGCCGCCGCGCCGATGTCGCCGATGGTGTTCCAGCACTCGACGACGGTGAGTCGCCGGTGGACGTCGTCGATCAACGCGACGTCGATGGAGCGCCAGGGCTCGTTCGGCTTCGTGGGGAGCTCGACGAGACCCTTGTTGCCTGCGGCCCGGCCGAGCCGCAGGACCAGCTCCTGCATCGCCAGGTGGCCGGCGTCGGCGGTCTCGGCGAGCGGGTCGCGCGGCAGGTTGACTCGGAGACTGGTGCCGAGGGCGATGGCGATTCGCTGCCACGCGTCCAGCGTGAGCCCGCCGCCGAGGCCCCGCTCCGCCCGGCTGATCGTGTCTTGCGGCTCACGCCGACGCGCGCACCGAGGCGTGCCTGCGTCAGTCGCCGTGCGCCTCGCGTCGCCACGCACCTCAGCGCCGAGTCGCGCACGAGCTGCTCGCGATTGGCGTCGTGTGGCGTCAGTCGAGAGGTCGGCCGCCTGCGTCGCGGCCATGGTCGCGTCATGTTGCATTCCGGCACTTGCACTGCGGCCTTATCCGGCTCGGACGCCCGACCGGCCGTGTTGTCCGCGTTCATGCCCAGCGCACGTGAAACGACCGGCACACGATCGCGCATCGGCTCGGCCGGCGAGTAGCAGCCGTCGGGCGTGTGAGTGCCGCCAGTGCGCCGACCTTGCACTGCGGCAAGTCATGCGAGCGCACGCGATGCGCGGTGGACGGCCATGACGGAGCCGGACTGGCGGCCGGGCGCCGACGGCGCGCGACACGCCGGGACGGACGCGACGAGGACTAGGCGGTCTCGCCGCGGGCGGCGATCCACTCCTCGTAGTTGGTCTCGTCGACGCCCTTGTCGACGTCCGACTTCGTGAGCAGCAGCGGCAGCCGGCGCTCGCGGATCGTCTCCTCGGTGATGATGCATTTGCGGACGTCGGTGCGCTCCGGGATGTCGAACATCACCTCGAGCAGCGCCTCCTCCACGATCGAGCGGAGGGCGCGGGCGCCGGTCTTGCGGTCCAGCGCGACCTCGGCCGCCGCCTTGAGGGCGCCGTCGGTGAACACCAGCTCGACCTTGTCCAGCTGCAGGAACTTCTGGAACTGGCGGGTGACCGCGTTCTTCGGCTCGACGAGGACGCGCATCAGGTCCTCGGCGGTCAGCGGCGACAGCGTGACGATGACCGGCAGGCGGCCGACGAACTCGGGGATCAGCCCGTACTTGAGCAGGTCCTCGGGCATCAGCTTCTCGATGATCTTGGCCCGGTCCGTGCGCGACATCCCGCCCTCGGACCCGAACCCGATCGGGCGCTTCCCCACCCGCTCCTCGACGATCTTCTCGAGGCCGTCGAACGCGCCGCCGCAGATGAACAGCACGTTGGTGGTGTCGATCTGGATGAAGTCCTGGTGCGGGTGCTTGCGGCCGCCCTGCGGCGGCACGTTGGCGAGCGTCCCCTCGAGGATCTTGAGCAGCGCCTGCTGGACGCCCTCGCCCGACACGTCGCGGGTGATCGAGGGGTTGTCGGCCTTGCGGGCGATCTTGTCGATCTCGTCGATGTAGATGATCCCGCGCTGGGCCCGGGCGACGTCGAAGTCGGCCGCCTGGATCAGCCGCAGCAGGATGTTCTCGACGTCCTCGCCGACGTAGCCGGCCTCGGTGAGGGACGTGGCGTCCGCGATGCAGAACGGCACGTCGAGGATCCGGGCCAGCGTCTGCGCGAGCAGCGTCTTGCCCGAACCGGTCGGGCCGACGAGCAGCACGTTCGACTTCTGGAGCTCGACGTCATCGACGGACGAGCCGGCGTTGATCCGCTTGTAGTGGTTGTAGACCGCCACGGAGAGGACCTTCTTGGCCTTCTCCTGCGAGATCACGTACTGGTCGAGCGAGCCCGTGATCTGCCGGGGGTTCGGGAGCTTCTGCGCCGAGGGCCGCGCCTTGGGCGCCTCGAGCATCTCCTCCTCGATGATCTCCTGGCACAGGTTGATGCACTCGTCGCAGATGTAGACGCCCTGCCCCGCGATGAGCTTGCGGACCTGCTCCTGGCTCTTGCCGCAGAAGGAGCAGCGGTAGGGAACCTTCGTTCCCTTCGAGCCCGAGGTCGTTACCGGCACCCTGGATCCCCTGTGCTTACTGGTCCGTCGCCGGGCCAGGCTCGGACGTGCCCGTCTCGGCTGCGTCCGATTGTGCGCTCTCCGGCACTTGCCCGCCCACCAGGCCGGCGTCGTGCGCCTGCGCGATCAGCGAGTCACCGGTCAGGGTGTACACCGCGTCGATGATGCCATACGCCTTGGCGTCGTCGGGACCCATGAAATAGTCCCGATCCGTGTCGTGGACCACCTTCTCGAGCGGCTGTCCGGTGTGGGTCGAGAGGATCTGGTTGTTGACCTGGACCAGGTACTCCCACTCCTTCATCTGGATCACCGCGTCCGGCGCCGCGCCGCGGAAGCCGCCCGAGCCCTGGTGGATCATCACCCGGCTGTGCGGCAGGGCGTAGCGCTTGCCCTTCGTCCCCGCGGACAGCAGGACCGCGGCCATCGACGCCGCCATCCCGATGCAGATCGTGCTCACCGGCGCCCGCAGGTACTGCATGGTGTCGTAGATCGCGAGGCCGCTCGTCACGACGCCGCCGGGCGAGTTGATGTACAGGCTGATGTCCTTCTCCGGGTCCTCGGACTCGAGGAACAGCAGCTGGGCGATGATCAGGTTCGCGAGGTGGTCGTCGATCGCGTCGCCGAGGAAGATGATCCGCTCCCGGAGCAGCCGCGAGTAGATGTCGTACGCGCGCTCACCGCGGCTGGTGGACTCGATGACCATCGGGACGAGCATTCGGGGTCTCCCCTGTTCTTCGGCGGGCGTCGGCGGCATCAGGCGCGGTCGGCGATTCGGTGTGGCTAGCGCTCCGCGGCCGCGGCGGCGGTCGCGCCGGGGATGGAGCCCGGATCGGTGGCGTCGATGGATGCGGCGGCCTCGGCCTCGGGCGCCTCGACGGCGGACGGCGTCTCGTCGTCCTCGAGGTGCGGCAGCGCCGGATGGTCCGGGTGGGCGGCGAGCCAGCGGTCGACCAGCGTCTCGACGACCTTCGTGCGGCGCAGCGTGCTCCGGATGAAGTTGCGGCCGCGCTCGGACTCGAAGTAGTGGATGGTCTTCTGGTCGCCGACGTAGCGCTGGCGGGCGAGCTCGACCTGCGCCTCGACGTCGTCGTCGCGGACGTCGATCCCCTCGGTCTCGGCGACCTTCGAGAGGACCAGGAGGACCTTGACGCGCTGCTCGGCGCGCGGGCGGAACTCGGTGTGGAGGTCGGCCTCGGTCTTCTCGGTCGCCTTGAGGTACGCGGGCTCGGAGATGCCCTGGCGCGCGATCGTCTGGCGGAACTCGTCGTGCATCACCTCGACCTCCTGGTCCACGAGGATCGCGGGCAGGTCGATGGTCGAGTTGGCGACGGCGTAGTCGATGATCTTGTCGCTGAACTCGTGGCGAGCCCGGTCGAGGGCGCCGCGGCGCAGCCGCTCGGCGACGTCCGCCTTGAGCGCCGCGAGGTCCGCGTAGTCGCCCATCGACTGGGCGAACGCGTCGTCGGCCTCGGGGAGGACCTTCTCGCGGAGCTCCTTGAGGTCGACCGCGAACTGGACCTGCTCGCCCGCGAGGCTCGTCTCGGGGTAGTCGTCGGGGAACGTGATGTCGAAGGTGGTCGACTCGCCCGCCTTGAGGCCGACGAGGTTCGCCTCGAAGCCCGGGATCAGGCGGTCCTCGCCGATGATCAGCGGCATCCGCTCGGTGGTGCCGCCGTCGAACGGGACGCCGTCCTTGGTGCCCGCGAAGCCGATGACGGCCCAGTCGCCCTCCTTCGCGCCACGCTCCTCGACCGCCGCGAGCGTCGCGTTCTGGTCGCGGAGCTCGTCGACGACGTTGTCGATCTTGGGCTGGTCGACGGTGTCGATCTCGGGCGCGAACTTGAAGTTCTGGTAGTCGCCGAGCTCGACCTCGGGGCGGACCTGGACGGTCGCCTTGAAGCGCAGCGGCTTGCCCTCGATCGCCTCGACGACCTCGACGTCCGCGTTCGTCAGCGGGACGATGTCCTGCTCGACGATCGCCTCGCGATAGGAGTCCTGGACGAGGTGCTCGACGGCCTCGTCGAGCACGGCACCGGGCCCGAGGACGCGCTCGAGGATCGGTCGCGGGGCCTTGCCGGGCCGGAAGCCGGCGACCCGGGTGCGCCGGGACAGGCGGCCGACGGCGTCGCGGACGGCGCGGTCGAGCTGGTCGGCGGGGACCTCGATCTCGAGGAGCACCGAGCTGTTGGGAGCGGGGGTGGCAGTCACTTGCATCGCCGCGCGAGTATAGGGTGGGTCGCCGGTGCGAGGCCGCGGCGCTGCGGTGGTAGGCGAGGTCGGGGTCGAACCGACACGCCCCTCACGGGGCACCGGCTCCTAAGGCCGGCGCGTCTGCCATTCCGCCACTCGCCCAGCCGCGAGTGTCGCATACCGGGCGGGTCTGCCGGTGGCCGGCGTTCGCCCGCCTAGGCCCCCGCGGCGGAGGAGGCGGCGGCCCCTCGCCCGGCTTGCCGCGTCGCGCGCGGACCTTCTCCATCTGCTCGGCGAAGCCGGCCTTCGGCGACAGGATCTCCTCGATGAACTGCCGGCCGAAGCGGAGGATCAGGACGCGGGCCGTCGGCAGCAGCAGGAACACGAGCGTCGATCGCAGGTCGCGCCGCTTGGGCTCGGTCTTCGCGACGTAGGAGGCGAAGTCTCGCTCCAGCGCGCCACGAACCTTGGCGCCGTCCTGGCCCAGGGCCTTGAGCGCCTTCTCGATCTCCTCGGGGAGCATCGACTCGGGCAGCGGGTCGGGCTTGCCGAACACGGCGTTCCTCGCGCCGCGCAGGACCCGCCGCGGGCCGCCGAGGGCCACGAACCCGACGCCGGCCGCCGCGCCCGCCACCCTGGCCGGGTTCCGCTTGATCTTGGCCTTGACGTCGAGCGCGGCCCGCGCGGCGGCCTCGAGTCGCTCGAGCTCCTCCTCCATGTCCGTCCGCGAAGCCCGCGCCGCCGCCCGCGCCGCGAGCACCTCCGGCCGGTCCGCGAGGACCGCGAGCGCGACCGAGGACGTCGCCGTCGACGCCGCGCGGCGGGATCAGGGGTCGGCGGCTGGCTCGTGCGGCCACGGGCCCGGTCACGGCCGGCCCCCGCCGGGCATCCGCGACTTCGCCCATTCGAGGGTCTCCTTCGTCGTGTCGATGGTGGCCTGCGGCATGTACCTCGCCTTGATGGCCTCGATGTCGATCCCGCCGTTGGCCGCGAACGCACCCGCGACCGCCGGTGCGATGCCGAGGAACAGCGCGAGCCCGATCGCGATGGCGACGTGCCACGAGAACGTGATCGCCGAGAACGCGCCGAACAGGCCGCCGAAGACGATGCCCGCGCCGAGCCCGATGAGCGCCAGCCGGGCGCTGGTGCGCGACCCCGCGACCAACCCGACGACGCCGGCGGCGAGCGCCCAGATCAGCACCCCGACGATCATCGGACGCGAGTCGGGGTTGATGGCGAGCCGGACCAGGCCCGCACCGACCAGGCCGAGGAGGGCGCCGGCGATCGCGCCACCGAACAGGCCGCCGGCGGCAGAGCCCGCGGTCCCGCCGCGGGCGCCGGCGAGCAGCCCGACGATCGCGCCGATCAGGGCACCGATCCCGGCCCCGACCGCGAACGAGATGTCGCCCGGGTCGGCCTGGGTCGCGAACTGGCTCGCGATGTCCCGGTAGATGGTGTTGAGGACGTTGGTCCCGAACACGATGGCGGCCACGAGGCCGATGGCGAAGCCGATCGCGAGCGCCGTGCCGAGGCGCGCGGATCGGAGCGCGGCCAGCACCGCGAAGACGGCGGCGGCGATCATCAGCTCGGATCCGAGGAGCACGCCCCAGCCGAGCGACCCGAACAGCCACTCCCCGAGGAACAGGCACAGGCCGATCAGCAGCAGGAAGGCGACGAAGACGAGGCAGGCCGCCGCGACGCCACCGAGCGCGAGCGTCCGCAGGACCTCGCCCTTGATCTCGTTGGCCTCGGCCATCGCGAGGTCGATGTGGGCACGGATCATGCGGATCGCGGCGGCACGCGTCGCCGCGAGCTGCGCGATGAGGCCCGACGGCGCCTCGGCGGCGGGCCGCGCGTTGTCCGGGTTCGGCAGAACGGGATCCAGTGGTCGTCCTCCGCGGATGGGCGTGGGTTCGGGAGACCGCCCGAGATCATAGCAGCGCCCAAGGGCCCTACCCGTCGAGTACGCTCGCACCGTGGCCGATGCAACCGCCTTTCAATCGTCGGTGTCGGGTCGACCGCAAGCTCGTCACCGCTGAGCTCCTGGCCGTCGGCACCGAGCTCACCGTCGGCGAGACGACCGACACCAACAGCGGCGAGCTCGCCCGATCGCTCGTCGCGCAGGGCGTGACCGTCCTCCGGGTCTCGAACCTCCCCGACGACCTGGCCGTCGTCGTCGACGCCCTCGGGACGGCGCTCGCGCGCGCGGACCTCGTCGTCACCACCGGCGGCCTCGGCCCCACCCCGGACGACCTCACCCGCGAGGCCGTCGCCGAGGCCTGCGGCGAGACGCCGGTCGAGGACGAGGCGACGCTCGCATGGCTGCGGGAGCTGTGGGCGCGGCGCCGCCAGCCGTTCCCGGAGGTCAACCGCAAGCAGGCGTGGACGATCCCGTCGGCGACGATCCTGCCCAACCCCAACGGGACGGCGCCGGGCTGGCTGGTCGCCCGGCCCGACGGGCGCGTGATCGTCACCCTCCCGGGGCCGCCCCGCGAGATGCGGCCGATGTGGACCGACGAGGTGCTGCCGAGGCTGGCCGCGCGCGGGGTCGGCGTCGAGACCGAGGTGCGCACGCTCCGGCTGACGGGGATCGGCGAATCGCAGGTCGCCGAGCGCCTGGGCGAGCCGCTGCTGCGTGCCACCAACCCGATCGTGGCGACCTACGCGCGGCAGGAGGCGGTCGACATCCGGATCTCCGCGCGGACCGATGCGTCGGGCGCGGCCAGCGACGCTCGCCGACGAGGCCGAGGCGGCCGTCCAGGCGGCGCTCGGCGAGTTCGTCTGGGCGCGCGGCGACACGTCCTGGGCGGCCGCGATCGAGGAGGCGCTCGGCCGGCGCGGCTGGACGCTCGCGACCGTCGAGTCCGGGACGGGCGGCACGCTCGTGGGGCTGCTCCGCGGGGCGAGCGGCCTGCGACGCTCGGAGGTCCTCGTCGACGCCGGCGGGTCCGCGAAGGACGAGGATGGCGACCTGGCCGCGGCCGATGGGGCCCGGGCCGGGGCCGGTGCGGACGTCGGCATCGCGATACGCGCCGTCGCGGCCGGCAACGACACGGCCGTGAACGTCGCGGTGGTGACCCCGGACGGCCGGCACGCCGAACGACGTCTCGCGTTCATGCGCGGCGGCCTCGGGGCCGAGCGGGCGGCGATCGCCAGCGCCGCGGTCCTGCTGGGCGTGCTCCGCGCGGACGACCGCTCGCCGGACTGAGACGCCCGACACGGGCGCCGCGCGGCTACCGGCGGGCGGCCCGCCGGAGCCCGGGCAGGTCGACGATCACGATCGCGTCGCGCTCGATCCGGATGAGGCCGTCGTCGACGAACCAGCCGAGGAGCTTGTTCACGCTCTGCCGCGTG
The DNA here is from genome assembly GCA_963774695.1 of uncultured Chloroflexia bacterium. GTDB lineage: Bacteria > Chloroflexota > Limnocylindria > Limnocylindrales > CSP1-4 > CAIXZV01. The sequence goes on along the minus strand of CAVZFY010000018.1, from coordinate 23,388 downwards.
CTCCCGACCATCGCGGCGAGCTCGCCCTGCGTGATCGGCGCGTCCAGCCGGATCTCGCCGCCGTCGGCCTCGCCCTGCTCGTCGGCGAGGCGCGCCAGGCGAGCCGCGAGGCGTCCGGCGATGTCGAGGAAGTGGAGCTCCTCGACGTGGTGCGTGAGCCGCCGGAGCTCGTGGGCCAGCCCGGCGAACACGTGGTCCCGGATCGCGGGCACGTCGTTGACCAGCCGCCGGAAGGTCTCGCGCGGCAGCACGAGCGTCTCGGTCGCCTCGACGGCCGTGGCCGTTGCCGATCGCGCCGCGCCGTCGAGCAGCGCCAGCGCCCCGAAGAACTCGCCGGGCCGGAGGGTCGCGAGGATCGCCTCGACGCCGCCTTCGGACGGGCTCGAGATCTTGACCCGGCCGCTCAGGACGATGTAGAGCGCGTCGCCGGGGTCGCCCTGGCGGAAGATCGCCTCGCCACGCCGGTAGCGGTGCGTCTCGACGCTGGCGACGAGCGTCTCGAGGTCGGCCTCGTCGAGGTCGGCGAACAGGACGACGGCGCCGAGCGCCGTGCGCAGGGCCGCGGGATCGGTGGGCTGCCGTCCCTGCGTCATGCGTCGCTCAGGTGATCGAGAGCACCGGCACCTGTGCCGTCTCGGCCCGGATGCTCATCCGTGCGGCGACGCGGCCCGCGATGCCTTCGAGCGCCGCCGCGGCGATGCCGGGCTCGCGCTGCGCGACGGCCGGCACGCCGGCGTCGCCGCCCTGGCGGACCGTGACGTCGAGCGGGATCTTGCCCAGGAACTCGAGGCCGTGCTGCTCCGCGAACCGCTCGCCGCCGCCGCGACCGAAGATCTCGGTCTCCTCGCCGCAGTGCGGGCAGACGAACGCGCTCATGTTCTCGACGACCCCGATGATCGGCACGTTCAGCCGCTGGAGCATCGCGAGCGCCTTGGCGACGTCCGAGAGCGCCACGTCCTGGGGCGTCGTGACGAGCACCGTGCCGCTGATCGGGACGGCCTGGGCGAGCGTGAGCTGCGCGTCGGAGGTGCCGGGCGGCAGGTCCACGACCAGGTAGTCGAGCTCGCCCCAGTCCACGTCGCGCAGGAACTGCGAGATCGCGCCGCCGATGAGCGGGCCGCGCCACACGATCGGCTGGCCCTCGGGGACGAAGAACTGGATGGAGATCACCTTCACGCCGTGGCGCTCGAGCGGGATGATCTTGTTCTCCGGGCTCGCGGCGGGCTGGCCCTCGACGCCCAGCATCATCGGGATGTTGGGGCCGGTGATGTCCCCGTCGATCAGGCCGACGGACGCCCCGGCGCGCGCCAGCGCGACGGCGAGGTTGACGCTGACCGTGCTCTTGCCGACGCCGCCCTTGCCGGACGCGACCGCGATCACGTTCTTGACCCCGGGCAGCAGCTGCTCCGCGGCGCGCGGGCTGGCGCGTCGGACGGTCGCGCCCCAGGCGATCGCGAGGCCGGCGACGCCCACCGGGTCGAGGGCCTGGCGGACCTCGGACTCGATCTGGTCTTTCAGCGGGCACGCCGGCGTCGTCAGCTCGATCGTGAACGCCACGTCGGCGCCGTCGATGACGAGGTCGCGGATCATGTTGCGGGTGACCAGGTCGCCGCCGAGCTCGGGCTCCTGGACGGTACGGAGGGCGTCGAGGACCGAGGCCTCGGAGATCGCTGTCATCGGGGTCAGGTTCGCTCCAGCTTGCGGTGGGTCCGCGGGGCTTGCCGCGCACGGCCCGCAGCCATCGTACCCTCGGGTCGGCGGGAACGAGCCTGCGCCTCCTGCCTGATGCACCCGAGGACGAGCCGATCGGGTCGCGCCGCGGCGTGCCCGCGGAGCCCTGCGGATGCGAAATGCCCGCTCGAGCGCCGCCGCTCGTGCGAATCTCGCATCCGAATCCGCCCGATTCGTGGCCGGTTCGTGTATTTGACACCCCTAGGGCACGCCCCTATCGTGCGAAGCGTTGGGAGGCGGCTCGGAGGGGGACGCTGCGCTCGACGCCGGGCGGGTCCAGCCCGGAGCGCCACCCATCGGCCTCCCCGCTGCAGGAGCGTTCGCACCGGTGAACGACGTCGACGTACGGCTGGTCCAGGTCACCAAGGCCTATGGCGAGGCGCTGGCCGTCGACCACATCGACCTCGAGGTCCTCAAGGGCGAGTTCTTCAGCCTCCTCGGCCCGTCCGGCTGCGGCAAGACGACGACGCTGCGGATGATCGGCGGGTTCGAGCAGCCGACGTCGGGCCTGATCGAGCTCGACGGCCAGGACGTCACCTGGCTGCCGCCGTACCAGCGGCAGGTCAACACGGTCTTCCAGAACTACGCGCTGTTCCCGCACCTGACGATCTGGGAGAACGTCGCCTTCGGCCTGAAGCGCACCGGCGTCAAGGACGCGGAGATCAAGAGCCGCGTCAGCGACATGCTCAAGCTCGTCGAGCTGCCGGGCTTCGACAAGCGCAAGCCGACCCAGATCTCGGGCGGCCAGGCGCAGCGGGTCGCGCTCGCGCGGGCGCTCATCAACCGGCCGGCGGTGCTCCTCCTCGACGAGCCGCTGGGCGCCCTCGACCTCAAGCTGCGCAAGCAGATGCAGGGCGAGCTCAAGCGCATCCAGCAGGAGGTCGGGATCACGTTCATCTACGTGACCCACGACCAGGAGGAGGCGATGACGATGTCGGACCGCATCGCCGTCATGAACAAGGGCCGGTACGAGCAGCTCGGCGATCCCGAGACGCTGTACGAGCGCCCGACGACGCGCTTCGTCGCCGGCTTCCTCGGCGTGAGCAACCTGCTCCGCGGGCGCCCGGACGGGACGGCCGACGGCTACGCGGTGGTCAAGATGGCCGACGGTGCCCCCGTCCGCGTCCCGACCGCCCTCGTCGACGGCCGGACGCAGGTCGACGTCGGCGTTCGCCCGGAGAAGATCCGGATCCACGAGGCCGGAGCGGCCACGCCGGGCGGGTTCAACTCGCTCTCGGGCACCGTGACCGACGCGTCCTACATCGGCGTCAGCACGCAGTACAACGTCGAGACCCGGGGCGGGACCCGGGTCGTCATCTACGAGCAGAACATCGAACGTGCATCGAAATCCGAGCTGTGGAGCCGGGGCGACGAGGTCGTCCTCGCCTGGTCCCCGGACCACACGTTCGTCGTGGACGCCACCGGCGAGCCGGTCGCGGACCCGGTGGACTGATCGGGCAACTGGAGGAGGTCTCCCTGGTGGATCGCGACACACTCACCTCGACACCGATCAGCCGCCGCAACGTCCTCGCGGGCGGCGCGCTCGCGGGCATGGCGGCGTTCCTCGCCGCCTGCGGCACCAAGGGCACGGCGACGACCGCGCCCGAGTCCGCCGCCCCGACCGCGGCCGCGCCGTCGGCCTCCGCAGCTCGCCGGAGCCAGCGAGGTCGCGTCGGCCCCGGCCTCCGCCGCCGCGCCGGTCGCGACGCCCGTCGGCCGAGCTCAACTGGGCGAACTGGTCCTACTACATCGACGTCGACGCCAACGACCAGACGAAGCACCCGACGATCGACGGCTTCACGGCCAAGTACGGCACGACCGTGCACTACCAGGAGGTCATCGAGGGCAACGAGGACTTCGTCGCCACGATCAAGCCGGCGCTCGCAGAGCGGCAAGGACACCGGCTGGGACCTCATCACGCTGACCGACTGGATGGCGGCCAAGCTCATCGGCCTCGACTGGATCGAGGCGTTCGAGCCGGCCAACGTGCCGAACCTGATCGCGAACATCAAGGACGTGTACGTCGACGTGCCGTGGGACCCGAACGTCACCAAGCACGCGCCGTGGCGCTCCGGCATGACCGGCGTGGGCTTCGACAAGGACATCGCCGGCGACATCACGAGCCTCGCCCCGCTGTACACCACCGATCCGCGCTGGACCGGGCAAGGTCGAGTACCTGACCGAGATGCGCGACGCCGTCGGCCTCTCGATGCTCTACCTGGGGCATCGATCCGGCGACCCCGACCCGGGACGGCTGCGACAAGGCCGTGGCCCTGATGCAGAAGGCGAAGACCGACGGCGTCGTCCGCGACGTCAAGGGCCAGTCCTACACCGAGGACCTCAAGAACGGCGACACGGTCGTGGCGATGGCCTGGTCGGGCGACATGGTCCAGGCGCAGATCGACAAGCCGTCGCTCCGGTTCGCGCTCGCCTCCGAGGGCGGGATGCTCTGGACCGACAACATGATGATCCCGAAGGCGGCGGCCCACAAGGGCACGGCCGAGCTGCTCGTGAACTACTACTACGACCCCGCCGTCTCGGCGCTCGTCGTCCGGCTCGCGTCGACTACATCTCGCCCGTCAAGGGCTCCGACGACATCCTGATCAAGGCCAACCCCGATGACGCCAACAACCCGCTGATCATCCCGCCGCCCGACTGGGTCCAGCGGCTGCACATCTTCGGCCCCCTGAACGAGGCGGACGAGGCGTACTTCAACGCGCAGTTCGCGAAGGTCATCGGCGTCGGCTGAGCCGGCGCCAACGGGGTTGACCGCAGCGTCACGACGGAAGGGCTGAGGTTGGGCGTCTGGCTCAAGCGTCACTCAGGGATCGTCCCGTACGCGCTGCTCGCGCCCGGGATCCTGTGGCTGATCGTGTTCTACGTGCTGCCCAGCATCCAGATGTTCATCTCGTCCTTCTGGTCGGGGACGCTCGAGACGGGCTTCACGTTCTCGTTCGACAACTACACGAACTACACGAACGCCCTCGACCAGTACGGCAACTTCTACGTCCGGTCGATCGTGTACGCGGCGGCCGCGACGCTGCTCACGTTCCTCATCGCCTACCCGCTCGCCTACACCATCGCGTTCAAGGGCGGCACGCAGAAGAACCTGCTGCTGTTCCTCGTCGTCGCGCCGTTCTTCACGAGCTTCCTGCTGCGCACGATCTCGTGGAAGATCATCCTGGCCGACAACGGGCTGCTGCTCGGCCCGCTCAAGGAGATCGGGCTCGTCCCGGAGGACTTCCGGCTCCTCGCGACGCCGATCGCCGTGATCTTCGGCATCACCTACAACTTCCTGCCGTTCATGACGCTGCCGATCTACGTCGCGCTCGAGAAGGTCGACGTGCGGCTGCGTCGAGGCGGCGAAGGACCTGTACGCCGGGCCGTGGCGGCCGGGCGGCGGGATCGTCGGGGTCATCGTCGGCGGCGGCCTGGGCGCCGTGCTGGCCCTGATCTTCGAGTGGAACCCGCTCGAGCTCGGCACGTTCGGCGCCGTCGCGGGCGGGATCATCGGCTGGTTCCTCCTATCCGAGTCGTTCATCCGGGTGACGTTCCCGCTGTCGATCTCGGGCGTGTTCGCCGGGTCGCTGCTGACGTTCATCCCGGCCATCGGCGACTACGTGAACGCCGAGTTCCTCGGCAACCCGGACACGCGGATGATCGGCAACGTCATCCAGAACAAGTTCCTGACCCAGAACGACTACCCGACCGCGGCCGCCCTCTCGTTCATGCTGATGGCCGGCGTGCTGGTCGTGGTCGCGATCTATGCCCGCGTCCTCGGCACCGAAGACGTGTCCACGGGGCGGCTCTGACGTGGCGACCGGACCGGCCGCGACCGACGTGACCTCGGTCGACGCGGGCGCCGTGGAGTCCACGCGGGCGAGGACCCGGCGCGGCCCGAACGTGCTCCAGCGCTGGCTCGACCGCTACATGCTGATCATCTACACGATCCTGGCGGTCATCTACCTGATGCTGCCGGTCGCGCTGATCATCCTGTTCAGCTTCAACAACCCCGCCGGCAAGAGCAACACCGTCTGGCAGGGGTTCACGTTCAAGTACTGGCTGAACCCGCTCGGCGTCGACGGCCTGCCCCAGGCGATCAGCCTCAGCCTCGTGATCGCGTTCCTGTCCACGATCATCGCGACGGCCCTCGGGACGCTCATCGCCCTCGCCCTCGTCCGCTACGACTTCCGCGGGCGGCGGTTCACCAACTCGCTGATCTTCCTGCCGATGGCGACGCCCGAGATCATCCTCGGCGCCTCGCTGCTGACCCTGTTCGTCTCGATCGGCAACGATCCGTTCTTCCCGCTGAGCGGGTTCACGATCCTGATCGCGCACATCATGTTCAACATCAGCTTCGTGGTGGTGACGGTCCGGGCGCGGCTCGCCGGCTTCCCGCGCCACCTCGAGGAGGCGGCGATGGACCTCTACGCGAACGAGTTCACGACGTTCTGGAAGGTCACGTTCCCGCTGATCCTGCCCGGGATCATCGCCGCCGGCCTGCTCGCGTTCAGCCTCTCCATCGACGACTTCGTCGTGACCAACTTCACCGCGGGCAAGGCGCAGACCTTCCCGATGTTCATCTACGCCAAGAACCGCATCGGCGTCCCGGTACAGGTCAACGTGATCGGCACGATCATCTTCGTGGTCGCCGTCGGCTTCGTCGCCCTCAGCACGCTCCGGGGTCGTCGTCGCGCCGCCAGGTGAGGGACACGCCATGACCGCCATCTCCGACGAGGCCCGGACCGCCGCCGGGACTCCCCTCCCCGACCTCTCGGTGGTGCCGCCGGTCTGGAGCCGGATCACGAACCTGGTCGTCGACCGCGGCGAGGGCTCGTGGCTGGTCACGACGGACGGCCAGCGGTATCTCGACTACACCTCGGGCATCGGCGTGACCAACACGGGTCACGCGCACCCGCGCGTCGTCGCGGCGATCCAGGACCAGGCGGCGAAGCTGCTCCACGGCCAGCAGAACATCGTCTACCACGAGCCCGGCCTGCGGCTGTACGAGCGCCTGGGGCACCTGCTCCCGGGTGGGCCGTGGTCGGCGTTCCTGTCGAACTCGGGGGCCGAGGCGGTCGAGGCGGCGGTGAAGCTCGCGCGGGTCGCGACCGGACGCCCGGCGATCATCGCGTTCCGCTACGGCTTCCACGGCCGGACCGGCCAGGCGATGGCGCTGACGGCGGCGAAGGACGTCTATCGCGGCGCGTTCGAGCCGCTGCCGGGATCGGTCTACCACGCGGCCTACCCGTACTGCTACCGGGCGTCGGGCGGCCCGCACGACCCGTCGGCCTGCACCTGCGACTGGGAGGAGCAGCTCGAGCTGCTGTTCCACCAGCTCGTCTACCCCGACAAGGTGGCCGGGATCATCGTGGAGCCGATCATCGGCGAGGGCGGCTACATCGTCCCGTCGCCGACGTTCCTGCCGCGCCTGCGCGAGATCACCCGCAAGCACGGGATCCTGCTGATCGCGGACGAGGTCCAGACGGGCTTCGGGCGCACGGGCGAGATGTTCGCCGTGCAGCACTGGGACGTCGAGCCCGACATCGTCGTCATGGCGAAGGGCATCGCCTCGGGCCTGCCGCTGTCGGGGATCCTGGCGCGCAAGGAGCTGATGGACCGCCTGCCGCCCGGCTCGCACGGCGGCACGTACGGCGGCAACGTCGTCTCGTGCGCCGCGGCGAACGCGACGCTCGACGTCATCGAGGACGAGGGCCTGGTGGCGAACGCCCGCGAGCGCGGCGCGCAGCTGCTGGAGGGCCTGCGGCGGGCGTGCGTCGGCCGGGCGGGCGTCGGCGACGTCCGCGGCCTGGGCCTGATGGTCGCCATCGAGCTCGTCAAGCCGGGCGAGGGCGACGGCCGGCTGCCGAACCCCGAGCTGACCAAGCGGATCCAGCAGGAGGCGTTCTCCCGCAACCTGCTGGTGCTGACCGCGGGCACGTACGTGAACGTGATCCGGATCATCCCGCCGCTGGTGACGACCGCGGACGAGGTGGATCGCGCGATCGGGATCCTCACCGAGGCGCTGGACGCCGCGGGCGCCTGAGCGCACGATCCGCCCGTGAGCCAGTCGACAGCCGACCCGGGCGGGTCCATCGACGATCACCGCCTCGGTGCCGCGCGCGAGCGACTGGACGCCGTCCTCGAGGGCTTCAACCGTCTGTCGCCGGATGAGCTGGCGCGAATCGGGCTGTCACGCCGCGATCCCGAGGCGCGCGCCGCACTCGTCGAGCAGGCAGCGAGCGCCGCCAGCGGAGCCGGCCGGTCCGACCTCGTCGTCGAGGGGCGGCGGCGCGCGCGGGACATGATCCTGCGCAGGTACCAGCAGGGCGCGATCCACCCGACCTTCCTTGCCCTCAACTGGGGCATTTCGCAAGGGACGACCAAGGATCGTGTGGCGATCATCGATGCGCTCCAGGACGCGGCGACCGCGGCCGTTGTCGTCGATCTCGTCGATCCGGATGTGGCTGATGCCCTCGCCGCCGACGCGGCCGAGATCGTGGGCCTCGCCTCCGGGATGGCATTCGAGGGATCGCTCGACCGGGCGATCACCCCTCCGCCGCCGGGGTACTTCGACCATCCGATCCGTCGGATTGCGCTCGTGTTCCTCGCGATCGAGGCCGTCCTGTTCGGGGTCGTCGCCTTCGGCTTCGACGGATCGCGAAGCGATGCACTGATCGCGCTGCTGACCGGGGCTCTGTTCACGGCCGTCTTTGTGCGACGCTCTCGCCAGCCGAAATCCCAGACAACGCCTGACAACTTGCGAGGAGCACCGTGACCGATCCTGCCCAGCCCAACGAGCCCGACGCCGTGGCCGCGGCACCCACACCGCCGACCGCCGCCGCGGCGAGCACGAGCTTCGAGGACCAGGAGCGCGCGGCCGGCATCGACCCGGACGCGCCGCTGCCGGGCGAGCAGGGCCTGCGCCTGATCCTCTTCGGCTTCGTCGCCCTGTTCGGGATCCCGACGGTGCTCGGGGGCGGGATCGCCGCTGGCTACCCGGTCATCGGCATCGTGCTCGCGATCGCGCTCGGCGCGATCTGCCTGCTGTTCGCGAGGCCCCGCAAGCGGGCGTGATCGAGCCCAACCGGCTCACCGTCCCGGCCGACCGAGCCGCGCGCGAGCGGGTCGACGAGGTCTTCGCCGCCGTCGACCGCCTGTCGCCAGATCAGCTCTGGGGCGTGGTGATCGGCGCCCGCGACATGGACGAGCGCGCACGGTCGCTCGCGACCCTCGAGGCGGCGGTGGCGGCTCGCCGGAGAGACGAGCTGCTCGACGACGCGCGGGCCACCATCCGCGACGTGCTGCACGGCCGCGTCGCCGCCGCCCACCCGGTCGGCACGTACGGGATCACGATCACGAGCGGCAGCCGGGTCGACGATCGCGTCGCGATCTCGCTGGCGATCGACGACGCCGTGTCGGTCGCGGTGGCGGAAGACCTCATCGAGCCCGACATGGCGGCGCGGCTCGCGGATCCCGGACGAGCGCTGCTCGGCCTCGATCCCCTGCCCGGCCTCGATGCTTCATCGGCCAGCGGCGCGACCGGCGGTCGCGCCTCGACCCCGGCCTGGGAGCCCAGCGCGGAGGACTGGCGTGAGGCGGCGCTCGACGAGGCCGATCCCCAGGCGCCGCCAGCTGCGCTCTCGGGCACGCATCTCATGCGCGTCGCGGTGTTCAGCGCGATCGCGCTGATCGGCGCGCCGACCGTGGCGATCGCCGGGATGGTCAACGACATGCCGGTGATCGGCATCCTCGCGGCCGTCGCGATCGTGCTCGTCTGCTGGACGCTGGCGACGTTCCGGCGAGCCGTGTGACCGAGCGGTCCGGCCCTGCCCGCCGCCTGCTCCCGATCGTCGGGGCGGCTCTGGCGCTGGCCGCGGCCTTCCTCCGCCCAAGCGCGATGACACTCGCCGCATCGCCGTCCCCGTCGTCATCGCCGACGGTCGAGGCCTGGCTCGACTCGTCGCCAAACCTTCCGCCGGACATGCCGCCGGGAGGGGCGGCGACCATCGCGCTCACCACCTGGGACCCGGGCCGCCATGCGTTCGTCCCGCTCGAGGGGCGTGTTCGCTCGACTGCATCCGGCGAAGGGCAAGGCGAGCCCGACGACGGCCGACGCCGTCACCGATTGGCCCGGGCACCACGTGATCGATCTCACGGTGCCCGCCGGCGGTCCCGGCAGGCTCGAGCTTGGCGTCCACGGCCCCGGCGGCGATCGTCCGCTCAAGATCGCCGGGGTCGGGCCGCCCGCCGACGCCCCGCTGGTCGACCTCGCTGCAGACCCAGCTGCAGGACATCGTCGGTGACGTGGTCGCCGGCCGGCCGTTCCCGCTCGCCGTCTCGCTCGGGCCGCGCGGGTGGTGGAACTTCGACGCGTTGCACCTGCCCGACCGGCTTGTCGTCAGCGCCGCGCATCCGGGTGGGCCCGAGCTGTCCTCGACCGAGCTCCTGCCGGACGGTCCCGTCGGGGCGCCGTACACCGGTCATCTGACGATTCCGGAGACCGGCGACATCGACCTGACGTTCCTGCTCCCGGGCGCGAATGGCCAGCCCGACGCGGTCATCACCGCATCGCCAACGCCCATCCAGGTGATCGAGAGCGGGGTGCGCCCCGACGGCACGACCCCGCGGCCCGGCGCCAGCGGCCCGACGACACCCGCGGCACCGGCCCCTGCCGCCGAGGGCGGCGACCCCTCGCCGCTGGTCTGGATCGGGCTCGTCGGGCTCCTGGTGCTCGCGGGCGTGCTGCTCTTCGGCGGAACCGTCCGCGGCTGGCTGCGCCGGGAGAGCTAGGCTCGGGGGCTACTCCGCCACCCGGAGCCGCCGCAGGATCTCGTCGTGGAGCAGCCCGTTCGAGCCGACGAACGACTCCGCGTCGATCCGCCGGTCGCCGTTGACGTCGGTGACGCGGCCACCGGCCTCCTCGATCAGCACCTGCGGCGCGGCGAGGTCCCAGGTGTGCATCCCGGTCTCGATCATCGCCTCGGCCGCACCCTCGGCGACCAGCGCGTAGCCCCAGAAGTCGCCGAAGCCGCGGTCGCGCCACGCGGCGTCGATCAGGGCGTCGAAGCCCGGCATCAGGCCGCTCGCGACGTTGTCGCGGCCGCTGCCGTAGACCAGCTGCGCATCCTCGATCGTGGCGACGCGCGAGACGCGGATCTGGCGCGTGCCGTCCTGGCCCACCGCCCAGGCGCCGCCGCCGCGGTGGGCGTACCAGCGCTCGCGCATCGCCGGCGCCGAGATGACGCCGACCTGCATCTCGCCGTCGTGCTCGACCGCGAGCAGGGTCCCGAACAGCGGCACGCCGCGGATGAAGTTGTGGGTGCCGTCGATCGGGTCGATGAACCAGCGGGTCGACGACGCGCCCGCCGCCTCGCCGTACTCCTCGCCGACGAGGCCGTGATCGGGCCAGCGGGCGAGGATGCCGGCCCGGATCTCGCGCTCGATCGTCTGGTCGGCGACCGTCACGAACGATCGATCGGGCTTGCGCTCGAGGTCCAGGTCGCGGCGGAAGTGGCGGCGGGCGATCTCGTCGGCGGCGTCGCAGGCCGCCAGCGCGAAGTCGAGCCACTCGCGCAGCTGCGCCTCGGGGGCTCGCGCACGAGCGGCGGACCAGTCGGGTCCGAAGTCGGTGTCGGTCATGGCGACGATGATGCCCGGCTCAGGCCCGGATCCGCGAGCCGGACGGGTCGAACAACGGCTCGCGGGCGACCTCGAAGCCGACCCACGTCCCGAACACGTCCACCTCGCCCCGCGTGCCGATCGCCACGTCCGCCGGCAGGTAGGCGTACGCGATGCTGCGCTCGACGCTGAACCCGTAGCCGCCCGAGGTCACGCGGCCCACGACGGCGCCGTCGACGCGCACGGGCTCGTTGCCGAGGCAGACCGACCGCGGGTCGTCCAGCACGAGGCAGCGCAGGCGCTTCGCGAGCCCCGCCGCCTTGGCCGCGACCAGCGCGTCGCGGCCCAGGAAGTCGCCCTTCTCGAGGCTCACCGCGAAGCCGAGACCGGCTTCGTACGGCGTCTCCTCCGGCGTGATGTCCGCGGCCCAGGCGCGGTACCCCTTCTCGAGCCGGAGCGCGTCGATCGCCCGGTAGCCACCGGCGACCATGCCGTGCGGCACGCCGGCCGTCCACAGCGTGTCCCAGAGCGCGCCGCCGAACTCGGCATGGGCGTACAGCTCCCAGCCGAGCTCGCCCACGTAGGTGACGCGCAGCGCGTAGACCGGCACGGGCCCGACCGTGATCGCCCGGGCGGTCAGGTACGGGAAGGCCGCGTCCGAGACGTCGTCGGTCGTGGTTGCGGCCAGGATGTCGCGCGCCCGCGGGCCCCACAGCGCGTAGCAGGCGCGGCCGGGCGTGAGGTCGTTGATCACGACGGAGCCGTCGGTGGGCGCGTGGCGGCGGATCCACGCGAGGTCGTGGTTCCCGAACGCGGTCCCGGTCACGAGCAGGAAGCGGTCGGGCGTGACCCGCGTGACCGTGAGATCGCACTCGATGCCGCCTCGCCGGTTGAGCAGCTGGGTGTACGTGATGCTGCCGACCTTGCGGTCGACGTCGTTGGCGCACAGCCACTGCAGCAGCCCCGCCGCGCCCGGACCGACGAGCTCGATCTTCGCGAACGACGTCTCGTCGTACAGGGCGGCGGTCGTGCGCGTCGCGAGCGCCTCCGCCCCGATCGCCGGGCTCCAGTGCTCACCGGCCCAGCCGCGGGGCCGGAGCGCCTCGAGCGCCGCGGGGTCCGCCGCGCCAGCCCCAAGCGCGTTCGGCTCGAACCAGTTCGCCCGCTCCCACGACGACTTCTCGCCGAAGGAGGCGCCGAGCGCCGCGAGCCGCGCGTACGCCGGGGAGACGCGGAGGGGCCGGCCGGCCTGGCGCTCCTCGTTCGGGTAGTGGATGTCGTAGTACGTCGCGTAGTTCTCGTAGCTCCGCGCCAGCGTGTACGAGCGGCTCCGGTACTGCGCCCCGAACCGGCGGATGTCCATCTTCCAGAGGTCGAGCTCGGGCTCGCCGTCGACGATCCACGACGCGACCTGGCGGCCGATGCCCCCGGCGCCCGCGATGCCGTGCGCGCAGAACCCGGCCGCGACGAACAGCCCGCGCACGTCCGACTCGCCGAGGATGAACTCGTTGTCGGGCGTGAAGCCCTCGGGCCCGTTGATCATCCGCGTCACGGGGGCGTCGGCGATGGCGGGGACCCGGCGGATGGCGCCGGCCATGATCGCCTCGAACCGCGGCCAGTCCGGGTCGAGGAGGCGGTGGTTGAAGTCGGGCGGGATCCCGTCGAGCGCCCACGGCCGCGGATCGCGCTCGTAGCCGCCCATGCACAGGCCGCCGACCTCCTCGCGGAAGTAGACGAGGTTGTCGGGGTCGCGCAGCTGCGGCAGGCCCGGCACGACGCCCTCGATCGGCGCGGTCAGCAGGTACTGGTGGGCCATCGGGATGATCGGCAGCGTGATCCCCGCCATCCGGCCGATGTCTGGCGCGTACATGCCGGCCGCGTTGACGACGACCTCCGCCGCGATGTCGTACTGCTCGCCGGCGTGCTGCACCTCCACGCCGATCACCCGCCCGTTGCGAATGCCGATGCCGCTCACGCGATGGTGCTGCCGCACCTGCACGCCGCGCTTGCGCGCGCCCGCCGCGAGCGCGAACGCCAGGTTCGAGGGGTCGAGCCAGCCGTCGGTCGGGAGCCAGACCGCGCCCAGCACGCCGTCGGTGGTCATCAACGGGAACCGGTCCCGCGCGTCGGTGGCCGACACGAGCTCGATCGGCAGCCCGAAGCTCGCCGCCCAGCCCGCCTGGCGCTGGAGCTCCTCGAACCGGGCCCGGCTCGACGCCAGTCGCAGCGACCCGACCTCGTGCCACGAGGGGTCGACGCCGGTCTCGGCCGCCAGCCGCCGGTACAGCTCGACGCCGTACATCATCATCCGCGTCAGCGTCACGGTGCTCCGCAGCTGCCCGACGAGCCCGGCGCTGTGGAACGTCGAGCCAGACGTCAGCTCCGCACGGTCCAGCAGCACGATGTCGGTCCAGCCGCGCTCCGCGAGGTGGTACGCGACCGACGTCCCGCCGACGCCCCCGCCGATGACGACGGCCCGGGCGTGCTCCGTCGCCCCGGCCATCAGTGGCAGGTCCCCGTCGACTCGTCGGTGAACGACCCGTCGGTCGAGAGGAACCGCGTCGACCAGCCGTCGGGGGCGAGCGTCAGCTGGATCACGCCCAGCAGCCGGCCCTGCCGGACGATGGAGTTCGGGACCGTCCTGCCCATGCCCGCGCATCTCGCCGCCGCCGGTCCCGACGACGATCTCGGTGATCCCGTTCGCCTTGTCCGCGGTCGCCCTCGGGGTTCTGTGGCGCGAACCGCTCGTAGTCGTGGTCGTGGCCGTTGAGGATCAGGTCCGCGCCGCCGGCGTAGAGCGCGTCCCAGAACGGCGCGACCGACGAGGTCGTCGCCGTGCTCGCCGCTGCTGAACCGGGGCTGGTGCCACATCGCGAGCGTGCACGTCGCGTCGCTCGCGGCGAGATCCTGCGCGCAGCCAGCGGAGCTGCGGCGATCCGGGCCGGCAGCCGCCGGCGAGCTTCGTGCAGTTGGCGTCGAGCACGATCACGTGCCACGCCCCGATGTCCCGCGAGTACCAGGTCTCCCCCTTCGGGGTCGCGACGCTTGCCGAAGTAGGCGCGATAGCCGGCGGCGTTCGGCGTGTCCCAGTCGTGGTTGCCGGCGACCGGGAGCTCGGTGCGGTCCTTGACGCGACCCCAGGACGGGTCGTAGCAGTCGCGGAACTCGGCCTTGCGTGCCGCGGTCGTAGGCGTTGTCGCCGAGCGTGAACACGATGCCCTCGTTCCTGGCGACGAGCGCCGCGGTCTGCTCATCGTAGTCGTGGCCACAGGTGGCGATGTCGCCCGTCCCGATGAGGACGACGTCCGATGGCGATGGCGACGGCGACGGCTCGGCGGGCCGGACGAGGCCGCGACGCCGACGCGCCCGACGGCACCGGACGCCGACGGCGTCGGAGCCGGGGATGGGCTCGCGATGGCGACGGACGTCGGCGCGATCGAGGCATCGATCGTCGACGGCGGTGCGGACGGCCGGAACGCCCCGAGCAGCCACGCGACGACGAGCGTCGCCGCGAGCGCCGCGAGCACGATCCCGGCGACGAGGCGGCCCTGGATCCTGGTGGGTGCGGGTCGCGGTTCCACTGCCGCGAAGCGTAGGCGGTCGCGCGTGGATCCGTCCCGGCGCGGCCCGCCGGCCCACCCGCGGTCAGCGAGATCCCGTCCTCGCGCTCAGTCCCCGCCACCTCGGCCAGGGCCCGCTCGAAGCGAGGGGTCGAGCCGTTCGCCAGCAGCCGGTCGAAGTGCTCGGCCGCGTAGCCACGGAAGTCGAAGTCCAGCGTGCTGATCCCCTGCTGGAGCACGCCCCACATGGCCTCGCGGAAGTCGGAGACCACGCGCATCAGCGTGAGCCGCGCAAGGCGCGCCTCCGCGACCGTCCCGTCGTGGGCCAGCAGCAGCACCTCGTCCTGGTCGGCCGTGAGCTCGTGGTTGATGCTGAAGTTGCCGAGGTCGAAGAACGGGTCCCCCATCCCCGCGTACTCCCAGTCGACGATCCGGATCCGCGCCCCGTCGTCGATGAAGTTGGCGTTGAGCAGGTCGTTGTGGCAGGGCTGGAGCTCGATCGGCGCCGAGAGGCAGGCGAGCTCGATCCGCCGACCGATCGCCGTGGCCAGCTCGTACTCCGCTGGGATCGCCACGCCCCGGGCGAGCGCGAGCGCGCGGTACGCCTCGACGATCCGCAGCGGCACGAACAACCCCGGGATCGCCGGCCCGTCGTGGATGCGGCGAAGCGAGTCCGCCACGCGGCGCAGGGTCTCCGGCCGGCGGACGGCCTCGTCGCTGACCGGCGAACCCTCGATGAACCGCGTGACGAGGTAGCCCTCCGGCCGGATGAACGCGGTGACCTCGGGACCCACGCCGACGCCCGCCGCCGCGACGGTCGCGGCGTGCTCGACCTCCCGGCTGATGCCGAGCAGGTGCGTGTCGTTGCCCGCGAGCCGCACGACCCAGCGGTCGGCCGTGCCGCCCGCGGCGACCAGGAAGTTCCGGTTCGTGATCCCGCCCGAGAGGGCGGTCAGCGTGAGGTCACGCCCGGCCAGCTCGGGGAGCCGGCCGAGCGCCGCGGCGAGCGTGTCGTACAGCTCGCCGCGCAGGACCTCGTCGGTCACCTAGCCGATGACGGCTTCGCCGGTCGCGACATCCGGCGTGACCTGGGTCGCGTCGGACTTGCCCCGTTGGGCGACGACGTAGTACAGGGCGCCGACGCCGAGGACGATCCCGACCACCGTCTCGAAGATCGGCCACGCCGGGAGCTGGTCCTGGAGCGTTCCGCCGACCTTGATGAACGTGTTGATGAAGCGGGTTCGACCACGTGTTGCGCAGGTCGTTGCCGAACACGCCGAACAGGCCGGGGTCGGTCCAGATGGCGATGTTGATGACCATGAACCCGCCCCACACCAGGGCGAAGATGTTGAGGATCGTGCCCCAGCTGCCGAGGTTGAACCAGGCGCCCTGGTGCGGCCAGCCGCGCCTGCGGGCGATGAGGACGCCGAAGTTGCACAGGAAGTAGGCGATGTAGATCATGCCGGTCGCGGCGATCGCGATGTAGATCGCGGACCCGGCGCCGGTGACGACGAACGGGATCGCCGCGAGGATCGCGACCATGATCCCGGCGTTGGCCGGGCGTGCGGAGCGTGTGGTTGACGTGACCCCACAGGCCGCCGAGCGGCAGCCGGCGGTCGCGGCCCATCGAGAACATGAGCCGCACGGTCGCGCCGTGGATGGCGAGCGTGCAGACGTAGACGGCGATCAGGATCACGACCAGGTACAGGTCGCCGAGCGTGAATCCGCCGAGCGCGAACGTGAGGTTCTGCTTGATCGTGTCGGCGATCGGGAAGCCGAACGCCTGGCCCGACGCGACGGCCGCGTTCATGTCCTGGAACGACAGCGTCACGGCGAGCAGGAAGATCGCGCCCGACGATGCCCGACAGCCAGATGGCCGCGAGCAGGCCGCGTGGCGCCTGCCGGCTGGCGTCCACCGTCTCCTCGCCGAACGTGCCGGCGGTGTCGAACCCGTACACGACGAACAGCGCCATGAACGCGCCGACGCAGGAACACCGGGAAGTAGCTGCCCCCGGCGAGGTTGCTCGTGTACGACGTGTCGAACAGCACCGACGGCGACTGGTGGTTCGCGAAGAACAGCAGGATCAGCGCGAACACGAGCATGCCGACGATCTCGGCGCCGACGCCGATGTTGTTGATCAGCGTGAGCAGGCGCACGCCGGCCACGTTGATGATCGTGGTCGATACGAGCACGGCGAGCCCGATGAACGACTGCATGTCGAGCCGCCCCGATCGGTGACGGGTCGCCGAGCTTGATCTGGTCGGGCCAGATCGTGGACATCACGAGGGGCACGGTCGCCGCGACCGCGGTCACCGTGATCACGCCGGCCCAGAAGTAGATCCATCCGGTGAACCAGCCCAGGGTCCGGTTCGAGAGCCGCTTCGACCACTGGTAGATCGAGCCGGCGACCGGGAAGTGGCTGGCCAGCTCGGCGAAGTTCAGGGCGACGAACGTCTGCCCGAGGATGACGAGCGGCCAGGCCCAGAAGATGGCCGGACCGCCGACGCCGAAGGCGACCGCCTGGTTCGTGAACGTGCCCGTGGACACCGAGATGTAGCTGAAGGCCAAGGCGAAGTTGGCGACGAAGCCGAGGGAGCGCCTCAGCTCCGGCTTGATGCCGAGCGATCGCAGGTGGGCGTCGTCTCGTGCTGCCTGGTCGACGGTTTCTGAACCCGACACCGACTGACCTCCTCCATCCCGCCGCACCGCGCGGTGCGGTCCGACCTCCCGGAACGCTGGGGCAGGGCGCCGCGCTCCCTCCTGCGCTGGCTTGGCGCGGACACTAGGCCGCGCGAACGGGGAAGGTCAACGGGCTTCGGCGATTTCGCGATCGTGGTGCGCAGGACGCATCACGCCGCCGGGCGGGCCTCAGGCCAGTGGCTCGAACGCCTCGTGGTAGCGGACGGTCCCGGCCATGTCGTCGGTCCATGCGGGGAGCAGGCGAGCCATCCACGCCGCGTCCGGCCAGGCGGCCGCCGGCGGCTCGAGGCCCGCGCCGCGCGCCGGCTCGAACCCGAACCGTGGGTAGTACGACGGGTGGCCGAGGAGCACGAGCGCCGGCACGGCGCGAGCGACGGCGAGGCTCATCGCGGCCGCCATCAGCGCGGAGCCGACCCCACGTGCCTGGACCTCGGGGTCCACCGCCACCGGCCCGATCGCGAGCACCGTGCCCACGAGCGTGCCGTCGTCGTCCTCGACCGGGCACGGCGTCATCAGCAGGTGGCCGACGATCCGACCGCTGCCGTCCGCGGCGACGAGCGACCGCCAGCCCTCGGGCGCGTCCTCGCGGATCCGGTCGACGATCTCGGCTTCCTCGGGCCCGCTGAACGCCGCGAGCTCGACCGCACGGATGCCCGCCTCGTCACCCGCGGCCTCGAGCCGGATCGAGACGTCGAGCGGTGGCGTGGCGTCGGACGCGAAGACCCCGCCCTGCCCGGCCGTCATCGGGCGCCGCTCAGGACGGGACGAGGACGGCGAGCGATTCCGGGATCGGCCGCGAGACCGCGACCGGGCGGATATGCCGGTCCACCATCTCCATCGACCCGTTCACCCGGAGCTCGGTGAACAGGAAGCCGAGCTTGCGACTCTGCGACGCCAGGATCTCGTCCTTCGTCTCGAGCTCCCAGAGCCGGCGCTTGAACGGCCCGATGGCCTTCTTGCGGGTCGTGTACAGGAACTGCTCCTCGGTCTGGCCGTCCTTGCGCTCGTCGGCGGCGTTCGCGCGCAACCAGTCGTCGATCTCGGCCGTGAGCGCGGCCGGGAACGCCGGATGCTCGTAGAGCGCGTTCTGGAACCCCGTCGCGAGGTGGATCTCCGCCGTCTCGACCGCCGGGAAGTGGTGGAACAGCTCCTCGGGCAGGGTCGACGCGCCGTGCTGCACGGCGCCGGCGAGCCCGCGGGCACGGGCGATCTCGCCCAGGTGCCGGAGGACCTCGAAGTCCAGCTTGACCTCCGCGACGCCGCCGCCGGGCAGCGGCACGCCGCCGTGCGAGGTGCCGGTCTGGACGCTGACCTTGGACAGGCCAATCGCCCCAGGGGCCCGGCCCGCCAGCTCGCGCGAGTACCCGTCGAGGTAGGCCTCGAGCTCGTCGGCCGTCGAGTTCTGCTTGCCGACCTCGCCGATCTCGCCGCCGACGCTGACGGTGACGCCGTCCGTCTCGAGGCTCCGGATCAGCGCCGTGAGCTCGGCCGCGCGCTCGTAGTTCTCGCGCTGCTCCTCGTCCCGGTTCGGCTTCGAGAGGTCGACGAGCGTCGAGCTGTCGATGTCGATGTTCCGGTAGCCCGCGTCGATCGCGAGCCGGCAGGCGCGCCGGATCTCCTCGGTCATCGCCTCGGGGTCGGCCGCGTACTTCTTGGCGTTGAACTGGTAGTGGTCGCCCTGGATGAACACCGGGTGCCGCCAGCCGGCCGCGATCGCCCCCGCGAGCACGAACGCCGCGTAGTCCATCGGCCGCTGGAACGTGTACGTCTGCTCGCTGCGGGCGAGCTCGAAGATCACGGCGCCGACGTCGGCCCGCGCGGCGGTCTCGTAGAAGGTCCGCGCCATGTCGAACGTCTGCGCCCGGATGTTGATCGCCGGGACCGTGAACCCGGAGACCTCGCCCCGGCCGCGCGCCATGTACAGCTCGTGGATGCTCGCGGAGCGCGCGCCGAGCGCCTGGCTCGCCTCCCAGATGATCCAGCGAGCGGCCTCGGCCGTGGGGTCGTCGCTCGTGAACGCCGCCGTCCAGGCGAGGTCCGCGGCCGCGGTCCCGCGGAAGCGGGTCTCGTCGTCGATGACGAGGCGGCCGTCGGCGACGTGGGCGGCGCCCGTCAGCTGGGCGAGGAGGTCGGCGGGCGACTCGGCGACGTGCGGCATGCGGCGGTTCTCTCCTGCGGGTGTCGATATCGATGGTAGCCGCGAGCCGCGTCGACGAGCCGGGCGCCGGGATCAGACGCCGGGCTTGACCACCATCAGGATCACGATCAGCACGATCAGGACCGTCAGGAACATCCCGCCGCGCTGGAGCTTCTTCGCGGTCGCGAGCAGCTCGGGCGAGGGTCCGGGCGGCGGCCCGGCCGCGGCGCCGGCTGCGGCTCCGGGCGGCGGGCCCGCGGTCAGCTCCACCATCCGCTCGGCGGCGGGCGCCTGCCAGAACACCGCGAACACGATCGCGATCACGTACAGCACGATCCCGCCGATCAGCCACCGGTACGACTGGCTCGTGAGGTTGGCGTTCAGGGCGAGGATCAGGCCGATGCCGGTGATGCCCTGGATGATCGCGCCCGGGATGACGATGCGGCGCTCGATCAGGTCGATGACGATCGCCGCGAAGTGCCCGTTCGGCGGCGACTTCTGCGCCTGGCTCGCGATGATCGGGAAGGCGAACGTCGGTCCGAAGACGATGATCGCGCCGAGGACGTGGAGGAGCAGGAGCAGCTGCAGCATGTGCGACCCTCTCGTGGCCTCCGTTCCCCGGAGCCCGGGGATGCAGGTGGTGCCGCGCGGACTCTACGACACGCGCCGCGTCCGGCGCTGGACGAAATCGACGAGCACGTACTCGCCGAGGTGCTCGGGCTCGGCGTAGAAGGCCCGGCCGCGGTTGAGCTCGGTCACCAGCCCGACGAAATCGGTCAGCGCCGGCGACCGCTCGAGCATGAACGTGTTGATCGTGATCCCGTCCTTCGTGCAGCGCACGACCTCGCGCAGCGTCTCGCGGATCGTGCGCCGCGTCGGCGGATAGCTGAACTCGACCTGGCCGTCCTCGAAGTGCGCCGTCGGCTCGCCGTCGGTGATCACCACGATCTCGCGGTTCGCCGCGTGGTGGCGGGCGAGGATCTGGCGGGCGAGCAGCAGCCCGTGCTGGAGGTTGGTGCCGTACTCGTACGTGTTCCAGCCGAGCTCCGCGAGCGCCTCGGGCCGCAGCTCGCGGGCGTAGTAGGCGAAGCCGACGATCGAGAGGTGGTCTCGCGGGTACTGCGTCCGGATGAGCGTGTCGAGCGCGATCGCGACGCGCTTGGCGGCGAGGTAGCACCCCCGGAGCAGCATCGAGCGGCTCATGTCGACGAGGAGGACGGTCGAGGCCGACGTCGTCCGCTCGGTCCGGAAGACCTCGAAGTCGTCGGGGTGCAGGCGGACGGCCTGCCCGGGCGCCCGCCGCGACGGCGCGTTCTCCTCGCGCATCAGCGCGTTCGACATCGTCGCCCGCAGGTCGAGGTGGAACGGGTCGCCGAACTCGAACGGCTTGGGCGTCTCCTCCCGGTCGCCGCCGCGGCCGGTCCGCTCCAGCCGATGGCCGCCGAACGCGTCGCGCCGCAGCCTCGCGAACAGGTCGTCGAGCACCTTCTGGCCGATGCGCCGGCTGCCCCGCGGCGTGAGCTCGAGGCGGTCGCCGTCGCGATCGAGGTAGCCGGCGGCCTCGAGGCGGGTCGCCAGGTCCTCGAGCGCGTCCAGGTCGCGCGCGGCGTCCGGACCCAGGAGGTCGCGGACGTCGGAGCGGTCGATCTCGCCGATGTCGCCGGCACCGTCGACGCCCTCGAGGTCGCCCTCGAGACGGTCCAGCGCCTGGAGCTGGCCGAGCTGGTCCAGCGCCGATTCGAGGCCCAGCGGCTGGTCCCCGCCGAAGCGCACCCGGTCCCCCAGCCCGTCGGGGAGCAGCTGGTCGAGGTTCGCCGCGAGCTGCGCGAGGTCCCACTTGAGGCGGTCGTCGCGGAGCAGCGCGTCGATCGTGTCCTGGAGCTCGGCCCGCTGCTCGGGCGACAGCGACCGCAGCAGCGACTGCATCGCCGCCATCCGCTCGGCGAGCTGCTCGACGACGTCGTCGAGGGTCGCCGCGCCCGGGAAGAAGTCGCCGTGCTGGGCGAGGAAGTCGTCGACCTCGGCGCGGCTGGGCTCGTCGCCCGAGAGCCGCTTCGAGAGCAGCCGGTTCAGGTCCTGGACCATCGCGCGCTGGGCGGCCAGGTCCTCGGGCTTCATGCCCTTGACCGCGTCGGAGAGCCCCTTGGTCATCCGGTCGAGCATGCTGCCGCGCAGCCGGTCGACGAGGGCGTCGAACCGCTCGCGGGCCGAGGCGTCCATGAAGTCGTAGTCCTGGAGGCCTCGGATCCGGGCGCCGACGTCGGGCGGCAGCGAGTCCAGGGTGTCGAGCCGCTTGGCCGCGATGCTGCGGAGCATCCGCTCGAGGTCCGGGTCCGTGCCGGGCGCACCGGCCTCCGCGTCGGCGGCGGCCGCATCCGCCTCGCTGTCGAGCCGCTGCTGGACGCCCGCCCGCTCGGCCTCGACGATCTCGTCCAGCTCCTGGCGGACGTCCGCGAGCGGGTCCGCGAGCGAGCCCTGGCGAAGGATCTCCTCGCGGCGCTCGCGCAGCCGGTCGAGCAGGTCGCGCAGCCCGTGGAGGTCGCCGCGCGACGGGTCGCTCGCTCGCAGCCCGCGCTCCATGAGCCGGCGGAGCGCCTCTCCGAGGTCGCCGTGCTCCAGGACGTCGTCCGCGAGGGCGTCCACGATCTCGTCGGCCGTGAGGTCCGGGACGTCCTGGCTGCCGTCCCAGCGGCGGTACTTCGCGGCGGGCGGCAGGGGCGCGTCGCGGCGCGGGACGATGCCGTCCGCCCGTCCGAGGTGGCGGGGATCGGGGGTCAGGAAGGCCATGCGCGACCCATCGTCACGTGCCTGCCGGGATGACGGCGTCGGGCTCGGCGCCAGGGGCGGTGACCGCGATGGCGGCGAGCATCGTCGCCAGCCCGTCCGGGTCGATGACGTGGGCGTCGTGGCCGACCGGCAGGGAGTGGACGTCCCAGCCGTCGGCGCGTGCCCGCTCCTCGAACGGCGCGAACGACCCAGGATGCCGCGCTGGGCGGGCGGCACGAGACGTACGACCGCGGCACGTGGTCGCCGGCCCCGGTGAGCCGCAGTGGCTGCTCGAACGACGCCAGCGGGTGCGGCCCGATGTGCTCGAGATACCAGCCCTGGCGCGATCGCGGGATGTCCTCGACGACCTCCTCGGGCGCGAACGGGACCGGCACCTGCCAGCCGCCGCCGTCACGCTCGGCGAGCGCCCGCAGCCGCTCGGCGAACCGGGCTCCGGACAGGTCGTTCACCGACTCACCGTCCTTCGGCACGAACGCGTCGACGTACACGACGCGCCCGACCCGGCGCGGCATCCGATCGACGACCCCCGTCACCACCGCGCCACCGTAGCTCTGGCCGACGAGGACGACGTCGACCAGCTCCTCGGCTTCGAGCACGGCGACGACGTCGGCGATGTGCGTGTCGAGGTCGGTCTCCGGCCGGCCGAGGTGGCGCCGGTCGCCGAGCCCGGTCAGGGTCGGCCGATGCACCGCGTGCCCGGAGGCCCGGAGCCGCTCGTCGACGAGCCGCCACTCCCATCCCCCGCCCCACCCGCCGTGAACCAGCACGAACGTGGCCACCGATGCTCCCTCGCTAGCGACGGTAGACGACGCCCGTCGCGCGCCGGTCCTTGTTGAGCCGGCGCTGGAGAT
>CAVZFY010000017.1:0-29462 GCA_963774695.1 uncultured Chloroflexia bacterium | reverse complement strand
TAAGGTTGCTTGACTAAGTCCTCGGACTAAGTCAACCTTGCGTCATGACAGCTGTGGTCAACATTCACGAGGCCAAGACCAACTTCTCCAAGCTCGTCGAACGCGCGCGAAATGGCGAGCGGATCACGATCGCAAAGGCCGGCGTGCCCGTCGCGATGCTCGTCGCCGTCGAGCCGGAGACGCGTCCGCGGCGGGTCCCCGGCATGGACAAGGGCCTGGTCATCATCCACGACAACTTCGACGACCCGTTGCCGGAGTTCGACCCTGACTACATGCACCCCGAAGACCCCCTGCGCGATGACGCCGGATGAGGGCGCTCCTCGACACACACGTCTTCCTGTGGTGGGCTCTCGATGACGATCGACTCTCGCCGTCGGCGCGGAGCGTGATCGGGGACGGTAACAACCGGATCCTCGTGAGCGCCGCGACCGCATACGAACTGACGCTCAAGGCGAGCCTCGGGCGTGTCGCGCTGCCGGGGACGGACCCCGAGAGCTACCTGGTCGGCCGGCTGGAGCCGTTGGGCTTCGATCCCCTCTCCATCAGCACCGTCCACGCCGCCCGCGCCGCGACGTTGCCGCTCATCCACCGGGACCCATGGGACAGGATCCTCGTGGCACAGGCGCAGATCGAACGCCTCGTGATCCTCACGGCCGACGCCACGATCCGTCGGTACGACGTGGAGGCGATCTGGTGAGCGCGGCGACGCGAACGACGAAGCCGAAGCCGAAGACGAAGCGGCGCAAGCTCGACCCGGTCAAGGTCTGGGCCAACACGCTGAAGCGGTACCGCCCGGGGCTGCCGCGCTACGTCCTCGACGAGCTCACCACCGTCTATGGCGAGCAGGTCTGGGAGCCGCGTCTCGACCCGACGAGCGAGCTGATCCTCACGATCCTCACCCAGAACACGGCGGACGTGAACGCCGAGAAGGCGTACGAGGCCCTCCGCACCGCCTACCCGAGCGACCGCGAGCCCGAGGTCCACAACCCGGGGATCGGCTGGGGCGGCGAGGGGCTGTCGACCGCGGCGCCTCCCGACTGGTCGATGGTCGAGCTCGCGCCGCTGCCGGAGCTCATCGACGTCATCCGCCCGGGCGGGCTCGGGCCGCAGAAGGCGCCACGCCTGCAGGCGACGCTCCGCCACATCCGGGAGCAGCGCGGCGACTACTCGCTCGCGTTCCTCGGCGACCTGCCGGCGATCGAGGCCCGCGACTGGCTGACCGCCATCGACGGGGTCGGCAAGAAGACCGCCTCGATCGTGCTCCTGTTCTGCTTCGGCACCCCGCTGATGCCGGTCGACCGCCACGTCGAGCGGGTGTCGCAGCGGATCGGCCTGATCCCGCCCAAGGCCACCGCCGACCAGGCCCACGACCTGTTCCTCGGGCTGCTCCAGCCCGACGAGATGTACGCCGCCCACGTCCTGCTGATCCACCACGGCCGCGTGATCTGTCACGCCCAGAACCCGAAGCACGACCTGTGCCCGGTGCGCGATCGCTGCCGCTTCGTCGATCGCAAGGCACCGTGAACCACGGAGGAAGACTGCGTTGAGCCACCCGATCCTCGACTCCACCCTCCACGACCTGCTCGAGACCGACTTCGCCGCGTCGCCCGTCGCCGCGAGCGGCTTCGGCCTCACCGAATACGACGAGAAGCTCGACGACCTCTCGGCGGACGCCTTCCACCAGCGCGATGCCGACGCCGACCGCTTCCTCGGCAAGCTCGAGCGGATCGGGGACATCGCGCCCGACGGGCAGCACCTGACCATCGACGACGCCATCGACCGCGACCTCGCGAGCGCCGTCCTGCGCGGCCGCCAGATCCTCGCGCCGTTCGAGGTCTGGAAGCGCGATCCCGTCACGTACTCGGGCCCGGTCACCAGCGGGCTGTTCGGGCTGTTCCTCCAGAAGCTGCGGCCGGAGGCCGACCTCGTCGACGCGGCGATCGCGCGGCTCGGCCAGGTCGAGCGGGTCGTGGAGTCGGGCATCGCGAACCTCGACCCGGAGCTGGCCCACCCGCTGATCGTCGAGCGAGGCATGCACGCCGCGCGCGGCGGGATCCGGTACGTGCGCGACCTGCTGTGGCTCGACGTCGCGGACCCGACGCGCCAGGCGAACGTCCGCAAGGCGGGCGCCGCGGCGGCGCGACACCTGGAGCACTGGGCGACGCACCTCGACGAGCTTCGGGGCACGGCCCACGGCACCTGGCAGCTGGGCGAGGACCGGTATTCGAAGATCCTCCAGGAGCGGGAGGTGCTGGGCGACGACGCCCGAGCCCTGCGCGCCCGCGGCCAGGCCGAGTTCGACCGGCTCGACGCCGAGATGAGCGCGCTCGCCCGGGACGCGGCGGGGAATCCCGACTACGTCGAGGTCCTCCACGAGGACGAGCAGCGACACCCGCCCGACCGAGCAGTCGATGCTCGAGACCTACACCGAGTGGACGGCGAAGGCGCGCGCGTTCCTCGTCGAGACCGGCCTCGTCACGCTCCCGCCCGACGAGTCCTGCGAGGTCGTCCCGTCGCCCGTGTTCCAGCGCCCGATCCTGGGCGTCGCGTCGTACATCGCGCCGCCGGCCTTCTCCGACCGCTGGAAGGGCCACTTCTTCGTCCCGTTCGCGCCCGACGGCGCCTCGGAGGAGGAGATCCAGTCCCGGCTGTCGAACAACTCGTACGGCTCGATCCCGACGGTCTCGGTCCACGAGGCGTACCCCGGGCACCACTGGCACCTGGTGATGCGCAAGGGCAACCCGTCGGACGTGCGGAAGGTCTACTCGACGCCGTACTTCAGCGAGGGCTGGGCCCTCTACGCGGAGCGCGTCATGCGCGAGCGCGGCTTCTTCGAGGACCCGATCCACGAGCTCCACCACCTCAACGCCGCGCTGTTCCGGGCCGCGCGCATCGTCGTCGACACGTCGCTCCACCTGGGCGAGATGACCCACGACGAAGCGGTGGACTACATGCAGGACAAGGCCGCGATGCCCGAGCCGGTCGCGCGCGCGGAGGTCGGCCGCTACTGCTCGTGGCCGACGCAGGCGTCGTCGTACCTCACGGGCTGCCTCGAGATCCTCGCCATCCGCGAGCGGTACCTCGCCGCGCGCGGCTTCGCCGGCGTCTCGCCGAAGGACGTCCCGATCGAGGTGCTGCGCCAGTTCCACGACGCGATCACGACCTCGGGCGCCCTGCCGCTGGGCCTCGCCGAGCGCGCGGTCCAGGCGACGCTGCCGTAGCCGCTCAACGGGCCCTCTTCGCCAGTCCCGAGGCCTTTGCTCCGTTCGACTCAGCCCATGCCCGCGTAGCACCCTGAGTGCTCAGACGCAGCAATTCGACGCGCGCGGCAGTTCCGAGGCTTCCCTGGGACGAACCTGAGCTGCCCCACAGTGCTGAGCCGCTCGACAGTCAGTCTCCGAGCGGTCAGTGCGTGGCACCGCGTGCTGCCCGGTAGCACTCAGAGTGCTACCAGCTGCCGCTGATCCCGCGACCGCCGATCGGCGAGTTTCGCACCCCGGTGGATCAGACCGCGCCGCCCCGGTCGAGGTTCGGCAAGCGCATGCCAGGCGTGCGCGACATCGCGCATCACGAGCGCGTTGTCGAACGCGACGCTCCCGGGCGGGAACCTACCTCGGTCGTCGAAGAAGGCGGAGGACACCGATGTGAGCGCGAATGGGCGCACGGACCAGCTTTCGGTTTCCAGCCGCATCCCGTCGAGCTGATGCCGACCGCGGGACCGTGAGTAGCCGTCCGAGCCGCGCTCGAAGAACGCCGACGCTGACGCGACCGATCGAAAAACGGACGTCGCTGGCATCTCGTCACCTTCGTGACCCACGATGCTGAGGTCGCCGATCCCGTCGGCGGCGCGACAGGTGATGGCGACGTCGTGCCCGTCGTCCTGCACGTCGAATGCGGCCGCGCCCGTATGCACCGGGAAACAGCCAATCCGCCGAGACGGCTCTGGAGCGACGAGCTCGAGTCGCGGCGCAGGACGAACACGCCGTCGCGCTCAATGTCCGCGTCTTTCCATCGGACAGCGACGCGGTAGGCGGCGTTCTCGCTGGCCAGCCCCCACGGCAGCGCGGCGAGCGGGCGCGGATGCACGTCCTCGAGGCGGATGAGGCAGATGCCGGCGATCGCCGCGCCGTCGACGGTCGCGATCTCAAAGCGCCCGGGCACGAGCGGACGAATGACCCCGGGGTCGACGCGGAAATTCACCAGGAGTCGGCGGCGAATGATCCCGTTGATCGTCGACACTGGGGCTCCGTAGTTCGTGCTATCTGACGGTAGCAAGTATCGAGCTCGTCGACCGTGACTGTCAAGGGCGTGGCGCCGGGCTAGCATCGGCGAGTGACCGTTCCGCTGATCCTCGACGTCGACACCGGGATCGACGACGCGCTCGCGCTGCTCTACGCCTGTGGCAGCCCGGATGCCGACCTGATCGCGGTCACCTGCCTGTCGGGCAACGCCGCGCTCGATGACACGCAGCGCAACACGCGGGCCGTGCTCGAGCTGGCGGGCCGAGCGGATGTCGAGGTGGCCGCGGGCCGTCCCGGACCGCTGCTGCGGGCGCTCGAGATCACGCCGGAGACGCACGGGCCGCACGGACTGGGCTATGCCGAGCTGCCAGAGGCGAGCGCGCCGCTGTCACGTCGGTTCGCGCCGGACGTGATCGTCGAGGAGGCCCGGCGACGGCCCGGCGAGCTCACGCTGGTCACCCTCGGGCCGCTCACCAACCTGGCCATCGCCGTGCTCATCGAGCCCGCGCTCCCACGGCTCCTGCGGCGCTGGGTCTGCATGGGCGGCGCGTTCCGGGTCCCCGGCAACACGACGCCCGTCAGCGAGTGGAACGTCCACTGCGACCCGGAGGCTGCGCGACTGGTCTTCGCGGCCTGGCAGGCGGCCGTCGACGCGGACGCCTCGACCCCGCGCGCGCTCGTGCTCGGCCTGGACGTCACGGAACGCGCGCGCCTGACGACCGACGACGTGGTCGCGCTGGCCCGACGGGCCGGGAGCAGACCAGATGACACGCTGGATCCGGATCGCGAGGCGGGCGCGCCAGAGCACCGGTCGGTCGCCGGCAACCCGGTCATCCGCCTCCTCGCCGACGCGCTGCGCTTCTACTTCGAGTTCCACGCGACGTACGACGGGTTCTACGGCGCGTTCATCCACGACCCGCTCGTGGTCGCGGCGGCCCTCGACCCCACGCTCATCACGACCGAGCCCGCGGCGGTCGAGGTTGATGCCTCCGGCGGCGCGGCGGACGGGCAGACCATCGCCGACTGGCGCCGGACCACGGGCCGAACACCAAACGCCGACGTGGCCATGGCGGTCGACGCCGACGAATTCAGGCGCCGGCTGGTCGAGCGTGTCGGAACGTTGGCCGCGTCGCGCGCCGCCACCTGACAGACGGCGGCCGCGTGAGGCGTCCCCGCGGGGCAGCCGCGCCATCCACGGATGGGGGGTAGTGCGGGTCAGGCGTGCCCGCTACGGTGAGCGCGATGGAACCGACCCGCCGCCCACGGGTGCTCGTCGCCGACGACAACGCGGACAACCGCCGCGTGGTCGCGCGCCTGCTGGGCCGCCACGACATCGACGCGACCGTGGTCGCGGGCGGCGCCGAGGCGCTGGACCGGCTCGCGACGGAGCCGTTCGACCTGCTCTTCCTCGACGGCATGATGCCCGGGCTCGACGGGCCGGCCACCGCCCGCGAGATCCGCCGGCGCGAGGCGGCCGCCGGTGTCGCCGCGGATCGCGATCGTCGCGCTGACCGCGAGCAGCGGGCCCGAGGACCTCGCGGCGATGCTCGAGGCGGGGATGGACGACCTCGTCGTGAAGCCGATCGGGGCCGGGGCGCTGGAGCGCGCGCTCGACCGCTGGCTCCCCGAGCCGGGCCGCCGCACGACGGTGATCCCGGCGACGGACGGTCTCGCCGATGCCGGCGTGGCGGACGCGCGGGTCGACCCGGCGGCGTTCGGCCGCCTCGCGGCGATCGGGGACGTGGAGCTGGCCGACCGGCTCGTCGGCGTGTTCCTCTCCGACGCCGACGGGCGGGCGGCCCAGGTCGAGGAGGCCGTCCGCGCCCATGACGCGGCCGCCGCCCGCCGCGCCCTCGCCGCGATCGGGCGCATCGGCGTGCTCGTCGGCGCCGGCGCGCTGTGCGAGCGCGTGCGCGAGCTCGACGACGAGCTTGGCCGGCGCGCCGCCCCCGACGATCCCCGCTGGGACGACGCCGATCGGCCCGACCGGCCTGGCCCCGCTCGTCGCGGCGACCCGAGAGCGATTGCGCGCCGCCGGGGCGACCCGGGCCTAGCGGCGCTCAGCCTCGCCGTCAGGGGTCGCGGCGGACGGCCACGACCAGCAGCAGGAACGTCGTCTCGAGCACGTCGACCCCGGCGATCACGAGCGCGACGATGAACGGCAGCGGGTGCCCGACCAGCCAGCCGCCCGCGGCCGCGAACGCGGCGACCGCAAGGAACACGAGGCGGACGCCTCGCACGAGCCCCGCGATGTCGGTCCCGCGTCATCGCCCCGCGCCCCGGGCCGCGGCTCAGCGAGAGCCGCTGGAGCGCCTGGGACAGCAGCCACAAACCGAGGACGACGCTCCCGGCGACGAGCGCGGCGCGGATCAGCGCGGGCGGCGTCGCGATCGCCTCGAGCAGCGCGCTGTTCCAGCCGAGGAGCGTGCCGACGGCGAGCGCCAGGCCGCCGGCGAACAGCCACTTCACGAGCGCTCCAGCGTGACCTCGAACGCCTCGCCGTCGCGGATCCGCCAGGCCCGCAGCGACGGCTCGCCGCCGGGCCCCGCCTCCTCCTCCGCGAGCGAGACGAGGATGTAGAGCGCATCCGGCCAGAAGGCGAGCCCGACGTCGGTCGGCGACGGGACGGCGGGCGATCGCACGTGGGAATGGACGATCGCCCAGAACTCCTGGCCCGCGTCGTCGGCCTCGATGGACAGCCGGAGCGCCTCCTGGCTCTCGATGACGTAGCGATACGGCGACGCCGCCTCGTTGCGGCAGGCGGCATAGCGGATCGCCTCGCCGCCCTCGGCGACCACGCCGCTCCCGATCACGATCCCGCACGCCTCGTTGGGGTACTCGGCGCGTGCCTGGGCCACGATGGCGTCGGCCATGGCTCCGGCATGCGGGCGGTCGACGGGACCGGGGTGGGCCGCGCCGGTCGAGCTCACCACCAGCTCACCCCGCCTTCGAGGGCGTCCTCCATCTCGTCCAGCGCCCGATCGAACGTGCCGGCCGAGAGGTACTTCCAGCCGCCGTCGGGGAGCAGCGCGACGATCGTCCCGGCCTCCATCCGCTGCGCCTCGCGCGCCGCGGCGACCAGCACGGCGCCGGACGACGGCCCCGCGAACACGCCCTCCTTCGCCACGAGGTCGCGCAGCGCCGCCACGGCATCGCGGTTCGCGACCAGGTACTTGGCGTCGAGCATGGCCGGGTCGAGGATCTCCGGCACGAAGCCCTCCTCGAGCGACCGCAGGCCCGAGAGCTTCTCCCCGGGGAGCGGCTCCGCGGCGACGATCCGGACGCCCGGCTTGTGCTCGCGCAGGTAGCGCCCGGTGCCCATCAGCGTCCCCGACGTGCCGAGGCCGGCGACGAACACGTCCACCTCCGGGCAGGCCGCGAGGATCTCGGGCCCGGTCGTCTCGTAGTGGGCCTGCGGGTTGGCGGGGTTGCCGTACTGGTAGGGCATCACGTACCGGGGATCGCCGGCCGCAAGGCGCTTCGCGAGCGCGATCGCCCCGTTGGATCCCTCGTCGCCGGGCGAGTCGATGATCTCGGCGCCGAACAGCTCGGCCATCTGGCGCCGCTCGATCGTGACGTTGTCGGGCATGACGAGGGCGATCCGATAGCCCTTGCGGCGCGCGATCATCGCGAGCGCGATCCCGGTGTTCCCCGACGTGGGCTCGAGGATCACCGAGTCCGGCCCCAGCGCGCCGCGCCGCTCGAGGTCCTCGATCAGGTACTTCGCCGCGCGGTCCTTGACGGAGCCCGTGGGGTTGGTGCCCTCGAGCTTCGCGTACAGGCGGACGGCCGGGTTGGGGCACATCCGCGGGACCTCGACGAGCGGCGTGTGGCCGACGGCGTCGACGATCGACGCGTACCGTCCGCCGCCCTCGCTCACCGCTCGACGGGCGTCGTCAGCGGGCCGGTGCCGTCGTCTCGGCCCCGCCCGCCATCGCCGGCAGCAGCCTGACCTCGTCGGCCTCGGCCACCGACGTCGCCTGGCCGTCGAGGTAGCGCACGTCCTGCCCGTTCACGTAGACGTTGACGAAGCGGTTGAGCTCGCCGTCCTCGGTGAACAGCTGGCCCTTGAGCGCGGGGTACGTGCCGACGAGGGTGTCCAGCACCTCGCCGATCGTCGAGCCCTGCGCCTCGACCTCGCGCGCACCGCCGACGTTGGCCCGCAGCACGGCCGGGAACTTGACCGTGCTCAACGCGCGCCACCGAGCGGTGTCGCGACCGCGTCGCCCGCGGGGCTCATGGCGCCCAGCGTGAACGTGCCCTCGCCGAAGGTCGACACCGCGATCGGCGTCCCGGCCTCGCGCGCCGCGCGGGCCTTGTCGGAGCACACCGGGCACTCCGGGTCGCGCCGCAGGCGCAGCTCGGTGAACTCGGTCTCGAGGGCATCGAACAGGAGCAGCCGGCCAGCGAGCGTCTCGCCGATGCCGAGCAGCAGCTTGAGGACCTCGTTGGCCTGGAGCAGGCCCATGATCCCGGGCACGACGCCCAGCACGCCGGCGACGGAGCAGCCGGGGGCCAGCTCGGGGGGCGGCGGCGTCGGGTAGAGGCAGCGGTAGCACGGGCCCTCGTACGGGACGAAGGTCGTGAGCTGGCCCTCGAACCGGAACACCGACGCGTGGACGACCGGGATCCCGGCGGCCACCGCGGCGTCGTTGAGGATGTAGCGGGTCTCGAAGGTGTCGGTGCCGTCGAGGACGACGTCGTAGCCGGCGATGATCCGGTCGACGTTGTCGGCGACCAGCATCTCCTCGTGCGCGACGACGTTCACGTCCGGGTTGAGCGCGTTGAGCGTCTTGCGGGCGGAGTCGACCTTCTTCTCGCCGACGCGGTCGGTCGTGTGGACGATCTGGCGCTGGAGGTTCGAGAGGTCGACGACGTCGAAGTCGATGATCCCGAGCGTCCCGACGCCGGCGGCGGCCAGGTAGAGCGATGCCGGGGCGCCGAGGCCGCCGGCGCCGATCAGCAGCACCTTCGACTCGAGCAGCTTGACCTGCCCGGCCGACCCGACCTCGGGGATCAGCAGGTGGCGGCTGTACCGGGTCTTCTGCTCATCGGTCAGCCGGACGGGCTGGGTCCACTCGTAGCCCTGGCTCTTCCAGGCCTGGAACCCGCCCTTCACCGACGCGACGTCGGTGTAGCCCATCGCGGCCAGCGTCTGGGCGGCGAACAGCGAACGCACCCCGCCGGCGCAGTACAGGACGACGGGCGCGTCGCGGTCCGGCGCCGCCGCCTCGATCTCCTGCTCGAGATAGCTCTTGGACACGTGGGTCGCGCCGGGCACGTGGCCCTGGTCCCACTCGGACGTCTCGCGGACGTCGATCAGCGCGATGCCACCGCGCTGGCGCAGGGCATCCGTCTCGGCCGGCGAGACCTCGCGGATCTCGTCGCGAGCCGCTCGAAGGAGCTCGGCATAGGTCTTGGGCATCGGTGGAAGGGTGCTCCGATGATCGACGCGCCGCCGTGGTCGGCGGGGTGGGTGACGACGGGGGTTGGCTCCGATGCGGACGTCAGCGTCGACGTCGCGGAGCCACGGAAAGCCGGCTCAGGCCGGCCGGCGACACGCGCACCGTGCCATCAGCTTGCCTCTCCGACCGCGAGCGGCTTCGCGCCGACCTCGTCCAGCAGGTGCTGGAGCGAGTCGAAGCTGAGCATGGCGCACTTGAGGCGCGCGGGGCTGATGTCGATGCCGAGCAGGTCGAGCAGGTCCGTCGCGGCGAAGTCGACCACGTCGGCGACCGGCTTGCCCTTGATCTCGTCGGTCAGGAGCGAGGCCGACGCCTGGCTGATCGCGCAGCCGCGGCCGGTGAAGCCGACCTCGCGCACGACGCCGTCGTCGACGCGCGAGCTGCATCGTGATCCGGTCGCCGCACAGCGGGTTCGAGCCCTCGAACGTCGCGGACGGCGTCTCCAGGACCCCGAAGTTGTGGGGCCGGCGGTAGTGCTCGAGGATGTAGTCGCGGTAGAGGTCGTCCATGGCTCTTTGGCGAGTGTAGCGCGCGACTCTAATTCCGACCAGCGCGCTCGGGATTAGGTCCCGGCCCGAATGAGCGTCGTTTGACCGCCTGCGTCGACCCGGGGTAGGTTCGAGTGAAACCGGGGCTCCCACGAGCCCGGACGCCGCCTCCCAACCGTCTCGTCCGTCTTCGACGACCGTGTCGTTGGGGCGCCGCGGCTCCGGGCGATTCACGGAAGGACGCGCATGAAGCGACTTGTCCTCGCGCTCTCTGCCGCCGTCGCGATCCTCGCGGCCACGGTCATGCCGGTCGCGGCGATCACGAAGAACTACGAGCCCGACTTCGACCATCCCTTCGTCGGGCTCGATCGCGTTCTACGACGCGGACGGCGTGTTCCAGCACCGGTGCACGGCGAGCTCCTCGCCCCGACGGTCGTCCTGACCGCGGGCCACTGCACGGACAACGGCACGGGCGGCGTCAACGCGACGGCCCGGATCTGGTTCCAGCAGGGCGCCGGCGCCAACTACGACCCGGTGACCCAGCACGATCCCGTGACCGGGTACCCGGACGAGTGCGCCGCCGGCACGCTCGGCACGCTGTGCGCCGAATCGCACGTCATGTACAACTACGGCTTCAACGACTTCGCCGGCTTCCCGAACACCCACGACACGGGCCTGGTCATCCTCGACCAGCGGATCACCGGCCTCGGGCAGGCGTCCCTCGCGGGCGACGGGACGCTCAACTCGCTGAGCAAGGCCAAGGGCACCCAGGACAAGACCTTCCGGGTGTCCGGGTACGGCATCAGCTTCGCGGCCCACAAGGGCACCGTCGCGGTCTCGTTCCGCGTCCGCCTGCAGGCGCTCGAGCAGCTCGTGAACACCAACGCGCCGTACAACGCCGGCTTCAACATCCAGCTCAACGGCAACGGCAACGACCGCGGCGGGACCTGCAGCGGCGACTCCGGCGGCCCGGTGTTCTACCCGCAGAACACGAACCAGGTCGTGGCGGTGACGTCGTTCGGCAAGAACGCCACCTGCCGCGGCGACGGCTACTACTACCGGACCGACCGCCAGGAGGTCATCGACTGGATCCTGGCCCACGCGGGCCCGGACGCCGGCCTGATCCAGGTCGGCTGACCCGCCACCGCGCAGCACGTGCGTCCGGCCACCGTGCGCCGGACGCACGTTCCATCCCGCATGCGATCATCGGCCGGATGTACGTTCCGGCCCATTTCCAGCCGTCCGACGACGAGGTCCGCGACGCGCTGCGCCACCTCGGCGCGGTCGACCTGGTGACCGCGACGGACGACGGCCTGCTCGCGACCCTCATGCCGATGCTCTGGGACGAGCCCGGCAGCCGGCCCGGCCTCGGGCCGTGGGGCGCGCTGGTCGGGCACATCGCGCGCAACAACGCCCAGTGGCGGACGCCCGCGATCGGCGAGGCGATGGCCATCGTCCGCGGGCCCGACGCCTACATCTCCCCCGCTGGTACGCCGTCAAGGCCGAGCACGGGCGGGTGGTGCCGACGTGGAACTACGTCCTCGTCCATGCCCACGGCCGGCTCGTCGTCCACGACGACGTCGAGTGGCTGGAGACGAACGTCCGCCGCCTCACCGACACCCACGAGGCGCAGGCCGGCGAGCCCTGGTCGGTCGACGACGCGCCGCGCCGGTACATCGACGGGCAGCTGAAGGCCATCGTCGGGATCGAGGTCCTCCTCGACCGCGTCGTCGGCAAGTGGAAGCTCGGGCAGAACCGGTCCGACGAGGACATCGCGGGGGCCATCGAAGGCCTCGAGGCGGCTGGACGAGCACGGCGTCTCCGCGGCGATGCGGGACGCTCCCCGGCGTTCACGCCCCGAACGCTGACCGCCGTCGATGCCGCGGGACCTGCGCCTGGCGTGATGTCCGTCGCGGCATCGGCAACCGAGTGGGCCCGGAGGCGGCACTTAACCTCCCTGCGTGTAGACTCGGCGCGTCATCCACGGGTGTGACGACCCGGGGGGATTGGCCGACCCAGCGTGGCCTCGGCACGCGCGGGCCGTCGCGGAAAGGAGCGGGAAGCTCGCCATCGACCCTGGCCGCACCGGGCCCCGGCGACCGGGTGGCCCTCGTGGAACGTCCAGACTTCGGACGCCGAGGAAACCTGCAGCCCTCATGGAGGAGATCACCGTGCGAGGCACACCCACACGCGTCGTGTCGTTGCTTGCGGCGGCCGTGGTCATCGTCGCCGCCTGTAGCTCCAGCGGCGCGAGCCCGGCAGCGTCGACCGCGGCCGGCGGAGGCGGCGGCGCAGCCGCGACCGCCAAGTCGGCTGCCGACATGGGCGGCGTCGACGCCGTCTGCGCCGCCGGCAAGACCGAGGGTCAGGTCAACCTGATCGCCACCCCGGACAACTGGGCCAACTACGGCCAGATGATCAGCGACTTCCAGACCAAGTACGGGATCAAGGTCCAGTCCGACCAGCCCGATGTCGACAGCCAGGCCGAGATCACCGCGGCCCAGCAGCTGACGGGCACCGGGCGTCAGCCCGACCTGTTCGACCTCGGGAGCGTCGTCGCGGCGGCGCACACCGACATGTATGCCCCGTACCAGGTGGCGACATGGGCGGACATCCCCGACGGGAACAAGGAGCCGACGGGCCTCTGGGTCAACAACTACACCGGCTTCGAATCGATCGCGTACGACACCAAGCTCGGTGACATCACCAAGGTCGCCGACCTGGCCGATCCGAAGTACAAGGGCAAGGTCGCCCTCAACGGCGATCCGCTGAAGGCGTCCGCGGGATTCAACGGCGTCGTCATGGCAGCCCTGGCGAACGGCGGCTCGGCGGACAACATCGCCCCCGGTGTCGACTTCTTCAAGAAGCTCGCCGACAGTGGCAATCTCGTGCCGGTGGATCCCAACGACGCCTCCGTCGCGTCGGGCCAGACCCCCATCGTCGTCGACTGGACCTACAACCAGGGCGGCCTGATCTCGTCGCTCAAGCCGAAGGGCATCGACTGGAAGGTCGTCATCCCGTCCGACGCCCCGCCGGTCGCCGCGTACTACAACTCGGCGATCAACAAGGACGCTGCCCATCCTGCGGCCGCCCGCTGCTGGATGGAGTACGTCTTCTCGGACGCCGGCCAGAACACGTGGCTCAAGGGGTTCGCCCTCCCGGTTCGCCTCGCCGCGATGCAGAAGGCCGGGACCGTCGACCAGGCCGCCATGGCCGCTGTCAATGCCCCGACGACCGCGCCCGTCCAGCTGACGCAGGCGCAGATCGACACCGCGACCAAGTACCTCACCGACAACTGGAAGTTCATCAGCATCAAGTAGTCATCGGGCCTGCACGATCCGGAGCGCCGCAGATGACCGATGCGCCGGTCGGCGCGCCCGGGCAACCGACGGCACAGGGAGCCGGCCTCGCTTCCAGCGGGGCCGGCCCACGCCGCTTCCGGGGGGCCAGGAACTACCTCGCCCTCCTCCCGTTCCACCTCTACGTCGGGGTGTTCCTGATCCTCCCGACGCTCATCGTCGCGATCGGGGCCCTCACGACGGCGAGCGGGCAGCCAACCCTGGACAACGTGTCCCGGCTGTTCACCGACGGGGTGATCGTCGACGCGTTCACCAAGTCCATCCTCCTCGCGCTCAGCACGGCGATCGCCGGGGCGACCATCGGCGGACTCCTCGCCTGGGCGGTCGTCCGCGGCAATCCGAGCGGGCTCCTGCGCCAGCTCGTCATCGCGGTCTCAGGCGTCCTCGCCCAGTTCGGCGGCGTGATGCTCGCGTTCGCCTTCCTCGCCACCTTCGGGTTCAACGGGCTGGCGACGCTGTTCCTCCGCGACACCCTCCATGTCGACATCCTCACGGATGCATCGTGGCTCTACAGCCTGGCGGGCCTCGTCGTCGTCTACACGTACTTCCAGATCCCGTTGATGCTCATCGTGTTCCTGCCGTCCCTGGACGGCCTTCGCCAGGAGTGGTACGACGCCTCGGCCAGCATGGGCGGATCCTCGTGGTCCTTCTGGCGGCACGTGGGTGGTCCGATCCTCGCCCCGAGCTTCCTCGGTGCGCTCCTGCTCCTGTTCGCGAACGCGTTCTCGGCATACGCCACGGCCGCCGCGCTCATCAGCCAGGGCAGCCCGCTCATCACCCTGCAGATCGCCGGTGCGCTCACCAGCGAGGTCGTGCTCGGCCAGGAGAACGTCGGCAAGGCCCTCGCGCTCGGGATGATCGTCGTCATCTCCGTGGTCATGGCGCTGTACGCCCTGGTCCAGCGGCGCGCCTCGCGGTGGGTCGCCTGATGGGCGCGTCCGGCATGCCCCTCTCCGCCGCCGAGCCGCAGGGCAGCGCCCTCATCGCACCGCCGAAGGGCGGCGGACGAGGCCGTCGAGCGTCGCGCCGCCAGGGCAGCGCCCGGATCGCGGTCCTGGTCGTCGTGCTCGGCTACCTGCTCCTGCCGCTGATCGCGATGCTCGAGTTCTCGACCCGGGGCGACTACGGCAGCCGGAGCCTGGACGCGTACGGCGCGATCCTCAACAACCAGAACGTGATCGACGGCGTCACGACGTCCCTGCAGATCGCGGCGCTGACCGTGCTCGGGATGCTCGTCCTCCTCGTGCCCACGATGATCTGGACGGTCGTCCGCGTCCCGCGCATGCGCCGGGTCGTCGAGTTCCTGTGCCTGCTGCCGATCGCGATCCCCGCGATCGTCATCGTCGTGGGCATCTCGCCGATCTATCGCTGGATGGGCCAGCACCTCGGCGCCGTCGGCGCCTCGCCGCTGACGCTCGCCCTGATCGACATCATCCTCGTCCTGCCGTTCGCCTACCGCGCGATCGAGTCGAGCCTGCGGTCCGTCGACGTCGCCACGCTGGCCGATGCGGCCCGCAGCCTCGGCGCCGGCTGGCCACGGACGATCGTCCAGGTGATCGTGCCGAACATCCGGGGCGGGATCCTGTCGGCGTCGGTGCTGGCGATCGCGCTCGTCCTGGGCGAGTACACGATCTCGTCCCTGCTGTCGTTCAACACCCTGCAGGTCGTGATCTACCTGCTCGGCAAGCAGGACCCGTTCGTCTCGGTCGCGGTCTCGCTCGCGGCGCTGGTCTTCGCCTTCGTCCTCCTGGTCGTCATCACTCGCTTCGGCGGTGCGCAGAGCCGCAACCGTCGTCAGGTCGAGGAGCCAACCGCGTGACCGACACCAGCCACCGGCCCGCCACCAATGGACATGGCGTCGCCGTCGCGTTCCAGGACATGCACCGGTGGTACGGATCGGTCCACGCCCTCAACGGGCTGACCATCGACATCGGGCCGGGCGAGATGATCGCGCTCCTCGGGCCGTCCGGCTGCGGCAAGACGACCGCCCTTCGGGCGCTCGGGGGGCTGGACGAGGTGGACCAGGGTCGGATCCTGGTCGACGGCCGGGACATGACCAATGTGCCCGCGAACAAGCGGAACATGGGCATCGTGTTCCAGGCGTAC
This sequence comes from uncultured Chloroflexia bacterium, assembly GCA_963774695.1. Classification (GTDB taxonomy): domain Bacteria; phylum Chloroflexota; class Limnocylindria; order Limnocylindrales; family CSP1-4; genus CAIXZV01. Next base: position 13,803 of record CAVZFY010000017.1, on the reverse strand, counting down.
AGCCTGTTCCCCAACATGACGGCTCGCGACAACGTCGCCTACGGCCTCCGGCTGCGCGGTGTCGATGGCGCCGCGCGGAAGCGGAAGGCCGGGGAGATGCTCGACCTCGTCGGCCTCGGCGCCCAGGCGGACCGCTACCCGCACCAGATGTCGGGCGGGCAGCAGCAGCGGGTCGCGCTGGCGCGCGCGCTCGCGATCGAGCCCAGCGTCCTGCTCCTCGACGAGCCGCTCTCGGCGCTCGACGCGAAGGTCCGCCGCCAGCTTCGTGAGGAGATCCGCCGGATCCAGATCATGATCGGGATCACGACCCTGTTCGTCACCCACGACCAGGAGGAGGCCCTCGCGATGGGCGACCGGGTCGGCGTGATGTCGGCCGGGCGTCTCGAGCAGATCGCCCCGCCGGCCGAGCTGTACGACCGGCCGAGGACGCCGTTCGTGGCGGAGTTCGTCGGCCTGACGAACCGGATCCCGGCGACCGCGACGAACGGGACGGCCGCAATCCTGGGAACGAACGTGGCCCTGCTCGAAGGGTCGGTCCAGTCGGGGCCGGTCCAGGCGCTGGTCCGGCCCGAGAACATCCTGCTGACCGCGACGGAGGACGGCACGGGCCGCGTGGTCGCCGTCAGCTTCCTCGGGTCCCTGTGCCGCGCCCAGGTCATGCTGCCGGACGAGACGCTGGTGGTGGCCCAGATGTCGGCCGCGGATGCCAGCGGGCTGTCCCCCGGCGTCGCCGTCTCGACCAGCGTGCTGCCCGCGCCCGTCTTCGCTGTCGCCGACTGACGGAGGCACGGCGTGGCGAACCGGATCATGGAGCCGGCCGGCTCCATCGACGTCGTCCACGAGACCGACGTCCTCGTCGTCGGCAGCGGTCCCGGCGGCCTGTCGGCGGCGCTCGCCTCCGCGCGCGCCGGGGCGAAGACGACGCTCCTCGATCGCTACGGCTGCTTCGGCGGGAACATGACCCAGGTCGGGGTCGAGAGCATCGGCTGGTACCGCCACGAGCAGACCGTCGAGGCGGAGGGGATCGGTCGCGAGCTGGAGGATCGGGCGGCCGCGATGGGGGCGGCGAACCCGGAGAGCCAGTCCCTGAGCATGGGGATCGACGGCGAGCGGTTCAAGTACGTCGCGGACGTGCTCGTCGCGGAGGCCGGCATCACGCCGATGCTCCACCGGCTCGCCGTGAAGCCGATCATCGAGGACGGCGCGATCCGCGGCGTGATCACGGAGAGCAAGTCCGGTCGCGAGGCCGTGCTCGCCAAACGGGTGGTCGACGCCACGGGCGACGCGGACATGGCCGCCCGCTCGGGGGCGCCGGTGCGAAAGACGCCCCGCGAGGAGATGCTCGCGGCGTCGGTGATGTTCTCGATGACCGGCGTGAACAAGCGCAAGTTCCTCGAGGAGGTCAAGGCCGACCCGCAGACCTACCGCGACTGGGCCGGCAACGCGGAGTGGGAGATCGAGACGACCGGCAAGGAGGACGAGCTGTTCTCGCCGTTCCTCCGCAAGCCGTTCAAGCGCGCGGTCGAGGAGGGGCTGATCCCGGCCAACCTGATCACGCTCGCGGGGACGTGGGGCACCGTCACCGACCAGGGCGACCTGACCTACCTCAACCTCGTCCACCTGCAGGTGGACGGCACGAGCGCCGACGACCTGACGCGCGGGGAGATCGAGGGCCGGCAGCAGGCGATGGACGCGATGAAGGCCCTTCGGGCATTCATGCCGGGCTGCGAGGACGCCAAGCTCCGGAACTTCGGGATGACGATCGGGATCCGGGACACGCGCAAGATCGAGGCCCGCTATGACCTCACGGGTGACGACGTCCGCGGGGAGGCCCGGTTCGAGGATTCGATCGGGATCTTTCCCGAGTTCATCGACGGCTACGGCGTGCTCGTCCTGCCGACCACCGGCCGCTACTACGAGATCCCCTACCGGTCGCTGGTCCCGCGACTCGGGCCCGCGAACCTGATCGTCGCCGGCCGTTCGATCGGCGGCGACAAGATCTCCCATGCCTCGACCCGGAACATGATGTGCTGCACCGTCAGCGGTCAGGGCGCGGGGGTCGCCGCCGCCGTGTCGATCCGGGAGGACGCGCCGTTCGACGAGCTGCCCGTCCCGAAGCTGCAGGCCGAGCTGCGACGGCAGGGCGTCCGGCTCGACTGAGCGGCACCATGGAACCAAACGAGCCGGCGATCAGGCGAACGCGGACGGCCGACGGCGTGGCGATCGCGTACACGGTGTCAGGCCCGGTGGGAGGGCCGGCCGTCGTCCTGATGCCGGGCGTCCCGTTCAGCGACATGGCGGCCGAATGGCGGATCCCGGTCCAGCGGCGGGGGTTCGAGGCACTCGGCGCCAGCGTCCGGTTCATCCAGTACGACGGTCGGGGCAGCGGCCGCTCCCAGCGCGACGTCGAGGACCTCTCGCTCGATGCCATGCTGGGCGACCTGGACGCCGTGATCGACGCGGAGCGCGTGCCGCGCGTCGTCCTGATCGGGTTCTACCACTCGGTGATGCTGGCCCTCGCGTGGGCGGCGCGCCACCCGGCCCGGACGGCCGGGCTCGTCCTGTTCGGCGGTTCCGCGCGCGGCTGGGGGCCCATGAGCGAGCCCGGAACGCAGGCCCTGCTGAGCCTCATCGATCGCGATTGGGACACCTTCGTCGAGTCCGCGGCGCATGCGTGGCTCGGCTGGCCCGATCCGGAGCTCGGCCGGCAGACGGCGGAATGGTTCCGCACGGCGACGACGCCGGCGATCGCCAAGGCGACGATGCGCGAGGCGAGCGCGATCGACGTCACCCCCGAGCTCCGCTCGATCGCCTGCCCCGTGCTGGTCCTGCATCGAGCCGAGGCCACGGTGATCCCGCTCGAGCTGTCGCGCGACCTCGTCGCGTCGCTCCCCGACGCGCGCCTGGAGCTGCTGCCCGGGACGTCGGCCAGCCTGTTCTTCGAGGACCCGGAGGGCGTGGCCGACCGGATCGCCGCGTTCGCTGCCGAGCCGACCACGGCGCCGACTGACGTCGCGAAGCGGGCCGGCACGCGGCGACCCGCGGCGCGGGCGACCGTGTCGGAGGCCGGCGGCCTGTCAGCGCGCGAGCTCGAGGTCCTTGCGCTGATCGCCCACGGCGACACCAACGCCGAGATCGCCGCCTCCCTCGGGATCAGCGTCAACACCGTCGAGCGGCACGTGTCCAACGTCTACCGCAAGATCGATGCCCGCGGGCGCGCGGACGCCACCGCCTGGGCGCTCCGTCGCGGGCTCGCGTGACGCCCTGGTCGGGCGCGCGCCGGTCACGGGAATCCGTGATCGGGATTGGCCGGACTCCGCGATGACGGGCGACCCCGCCGGCGACGACCATGACGGCATGGAAACCCCTGCCGCAACCCACCCCACGCCGCCCAGCCCGTCGATCATGCACCGCGTCTCGCTCGCGACGATGGGCCTCGCCCGCCCGCTCGCGGGTCGCCGGATCTTCCCGCTGTGGGCGGTCCTCGAGCACCGAGGCCGCTCGACCGGCACCATCCGCCACACGCCCGTAGTCGCGCTCCGGACGCCGGACGGCTTCATGATCCCGATGCCATTCGGCCCGTCGACCCAGTGGACGCAGAACGTCCTCGCCGCTGATGGGGCGCGCCTCCGCTGGAAGGGTCGCGACTGGGACGTGACCGAGCCGCACGTCGTCGGCTTCGATGACGCCGCGAAAGCCCTCGGGCCGATGCGCCCGATCGCGCGTCGCGCCGGGATCGTGACGTACCTGGCGGTCACCGCCGCCGGCTGAGCCGGGCGCGGGTCTGAGGGGAGGGAGGCTAGGCCTCGACCCCGAACAGCTTCACGACCTCGAGGAGCCCCGAGACCAGCGCGTCGATGTCGCTCTTCGTCGTGTAGACGCCGAACGAGGCGCGGGCGGTCGCCGCGAGGTCGAGGCGCTCGTGGAGCGGCATCGTGCAGTGATGGCCGGCGCGCACGGCGATCCCGAACCGGTCGAGCACCTGCGCCACGTCGTGGGGGTGGACGCCCGGGAGGTTGAACGGCACGACGCCGCCGCGCAGCTCCGGGTCCATCGGCCCGTACAGCTGGATCGACGGCACCGCGCGCGGCAGCACGTCGAGCGCGTACGCGACGAGCTCGCGCTCGTGCTCGCGGACGTTGTCCATGCCGAGGTCCATCAGGTAGTCGGCGGCCACCCCGAGGCCCACCGCGGCCGAGATGTCCGGCGTGCCGGCCTCGAACTTCCAGGGGATCGAGTTGAACTCCGAACGCCGGAGATGGACCTCGCGGATCATCTCGCCGCCGGCCATGAACGGCGGCATCGCCTCGAGCAGCGCCCGGCGGCCCCACAGGGCGCCCGAGCCCGTCGGGGCCAGCATCTTGTGGCCGCTGAAGGCGTAGAAGTCGGCACCGGTGGCCGCGACGTCGACCGGGATGTGCGGCACGGCCTGGGCGCCGTCGATCAGGACGAGCGCGCCGGCCTCGTGGGCCCGCCGCGTCATGTCCTCGACCGGGTTGATCGTGCCCAGCGTGTTCGACACGTGGGTGAACGCGACGAGCTTGGGCTTGAGCTTCAACAGGACATCGAACACGTCCTGGCGCAGGATCCCGTCGTCGGTGATCGGGATGAACTCGAGGTCGGCGTCCTTCTCCTGCGCGAGCAGCTGCCACGGGACGAGGTTCGCGTGGTGCTCCATCTCGGTCAGGACGATGACGTCGCCGCGCCCGATGTTCTTGCGGCCCCACGAGTAGGCGACGAGGTTGATCGCCTCCGTGGCGTTGCGCGCGAACACGATCTCGTGCGCGTCGGCGACGCCGAGGAACCGGGCGACCTTGGCGCGCGCCTTCTCGTACTCGGCCGTCGCCTTCTCGCCGATCGTGTAGATCCCGCGGTGGACGTTGGCGTTGTACTCGCGGTAGTAGGTGTCCATCGCCTCGAGCACGGCTCGCGGCTTCTGCGACGTCGACGCGGAGTCCAGGTACACGAGCGGGTGGCCGTGGATCTCCTGGTCCAGGATCGGGAAGTCGTGGCGCAGCCGCTCCGGGTCGATCGGATCGGTCGACGCCGGCTCCATCGGGCGCGTCTCGGTGGTGGTCATCGGTCCGATGCCTACCCGGCCGCCGCGGCCTGGGGCTCCTTGGGCAGCTCCAGCGCCTCGTCGGGGACGCCGATGTCCAGGCCGTTCTCGCGCAGGATCGGGCCGTAGCCCTCGTCCTCGAGCCGCAGCGCGAGGTCCTTGCCACCCGAGGTCACGATCCGGCCGGCGGCCAGGACGTGGACGTAGTCCGGGGTGATGTAGTTGAGCAGCCGCTGGTAGTGGGTGATCAGCAGCACGCCCATGTTCGGGTTGAGCATCGCGTTGACGCCCTCGGCCACGATGCGCAGGGCGTCGATGTCGAGCCCGGAGTCGGTCTCGTCGAGGACCGCGAACTCCGGCTCCAGCATCGCCATCTGGAGCATCTCGAGGCGCTTCTTCTCGCCGCCCGAGAAGCCGTCGTTCACGTACCGGGCCGCGAAGCTGTCCTCCATCTTGAGGAGGGCCATCTTCTCGCGCATCCGGCGCCGGAAGTCCAGCATCGAGATGCCGCCGCGGGTGGAGTCGGTCGGGTCGACGTCGGGGTTCTTGTCGATGCCCTGGAGCTTCGCGTTGAGCGCGCTGCGCACGAACGAGGCGACGGACAGGCCCGGGACCGCGGTCGGGTACTGGAACGCGAGGAACAGCCCCAGGCGCGAGCGCTTGTCGGGCGACAGCTTGAGGAGGTCGTAGCCCTTCCACTCGACCGAGCCCGACTTCACGATGTACGCCGGGTGGCCCATCAGCGCGTAGGCGAGGGTCGTCTTGCCGGAGCCGTTGGGGCCCATGATCGCGTGGGTCTCGCCCTTGCGGATCGTGAGGTTGATCCCCTGGAGGATCTCGTGCTCCGGGTTCGCCACGGGCGCGACGTGAAGGTCGGTGATGACGAGCTCGCGGTCGTTGGCGTCGGTCACGAATGGGCTCCAGTGAGCGTGGGGTTGGGTTCGAGGTCGATGTGGCGGGCGGGGACGAGGTCGGCGAGGGTCATGCCGTCGAGGGTGCCGGTGATCGCGTCGCGGACCCGGACCCAGAGCACGTTGACGGTGCAGCGGGACGACCGGTCGCAGATGAGGTGGTCGGGCTCGTCGGACGCGCAGCTCATCGGCGCGATCGGTCCCTCGAGGGCGCGAAGCACCTCGCCCATGCGGATCTCGTCCGGCTTGCGCGAGAGCTCGTAGCCGCCGCGGGCGCCGCGCGTCGAGACGACCAGGCCGGCGTCCCGGAGGCTCGTCACGAGCTGCTCGAGGTAGGCGCGCGGGAGGTCTTCGTCGACCGCGATCTCGGCGAGGCTCGCCGGCCCCGTGCCGTACCGCCGCCCGAGCTGGACCATGAGCCGCACGCCGTACTCGCCCTTCGTGCTGAAGGCGACGGCGCCGGATCCGTGGAACGTCGCGCGCGTGGTCAGGGGTCGGGTCCTCGTCGGGCGTGCTGCGGGCGACGGGATCGTCGGCTGCGGGCCACGGTGCCGTGATCGGCGTTCCGGCCGCTAATTCCGAGCGATTTCGTCGGGATTGAGTCTAGTCCCGGCCCCGCTGGGGCGTCAACGACGGGGACGGTGCGGTTTCCCCGTCGCGTCGAGTGGTCAGCCGACGCTAAGCGGCTCGGTTGCGGGACTGCAGCAGCCCGCGGACGGTCGATCTGCGAGTTCATGACTACGCGCCGCTCATGGCGCGATCCGACACTTGCAGGGACTCCCCACTTGTTCGCCTGGAGGATCATCTACACCATCGTGTCCAGACCCCGGGGCCTCGCCCTCTCGCTCGTCGCGATCACCGTGGCGGCGATCGTCGGTGGCTGCGCATCTGCCGAACCGCCGACTGCGGCTCCCACCGCCTCGATCGCCGTCGGCACATCCGTCCCCACGACAGTCCCGCCGATCGCCGTCGTTCCATCCCTCACCGCGACGCCGACTCCCTCGCCGACGGTGACTCCGACCCCGGCTCCCACGCCGACCGTGGCCCCGACCCTGGCCCCGACCCCAGAGCCGACACCGGCCCCGACGCCGGCCGCGACACCAAGCGCGCTGTCGCCGTCGGGCCTGGCCGTCCTGCCCAAGCTCTCGAAGACCATCCCCGGCGCGACGAAGGTCCGGTACTTCCCGATCGCCGGCGAGACGGTCCGGGAGCTGGTGGATCAGACCGTGGCGAAGTCCGCGGCGCCCTGCAAGCACGATGAGACGCTCGCCTGTGTCTCCCTGGGCGGCAAGATCGGCTGGATCAACACCACGAACGGGCTCACGGGTACGTGCACGGTCACATCGGTGACGGTGACGCGAACGCCGACGGTGTTCCTTCCACGATGGGTGGGGCCGCATCGCGTCCAGCCCGCGCTCATCACCTGGTGGACACAGGTCCTGGACCACTTCGCGTGGCACGAGGGCCGGCACATCAAGATCCAGCAGTCCTTCGACAAGAAGCTCCGACCGGCGCTGATCGGCCACCGGTGTTCATCAGCGCGATCGATCATCAGGCGCTGGGAACGAAGGGTTGACGCGGCCCAGCACAAGTTCGATGTCAGCGACTACAGCTGGCAGCCCGAGACATCCGTCCCGTACGTCGGCCCGTAAGGCCGCTCGCGACGCCCGCGGCGGATCAGCCGACCCGAACTCGCGTCGGTCGGATCCGGATCGGGACGCTGAAGTCACGCGCGGTCTGGGTGAAGTCCAGGCCCCAGTGCGCGTGGGGCTCGGTGTACTTCGCGACGTAGCGATCGTGCGTGTCCAGCGGCGGGATCGTCGGATCGATCTCCGCACGGCCTTCGATGATCATCGAATGGTCGCCGTACGGGTCCGACTGGAGATGGAACGACACCAGCGGCGAATGGGCGATGTTGCGCAGCTTCGGCGTGTTGGGCTGGCTGTAGAAGAGCAGGGTCGCGCCGTCGCGCAGGAACGAGATCAGCGGACGACTGGACGCGTCCGTCGGGCGCGACGGTCGTCAGCCAGCCGACGACGTCACGCTCGAGGTGCTCGCGAGCCCAGGCCGCGTCGTCGCGATCGAGGGCGGCGGTCAGCGGATCGTCGTCGGTCATGTGACTCCTTGATCAGCATTCGCAATGCGTCGTACGCCGGCTTGGGCGTGTAGTCGTCCCGAAGGATGCCGAAGTGGCCGAAGACATCCTGGCTGCCGCTGTCGGCATCGCGCAGGGTGAACAGCTCCCAGTGGCTGACGCCAAGCTCGTCACGCAAGTCGGCGACCGTCCTGACGATCGTCGAGAGCACCTCGGCCTGGTCCTGCTCGCCCCGGCCCGGGCCGGTCGGCCATCCGCACTCCGAGACACGGATCGGGACCGTGTCGGGGATGCCCGCCGCCGACAGGCGTGCTCGATAGGAGGCCAGCATCTCGGTCGATCGCGCGGCAAGCTCTCCGGTCGATGGCGCAGGCCCGGCGAAGCTGCCCGGATACATCGTCAGTCCCGCGAAATCGAGCGCGGACGCGAACCCATCGCCGCCCAATTCCGCCACGCCGCGCCAGAAGGCGGCGGCATCGGGCTCGGCCCCGGCATCGCCGGCCGCGGTGAACCCGATGGTGGCGCTCGCCCCGACACGGCGCTTCGTCGCCGCCGCGATCAGGACCCCGTCGACGAGCGCCTCCAGCGCGTTCGGATAGGCGCCGTCCGGCGCGAACGGAACGTCGCGCAGGTTCGCCTCGTTCGTGACCCCGATCGAGCCAACGTCGTCCCCGTGGCGCTCCACCACCTGCTCCACGAACGAGCACCACCGCGCGACGTCGCCGTCTCCGTCGTGGTAGTTCAACGCCAGGTCCACCGAGCTCCCGAGTTGCGCGAACTGGGCGACGAGATCCAGCGCGGCGGCCAGGGACCCTTCGAACGAGACGTACAGACGCACCAGCAGCGGAGGCCCGTCGCCGGCGAGGTCCTGCAACGCGGCGCCGATCCGGCCGATGTCGTCCGGCGGTCCCGACACCACCCCACCCGGACCGCCCACCGTCCCGAACGGGTAGACGCCGAACACCAGCGGCTGCGTGGGCGTCAACCTCAACCCCCTGTGCCGGGCATGGATCCCAGGATCCTGCCGTACAGGTCCATCCCGTGGCTCGTCGCCTCGGGCGGCCCCTCGATGATGCGGAACGACCGCTCGCCGCCCTCGCCGGCCTCGGCGCGCAGGAAGCGGACGCCGGGCCGATCGGTTCGATGGAGGTCGGCCGCGAACTGGTGGTTGTGGGTCACGAACCAGACGGCGACGCCCCCGTCGGCGAGCCCCGTGACGACCTGGCGGGCGATCTCCGCCCCCTCGCGCTCGTTGGTCGACGACAGCGTCTCGTTGAGCAGCACCAGGCTCCCCGGGGAACAGGCATCGACCAGTGCCCGGAGCCGTCCCAGCTCCTCGTGGAGCTTGCCGCGCTCCATCGAGGCGTCCTCCTCGCGGGTGAAGTGGGTGAGGACGCTCGATCGGACGCTCGCCGACAGTCGCTCCGCCGCGACGAACATGCCGGCGTGGAGCATCACGTTGGCCAGGCCGACGGCGCGGAGGAAGGTCGACTTGCCGCCGCCGTTGGCGCCGGTGATCACCACGATCCGGGCGCCGTCCGACGGCCACGTCGTTGCCGACGACCGGCCCGTCGATGGCAAGGCGAAGGCCGGGGTCGTAGAGACCGGTCGCCGAGAACGCGGGCTCGGCTTCGGCGACAGGGTCGGGCATGCAGACGCGGGCGCCGGCGGCCTGCAGCGCCTCGTGGAGGTTGATGCAGCCGACGAGGAAGCCGAGCTCGGCCCGGAGCGTGGTGAAGAACGACAGCAGCCAGCGATCGGTCTCGTGGACGGCCCCGGCCGTGGAGGCGATGGCGAGCGCCCGGATCTCCGCGATCATGCTCATGCCGTTCACGTCGCTCGTCAGGACGTCGACGGTCGACCGTCGCTCCTCCAGGCCCAGGCGGCCGCGCCAACCCTCGACGACGGTGGGTCGTCGATGGAGGACGTAGCCCGTCCCGCGATTGCCGGCTCCGAGGTGCGCGCTGACGTGGAGCGTCCGTGCACGAAGGCGGCGGACGTGGTCGTCCGCCTCGGCGAGCCAGGCGTCGTCGAGCTCCGAGGCGATGTGCTCGAAGAACGCGACGAACCCCGGCGAGGTGAACGCGCCCGCCCGTTCGGCCTGGACCCGGCGCAACGACCGGAACGACTCGAGGAACAGGCCGATGACCTCGGCGGCGCGATCGAGGATCAGCTCCGGGTTGCGCATCGAGCCGCCCCAGACCTTGCGTTCGGCGTCGACGGCGTCGACCGCGATCGCGTACAGCTGGCGCACGACGTCCGGCGAGGCGAGGGCGTCCGTCACGCTCGCCTGCCGGTAGCGAATCGCCTCCGCGGTCCCCAGCGGGCTCGGCACGACCCGTCGGACGACCTCGTCGAGGAATCGGTCACCGCGGCTCATGGCCGGGTACAGGCGGTCGAGCCCGAGGTCCGCGACCAGCGTCGGATCGGGCTCCGGGAGCGCGTCCAGGTCGAGGTCGACGTCGGAGAAGAGCAGGCCCGGCCTCATGGGACGGTCCGTCCCCGGATCCGCTCCACGACCGCGTCGTAGCCGAGGCCGTGGGTGTCGGCGACGGCCTGCGCGTGCGCGAGCGGGTCGGGTGGCCGGCGCTCCAGCCGGAACGTCGGCCGTGCGGGATCGAGCGGGTCCATGACGGCGGAGACGCTCGCGGTCGACGGGTCGTCGGCGGCCAGCTCGCCGAGGAACGTCACCACGACGCAGAGCGCCCCGCGGCGGGTCATCTCGCCGATCAGCGCCCGGTTGAGGGCGAGGGCGTCGTCCGCCGTCGTCGACGAGAAGCTCTCGTTCATGATCACGACGGCGCCCGGCCGCAGCTCGTCCAGGATCGCCCGGGCCCGTGTGAGCTCGGCCTCGAGCCGGCCGGTCAGATCGGTCGGATCCTCCGCCCGCGCGAACAGCGTGTGGACGTCGTCACCGAGGCCCACGCGCGCCGCCGACCCCGGGACCAGGACGCCGATGGCCGCCAGGTGGTGGAGCTGGCCGATGGCGCGGGCGAACGAGGTCTTGCCGCCCTGGTTGGGGCCGGTGATGACGACGAGCCGCTCCGCGTTCGAGAGCTCCAGGTCGTTGGTCACGATGCCGTCGCCCGGCGGATCGCGGCGGAGCGCGAGGGCCAGGTCGAACAGCCCGTGGACCTCGAGTCCCGCGTCGGTCGCGGACACGTCCGGGTAGCAGAACGGCAGCCCGGCGTCCTGCAGGGGCCGGATGAGGTCGAGCCAGCCGAGATAGAACGGCAGGTCCGCCGCGACGGCCGCGATGCCCGGGTCGAGGAACGCGTCGTGCCGCTCGACGAAGGCCGCGAGCGCCTGGAAGACCGCGGGATGCAGCCGTGCGACCCGCTCCAGGATCCCGGCCTCGACCGGGTTCATGTCGGCCGTGCGGAACACGTCGACGGGCAGTGGCGTGGGAGCCCCGGGCTGCCGGAAGCGCGCGAAGGTCGCCTGGACCTCGGCGCCGTAGTCCGCCTCGCCGTTGTCCCGACCGACGACCACCCGGCTCTCCCCGATCCGCATCCGGTAGGTGACGCCGGCCAGGTCGGCGAGCATCCGCGTCGTGTCGGCGTCCAGGGTCGTGAACGCCGCCGATTGCACGTAGTCGCGGACAGAAGCGGTGAACGCGCCGAGCGCGCGCGACGCGGGCGAGGCCTCCGCGAGCGCGTCCGCGACCAGCGTGACGGCGACCCGGTACTCGCTCGCTGCCTCGAGCTGCCAGCGCTGCCGTTCGAGCGGGTGCGCGATCGACGACGCGTGCCGCAGGTGCTCGTCGACGACACGCATCCGGGCGGCAAAGTCGGCGAGCGCGTCGCGCAGCGTCGGCAATTCGAGGTCGCGGAAGACCTCGTGCCGGAACGCGACGGCGTCGGGATCGCCGAGACGCGTGAAGAAGCGCGCCAGGAGCTCCGGGTCGGCACGGCCGTGCCCCAGAGCGGCGGCGACCTCGTCGAGGTGGAGATCGACGGCGAACGCCGGTGTCGACTCCGTCGTCTCGGGGCCGGCACCGTCGCCAGGTCGGAAGAGGATCCCGGCAGGAAGCGTGGGCGGACTCCTTGACCGGGGCGAGGACTAGGGCTGGGCCGTCGGCGCGATGAACGTAGCGCTCATCGCCTCCGGATCGATCGCCGTGAGGAACTTCAGGGTCACGGAGCGAGGCACGGCCTTGGTGATGCACGTCCCGGCGCGGGGCGGGCGCCACGGTGACCTTCGTGCCCTGGACGGAGACGTCGACCTTCTTGTCGCACGCCGTGCCCACCCAGCCGACGACCAGCAGCTTCGCCGTCTTGCCGCCGGTGACGGCGGCGTTGCCGCCGTGGAAGGCGTGCGAGACGGCCTTGGACTCGGCGCTCGTCGGCACGCGGGCCGTGGAGAGGACCCCGTTCTGGTCGTGGACGGTCACGCTGACTCGCTTGCCGGACCCTGCCGGCAGCTTGACCGCGAAGGTCGTGCCCGTCGCCGCGGATGGCGATGCCACGACGGCCGGCGGCCCGGAGGCGATGCTCGCCGACGGAGAGCTGGAGGCCGGCGGGTTGGACCCGCACGCGGCGACGACCAGTGCGGCGAGCCCCATGAGCACCACGAACGGGCGCATGCCTGTCCTCCTCCAGTCTGCCCGCGGTCGACGTCGCCGACCGTCGGCGACTCCGACGATTACGGTGCCATCATCGCAACGCGCTGAACGCTCGTGTTGACGCGGGCGAAGCCGCTGCGCGTCGCGACCTCGAGCCGGCGCAACGAGGTGATCGACAGCTACGCCCCGTAGCCGTCAGTCCAGCGGCCGGCGGACGCGAGCGCGGTTGGGGATGACGGTCTCGACGGCGCGGACGACGGCGCGCCGATAGCCGAGGAAGCCGGCGAGGTCCGCGAAGGCGTCGTCGAGCGCGGCCGCGAGGCGGCCCCCGGACCGGTCGAACACGTCGAGGTCGACCTCCATCGCGGTGCCTGCGCCGCGGTGGAGCCACGCGCCCGCGGCCCGGCCGTCGACGAGGACCATACCGAGGCCGTTGCCGTCGCCGTCGAAGACGCGGTCGTGGACGTCGCGATCGAGGAACCGGGAGCGACCGTCGAGCGGGTAGCCCATCGTCCAGGCGTCCCACTTCGGGAGGAGGGTCACGACACCGGCGAGCGGCTCGGTCCGCGCGAAGGCCACCTCGTCCGCCGCAAGGAGCAGAAGCCCGTCTCCGACGTCGACAGTCTCGTGGGCGCCGATCGCCTCGGCCGCGAGCCGGCCGCTTATCCCCGACCACCATGCGAAGTCGGCGATCCGCGCCGGCCCGAAGGCCCGTAGGTACTCGCCGGCGAGCCACGCTCGCGCCACCGCGGGATCGGGAGCCGCGGGCTCGCCGTCGCCCGCCAGCCAGGCGCTCCGCGACTGGTAGCGCGAGACGTTCGACGTCAGCGATCCAGACCCGACCGACACGATGTCGCCATGGATCCCCAGCAGCGACATGAGCGGCCCCATCTCCCGTCCGTCGAGGTCTATCGCCTTGCGGAGCTCCTTCGCAGTCCGGGGCCTGGCGGCGGCCGCGACGACCTCGTCGCGAACGCGCGCGAACGACGCCTCGTCGAGGCGCAGGCCACGCATGAGCCACGCGAACCGCTCCACCGGCACGAATGTGGCGGCCCGGATCAGCGGCGCGGTCGCACGCGGCACGACGAAGGCCGAGGTCCGCATGGCGCGCATCCGCTCGACGAGGCGGCCGGCGTCGAGCGCGAGGACGTCCGCAGCGCTCGCCGACGGCGCG
>CAVZFY010000016.1:0-141349 GCA_963774695.1 uncultured Chloroflexia bacterium | reverse complement strand
ATGTCGGCCTCGGGCCAGTCGAAGGCCTCGCCGGCGCGCGTGGCCGCGACCGGAGCCTCCTGGGGCGTCGGCGACCTCGTCGGCGTCCGCGGGCGCGTCGGACTCGGCGACGCCCGCCAGCGTCGGACGGGGCCGGCTCCGGGGCCGCGGCGGGCTCGGCGGTGGCCCGCTTGGCGGGCGCCGCCGCCTTGGCCGCGGGCGCCGCGGCGGGCTTGCGCGGCTCGATCGCCCGACCCTCGAGCACGACGAGCGCCCGCTCGAGCGCGAGCCGGCCCGGCTCGCCGGGATCGGTCGCGCGCAGGCGCTCCATCAGCTTCACGAGCGTCCGCCGTCGCTCGCGGCCCTCCGCGAGCTCGAGGCCCTTGCGCGCCGAGTCGACGGCGTCCGCGAGCTTGCCGTTCGCCGCCTGGACCTCGGCCAGGGCGTCGTACGCGTCGGCCGCCTGCGGCCGGCGGTCGATCGCGGCCAGCGCCTGCGCGCGGCCGGTGAGCGCGCCCTCGTCGCGTGGCGCGAGGCGCACGGCCGCCGTGAAGTGGCGCACGGCATCGCCGGGGCGCTTGCGGCGCATGAGGGCCGTGCCGGCGCTGGTGTGCGGGGTCGCGCGCTCGGGCGCGATCGCGGCCGCCTCCGCGTACGCGGTCAGCGCCTCCTCGAGCCGGCCGCGGAGCGACGCGACGTGACCCCGCCGGAGCGCGTCCTTGTAGCGCTCGTACAGGGCCTCTCCGCTCACGTCGCCTCCATTGCCCGACCGGGTCAGCCGGCCAGCAGCTCGACCAGCAGCGCCTTCTGGGCGTGGAGCCGGTTCTCGGACTGGTCGAAGATGATGCTGCGCGGGCCGTCCATCACGTCCGACGTGATCTCCTCGCCCCGATGCGCAGGCAGACAGTGCATCACGACGGCGTCGGGCGCCATCGCCAACAAGTCGGCGTTGACCTGGTACTTCGCGAAGGCGTCGCGGCGCTCCTCGGCCTCGGCCTCCTGCCCCATCGACGTCCAGGCGTCCGTGTAGACGACCGCCGCGCCGTCGACGACCGCACGCGGGTCGGCGTCGAACACCAGCCGGCCCCCCGACGAGGCGGCGATGTCGGACGCGCGCTCGACGAGGCGGTCGCTCGGCCCGTAGCCGGCCGGGTGCGCGAGCCGGACCTCCATGCCGAGGGTCGCGCCCATGAGCGCGAGCGAGTGGTAGACGTTGTTCCCGTCGCCGACGAAGGCCAGCGGCAGCCCGCGAAGGTCGCCGAAGCGCTCGTGGAGCGTGAACAGGTCGGCCAGCGCCTGGCACGGGTGCTCGCGGATCGTCAGGCCGTTGACGACCGGGATCGCGGCCTGGGCCGCGAGCTCCAGCACGACCTCGTGGGGTCCCGTGCGCGCCATGATCCCGTCCACGAACCGCTCGAGGTTGTGCGCGACGTCGGCGACGCTCTCGCGACCGCCGAGCACGACCCCCTCGGTCAGGTAGACCGCGTGGCCGCCGAGCTGCGTCATCCCGGCCTCGAACGTGACCCGCGTGCGCAGGCTCGGGCGCTGGAACAGCATGGCGAGCGTCCGCCGCTCGAGTGGCGGCTGGGCGTGCCGTCGCTCCCGCGCGAACTCGTCCTTGAGCGCCGTCGCCCGCGCGAACACGACCGCGATCTCGTCGGCGGTGAGATCGGCAGCGGAGACGAAGTCCCGCCCGTGCAGGCTACGTGCTGCGTCACCGCCCCAGTGTACGGAGCGCGAGATGCCCGCCAGCGTCAGGACCCGAGCGGCGGCGACGCGCCGAGCCTCATGACCGAGGCGGCCAGATGGCGCGCCGAGCGCAAGGCGCCGCGAGGACGCGCGCGAGCGCACTCCGGACGTGCGTGAGCGAGCGCCCGCAGCGGCCAACGCCGCGAGCGGCCGCCAGGTGCGCCGCTAGCGCTTGGTGTACTGGGGGGCCTTGCGGGCGCGCTTCAGGCCGTACTTCTTGCGCTCCTTCATCCGCGGGTCGCGGGTGAGGAGGCCGGCCTGGCGCAGCGGCAGGCGATTGGTCTCGGCGTCGACCTGGAGCAGGGCGCGGGCGATGCCGTGGCGGATCGCGCCGGCCTGGCCGGTGACGCCACCGCCCTCGACCTTGATCATCGTGTTGTAGCGGCCCTCGGTCCCGGTCACGCGGAACGGGAGGAACAGCTCGGACTCGGCGAGCACGCCGCCGAAGTGCTCCTCGGGGGAGCGGCCGTTCACGACCATCTCGCCCTCACCGGGGATCAGGCGCACGCGGGCGACAGCCGTCTTGCGGCGGCCGGTGCCCCAAAAGAACGCAGGCGTCGACATCAGGGCTCCTCGATCAGACCAGCGGCTCGGGCTTCTGGGCCTGGTGCGGGTGTTCGTTCCCGGCATAGACCTTGAGCTTCCGGAGCATCTGGGTTCCCAGGCGGTTGTGGGGCAGCATCCCCTTGACGGCGCGGCGGATGACCTCCTCCGGCCGGCGGGCGAGCAGGTGACCGAGGGTCTCCTCCTTGAACCCGGCGGGATAGCCGCTGTGGCGGGCGTACACCTTGGACGTCAGCTTGTCGCTGGTCACCGTGATGCGGGCCGCATTCAGCACGATCACGTGGTCGCCGGTGTCCATGTGGGCGGCGTAGGTGGGCTTGTTCTTGCCCTCGAGGACGCGCGCGATCCGTGTCGCGAGGCGGCCGAGCGTCTCGTCCGTCGCATCCACGACGTACCAGCGTCGCTCGATCTCGCTCTCTCGAGGCGTATAGGTCTTCGCGCTCATCTCTCGTCTTCCTTGTCGTTCGTTCGTCGCCCACCGAGGACGACGCGCCGGAGGCAGAGGCCCTTCGCGGGAGCCGAGGCCCCGTTGAGCGCCGGCCCCGGTCCGGCGAGTGCCGCCCGGAGTCCCTCGATGTCCAATGTTCCCAGACCGACCTCCAGGAGGCCGGCGACCATGCGCCGGACCTGGCCCCGGAGGAAGGCGTCTGCCCGGACGTCGATCGTCACCAGGCTGCCTTCCCGTCGGACCCGGACCGCATGCACGGTCCTGACCGACGACCCGTCCGCGCCACCGAAGGTCGAGAAGTCGTGCCGGCCTTCGAAGACCGACCCGGCGCTCGCCATGGCGGCGATGTCGAGTGGGGTCCGCACCCCGAGCGCATGACGCTCGCGGAGCGGGCTGCGCGGCCCGTTCCAGACGGTGTAGCGGTACTCCCGATACCGCGCCGCGTAGCGTGGGTGGAACCCGTTCGGGGCCCGTCGCACGCCGCGGATCGCGACGTCCGGCGGGAGCATGGCGTTGACCGCCCGCTGGATCGCCGGCCCGCTGAGCCCGCCGAGGTAGGTGAAACCGATCACCTGGCCTGCGGCGTGGACCCCGGCATCCGTGCGTCCCGCCCCGTCGACCACGATCCGCTCGCCTCCTGCGAGGCGGGCGAGCGCGGTCTCGAGCTCTCCCTGGACCGTGCGGGCGTTCGGCTGGAGCTGAAACCCGGCAAAGTCCGTTCCGTCGTATTCGACCGTCGCGCGATAGCGCACCGGCGGGCCCTCTCGGAACCCTGGGCGATCAACCGGTCTCGGGGTCGCGGCTCAGCCGCAGCCCTCAGACCAGCTCGATCTGGACGATCTCGGCCGCATCGCCCTTGCGCTGGCCGATGTGCACGATCCGGGTGAACCCGGACTGGCGGTCGGCGTACTTGGGGGCGATGACGTCGAACAGCTTGGTGATGACGAGCGGCTCGTTCGGGAGCTCCGAGACGACCGTCCGTCGGGCGGCGAGGTCACCGCGCTTGGCGAGCGTGATCATCCGCTCGACCTGGCCGCGGACCTCCTTGCCCTTCGCCTCGGTGGTCTGGATCCGCTCGTAGCGGAGGACCGAGACGATCAGGTTCTTGTAGAGCGCGAGGCGCGGGCCGCGCTTGCGCGAGAGCTTGCGCCCGTCGATGCGATGGGACGACATGGCTCAGGCTTCCTCGTCGTCTCGCCGAACGGCTCGTCGTCGCCGTCGAGGGCGCCGTCCGACTCCTCGGTGTCGGGGAGGATGAAGCCGCGCATCCGGAGGCGCTCCTTCATCTCGTCGAGCGACTTCTTGCCGAAGTTGCGCATGCGCAGCAGGTCGTCGTCCTTGAGCTGGAGCAGCTGGCCGACCTTGACGATGTTGTTGCGCTTGAGCGAGTTGTAGGCCCGCATCGGCAGGTCCAGCTCCTCGATCGGCATGTCGAGCATGTTCGGCGGGAGCTGCGGGACGCCGGGGACGGCGCGGTCCACGGCGACGGCCTGGACGCCGATCGTCACGAACGGCTGGAACTGGCGCACCAGGATGTCCGCGGAGCGCGAGAGCGCCTCCTCGGGGGTGATGGTGCCGTCGGTCTCGATCTCGATCGTGAGCTTGTCGAAGTTGGTCATCTGACCGACCCGCATGCTCTCGACCCAGTAGTTGACCTTGCGGACGGGCGTGAAGATCGCGTCGACCGCGATCACGCCGATCGGCAGGGCCTCGCTGCGCTCGGCGGCGAGGTAGCCGACGCCGCGCTCGACCGTGAGGTCCATCTCGATCGTCACGTCGTCCGAGTCGATCGTCATCAGGACGAGCTCGGGGTTGACGATCTCGACGTCGGCCGACTCGGCGATGTCCGCCGCGATGACCGGGCCGGCGCCGCTCTTGATGAGGCGCAGCTGGACCGGGTGCGTCGCGAAGCTCTTGAGGCGGAGCTTCTTGACGTTCAGGACGATCTGCGTGACGTCTTCCTTGACGCCCGGGATCGTCGAGAACTCCTGGTACACGTCACGGACCTGGATCGACGTGACGGCGGCCCCCTCGAGCGACGAGAGGAGGACGCGCCGGAGCGCGTTGCCGAGGGTCACGCCGTAGCCGGCCTGCAGCGGTCCGGCCTCGTACTTGGCGTACGTGCCGGCTTCGGCGATGGGCTCGATCTGCGGGGTCTCGAGTTCGATCATGGAGGGCGGCTACCTCGAGTAGTACTCGACCACGAGCTGCTCGTTGAAGTCGAGCGGCATCTGGTCGCGACGGGGCATGGCGATCACGGACCCGGCGAGGTTCGCCGCGTCGAGGCTCAGCCAGTCCGGCGCCTGGTGCGATTTGATGGACTCCTTGACCACCTTGAACAGCTCGCGCTCGTGGTGCGACTGGCGCACCTCGATCTTGTCGCCGATCTTGAGTCGGTAGGAGGCGATGTTGGTCGGGACGCCGTTCACGGCGAAGTGCCCGTGGGTGACCATCTGGCGGGCGGCGGCCCGCGACGGCGCGAAGCCGAGGCGGAACACGGCGTTGTCGAGCCGCAGCTCGAGCGCCCGCAGGAGGGACTCGCCGGTCACGCCGCTGTGGCGCGACGCCTCGACGAAGTAGTTGCGGAACTGCTTCTCGAGCACGCCGTAGACGCGGCGGACCTTCTGCTTCTCGCGCAGCTGCAGCCCGTAGTCGCCGACCTTGCGGCGGCGGACGCCGTGCTGTCCCGGCGGCGTCGGTCGACGCTCGAACGAGCACTTCTTGGAGTAGCAGCGGCTGCCCTTGAGGTAGAGCTTCAGGCCTTCGCGGCGGCAGAGCCGGCAGACGGGGTCGGTGTATCGAGCCATGATCTCTTCGTGCTCAGACCCGGCGCCGCTTGGGCGGGCGGCAGCCGTTGTGCGGGATGGGCGTGACGTCGGTGATGGCGGAGACCTCGAGGCCTGCGGCCTGGAGCGAGCGGATCGCCTGCTCCCGGCCGGCGCCCGGTCCCTTCACGTAGACCTCGACCTGGCGCATGCCGTGCTCCATGGCGCGCTTGGCCGCACCGTCCGCGGCGAGCGCGGCGGCGTACGGGGTGCTCTTCCGGGAGCCCTTGAACCCGGCGATGCCCGCTGAACCCCACGAGATGACGTTCCCACCCTGGTCGGTGATCGTCACGATCGTGTTGTTGAAGCTCGCCTGGATGTGGACGTGTCCTTGCGGAACGTTCTTCCGCTCCCGGCGCCGCTGCTTGACGGCGCGCTTCCGTTCGGCCATGTGTCTACGAGTTCCTCGTCACTTGGTCTTCTTGCGCGCGCCGACCGTCTTCTTCGGTCCCCGGCGCTGCCGGGCGTTCGTCTTCGTGCGCTGCCCGCGGACCGGAAGGTTCCGGCGATGCCGCAGGCCGCGATACGAGCCGATCTCGATCAGGCGCTTGATGTTCAGCGCGACCTCGCGGCGGAGGTCACCCTCGACCTTGAAGCTCCGGTCGATCACCTCGCGGAGGCGGTTGACCTGGTCCTCGGTGAGGTCCCGGACGCGCGTGTCCGGGTTGATGCTGGTCTGCTTCAGGATCTTCTGGCTGGAGGACAGCCCGACCCCGTAGATGTAGGTAAGGGCGATCTCCACGCGCTTCTCACGCGGGATGTCGATACCGGCGATACGAGCCATGCGTCAGCCCTGCCGCTGCTTGTGCTTGGGATTCGAGCAGATGACCATCACGGTGCCGTGGCGCCGGATGACCTTGCAGTTGTCGCAACGCGTCTTGACGGACGCTCTGACCTTCACCAGTTCCTCGATTACTTCAGGCGGTACGTGATCCGACCCCGGGTGAGGTCGTAGGGGGAAAGCTCTACGCGGACCCGGTCCCCTGGGAGGATCCGGATGAAGTTCATCCGGAGCTTGCCGCTGATGTGCGCGAGAACACGATGGCCGTTCTCGAGCTCGACCGCGAACATCGTGTTCGGGAGAGGCTCGATGACGGTTCCTTCGACTTCGATCGCGTCCTTCTTCGGCAAACTGGTTCCTTGGGTCCTCTTTTCAGCACGAGAGTCGGCCCGGGCGGGCCGACACACGAAAGCGGAGGATATCAAAGCCCGGCAATTCCGACAACTCCCCGAACGGCACGGTCAGACCGTCGTCAGGATCTGCGGCCCGTCGGCGCCGATCGTGATGGTGTGCTCGAAGTGGGCCGCGAGCGAGCCGTCCCAGGTCACCACCGTCCAGCCGTCGGCCTCGACCTCGGTGGCCTCGGACCCGAGCGTGAGCATCGGCTCGATGGCGAGGCACAGGCCGGGCTCGAGGCGGATCCCCTTCGAGCGCGAGCGGAAGTTGGGGACCTGCGGGTCCTCGTGCATCGACGTCCCGATGCCGTGGCCCACGTACTGGCGGATGATCCCGTAGCCGCCGGCCACGGCGACGTCCTCGACGGCCGCCGAGATGTCGCCGATGTAGCCGCCGGGCATCGCGGCGTAGATCCCGGCCATCAGCGACAGGCGCGTGGCGTCGACGAGGCCGCGGGCCTCGGGCGTCGCCGCGTCGTGGCCGCCGCAGATGAAGGTCCGGGCGCCGTCGCCGTGCCAGTCGTCGTAGATCACCCCGACGTCGACCGACACGAGCTGGCCCGCCTTGATCTCGCGGTCTCCCGGGATCCCGTGGACGATCTCGTCGTCGATCGAGATGCAGGTCGAGGCGGGGTAGGCGTGCGGGTCGCGGGCGTCGTAGCGCCGGCCGCCGAGGTAGTTGAGGAAGCTCGGCACGGCCTTGGCGCCCCGGATGTGGCGCTCGGCGAGGCGGTCGAGCTCGGCCGTCGAGACGCCGGGGGCGAGGCTCTCCTCGACGAGCGCGAGGACCTCCGCGACGATCCGGCCGGCCGAGCGCATCTTGGCGACCTCGGCCTTCGACTTGCGCGTCACGTGCATCAGCCCGCCTCGCGCGCGTCGCCCGCCGAGTGCGGGGCGACGCCGGCCTCGGCCACCGCGGCGTCGACCTCGTCGGCGACCTCGTCGATCGACCGCAGGCCGTTGACCGTGCGCAGGACGCCCGACGCCCGGTAGTGGTCGAGGACGTCGCCGAGGGCGCCCAGCTGCTGGGCCATCCGCGCGCGGATGGTCTCGGGGCGGTCGTCGGAGCGCTGGTAGAGCTCCGAGCCGTCGAGGTCGCAGATGCCCGCGACGTGCGGCGGGCTGAACAGCTCGTGGTACGGGTGGCCCGCGGCGCGGCAGACCCAGCGCCCGGACATGCGGCGGATGAGCTCCTCGGTCGGGACGTCGACGAGGACCGCCACCCGGACCGCCGCGTCGCGGTCGGCGAGGGCGGCGTCGAGGGCCTCCGCCTGCGGCGCCGTCCGCGGGAAGCCGTCGAGGATCACGCCGCCGTCGGCATCGGCGCGGGCGAGCCGGTCGAGCAGCAGGCGGACCGTGATCTCGTCGGGCACGAGCTGGCCGGCGTCCATGTAGCGCCGGGCCTCGATGCCGAGCGGCGTGCCGTCGCGGACGGCGGCCCGGAACAGGTCGCCGGTGGCGACGATGGGCACCCCGAGTCGCGTCGCGAGCAGCGGGGCCTGCGTTCCCTTGCCGGCGCCGGGGGCGCCGAGAAGGATGACGACGTCCATGTCAGGCGTGCGGCCGAGGCTGAGTGCCGACGCCCGCATGGACCCCCAGGCGGGCGGGGGTCATTTGATGAAGCCTTCGTACTGGCGGATGAGGAGCTGCGCCTCGACCTGCTTCATCGTCTCGACGACCACGGACACCACGATCAGGATGCCGGTGCCGCCCAGCGCGAGGTTCTGGTACGACGGGTTCACGAGGGCGATGAACGGCGGCAGCGCGGCGACGATGCCCAGGAACAGGGCACCCGCGACGGTGATCCGGGTGACCACCTTGGCGAGGTAGTCCTGGGTGGGCCGCCCGGGGCGGATGCCCGGGATGAACCCGCCGTTCTTGCGCAGCTGCTCGGCGGTCTCGTCCGGCTTGAACGTGAACGCCGTGTAGAAGTACGTGAAGCCGACGGTCAGGAAGAAGTACAGCGCGACGTACAGCCACGAGCCGCGGCTGAGCCAGGTGACGATGGCGTTCGCGATGTCCCCGACGATGCCGCCGGCGTTCACGAAGTAGCTCGCGATCTGGCTCGGGAACAGCAGGATGCTGACCGCGAAGATGATCGGGATGACGCCGGCCTGGTTGACGCGCAGCGGCAGGAACGTCTGGCCGCCCTGGTACATGCGCCGGCCGCGGACGCGCGAGGCGTACTGGATCGGGATCCGCCGCTGGCCTTCCTGGATGTAGATGATCACCGCGACCGCGGCGACCCCCAGGATGGCGAACAGGACGAACTTCGCCAGGTCGGGGTTGTCGGCGAAGCCCGTGAGCGCGCCCGGGGCGCGGCTGACGATGCCCGCGAAGATGATGAAGCTGATGCCGTTGCCGATCCCCTTCTCGGTGATCAGCTCGCCCAGCCACATCAGGGTCACCGAGCCCGCGGTCAGCACCACGATCTGGGTGATGGTCTCCCAGCTGCCGAGGTCGAACGGCGTGGTGAGCACGTTGTTCGCCGACAGCACGGCGAGGATGCCGTAGGCCTGGAGGAGCGCCATCGGCACCGACAGGTAGCGCGTGTACTGGTTGATCTTGGTCCGGCCGTACTCACCCTCGCGCTGGAGCGCCTGGAGCGAGGGGACGACGCCCGTCATCAGCTGCATGATGATCGAGGCGTTGATGTACGGGTTCACGCCCAGGGCCACGACCGAGAACGCCGTCAGCCCGCCGCCCGAGAACAGGTCGAGCAGGCCGAAGATCGCGTTCGAGTCGAGGAAGCCCTTCAGCTGCTCCGAGTTGACGCCCGGGATCGGGACGTGCGCGAGCAGCCGGAAGACGAGCAGGATCCCGGCGACGAAGAAGATGCGGCGCCGGAGGTCCGGCGCGCGGAATGCGTTGAGCAGCCCTTCGAACACGGGCGCTAGCCGTTGTCGGCCGCGTCGGCCTCGTCGGCCTCTGCGGGCGTCCCGGCCTCGGCGTCGGCGGCGGCCGCCTCGGCGACGGGCTCGGCGGCGTCGGCTGCCGGCACCTCGGCCTCGTCGGCGTCGGCCGTCTCGGCGTCGTCGGCCTTGGCCTTCGCGCTCGCCTTGGACGCGCGCGGCGCACGGGCGGGCTTCGCCGGCTTGTCGGACGCCTCGTCGGCGGGGACGTCGACCCCGAGGGCCGCGAGCGGGCTGCTCGGGACCTCGATGACCTGGGCGGTGCCGCCCGCGGCCTCGATCTTCTCCCGCGCGCTGCGGGTGAAGGCGTCGGCGAGGACGAACAGCTTGGCGCTCACGTCGCCGTTGCCGAGCACCTTGAGCGGCAGGCGGTCACGACGGACCAGGCCGGCCTGCTTGAGCGTGTCGGCGTTCACCGTCACGGGGGCGCCCTTCTGGACCTCGAGCCGGCCCGCCTCGATCGCCGCGCTGATCGCGCCGACGTTGACGACCTCGTACTCGACGTCGTTGATGTTCTTGAAGCCGCGGAGCTTCGGGATGCGGATGTGGAGCGGCGTCTGGCCGCCCTCGAACCAGGCCGGGATCGAGGCGCCGGCGCGCGAGCGCTGGCCCTTCGTGCCGCGGCCGGCGGTCTTGCCCTTGCCGGCGGCGATGCCGCGACCGACCCGGGTCCGCTTCCTGGTCGATCCCTCGGCGGGGTGCAGGTCGTGGATCTTCATCAGTGCTTCTCCGTGGACTTCGCGTCCGCGCCGGCGGGCAGCTCCTCGACGGAGACGAGGAAGCGGACCTGGCGGACCATCCCGCGCACGGCGGCGTTGTCGGGCAGGACAGACGAGCTGCCGATCCCGTGCAGGCCGAGCGCGCGGATCGTCGCCCGGTTGCGGGCGATGTGGCTGATCGTGCTCCTGGTCTGGGTGACCTTCAGGCTAGCGGGCATCGGCGGCCACCTCCCTGCGGATCGCCGCCTCGGGCTGTCCGGGGACGACGAGCCGGAGCTGGACGCCGCGGCGGCGCGACAGCTCCTCGACGGAGTGCAGGCCGCGGAGCGCGTTGAGCGTCGCGCGGGTCACGTTCACCGGGTTGGTGGAGCCGTGGACCTTGGCCAGGATGTCGCGGATGCCGGCCGCCTCGACGACGGCGCGCACGGCGCCGCCCGCGATGACGCCGGTCCCCTTGGAGGCGGGCTTGAGCATCACGCGCGCGGCGGAGTACTCGACACGGACCTCGTGCGGGATCGTCGTCCCGACCATCGGGATGCGGACGATGTTCTTCTTCGCGTCCTCGACGCCCTTCCGGATGGACTCCGGGACGTCGCCGGCCTTGCCCAGGCCCACGCCGACGTGGCCGTTGCCGTCGCCCACGACGATGACCGCCGAGAACGAGAAGCGGCGGCCACCCTTGTGGACCTTCGCGACGCGGTTGATCTGGACGACGCGCTCCTCGAGCGCGAGCTTGTTCGGGTCGATGCGGGCCACAGGCGTGTCCTCTAGAAGTCCAGGCCGGCTTCGCGAGCCGCCTCGGCGAGCGAGCGAACCCGCCCGTGGTACTTGTTGCCCGCCCGATCGAACACGACCTGCTCGACCCCGGCCGCCTTGGCGCGCTCCGCGACGAGCTTGCCGACGCGCTTGGCGTCGTCGGACTTGGTCCCGTCGGTCTTGCGCAGGCTGGCCTCGAGCGACGACGCGGCGGCCACGGTGGTGCCGCTGGTGTCGTCGATGACCTGGGCGTAGATGTGGTTCAGGCTCCGGAACACCGCGAGCCGCGGACGGCTCGTGGTCCCCGACAGGCGGAGGCGGAGGCGCTCGTGGCGCTTGCTGCGGGCGCCGGAACGGGAGGCGGTGGTCGACATGGCTACTTCTTCCCGCCGATCTTGCCGGCCTTGCCTGCCTTGCGGCGGACGTTCTCACCGGCGTACCGGACGCCCTTGCCCTTGTACGGCTCGGGCTTGCGGGTCGCGCGGATCTTGGCGGCCATCTGGCCGACGAGCTCCTTGTCGATGCCCACGACCGCCAGGCGGACGGGGGTCTCGACCTCGAAGCTGATGCCGGCGGGCGGGTCGATCTCGATCGGGTGGCTGTAGCCGAGCGCGAGCTGGAGCTTGTCGCCCACCTTCTGCGCGCGGTAGCCCACGCCGACGATCTCGAGGCCCTTGCGGTACCCCGTGGTGACGCCGACGACCATGTTGTTGACGAGGGTGCGGGTCAGGCCGTGGAGGCTCTTGTCGAGCTTGGTCTCCGTCGGCCGGGTGACCGTGATGGTGCCGTCCTCCTGCGCGACGTTGATGCGCGGGGGCAGCGACCGGGTGAGGGTGCCCTTGGGGCCCTTCACGGTGATGATCCGCCCGTCGAACGAGACGTCGACGCCGGCGGGGACGGTGATGGGGAGACGACCGATACGGGACATCGGGCTACCAGATGTAGGCGAGGATCTCGCCACCCAGCTGGGCCTGCTTCGCCTGCGAGCCGGTCATGATCCCCTTGGACGTGCTGACGATGACGACGCCGAGGCCGCCCAGGACGCGAGGGATGTCGGTCTTGCGTGCGTACACGCGGAGCCCGGGCTTGCTGATGCGCTTGAGGCCCGAGACGACCGGCACCTTGCCGTCGACGTACTTGAGCTCGATGCGCAGCAGCTGGGTCGGGCCCTCACGCTCCTCGTGGACGTCGGCGATGAAGCCTTCCTCCTTGAGGATGCGCGCGATCTCGCGCTTCGTGCGCGAGGCCGGGACGACGACCTCGGTGTGGCGGGCCCGCGACGCGTTTCGGACGCGCGTGAGCATGTCCGCGATCGGGTCGGAGATGTTCATGGTCTACCAGCTCGACTTCGTGACGCCGGGCAGCTCGCCGACGAGCGCTCGCTCGCGGAAGCAGATGCGGCACATGGCGAAGCGGCGCATGTAGGCCCGCGGCCGTCCGCAGACGAAGCAGCGGTGGTACGCCTGCACCGGGTGATGCGGCGTGCGCTTGGCCTTCGCGATGAGAGATTTCTTGGCCATTCCGACTCCTCCCCGCGCCCTAGCCGGCGAAGGGCATGCCGAGGAGTTCGAGCAGGCGCTTCGATTCCTCGTCGGTCTTGGCGGTCGTCACGATGCTGATCTCCAGCCCGCGGAGACGGTCCACCTTGTCGTAATCGATCTCCGGGAAAGCAAGCTGCTCCCGGAGGCCGAGCGAATAGTTGCCACGGCCGTCGAACGACCGCCCGGGCACGCCGCGGAAGTCGCGGATGCGCGGCAGGGCGAGGCGCGTCATGCGCTCGAGGAAGTCCCACATCCGCTCGCCGCGAAGGGTGACCTTCACGCCGATCGGGTTGCCGGTCCGGACGCGGAACTGCGCGATCGACCGCTTGGCGCGGGTGACGATCGGCTTCTGGCCCGTGATCAGCTGCAGGTCCCCGACCGCCGCGTCGACCGCCTTCGCGTTCGACAGGGCCTCGCCGAGGCCGATGTTCAGGACGATCTTGTCCAGGCGCGGCACGCGCATCGGGTTGTCGTAGCCGAACTGCTTCTCCAGCGCCGGCACGACCTCCGTCTGGTACCGCTCCTTGAGCTGGCCGCTCACGACTGCACCTCCAGCGGCTCTGCGCAGTGCTTGCACACCCGCACGCTGGAGCCGTTGTCGAGCCTCCGGTGCGCGATCCGGGTCGGGCGGTCGCAGTGACCGCACACGACCATCACCCGGCTGGCCGGGAGCGGCATCGCGTGGTCCAGGATGCCGCCGGGATCGATCGTCGGCATCGAGCCGGGACCGCCCTGCGTGCGCTGGCGCGGCTTGGTGTGCTTGCGGACGATGTTGAGGCCCTCGACCACCACGAACGTGCCGCCCTTGAGCGACGTGCGGCGGTAGCCGGAGCGGACCGGCGACGACGACGGGTCGCGGCGCACGACGTGCTCCACCTTGCCCCGCTTGCCGGCGTCCCGGCCCGCGAGCACGACGACGGTGTCGCCCTTGCGGATCTCGGGCACCTTCGTGCCGTGCTCGACCGTGCGGGCGGGCATCACAGCACCTCCGGCGCGAGCGAGACGATCTTCATGTAGTTGCGCTCCCGCAGCTCGCGCGCGACGGGTCCGAAGATCCGGGTCCCGCGCGGGTTGCCCTGGTTGTTGATCAGCACGGCGGCGTTCTCGTCGAACCGGATGTAGCTGCCGTCCGGCCGGCCGATCTCCTTCGCCGTGCGCACGATGACGGCGCGCACGACGTCGCCCTTCTTGACGGGCGCGTTGGGGATCGCGGTCTTGACGCTCGCGACGATGACATCGCCGACGCCGGCGGTCTTCTTGCGCGAGCGGCCCATGACGCGGATGCACTGGATCGTCCGCGCGCCGGTGTTGTCGGCGACGCGCAGACGCGTCTCTGCCTGGATCACGAGGCGGCCTCCTCCGAAGCCGGCTCATCGGCCTCGGTCCGGCGGCCCGGGTGGGCGGCCGAGTGGATGGCCTCGTCGGTCTCGGCCTCGTCGGTCACGATCGACTCGCCGGCCCGCTCCTCGCCCGCTCGGGAGAGGACGGACACCAGGCGCCAGCGCTTGGTGGCGGAGAGCGGTCGCGACTCCTCGATGAGGACGGTGTCGCCGATCTTGGCCTCGTTGGCCTCGTCATGGGCGGCGAACTTGGTGCTCGCCTTCATGACGCGCTTGTACAGGCGGTGGCGCGTCAGGCGCTCGACGGACACGACGATCGTCTTGTCCATCTTGTCGCTGACGACGCGGCCGACCTTGGTCTTGCGCTGTCCCGTCACGGGTTTGGTGGCTCCTGCGGTGGTCATCCCGGCGCTCCTACTCGACCGAGCGCGGGGCGGTTGCCCGCTCGCGCTGGACGGTGAGGATCCGAGCGATCGTGCGTCGCGTCGCCGGGATCTGGCTGTAGTCCTTCAATTGGCGTGTCGAGAGCGCGAAGCGGGCCTGCCACAGGTCCTGCTTGGCTTCCTTCAGCCGGTCGTCGAGCTCCCTGTCCGAGAGCTGCCGGACCTCACCGATCTCCATCGGTGACCTCCTTCGCGTTCTCGCGGACCACGACGCGGGTCTGGACCGGGAGCTTGTGGGACGCGAGGCGCATGGCCTCGACGGCCGCCTCGTGGTCGACCCCGGCCATCTCGAACAGGATCCGTCCGGGGCGCACGACGGCGACCCAGTGGTCCGGCGCGCCCTTGCCCGAGCCCATGCGGGTCTCGGCGGGCTTCTTCGTCGCCGGCTTGTCGGGGAAGACGCGGATCCAGATCTTGCCGCCGCGCTTGACCGAGCGGGTCATCGCGCGTCGGGCGGCCTCGATCTGGCGGGCGGTGATCCAGGCGGGCTCCATCGTGGCCAGCCCGTACTCGCCGAAGGCGACGGTGTGGCCGCCCTTGGCCATCCCGGACATCCGGCCGCGCATCACCTTGCGGTGCTTGACGCGCTTCGGCATCAGCATGGCGTCACGCCCCCGACGCGGCGGCGGCCGCGCTGACGGCTTCGGCGGCCTCACGGCGCCGGCGCTCGACGGGGATCTCGCCCCGGTAGATCCAGACCTTCACGCCGATGCGACCGTAGGTCGTGTGGGCGTGGACCTGGCCGTAGCTGATGTCGGCGCGCAGCGTGCCGAGCGGGATGCGCCCCTCGCGATCCCACTCGCGGCGGCCCATCTCCGAGCCGCCGAGGCGGCCGGCGAGCGCGATGCGGACGCCCTTGGCGCCCGCCTTCATCGACCGCTGGATCGACTGCTTCATCGCCTTCTTGTAGGCGACGCGGCGGGTCAGCTGCTGGGCGATGTTGAGGGCGACGAGGTACGCGTCGAGCTCCGGCTGGCGGATCTCGCGGATCTCGAGCTTGACCTTGCGCTTGGTCAGCTCGCCGATCTCCTTGCGCAGGAGCTCGACGTTCTGGCCGCCGCGGCCGATCACGATGCCCGGCTTCGCCGTGTGGATGGCGACCGTCACGTGGTTGATGCCGCGCTCGATCTCCACGCCGCTCACGCTGGCGTTGGCCAGGCGGCGATCCAGCAGCTGCCGGATCGAGATGTCCTCCTTGAGGAGGGTCGTGTACTCCTTGTCGGCGTACCACTTGGCAGTCCACGTTCGCGTGTAGCCCAAGCGGAAGCCGTACGGATGGACCTTGTGTCCCATGCCTAGGCCTCCCGGTCCGCGACGGTGATCGTGATGTGCGTCATGGGCTTGTGGATCGGGAATGCCCGACCCTGGGCCCGGGGGCGCCACCGCTTGATCGTCGGGCCCTCGTTCGCGACCGCGTCGGCGACGTACAGTTCGTCGGCCGAGCGGCTCAGGTTGTTCTCAGCGTTCGCGGTCGCGCTCTGGAGCACGCGCGCGACGTTCTTGGCGGCCGTCTGCGGCATGAACCGCAGCGCGGCGGCGGCCTCCTCCACCGGCATGCCCTTGATCGCCTCGGTGATGAGGCGGGCCTTCCGGGTGGAGCCGCGGAGGTACTTGGCTGTGGCAGAGACGCGCATCAGGCTCCCCTACCGCAGCCCGGCGGACCGGTCGGCGGTCCGGCCGTGCCCGCGGTACGTGCGGGTGGGCGCGAACTCGCCGAGACGATGGCCGACCATGTTCTCGGTGACGTACACGGGCACGTGCTTCCGGCCGTTGTACACGGCGATGGTGTGCCCGATGAAGTCGGGGAAGATGACGGACGCGCGCGACCAGGTCTTCAGCACCTTGCGCTCGTTCCGCTTGTTCATGTCCTGCACCCGGCCGAGAAGCCGGGGCTGGACGAACGGTCCTTTCTTGACCGATCGAGACATGCTCTCGCTCCTCGCTTACGACTTGCGGTGACGGCTGCGGACGATGAGGCGGCTCGTTGCCTTGCCGCGTCGCGTCCGGTAGCCCATCGCCGGCTTGCCCCACGGCGTCTTGGGAGGCATGCCCGTCGGGCTCTTGCCTTCGCCGCCACCGTGCGGGTGGTCGCGCGGCGTCATCGCGACGCCGCGGACCTCCGGACGCTGGCCCATGTGACGGGCGCGCCCGGCCTTGCCGAGGTTCTGGTTCTCGTGGTCGACGTTCGAGACCTGCCCGATCGTCGCCATGCACTTCACGCTCACGCGGCGCACCTCGCCCGAGGGCAGGCGCACCTGGGCGTAGTCGCCCTCCTTCGCGAGCAGCTGGGCCGACACGCCGGCGGACCGGACGATCTGGCCACCCTTGCCCGGGATGAGCTCGATGTTGTGGATCGTGGTGCCGAGCGGGATGTTCGCGATCGGCAGCGCGTTGCCCACGCGGGCCTCGGCCTCGGGCCCGGAGACGACGACGTCACCGACCTTGAGGCCGTTCGGCAGCAGCATGTAGCGCTTGGCGCCGTCCCGGTAGTGGAGCAGGCCGATGCGGGCCGACCGGTTGGGGTCGTACTCGATCGTCGCCAGCCGCGCGGGCACGCCCGGCTTGTTGCGCTTGAAGTCGATGATCCGGTAGTGGGTCTTCTCGCCGCCACCGCGATGGCGCACGCTGAGCCGGCCCTGGTTGTTGCGGCCGGAGCCGCGCTTCATCGGCTCGAGCAGCGGCTTGTACGGCTCGTCGGTGGTGATCTCCTCGAAGGTCGATCGGGTCATCCACCGGCGGCCCGGCGAGGTCGCCTTGTAGCTTCGCAGCGGCATCGCTATACCCCCTCGAAGAATTCGATCTTCTGGCCGGGGGCCAGGGTCACGATGGCCTTGCGCCACGACGAGGTGTAGCCGACGATCCGCCCGCGCTTGGTCCCGCGGCGCTTCTCCTTCGACTTCGAGGTCAGCACGTTGACGGCGACGACGGTCACCTTCTCCTTGCGGTAGAGCTCCTCGACGGCGGCCTTGATCTGGATCTTGTTCGCCTTCTCGTGGACGGCGAAGGTGTACTTGCCCCGACCCGACTCGTCGATCGACTTCTCGGAGATCACGGGGCGCAGGATGATGTCGGCGGCGGTGAGGGCGCTCACGCGTACACCTCCTCGATCCGGGCGAGGGCCGGCTGCTCGATCAGGACCGCGTCCGCGTTGAGCAGGTCGACGACGTTGAGCGAGTCCGCGAGGATCACGGTGACCGACGGCAGGTTCGCGGCCGAGCGCAGGAGCGGCTCGTCCTTGGCCGGGGCCACGACGAGGACGCGACGCGCGTGGCCGTCGCCGGCGCCGAGCGCCTCGAGGACCGCGACGAACGCCTTGGTCCGCGGCTCGTCGGTCATGCCGAACTGGACCACGACGCGGATCGCGTCGTCGTTGAGCTTGGCGGTCAGCGCGGAGCGCAGCGCGATCCGGCGCATCTTGCGCGGCAGCTTCTGCTCGTAGGAGCGCGGGTGCGGGCCGAAGACGACGCCGCCGCCGCGGTAGTGCGGCGCGGTGCGCGAGCCCTGGCGGGCGCGGCCGGTGCCCTTCTGGCGGTACGGCTTGCGGCCGCCGCCGCGGACCTCGCCGCGGGTCTTGGTGCTGTGCGTGCCCGTCCGGCGGCCGGCGAGCTGGGCGACGACGGCCTGGTGGAGGACGGCCTCGTTCACCGGCGCGGCGAACAGCGCCTCGGCGAGGTCGACGCTCCCGACGGTCGCGCCGGTTCGGTCGTAGAGGTTGGTCTGCGGCATGGTCAGGCCTTCCGGACGAACGTGAGCGCGCCGGGTGCCCCGGGGACCGACCCTCGGACGAGGATCAGGTTCCGCTCGGAGTCCACGCGGACGACGCGCAGCTTCTTGATGGTGACCCGGACGTGGCCCATGTGGCCGCCCATCTTCATGCCGCGGTAGACGCGACCGGGCGTGGTGCCGGGGCCGATGGAGCCCGGCCTGCGGTAGTTGTCCGAGCCGTGGGTCTTCGGGCCGCGCGAGAAGTTGTGACGCTTCACGGTGCCGGCGAAGCCCTGGCCCTTGGAGACGCCCGTGACGTCGACGATGTCGCCTTCGGCGAACACGTCCGACAGGGCGATCTCCTGGCCGACGGTGTACTCGTCCGCGGTGTCGAGGCGGAACTCGCGGATCGTCGCGACCCGCGGCAGGTCCTTGAGCTGGCCGGCGAGCGGCTTGGTCATCTTCCGGCGCTCGCCCGCGCCCAGCTGCACGGCCGTGTAGCCGTCGCGCTCGGGCGTGCGCAGGCGGGTCACCGTGTTCGGGGTGACCCGGACCACCGAGACGCCGACCATGGTCCCGTCCGGCAGGAAGACCTGTGTCATACCGACCTTGCGGCCGATCAATCCGATACTCATTACATCTTGATCTCGATGTCGACGCCCGCGGCAAGCGAGAGTCGCATCAGTGCGTCGACGGTCTTCGACGACGGGTCCAGGATGTCGATGAGCCGCTTGTGGGTGCGGATCTCGAACTGCTCCCGGGAGTCCTTGTCGATGAACGGCGACCGGAGGACGGTGAACTTCTCGATCCGGGTCGGCAGCGGCACCGGGCCGACGACGTCAGCGCCGGTGCGCTGCGCCGTCTCGACGATCTGGGCTGCCGACTGATCGAGCAGCCGATGGTCGTATGCCTTGAGTCGGATCCGGATCCGCTGCTTCGCCATCTCGATATCCCTACGCGATGATGGTGACGATGGCGCCGGCACCGACGGTGCGGCCGCCCTCGCGGATGGCGAACCGCTGGCCCACTTCGAGCGCGATCGGGGTGATCAGCTCGACCGTCATCTCGACGTTGTCGCCGGGCATGATCATCTCGGCCCCGCCGGGCAGGCCGATGGCCCCCGTGACGTCGGTCGTGCGCAGGTAGAACTGGGGCCGGTAGCCGTTGTAGAACGGCGTGTGGCGCCCGCCCTCCTCCTTGGTCAGCACGTACACCTGGGCCGTGAACTTGGTGTGCGGGGTGACCGACCCCGGCTTGGCCAGCACCTGGCCGCGCTCGATGTCGTCGCGCTCGATGCCGCGCAGCAGGCAGCCGACGTTGTCGCCCGCCTCGCCCGCGTCGAGCAGCTTCTTGAACATCTCGACGCCGGTGACCACGACCTTGCGGGTGGCCTTGACGCCGACGATCTCGATCTCCTCGCCGACCTTGACCACGCCGCGCTCGATGCGCCCGGTGGCGACGGTGCCGCGGCCCTTGATGCCGAACACGTCCTCGACCGGCATCAGGAACGGCTTGTCCACCGGGCGGACCGGGTTGGGGATGTACGAGTCGACCGCGTCCATCAGCTCCTGGATCGGGGCGTAGGCGGGATCGTCGGGGTTGTCGGGGGCCTCGAGCGCCTTGAGCGCGGAGCCGCGGATGACCGGGATGTCGTCACCCGGGAAGTTGTTCTTGGTCAGCAGCTCGCGGACCTCGAGCTCGACGAGGTCGAGCAGCTCGGGGTCGTCGACCATGTCGACCTTGTTGAGGAACACGACGATGTACGGCACCTCGACCTGGCGGGCGAGCAGGATGTGCTCCCGGGTCTGGGGCATGGGGCCGTCGGTGGCCGCGACCACCAGGATCGCGCCGTCCATCTGGGCGGCGCCGGTGATCATGTTCTTGATGTAGTCCGCGTGCCCCGGGCAGTCGACGTGCGCGTAGTGGCGCGCCGCGGTCTCGTACTCGACGTGGGCGATCGCGATCGTGATCCCGCGCTCGCGCTCCTCGGGGGCGTTGTCGATCGAGTCGAACGCGCGGTACTCGGCCTGGCCCTTCAGGGCGAGGTACTTGCTGATGGCGGCCGTCAGCGATGTCTTGCCGTGGTCGATGTGGCCGATCGTGCCGACGTTGACGTGCGGCTTGTTGCGCTCGAACTTCTTCTTGGCCATGTCCTTCGTGGACTCCCTGCTCCTCGCTCGCGCCGGGGCGAGCCGACCCTGTTAGACCTTCGACTTGGCGACGAGCTCAGACGCGAGGTTCGGAGGAACCTCGGCGTAGTGACTGAGCTCCATCGAGTAGCTCGCCCGGCCCTGGGTCATCGACCGCAGGTCCGTGGCGTATCCGAACATCTCGGCGAGCGGCACGGCCGCGCGGACCACCTGGGTGGAGCCGCGGGGGTCCATGCCCTCGATCTGGCCGCGCCGGCTGTTGATGTCGCCGATCACGTCGCCCATGAACTCCTCGGGCATCGTGACCTCGACGCGCATCATCGGCTCGAGCACGACCGGGTTCGCCTTGGCGACCGCGTCCTTGATCGCCATCGAACCGGCGATCTTGAACGCCATCTCCGACGAGTCGACCTCGTGGTACGACCCGTCGATCAGCGTCACCTTGACGTCGACCATCGGCACGTTCGCGTAGATGCCCGAGTCGAGCGTCTCGCGGATGCCGGCTTCGATCGGCTTGATGTACTCGCGCGGGATCGTGCCACCGACGATCTTGTCGATGAACTCGTAGCCCGCGCCCTTCTCGTTCGGCTCGGCCCGGATGACGGCGTGGCCGTACTGGCCCTTGCCGCCGGTCTGGCGGACGAACCGGCCGTTGCCCTCGGCCGCGCGACGGATGGTCTCGCGGTAGGCGACCTGCGGCTTGCCGACGTTGGCGGCGACCTTGAACTCGCGGACCATGCGGTCGACGAGCACGTCGAGGTGCAGCTCGCCCATGCCGGCGATCAGCGTCTGGCCCGACTCCTCGTCCGTCTTGACGCGGAAGGTCGGGTCCTCCTCGGCGAGGCGCTGGAGCGCGATGCCGAGCTTGTCCTGGTCGGCCTTCGTGCGCGGCTCGATGGCCACCTCGATGACCGGCTCGGGGAAGGTCATCGACTCGAGGATGACCGGGTGCTCCGGCTCGGACAGCGTGTCGCCCGTGTAGGTGTCCTTGAGGCCGACGGCCGCGGCGATGTCGCCCGCGTAGACCTCGTCGATCTCCTCGCGGTGGTTCGCGTGCATCTGGAGGATGCGCCCGATCCGCTCGCGCTTGCCCTTGGTGGCGTTGAGGACGTACGAGCCGGACTTGAGCGTGCCCGAGTAGACCCGGAAGAACGCGAGCTTGCCGACGAACGGGTCGGCCGCGATCTTGAAGGCCAGCGCGCTGAACGGCTCGCTGTCGTCGGGGGTCTTGAGGACCTCGACGTCGGTGCCCGGCTTGAGGCCGATGACCGGCGGCACGTCGAGCGGCGACGGCAGGTAGTCCACGACCGCGTCGAGCATGGGCTGGACGCCCTTGTTCTTGAGCGCGGAGCCGCACAGGATCGGGACCCACTTGTACTGCAGGGTCGCGAGGCGGATGCCGTGCTTGAGCTCGGCCTCGGTGATCTCCTCGCCCTCGAGGAACTTGTGGGCGAGTGCGTCGTCCACGTCGGACACGGCCTCGAGCAGGTGCTCGCGCCACGTCTTCGCCTCGTCGAGGAGCTCGGCCGGGATCTCGGTCTCGTCGAAGGTGCTGCCGGAGTCGTCGCGCCAGATCAGCGCCTTCATGCGCACGAGGTCGATGAGGCCGATGAACGTGTCCTCGATGCCGATCGGGATCTGGATCGGCACGGGCTTCACGCCCAGGCGCTCGGTGATCATGTCGACGTCGCGCCAGAAGTTGGCGCCGGTGCGGTCGAGCTTGTTGATGAAGCAGATGCGCGGCACGTGGTACCGGTCGGCCTGGCGCCAGACCGTCTCGGACTGCGGCTCGACGCCGGCGACCCCGTCGAACACGACGACCGCGCCATCGAGCACGCGCAGGCTGCGCTCGACCTCGACGGTGAAGTCCACGTGCCCGGGCGTATCGATAATGTTGATGCGGTGATCGTTCCACGAGCAGGTCGTCGCCGCGGCAGTGATCGTGATGCCGCGCTCCTGCTCCTGGGGCATCCAGTCCATGGTGGCCGCGCCCTCATGGACCTCACCGATCTTGTAGATCTTCTTCGTGTAGAAGAGGATCCGCTCGGTGACGGTCGTCTTGCCCGCGTCGATATGCGCGATGATTCCGATGTTCCGCGTTCGTGCGAGCGGAACGGCGCGTGCCACGGTTGTCCTAACTCCTCTGCCGGCCCGGGACTACCACTTGAAGTGGCTGAAGGCCTTGTTGGCCTCGGCCATCTTGTGGGTGTCCTCGCGCCGCTTCACCGCCGCGCCGAGGCCGTTCATGGCATCGACGAACTCGGCGGCGAGCTTCTCGCTCATGCTCTTGCCGTTGCGCTTGCGGGCGGCCTGGACGAGCCAGCGCACCCCGAGCGACATGCGGCGTTCGCCCCGGATCTCGACCGGGACCTGGTAGGTGGCGCCACCGACGCGCCGAGGCTTCACCTCGATGATCGGGGTCGCGTTGCGCAGGGCCGCCTCGAGCACCTCGAGCCCCGGGCGCTTGGCCTGGAACTCGGCGCGGGCGAGCGCCTGGCGGAGGATGCGATCGGACAGCGTCCGCTTGCCGTCGTGCATCAGCTTCGCGCGGAAGCGGTCGGTGACGCGGACGGACTCGGGCTGGTACTTCGCCTTGCGCGGGATGGAGGTTCGACGCGGCATCGGTTACCTCTTGCCCGCGGCCGGAGCCGCCTTGGCGCCGTACTTGGACCGGCTCTGCTTGCGGTCCTTGACGCCGGCGGCGTCGAGCGTGCCGCGGATGATGTGGTACTTGACCGACGGGAGGTCCTTCACCCGGCCGCCGCGCACCAGGACCACCGAGTGCTCCTGGAGGTTGTGGCCGATGCCCGGGATGTAGGCCGTGACCTCCATCTGGTTCGTGAGCCGCACGCGCGCGATCTTCCGAAGCGCCGAGTTCGGCTTCTTCGGGGTCATCGTTCGAACCTGCAGGCAGACGCCGCGCTTCTGGGGAGCTCCCGGAATCGGCACCTGGCGCTGGCGCAGGCTGTTCCAGTTCTTGCGCAGCGCGGGAGCCTTGACCTTCTGGATCTTCGGCTTCCGCCCGTGGCGCACGAGCTGGCTGATGGTCGGCACGGAGACGCGGCTCCCTTCTTGGCTTGAACGTCTGGTGGTGGTCTGGCCGGCGGTCCACACCCGTTGGCCGGGATGGCCCGACCGGGGACCGCTGGAGCTCTCGTGAGGCGGTGACCGCGACGCCCATGGCGTGCGGGGCCCCCTCGAGGCCACGAGCGCGGAGTGTAGCAATCGTGCTCGATCGGTGTCAAACGCCACCGGACCGCCCGGCACGCTGCCGGGAAGGACGAAGCCCCGGCCGTCGGCCGGGGCTCCTGCGAGTCGCCTGGATGGCGCCCTAGCTCTCCTCGGTGACGGCCTCGGCGGCCTCCTCGAGGAAGGGGTTGAACGCCTCGGTCTCCTCGGACGCCGCCTCGGTGGCGTCGCCCAGGAACGGGTTGGCCTCGGCCTCGTCGTCGTCGGCGCCGGCGATCGTGGCGGCCAGCGCAAGGCCGGCCGTCTCGTCCTCGGTGCCGCGCGTCCCGTCCTCGAGGAACGGGTTGTACTCGGCCTCGCCGAGGCCTTCGATGGCCTCGCCGGCGAGCGCCTCGAGGGCGGCCCGCCGCTGGCGCTCCTTGAGCGCGGCGATGTTCTGCGGCGCGCCCGACCCTGCCGGGATGAGCTTGCCGATGATGACGTTCTCCTTGAGGCCGATCAGGTGGTCCTTGGCGCCGTTGATGGCGGCCTCGGTGAGCACCCGGGTCGTCTCCTGGAAGGAGGCCGCGGCGAGGAACGACGACGTGTTGAGCGACGCCTTGGTCACGCCGAGGAGCACGGTCTGGGCCGTCGCCGGCTCGCCGCCCTCGGACAGGACCTTGTTGTTGGCCTCCTCGAAGTCGAGGCGGTCGATGAGCTCCGTCGGCAGCTGCTCGAGGTCGCCCGGCTGGTCGATCCGGACCTTCTTGAGCATCTGGCGGACGATGATCTCGACGTGCTTGTCGTTGATCGTGACGCCCTGGCTCCGGTACACGCGCTGGACCTCGCGAACGAGATAGCGCTGCACGGCGTCCTTGCCCCGCACGTCGAGGTATTCCTGCGGGTTGATGGGGCCGTCGGTGATCGCGTCGCCGGCGCGGAGCTCCTGGCCGTCGTCGACCAGCAGCTTCGCGCTGTGCGGGATCGCGTACTCGCGCTCGACGACGTCCTCGGCGCGGATGACGAGCCCGTCGTCGGTTCGCGCGAGGAAGCCCTTGACGGGCGCCACCGTGTCGCCGGACTCGGCCCGGGCGAGCACCTGGTTGAGCTCGACGAGGTCGCCGGCCGCCGCGAGGAGCTCGGCGCCGTCGCCGAGGGCGAGCGGCGTGTCGAAGGCCTCGCGGCTGATGACCTTGACCTTGCGGCCGGTGTCGCCCGCGATGACCTCGACGATGCCGTCGATGTGGCTGATCTCGGCCTTGCCCTTGGGGATCCGGGCCTCGAACAGCTCCTCGACGCGCGGCAGGCCCTGCGTGATGTCCTGGCCGGCGACGCCGCCGGTGTGGAACGTGCGCATGGTCAGCTGCGTGCCGGGCTCGCCGATGGACTGGGCGGCGATGATGCCGACCGCCTCGCCGATCCCGATCATGCCGCCGGTCGCCAGGTTGCGGCCGTAGCAGATCCGGCAGACGCCGTAGCGCGACTCGCAGGCGAGCGGTGAGCGGACCAGCACCTCGTCGATGCCGGCCGCGTCGATCGTCTTGGCGAGGTCCTCGTCGATCATGTCGCCACGGGCGACGACGATCGGGGCGGTCTCGCCCTTCTTGACCTTGGCCTTGGGATCCACGACGTTCGCCGCGGCCAGCCGGCCGACGAGCCGGCGCTGGAAGGCGTCGGGCTCGTCCGCGGACTCGGCGCGGATGATCCAGCTGCCCTCCTCGGTGCCGCAGTCGTCCTGGCGCGTGATCACGTCCTGCGCGACGTCCACGAGGCGCCGGGTGAGGTACCCGGAGTCCGCGGTGCGGAGGGCCGTGTCGGCCAGGCCCTTGCGGGCGCCGTGGGTGCTGATGAAGTACTCGAGGACCGTCATCCCCTCGCGGAAGTTGCTCCGCACGGGGACGTCGATGATCCGGCCGGACGGGTCGGCCATCAGGCCGCGCATGGCGCCCAGCTGGCCGATGTTGCCCTTGTTTCCGCGGGCACCCGAGTCGGTCATCATCCGAACCGGGTTCTCCTCGCCGAGCGAGTCCATCATCTTGTCGGAGACGTTCTTGGTCACGCGCTGCCAGAGCTCGACGACCTGCTCGTAGCGCTCGTCGTCGGTGATCAGGCCGCGCTGGAACTGCTTGTCGATCGAGGCGACGGCCTCGTCGGCACCCACGAGGAGCTCGCGCTTGGACTTGGGGACGACGATGTCCCACAGGCCGATCGTGAGGCCGCCCCGGGTGGCGAACTTGAAGCCGACGTCCTTGATGCCGTCGACGAGGTGCGCCGTCTCGGCGGGCCCGAGCAGGCGATAGCAGGTGTCGACGAGGCGCTTGAGGTCCACGCGTCGCATGGCCTCGTTGGCGAAGCGCATCTGGTCGGGCAGGACCCGGTTGAACAGGATCCGGCCGACCGTCGTGCGCACGCCGCGCTCGGTCAGCGTCCCGGACTCGGTGTCCCACCCGGTGACGACGACGTCCACGGGCTCGTGGAGCAGCAGCTTCGCGCTGGCGTGCTTCACGGCGGAGACGTCGCCCTCCTCGCGCTCGCTGGAGATGCGGCTCGCCGAGTCGATGCCGCGGGCACCGAGCTCGTAGGCGATGACCGCGTCGTCCTCGTTGGCGAACGAGCGGATCGGGCGGTTCTTGACGGTCGGGCCGTCCATCGTCAGGTAGAAGCAGCCGAGGACCATGTCCTGGGTCGGCGCCACGACCGGCGAGCCGTCGGCCGGCGACAGCAGGTTCGCCGTCGACAGCATCATGAC
The DNA here is from genome assembly GCA_963774695.1 of uncultured Chloroflexia bacterium. Taxonomy (GTDB): domain Bacteria; phylum Chloroflexota; class Limnocylindria; order Limnocylindrales; family CSP1-4; genus CAIXZV01. Next base: position 115,125 of record CAVZFY010000016.1, on the reverse strand, counting down.
CTTCGCCTCTTCCTGGGCGGCCGTGGACAGCGGGACGTGGACGGCCATCTGGTCGCCGTCGAAGTCCGCGTTGAACGCCGTGCAGACGAGCGGGTGGATCTGGATCGCCGAGCCCTCGACGAGGACCGGCATGAACGCCTGGATGCCCAGGCGGTGGAGCGTGGGGGCGCGGTTCAGCAGGACCGGGTGGTCCTTGATGACCTCTTCGAGGACGTCCCAGACCTCGGGCCGGACGCGCTCGACGATGCGCTTGGCGCTCTTGATGTTGTGCGCGAAGCCCTTCTCGACGAGCTGGCGCATCACGAACGGCTTGAACAGCTCGAGCGCCATCTTCTTGGGCAGGCCGCACTGGTGGAGCTTGAGCTCCGGGCCGACGACGATGACCGAGCGGCCGGAGTAGTCCACGCGCTTGCCGAGCAGGTTCTGGCGGAACCGGCCCTGCTTGCCCTTGAGCATGTCGGAGAGGCTCTTCAGGCGGTGGTTGCCGGTGCCGGCGATCGCGCGGCCGCGGCGGCCGTTGTCGATCAGCGCGTCGCACGCCTCCTGGAGCATCCGCTTCTCGTTGCGGATGATGATCTCGGGCGCGCCGAGCTCGAGGAGCCGCTTGAGGCGGTTGTTGCGGTTGATCACGCGCCGGTACAGGTCGTTGAGGTCCGACGTCGCGAACCGGCCGCCGTCGAGCTGCACCATCGGGCGCAGGTCCGGCGGGATGACCGGCAGGACCGAGAGGATCATCCACTCCGGGCGGTTGCCCGAGCGGCGGAACGCCTCGATCAGGCGCAGGCGCTTGATCGCCTTCTTGCGCCGCTGGCCGGAGCTCGTCCGGACCTCGGCGTGCAGCTGGCGGGACAGCTCCTCGAGGTCCATGCGGACGATGATGTCGCGCACGGCCTCGGCGCCCATCCCGGCCCAGAAGATGCGGCCGGTCTTGGCGCCCGAGCCGTACTTCTCGTCGAGCTGGCGGAGCTCGATCTCGCCGATCGTCATGAGCGGCTTGAGCGACTCGATCTCGGCGCGTGCCTGCTTGAGCTCGTCCTTCTGGCCCTGGGCCTCGGACGCGAGCGTCTCGCGCTCGCCGCGCAGCGTCTCGTCCATGGCCGCGACGAGATCCTGGACCTTCTGCTCGGTCAGGCGCTCCTCGTCGGCCTCGCGGGTCTTGAGCTCCTCGGTGACCCGCTCGGTCTCGGCGGCGACGATCTTGCGCAGCTTCGCCGTCGCGTCCTTGCCGCCCTTGTCGCCCGCGGCGACCACGACCTCGCCCGTCGGGGCGAACGCGATGGTCTCCTCGGCCGCACCGGTCCCGAGCGCCTTGAGGGCGGCCTCGATCCCCTGGGCCTCGCGGACCAGCTCCTCGGTGCGCGTCGTGCGCTGGGCCTCGAGCTCGCCCTTGGTGGTCGCGAGCGTCGCGCGCAGCTCGTCGCGCTGGCGGTTGACGTCGGCCTTCAGCTGGCCCTCGAGCTCGGCGACGCGCTGGCCGCCGGCGCCGCCGCGACCCTCGGACTGCTCGTCGAGCGCCTTCAGGGCGCGCTGGCGGGCCTCCTCGTCGACGTGCGTGACGATGTACAGCGCGAAGTAGAGGATCCGCTCGAGGTTGCGGGGGCTGACGTCGAGCAGGATGCCGAGCCGGCTCGGGGTGCCCTTGAAGTACCAGATGTGGCTGACGGGGCTGGCCAGCTGGATGTGGCCCATGCGCTCACGGCGGACCTTCGAGCGCGTGACCTCGACGCCGCACTTGTCGCAGATGATTCCCTTGTACCGGATGCGCTTGTACTTGCCGCAGTAGCACTCCCAGTCGCGGGTGGGTCCGAAGATCCGCTCGTCGAACAGGCCGTCCTTCTCGGGCTTGAGCGTCCGGTAGTTGATCGTCTCGGGCTTCGTCACCTCGCCCTTCGACCACTCCCGGATCTGATCCGGGCTGGCAAGCGAGATGCGGATTGCCGAGAAGTTGTTGACCTCGAGCATCGGTCTCCTCAGCGCCGCCGCGGCTCAGGCGGCGCGTTCCTGTGTGTTGCGAGCGGGGGCGGGCCGGCCGGACGCCGCCCTCGCGGTTGAGATTTCAGTTCTGCGACCAGCCCTCCGAGCGCCGAGGAAAGCTCCTGCGTGCCCTCGGCGAGAGGATTTCGTCAGTCCTCGAACCCGGCGAGGTTGATCCCGCCGAGGTCGGGGAGCAGGTAGCCGGACGCGTCGTCCTCGGCCAGCGGGATCTCCTCGTCGTTCTGGTCGAGGATCTCCGCGTTGAGCCCGAGGCTCCGCAGCTCCTTGATCAGGACCTTGAACGACTCGGGGACCCGCGGTGGCTGGATCTCCTCGCCCTTGACAATGGCTTCGTACGTCTGGACGCGCCCGAGGACGTCGTCCGACTTCACCGTGAGCAGCTCCTGGAGGATGTTCGCGGCGCCGTAGGCCTCGAGGGCCCAGACCTCCATCTCGCCGAACCGCTGGCCGCCGAACTGCGCCTTGCCGCCCAGCGGCTGCTGGGTGATCAGGCTGTAGGGGCCGGTGGACCGGGCGTGGATCTTGTCCTCGACCAGGTGGTGGAGCTTGAGCATGTAGATCTGGCCGACGGTGATCGCGCGGTCGAACAGCTCGCCCGTGCGGCCGTCCCGCAGCTCGATCTTGCCGTCCTCGGGCAGGTGCGTGTGACCGTGCCAGTCGACCTTGGCGGCGTTGAGCGCCTCGCGGATCTGGTCCTCGTTGGCGCCGTCGAACACCGGGGTCGCGGCCTTGTAGCCCATCGTCCCGAGCGCCCACCCGAGGTGGGTCTCGAGGATCTGGCCGATGTTCATGCGGCTCGGCACGCCGAGCGGGTTGAGGACGATGTCGACCGGGGTGCCGTCCGGCAGGTACGGCATGTCCTCGAGGGGCAGCACCTTGGCGATGACGCCCTTGTTGCCGTGGCGGCCGGCCATCTTGTCGCCGACGGAGACCTTGCGCTTCTGGGCGACCGACACCCGGACCAGGCGGTTGACGCCCGGCTGGAGGTCGTCGTTCCACTCGCGGCGGAACTCGCGGATCTCGACGACCTTGCCGCGCTCGCCGTGCGGCAGGCGCAGCGAGGAGTCCTTCACCTCGCGGGCCTTCTCGCCGAAGATCGCGCGCAGCAGGCGCTCCTCCGCCGTCAGCTCGGTCTCGCCCTTGGGCGTGATCTTGCCGACGAGGATGTCGCCGGGGCGGACCTCGGCGCCGATGTAGACGATCCCCTCCTCGTCGAGGTCCTTGAGGGCCTCCTCGCCGACGTTCGGGATGTCGCGGGTGATCTCCTCGGGGCCGAGCTTGGTGTCCCGCGACTCGATCTCGTGCTTCTCGATGTGGATGCTCGTGAACAGGTCGTCGCGCACGAGGCGCTCGCTGATCACGATCGCGTCCTCGTAGTTGCCGCCCTCCCAGCTCATGAACGCCACGAGGACGTTCCGGCCGAGCGCGAGCTCGCCGCCGTCGGTGGACGACGAGTCGGCGATCGGGTCGCCGTCGTTGACGCGCTGCCCGACCGTGACGATCGGGCGCTGGTTGATGCACGTGCCCTGGTTGCTGCGCACGAACTTGAGCAGCCGGTACTCGTCCAGCTCGCCCGAGTCGGCCTCGACCTGCACGCGCTCGGCGGTCACGCTCGTCACGACGCCCGCGCGGCGGTTGATGACGACCTGGCCGGAGTCGCGCGCGGCGCGCGCCTCCATGCCCGTGCCGACGATCGGCGCCTCGGGCTCGAGGAGCGGCACCGCCTGGCGCTGCATGTTCGAGCCCATCAGGGCGCGGTTGGCGTCGTCGTGCTCGAGGAACGGGATCAGCGCCGTGGCCACCGAGACGACCTGCTTGGGGCTGACGTCCATGTACTCGATCTGGTCGGGGCGCGCCTCGGGGAAGGTGTCCCGGTAGCGGCTCGGCACGCGGTCGCCGATGAAGTGGTTCTCGTCGTCGAGCGGCGCGTTGGCCTGGGCGACGTGATGCTCCTCCTCCTCGTCGGCCGGGAGGTAGTCGATCTCATCGGTGACGATCGGGCGGATCGGGAAGCCGAGCGCCTTCTGGCGCGCGAGCTCCTTGTGGGCCGCGTCGTTGAACAGCTCGCCCTTCGCGAGGATGACCTTGCCGTCCTTGCCCACGAGGTCCGCGCCCGCCGTGTAGGTCGAGAGCTGCGGGTCGTCGTGGCCGACGGTCCGCTTGACCTTGCGGTAGGGCGTCTCGATGAAGCCGTAGGCGTTGATCCGGCCGTAGGTCGCCAGCGAGCCGATCAGGCCGATGTTCGGACCCTCGGGGGTCTCGATCGGGCAGATGCGGCCGTAGTGGCTGTGGTGCACGTCGCGGACGTCGAACCCGGCGCGCTCGCGGGACAGGCCGCCCGGGCCGAGGGCGCGACAGGCGGCGCTTGCTCGTGAGCTCCGCGAGCGGGTTCGTCTGGTCCATGAACTGGCTGAGCTGGCTGCCGCCGAAGAACTCCTTCATCGCCGCCACGACCGGGCGGATGTTGATGAGGGCGTTCGGGGTGGCCTTGTCGATCTCCTGGATCGTCATCCGCTCGCGGACCACGCGCTCCATGCGCAGGAGGCCGATCCGGAACGCGTTCTGGATCAGCTCGCCGTTGGCGCGGATGCGGCGGTTGCCGAGGTGGTCGATGTCGTCCTTGGGGTGGAGGCCCCGGTTCGACTCGATCAGGTTGCCGACGATGGCCGCGATGTCCTCGCGGGTGATCGTGCGCCCCTCGCGCGGGAGCTCGATGCCCATGCGCGCGGCGACCGCGTCCAGCTTCTTGTTGAACTTGTAGCGGCCGACGCGGCCGAGGTCGTAGCGCCGGAAGTTGAAGAACAGGCTCTCGACCAGCTGGCGGGCGTTGTCGCCGGTGGGCGGATCGCCCGGGCGCAGCTTCTTGTAGACCTCGATCAGCGCCTCGTTCGGCGTCTTGGTGAGGTCCTTGTCGAGGGTGTTGGCGACGAACGGGTGCTCGGGGTCGATGTCGACCGCGCCGAACAGCCCGGCGATCTCGTCGTTGGTCTCGTAGCCGACCGCGCGGAGCAGGGTCGTCGCCGCGATCTTGCGCTTGCGATCGACCTTGACCCACAGCTGGTCCTTGTTGTTGGTCTCGAACTCGAGCCAGGCACCGCGGTTCGGGATCACCTTGGCCGAGAACAGCATCCGGCCCGACGCCGGATCCTCGAGCTCGCTGTAGTACACGCCCGGCGAGCGCACGAGCTGGCTCACGACGACGCGCTCGGCGCCGTTGATCACGAACGTCCCCATGTCCGTCATCCACGGGTAGTCGCCCATGTACACGCGCTGGCGCTGGATCTCGCCCGTCTCCTTGATCAGGAGCTCGACGTTCACGTACAGCGGCCGGCTGAACGTGAGGTCCTTCGTCCGGCACTCCTCCTCGGAGTACTTCGGGGTCCCGAACTCGTAGTCCAGGAACTGGAGCTCCATCACCTTGCCGGTGAAGTCCTTGATCGGGCTGATCTCGTCGAACAGGTCCCGCAGGCCCTTCTCGATGAACCACTGGAACGACTGGAGCTGCAGCTCGATGAGGTTCGGCACCTCGAACTTGTCGACGCTGACCCCGTCGCGAACCTCGGCGATCCTGGCGTAGGAGAGACGGCCGGAGGGCGTGGCGGCAAGGGGTGCCGACTTTGCGGACAGCATGAAGGAGGGCTCCTTGACGGAGTGGGAAGAGGGGGGGACGGCCGCGCTCACAGAAGGAGTAGGATACCGCAGATCGTTGCGGTGTCAAACGAGCGCGACGGGAAGAGGGTGGCGGCCAATCGGCCACCACCCGGGTGTTGCGGCAGGATACCGCGTCGCGATGCCTGGGGTATCGCGACGCTACACCCCCAGGTCGTGACTACTTGATCTCGACCTTGCCGCCCTGCTCTTCGAGCGCGGCCTTGATCTTCTCGGCCTCGTCCCGGGCGATGCCCTCCTTGACGGCCTTGGGGGCCGCGTCGACGAGGTCCTTGGCCTCCTTGAGGCCGAGGCCGGTGAGCTCGCGCACGACCTTGATCACGGGGATCTTGTTCGGGCCGATCTCGGTCAGGGTCGCGGTGAACTCGGTCTGCTCCTCGGCGGCCTCGGCCGCGGGGGCGGCGCCGGCGGCGGGGGCGGCGCCGGCGAACGCGACCGGGGCGGCCGCGGTGACGCCGAAGCGGTCCTCGAACTTCTTCTTGAACTCGGACAGCTCGAGGACGGTCATGTTCTCGAACGCCTCGAGAAGCTGGTCGGGGGTGATGGTGGCGGCCATGTGGTGTGTCTCCTGGGTGCTGGCGCCGCGCGCACGCGGCGAGGGGTTCGTCTCGAGGTGAGGGTCAGGCGGCCGCGTCGGCGCGCTTGTCGTGCAGCGCGCTGATCAGCCCGGCGACGTCCCGCAGCGGGGCGTCGAGCAGGCCGGCCATCGTGGACATCGGGGCGGTGATCGCACCGATGGCCTCGGCGAGCAGCGTCTCGCGCGACGGCAGGGCCGCCAGGCGCGTGACGGCGTCCGCATCGATCGCCCGCGAGCCCAGCACGCCGCCCGTGATCTTCACGACGCGGTTGTAGGGCTTCACGGCGTCGAGCAGCGCCTTGGCCGTCCCGGCCTCGTCGGTGCCGAAGGCGATCGCCGTCGGGCCAACGAGGAGGGGCGAGAGCGCGTCGGATGCAGGGTTGTCCTGCGCCGCGATGCGCATCAGGCGGTTCTTGACGACCCGGTAGCTCACGTTCTGCTTGCGCAGCGCGCGCCGGATCTCGCCGATCTCCTTCACCTTGAGGCCGCGGTATTCGGAGACGATCATGGTGGAGCTCGCGCCCAGCTGGGCACGCAGGTCCTCGATCATCTCGCGCTTGGCCTCGGTCGGCATCGAGCCTCTCTGACCTCCTTGTTGCAGGCGCGCAGCCGGCGCGCGGCGGTGGGTGCGCCCCGGGCGATCCCGGGTTCAAACCCCTGCGACGGGCCACGTGCAGGGGGCGCGACCCACCATCGGAGGTGGGGCGATGCCATCTGCCTCGGCGTGCTCGCCGTCGTCCCCCGCCGTCACCCTCGCGGGGTCACGGCCGGTCCGGTCCGGCGGATCAAGCCCCGGGCGACGCTGCGGCCTTCCGGCCGGTCACGCGTCCGCGGGCGCAGGCTGTCTGCGGCGATCCGTCTTCTGTGTTCCGCTCAGTGGTCCGGCGCAGGCGCCGGCGAGGCGCTGCGAGCGCACTGGCGTGCGTGAGCGGCGCCCGTTGCGCCGAATGCCGATAGCGGCCGATGATCAGCCTCGCTACGCCTGCGCGGCGGCGAGGACGCCCGGGATGTCGACGCGGATGCCGGGGCCCATCGTGGTCGCGATGGTCAGCGTCCGCAGGTACTGGCCCTTGGCGCCGGCCGGCTTCGCGCGGTTGATGGCGTCGACGAGGCTGGCCAGGTTCTCGGCCAGCTGGTTCTCCTCGAAGCTCGCCTTGCCGACGGAGACGTGGATGATCGCGCCCTTGTCGACCTTGAACTCGACGCGGCCCGACTTGACCTCGCGGATGGCCCGGTCGAGGTCGAACGTGATCGTGCCGGACTTCGGGTTCGGCATCAGGCCGCGGCGGCCGAGGATCCGGCCGAGGCGGCCGACCATGCCCATGACGTCGGGCGCGGCGAGCGCCACGTCGAACTCGAGCCAGCCGGCCTCGATCTTCTTGACCAGGTCCTCGGAGCCGACCTCGTCGGCGCCGGCGCGCAGCGCCTCCTGGGCCTTCTCGCCCTGGGCGAACACCGCGACCCGGACGACCTTGCCGGTGCCGTGCGGGAGGACGACCGTGCCGCGGACCATCTGGTCGGCGTGGCGGGGGTCGACGCCGAGGCGGAGATGCGCCTCGACCGAGGCGTCGAACTTGACGTTGGACGTCTGGCGCGCCAGCGAGACGGCCTCCTCGATCGGGTAGACCTTCATCGGGTCGACCAGCTTGACCGCGTCCTGGTAGCGCTTGCCGTGCTCGGGCATGTCGCGTGCTCCTTCGGTCCATTCGGACCTGCCCCTGCGGGGTGACGCGCCGGGTCGGGGTGGTCCCGTGCGCGCTCGCCGGCGGTGCGCCGGCGGGTCGTCCTAGCCGACGACCTCGATGCCCATGCTGCGGGCGGTGCCCTCGATGACCTTCATGCCGGCCTCGATGTCGTTGACGTTGAGGTCGGGCATCTTGGTCTCGGCGATCTGGCGGACCTGGTCGCGGGTGACCCGGCCGACCATCGCGCGACGGGCGGTCGCGGAGCCCTTGTCGATCCCTGCGGCCTTGCGCAGGAGGTCGGGCGCCGGCGGCGTCTTGAGGACGAACGTGAACGACCGGTCCTCGAAGATCGTGATCTGGGCCGGGATCACCTGGCCCGACTTGTCGGCCGTGCGCTCGTTGTACGCCTTGGTGAACTCGACGATGTTGATGCCATGGGGTCCCAGCGCGGTGCCGACGGGCGGGGCGGGCGTCGCCTTGCCGGCCGGCAGCTGCAGCGTGAGGACGATTCGGATCTTCTTGGCCACGTGTGCTCGCTCCCTGTCTCGCTAGAGCTTTTCGACTTGCAGGAAGTCGAGCTCGACCGGCGTCTCCCGGCCGAAGATGCTCACGAGGACCTTCAACTTGTTGCGCTCGGGGTTGACCTCGTCGACCGTGCCGATGAACTCGGCGAACGGGCCGTCCGTCACGCGGACGCTCTGGCCCTTGGTGAACGCGACGCGGTACTTGGGCGTCTCGACGCCCATGTGGCGCAGGATCTGCTTGACCTCGGTCTCGTCGAGCGGGATCGGCTCGCTGCGCATCCCGGGGATGTTGCCGCTGCCGACGAAGCTCGTGACGCCCGGCGTGTTGCGGACGACGAACCAGGACTCGGGGTCGAGGATCATCTCGACCAGCACGTAGCCCGGGTAGACCTTCTTCTGGACGGTGTGCCGCTGGCCCTGGCGGATCTCGATCTCGTCCTCCATCGGGACGAGCACCTGGAAGATCTTGTCCTCCATGCCCATCGACTCGATGCGGTGCTCGAGGTTCGCCTTGACCTTGTTCTCGTAGCCCGAGTACGTGTGGATGACGTACCAGCGCTTCTCGGGGGCGCGGGTGGCGGTCAGCTGCTCGGTCATGCGTTGAACCCCGAAAGCCAGCGAACGATGTAGTCGAATGCCGTGTCGGCGATCGTGATGTACAGGCCGACCACGAACGAGATGACGAACACGAGGATCGTCAGATTCCGCACCTGCATGCGGGTCGGCCACGAGACCTTCTTGAGCTCGGACCACGATTCCTTGATGAACTGTCGAAATCGTTTCACGGATGCCTTTTCAACGATCGAAGGTTGTGGCAGGGGCGATAGGACTCGAACCTACAACCACCGGTTTTGGAGACCGGTGCTCTGCCAATTGAGCTACGCCCCTGTGGACGGTCCGGGCTACTTCGCCTCCCGGTGCAGCGTGTGGCGCCGCTCCCGGGGGCAGTACTTCAGCAGCTCGATCCGGTTGGGATCGTTCTTCTTGTTCTTGCGGGTGCTGTAGTTGCGCGTCTTGCACTCGGTGCAGGCGAGCTGGATGACGGGACGGGCTTCGACTCTGGCCATGCTCGATATCCCTACGCGATGATGGTGACGATGGCGCCGGCACCGACGGTGCGGCCGCCCTCGCGGATGGCGAACCGCTGGCCCACTTCGAGCGCGATCGGGGTGATCAGCTCGACCGTCATCTCGACGTTGTCGCCGGGCATGATCATCTCGGCCCCGCCGGGCAGGCCGATGGCCCCCGTGACGTCGGTCGTGCGCAGGTAGAACTGGGGCCGGTAGCCGTTGTAGAACGGCGTGTGGCGCCCGCCCTCCTCCTTGGTCAGCACGTACACCTGTGCGGTGAACTTGGTGTGCGGGGTGACCGACCCCGGCTTGGCCAGCACCTGGCCGCGCTCGATGTCGTCGCGCTCGATGCCGCGCAGCAGGCAGCCGACGTTGTCGCCCGCCTCGCCCGCGTCGAGCAGCTTCTTGAACATCTCGACGCCGGTGACCACGACCTTGCGGGTGGCCCTGACGCCGACGATCTCGATCTCCTCGCCGACCTTGACCACGCCGCGCTCGATGCGCCCGGTGGCGACGGTGCCGCGGCCCTTGATGCCGAACACGTCCTCGACCGGCATCAGGAACGGCTTGTCCACCGGGCGGACCGGGTTGGGGATGTACGAGTCGACCGCGTCCATCAGCTCCTGGATCGGGGCGTAGGCGGGATCGTCGGGGTTGTCGGGGGCCTCGAGCGCCTTGAGCGCGGAGCCGCGGATGACCGGGATGTCGTCACCCGGGAAGTTGTTCTTGGTCAGCAGCTCGCGGACCTCGAGCTCGACGAGGTCGAGCAGCTCGGGGTCGTCGACCATGTCGACCTTGTTGAGGAACACGACGATGTACGGCACCTCGACCTGGCGGGCGAGCAGGATGTGCTCCCGGGTCTGGGGCATGGGGCCGTCGGTGGCCGCGACCACCAGGATCGCGCCGTCCATCTGCGCGGCGCCGGTGATCATGTTCTTGATGTAGTCCGCGTGCCCCGGGCAGTCGACGTGCGCGTAGTGGCGCGCCGCGGTCTCGTACTCGACGTGGGCGATCGCGATCGTGATCCCGCGCTCGCGCTCCTCGGGGGCGTTGTCGATCGAGTCGAACGCGCGGTACTCGGCCTGGCCCTTCAGGGCGAGGTACTTGCTGATGGCGGCCGTCAGCGATGTCTTGCCGTGGTCGATGTGGCCGATCGTGCCGACGTTGACGTGCGGCTTGTTGCGCTCGAACTTCTTCTTGGCCACAGGACCTTCTCACTCCAAGGCTGGGGCGGCTCGGGCCGCCGGATGCCGACCGCATGTCGGCGAAAGATGGAGCCCAGAACGGGATTCGAACCCGTGACCTCATCCTTACCAAGGATGTGCTCTGCCAGCTGAGCTATCTGGGCCCGCGGAGACCGCGCCCCGCGGCGCGCCTCCTGGCGCATGTCGTTGCGGATGGAGCCGACGACGGGACTCGAACCCGGAACCGGCGGTTTACAAAACCGCTGCTCTACCAATTGAGCTACGTCGGCACGCACGCAGCGTCAAACAAGAGTAGGACTTTGCGGGCCGGGGCATGATACGGCCCGAGGCGGGTCGCGTCAAACCTCGGGCAGGAGGTCCGAGCCCTCGTCGGGCGTCTCCGGCGGGTCGCCGTCGGGCTCGATGGACGGGTCGCGGATGCCTCGGTCGGCGGGTCCGTCGCCTCCTCGGCGAAGGCTCGGCCGCGGGTTCGGGGGCCGGATCAGCGGCGGGCTCGTCCGCGGGCTCGGCGCCCGCTCAGGCGCGGGTTCTGCCGTCTGCTCGGCGATCGGCTCGGCGGCGGGCTGGGACGCCGGCGCTGGCTCGGGATCCGGCGGCGTGGACCCGGTGCCTCGCTGGGCGGCGGCCTCGTACAGGAGGATCGAGCCGGCGACGGCGGCGTTGAGCGAGTCGATCCGGCCGTGCATCGGGATCCGGACCAGGAGGTCGCAACGGCGGCGGACGGCCGGGCCGAGGCCCTTGCCCTCGCTGCCGACCACGATCGCCACGGGCCCCCGAAGGTCCGACTCGCGCGCGGTCAGCGCGGCGTCCCCGTCCGCGCCGACGATCCGCACGCCGCGCGCGTGGAGGTCGGCGAGGGCGCCCGGCAGGTCGTCGACCGGGGACAGCCGCAGGTGCTCGACGGCGCCGGCCGACGCCTTGATCGCGGCCGGGGTCAGCGGCGCCTGGTGGTGGGTCGGGAAGATCGCCCCGTGCACGCCCGAGGCCTCCGCCGTGCGCAGCAGGGTGCCGACGTTCTGCGGGTCCTCGAGCGAATCGAGGACGAGGACCAGCGGCGGCTCGCCGCGCTGGGCGGCGAGGGCGAGGATGTCGTCCGGGGCGGACCAGGGTCGCGGGCCGACGACGAGGGCGATGCCCTGGTGCCCGTCGAAGCCGGCGACCGCCGTCAGCGTCCCGCCCTCGACCTCGACGACGGGGATGCGCAGGCTGGTCGCGTGGAGCACGAGCTTCTCGAGCGCGTGGCGACGCTGCGGCACGACGAGCAGGCGGCGGGCCTCCCGCCGCGCGACGAACGCCTCCTCGACGGGGCGGCGCCCGGCGACGATCTCCTCCCCTTCGGCGAGCGTGAGGGCGGGCTCGCGGGGCTCGATCGGACGCCGGACGGACGCGCCGTAGGGGCGGTCGAACGAGCGCTCGACCGGGCGGTCGAAGGCACGGTCGTACGGCCTGGGTCCGGGCCGGGGACCGGGCCGCGGCGGGTATGGGCGGCCGGGCGGGCCGGGCGGGCGCCGATCGGGCCGATCAGACGGCCGCGTGGGCGCGGCGAAGCCGCCGGGCCGGGGACGCGGCGGGCCGCCGGGGCGATGGCCCGGCGGTCCCGATGGGCGCCGGTCGTGCGAGAACGGCGTCGGGCCGCGGCCGCGCGGCGGGCCGCCGGGCGCCGGGGCGTCGTGGCGCGGCGCGCTCGTCCTCCCACGGGCGAGCGTCGCGCGGCGGCCGGTCGTCGAAGGACGGGCGAGGGCCGGTCGGCGGCCCGGCTCGGAACCCGGTCCCGCGGCGTTGGCCCGGCGGCCCGCCGCGATGGTCGCCGGGAGCGCCGGGCATGGCCGCCGGGATGCCCTCCGGGGCGAGGCCTGGGATACGACCCACCCTGGGCGCCGGCCGGGCGGCCCCTCGGCGGACCCTTGGGCCCGCGACCACCCTGCGGCGCGCCGCGCGATGGACCGTGCCGCTCGCCGCCCGGGCCGCGGTCGCCGCTCGAGCCACGCTCGCCGCCCGACCCACGATCGTCGCCGCCGCCGTCCTTGGGGGGTCGCCGGTCAGCCACCGGAGGTCACCAGCAGGCGCCAGCGCTGGCCGTCGCGCGTGTCCTCGACCGCGACGCCCTTCGCCAGCAGCTCGTCACGCAGCCGGTCGGATGCCGCCCAGTCCCGGTTCGCGCGCGCGGCCGCGCGCGCGTCGAGCAACGCCCGGAGGTCCGCGTCGAGCGCGGCTTCCTCGGGTGCGGCCACGCCGAGCACGGTGTCGAGGTCGCGGATCGCCGCGGTCGCCCGGGCCGCGTCGTCGGTGGACAGCGATCGGAGGTCGATCCGGCGGTTGAGCTCGCGGATCCCGTCGAACAGCGCACCGAGCGACGCGGACACGTTGAGGTCGTCGGCGAGACCCGCGTCGAAGCCCGCGCGCATCGCCTCGAGCACGCCGGGGAGCGACGGGTCGTCGTCCCGAGCCTCGCGGTACGCGGCGAGCGCCGCGAGGACCGCGTCGATCCGCTCGACCGCGGCGCCGGCCGCCGCGAGCGACGCCTCGGAGAAGTTCAACGACGCGCGGTAGTGCACGGAGATCAGCGCGTACCGCAGCGCCCGCGGCGACACGCCGCTCGCGACCAGCTCCTCGACCCGCGCGATGTTGCCGGTCGACTTCGCCATCTTCTCGCCGCCCATGCGCAGGTGCGCGCAATGGAGCCAGGTCCGGACGAACGGCTCGCCGGTGGCGGCCTCGGACTGGGCGATCTCGTCCTCGTGGTGCGGGAAGACGAGGTCGACGCCGCCGGTGTGGACGTCGAACGATGGCCCGAGGTGGGCCATGCTCATCGCCGAGCACTCGATGTGCCAGCCGGGCCGGCCGGGGCCGATCGCCGTGTCCCACGACGGCTCGCCGGGCTTGGGCCCCTTCCAGATGGCGAAGTCGCGGACGTCGTCCTTGCCGTACTCGTCGGACTCGACCCGCTCCCCCACCCGCATGGCCTCGGGGTCCAGGCGCGCGAGCCGCCCGTACGCGGGCCACGACGAGATGCGGAAGAAGATGGATCCGTCGTCGGTGCGGTAGGCGTGGCCCTTGTCGAGCAGCGTCTGCACCAGCTCCACGATCTGCGGGATGTGCTCGGTCGCGCGCGGGAGCACGTCCGGCCGCGTCATCCCGAGCGCCTCGGCATCGGCGAGGAACCGGCCGGCGTAGCGGTCGGCGAGCTCGGTGGTCGAGATCCCCTCGGCCGCCGCGCCGCGGATGATCTTGTCGTCGATGTCGGTCAGGTTCATGACCCAGGTCACCGCGAGGCCGCTCCAGCGCAGGTAGCGCACGAGCAGGTCCGCGAACAGGAACGAGCGGAAGTTCCCGATGTGGGCCGGGCCGTAGACGGTCGGGCCGCAGCTGTAGACGCCGACGCGGCCGGGCACGATCGGGTCGAGCGGCCGGACCTCGCCCGTGAGCGTGTCCTGGAGGGCGATCGTCATGCCGCGCCCTGGACCGTGACGACGGCGCGGGCCGAGATCGAGCGTCCCGCGCCCTCGTCGCCGGAGAGGTTCCCGGTCGAGCCCTTGACGTTGACCCGGCCCTCGTCGAGCCCGACCGTCGCCGCGATCGCCGAGCGCATCGCGTCGAGCCGGCTCCCGAATCGGGGACGCGCGCCGATGACCGTCACGTCGATCGACGTCGGGCGGAGGCCGGTCGAGGCCAGTCGCTCGACGACCTCGTGCAGCAGCAGCGAGCTGTCCACGGCGCGCGGTGTTCGATGGTCGCTCGGAAAGAGGCGCCCGAGGTCGCCCATCCCAGCGGCACCGAGCAGCGCGTCCGCCACCGCGTGCAGCACGACGTCCCCGTCGGAGTGACCTGCGAGCGCCGGTGCGCCCGGGATCGACACGCCGCCGAGCCGCAACGGTGAGCCCGGCCCGAACGGGTGGCTGTCGTGGCCGAACCCGACCCGCGGGGCGCCGGGCGCCGTCAATTCGCGCTCGACCCGCGACAGGTCGTCGGGAAGCGTCACCTTGAGGTTCGCTGGTTCGCCGGGAATCGCATGGACCGAGATGGTACAGGCCTCCAGCAGGGCGGCCTCGTCGGTGAAATCGGGCGGGCGGTCCGGCGGGAACCGGTTCCAGGCGTCCAGCAGCAGGCGCCGGCGAGCCCCCTGGGGCGTCTGCGCGGCGGCGAGCCCGGCGCGTTCGACGGTCTCGACGATGCGGTCGCCGTCCACGCGCTTGAGCGTCTCGGCCACCGGCTGCACGGGAATCGCCGCGCCGTGGGCGATCACGGCGTCGATGATCCCGTCCACGAGCGCGGTCGAGACCAGCGGGCGTGCGCCGTCGTGGACGAGCACCGGGCGGTCGCCGCCCGCCGGGTCCACGCGATCGAGGTGGCGGACCCCGGCGGCGACCGAGGCCTGGCGCGTCGAGCCGCCGGCAACGACCTCGCAGCCCGGCGGCAGCCAGCCGGCCGCGGCGACGGCGGCGACGCGATCGGGCGCCACGACGAGCACCACCCGATCGACCCGGCTCGAGGCCGCGATCGCCGCCACGGACCAGGCGAGCAGCGGGCGCCCGCCGACGAGGGCCGCGAGCTTGTCGACCCCGCCCATCCGGCGCGACGACCCGGCGGCGACGACCACCGCGTCGGCCCCTTGGCCCGCGTCGGAAGCCGCCGATCCCGTCATCGTCCCTCGCGCCCGCGCGCGATCGTCAGTCGAGACGCGGCTGGGCGAAGATCATCCGGCCGGCGACCGTCTGGAGCACCCGGGTCACGCTGACGTCCACGTCGCGGTCGATCAGCCGGGCCCCGCCTTCGACGACGATCATCGTCCCGTCGTCGAGGAAGCCGACGCCCTGGCCCGCCTCCTTGCCCTCCTGGATGACCTTGACGCGCAGCTCCTCGCCCGGCAGCACGGCGGGCTTGATGGCGTTCGCGAGCGAGTTGATGTTCATCACCCGCACGCCCTGGAGCTCCGCGACCCGGTTGAGGTTGAAGTCGTTGGTCAGGACCACGCGGCTGCGCCGCTTCGCGAGCTCGACGAGCTTCGCGTCGACCTCGGCCACGCCGGGCGCCTCGTCCTCGACGACCTCGACGGGCGTCCGCGGGTCGCGCTGCATGCGGGCGAGGATCTCGAGGCCGCGCCGGCCGCGGTTGCGGCGCAGGGCGTCCGACGAGTCGGCGATGTGCTGGAGCTCCTCGAGCACGAACCGCGGGACGACCAGCGTCCCGTAGATGAAGCCGGAGTCCACGATCTCGGCGATCCGCCCGTCGATCAGCACGCTGGTGTCGACGACGATGCGGGGCTCGCCCTCGAGCGGGTCGTCGTGCGTGCCGGGCCGCCGGATCAGGCCGGCGCCCTCGGCCGCGGCGATCAGGTCGAACCGCTTGGCGACGGTCAGGCCCATCATCCCGAGGCCCAGGAACAGCGAGATGCCGAGCGGCAGCCAGGTGCCCGAGCGGGCCCTCGATCTGGGCGAGCGGCAGGCCGAGCAGGAGGCCCAGCAGCAGGCCGACGAACAGGCCGAGGATCGCGGCCACGAACTCGGCCGTCGACAGGTCCTGCACCTGCTTCACCAGCCAGCGGGCCGGCACGACCGTGAGATACGGCAGGACGGCGAAGCCGACGATCAGCCAGGCGATCGTCCATGCGGCGAGGATGAACCCGGCGTAGGCGAGGCCGGCGAACATGCCGGCCGCGGCGGCGATGCCGAGCCCGACGAAGGCGCCGAGTGCCGCTCCGAGGACCCGGATGGTCCGTATCACGCCTCTCCTCGATCGATCCTGCTACGCACGCGACGGGCGCCCGCGAGCGCGCCCGAGCCTAGCACGCGGCACCGCCCTCTCGCAGCCGTCGCGAGGACCTATCCCCGATCCCGGACGGCGCCCACCGGGTCGGCGATGGCGGCCCGGAGCGCCTCGGCGAGCGACCCGACCTCGACGATCTCGACGCCGGTCACCCGGTCGTCGGACCGGCCGCGCGAGCGAGGGACGACGGCCCGCGTGAACCCGAGGCGCGCGGCCTCGCGCAGCCGGCGGTCGAGGCCGCCGACGGCCCGCAGCTCGCCCAGCAGCCCGACCTCGCCGATGGCGACGGTGCCGTCGCGCAGGGGCCGGTCGCGCAACGACGATGCGAGGGCCAGCGCGAGCGGGAGGTCGAGCCCGGGCTCGTTCACCGAGAGGCCGCCGGCGAGGTTGGCGTAGACGTCGTGGCCGGACAGGCCGATGCCCGCGCGCCGTCCGAGCACGGCGACCAGCAGCGACAGGCGGTTGTGGTCGATGCCCGACGCGGTCCGCCGCGGCGACGGCGCCCCGCTCGGCGACACCAGCGCCTGCACCTCGACGAGCAGCGGGCGGGAGCCCTCGAGGATCGGCGCGACGACGCTGCCCGCGGCCGGCGCGTCGTGATCGGCGAGGAACGCGCGAGCCGGATCGGCGACCTCGATCAGCCCGCGGTCCGCCATCTCGAACACGCCGACCTCCTCGGTCGACCCGTACCGGTTCTTCGTCGCGCGCAGCAGCCGCAGCCCGCCGGTGCGGTCGCCCTCGACGGACAGCACGACGTCGACCAGGTGCTCGAGGGTCTTGGGCCCGGCGAGCGTGCCGTCCTTGGTCACGTGCCCCACCAGCACGACCGGCACGCCGTCGGACTTCGCGAGCTCCATGAGCCGCAGCGCCGCCTCGCGGACCTGGCCGACGCTCCCCGGCGGCCCGTCGAGCTCGTCGGACGCGACGGTCTGCACCGAGTCCACGACGAGCGAGCCCGGGCTGCGCGCGGCGCGCGAGCGTCCACGATCCGGTCCACCGCGGTCTCGGCGACGACCTCGATCCGCTCCGCCGCGACGCCCGTGGTCAGCCCGAGGCGCGCGGCCCGCAGCCGGACCTGGGCCGCGGACTCCTCGCCGGTCGCGTACAGGACGCCGGACGTCGTCGCGACGCCGGCCGCGACCTGGAGCAGGAGCGTGGACTTGCCGATGCCCGGCTCGCCCCCGAGCAGCACCACCGACCCGGCGACGAGCCCGCCGCCGAGGACCCGGTCGAGCTCGCCGATCCCCACCGGCCGGCGCAGCTCCACGGCGGCCTCGTCGGCATGGGCGAGCGAGACCGGCACGGCGCCACCGACGACTGGCGGTCGGGCGCTTGCGCGGCTCGTCGCGGACGACGGTCTCCACGAGGGTGTTCCACTCGCCGCACGAGCGGCACTGGCCCTCCCAGCGCGGGACGGCGGCGCCACAGGACTGGCAGACGAATCGACTCTGGACGCGGGCCACGCGCGCTACCCGGTGCCCGCGGTCAGGCTTCGACCGGCGTCTTCGCCTCGGTGGCCGCGATGCTCAGGCCCTTGCCATCGGGATCGAGATCGACCGTGATCGTGTCGCCCTGGCTGTACCGACCGAGCAGCAGGTGCTCGGCGAGCGGGTCCTCGATCAGGTTCTGGATCGTGCGGCGCAGCGGCCGGGCGCCGTACGCCGGCGTCGTAGCCGAGCTTGATCAGGTGGTCCTTGGCCGGCTGCGTGATCTCGAGCGTCATGCCCTGGGCCTTCAGCTGGTCCCGGACCCGCTTGAGCATCAGGTCGACGATCTTGCGTGATCTCCTCGACCGTGAGGCTCCGGAAGACGACGATGGCGTCGATGCGGTTCAGGAACTCCGGCCGGAAGTTCGTCTTCAGCTCGGTCTGGACCTTCTCCTTCATGAGCTCGTACGAGGCCGCGGCGCGTGTCTCGACCGTGTCGCCCTGCTGGCGGAAGCCGAGGCTCGAGTTGGTCTGGATCTTCGCCGCCCCGAGGTTCGAGGTCATGATGATGATCGTGTTCCGGAAGTCGACCCGGCGGCCCTTGGCGTCGGTCAGGTGCCCGTCCTCCAGGATCTGGAGCAGGATGTTGAACACCTCCGGGTGGGCCTTCTCGATCTCGTCGAGCAGGATCACCGCGTAGCTCTTGCGCCGGACGGCCTCGGTCAGCTGCCCGCCCTCGTCGAACCCGACGTAGCCTGGAGGCGCCCCGACGAGGCGGCTGACGTTGTGGCGCTCCATGAACTCGCTCATGTCGATCTTGATGAGCGTGTCCTCGGTGCCGAACATGAACTCGGCGAGCGCCTTCGCCAGCTCGGTCTTCCCGACGCCCGTGGGGCCGAGGAAGATGAACGAGCCGATGGGCCGCTTGGGATCCTTGAGGCCGGCGCGGGCGCGGCGGACGGCGCGGGAGACGGTCTCGATCGCCTCCTCCTGGCCGATCATGCGCTGGTGGAGGACCTCCTCCATCTTGAGCAGCCGCTCGGACTCCTCCTGGGCGATGCGCGTGACCGGGATGCCGGTCCACATCGCGACGACCTGGGCGATCTCCTCGTCGTCGACCTTGGGCGTCTCGCCCGACATCGTCGACTGCCAGTCGGCGCGCAGCTTGTCGACGGACTCGCGGGACGTCGCCTCGGCCTCGCGCAGCGTCGCGCGCCTGCTCGTACTCCTGGGCGTTGATCGCCGCGTCCTTCTCCTTGGTGATCCGCTCGAGGTCCTTCTGCGCGGCGCGCAGCTCGGGCGGCGCCGAGGAGTGGCGCAGGCGCACGCGGCTCGCGGCCTCGTCGATCAGGTCGATCGCCTTGTCCGGCAGGTGGCGGTCCGTGATGTAGCGGATCGAGAGGTCCGCGGCGGCCTGCACCGCGTCGTCCGTGATCTGCACCTTGTGGTGCTGCTCGTAGCGCTCGCGGATGCCCTTGAGGATCTCGATCGTCTGCTCGAGCGTCGGCTCCTCGACCATCACCGGCTGGAAGCGCCGCTCGAGCGCCGCGTCCTTCTCGATGTACTTGCGGTACTCGTCGAGCGTCGTGGCGCCGATGCACTGCAGCTCGCCGCGCGACAGCGGCGGCTTGAGGATGTTCGCGGCGTCGATCGCGCCCTCGGCGGCGCCCGCGCCGACGAGCGTGTGCAGCTCGTCGATGAACAGGATCGCGTCGTTGGTGTTCCGCAGCTCCTCGATGATCTTCTTGAGCCGCTCCTCGAACTCGCCGCGGTACTTCGTGCCGGCGACGAGCGAGCCGATGTCGAGCGTCAGGACCCGCTTGTTGAGCAGGATGTCGGGCACGTCGCCCGGCGACGATGCGCTGCGCGAGGCCCTCGGCGATGGCGGTCTTGCCGACGCCCGGCTCGCCGATCAGCGCCGGGTTGTTCTTGGTCTTGCGCGCCGAGGATCTGGATGACCCGCTCGATCTCCTTCTCGCGGCCGATGACCGGGTCGAGCTTGTCCGCGCGGGCGGCCTCCGTCAGGTTGATGCCCAGCGGCGTCGACGGTCGGGGTCTTGCTGGCGCGCTTCGTCTCCTGCGCCGGACCGGCGGACGACGACTGCGACAGGACCCGGATGACCTCGTGGCGGACCTTGTCCAGGTTCACGCCGAGGCTCTCGAGCACGCCCGCCGCGATGCCCTCGCCCTCGCGCACGAGGCCCAGCAGCAGGTGCTCGGTGCCGATGTAGTTGTGGCCCAGCCGGCGCGCCTCGTCGATGGCCAGCTCGATGACCCGTTTCGCGCGCGGGCGTCAGCCCGACCTCGCCGACCACCGGCCGGTCGCCGCGCCCGATGATGAACTCGACGGCCGTGCGCACCTTCGCCAGCTCGACGTTCATGTTCTCGAGCACGCGCGCCGCGACGCCTTCGCCCTCGCGGACGAGGCCGAGCAGCAGGTGCTCGGTGCCGATGTAGTTGTGGTTGAACCGCTGCGCCTCGTCCTGCGCAAGCGTCAGGACCTTGCGCGCGCGATCCGTGAACTTGTCGAAGCGATCCATCCGGGTGAGCTCGATACGTGCGGGGCTGTGGGGACAACCGTGCGGCCATCCTAGCATCCCGTCCCGTTCGCAGGGCATCCCCACCAAACGGCCCGGGAGGACCCTCCAATGGTCCCGTCCCCACCTCCCTATTCGCACGACGCGGTGCGGCGGATGAGTGGGCAGACAAGGATGGTCGCCGGAAATCGAACGACCCGCCGGAAACCGGCGGGTCGTGCTGTGTGCGGGGGTTGTCCGAGGCGCCGGCGCGCCCGGTGTCAGGCGGGCTCGGGCTCGGGTTCGGCCTCTGCCTCGGCGACCGCCTCCTCGGCGACCTCCTCGGCTTCGACGGCCTCGGCCACGGCCTCGTCGGCGACGGCATCGTCGACGACGGCGACCGCGACGGCCTCCCTGGCGATCTCCTTGGCCTCGACGGCCTCGGCGACGGCCTCGTCTGCCACCTCGTCGGCGACCTCGGCGTCGGCGGCCGCCTCGTCGGCGATCTCCTCGGCTTCGACGGCTTCGGCGACGGCCGCGGCGATCTCGTCGTCGTCGGTCGAGTTGGCGATCGCGGCCTCGGCGACCTCGTCGGCCACGTCGGCCTTGGCGAGGGCGTCCTGTGCGGCAAGGTCGGCGGCGGCCGCCTCGACGACCGCGTCCTCGGCGACCTCGTCGGCGACGACGGCCTCGGAGACCGCCTCGACGGCGACCTCGTCGGCGACGTCCGCCTCGGCGACCGCGTCCTCCGCGACCTCGTTCGCGACCTCGGCCTCGGCGACCGCCTCTTCGGCGACCGCCTCGGGCTCGTCACCCGCCTCGGCGGCGGCCAGCTGGTCGCGCACCTGGGCGAATGCCGCGGCGAGGGTCGTGTCGATCCCGCCTTCGGGCTCGGACAGCGCATCGGACGGCGAGTAGCCGCGCTCCGGGCGCTCGCGACGCTCGCGGCGCGGCCGCGGCTCGCCGGTGACCGCCGGGGCGACGCCGGGCTCCGGCGCGGGCCGGGCGGGCGCCTCCTCGGCCTGCTTGAGGCTGAGCCCCAGGCGGTGGCGCTCGGAGTCGAGGCTGATGATCTTGAGCTTGAGGACCTGGCCCTCGTGCACCACGTCGCCCGGGTGGGCCACGCGCTGGTGCGAGAGCTCGCTGATGTGGATCAGGCCCTCGAGGCCCTCGCGGACCCGGACGAAGGCGCCGAAGTTCACGAGCTTGGTCACCGTGCCGTCGATGACGTCGCCGACGTTGAAGTCCGCGACCGTCGACTCCCACGGATCGGGCTGCAGCCGGCGGATCGAGAGGCTGATCCGGCCGCGCTCGTGGTTGATGTCGATGACCTCGGCCTCGACCTCGTCGCCGACCTTGTAGCCGGCCTCGGGGTTGTTGACCTTGTTCCAGCTGAGCTCGCTCTTGTGGACGAGGCCGTCGATGCCGCCGAGGTCGATGAAGATGCCGAACGGCGCGATGCTGCGGACGCTGCCGGTGACCTTCTGGCCGACCTGCAGGCTGCTGAACAGCTCGTCGCGCTTCTCGCGGCGCTCCTCGTAGAGGGCCACCTTCTCCGACAGGATCAGGCGGTTGGCCTTGCGGTTGACCTCGAGGATCTTGAGGCGGAGCTTGCGGCCGATGTACGGCTGGAGCTTCTCGGCGATCTCCTGGGCGGCGTCGCGCGGCTGCTCGTTCTGGGGCCGGCGCGGGAAGTCCACGATCTGGCTGATCGGCACGAAGCCGCGGATCCCGCAGTCGACGATCAGGCCGCCCTTGTTGTGGTCGATGACCGGGGCGTCGATGATCGTGCCCGCCTCGAACAGCTCCTGCATCGCGCGCCACTTGCGCTCGAGGCCGGCGCGGCGGAGCGAGAGGACGACGTGGCCCTCCGGCGACTCCGGCTGCAGGACGTACACGAGCACGACGTCGCCGATGTTGAGCTGCGGCTGGTTCTCGCCGTGGCGGCCGTAGAGCTCGCGGTTGCTGACCACGCCCTCGGACTTGGCGCCGATGTCGACCAGGATCTCGTCCTTGTCGATGCGCACGACCGTGCCTTCGACGACGTCACCGTGCTTGAAGCTCTTGATGTCGGAGTCCTGCTCCGCGAGCAGCTCCTCCATCGTCGTCGGCTCGGGGCCGGTGGGGCGCTTCACGACGACGGGGGCCTCGTCCTCGGCCTCGATGTCCGAGGCAGGCGGCGCGTCCGAGACGTCGTCGGCGACGTCCGCGGCCTGCTCGACGGGGGCGTCGGCCACCGCTGCGGCAGCGACGGGAACGTCGGCTGCCTCGTCTGCCACGGCCTCAGCCGCTGCCTCGGCCGGGGCGTCGGCGACCTCCGCGGTCGCTGCCGGTGCGTCCTCGGTCTCGGCTGTCGCGGACGGCGCGGGCGCCGCCTCTGCGTCTGCCGCGACCACGGCGTCGGCCGCCTCGCTCTCGGTGGTGAGCTCCGGCTCGGGGCTCGTCTCGGGGGCAGCGGGCTCGTCGGCCACGGCGATGGCCGCAACGGTCTGCTCGGTCGCCGGGGTCTCGCTGGAGGCCGTCGCCTCCGGCGCCGGCGCGGTCCCGCCCTGCTCTTCGTCGGTCAAGGTGATCCTGTCTCCTTCATGGAATTCACCCCCGGAATCACGAACGGCCGCCGAACCGGGTCCGGGGCCGTCTGGGGAGGGAGAGGGATCGTTGGTGACCTTGGCCGGCGGTCCGCTCCTTCGCGCTGACGGGACTGGACATAGCTCTTCAACTGTTGCGTGCCCCGTGGGCCGGGAGAGTCTAGCACGCGGTATCGGTGGGTACAATCGCGGCCCGTGCCCGAGCTGCCCGACCTCGACGTCGTCGCCGACGCCCTCCATGCCGCCCTCACGGGCAGGCCGGTCGCGAGCGTGCGAACGCAGATGCCGCTGACCGTCCGGGGCACGCCCGCCGAGCTCGACGCGCTCGTCGGCCAGCACGTCAAGGAGATCCGGCGACTGGGCAAGTTCCTCGATGTCCGCCTCGAGCGCGACCGGGTCGTCGTCAACCCGATGCTCACCGGCCGCTTCCAGCTCGCGGCGCACGGGGAGAAGGCGCCATCGGGCATCGCCGTGGAGCTGTCGTTCGGCGCCCGGACGGGCGGTCCGCCCGCCGACGCCGCCAGCTGGACGGCCGGTTCGACGTGGATGCCGGACGACGACGACCCCGTGGTCGTCCGCTATCGCGACCCGACGCAGATGGGCAAGGTCTACCTCCTGCCCGCGGGCGTCGATCGACCGGTCGCCGGCCTCGGCAAGGGGGAGATGGGCCCCGACGCGCTCGACCCGGCCCTGACGCTCGAGGTCTGGCGCGAACGGATCAAGCGCCACCCGGGCGAGCTCAAGAACACGCTCCGCAACCAGGCGTTCGTCGCCGGGATCGGCAACGCCTACTCGGACGAGATCCTGCACGCGGCGCGGCTGCAGCCGTTCCGCAAGCGCTCGACGCTCGCCCCCGAGGAGATCGACGAGCTGTACGCGGCGATGCGCTCCACGCTGCAGGCGTCGGTGCTGCTGCTCCGCAAGCGCGTGCCGCCGACGTTCGAGAAGCAGGTCCGCGACCACCTCGCGGTGCACAACCGTGGCGGCGAGGCGTGCCCGCGCTGCGGGGCGCGGATCACCCAGGTGACGGCCGGCGGGTTCGCGACCGCGTTCTGCCGGGGCTGCCAGCGCTGACGGGCGCGCGCGAGCGCAGGCGTCAGGGCAGGACGAGCACCTGCCCGGTGTGGATCAGGCGCGGGTCCGTGATGTTGTTGAGGCGCTTCAGCACCTTGAGGGTCGTCCCGAACCGGAGGGCGATCCCGCCGAGCGTGTCGCCCGACTTGACGGTGTAGTGGCGCGTGCCCGGAGCGGTCGTCGGCTTCGGCGTGGGCTTGGGCTTCGCCGTCGGGCCGGGGCTCGCGGACGCCGCGGCGGAGGCGCTCGGCGCCTCGGTCGGCCGGGCCGTCGGGGTCGGCTTCGCGGCCGCGAGGGAGGCGGACGCGCCGGCGGCCAGACGACGCGTCGGGCCCGCCGCCCGTCCCCGACGGCGAGGTGCGCGCCACGATCAGCACGATGAAGGCCACGATCATCAGCGCGACGAGGGCGACCTGCCCGCCGGCACGGACCGGCGACCCGGACAGTCCCGGGAGGCGGCGCTCGGCCTCGACCACGAGCAGCTTCGATCGTGTCGCCGGCCAGAGGTCGGCATCGTCGTCGCGGGAACGGGGATGGGGCACGGTGTCCGCCACGCTCGCCAGAGCGGCGCGATAGGTCGCGCACCCGGTGTGCGTGGCGACGAGGCACAGGTCCCGTTGCTTGTCGCGCGCGAGGAGCACCGGCGGGTCGACGGCGCCGCAGCGCTGGTCCCGGATCGGGTTGGCGCTCTGCCAGCTGCCGTCACCCGCCACGAGGTACGGGCAGATCGCGCTCAGCGACGACGACGCGGCCTCGGGTTCGGGGCGGACGTCGACGCCGTCGCTGCTGGCCGGCGGGCTCGCGGGGTCACCGGTGACGGTCATGCGCCGCGAGGATAGCGCGGCGACCGCGACCCCGGGATGCCGGCGGCCATGGACGTCGCACGCGCCTGGTCGGAACCAGGCGCGTTAAAGCAACAATCCCGGCGACGACCTATTTTCCCGAAAGGCTGCCCTCTCAGTATCTTCGGCGCTGGAGAGCTTAACTTCCGTGTTCGGGATGGGAACGGGTGTGGCCTCTCCGCCAGAGTCACCGGGATCGTATGCATCTGGTAGATGACGGCTGCGACCGACGTCGTCAAGCGACGCGGGCGCCAATCGAAGGATCACGATTTGCCAAGAATTGGAGACCCAAATCTCCCGGCACGCTGACCCCTGGTCAGGTGCTGGTATTAGAGGTCAAGCCCTCGACCATTAGTACGGCTCAGCTTCACCCCTCGCGGGGCTTCCACATGCCGCCTATCAAGCAGATGGTCTCTCTGCGGTCTTACCCGGTTAACCCGGTGGGGAACCTTATCTTGAGGCGAGCTTCGCACTTAGATGCTTTCAGCGCTTATCCCAACCGAACATGGCTACCCAGCGATGCCCCTGGCGGGACAACTGGCACACCAGCGGTTCGTCCACTCCGGTCCTCTCGTACTAGGAGCAGCTCCTCTCAAGTTCCCTGCGCCCACGCTGGATAGAGACCGAACTGTCTCACGACGTTCTGAACCCAGCTCGCGTGCGGCTTTAATCGGCGAACAGCCGAACCCTTGGGACGTACTTCCGCCCCAGGATGCCACGAGCCGACATCGAGGTGCCAAACGGTGCCGTCGATGTGAACTCTTGGGCACCATCAGCCTGTTATCCCCGGGGTAGCTTTTATCCGTTGAGTGATACCCCTTCCACTCGGAGGTACCAGATCACTAAGCCCGACTTTCGTCTCTGCTCGACTTGTGGGTCTCGCAGTCAAGCTCCCTTATGCCTTTGCACTCTTCGGCTGGTTTCCATTCAGCCTGAGGGAACCTTTGGGCGCCTCCGTTACACTTTAGGAGGCGACCGCCCCAGTCAAACTGCCCGCCTGACAATGTCCTGCGCCCGGCTTACGGGTCGCGGTTAGAATCGAAATCCAACAAGGGTGGTATTTCAACGTCGGCTCCACCGAGGCTAGCGCCCCAGCTTCTCAGCCTCCCACCTATCCTACACAAGCTGAACCCCAATCCAATGTCAGGGTGCAGTAAAGCTCCACGGGGTCTTTTTGCCCTAGCGCGGGTAACCTGCATCTTCACAGGTATTTCAATTTCGCCGGATCCCTCGTTGAGACAGCGCCCAGACCGTTACGCCATTCGTGCGGGTCGGAACTTACCCGACAAGGAATTTCGCTACCTTAGGACCGTTATAGTTACGGCCGCCGTTTACTGGGGCTTCGATTCAGAGCTTGCACCCCTCCTCTTAACCTTCCAGCACTGGGCAGGCGTCAGCCCCTATACGTCAGCTTTCGCTTTCGCAGAGACCTGTGTTTTTGCTAAACAGTCGCCTGGGCCATTTCACTGCGGCTTCGATCGACCACTGCAAGCAGCAGCCGCGAAGCGCCCCTTCTCCCGAAGTTACGGGGCCATTTTGCCGAGTTCCTTAACGAGGGTTCTCCCGATCGCCTTGGTATTCTCTACCCGCCTACCTGTGTCGGATTACGGTACGGGCACCTGGGATCTCGCTAGACACTTTTCTCGCCAGCTCGGCTCACTCGAATCGGGCGGATGCCCTTTCATTCGCTGCTCGGGGTTGAATGAGGAAACGGATTTGCCTGTCTCCTCCCCCTACCGGCTTAGACGCGTATAGCCAAAACGCGCTCGAACTACCGTGCCGTGTCATGCCCTTGCTCTCACCCTGGCTCAGATCCTGGACTCGACCGGCTGTGCCGGCCATCCTCCAGGTCCCTACCCCGGGGCGACACCTTGCGGTGCAAACGATCCTTTGGTGGTTCCGGAATATCAACCGGATGTCCATCGCCTACGACGTTCGTCCTCGGCTTAGGCCCGACTAACCCTGAGTGGACGAGCCTTCCTCAGGAAACCTTAGGCTTACGGCGTGTGGGATTCTCACCCACATCTCGCTACTCATGCCGACATTCGCACTTCCGTCCGCTCCAGCCGTCCTCACGGTCGACCTTCACTGCAAACGGAACGCTCCCCTACCACTCACCTTGCGGCAAGTCCGTAGCTTCGGTGCCATGCTTGAGCCCCGTTGAATTTTCGGCGCAGATCCACTTGACCAGTGAGCTGTTACGCACTCTTTCAATGATGGCTGCTTCTGAGCCAACATCCTGGTTGTCGATGCGAATCCACATCCTTTACCACTTAGCATGGACTTAGGGACCTTAGCTGACGGTCCGGGCTGTTTCCCTTTTGACCACGAAGCTTAGCCCTCGCAGTCTGACTCCCAAGCTCTAGAATTGCGGGATTCGGAGTTTGGTTGGGGTTGGTAAGCGGGAAGCCCCCTAGCCCATCCAGTGCTCTACCCCCGCGATTGAACGCTTGAGGCTAGCCCTAAAGCTATTTCGGGGAGAACCAGCTATCTCCGAGTTCGATTGGCATTTCACCTCTATCCACAGGTCATCCCCCAGCTTTTCAACGCTGGTGGGTTCGGTCCTCCACGGGACATTACTCCCGCTTCAACCTGCCCATGGATAGGTCACTCGGTTTCGGGTCTACTGCATGCGACTAGACGCCCTATTCAGACTCGCTTTCGCTCCGGCTACGTCCTTCTCGGACTTAACCTCGCCACATGCAAGTAACTCGTCGGCTCATTCTTCAAAAGGCACGCCATCAGGCTACCGGCTGTTACACCGGCAACACCCTTTGACTGCTTGTGGGCACGTGGTTTCAGGTACTATTTCACTCCCCTTCCGGGGTGCTTTTCACCTTTCCCTCACGGTACTTGTTCGCTATCGGTCGCCAAGAGTATTTAGCCTTGGACGGTGGTCCGCCCAGTTTCCCACATGAGAGACCTTCCACGTGGTACTCAGGTGGTCGATCCAGAGGCCGGTTCGCTTTCGCCTACGGGGCTGTCACCCGCTCTGGCCCACCTTTCCAGGGTGAGTTCGGCTAACGACCGGTTTTGTAACTCTGCAGGGACCCGGCAGGGTCCCAATGTTCGACTCCTACAACCCCAGACCCAGAAACGACTGCCGTCTATCACGCTGGACTGGTTTGGGCTATTCCCGTTTCGCTCGCCACTACTCAGGGAATGATCTCTTTTCCTCCAGCTACTGAGATGTTTCAGTTCGCTGGCTTACCTCCTCGCGGCCTATATATTCAACCGCGGGTGACTGGGCATGACCCCAGCCGGGTTTCCCCATTCGGACATCCTCGGATCAACGTCTGCTCGCGACTCCCCGGGGCTTAACGCAGCCTGCCACGTCCTTCATCGGCTCTTGGCGCCAAGGCATCCACCCCGTGCCCTGTGTAGCTTGACCTCCGCCAGCATCTGACCAGGTGGCCAGTGCGGGACGGGGTCGATCGGGGTTCTCCTTGATTTCACGGCGAAATCATGATCCTCAGGATCCTCCGGCCCATCGCCGGCGAATCCCTGATCTTCTTTACTGCCGTCATCTATCCAGTTGTTAAGGTGCACCGCCGAAGCGGTTCCGCGTCCGCCGGCCACGTCGGCCGTCGTTCGCTCCAGCTGTCCGCTGGTCGGTGAGCTCTGCTCGAGCGCACGGATCAGTGGGAAACCGGTTGGGTCCCGGACACGAGACGACGGCTCGAGGACCAGCCTGCGAACCGTCGATGGAGTCGCGCGTGGGACCCGGTGGGTCGTCCCGGGGATGGACCCGGACTATTCGATTGCTGCGAGGGTTGCTGCCGAAGTCAGAGGGGTTCTCCGCTGACGAGGGTGGTGGAGACGAGGAGACTCGAACTCCTGACCCTCTCCTTGCAAAGGAGATGCTCTGCCAGCTGAGCTACGTCCCCGCGAGATCGCTCCGCGAAGTGGTGGGCGCACCTGGACTCGAACCAGGGACCTCGGCCTTATCAGGGCCGCGCTCTAACCAGCTGAGCTATGCGCCCTGGATGCCGGACCCGAGAGTCCCGCACTGCGGCCGCACCGTAACCCTTGAAGAGTGGCAGGAACAGGGCACTCGCTCATGCCCGGTTACGGTGTCTCGCCGAGTCGCTGTCGATCTCCGGCTTGCGCCGGCGCGCTCCACTCGACTGGAAACGCCTTGTGATCGGGCGATCAACCTGGGAGCCATCAACGCCATGACCTCACCGTTTGGGCCATGACTCGGATCTCCCTAGAAAGGAGGTGATCCAGCCGCACCTTCCGGTACGGCTACCTTGTTACGACTTCGTCCCAATCACCGACCCCACCTTCGACGGCTGCCTCCCTTGCGGGTTGGCCCACCGGCTTCGGGTGTTGCCAGCTTTCATGACGTGACGGGCGGTGTGTACAAGCCCCGGGAACATATTCACCGCCGTATGCTGACCGGCGGTTACTAGCAACTCCGGCTTCATGTAGGCGAGTTGCAGCCTACAATCCGAACTGAGACCGGCTTTAAGGGATTTGCTCCACCTCGCGGTTTCGCCGCCCGTTGTACCGGCCATTGTAGCGTGGGTGTAGCCCAGGACGTAAGGGCCATGCTGACTTGACGTCATCCCCGCCTTCCTCCGAGTTTCTCTCGGCAGTCCCGTGTGAGTGATACAACACACAGTAGGGGTTGCGCTCGTTGCGGGACTTAACCCAACATCTCACGACACGAGCTGACGACAGCCATGCAACACCTGTGGCCAGGCCCCTTGCGGGGCGCCGACGTTTCCGCCGGATTCCTGGTCATGTCAAGCCCTGGTAAGGTTCTTCGCGTTGCATCGAATTAAACCCCACGCTCCGCTGCTTGTGCGGGGCCCCGTCAATTCCTTTGAGTTTTAGCCTTGCGGCCGTACTCCCCAGGCGGGACACTTAATGCGTTAGCTTCGGCACTGGTGGGGTTGATACCACCAACACCTAGTGTCCATCGTTTACGGCTAGGACTACCGGGGTATCTAATCCCGTTTGCTCCCCTAGCTTTCGCGCCTCAGCGTCAAGAACAGGCCAGGAAGCCGCCTTCGCCACTGGTGTTCCTCCCGATATCTACGCATTTCACCACTACACCGGGAATTCCGCTTCCCTCTCCTGCCTTCGAGTCGATCAGTATCGAGTGACCCTCCCCAGTTGAGCCGGGGGCTTTCACACTCGACTTGAACGACCGCCTGCGCGCTCTTTACGCCCAGTAAATCCGGACAACGCTAGTCACCTACGTATTACCGCGGCTGCTGGCACGTAGTTAGCCGTGACTTATTCATCAGGTACCGTCATTATCGTCCCTGATAAAAGAGGTTTACAACCCGAAGGCCTTCATCCCTCACGCGGCGTTGCTGCTTCAGGCTTTCGCCCATTGAGCAAAATTCCCGACTGCTGCCTCCCGTAGGAGTCTGGGCCGTGTCTCAGTCCCAGTCTGGGTGATCGTCCTCTCAGACCACCTACCGATCGTCGCCTTGGTGAGCCATTACCCCACCAACGAGCTAATCGGACGCAGGCCCCTCCCGAAGCGCCTCGCGGCTTTGATGACACGAATGAACGTGTCGCCACATGCGGTATTAGCCACCCTTTCGGGCAGTTATCCCCCACTTCAGGGCAGGTCACCTACGCGTTACTCAGCCGTCCGCCACTAACGAGCAAGCTCGTCCGTTCGACTTGCATGTCTCATGCACGCCGCCAGCGTTTATCCTGAGCCAGGATCAAACTCTCCGCGAAAACTCAATCTTGCGATTGAGTTGAATCTCAAGAGCTTGGTCCAGGCACGTTCTTGTGCTGACTGTTCCTACCACTCTTCAGTTGTTAAGGTGCAGCGCCCGGCCTTTACCGCCCAGAGCGCGGACTGCCAATGATGGCGCACGCCGCTCCCCGTGTCAAACGTGGCACGAGTGGGTGTCCCCGCTCACGCGGGGGACGGGCGAGCCTCGGGGTGGTGAGGCACGAGGGCGGATGATATGGCCCGTCGAGCAGGGTCGTCAAACGGGGCCGGCGCCGCGCGACGGCCCTCTAGATCGGGCTCTCCTCCACGAGGAGGATGAACGCGGCGCCGCTGATCCAGCACAGGAGCGCGAGCTCACCGGAGCCCTGCGCGCCGAGCGGTCCCACGGCGATCAGCCAGAACACGATTCCGACGATCGCGGCAGCCAGGGCCTTGCTCAGGCGCAGCAGGATCTCGAACAGGAGCTCGCGCATCAGAGCGCCCGCCGGCCCTGGAGCGCGCGGATGAGCGTCACGTCGTCGGCGTACTCGAGGTCGCCGCCCACCGGCAGGCCCCGCGCGATCCGCGTCACCGACCCGACGTGGCCGTCCAGCCGCTCGCCGAGGTACATCGCGGTCGCCTCGCCCTCGAGCGTCGGGTTGGTCGCGATGATCACCTCTTCGAAGGTCTCGCCCTGCGCCTCGGCCTCGTCGACGCGGGCGAGCAGCTCGCGGATCTTGAGCCGCTCGGGGCCGATGCCGTCGATGGGGCTGATGGCGCCGTGGAGGACGTGGTAGCGGCCGCGGAACTCGCCCGTGCGCTCGATCGCCAGCACGTCGAGCGGCTCCTCCACGACGCACAGGCGCGCGTCCTCGCGGCCGGGGTCCCGGCAGATCGGGCACAGCGGCGCGTCGCTGATGTTGAAGCAGCGCTCGCAGAACACGACCTCGTCGCGCACGGCGATCAGGGCGCGCGCGAGCGTGCGGGCCTCGGCGTCGGGGGCGCGGAGCAGGTAGAACGTCAGGCGCTGGGCGGTCTTGGGCCCGATCCCGGGCAGGCGCGCGAACGCCTCGATGAGGCGCGCGACGGGCTCGATGACGGCGGTGGTCACGCGCGAACGGTCAGCCGAGACCCGGGATCTTGAGCCCGGCGGTGAGGGCGCCCATCTTCTGGGCCTCGGTCTCGCGCGCCTCGCGGATGGCCTCGCTGACCGCGGTCACGACGAGGTCCTGGAGCATCTCGACGTCCTCGGGGTCGACGGCGGCCGGGTCGATGACGAGGCCGACGAGGTCACCCTTGCCCGTGACGGTGGCCTTGACCACGCCGCCACCGGCGGACGCCTCGATCCGCGCCTCCTCGAGCTCCGCCTGGACGCGGGCGGCCTCCTGCTGCATCTGCATGACCATCCGCTGCATGTTCGCCATGCCCATGGATGCTGGTCCTCCGCTCGGGTCTGGCGTCGATGGATGGATGTGATCGATGTGGTGTGCGGCCAAGTCTCGCCGATGCGTCGAGGCCGTGCGGCCGGCGCGGGCACGTTGCCGGTCAGTTGACCTCGCCGACGTCGGCCATGTCCTCGGCGAAGATCCGCTGCGCCTCGGCCAGGATGTGCGCGGCATCGGCGTCCTCGGGCAGCGGCGGCAGCAGGTCGAGGTTGCTCACGACGCACCGGACGCCGACCGGATGGCCGAGGAAGCCGGCGATCCCCTCCTCGATCCCGGCGCGCTTCCGCTCGGCGGCCTCGCGCAGGAAGTCCTTCTCCTCGGGGAAGCCGAGCGTGACGACGTTGCCCTCGACGCCGATCGGCCGGCAGGCCTCGATCAGCGGCTTGAGGGGCGGGCTCTTGCTGACCACGGCGATGACCTCGCGCCAGCCATGGCGGAGGCGCTCGAGGTCGCCGTCGGGCGCGCCGGACTCCGCCGGGGTGGCGGGCGGCGCCTTGGGCGCGGCGTCGGCGGCGGGCTCTGCCGGCGTCGGGGCTGATGCCGCGGCGACCGCCGGCTCGGGGGCCGGGTCCGCGGCCTTGTCCATGACCGGCGTGGGCGGTCTCGGCGACGCGGGTGCGGGCTTCGGCCGCCGGCGCGGGCGCTTCGGGGGTTGGTGTGGGCCTGGCTGGGCGAGCGACGGGCTGGGCGGCGGCCGGCGTCGACGCGACCGTCGGGTCGAGGAGCACGAGCTCGAGCTGGAGCCGGAGGCCGCCGGAGCCGAGCCGGGTCGGATCGATCGAGCCGAGACGACGGGCGGCGGCGATCAGCGAGGCGTCGTTCGCGCCGCCATCGGCGAGGCCCGCGAGGAGGCGCTCCCGGATCGCGTCCACGACCTGGTCGAGGAAGACCCGGAGGTCCCGGCCCCGATCCTCGAGCCCGTCGAGGAGCGTGATCCCGGCCACGGCGTCACCCGACGCCAGGGCCGACACGAAGCCGTCGACCGACTCGGCGTCGGCCAGGCCGAGGAGCTCGCGGACCGACTCGGCCTCGACGCGTCCGGAGGTCGAGGCGAGCAGCTGGTCCAGGATCGACTCCGCGTCGCGCATCCCGCCGGCGGCGAGCCGCGCGACGAGCGCCACCGCCTCGGGCTCGGCGTCGCGGCCGTCGGCCGCCAGGATCCGCTCGAGCTTGCCGGTGATCTCGGGGACGGTCAGGCGCCGGACGTCGAACCGCTGCAGGCGCGACAGGATCGCCGGCGGGAACTCCTGCGGGTGCGTCGACGCGAACATGAAGGTGACGAACTCGGGCGGCTCCTCGAGCGACTTGAGGAGCGCGTTCCAGGCGTCCTTCGTGATCTGGTGCGCCTCGTCGAGGATGTAGACCTTGCGGCGCAGGTCCGTCGGGGCGTAGGCGAGGCGCTCGCGCAGCTCGCGCACGGCCTCGATGCCACGGTTGGACGCGGCGTCGATCTCGACGAGGTCGAGGGCACGGCCCTCGCGGATCGCGACGCACGACGGGACAGCGATCGCAGGGGTCGGCGTTGGGCTGGAGGTCCGTGCAGTTGACGGCCTTGGCCAGGATCCGGGCGAGCGAGGTCTTGCCGGTGCCGCGCGGGCCCGTGAACAGGATCGCGTGCGAGACACGCCCGGTCGCCACGGCGTTGCGCAGCGTGGCGACCACCGCCTCCTGGCCGACGATCTCCGAGAACGTCTGGGCCCGCCAGCGACGGTAGAGCGCCTGGTGCGGAATCTCTGCGGTCAACGGCGCTCCTGGGCGGGCGTGTCGAGGCTGGTGTTTGCCGTGCACCCCCCGTCGATCAGGACGCTCCCGTGCCCACCGACGATCGCAACTCGGACCAGGCCGTTCCGCGGCACCCGGCGATCACCGCTGAGTGCTGCTTCCTTCCGGACCTGACACGGTTCACGAGTCGCCGCTGCGCGGGACCCGGTCTTCAACGTCGCGAACGTCGTCGGCTCTCGAAAACGCCGACCTCGAGGGGGAATTCAGCCCTGCTGAAGCGGATTGCAGGTACAGGGCACCGCTAGTTCCCCGCCTAGCACGGCAGGCCGGATCATAGCAGGGGCGACCCGTCCGGCCGCTTCGCCGGAGGTCGGCGAGGGGTGGCGGAGAGGGCGGGATTCGAACCCGCGATGGGTTGCCCCATACCGCATTTCCAGTGCGGCGCCCTAGGCCACTAGGCGACCTCTCCGGGAGACACGATACGACCCGGCGGGGCGAACCGCCGGGTCGTGGCCTGGATCGAGTGGCGGAGAGGGCGGGATTCGAACCCGCGGTGCTTTCGCACACCGCTTTTCGAGAGCGGCACCATCAACCACTCGGACACCTCTCCGCGGGAGAGGATAGCAAAAGGGTCCGCGCGGTCCCGGTGACGGCTCGATACGGGGCTGATCCCCGACTGCCATCATTGGCGATCGCATGGCACTCCCGATCGGACCCGCGGTCACGTTCCTGTTCACGGACATCGAGGGTTCGACGCGATCGGAGCGGTCGGTCGGGTCCGAGGCGCTGGGCGCGCATCGTCGCGCGCCACGACGCGCTGCTCGGCGGCGGCGATCGAGGCCAACGACGGCGTCGTCGTCAAGACCGAGGGCGACGCGTTCTTCGCGGCGTTCGCGGCACCCGCGTCGGCGGTCGCGGCCGCGGTCGCGGCCCAGCGCGCGGTCGCGGACGAGTCCGTGGGCCGACGGGCTCGCGCTCCGCGTCCGCATGGGCCTCCACCTCGGCGAGGGCCGGCTGCGTTCGGGCCGCATCGCCGGCGACGCCGAGGACTACGTCGGGCATCGACGTGAACTACGCGGCCCGCATCGCGGCGGCGGCGAACGGCGGCCAGATCGTCGTGTCGAACGCGCTCGCGAGCGCGCTGGCGGCGGGCTTCGCCGACGCCGGCCTGCGGACGCGGTGCTCGTCGACGACGGCCTGCGCGCCGTCAAGGACTTCGACGATCCGCTGCCGCTCTACCGGCTCGTCGTGCCGGGCGCCGCCGACGACCCCCGACCGCTCCGGACGTCCGAATCGCCGTCCAACCTCCCGGGCGAGGTCACGAGCCTCGTCGGTCGCGACGAGGAGCGCGCCGCGGTTCGGCGACGAGCTGCGGGCCAGCCGGATCGTCACGCTGACCGGGCCCGGACGGCAGCGGCAAGACCCGGCTCGCGCTGGCGGTCGCGCGCGACGTCCGCGACCGCGTTCCCGCACGGGACCTGGTTCGTCGACCTGGCCGCGATCCGGGATCCGGCGCGCATCGAGCCGACGATCGCGGCCGCGATGGGGGTCCGCGAGTCGTCCGAGCAGCCGGTCGAGGACGCGCTTCGCGGCGCATCTCCGCGACCGGACCTGCCTGCTCGTCCTCGACAACCTCGAGCAGCTGCTCCCCGACGGCGCCGAGATCGTCGCGCGGCTCGTCCGCGACGCCGCCGCGCTGCGGCTGCATCGTCACCAGCCGCGAGCTGCTGCGGATCAGCGGCGAGCGCGGTCATCCCGTCCCGCCGCTGGAGGTCGACGCCGGCGTCGCGCTGTTCGTCGACCGCGCGCGCGAGCACCGGCCCGGCCTCGTCCTGGGCGACGACGCGATGGACGCCATCCGCGCGATCGCCGAGCGCCTCGGCGGCCTGCCGCTGGCGCTCGAGCTCGCCGCGGCGCGGATCCGCATGCTGTCGCCCGCGCAGATCCTGCGATCGTCTCGAGCACAGCCTCGACCTCCGGGGCGGCAGCCGCGACCTGCCGGAGCGGCAGCGGACCCTGCGCGGCGCGATCGCCTGGAGCGACGAGCTGCTCGCGGAGGCCGAGCGGCGCCTGTTCGCGCGGCTGGGCGTGTTCGCGGGCGGCTGGACCGCCGAGACGGCCGCAGCCGGTCGTGATCGCCGCGGGCGACCTCGGCGTCGACGTCGTCGACGGCCTCGAGTCGCTCGCCGACAAGAGCCTGATCCGGGTCGAGCCGCGCCGCCAGCGGCGCGCCGGCGGCCGACGCGGAGACGCGGTTCAGCCTCCACCCGCTGCTCCGCGAGTACGCCCTCGAGCGCCTCGACGAGCGCGGCGAGCGCGAGCGCCACCGAGGCGTCGTTCGCCGCCGAATGTGCGCGGCATCGCCGACGACGGCCGGCGCCGCGATCCTCGGCCAGTCGGGCGAGGCGACGCATGCGCCGGCTCGATCGCGAGGAGCGCAACCTGCGGGCGGCGATCGACTGGTCGCTCGCGCACGACGACGCGCGACATCGGGCTGCGGATCATCGGCGTGGACGTGGCGCTGGTATCCAGCAGCGCGGGCCGGCTCCGCGAGGGCCGCGGCGCTGCTCGCGCGGCTCCTCGCGGCCGGCCCAGTGGCGACCCGCGGGTGCGGATCGCGGCCTGGCCGCCGAGGGCAGCCTCGCCTACTGGATGGACGACTTCGCCGCCGCGCGGACGCCGCCTACGAGGAGCGACTCGCGCTCGCCACGGCGACGGGCGACCCGATCCTGATGGCCGACGCGCACTACGACGTCGGATTCCTGTCGATGGTCGCCCATGAAGGAGACCGTCGCTCCGCGAGCACGAGCAGCGCGCACTCGACCTGTACATCGCCGCCGGCCACGAGGACGGCGGCCATCCGCGCGCGGCAGGCGCCTGGTGCTGGCCGTGTTCCTCGCGGGCGACTACGACGAGGCGCTCGACCTCGAGTCGCCAGAACCTCGACGCGTTCAACCGGAGCGGATCGCAGTTCGAGGTCGCCGACAGCCTCACGCTGCTCGTCGGCGATCAGCTGGCGGCTCGGCGACGTCGCCGCTCGCATGGCGCAGGGCGTCCGAGAGGCCTGCAGGCTCTTCTGGGGCACGGACAGCGCGTCGGGGCTCGTCCGCAACCTCGGCATGGCGGCGATCATCCAGCTCGCCGACGGTGATCCGCGAGCTCGGGGCGCGGATCGCCGGGGCGACCTACCGGCTGGTCCGCGAGAAGGGCGTGATGCTCGCGCCGGTCAAGGTCCTGCACCTGCCCGACCCGGTCGATCTGGCGACCGAGCGCCTCGGCGCCGAGCGCGCGGCGGAGCTGCTCGCCGAGGGCGAAGCGATCGCGCTCGAGGACGTCGTCGCGCTGGTCTTCGCGAGTCCCGCGCCGCGGAGCTGACGCCGGGTCAGGCGCCCGAGGGCACCATGTCCAGCTGACCCGAGAGCTCCTCCGCCTCGGCGCGCCGGATCCCCGACACGACCTGGATGCGGCGCCCGAGCGACGGATGCTGCGCGAGCTGGAGCACCGTGCCGGCCGCGCCGTCGACCGGGTTGGGCACCGCGTACACGAGGGCCGCCACGTCGCATTCGAGGAGCGCGCCGACGCACATCGGGCAGGGCTCGAGCGTGGTGAAGATCGTGACGTCGGAGAGGTGCGGCGTGGCGAGCTTGCGCGCGGCCTCGCGCAGCGCCATCACGACGGCGTGGGCCGTCGGGTCGTTGCCCCGGGCCACGCGGTTCGAGCCGCGGGCGACCATCGCCTCGTTCATCACGGCGATGGCACCGACGGCCGGCGCCCCCCGCGAGCCGGCCTGGCGAGCCTCCGCGAGGGCCTCGCCCATGAACAGCTCGTAGTTCATGGGCCGGATCATACGACCGTCACTTCCTCGCAACCTAGCCCCAGCGCTAGGATGGGCGGCGGTCCGGCGCCCTGTCGGACATCGCAGCGGAGCCGGACTTGGCTGGACCTCGACGCATCGGAATCCTGACGGGCGGCGGCGACGTGCCCGGCCTCAACGCGGTCATCAAGAGCGTCGTCTACCGGGCCACCGAGCTCGGCTACGAGGTCATCGGCATCCGCCGTGGCTGGGAGGGGCTGACCCACCAGCGACGCGGGCCGGAGCCCGACCCCGAGTACGTCCGCATCCTCGACCGCAACAACACGCGCACGATCGATCGAACCGGCGGCACGATGCTCCACAGCTCGCGCACGAACCCGCGCAAGATGCGGACCGCGGCGCTGCCGCCGTGGCTCGACCCGGCGACGATCGCCGACCGCCAGACGTCCGACGGCGTGTACGACCTGACCCAGCACGTCCTCGAGACGATCGAGCACCTGGGGCTCAGCCATCTCGTCACCATCGGCGGCGACGACACCCTCTCGTTCTCGTCGGTGCTCCACACGGCCGGCGTGCCGCTGATCGCGATCCCGAAGACGATGGACAACGACGTCAACGGGACCGAGTACTGCATCGGCTTCTCGTCGGCGATCACGCGGGCGAAGGAGCTGATCAACCGCCAGCGCACGACGCTCGGCAGCCACGAGCGGATCGGCGTGTTCCGGATCTTCGGGCGCGACGCCGGGTTCACCGCGCTGTACACGGCCTACGTGACGTCCACGCGCTGCCTGATCCCCGAGTTCCCGTACGACCTCGACGCCCTGGCCGAGCTCCTGCGCGAGGACCACCGCAACAACCCCAGCCGGTACGCGATGGTCGTGACCGCCGAGGGCGCGATCTGGCACGGCGCGCAGGTCGGCGAGGAGGGCGACGCCGACGCGTTCGGGCACCGCCACAAGGTGAACATCGGCGAGGTGCTCGCGAGCGAGCTCAAGGCGCGGACCGGGATCGAGGCCGTGTCCTCGGAGCTGACCTACGACCTGCGCTCGGGCGAGCCGGACATGCTCGACTCGATGGTGGCGTCCACGTTCGCCAACATCGCGATGGACCTGATCCGCGACGGCATCGGCGGCCGGATGGCGGCGATCCGCGACGGCAAGTACGCCCACGTCTCGCTCGACGAGGCCTCGAAGCCGCCGCGCCGGGTCCAGCTCGACGCCTACACGCCCGAGCGGTTCCGACCCGAAGTACGCGGACCGGCTCGGCGACCCGCTGCTGCTCACGCCGTCGCTCGGGCCGGTCACCGGCTGAACGAGCCCGGTCGCTAGCCCTCGAGGCCCGACAGCGACCGGATGGCGCGCGCGAGGTTGGACATGTCCTCGTCGCCGTGCCCGCGCGCGACCAGGCCCGCCTCGAGCTGCGCCGCCATGCCGGCCACCGGGAGCGTCGCGCCCAGGCCACGCGCCAGCTCGAGGGCGATGACCAGGTCCTTGAGGTGGAGCGAGGTGCGGAACCCGAGCGGGTAGGCGTTGTCGATCATCCGGCCGCTGCGGTTCTCGAGCACCCAGCTGCGTGCGGCGCCACCGTCGAGCGCCGCGGCGACGGCGACGGGATCCAGCCCGGCCTTGAGCGCGAGGACCATGCCCTCGGCGACCCCGAGGTAGGCGCCGGCGAGGATCACCTGGTTCACGGCCTTGACCGCCTGGCCGCTGCCGGCCGGCCCGAACCGGGTCACCGTCTTGCCCATCGCCTGGAGCACGGGCAGGGCCCGATCGAACGCCGCGGGCTCGCCGCCGACCATGATCGTGAGCGTCCCGTTCTTCGCCCCTTCCGAGCCGCCCGAGACGGGCGCGTCGACGAAGGCGATGCCGGCGTCCGCGAGGCGGGCGGCGAACGTCTCGGTCGCGCCGGGCGAGATCGTGGAGCAGTCGATGACCAGCGCCGCCGCGCGCGAGGCCGCCGGCCACGCCGTCGTCGCCGAACAGGACGGCCTCGACGTCGGGCGTGTCCGACACGCAGCACACGACGACGTCCGACGCGGCCGCCACCGCGGCCGGCGACGCCGCCTCGCGGGCGCCCGCCGCGACGAGATCCCCGGCCCGACCGGGCGTCCGGTTCCAGACGGTGACCTCGAACCCCGCCTTGCGCAGGTTCGCGGCCATCGCCGCTCCCATCGTGCCAAGCCCGACGAACCCGATCCGCTCCACGCCCGCTCCTCCTGCGACTGCAGCGAGGGTACCCGTCGGATACCCGGCACGGCTTACGATGCTGCGATGGAGTGGCTGGGCGTCGAGCGCCGCCGGCTGGGGACCGCCCTGCTGGGGTTCGGCCTCGTGGGGATGATCCTCGCGGCGATCATCGCCGGAGGCCTGATCGCGGGCGGCATCGCGGCGCGCAACCTCGACGACCGGATCACCGCCGATCAGGCACGGCTGAGCGCCGCGCTCCACCGGATGACGACGTCGATCGACACGCTCGCGACCTCGACCGCCCACGCCGGCGCGACGCTGAACACCACGGGTGCGCTGATCGACGAGGCCGGCCTCGTCATCCAGGATCTCGCCGGCGTCTCGGACGAGCTGGCGAACAACCTCGGCTTCAGCGTGCTCGGGCAGCAGCCGCTCGCGGGCGCCGCCGGCAAGTTCCGCGACTTCAGCGTCCGCCTCAAGGCCTTCCAGGGCATGACCGGCGGCCTGTCCGACAACCTCTCGACCAACGCCGACGACCTGACGACGCTGACGGCCGAGATCAAGCAGATCGGGTCGACGAGCGCGGACCTCGCGGCGCGCGTGGACGCGTTCGACCAGGCGGGCGAGATCGTCTCGCTGATGGTCGGCGGGATCATCCTCGGCGGCCTGCTCGTGCTGTGGCTGGCGATCGCGGCGGCGTTCTGCGCGTGGGCCGGGTGGCGGCTGCGCAAGGTCGCGGCGGCCGAAGCGGCGGCGGGCGCCACGCCCGGGAGCCCCGCCTAGCCGTCGAGCGGCGGCTTGCCCCGCAGCGCGGGCAGGATGACCTCGTCCACGATCCGCGCGGTCGAGTGCCCGTCGACCACGTCGAACGACGCCTTCGCGAACGCCTCGACGCGCGTCACGTCGAAGTCGTCCGCCTTGATCGCTGCGGCGAGCTCCGCGGTCGTGGCGAAGACCGGGCCCGGCAGGTCGGCGGGAAAGTCCAGGTAGAAGCCGCGCTCGCCGCGGTACGCGTCGCCGTCGGGGGCCAGGAACGCGATCGGGCGACCGAGGAGCGCGAACTCGTAGATCGCGCTCGAGTAGTCGGTCACGAGGACGTCGGCGACGAGCATCAGCTCGTTGAGGTCCGGA
Source organism: uncultured Chloroflexia bacterium (assembly GCA_963774695.1). Lineage (GTDB taxonomy): Bacteria > Chloroflexota > Limnocylindria > Limnocylindrales > CSP1-4 > CAIXZV01. The sequence continues at coordinate 74,203 of CAVZFY010000016.1, read as the reverse complement.
TCGGCGGACGCGTCGATCGCGAACGCGGCGAGGTCTGCCGGGATGACCAGCGCGTCGCGCACGAACGGATGCAGCTTGAGCAGGACGGCGTGGTCGTCGCCCAGGACGTCGTGCATGACGCGCAGGTCGAGCAGGTCGTCGTAGCGCGCCTGGCCGACCGAGGCGCCGCGGAACGTCGGCGCGTAGAGGACGATCCGGCGGCCGTCCGGGAGCCCGTATCTCGCCTTGATCCGCGCGAGGGCCCGGTCGCGGCGGGCGGGGTCGGCGAACAGGTCGGTCCGCGGGAGCCCGAAGCGCGACGTGAACAGCGTGACCGGCTGGCCGAACGCCTCCGCGTAGAACGGGGCGACCGACATGGAGGACACGAGCGCGAGGCTGTAGTTGCCGTGGATCGCGACCATGCGCACGAACGCCTCGTCGGCGCCGAACTCCCGGTCGAGGACGCTGTAGCCGAACTTCTTGAACGCGCCGGCCGCGTGCCACACCTGGAGCCGCAGCGTCCCCGGCCGCGGCGTGATCACGTAGATCGGGAAGAAGTAGTCGTCGACGACGAAGGCGCGAGCGGCGGCGAGGTGATAGCCGGCGCGCGCGGCCGCGACGACCGCCCGCAGGCGACCCGTGATGCCGCCCTGCTGGCGCCAGGCGAGGACGGTGACCGGGATCGCCGGGTCCCGCGCGGCCAGCTCCTCGGCGAGGTAGGCGAGGTTCCCCGAGAGCGTCGCCGCGTGCGAGGTCGCGAGGACCACGCGCGGCGCCGGCCGGCGCGCCGACCCGAGCCAGAACCCGACGCGGACCGCGAGGGTGCGCAGCCGGACGATCGCGGCGCTCACCGCGCGGTGATCAGGTCGATGACGCGATCGGTCGAGCCGCCGTCGAGGTGGTCGAAGTGCCGTCGCGCGAACGGCCCGACCTTGTCCTCCTGGTAGTCCTCGCGCCGGATGGCGTCGAGCAGCTCCTCGAACGTGCGCACGATCCGGCCGGGCACGAACGACGCGTAGGGCTCGTAGAAGTCGCGGCTGGCGACGTACTCGTCGAGGTCGTAGGCGAAGAACAGCATCGGCCGGCCGAGGATGGAGTACTCGTACACGATCGACGAATAGTCCGTGATCAGGAGGTCGACGGCGAACAGGAGGTCGTTGGTCTCGATGGGGGTCGGGGCGTCCGGCGCGACCCGGGCGGACGCGTCGATGATCCGGTCGCGCATCGCCTCGGGGATCGCGAGCGGCTCGCGCACGAACGGGTGGAGGCGCACCAGGCAGACCGCGTCCCGCTCGACGCACAGCGCATGCAGCGCCGCGACGTCGACGCGCGTGTTGTCGTACGTCGCGGTCTTGGCGCCGTGCCCGCGGAACGTCGGCGCGAACAGGATCACCGTCCGCCCGACCGTCTGCGGGTAGGCCGCTCGCGACGGCGGCCAGCGCGGCTTCGCGATGGTCGGCGTCGAACATCGGGTCCACGCGCGGCACGCCCGTCGCCACGACGTGCGACTCGGGGATCCCGAACGCCTCGGCGTAGACCGGGATGTCGTCCTTCGCGCTGACCGTCGCCCACGTGTAGTTCTTGTGGACGTCCTTGAACGGGTTCGGGGCCCCGGCCTTGCCGACCCGGCTGTAGCCGACGGTCTTGAACGCGCCGACGGCGTGCCACAGCTGGACGATCGTCAGGTTCGGGTCGTCGACGCTGTAGATCACCGGCTGGAAGTCGTCGATCACGATCGTGTCCACGCGGGCGATGAGCCACGGGAGCCGCAGCCGATCGCAGCATCGACCGGCGAGCGGCGATGCTCGACCGGAACAGCGTCAGCAGCTCGAACTCCCGGTCCAGGCCCCGCTCGACCATCCGGTCGTAGACGAGCTGCTGGTTGCCGCCCAGCTCGGATCGCGAGTCCGAGCTGAACAGGATCCGGCGCCCGTTCCGGCGGGCGAGCAGCCGCATCGACCGGAACAGCAGCCGGAACAGGAGGATCCGCGTCGCCGTGACCGCGCGCCCGACCGGCCCGGGCTTCCCGATGGCGCCCGGGATCGGCTCCTCGTCGAGCGTCCTGGACCGTCGGGTCGATCTCGACGTCGATCGCGAACGTCCCGGCCGCGCCGACCGACGCGACCGCGGCGTACGTCCCGTTCGTCGGCGACGCTGAACGAGGCGCGCGCCGAGACCTCGCCGTCCAACGCGGGTCCGTCGAGCCGCAGCGCGCTCCGCCGGGCCGTCGCCGCGCGGTCGTCACGACGAGCTCCCAGCGGCCGGGCCGCAGCGGGCGTCGCCCGCGGCCCTGCATCACGTTGAACCGGAGGACGACCGCGCCGTCCTCGGCCTCCCAGCCGGTGACCGGGACCGTGGCGCCGGACGACCCGTGGCGGAGTCGCAGTCGATCGACGTCGAACCCCTCGGGCGGGCGGACGCGGAGCAGCACCTGGATCCGGCGCCAGCCGAGCGAAAGGAACTCGACGTCCGTGACGCCCGTGCGGGCCCGGCGGGCGGGCGTCTTCGCGGTCATGTCGGGGACCGATGATACCGGCGGCTCCGGCCCGGCTATCGGCGCTGACGTAGTCTGAAGGGCATGCAGATCCATGCCATCGTCCTCGCGGGCGGCGACGGCAACCGCTTCGGCGGCGAGATGCCCAAGCAGTTCGTGCGGCTCGCCGGCGACCCCATCCTCCTGCGCACGCTGCGGGCCCTCGGCGGCGCGTCGGTGGATCGCGTGGTCGTCGTCTCGCACCCGGCATGGATCGACGACACGCAGCAGCTGGTGGATGCCGCCGCGCTGCCGATGCCGGTCTCGGTCGTGCCCGGCGGGGCCACGCGCAACGAGAGCACCCGGAACGGCCTTCGCGCGCTCGAGGGCGGCGACGACGACATCGTGGTCGTCCACGACGCGGTTCGGCCGCTGGTCCCGCTCGACGTGATCCAGCGCTCCATCGAGCCCATCCTGTCCGGCCGGGCGGAGGCGACGGACACGGTCATCCCGAGCGCGGACACGCTCGTCATCGTCGAGGACGACCTGGTCGTCGAGATCCCCGACCGGAGCCGGTACCGCCGCGGGCAGACGCCGCAGACCTTCCGCCTGGGCATCCTCGCCCAGGCGTACGAGGCGGCCGCGCGGACCGGCGACCTGTCGGCGACGGACGACTGCAGCCTGGTCCTGCGGCACGTGCCGGGCGCGCGGATCGTGGCCGTCGCGGGCGACGAGGTGAACGTCAAGATCACGACCCGGATCGACATGGTCATGGCCGACCGGATGCTCCAGATGCGGGTCCTGACCCCGATCGACGACGCGGATGCCGAGGACTCGCTCGAGGGGCTGCGGCTGCTGGTGATCGGCGGGACGAGCGGCATCGGGCGGGCGATCGCGGACGAGGCGACGCGCCGCGGGGCCCGCGCGGAGGTCGACGGCACGACCCTCGGCCTGGACGTGCGCGACTACGCGAGCGTCGAGGCGCGGCTCGGCGCCGCCGGCGAGCGGCTGGGCGGCATCGATCACGTGATCTGCACCGCGGGCGTGCTGCGGATCGGATCCGTCGCCGAGACGACGGCCGAGGTGCTGGCCCAGGTCGTCGACGTCAACCTGACCGGGACGCTCAACGTCGCGCGCGCCGCGTACCCGTTCCTGCGCGACTCGCGCGGCTCCCTGACGGTGTTCACCTCGAGCTCGTTCACCCGCGGCCGGCCCGAACTACGTCGCCTACTCGGCGAGCAAGGCCGCGCTCGTGAACATGACCCAGGGCCTGTCCGAGGAATGGGCGGACGAGGGCATCCGGGTCAACGCCGTCAGCCCCGAGCGCACGGACACGCCGATGCGGCGGGTCGCGTTCCCGGGCGAGTCCCCCGACGGCCTGCTCGATGCCGGGGCGGTCGCGATCGCGACGCTGCGGCTGCATCGCGTCGGACCTGACGGGGCAGGTCCTCGACGTCCGCCGCCACGACGGCCTCACGCCGGCGCTGGTCGTCGAGCCCGCGGCGCCCGGGAGCGTGACGGCCAAGGCGTCCGTCGGGCCCGCCGCCCGGACCCGGTAGCCGACGCCCGCGTGGGCGCCCGCCCGTGAGCCCCCTCGAGTACCGGCTCGCGTCCCTCGTCCTGCGCCTCATCGTCCTCGTCTCGCGCCTCGTGCCGGTGCGGCGGCGGCGGGTCGTGCTGGCGACCGCCCGGCTCCCGCTGCTCGAGGGCAACCTGCTGCACCTCCACGACGCGATCCGCGTCATCCGTCCCGACGTCGAGGTCGCGCTGCTGCTCCAGCCGTACACCTACGACCTCGCCGGCAAGCTGCGCTACCTCGCGCGGATGGTCCGGGGCACGTGGCTCGTGCACACGTCGGGCCTCGTCGTCGTGGACAACGCGTACCTGCCCGTGCACGTCGCGCCGCACCGGCCCGAGACGACGGTCGTCCAGGTCTGGCACGCGCCGGGCGCGCTGAAGAAGTTCGGCGCGGACACCGCCGGCGGGCTCGAGGAGCCGGAGGCCACGTTCCTGCACCGCTACTACGACTACGTGGTCGCGCCCGGCGAGGGCGCCCGCGAGGCGTGGTCGCGGGCGCTCCGGACGCCGGTGGATCGGGTCCTGCCGCTGGGCACGCCGCGCACCGACCGCCTGTACGACACGGCGGCCCTCGACGCGTCACGCGCCTGGCTGCTCGCCGTCCACCCGAGCCTCCGCGGGAAGCGCGTCGTCGTCTACGCCCCGACGTTCCGCGGCCGCGGCCGCGAGAAGCACGGCACGGCGGCGCTCGACGCCCGGCGGCTGCGCGATCGCCTGCCCGACGAGTGCGCGCTCGTGCTCAAGTCGCACCCCAACCTCGACCCGGCGACCCAGCCGCGCGACGGCTTCGACATCGTCGCCGACCCGAAGAGCGACATGAACGACTGGCTCGCGCTCGCCGACGTGTTCGTGACCGACTACTCGTCGTCGGTCTTCGAGTGGGCGATCCTCCATCGCCCGCTGGTGCTGATCCCCGACGACCTCGAGGCGTACGAGGACGACCCCGGGCTCTACCTCGACTACCGGAGCCAGATGATCGGCACCCAGGTGCGCGACGCGGACGGCGTCGCCGACGCGATCCTCGGCGGCGACTTCGACCTCTCCGGGTACGGCCGGTTCATCGCCGCGAACATCGACGCGTGCGACGGCCATGCGTCGGAGCGCTTCGTCGACCGGTTCCTGCCCCGCCACGAGCGCGTCGGGCGCCCCTGACGGCGGATCCCGGCCAGGCGAACCGGCCCGCGCGCGGCACGCCGACGCGGCACACTTGGCGCATGGCCACGAAGATCATCCTCGACGTCGACACCGGGACCGACGACGCGGTCGCCCTCATGACCGCGGCGCTGTCGCCGGACATCGAGCTCGTCGGCGCCAGCGTCGTCAACGGCAACACCAACGTCGACAGCTGCACCGAGAACACGCTCCGGGTGTTCGACTGGATCGGGATGCCGGGCGTGCCGGTCCACCGCGGCATGTCGCGGCCGCTCGCACGGCCGCAGGGCGTGCAGCTCAACCCGGCGACCCGGATCCACGGCGACCTCCTCGACCTGCCGCCCGCGACCCGTCGCGTCGACGACGGCCACGCCGTCGACTGGCTCATCGACACCTATCTCGCGTCGGACGGCGACATCACGCTGGTGCCGGTCGGGCCGCTGACCAACGTCGCGATGGCGATCCAGAAGGAGCCGCGGATCCTCGAGAAGATCCCGGAGATCGTGCTCATGGGCGGCGCGCACGATCACGGCAACGCGACGGCGTCCGCGGAGTTCAACATCTGGCTCGACCCCGAGGCGGCGCGCATCGTCGTCAACTGCGGGCGGCCGATCCGGATCGTGCCGCTCGACGCGACCCATCGGGCGCTCGTGTCGGGCGAGGACTGCGTCGCGCTGCGGGCGCTGGGCACGCCCGCGGGCGAGGCCGCGGCGCGGTTCGTCGAGAAGCGCATCGAGGGCTACGACGCCACCCAGCCGATGCACCGCGCCGGGGCCGCGCCGGTCCACGACGCCCTCGCGGTGTGCGCGGTCATCGACCCCTCGATCCTGACGACCCACTTCATCCCCGTGGACGTCGAGACCGGCGGCGTGCTGTCGGACGGCCGGACCGTCTGCGACTTCCGGTTCCGGAGCGGGAAGCCGGCGAACGTGCACTTCGCGATGGACGCGGACGAGCCGAAGTTCGTGCGGATGCTGACGGAGATCCTCGGCCGCACCGCCTGACGGCCGGGCGGCGTGCGGCGCGCGTCGAGCGCGCGGTCGCGCTAGCGGGCGCGGGCCATGACGCGCTTCACGCCCCGTCGGACGTGGCGCCTCGCCGCCGACAGCGGGCGCCGCACCCGATCCGACCGGTTCACCGGTCCGACCTGCACCACGAGCTGGCGGCCACTCCCCCGTGCGGTCGCCATCCGGAGCTCGTCGGTCGCCGGGCTCGCGGCACGCGTCCGGGCGATACGCGAACGCCGGCAGCTGGAGCCCGTCGCGCGACCGTGACCGGCACCCGCCGGCGATTGGGCGTCACGCGCAGCTGCAGGAGGAACTGGAGCTGGCGCGACGACAGCGTGGCGCGACGCGGCCACCGCGGCGAACGGCAGGACGGCTTCGACACGCAGTCGCCCGGACCCCGATGCGTCCCCGCGGCCGACTGCCGGGACGAACGCGACCTGGATCTCGAGCGACGTGGCGACGTCGGCCTGGTCGATCGCCATCAGCTCGACGACGCCGCGGATCGGCGTCGTGCGTGCCGAGGCGCTCGGACGGCATGACCGCGGCGACGTCGTCGGGAACCAGCAGTCGCCATCCGTCCGGCTCGATCGGCTCGATGCCGATCGCCTTGCCGGTCGACGGGAGCGTCACGTCGACCACGAGCCGCAGCCCGCGTTCCTCGACCCACTCGACGCTGGAGGCGACCGCCGTCGGGATCGCCCGCTCCCCCGCCTTGGCGAGCGCGACGAGGAGGTCGAGCCGGTCCGCCCGGGCGAGCCCGGCGACGGCGCGCAGCGGCGGGATCAGCTGCAGGTCGAAGTCCGGCGGCATGTAGTCCTCGAGGATGGACCGGATCTCCGTCAGCAGCGCGGCGCGACGCTCGGGCGTCGCGGCGACGAACTTCCTGCCGGCTGAGGCGGCTGAGCATCTCGGTGCTCGCGACGCGGCGCAGGAGGCGGTCCCGGAACGGCCCCGGCGTGGTGTTGCGCTCGATGACGTCGAGGTTCGCGCGGACGTACTTGTAGTAGAACGCGGGCTCCCACGGCGTCGACGCCGCGTTCCCCGAGCGGCGCCGGTGGTGGTAGCAGACGTAGTCGCCGACGACGGAGATCCCCTTGGCGAGGAAGTAGGCCTGGAGGATGAACACCTGGTCCTCGAGGCGGACCTTGCCCTCCGGGAACCGGATCTGGTGCTCGACGAGGAACGCGCGCCGCAGCAGCTTGTGCGGCTTGAGGTGGTTGACGAGCTCGGGGTCGTCCTCGAAGCGCACGGGCCCGCGGGTGCGCCAGCTCAGCTGCGAGCTGTTCGGCCGCCCGTGGCCGACCGACCTGCCGAGGACCACGTCCGATCCGTCGGCGACGGCCCGGTCGTACAGCCGCTGCGCGGCCTCGGTCCCGAGACGGTCGTCGTGGTCGAGGAACAGGATGAACTCCGCCGTCGCCGCGTCCACCCCGACGTTCCGCGGCCGGCCGGCCCAGCCCGACGGCGCTTCGTGGATGACGCGGATGTGGGGATGCCTCGCCGCCAGGGCGTCGAGCGTGGCGCCCGAGCCGTCGGTCGACCCGTCGTCGACGAACACCGCCTCGAGCTCGCCCGGCGGCATCGTCTGCGCCAGGACGGACTCGATGCACTGGGCGAGGTACGACCCGGCGTTGTAGACCGGGACGACGACGGCGACCTTGGGCACGGGCTTGCCGTCGACGGTCATGGGAGCACCCGGGTCTGCATCGCCGCGCATCATAGTCGCGTCCGGTCAACGGCCCCGCCACCGGCTCGGACGCCGGCGTTGACATCGATCGGCGTACGATCTGCGCATGTCGATGCTCGGCCAGCTCCGCCGCCGGCTCGATCGCAACCGCCGTCAACCGGGCCTGGCCAGACGGAACGAGGAGCTGAACGGCTGCCACGCGTTCCTCGCCGAGCTCCACGCGCGGCTCGAGCCCCGGACGTACCTCGAGATCGGCGTCAACAGCGGCCGCAGCCTCGCCCTGACGCACGTCCCGTCGGTGGCCGTCGATCCCGCGTTCAAGATCACGGTCGAGATCCGCGGCGACGTCCATCTCGTCCGCGAGACCAGCGACGACTTCTTCGCCCGGCCGGACCCGCTCGCGCACCTTCGCGGCCGCACGCCGGACGCGTCGCCGACCGCCGACCTCGCCTTCATCGACGGCATGCACCTGTTCGAGTTCGCGCTGCGCGACTTCATCAACGTCGAGCGGTACACCTCGCCGACGAGCGTGGTCGTGCTCGACGACATGCTCCCGCGCAGCGTGACCGAGGCCGCGCGCGACCGCACGACCTCGCAGTGGACCGGGGACGTCTACAAGATGGTCGACGTCCTGCGCGAGCATCGCCCGGACCTGATCGTCGTTCCCGTGGACACGCAAGCCGACCGGCGTCGTCGTCGTCTTCGGCGCCGATTCGTCGAGCACCGTCCTCCGCGACCGCTACGACGAGATCCTGGCTGCCGCGATCGTCCCGGACCCGCAGCCGGTGCCGGCGTCGGTGCTGCAGCGCTCGGACGCCGTGGCTCCGGAGACGCTCCTCGCGAGCGGCGTGTGGGCCGCGCTGGAGGCGGCTCGCGACCAGGGGCTGCCGGCGGCACGCGTCCGCGAGATCGTCGCGGCGGAGCTGGCACCGGGCGCCGAGCGCGTGGCGGTGCCGGCGGCCTGACGGAGGGATCGCTGGCGCCACATCGCGGTCGTTGGCGCGCCCGGCGGGATTCGAACCCACGACCCCCAGCTCCGCAAGCTGGTGCTCTATCCACTGAGCTACGGGCGCAACGATGTGGCGGAGAGGGAGGGATTCGAACCCTCGGAGCAGGTTACCCCACTCGGCGGTTTAGCAAACCGCTGCACTAGACCTCTATGCGACCTCTCCAGCAGCGGCGGAATTCTAGCATCAGGCCGATTTCGAATCCGCCCGGGCCGAGCGGGCCCGCGGGACCTCGTCGCCACGTTCGCTGCACGCTCGCCCGAGGTTGACGCGAGGCCCTCGAACGGGCTACCGTCCACCCACCGATGTGCGCCATCTATCGCTTTACCTGCCCGGCATGACCGACCCCGGAGACTGACGACCCGGGATTGCGGGTCGTGCCGGGTGAGCAGAGGTCCCTGACCTCTGCTTTTTTGTTCTCAGGGGACGGTTTTCCAGAGGAAGCGCTGACCAGATGTTCGTGGTGATGCGGACCGGAGCCACCGAGGCCGAGGTCATCGGCGTGAAGGGCCTGATCCTTGCGGAGGGGCTGACGCCGTTCGAGAACGTGGCCGAGGCCTACACGGCGATCGCCGTGGTCGGCGAGATCGGCCGCCGGCGCGAGGCCCTCACCGCGCGCCTCCAGGCGCTGCCGGGCGTCGAGCGGGTGACCGCGATCTCGAAGCCGTACAAGCTCGTCTCGCGCGAGTTCCACCCCGAGAACACGGTCGTCCGCGTGCTCGACGCGGTGATCGGCGACGGGTCGCTGACCGTCATGGCCGGGCCGTGCTCCATCGAGAGCCGCGACCAGCTGATGGAGACGGTCGACTTCGTCGCGGGCCACGGCGCGACGGTCATCCGCGGCGGCGCGTTCAAGCCGCGCACCAGCCCGTACAGCTTCCAGGGCCTGGGCGTCGAGGGCCTTCGGTACCTCGCCGAGGCGCGCGAGCGGACCGGCCTCCCGGTGATCACCGAGGTCATGGAGCCGTCGCAGGTCGACATCGTGGCCGAATACGCCGACATCCTCCAGGTCGGCACCCGGAACATGCAGAACTTCTCGCTGCTGCTCGCCTGCGGGCGCGCGGGCCGGCCCGTCATGCTCAAGCGCGGGTTCGGCGCCACCATCGAGGAGTGGCTGATGGCCGCCGAGTACATCGCGTCGGCCGGCAACCCGAACATCATCATGTGCGAGCGCGGCATCCGGACGTTCGAGACGTACGCGCGCAACACGCTCGACCTCACCGCGGTGCCGGTGCTCCACCACCTGACGCACCTGCCCGTCGTGGTCGACCCGTCGCACGCCACCGGCAAGCGCTGGCTGGTCAAGCCGCTCGCCATCGGCGGGGTCGCGGTGGGCGCCGACGGGATCATGGTCGAGGTCCATCCGCGACCCGACGAGGCGCTCTCCGACGGCGAGCAGTCGCTGACGTTCGGGATGTTCGACCAGATGATGACCGCCCTCACCGCCGTCCACGGCCATGTCAAGGATCTCCACGGCGACCTGGTCCAGGCCGGCGGCGCCGGCGGGGGCGCATGACCGCCATGGCGCTCCCGAAGGTCGCGCTCGACGACACCGAGGATGTCCTCGTCGTGCGTCCGGCCGCCCGGCTGCGCGGACGGCCGCGCCTCCCGGGCGACAAGTCGATCTCGCATCGGGCGCTCCTGCTCGCGCTCCTCGCGGCCGGCGAGAGCCGGATCTCGGGCGCCGGCGACGGCGACGACGTCCGCTCGACGGCGGGCATCGTCGCGGCCCTGGGCGCCGAGGTGCAGCGGGTCGCCGAGCGCGACGGCCGGGTCGACTACCGGGTCGTGTCGCCGGGCGGCGATGCCCTCACCGAGCCCGCGGACATCCTCGACTGCGGCAACTCCGGCACCAGCGCCCGCCTCGTCGCGGGACGTCCTCGCGGGGCGCGACCTGTTCGCGATCCTCGACGGCGACGCCTCGCTCCGCCGGCGGCCGATGGGCCGTGTCGTCGAGCCGCTGGGCCTGATGGGCGCCACGTTCGCGGGCCGCGGCGGTGCCACGCTGCTGCCGCTCGCGATCACGGGCCGCGCGCCGCTTGACCCGATCACCTACGACACCCCGGTACCCAGCGCCCAGGTCAAGTCGGCGATCCTGCTCGCGGGCCTCGCGGCCGACGGCGAGACGTGGGTGACCGAGGGCGTCGCCACCCGCGACCACACCGAGCGGATGCTGCGGGCCCGGGGCGTGGCCGTGGACGAGGGTGCGGCGCCGGACGGGCGCCACACGGTCCGGATCGCCGGGCCGTCGATCGTGGCGGCCATCGACGAGACCGTCCCCGCCGACCCCTCCGCGGCGGCGTTCTGGCTGGTGGCGGCATCGATCCACCCCGACGCCGAGCTGCACCTCGACGGGGTCAGCACGAACCCGACGCGGCGTGCCATCATCGACATCCTGAGGCGCATGGGCGCCGACATCGAGGAGCACGATCGTCCCGCGACCGGCGGGGCGGACGGCGAGCCGCTCGCCGACCTCGTCGTGCGATCGAGCGTGCTGCGGGCCGTCGACCTGGAGCCTGCCGAGGTCGCCGCGGCCATCGACGAGATCCCGATCCTCGCGCTGGCGGCGACGGCGGCGACCGGGACGACGCGGATCCGCGGCGGCGGCGAGCTCCGGCACAAGGAATCCGACCGGATCGCGGGCATCGCGGCCGGCCTCACGGCGCTCGGCGCGGACATCCGCGTCGAGGGCGACGACATCGAGATCCACGGTGGCCGGCCGCTGTCGGGCGCGGTCACCGAGACACACGACGATCACCGGCTCGCGATGACGTTCGCGATCGCGGGCCTGCTCGCTCGGGGCGAGACGATCGTCCGCCGACCGGGGTCGGCGGCGGTCTCGTACCCGGGCTTCGCGAGCGAACTCGAGGGAGTGCGGGCATGACGAAGCGGGTCGTCCTCATCGGCCATCCGGTGGCCCATTCGCTGTCCGGGGCGATGCAGCAGGCCGCCTTCGACCACCTCGGCATCGACGCCACCTACGAGCTGTGGGACCGCGCCCCGATCGCGCTGGGCGACGCGATCGTCGAGCTCCGGACCGACGACTTCCTCGGCGCCAACGTCACGATCCCGCACAAGGAGCGGGTCGTGCCGATGGTCGACAAGCTGACCGACGAGGCGCACGCGACGGGCGCGGTCAACACGCTGACCAAGGAGGGCCGCAAGCTCGTCGGCCACAACACCGACGTGCCCGGGTTCAAGGTCGCGCTCGACGCCCTCGTCGGCCGCCAGAAGATGCCGCGCACGGCGATCGTCCTCGGCGCCGGCGGCGGCGCCCGCGCCGTCGTCTACGGCCTGATCCGCGAGGGCTTCCAGCGGGTCATCGTGTTCAACCGCCACCTCCACCGGGCGGAAGGGCTGGTCAAGCACTTCGGGCGCAGCGCCGCGCACATGGAGCTGCGCGCGATGCCGTGGCACGAGTCGATCATCGAGGCCGAGCTCGCGAAGACGAAGGTGCTGGTCAACGCGACGTCGATCGGGCTCGAGGGCGACGTCACGCCGCTGCCCGGCCGAGATCCTCAACTCCGAGCTGCTCGTGCTCGACCTGATCTACGCGAAGACGCGGCTGCTGCGCGAGGCGGCGGCGGCCGGCTGCGCCACGGCCGACGGCGAGACGATGCTGCTCAACCAGGGCGCCGCCGCGTTCAACCTCTGGACCGGGCAGCCGGCGCCGCTCGAGGTGATGGGCGCGGCGCTCGCCGACGCACGGGCGAAGGGGCTGCGGTCCGCCGAGGGCGAGCCGGCGGCCGACGCCGGCGCGGCGGGCGCGGGCGACGACGCCGCCGAGCCCGCCGCGAGCTGACGGCGACCCGGGCGAGCGGCGACATGGATCGCTTCCGGTTCATCACGGCCGGCGAGAGCCACGGCCCGATGCTGGGCGCCGTGATCGAGGGCGTTCCCGCGGGCCTCGCGCTCACCGAGGACGACCTCGCCGTCGACCTCGCGCGGCGCCAGCGCGGCTACGGCCGCGGCGCCCGCCAGTCGATCGAGCACGACCGGGCGCGGATCCTCGGCGGCGTGCGGCACGGCCGGACGCTCGGCTCGCCGATCCTGCTCGAGGTCGACAACCGGGACTGGGAGAACTGGACCCGGGTCATGCAGGTCGGGCCGCTGTCCGACGAGGAGTCCGACGAGCTGGCGGCGCTCGCCGACGACGGCAACAAGCGCGCCCAGCCGATCACCCGCGTCCGGCCCGGGCACGCCGACCTCGCCGGCGCGCTGAAGTACGGGTTCAACGACGTGCGCGACGTCCTCGAGCGGTCGTCCGCGCGCGAGACGACGGCCCGGGTCGCGGCGGGCGGCGTCGCCCGCGCGTTCCTCCGCGAGCTCGGGATCGAGGTCTGGTCGTTCACCGCCGAGGTCGGCGGGGTGGCGGTCGATCCGGCGCGCGCGACCCGGTCCCGCGACGAGGCGGACGAGTCCCCCCTGCGCTGCCCGGATCCGGACGCCGAGACGGCGATGATCGCGCGGATCGACGAGGCGCGATCGGGCGGCGACACGGTTGGCGGCGTGTTCGAGGTGGTCGTCCACGGGGCGCCGATCGGCCTCGGCAGCTACGTCCACTGGGACCGGCGGCTCGACGCCGCGCTCGCCGCGGCGGTCATGAGCATCAACATCGTCAAGGGCGTCGAGATCGGGCTCGGGTTCGAGCAGACGCGCCGCTTCGGGTCCCAGGTGCACGACGTCATCGGCGGCCGGCGCGACGACGGGACCTGGATCCACCGCACGAACAACGCGGGCGGCCTGACCGGCGGCGTCACCAACGGCGAGCCGATCGTGGTCCGCGGCGCCGTGAAGCCGATCTCGACGCTGGCGCGGCCGCTGCCGACCGCCGACCTCGTGACCGGCGAGCCGGTCGACAAGGCGCACTACGAGCGCAGCGACATCTCGGTCGTGCCGGCGGCCGGCGTGATCGGCGAGGCGATGGTCATGCTCACGCTGGCGCGGTTCGTGCTCGAGAAGACGGGCGGCGACTCGATGGCCGAGGTGACCGACAACCTGCGCCGGTATCGCGAGCGGATCGCGGCCGCACCCGAGCCGCCGGTGGCCGGCGGGCGGCCGCGCGTCGGGGCCGCGGCGGGCGTCGCGACTGACACCGCCAGCCCGGCCCCGGACGGCGACGGCGAAGCCGGCTCCGGCGGGGACGACTGACCGCCGATGGACCTCGTCCTCGTCGGGCTGCCGGGGAGCGGCAAGAGCGCCGTCGGGCGGCGGGTCGCCGCGCGCCACGGCGCGTCGTTCGTCGACCTCGACGAGCAGATCGAGCACGCGGCCGGTCGCCGGATCCCCGAGATCTTCGAGAGCGACGGCGAGGCGGCGTTCCGCCGGCTGGAGCGCGAGGCCGTGGCGGCGCTCGGGCCGCCCGACGGCGACCGGGCGCTGCGGCGCGTGATCTCGCCCGGCGGCGGCGCGATCGTCGACCCGCGCAACCGCTGGACGCTGTACCGCGGCCGGCTCCCCGTCTGGCTCGACGTCCGCCCGGAGGTCCTCGGCCAGCGACTGCGCCGCTCGCCCAACGTCCGGCCGCTCGTGCAGGGCGGCGACCCGGTCGGCCGCATCCGGGCGCTGGCGGTCGCGCGCGAGCGCTTCTACGCCGCGGCGGCGCGCGTCAACGGCGTCGCCGAGCTGTCGGGCGTGATCGAGGCCGTCGACCGGCTCGTCGCCGCGGGCGTGCCGTCGTCCACCATGCTGCTCAACGCCTCGACGCGCATCGGCGACGTCGTCCTCGGCGAGCGGATCGCGGTCACGGCCGTGAGCGAGGCCCTGCACCGCCTCGAGGCGCGCCGCGCGATCCTGGTCTCGGAGCCCGGAGCCTGGGCGGCGTTCGGCGCGGGCGTCGCGGAGGGGCTGCGCGCCGAGGGCTGGGCCGTCGAGCTCGTGATGCTGCCGGCCGGCGAGGCGGCCAAGGAGCTGTCGGTGATCGGCGAGGCGGCGCGCGAGCTCGCGCGGCTGCGGGTGGAGCGGCGCGACCCGCTGGTCGCCATCGGCGGCGGCGCGCTCGGCGACCCGGCGGGCTTCCTGGCGGCCACCTACCTGCGCGGCGTGCCGTGGATCCAGGTCCCGACGACGCTCGTCGCCCAGGTGGACTCGTCGATCGGCGGCAAGACCGGCGTCGACCTGCCCGAGGGCAAGAACCTGCTCGGTGCCTTCCACCAGCCCGCCGTCGAT
The DNA here is from genome assembly GCA_963774695.1 of uncultured Chloroflexia bacterium. Classification (GTDB taxonomy): domain Bacteria; phylum Chloroflexota; class Limnocylindria; order Limnocylindrales; family CSP1-4; genus CAIXZV01. The sequence continues at coordinate 59,152 of CAVZFY010000016.1, read as the reverse complement.
CGTCATCGACATCGCCGCCCTCCGTCCCCTCCCCGAGCGCCAGCGGCGGGCGGCGATGGGCGAGATCGTGAAGATGGCCGCCCTCGGGGACGAGCCGCTGTTCGCCGCGCTCGAGGCGGACGGAGCGGCGGTCGTCCTCGGCGAGGCCTCGGCGGTCGAGTCCGGTGCCGTGGCCGAGGTGGTCGAGCGGCCGGCCTGGGCGAAGGTCGAGGTCGTGACGGCCGACGAGCGCGAGCAGGGCGCGGCGGGCGGCCGGATCACGCTCAACCTCGGGCACACGGTGGCCCACGCCCTCGAGGCGGTGGACGGCTACGCGACGCTGCTCCACGGCGAGGCCGTCGCGTACGGACTGCGGGCGGCGACCAGGATCGGGGTGGCGGTCGGCGTGACGCCGGCCGACCGGGCGGCGCGGATCGAGGCGCTCCTGGACGGCCTGCGGCTCGGCGTCGGATCCCCTGCCCCACGCCACGTCCGCCGTGCTCGCGGCGACCGGCAGCGACAAGAAGCACGCGGCGGGCCGCCTGCGCTGGGTGCTGCCGACCGCCGACGGCGTCGTCGTGCGCGACGACGTCCCGGACGACGGTGGTCGCCGACCGCCGTCGCGTCGATCCTCGCCGGGCGCTCGGCCGCGGCTGCCGGCGCGGGCGCCGAGGCCGGCGCATGACCCGCGTCCTCGTCCTCCAGGGCCCGAGCCTCAACCTGCTCGGGACGCGCGAGCCGGAGATCTACGGCCGCGAGACGCTGGACGAGATCCACGCGGGCCTCGCGACGCACGCCGCGGAGCTCGGGCTCGACATCGACTTCTTCCAGTCGAACCACGAGGGCGCCCTCATCGACCGGCTGCACCAGCGGGACTTCGATGCCGCCATCGTCAATGCCGCCGGCCTCACCCACACCTCGATCGCCCTGCGCGACGCGCTGCTCGCGATCGAGCGGCCGTTCTGGGAGGTCCACCTGTCGGACCCGTCGACCCGCGAGGCCTTCCGCCACCTGAGCTACCTGCAGGACGTCGCGCAGGCGTCGATCGTCGGGCAGAAGTCCCGCGGCTACCACGTGGCGCTCGAGGCGATCGCCGCGCGCTTCGGGGACGGGCGATGAGCGCAGGCGGACGACGGGCACAAGCCGACGACCGCCGAGCGGGACGACGCCGCGGCCGAGCTCGCCCGGATCCGGGACGAGATCGACGCGCTGGACCTGCGGATCGTCGCGCTGCTCAACGAGCGGGCCGCCCTGGGGCGCTCGGCGGGCCACGCCAAGCGCCTCGCCGGCCGGCGCGCGGTCCACGACCCGGAGCGCGAGCGCGAGGTCCTGCTGCGCGTCGCGATGGGCAACGCCGGGCCGCTCGCGCAGGCCGACCTGCTCTCGATCTACCGCCGGATCGTCGCCGTCACCCGAACGCTCGAGACGCGCGACCGGCACCGCGACGGGCGGGACGGGGACGCCTGACGGGGCCGGCGTGCCCGGCGACACCCTGTTCCTGCCCGCGATGTCGGCCGGCTCCAGGCCCGACCCGCGCGTCCTGCCGCCGTCGCCGGTGACCCGGTTCGCGCCCGCCCCGACGGGCGACCTGCACCTCGGGCACCTCGTCAACGCGCTCTACACGTGGGGCATCGCGCGGGCCACCGGCGGGCGGGTCGTGCTGCGGATCGAGGACCACGATCGCCAGCGGTCGCGGCCGGCGTTCGAGGCGACGCTCCTCGACGACCTCGAGCGCCTGGGCCTCGTCCCCGACGAGCCGCCGATCGCCGCGTTCCGCGCGGGCCCGACGCCGTTCCGCCAGTCGGACGCCGGGTCCGAGTACGAGGCCGCGCTCGAGCGGCTGCGCGCGGGCGGGATCGTCTACGCCTGCGCCTGCTCGCGGGCCACGTTCGCTGCCTACGCGGGGCAGCGCGGCCGGACGTGGCACGGGATGGGCTGTCCCGGGCGGCTGTCGCGAGCTGGCACTCCCCGAGGACGAGGGCACGGGCCTGCGGGTCGCCGTCGGGGCCGGGTCGGAGCGCTGGCTGGACCTGCTGGCCGGGCCCGTGGCCGACGAGCCGGCGGCGGCCGGCGACCTGCTCGTGCGCGACCGCCAGGGCAACTGGACGTACGCGTTCTGCGTGGTCGTCGACGACATGCGCCACGGCATCGAGCTCGTGATCCGGGGCCGCGACCTCCTCGACGCGACCCCCGTCCAGCTGCGCCTGGCGCGGCTCCTCGGCCGCGAGACGCCGCCGATGTTCCTCCACCACCCGCTCGTGCGCCGGTCGACGGGCGAGAAGCTCTCGAAGTCCGAGGGCGACACCTCCGTCCGCTCGCTGCTCGACGCCGGCCGGACGCCGGCCGAGCTGTTCGGCATCGCGGCCCGCCTCGCGGGGCTCACGCCGGACACGACGCCGATCGAGCCGACGAGCCTCTGGGTGCTGTTCGCGGGCTAGTTACCGTCCGGCCGCGTCGACGCGACGCGACGCCGTCGCGTAGATCGTGACGCAATTCGCGCCATTCGCGGTCCGGCGCGGACAGTCTCCGTAGGGCATTCGACGTCGTTCGTTGCGTGAGATGTCGCGAATTGCGCAAATGCGGGCTGGGTTTGCACCGCCGACGCTCCGCCGATTGCGCGATTTGCGCCACTTCGCGCGACACTCGGCCGATCCAGGCGGGTCCCGACCCTTCAGTCCGGCGCGGCGGTGACGTCCCGTGCCGCGCGGATCTGCGCCGCGCACTCGGCGGCCAGGATCCCGCCATGGAGCTCGATCCGATGATGGGCGCGACCGACGATCTCCTCCGCGGGGATCGGCGGGTCGATGTGCGGCTCGTGCGGCGTGCCGAAGTGCAGCGCCGCGACGCGCGACTTGACGAGCGCGGACAGGCACATCGAGCACGGCTCGGCGTTCGTGGCGACCCGCAGGCCCTCGAGCGTCGAGCGGCCGAGCCGGCGGGCGGCGAGCCGGATCAGGTTGATCTCCGCGTGGGCGGTCGGGTCGTTGCGGGACGCCTGCGTGTTGCCGGCGCGGAGGAGCGGCGTGCCGGCGGCGTCGGCGAGGACGGCACCGAACGGCGCGTCGCCCCGTTTCGCGGCCTTCGCCGCCTCGCGCATCGCGAGACGGACGAGCCGTTCCTCGGTGGCCGCGTCGATCTCGCTGGTCACGCGGGCTCGGTCCGGTCCTCGATCTCCCACGCGTGGTCGAGCGCGTGCCAGGCGATCCGCCGCGCCGCGTAGCGCGGCGGCCACTTCCGGCCGGCGATCGGCGATCCGTCCGACGGCTGCCGGAGCACCTCGAGCATCGCCGCCCGGCGCGCGGTCGCGTCAGGCTCCTTGATGCCCATCACGTTCGCGTACCCGCCATCGGAATCGTTCACGTGGCCGACGATCTTGGTCCGGTCCCGGCCGCCGCCGCGGGGCCCTTGCGCAGCTCCTCGGGCGCCGCGGCGGAGACCCGGTCGAACACGGCCCATGCGCCCTCGACGATCGCTGCCAGCCGCTTCGCCTCGTCGGCATCGACCGGTCGCCGGTCCTCGTCGCCGATCGCGCCCGGCACCCCGAATGCGGTCGATGCATCTCCGGCCTCCCGTTCGACCGCATCGACATCGATGTCGTCGGCGAGCGAACTCGAGCCCGGCCTCCTTCGCGACGACGGCGTACCGCGGCGCGGCCGCGAGGAAGGCCTCGACCGCCAGCTCCTCGGTCTTGCCGGACCGCGACCAGCCCGGCCAGTCCAGCGCCGACACGAAGACCTTCTTGTCGATCGCCTCGACGGTGACCCGAACGCGATTGCCCATGCCCCGAGTATGCCAAGCCGCGGGTCAGGACCTGTCAACGATGTCAGCTCGCGGTCGCGGCCCGGAGATTTGTCACGAGGCGAGAGAGCGCGGCGATGTCCCGGCCGTCCGGGCCGAGCGCGTCGACAAGCGCCGAGGCCACGATGACGCCGTCGGCACCGGCCTTCGCGATCGCGCGGACGTGGGCCGGCTTCGAGACCCCGAACCCGACCGCGACCGGGACCGGCGAGACCGCCTTCACCTCGCGGACGAGCCGCGAGACCGTCGGCGGCAGCGAGGTCCGCGCGCCCGTCACGCCGACCAGCGACACGCAGTACAGGAACCCGCCGCTCCGCGCGGCCACGGCGGCTCGACGATCGGGCGACGTCGTCGGCGCGACGAGGTAGACGACCCCGATCCCCGCCTCGGCGGCGACCCGCTCGAACGGCGCGCCCTCGTCGGGCGTGAGGTCGGCGACGATCACGGCCGCGGCCCCGGCGGCCGCCAGCGCCCGAGCCCGGTCGCGGCCGTCGCCGCCGCCGATCAGCTGGTTCGCGTAGCCCATGGGCACGATCGGGACGCGCGGGTCGAGCCGCGGCGATCCGCGCGACGAGCGCGAGCGACCGGTCGAACGTCGCGCCGGCGGCGAGGGCGCCCTGGGAGGCGCGCTGGAGCGTGGCCCCGTCCGCGAGCGGGTCCGAGTACGGCAGCCCGACCTCGAGCAGGTCCGCGCCGGCGTCGATGGCCGCGCACGCGATCTCGAAGCTCGCGTCCGCATCCGGATAGCCCGCGACGACGTAGGGGATCAGGGCGGAACGACCGCCGGCGCGGGCATGGGCGAACCCCTCGGCTGCCCGGCGCGCGCCGGCCGTGTCGTTCGTGTGCGGGACGTCGGCCGTCGACGGCAGAGCGACCGCGCTCACGTCTCGGCCGCGCGAGCTCGCGCAGCATCGACTTCGGGATCGTCCGGCGCCAGGCCGATCGGACGGTCTCCCGCACGACCTCGTCATCGAGCCCGTCGGGCCCCGCCAGCTCGACGTGGACCCAGCCGAACCGGCCGACGTACGCGGCGACCTTCGCGGACGCGGGGAACGCGGCGATGAGGTCGGCCTGCTGCTCGATGTCGTGCGGATCGTCGCGCCGCCGCCGTCGGGTCCGGTGATCAGGTAGATCTTGTCCTTGACCCGGAACGTGACGTCGCCCGCGTGCTCGGCGTCGCCCCAGGTCTCCTTCTCCGTCGTTCCCGGGCAGCGAGAGGCAGAAGGCGCGCAGCTCGTCGATGGTCATCGCGCGGACGCCCACGGCTCGACGTCCGCGAACCGCTCGAGCGCCGCCAGGTCCTTGTCGCCGCGGCCGGAGAACCCGAGCAGCACGACCGCGTCGTCGGGGAGCGCGGCGCCCGAGCCCTCGACGCCGGCCAGGAGCTTCGGCAGCGCGGCCACCGCGTGCGCCGTCTCGAGCGCGGGCAGGATCCCCTCGGTCCGGGTCACGGCGCGCATCGCCGCCACGGCCTCGCGGTCGGTCGCCGTCGCCACCTCGAGCCGCCCGGCCTCCGCCAGCGCCGCGAGCTGCGGCCCGACGCCCGGGTAGTCGAGCCCGGCCGACGCCGAGTGGGCCTCGACGATCTGGCCGTCGCGGTCCTGGAGCATCAGCGAGCGCGAGCCGTGGAGGATGCCCGGCGTGCCGCCCGCGATCGCCGCCGCGTGCCGCCCGGTCTCGACGCCGTCGCCCGGCCGCCTCCGCCACCGCGAGCCGCACCGACGGCTCGCCGATGAACCGCGACAGCAGGCCGATCGCGTTGGAGCCACCGCCGACGCAGGCGAGGGCGAGGTCGGGCAGCCGCCCCTCGACGGCCTGGAGCTGGGCCGCCGCCTCGTCGCCGATCCGCCGCTGGAGGTCGCGCACGATCGTCGGGTACGGGTGCGGGCCCATCGCCGACCCGAGCACGTAGTGCGTCGACTCGACGTTCGTCACCCAGTCGCGCATCGCCTCGTTGACCGCGTCCTTGAGCGTGGCCGTGCCGCTCGTCACCGAGCGCACCTCGGCGCCGAGGGCGTGCATCCGGAGCACGTTCGGGGCCTGGCGTCGGATGTCCTCCTCGCCCATGAACACGACGCACGGCAGCCCGAGCAGCGCGCACGCCGTGGCGGTTGCGACGCCGTGCTGGCCGGCGCCGGTCTCGGCGATGACGCGGGTCTTGCCGAGCCGTCGCGTCAGCAGCGCCTGTCCGAGTGCGTTGTTGATCTTGTGCGCACCGGTGTGGGCGAGGTCCTCGCGCTTGAGGTACAGGCGGAAGGCCGGGATCGGCGATCGACGGCGTGCGGCGGCGACCGTTCGCAGCCGCCTTCCGCGAGGCGCCGCGCCTCCTCCGCCGCTGCCTCGGCCAGGCGGTCGGCCCGGTAGAGGGCGGTCGGGCGGCCGGCGAAGCGGCCGAGCAGGTCGTCGAGCTCGGCCCAGAACCGCGGGTCGTGGCGGACGGCGTCGTAGGCGGCCTCGAGCTGCTCGAGCGCCGCGACGAGCGTCTCGGGCACGTACCGGCCGCCGAAGTCGCGCTCCATCCCCCATCGACCGGCGCCGTCGACCTCGAGCAGGCCGGGGTGCACGGGCGCGGGGCCAAAGGCGACGTTGGGCCGATGGCGGCGGGCGTCTCGGGCGCGCTTGGCGAACAGGGCGACCCGGAACGGGTCCTTGCGCGGACGCTCCCCGTTGACCCGCGGCGCATCGGTGCCCGAGGCGACGTCCACCCCGGTCGCCGGGATCGCGAGCAGCGCATCGGCGACGTTCCCGGGATGCAGGCCGCCGGCCAGCGTCACCGGGACCTGGCGCGCGACCGCGGCTGCGATCGCCGCCTCGACGCGCACGCCGGTCCCGCCCGGGTACTGGCCGCCGGCGGTGTCGAGCAGGATCCGCTCCGCGCCGGCCTCGAGCCACGCGCGGGCGTCGGCGATCACGACCTCCGGATCGTCGCCCGGACGGACCTTGAGCGCCTTCCAGACGGGCCGCCCGACCTGCCCGACGGCCGACGCCGGCTCGTCGCCGCTCAGCTGGACGGCATCGGGGTCGACGGCGGCGACGATGTCGCGAAGGGCGTCGGGGCGAAGGTCGGCGGTGACGACGACGATGCGCGGGCCCGCGGCGCCCGCCGCGGCGGAGGCCCGGGCGAGGCGGGCGAGCGCCGTCCCCTCCTCGATCGACAGCTCGCGTGGCGTCCCGGGCGCGAAGTTGAGCCCGATGGCGTCGGCGCCCGCGCGGACGGCGGCCAGGATCCCGGCCTCGTCCGTCACGCCGCAGATCTTCACGAACGGGGCGCGGGCGTCGGCCGTGACGTCGCGCGGGTCGCGTCCGGCGGCGACGAACGCCCGGGCGGCGGCGGACGGGTCGGCCGAGCGCATCAGCGCCTCGCCGACGAGCGCGGCGTCGAACCCGGTCGCGCGCCAGCGGGCGACGGTCGACGGGTCCCGCACGCCGGACTCCGCGATCGCCAGGCGGTCGCCCGGGATCAGCTCGCGCAGCCGCACGGCCTGCTCCGGGTCCACCTCGAGCGTCCGGAGGTCGCGGTTGTTGATCCCGATGAGCCGGGCGTCCGTGCCCAGCGCCGCCTCGATCTCCCGCGCGTCGTGCGCCTCCACCAGCGGCTCGAGGCCGAGGTCCCGCGCCTGCGCCGCCAGCCGGGCGAGCCTGTGCCGGCGGATGGAGCACCGCGAGGAGCAGGACGAGATCGGCCCCGGCAGCCCGGAGGAGGTCGAGCTGCCGGGGATCGACGACGAAGTCCTTGGCGAGCACGGGGACGGCGACCGCCGCGCGGACGGCGCGCAGGTCGTCGACGGAGCCGCCGAACCAGTGGGGCTCGCACAGGACGGAGATGACGGACGCGCCGCCCGCGGCGTAGGCCCGGGCGCGCGCGACGGCGTCGTCCGAGGCGGCGATGTCGCCGGCAGACGGCGAGCGCCGCTTGACCTCGGCGATCAGGTGCAGGCCGGGCGCCGCGAGGCGGCCGACGACGTCCCGCGGAGCCGGCGCAGCGGCAAGCGCGCGACGAAGCCCGTCGCGGCCGAGCGCGTCGAGCGCTGCCTGGACGTCCACCCGGCGCCGCGCGGCGATCTCGTGGACGACTCCGCCGGCCTTCGTCCGCGGGCGCTCGGCCAGTGTCACGCGGGCGCTCCCGCGGCCGCCTTGGCGGCATCGGCCGCCCGCCGCTCCTCGCGCAGCTTGCCCAGCAGCTCCGTCCCGAGGCCGGCATCGATCGTGAGCGCCGCGCGCTCCATCCCGTCCTCCAGCTGCTCGACGGCACCGGCGACGAGCAGCGCCGCGCCCGCGTTCAGCAGCACGACGTCGCGCCGCGCGCCCGATTCGCCGCGGAGCACGGACTCGACCATCCGCGCGCTCTGCTCGGGCGTGCCGCCGGCGAGCTTGGACGTCTTCGTCCGGGTCAGCCCGAGCTCGGTCGCCTTGATCAGGTGCCGGACCACGCCCTCGGGACCGACGTGGTACAGGACGCCGGAGTCGTCGAGCGGCAGCTCGTCGACGCCGTCCCCGTGGATCACGAAGGTCCGCTCCGTACCGAGACGCGCGGCGACCTCCGCGATTCGCGGCGCCGCCTCGGCGGCGGCGACGCCGATCAGCTGGCGCGTCGTGCCCGCGGGGTTCGTCAGCGGCCCGACCAGGTTGAACGCGGTCCGCACGCCGATCTCGCGCCGGGTCGGGCCCGCGTGGCGCATCGCCGGGTGATACGTCGGCGCGAACAGGAACGCGAAGCCGGTCTCGCGCAGGGACGCGGCGGCCGACTCGGGGTCGTGGTCGATCCGGACGCCGAGCGCGTCGAGCACGTCGGCCGAGCCCGACTTCGAGGTGATCGCCCGGTTGCCGTGCTTCGCGACCGGGACGCCGGACGCCGCGACGACCAGCGCCGACGTCGTCGAGATGTTGAACGTGCCGGAGCTGTCGCCGCCGGTGCCCACCACGTCGATCGCGCCCTCGGGCGCGTCCACGCGCACGGCCCGCTCGCGCATGGCCGTCGCGAAGCCCACGAGCTCGTCGACCGTCTCGCCGCGCATCCGGAGACCCATGAGCAGCGCGGCCAGCTGCGACGGCGTGGCATCGCCGTCCATGACCTCGCCCATCGCGAGGCGCGCCTCCTCGGTCGTGAGCGTGCGGCCGTCGACGATCGCCGCGAGGGCCGCGCGGACCTGGTCGCTCATCGGCCGGCCACCACGGGATCGGCGGGCGCCTCCGGCTCCGCGGATCCTGGCTCGCGCTCGGTCATGCCGCGAGTCGCGAACGATCCCGACACCGCGTCCAGCCGCGACGCCTCCCCCTCCCCCGCCAGGCGGAGGAAGTTCGCGAGGAGGTGCGGGCCGTCGGGCGTGAGCACCGACTCCGGGTGGAACTGCACGCCCTCCATCGGCAGCGTGCGGTGGCGCAGGCCCATCACCACGCCGTCCTCCGGGCTCGTCGCCGTCACGTACAGCTCCGCGGGCAGCGTCGCCGGGTCCACGCACAGGGAGTGGTAGCGCGCGGCGGGAAAGTCGGCGGGCATCCCGGCCAGCAGCCCCTCGCCGTCGTGCTCGACCGCCGACGCCTCGCCGTGGACGAGCGTCGGGGCACGGACGATCGCCGCGCCGTACGCGGCGGCCATCGACTGCATCCCGAGGCACACGCCGAGCAGCGGGATCCCGCGCTCCGCCGCCACCTCGACCGTCGCGACCGACACGCCGGCCGTCCCGGGATCGCCCGGCCCGGGCGAGACCACGATGCCCCGCAGGACGACCGCCGGGTCGTCGGCCATCGCCTCGATGTCGGCCCGGGTCAGCGCGTCGTTGCGCACGACCCGCACGTCGGCACCGGCCGCCTCGAGCGCCTGGACGAGGTTGAACGTGAACGAGTCGTAGTTGTCGATCATCAGGATCATCGGGTCACGCCCTCGGGCTCGGCGCCGCCCGGCGTTCGCGCCTGGGACCCCGCCCGTGCCTGCGCCGCGTCGGCCGCCGCCAGCTCGATCGCGCGCTTCATCGCCGCGGCCTTGTGCTCGGTCTCCTCGAACTCCCGCTCCGGCACCGACTTCGCGACGACACCGGCGCCGGTGTGCACGTGCGCCTGCCCGTCCTTGAGGACGGCGCTCCGGATCGTGATCGCCGTGTCGAGGTTGCCGTCGTAGCCGTAATACCCCACCGCGCCACCATACAGGCCGCGCCGTTCGCCCTCGGCCGCGGCGATCAGCTGCATCGCGCGGATCTTCGGGGCGCCGGTCAGGGTGCCGGCGGGGAACACGGCGCGCAGGGCGTCGAGCGCGTCGAGCTCCGGGCGCATCCGCGCCTCCACGTGGCTCACGAGGTGCAGGACGTGGCTGTAGCGCTCGACCTCCATGTACTGGCTCGTGGTCACGGTGCCCGCCCGCGCGACGCGGCCGAGGTCGTTGCGGCCGAGGTCCACGAGCATCACGTGCTCGGCGCGCTCCTTGGGGTCGCCGCGGAGCTCGTCGGCGAGGCGGTCGTCGTCGGCCGGGCGTCGCGCCGCGCGGCCGCGTGCCGGCGATCGGGTGGGTCGTCATGCGGTCGCCGACGACCTGGAGCAGCAGCTCCGGGCTGGCGCCGACGACCTCGAACGTCGGGGTCCGCGTGAAGAACAGGTACGGCGACGGGTTGACGCGGCGCAGGGCCCGGTAGAGGCCGATGCCGTCGATCGGGGCGCCGTCCGCGCCCGGCGGGAGGTCGAACGACTGGCGTCGCGCGAGGACGACCTGGATCGCCTCCCCGGCCGCGATGGCGTCCTTCGCGTGCTCGACCGCCTGGATGTAGGCGTCGCGGCCGAGCGACGTGTCGACCTGGCCGGCGGCCGGCGGGACCGCGGCGCCGTCGGTCTCGGTGGATCGCCCGAACGCGGCGGCCATCTCGGCCTGGCTGGGCCGCGCGGTCCGCTCCAGGGCCTCGAAGATGGCCCGCTCGGCGATCCGGTAGCGACCCTCGAGGTCGGCGGCCTCGGTGTGCAGCGACGCGATCGCCGACAGCTCGTGGGTCAGGTGGTCGAACACCAGCACGAGGTCCGTCTCGATGAACGCCGCGAGCGGGACGCCGACCGGGTCCTTGGCCGGCCGCGGGACCGACGGCTCGAACGCCCCCACGGCGTCGTACGACAGGGCGCCGACCGCGCCGCCGGTGAACCGCGGCATGCCCTCGGTCGGGCAGGACGCGGCGCTTCGGGACGAAGGCGCGGAGCGCGGCGAGGGGATCCGGGACCTCCGACTCGGTCACGGGGAGGTCGGGCGAATACGCGTCGACGCTGACGGGGCGGGTCGTCGTCCGCGCGACGCCGTCCCCGACCTCGAGGAGCCGGCGCGGCCCGATCCCCAGGAAGCTGTACCGCCCGAGCCGCTCGCCGCCCTCGACGGACTCGAGGAGATAGGCGGGCGTCGTGCCGTCGTCGAGGCGCAGGAAGGCGCCGATCGGGGTCTCGAGGTCGGCGGTGCGGGTCGCGCGGAGCAGGATCGTGTCGGCCGTGCCGGCGAGGCGCTTGGCTTCCGTGAGGCTCAGCGGGTCGGTCATCGCGGTCCGTCCTTTGGTTGCACGTCGGCTCGGGGGCCGACGGCGCCCGAGAATCAAGAAACGACCTTCGTCTGCTCGGGACGAAAGGCCGTGCCTTCCGCGGTGCCACCCTCATTCGGCGGTGTGCCGCACTCTGACCGACGGATCCCGGTTGCCCGGTCGATCGGCGCTGCCCTGTAACGCTGGCGCTCTGCGCCGGAGCCTACTTGTCGTCCGCGGCCTGCGCCGCCTCGCGTTCGGTCCGGTGGCTCCCGGGTCCATTCGCCGCCGCCGCCATCCCGGCTCGCACCAGCCGCCGGGTCTCTGGAATGGCGCTCGACGGGTACTCGTCCCGATCAAAGCCCGTATTCGCGATGTGGCGCGGAGTCTAGGGTCGTCCGTCGCGACGCGTCAAGCGGGGCCCGACGTCGAAGTCGCCCACCCGTCGCCGGACGACCGGCAGCCACGCGAGGCCGCCGAGGACCTGGAGGCCCACGACGAGCACGACGAGCAGGCCCGGGACCGACAGTGCGAGGGCCGGCACCTGCCACGAGAAGCCGTCGAATGCCGCCGCCAGCCCGGCGTCGAACCCGACCGTCGTCCCTGGGCCGTCGTCGTCGGTCACGGGGTGCGCGAGCCCGAGGCCCGTCGCGGGACGGATCGCGGGCGCCTGGATCGTGCCGGGGGCGGCGCTCGCGCTCGATCCGCCACCGGCCGACCCGCCACCCGGGTTGCCGCCGCCGGAGCCCGACCCACCGGTCGCGCCGCCGGTCGTCGTGCCTTGCGGACGCGGTCGGCGACGGCGTCGGCAGCGGGTCGCGCGACGGCTTCGGCGTCGAGCCCGGCGCGGCCGTGGCATCGGGGGTCGGGGCCGGCGTTGGCGGCGGCGTGGCGGCGGGCGTGGGTGTGGGGCTCGGTGGCGCCGTGGGTGCCGGGGTCGGGGTTGGCGTCGCGACCGGCTTCGGCTTGGTGACCTCGATGGTGACGAGGACGACCGCCGAGTCGTCGGCGCCGTCGAACGCGCGGTACGTGAACGTGTCGGTGCCGGCGAAGCCGTTGTCCGGCGTGTAGTCGAACTCGCCACGAGACCGGAGGTCGAGCGTCCCGTGCGCCGGCAGGGTGGCCTTGTCGACCGTGAGCCCGTCGCCGTCGGCGTCGTCGTCGTTCTTGAGCACGCCCGGGCGGTCGACCTGAGAGCGTCGTGCCCGCCTTCGTCGAATAGCTGTCGTTGTGGCCGACCGGAGCGACGTTCGTCACCGTCAGCACCACCGTCGTGGCGCACGGTGACGGTGTCGTCGTCGGCGGCGTAGGTGAACCCGTCGAGGCCCGTGAAGCCATCATCGGGCCGGTAGCGGAACGAGCCGTCGTTGTTCAGGTTCAGGTCGCCGTGGGCCGGTCGCTTGACGAGCCTGGCCCGCAGCTCGTCGCCGTCGGCATCGATGTCGTTGGCGAGGACGCCGGGTCGATCCGACCTGGAGCTCGCCGTCGTGGACGATCGACCAGGCGTCGGGCAGTGGCACCGGCGGGACGTTGATCGGCAGCCCGAGCAGAGGGTGGAGGCTCGCGCCCCCGCTGGCGGCGACCGGCGCGGCGCCCAGGGAAGCGCCGACCAGCGCCCATGCGGCGACGGCCGACGCGGCCGCCGCCCGGGTGGCGCGGGCCCTCACGCGACGCGCGTGTCCGGGAGCCACAGGCGGGCCGCGGCGTCGTCGCCGGGGAGCGGCGGGTTGGCGTCCTGCTCGAGGCCGTCGAGGAATGCCTTGACGAACCGCTCGTCGAGCTGCGTCCCGGCCGCGTCCTCGAGCCGCATCCGCGCCTCGCGCAGGTCGAGCGCCTTGCGGTAGGGGCGGCTCGTGGTCATCGCCGAGAACGTGTCCGCGACCGCCAGGATCCGCGCGAGCTGCGGGATGTCCTCGCCGGCGAGCGCATGGAGGTACCCGTGCCCGTCCCAGCGCTCGTGGTGGTGGCGGACGCCGGCGCGGATCGCGTCGAGGTCCGGGAGGTCTCGGAGGATCGCGTCGCCGAGGGCCACGTGCTGCTTGACGACGTCGAACTCCTGGTCCGTCAGCTTGCCCGGCTTGCGCAGGATCTGGTCCGGGATGCCGACCTTGCCGACGTCGTGGAGCAGCCCCGCGAGCCGCAGCGTGCCCAGCTCGTCCTCGGGGATCCCGAGGCGCGTGCCGATGAACATCGCGTACCGGGCGACGTCCTCGGAGTGGCGCTTGGTGTAGCGGTCCTTGGCGTCGACGGCGAGGATCAGGCCCTGGAACACGTCGAACGTGTGGGACTGCGCGATCGGACCGGCCTCGAACCCGGTCAGCAGGACCGAATCGCCGCCGCTCGCCTTCGCCTCGCGGAGCGTGATCGCGGCGTTCGCGAGGAGCTCGGTGACCGAGTCGCCATCCTCGGGGAAGCGCGCGACGGCGCCGCTGACGGTCAGGGGGAGGTCGTTGCTGTCCCCGAAGCGGAGCCGGACCGAGACGAGCGCGGACCGGATGGCCTCGGCCTCGTCGAGCAGGGTGCCCACGGCGCCGCCCTCGACCGCGACGAGGAACTCGTCGGGGCCGTAGCGGCCGACCGCGAGGCTCGTCGGCACCAGCGGCTGGAGCAGGTTGTTGACCGCGAGGATCGCCTGGTCGCCGGCGGCGTGGCCCCAGGTGTCGTTGAGGATCCGGAAGTTGTCGATGTCGAGGATCGCGATCTCGAGCCCGCCACCCGATCCGCGCACCCGCTCGATCGCCGACCCGATGGCCTCGACCAGCGAGCCGTGGTTGAGCATCCCGGTGAACGGGTCGCGGCGCGTTGCCTCGAGCAGCGCGATCGTCTGGCGGGTGATCCGGCCCTGCGCGGAGCGGAAGACCAGGTACAGCACCGCGGCCGCGGCGATCGCCGCCGTCACGGTCACGACGACCACGTCGCGCCGCGCGGCGTCGATGGCGGCGACGATCGGGGCCGCGTCGCGCCAGACGCCGACGATCCCGACGACGCGGCCGTCCTGGAGCAGCGGCAGGTATTCGCGGAGGGTCGAATTCGGTGCCGAGGTCGCCGGGGCCGGCCTCGCTCTCGGCCGCGGGCACGAGCGAGACCGCCGGCTGCCCGCCCAGCGCCGTCCGCCAATCCGCCGAGTCCGGGGCGGTGAAGCCGGCCAGCGGGACGTCGCTCGCGAGGATCGAGCCGTCGGGGCGCCGGATCTCCGCCCGGATGATCCCGCGCGGCGTGATGAACGTGCGGAGGCCGGCCGCGAGGGCCGCGGCGCGATCGGGGCTGATCGACGTCGCCGTCAGGTCGGCAGGGGTCAGGAGGTCGTCGACGAAGCCGCGCACGACCTGCGTGTCGGTGCCGACGGCCTGGTTGAGCGCAGACGTCGAGACGTGGACGGACGCGAGCATGACCTGCGCGGTCGCGGTCACGCCGACGATCACGAGGAAGACCCCGTAGACGAGGAACAGCAGGATCGGCCGGGGCGGCCGGATGGGCCGCGCGGACGCGCGCTGGGCTTTGGTCGCCGCCCTCGTCAGTGTGCCTGCCGACCCCGCGTGGGACGTCACCTCGCTCCTTCGGTCCGCTTCGATGCCGTCAAGGCGAGGAACGTACGAGGCGCGGCCGTCCGATCGGGATCACCCAATCGTCATGCCGTTGCGCGGGCGCACCGCGGCGAGATCGACGGCCGCCGGCGGTCCCGCCGCGACCGTGGTACTTCAGGCGGCCGAGAAGCCGCCGCGCAACGAGAGCCGCGAGCCCGTCTCGTAGAAGGCGAGCGCCCGGCGCATCGGCTCGTCGCGCTGCTGGCGGCCCTCGGCGATGCGCCACAGCACGCGCGCGAGCTCGTCGACGCGCGCGAACAGCTCCGCCTCGGTGCGGGGCGTCGGGATGTCGGCGTAGGTGCGATGGACCCTGGGCCACGTGACCGCCTCGGGCGGAAGCGAGGGGATCACCGAGAACACGATCCGGGCGTGGCCGGCGGCGAGGATCTGGTCGGTGCCCGCGGGGCGCAGCTCGTGGTGGGTGGTCGCGGCCTCGGCGGCGGCGGCGACGGCATCGGGACCGGTTCTCGGCAGCTCGGTGATCCCCTCGCGGCGGACGAGGTCGCGCAGCTCGGCGTTCTCGAACTGGGCGGCCCGGGCGAGGGCCGTGAGGCCGGCGCGCACGGCGTCGACGTGGGCGAGCCCGTCGTCGGCGATCACCGCCCGGACGAGCTCCCCGTCGCCCGATCGCTCGTGGACGACCGCGACGAGGGCCGCGCGCGTCCGCCGGCAGGTCTCGACCAGGTCATCGAAGGCGGCGAACCTCGTCGGCTCGCGGGACCCATCGAACGACCGGCCGGCATCCATGTCAGCCGCCTCCGCCGTCCGTGCGATGGGCCGTGCGGGTCATCCCCCGCCCCAGCTCCAGCCCGGGATTGCCTCGATCGACTCGACGTCGACGGGGTCGAGGTCGTCCTCCGCGTAGGCATCGCGCACGTAGCCCAGCCAGTCGCCGAGCGGGAAGTCGTCCTCGGTCATGAAGTCGGGCCGCGGCAGGCCTGCGCCACTCGCGATGTGGGCGGCCATGACCGGGACCCCGGCCTCGGCGAAGGCGTCGTACGTCTCCCAGCCGCCGGCCTCGGCCTCACGGATGGGCGCGTTGTGCGGGAAGCACCAGGTCCAGTCGTCGCCCTCGGACACGCCCTTCATCACCGGGTGCCCGACGCTCTGCCAGTGCGCCGGTCATGTGCCGGCGCGGGCTGTTGTCGCAGCACAGCGTCCGCCCGCACACGAGGCACTGGCGGAGGTGGACCCAGCGGGTCCCCTCGATGATGCAGTCCTCGCACACGTCCAGGTGGTCGGGGACGGGCTGCATCTCGGCGGCGTGGGCGCAGGCCTGGCGCATCGGGCTCCTTGGTTCGACTGGCTCGGTGCCGCGACGCCGCGGCGAGCCGGTCAGTCGAGTGATACCACTGTGGCACGACTCGCGAAGCCTGACCTGCGTACTACGTCCGTGCGATCGCTCACGGGCGAACTCCGGCCCGAGTCGTGCCTGAGATCGGCCGTTCCGCGACGTGCAGCCCTCGCCGTTGCCTGAGATCGCGCAAATCCTCCATCGACCGGATGGCGCCCGGCTACCGAGCCAATTGTTGCGCGAGATCGTGCACATCGCGCCAAATCGGGCCCAGTTGCCGCCGCCGAAGCGCCCGGATGGAGCGATTTGCGCGATGTGGCGCAACGCCCCGCGTCGACACGGATCGGCTGGCGGAGCGGGAGGGATTCGAACCCCCGGGGCTTGCGCCCTGCGGTTTTCGACGGCTGAGGCCACCGCCGCGCGATCGTCAGCCGACGATCCGACTCGGCCGGTATCTCGGACGTTGCCGTAGCGCGGATGCGCGTCAGCAGCGTCCGAGCTGCGAGGCCGGGTCGGGCCTCAGATTGCGCGCGCGGAGCCTCAGCCGAGGTCGTGGACCACCCAGACGTTCGGGTCGCGGTAGACGCCGCGATCGGCGTCGAGGTCGATCTCGACCGGGGCGGCGGCACCCTCCGGAACATACGAGCCCGACGTCGCCAGCTCGAGGCCCGTCCACTCCCGCCACTCGGCGACCGTGCCCTCGATCGTCATCGAGGCCGGCGAGGTCCGGACGACCCGGCCGCCGGCGCGGACGTGGACGCGGAGCCAGGGGTCGGCCGGCAGCCCGTCGTCGCGGGTCCACGTGACGTATTCGTCGATCGGCACGTGCGGGTGCTCGACCTTGCGCGACGGCCGGACGCACGCGATCAGCGCCCGGAACCCGTGCGCGGCCGCGTTGGCGCGCATCGCCGCCAGCATCACGGACGAGTAGCCGGATCCCTGGACGTCCGGGCGCACGACGATCTGGATGGCGCCAAGGGTGTCCGGAGGCGTCCCGGCGAGGAGCCCGTCGATCGCGCGGCGGAACTGGTCGTCCCAGCCGTCGGGCAGCCCGTCGTCCGTGCCGTCCCAGGCGAGCGGCGACGAGTTGCAGCCGGCGACGATCGTCCCGTCGGGGCCCAGCACGCAGAGCTGGAACTCGGCGAAGTCGTCGAACAGGTGGTCCCAGTGGCGCGTTCGCCATCGGATCGTGGAGCATGAACTCCGGCCACACGGCGACGTTGAAGTCGCCGAACTCGTCCCGCAGGTCCGGCCGGTCGGTCATCGCCGACGAGCGTGTGTCCAACCGGCAGCGCGAGCCCGTGCGCGGCGAGCCGCTCCCCGATCGTCACTCGTGTCGGGTCGCCGCGACCCGCAGCCCGGGTCCGCTCCAGCACACGTCGAGGGTGTTGGTCATTTGATCGTCAGGTCGCCACCCTCGGCGCCGACGCCCGGCTCGCCGGCCTGCCTTGCACGGTCCAGGTACGGCCGCGCCTTCGCCAGCTCGCCCTCGAGCGCGTTGACCGTGGTCTGCATGTTGTCGAGCGCCTTGAGCTTGAAGCTGTCGATCTCGTCCATGGTCGCGTAGATGTTGGTGAACGCGGCCTGCAGCTTGTCGACGCTGATCGTGGACGACACCGCCTGCTCGTTCACGCGGGCCGATTGGTCGTGGAGCATCTGCGAGGTGCTCACGATCAGGTTCTCGGTCGTCGTGTTGAGGGCCGTGATCTGGTCGAGCACCAGCTTCTGGGACGACAGGGCCTGGGCGACGATCACCGCGGTGCGGAGCGCCGAAACCGTCGTCGTGGTGGCCCGGTCGACGCCCTTGATCAGCTCGAGGTTGTTCTTGCGCACGAGGTCGAGCGCGAGATAGCCCTGCACGCCCACGGCCAGCTGCGTCGTCAGGTCCTGCACCTTCTGGCGGACGTAGAACAGCAGGTCCTGCTTGAGGGCGGTCGCGCGCTCGGGATCCGTCGCCTCGATCGCGGCGATGCGCTCGACGAGCTTCGCGTCGAGCTGCTCGCTCAGGTAGATGTACCGGCGGAGGCGGCCATTGATCTCCCACAGGCGCTGCTGCTCGCCGACGATCGCCGCGTTGTCGCGCCGGAGCTCGTCCTGGCCCGAGTACAGGGACTCGATGATCCTGTTCAGGTGACTCTGGCTGGAGCGGTACTTGTCGAAGTAGCCCCGGAGCCGGTCGCCGAACGGGATCACGCCCAGCAGCTTCTTCGGGGCCGTCAGGTCGCCCTGCCTCGCCGGGTCGAGATCCTCGACGGTGTGGCGGAGGTCGAGCAGGGACTTGCCGACGTTCGATGACTCGCTGAGGCCGCCCTGCGTCATCGACGCCAGCGGTTTCTCGAGCAGCACGTTCGAGACGGCGGCCGACGCGCGGACATCCTCGTCGCCCATCGTCCGGATCTCGTCGACCCGCTTGGCGAAGTCGGCGCCGTGGACGTCGAGCGACGTCACGCCCTCGAGGTAGCGGTCGACCATCGAGTCGAGGCGCGCCACGTCCTTGGGGTCGACGGCGAGGGAGCGCTCGGCCTGGGTCGGGGCGACCGGCGCGACGGCCGGGGGCGCGGTGAGCACGAGCGTGTCGTTCGTCGGCGCCTGGTCGGCGGGCTCGGGGGCGTCGTCTGAGGCCGCGTCCGTCTCGGGCGTGGGCTGGTCCGTCACGGGTTCGCCTCCTGCGAAGATGGCCTCAGGCCGTGGTGGGCGTCCCAATCGTAACCAGCCCCATGTAGGGCCGGAGCACCTCGGGCACCGCGATCGTGCCGTCGGCCTGCTGGTAGGTCTCGAGCAGCGCCGCCACGATCCGCGGCAGCGCGAGCCCCGAGCCGTTCAGCGTGTGGACGAGCTCGGGCTTCGCGCCCGGCGTCGGCCGGTAGCGGATCGCCATCCGGCGCGCCTGGTAGTCGCCGAGGTTGGAGCACGAGCTCACCTCGAGCCAGCGTCCCACGCCCGGCGCCCAGACCTCGACGTCGTACTTGCGCCGCTGGACGAAGCCCATGTCGGCGGTGGCCATCAGCAGCACGCGATACGGCAGCCCGAGGCGCTGGAGCAGGACCTCGGCGCGCTCGGTCAGCCACTCGAGCGCCGCCGGGCTGTCGTCGGGCTTCTCGAACAGCACCATCTCCACCTTGTCGAACTGGTGGACGCGGAGGATGCCGCGGGTGTCCTTGCCGGCGGCGCCCGCCTCGCGCCGGAAGCACGGGCGAGTACGCCGCGTAGCGGATCGGCAGCTCGGTCGCCTCGAGGATCTCGTCCCGGTGCAGGTTGGTCACCGGGACCTCGGCCGTGGGCGTGAGGTACAGGTCGTCGCGGGTGACGACGTACATCTGGTCTTCCTTGTCCGGGATCTGCCCGGTGCCCCGCGCCGACGTCGCGTTGATGACGACCGGCGGCCAGATCTCGGTGAAGCCGTGCTCGGCGGTGTGGACGTCGAGGAACCACGAGATCAGCGCCCGCTGGAGCCTCGAGCCCGCGCCCTTGTACACCGGGAAGCCGGAGCCCGCGACCTTGGCGCCGCGGACGTTGTCGATGATGTCGAGCGCCTCGCCCAGCTCCCAGTGCGGCTTCCGGGCCCAGGTCGCGCCATCGGCGTCGGTCGCCTCGTTCGCCGCCGGCTCGCCCCAGCTGCGGATCGTGACGTTCGCCTCCTCGCCGCCGACCGGGATGTCGGGGTCCGCGGGGTTGGGGATGCGGAGCAGGAGGTCCTCGAGCTCGGCCTCGGCGGCCGCGAGCTCGGCGTCGATGGCCTCGATCCGCTCGCCGGCCCGCGTGGAGGCCGCCCGCAGCTCGGCGACCTCGGGCCCGTCGGGGCGCGCGCCGCCGCGGATCGCCTCGCCGACCTGCTTCGACGCCGTGTTGCGCTCGGCCTTGAGGGTGTCGGACTCGGCCTGCAGCCGGCGACGCGTGGCGTCGACCTCGATCGCCCGGTCGACGACCGACGGGTCCTCGCGCTTGTCGATCGCGCCCTGCCGGATCCGGTCCGGTTCCTCGCGCAGCCGCTGGACGCCGACGCTCATGCCATCGTCTCCCCATGCTCGCCGGCGGCCTTCAGCCGGCCGATCACGAAGTCGCGCTCGAGGCTCGCCAGCAGCCAGCCGGCCCGCGGGCCGTTCGGGCGCCCGAGGAAGGCGAGGTAGAGCGCGTTGAACGCCGCCTTCGCGTCGAGCGCGTGGTCCGCGGCGACGGCGAAGATCGCCGCCTGCCACTGCTCCCCCGTCGCCGGGGCGTCGCCGTGCGACGCCTCCGCCAGGGCCCGCAGGAACCCTCGCTGCTCGGGGCGAAGCTGGTCGACCTCGACCGGCAGCTCGTCGCGGCGGACCTCGATCCGCGCCCGCTCGGGCGCGTACGCCTCGAGCCAGCGGCGCACCGCGCCGAGGCGGACCTCGAACGCCGCGACCTCGTCGGCGGTCAGCGGCGAGCCCTTCTCCGCCTCGACCCGCGCCGCGACGTCCACGCCGGGCACCTGGACGAGGAGCGCGAGGTGCGCGAACGCCGGCCGGAACGCGGCGGCGGCCTGCGCGACGTCCGCGTCCGGGTCGAGCAGCGAGTAGCGGAAGATCGAGTCGAAGCCCGACGGGACCTCGCCCTTGACGTCGTGGCCCGCGGTGGCCGCGCCGAGGCGGTCGAACTCGTCGAACAGGCGCGGGACCGCGTCGGTGCCCTCGGGGTCGAAGTCGATGGCGCTCTCCGGCCGGGGCCGGATGAACAGGAAGCGCGTCTGCTCCGGCGGCACGATCTCGGTGAACCGGTGCGCGGCCGCTCCCCGACCCTTCGACGTCGACATCTTCTTGCCGGCGATGTTGAGGAACTCGTAGGGGAAGTTGAGCGGGGGCTCGAACTCGAAGACCTCGCGCGCGATCGCGTCCGAGCGGTCGCGCGACCCGCCCGCCGTCGCGAGGTCCTTGCCGTTGGGCTCGATCGTGACGCCGAACAGGCGCCACTGCGCCGCCCACTCGAGGTTCCACGGGAGCTTGGCGTTGCCGCCGAACGGCGACACGCGCCCGGTCCAGCCGCAGCCGGTGGCCCAGTCGACGAGGTCCGGACGGCATTCGACGGCGACCGTCTCGCCGTCCCAGTCCCGCGCGATCGTCGTCCCGACCTTGCCGCAGTTGGGGCAGATGACCCCGAGCGGCAGCCAGTAGTCGGGGTGCTGGACGTTCGCGACCCGGCGGTAGACCTCGCGCACGACGGCCGCCTTGTCGAGGGCGGTCCGGATGAACGGGTCGACCTGCCCGGTCGGGTAGATGTCGCTCATCCAGTAGTAGCGGTCGGGGCGGATGCCGAGGCCGTCGAACGTCTCGATGAACAGGCTCGCGAAGTGCCGGGCGTACGACGGGTGGCAGTCGCCGGCCGGGTCGGGCACGTGGGCGAGCGGACGGCCCATCTCGCGCTCGATCGCGTCGGGCGACAGGAGCGCCTGGGCGTCCATCGGGTCGAGGTCGTCGACGCCGTACAGCAGCGTGGTCTCGTGGCCGCTCGCGCGCAGCGCCCGCGTGATCACGTCGAGGATCACGGGCCCGCGGAGGCTCCCGACGTGGACGGTGCCCGACGGGGTCTTGGAGTCGTTGACGACCTGGGGGCCCTGGACGCTCGCCGCCAGCTCGTCGGCCCAGTCCACGGTGTGCTGCCCCTTTCGTGGGCGGCCGTCGTGCCGCCTAGCTGATCTCGACGATCGTGTACGCGAAGTCGCCCGCGGGGACCTTGACGGTGACCTTGTCGCCCTTCTTGCGCCCGAGGAGCGCGCGGCCCACCGGCGACTCGTTGGAGATGCGCCCGTCGGCGGGCTTCGCCTCCGCCGACCCGACGATCGTGAACGACTGCGCGCCGTCCTCGCTGTCGACGGCGACGGTCGAGCCGATCTGGACGTGGTCGGTCGAGTGGTGCTCGTCGATCAGCGTCGCGTTCTTGATCATCGACTCGAGCGTCTGGATGCGCCCCTCGACGAACGCCTGCTCGTTCTTGGCGTCCTCGTACTCGGCGTTCTCGGACAGGTCGCCGTGTTCCTTCGCGTCGTGGATCCGCTGCGCGATCTCCGGACGCCGGACGGACACCATCTCGTCGAGCTCGGCGCGGAGCTTCTCGAGGCCGTCCTTCGAGATGTACGTCGTCTTGGTGTTCACGCGTTCAGGAACCCCAGAGTTGCGGGAGCCGCGGAGAGCGTCCCCGCCCGGTCGACTTGAAGAAAAGAACCCCGGGCGCGCGTCACGCGCCGCCGAGGTTCACGGGTCGGCGGAATGGTATCCACGGGGACCGTGTTCGTCAAAAGTTTCGGGGGCGTATCAGAACCGGATGAGGCGCGCCGCGTTCTCGCGGTAGACGAGCCTCAGGACGTCGTCCGGCAGGTGGAGCCCGTGGATGCGCCAACGGCCCTGGGTCGGGAGGTCCTCGTCCTCCGCGTCATACGGAAACGACTCGTCCGCGGTCTCGAGGAACCGGTAGTAGACCGACCACCATGCCGCGTCGGGGCCCATGTCGGTCCCGAACAGCACGCGGTCCGCCCAGCGCTCGACGAAGGCCTTCGTCGTGTACGGCTGGCGCCCGAGCTCGGCGATCCGCGCCGCGATGTCCACGTTGAAGTTCGGGCAGCGCTCGAGGATGACCGAGACGCGCGCCAGGTCCTCGGCGGCGCAGCCGACGTGGGCGCCGATGAACGTGGTCGACGGGTGTCGGGCGACGACCGCCTCGAGGCCGTCGATGAGCTCGTCGAACGGCGGGAAGCCGTCGAGGTCGGGCCGGCCCGGCGGCCGCGTCGGCCAGAAGTGCCAGTCGGGGTGGTCCCGCAGCTCCTCCCAGCGTTCGTTCGCCGCGTCGAGCGGACGCGAAGAAGGCGATCGGGTCGGCGACGTGGATCGTGACCGGCACGCCGAGCTCGCCGGCTGCCGCCCAGAGCGGGTCCAGGCGCTGGTCGTCCACCGGGACCAGGGCGCCGCGCGGATCCCGCGCCCGCAGCCCGAGCAGCTTCCACACCTTGAGGCCGCGGGCACCGGCGGCGACGCCGTCGCGCAGTCGCGCCGCCTCGGTCTCGCCGAACGACGCGTCCTCGGCCCAGCGCGGCGTAGTCGAGCCCCGCGAACACGGCGACCCGGCCCGGGCAGCGCGGCCTGCAGACGGTCGATCTCGGCCCGCAGGTGGTCGCCCCAGCCGCCGTCGAGGTCGACGATCCCCTCGATCCCGGAGGCGTCCATCGCGGCGGCCAGGTCGCTCGCGGACCGGCCCGCCCAGTCGCCGCCGAACGCGCTGCCGAGGTGGTTGTGGGCGTCGATCGCCGGGAAGCGGGGGCGCGGGACGGCCGTCGCCGGCACGCGGAGCTCCTGGCGCGGCCGGAAGTCCTCGAGCGCGAGTCGCGCGCCCGGGGCTCGGACGTCGTCGCCGGGATCCACGCCGTCAGCCCTTGAGGCCGCTCAGCGCGATCCCGCGGACGAAGTACCGCTGGGCGAGGATGAACAGCAGGATCATCGGCGCGATGCTGACCAGCGCCCCGGCCATCATCTCCGGCCACTTGCCCACGTACTGGCCCTGGAAGAACGCGAGCCCGACGGTCGTCGTGTACTGGTCCAGGTGCTGGAGGTAGATCAGCGGGTTGAGCAGGTCGTTCCAGGTCCACATGAAGGTGAAGATCGCGAGCGTCGCGAGCGCGGGCCGGGCCAGCGGCAGGTAGATGCGCCGGAAGATCTGCCACGGGTTGGCGCCGTCGACGCGCGCGGCGTCGGCCAGCTCCGTCGGCACCGCCAGGAAGAACTGGCGCAGCAGGAACGTGCCGAACGCGCCGCCCAGCCACGCCCCGACCCAGAGCGGCTCCTGGGTGCCGTAGAAGCTGCCGCTCTCGCTGAACGGGTTGGGCAGGCTCTTCCACAGGATGAAGTTCGGGACGAGGACCACCTGGGTCGGGATGATCAGGGTCGCGAGCAGGAGCCCGAACAGCGGCCCCCGGCCGCGGAACGGGATCGCCGCGAACGCGTACGCGGCCATGGAGCAGGTGACGAGCTCGCCCGCCGTGTTGAGGAGCGCGAGCTTGAGCGAGTTCAGGAAGAACGTGCCGAACGTGACGCCCGGG
This sequence comes from uncultured Chloroflexia bacterium, assembly GCA_963774695.1. Lineage (GTDB taxonomy): Bacteria > Chloroflexota > Limnocylindria > Limnocylindrales > CSP1-4 > CAIXZV01. The sequence goes on along the minus strand of CAVZFY010000016.1, from coordinate 34,975 downwards.
AGGGCGTTCCACATCGTGACGTAGTTCTCCCAGTGGGGGCCGGTCGGGAGGCTCAAGGGGGCGGCCCCGAAGACCTCGGCGCGCGTCTTGAGCGACGTGACGACCATCCACAGGAACGGGACCATCATCAGGATGCCGCCGGCGATCAGCAGTCCGTAGAGCACCGTCCTGCGGCTGCGCTTGAGCATCAGCTGGCGCGCCGGGATCGGCCGCCCGAACCGGCGTCGGGCGAGCGTGACGGCGGCGGCCTGGGACGCGGGCGTCGTCATTGGTAGTGCACCCACCGGTTCTGCGACCGGAAGTAGATGACCGTCAGCACCGCGACGATCAGGAACAGGATCCACGAGGCGGCGGCGGCCTCACCCATCCGGAAGTTCTTGAACCCGCTCTCGTAGATGAAGTAGACGAGCGTGATCGTGGCCTCGGTCGGCTTTCCCGGGTCTCGCGAGGATGTAGACCTGGTCGAAGATCTGGAACGAGCCGATCAGCGACAGGATCCCGGTGAAGAAGATGCTCGGCGTGAGCAGCGGCAGCGTCACGTGGCGGAAGCGCGACCAGCGCGCCGCGCCGTCCACCGAGGCCGCGTCGTAGTACTCCTGCGGCACCGCCTGGAGGCCCGCGAGGAAGATGATCACGTTGATGCCGAGGCCCTGCCAGACGCTCATCGCGATGATCGAGGGCATCGCCCAGAACGGGTCGGTGATCCACTTCTGCGGCGGCAGGCCGATGAGGCCGATCGCCTGGTTGAGCAGGCCGCTCGCGGGGCTGTAGATCCAGGCCCAGACCAGGCCGACGGCCGTCGCCGAGGTGACGACCGGCAGGAAGTAGGCCGTCCGGATGAACGCGATGCCGCGCAGCGGCTGGTTGAGGGCGAGCGCCAGGAACAGCGCGAGCGCCATGCCGATGGGGACCGACAGGAGCGTGTAGAAGGCGGTGTTCCGCAGCGAGACCAGGAACCGCGGGTCGTTGACGAGGTTGACGAAGTTGTCGAGCCCCACGAACTGCGGCGGCGTGAGCAGGTCCCACTTCGTGAGGCTGATGGCGAACGAGGCGAGGATCGGCCCGGCCGAGAGCAGCGCCAGCCCGATGAGGGTGGGCGCCAGGAACAGCAGCGCCCACCACCCCTCACCGGAGCGGGGGCCCCGGCGCCGTCGCGGGACGACGGCGCCGAGCCGGGTCGATACGGCCATCGCCGGCTACTGCCCGCCGGCCAGCAGGGCGTTGAGCTTCGGGACGACCGCCGCGAGCGCGTCCTTCGCCGTCTTGTTGGGGGCGTTGAACACGTTGGTGTCCAGCTCCTCCTGGAGGGTCGTCGCGAACTCGTCGTAGCCCTTGAACGACGGCTTGAGCTTGGCGTAGGCGAGGCTGTCGGCGAAGACCTTCGCGCCGTCGAACGACGTGGCGTACGGCCCGGCGAGCACCTCCTTGCTCACCGGCAGCGACGCCTTGAGCTGCATCAGCTGCTCCTGGGCCGCCGGGCTCGCGAGGTACTGGACGAACGCCCACGCGGCATCCGGGCTCTTCGAGCCCTTGTAGACGACCGCGCCCGTCGGGTTGACCGACGTGAAGCGCCCGGCCGGGCCGGCCGGCAGCGGCGCGACGCCGAAGTTGAGGCCCGCGGCCGGTGTGCGTCGGCACGAGCCACGACCCGTTGGCCTCCATGGCCGCCTGGCCCTGCTCGAACGCGTCGCCCGTCTCGGCGGAGACCGCGGGGTCGGGCATGACCTTGTCCTTCCAGATCAGGTCCTGGAGGAACTGGATGCCGCCGGCGGCCTGGTCGGTGTCGAGGACGGTCGACTTGCCGTCGGGCGCGAGGACGTCGCCGCCGTTCTGCCAGACCAGCGACAGCCAGTCGTTCTCCATGTCGGTGGTCTCGGTGTAGAAGCCCCACTGGTCGACCTTGCCGTCGCCGTTGGCGTCCTTGGTCAGCTGCTTGGCGACGTCACGGAGCTTGGCCCAGTCCCACGTGTCGTCCGGGTACGGGATCCCGGCCGCGTCGAACATGTCCTTGTTGTAGTAGAGGACGATCGTGTTCAGGTCGCGCGGCAGGCCGTACTGGCCGCCGTCGGCGGTCGTGAAGTCCGCGACGCCCGCGTCCGCGAGCTGGGTCAGGTCGTAGCCGTCGCGGTCGATCATCGGCTTGAGGTTGAGCAGGACGTCGCGCGTCTGGTAGTCCGGGAACAGCGGGCCGTCCATCGCGAAGACGTCGGGCGCCGCGCCGCCGGCGATGCCGGTCTGGACCTTGTCCCAGTAGGCGTCCCAGTCCGAGACGTCGACGTCCACCGTGATGTTCGGGTTGGCCGCGTGGAACGCGTCGGCGATGGCCTTCTGGCTGGTGATCTCCTGGGGGTCGCCCCAGATCGAGTACTTGATCGTCGCCGGCGGGCCGCTGTACGCGGCGGGGGTCGAGGCGGCGGAGGCGCCGGGCGACGCGGGGGCCGCCGAGGTGGCGGCGCTCGGGGCGGCCGCCGAGGCCGCCGTCGACGCGCCGGTGGTCGGCGTGGTCGAGCCGCCGCACGCGGCGACGACGATCGCCACGAAGGCGGTGAGGAGCGCGGCGCCGTGACGACGAGGCGCGGGGATGGTCGCGAGCATGGGTGGCCTCCTCCTGTCGTGCGTGTCCTAGGTCCAGTCGGGCGCGGAGCCGCCGAGCCACCCGGGGAGCCACTCCCCCTCGGCGGTGATCAGCTCGTCGGTCATCAGCCACGCCTCGTCGAGCGAGAGGCGTGCCTGGACGATCGGGTCGGTCATGACGGCGTGGTAGACGAGATCGCGGTCCTCGTCGAGGGCGGCGCGGACCGTGAGCTCCTGGCAGTCGACGGCGGGGCGGGTGTAGGCGGCGAGCTGCGGCGGCAGGGCGCCGATGGGGGTCGGGTGGACGCCGAGCCCGTCGACGAGGGCCGGGACCTCGATGCAGGCGTCGGCCCCGAGGTTCGCGATCATCGCCCCGTCGTCGTTCATCACGTTGGCGACGATCCGGGCGGGCTCCCCGGTCGTGATCGCGTTGATGATCACCGCCGCGTACTCGCCGCTGCGCTCGATCTCGAACGCCTCGCCGGCGTCGAGCATCCGCTTGGTCTCCGCGTACTCGTCGAGGTTGCGGGCCACGCGCGAGAGGTACTCCCCGATCGGGACGTGGAACGGCTCGACCTGGCCCTTGGGGATGAACCACGGGTTGTACTCGGCGTGGTGCTCGGACGATTCGGTGGGGTACCAGCCGAACCGCTTGTAGAGATCCGCCCGGACGAGGTCGTCGTCGGGGACGCGGCCGGCGTCGACGAACTCCTGCAGGTCGGGGTAGAGGTCGCGGCCGCGGTGCTCGAGCCGCAGGATCCAGGCGAGGTGGTTGACGCCGCCCGAGAGCGCGTCGACCTCCTCGAACGGCACGCCCACGTACTCGGCGAGGCGATGCACCGTCCAGTAGACCGAGTGGCACAGGCCCACCGTCGGGAAGCCCACGGCCTCGTCGACGGCGCGCACGAGCATGCCCATCGGGTTCGTGTAGTTGAGGAACAGCGCGTCCGGGCAGACGTCGGCCATGTCGGCGGCGATGCCCAGCACGACCGGGATCGTCCGCAGCCCGCGCATGACGCCGCCCACGTTGATCGTGTCGTTGATCGTGTACTGGAGCCCGTAGCGGCCCGGGATCTCGAAGTCGATCTGGGTCGCCCTGCGCGCCGCCGACCTGGATCGTGTCGATGACGTAGTCGGCGCCCTCGAGCGCGCGCCGCCGGTCGAGGTGCCCTTCGATCGTCGGGTTGGCGCCGAGCGCCTCGGCCGTCCAGCGAGCCATGCGCTCCGCCGTCGCCAGGCGGTCGGCGTCGATGTCGTGGAGCACGAGCTCCGCGTCCCGGAGCGCCTCGAACGAGAGGATGTCGCCCAGCAGGTTGCGCGTGAACTCGACGCTGCCGGCACCCACGAGCACGATCTTCGTCATCGGACGGCCTCCTCCTCACCCGCGCCCAGGATGTGTCGCAGGCCCTGGCTGTGGTAGCGCTCGATCCAGCCGGGACGGTCGGGGTTTGCGCCGCGCTGGCGCGCGAGGGCGAACGCCAGGAGGGCAACCGGCGGGACCGCGCACAGCGGCGCGTGGTCCTCGGGTGCGCTCGCCGGAAGCGGGAGCAGGGTCGACGACGCGACCAGCGGCTCGGCTCCGACCTCGATCGTCCGCGCGCCCCAGCCGGCCGCGTGGGTCAGCAGCTCGGCGATCGCCGGCCTCGCCGGCCCGTCCGGCGCGAGCGCGATGACGACGGCGTCCGGCCCGAGCATCGTCGCGGCGCCCGAGGTCATCTCCCAGACCTCCGCGCCCTCGGCGTGGACGAGCGCCATCTCCTTGAGCTTGAGCGCCGCCTCGAGGGCGGCCGGGTAGCCGACGCCGCCGCCGGTGACGAACAGATGCCGCGCGTCCGCGAGCGACGCGGCGATCGGCTCGACCAGCGGCTCGGCGGCGGCGATCGCCTCCTCCGCGGCGTCCGCGGCGAGGAGGATGGCGGCGACCTGGCGGCTGGCGCGGCTCCCGCCGAGGAGCTCGAGGAGCAGCAGCTCGGTCGCGACGAGGGTCGCCGAGAACGTCTTCGTCATGACCGGCACGACCGAGGGGCCACCGGCCGACAGGACGATGTCGGACGCGACCTTCGTCAGCGTCGATCCCGGCACGTGGACGATGCCCGCCATCGGGATCCGGCCGCGGACGGCCTCGGCGACCGCGATGACGTCCTTGAACTCGCCTGACGACGAGATCCCGACGACGGCGTCACGGGGTCCGAGCACGGGCGGGTAGACGAGGAACTCGGCGGCCGTCGTCGGGATCACGACCGGGTCGTCCGGACCGGCGTGATGGCGATACAGCGTGGCCGCCGCGAGGCTCGAGTGGTAGCTGGTGCCGTTGCCGATCACGTGCACGCGCCGGACGCCGGCCGTCAGCCAGGCGCCGGCGATCTCGCGGGCGTCGTCGCGGGCGGACTCGACCGTCGCGCGGATCGCGGCCGGTCCCTCGCGGATCTCGGTGGGAACGACGCCGTCGATCATCGCCCGGCTCCGGTCGCGACCGGCTCGCGGGCCGGGGCGGGCGCGATCGCCGCGGTCGCGTCCTCGTCGGGGCCGACCGCCACCTCGACCTCGACCCCCTGCTTCCGGAGGGCCGCCAGCGTCGGGGCCGGCGCGCCGGCGTCGGTGATGACCAGGTCGACCTCGTCGAGCCCGAACACGTAGCCGGGCGCGACCTGCTCGAACTTCGACGCGTCCGCGAGCACGACCACCGAGCGGGACATCCGGCGCAGCGCCCGGTCGGTCAGGATCTCGGGCACGGAGTCGTTCATCAGGCCCTGCTCGGGGCTGATGGCGCCGATGCCCATGAACAGCGTGTCCGCCCGCAGCTCCTGCGACGACAGCTCCGCGAGGTGCCCGAGCATCGAGTGCATCCGGGGCCGGACGACGCCGCCGAGGACGATGAGCTCGATGCCGTCGCGGTCCAGCAGGACGTTCGCGACGTCGAGGGCGTTGGTGATCACCGTCAGCCGCCGGCCGGCGATCTCGCGGGCGAACGCGAGGGCCGTCGTGCCGCTGCCGATGGCGATCGTCGTGTCGTCGGCGACGTGGGCCGCGGCCGCGCGGGCGATCGTCCGCTTCGCCTCGAGGTTGGGGTCGCCGCGGCCGGAGACGCGTCGCACCCGGCGACAGGGCCGCGCCGCCGTACGTGCGCACGAGGCGGCCCTCGCGGGCGAGACGCTGGAGGTCGCGGCGGATCGTGGACGGCGTCACGCCGAGGTCGATGGCGAGATCGGCCACGCTCGCGCGGCCGTCGGCGCGCAGGTGGTCGACCAGGCGAGCGCGACGCTCCGTCTCCCGCATGCCCGCATCCTGCGTGTTCTCGCGCACAATGTCAATCCTGCGTGCGCAGATCGCGCAGCATCGACCACAGATGCGCAGAAGTTGCGCACGGCGACGTCGAGCGCCTACGATGCCGCCGATGGCCTACCTCCTCGGCGCGGTTCGCGGGCTCGACGCGTGCTCGTCGCCCGGCGGCACGTTCACCGTGCTGGCGCTGGACCACCGCCAGAACCTCCGCAAGGAGCTCCGGCCGGCGGACCCCGGGTCGGTGACCGACGCCGAGATGGTCGACTTCAAGCGGGCGGTCGTCCGGGCGCTGGGGACGACCGGAACGGGCGTCCTCCTCGATCCCGAGATCGGCGTCGCGCCGGCGATCGCGGACGGCTCGCTGCCCGGGCGGGCGGGACTGATCGTTGCCGTCGAGGCGACCGGCTTCGAGGGTCCGGCCGGCGCACGCGTCAGCCGCGTCCTGCCGGGCTGGGGCGTCGAGCAGGTCAAGCGGCTCGGGGCATCCGCGGCCAAGCTCCTCGTCTACTACCACCCGGACGCGCCCAACGCCGCCGACCAGGAGCGCTTCGTCGCCGACGTCGCCGCCGCCTGCCGCGAGCACGACCTGGCGCTGTTCCTCGAGCCGCTGTCGTTCGGCCTCGACGGCGCGAAGCTCACGGGTGAGGACCGCCGCCGCGTGGTCGTCGAGACGGCCCGCCGCCTCACGGCGCTCGGCGCGGACGTGCTCAAGGCCGAGTTCCCGTACGACGCCGGCGTCACCGACGAGGCCCGCTGGCGCGAGGCCTGCGCCGAGCTCGACGCCGCGACGCCGGTCCCGTGGGTCCTGCTGTCGGGCGGCGTCGACGACGCGCTGTTCGAGCGCCAGGTGCGGGCCGCCTGCGATGCCGGGGCGAGCGGCGTGCTCGTCGGGCGGTCCGTGTGGGCCGAGGCGGCGACGATGGCGCCGGCGGATCGCGATCGGTTCCTCGCCACCGAGGGGCGGACGCGGCTGGCGCGGCTGGCGGGCCTCGTGGACGAGATCGCCGCCCCGTGGCGCCCGCGCTGGTCCGCGGCGATGCGCCCCGATGCGCCGGCGCCCGGCTGGTACGAGCGCTACTGACGTGCCGGGCCCCAGGCCCGCGGCCGGCGACGGCCGTGACGTCGACCTCCTCGTCGTCGGCGAGATCAACCCGGACATCGTCGTCTGGGACGCGGACCCGACGCCGGTCTTCGGCCAGGTCGAGCGGTATCGTCGAGGGCGTCCGGCTCACGATCGGCAGCTCCTGTGCCATCACCGCCTGCGGGGCCGCGAGACTCGGCCTGGCGGTGAGCTTCGTCGGCGTCGTCGGCGACGACGCGCTCGGGCGGTTCATGCTCGAGGCCATGGCGGATCGCGGGATCGACGTGTCGGCCTGCCGGATGGTCGCCGACCGCCCGACCGGGGCGTCCGTGATCCTCGCCAACGCGGCGGACCGGGCGATCCTGACCTCGATCGGCACGATCGCCGACGTCCGCGTCGCCGACGTGCCGGCCGGCCTGCTCGGGCGGGTCCGCCACGTCCACGCGGGGAGCTACTACCTCCAGCCGGGGCTGGCGGTCGAGCTGCCGGCGCTGTTCCGTGCGGCGCACGCGGCCGGCGCGACGACCAGCCTCGACCCGAACTGGGACGCGTCGGGCGCGTGGGACGGCGGGTTCGCCGCGGCGGCGGCCGAGGCCGACGTCCTGCTCCCGAACGCCCGCGAGGTCCGGGCGCTGACGGGGATCGAGGACGTGCCGGCGGCGGCGCGAGCCCTGGCCACGATGGGCGGCGCCGGCCACCGCACCGTCGCCGTGAAGTGCGGCGAGGACGGCGGCCTGGCGATCGGTCCAGACGGCGCGATCGTGACCGCCGGCGCCATCCCGGTCGACGGCCGTCGATGCGACCGGCGCGGGCGACTCGTTCAACGCCGGGTTCCTGGCGGCGTGGCTCGAGGGCCGGCCCCTCGAGGACGCGCTGCGCCTGGCCATCGCGTGCGGGTCGCTGTCGACGCGCTCCCCCGGCGGCACGGACGGCCAGCCGACCCGCGCCGAGGCCGAGGCGGCGCGTTGCGTCGATGGACGGCGCGTGACGGGGTCGGTCGATCCGGTCGCGATCCGGCGCGTCGTCGGCGTGTCGCTCAACGCGGCGGTCGACAAGACCGTCTCCGTCGAGCGGCTGCGTCGCGGGCGAGATCCATCGCCCCGTCGTCCGATCCGTCGTGGCCGGGGGCAAGGCCGCGAACGTCGTCCGGGCCGCGCGCCACCTCGGGCTCGACGGCGCCATCGTCGCGGCGCTGGGAGGTCACGCCGGCGCGTGGTACCGGGCGCAGCTCGAGGAGCGGGCGATCGGGCTGTTCGAGGTGGCCGTCGCCGGCGAGACGCGGACCTGCCTCTCGGTCCTGGACCAGTCGACCGGCGAGCTGACCGAGTTCTACGAGGCCGGCGCCCACCTCGACGCGGCAGCGTGGCGGGAGGTCGAGTCCGCCCTGCGAGCCGCGATCGGCAGGGACGGGGACGGCGTCGTGGTGGTCCTGGCGGGCAGCCTGCCGCCGGGCGCCCCGGTCGACGGCTACGCCCGGCTCGCGGCGATCGCCGCGGAAACCGGGGCGCGGGCGGTCGTCGACAGCGAGGGCGAGTCGCTGGCCGCCGCCCTGGCGGAACGCCCGTGGCTGGTCAAGGTGAACGCCGCCGAGGCGGAGAGCGTGACCGGCGTCAGCGCCCGCACCGCGCCGCGGGCGAAGGCCGCCGCGACGGACCTTCGGGCGCGGGGGGCCGACAGCGCGATCGTGACCCGGGGCGTCCACGGCGCCTCGCTCGCGACCGCCGACGGCGCGTGGTCCCTCGGCAACCTGCCCGCCGGCCCACCGCGGCCCGTGGTCGGTCGGCAGCGGCGACGCGTTCCTCGCCGGCTACCTCGTCGGGCGCTCGCGGGGCCTGCCGGACGCCGAGGCGCTCCGCCTCGCCGGCGCGGCCGGGGCCGCCAACGCGCGGATCCCCGGCCAGGGCGAGATCGACCCGGCGGACGTCGAACGGACGCTGCGCGCGATCGAGGTCGACGAGCTAGATCTCGCCGACGGCTCCTAGTCGGGCAGCTGGGCCATCTGGTCCAGGCGCGCCCGGACGCGGGCGAGCGAGCGCCGGTCGGCGAAGGCCACGAAGACCGTGTCGTCGCCGGCGATGGAACCCACGACCTCGGGCCAGCGCGCGCGGTCCAACGCCGCGGCGAGCGGGTGCGCGGACCCCGGGAGCGTCCGGAGGATCAGCATCGTACCCGCGTCCCGGATCTCGACCGGCATGTCGCGCAGCAGCGTACGGATCCGGTCCTCGCCGCTCGTCTCCGCCTCGCGCAGGCGCGGCGGGATCGCGTAGGCCTGGGTCCCGCCGCGGCCGGCCTTCACGAGGCCGAGCTCCGCGACGTCGCGGCTGATCGTCGCCTGGGTCGTGCGGAAGCCGCGCTCGCGGAGGGCCGCGGCCAGCTCCTGCTGGGTGCGGATCGGGCGCTGCTCCACGAGGTCGCGGATCGCCCGCTGGCGGAGCTGCTTCATGACCTCCATGGCGCCGCCTCGAGCCCGGCTAGCGGACGAGGAAGACCACGATGACGATCGCCGCGAGCACGATCCGGTACGCCACGAAGATCCCGTACGAGTGGGTCCGGACGAACCGCAGGAGCACGGCGATGGCGAGCATGCCCGAGATGAAGGCCGCGATCGTGCCGGCGATCAGCGGCACCCATTCGACGCCCGCGACGTCGCCGCGGATGAGCTTGACGGTCTCGTAGGCGACCGCGAGCGTCGTGATCGGCGTCGCCATCAGGAAGCTGAACCTGGCGGCGCCTTCGCGGGTGAGGCCCGCGAACAGGCCGGCGGAGATCGAGATCCCCGACCGGCTCACGCCCGGGATCAGCGCCAGCGCCTGGGCGGCGCCGATGCCGACCGCCGTCGGGAAGCCCAGCTCGTTCTCGTTCCGCTGCTTCGCGCCCCACCGGTCCGCGAGCCACAGGATCGCGGCGCCGACGAGCAGCATCACCGCGACGAGCCCCGCCTGCCGGACGGCCTGCTCGAACACGTCGTTGAACAGGACCCCGGCGATGGCCGCGGGGATCGTGGCGACCGCGATCAGCCACGCGAGCTTTCGGTCCGGGTCGTCGTTGAAGGACCGGTCGCGGATCGTCGCCAGGCCGGCGGGGATGAGCCGCGCCCAGTCCTCGCGGAAGTACACGAGCAGCGCCGCGAGCGTGCCGGCGCTGATGACGACCGAGAACGCGAGCGACTGGAGGAACGGATCGTCCCAGCCGAGCAGGTACGGGACGATGATCAGGTGCCCGGACGACGAGATCGGCAGGAACTCGGTCAGTCCCTGCACGATCCCCATGACGATCGCCTGGAGGGTCTGTTCCATCGCTGTCTCAGCCTAGTCGTGTTCGAGCCGGCGGATGCCCGCCTTGCGCGATGACTAGCGGATGAACAGGGGCGCCAGGACGAGCGAGATCGTGGCCAGCAGCTTCACGAGGACGTGGAGCGACGGGCCGGCGGTGTCCTTGAACGGGTCGCCGACCGTGTCGCCGACGACGGCTGCGGCGTGGGCATCCGAGCCCTTGCCGAGCACGTTGCCGTCGTCGTCCTTGAGGTGGCCCGACTCGATGTACTTCTTGGCGTTGTCCCACGCCCCGCCGCCGTTGTTGAGGACGGTGGCGAGCAGGACGCCGGCGATCGTGCCGACCATCAGCATGCCGGCGACGGCCTCGGCACCCAGGAGGAGGCCGATGATGATCGGGAAGGCGACGGCGACGACGCCCGGCAGGATCATCTCGCGCAGCGCCGCCTTGGTCGTGATGTCCACGACGCGCGCGTAGTCGGGGCGCTGGGTGTAGTCCATGATCCCCGGCATCTCGCGGAACTGGCGCCGGACCTCGACGATGATCGTCTGGGCCGTGGTGCCGACCGCGCGGATGGCGAGCGAGCTGAAGAAGTAGGCGAGCATCGCCGCGAGCAGCGCCGCGATGAACACGTTGACGTTGGCGAGGTTGATCGAGTCGAGCAGCGCCGCGCCGGGGACGCCGGCCTCGAGGCGCCGGCCCTGGATCACGTTGATCTTGTCGATGTAGGCCGAGAACAGCAGGAACGCGGCCAGCGACGCGGAGGCGATCGCGTAGCCCTTGGTCAGCGCCTTGGTCGTGTTGCCGACGGCGTCGAGGCGGTCGGTGATCTCGCGGGCGCCGGCCTCGGCACGCGAGAACTCGGCGATGCCGCCGGCGTTGTCGGTGATCGGGCCGAACGTGTCCATCGCCAGGATGTAGGCCGTGGTCATCAGCATGCCCATCGTCGCGACGGCGGTGCCGAAGATGCCGCCGACGTTCGCGCCGGTCGACGACAGCAGGTTGGCCTGGCTGCCGAGCCAGTAGCTGAGCGAACAGCGCGATGCTGATCGTGATCGCGGTGAGGGCCGTCGTCTCGAAGCCGACCGCCGTGCCGGCGATGATGTTGGTCGCGGGGCCGGTCTTGGACGCCTCGGCGATCTCGCGGACCGGGCGGTACGAGCCCGCCGTGTAGAACTGCGTGATGTAGACGAACGCGACGCTGGTCGCGAGGCCGACGACGCCGGCGGCGAAGAAGTAGACCCACGTCGGCAGGCCACCGGTGCCCGTCCCGCCGTTGGTGCTCATCATCACGTTGGTGACGATGGCCAGCCCGACGACCGACAGGATCGTCGTGACCCAGTACCCGCGGTTGAGCATGTTCATCGGGTCCTCGGTCTCGGACCCGCGCACGAAGAAGATCGCGACGATGGTGGCCAGGAGGCCGAACGCGCGGACGACGAGCGGGAAGAAGATCCAGGCCTCGGGGTTGGGCCAGCCCGACGCGACGGCGATCGTGTAGACCGCGACGCCCAGGATCATCGCCCCGATGTTCTCGGCGGCCGTCGACTCGAACAGGTCGGCACCGCGGCCGGCGCAGTCGCCGACGTTGTCGCCCACGAGGTCCGCGACCACGCCCGCGTTGCGGGGGTCGTCCTCGGGGATGCCCTTCTCGACCTTGCCGACGAGGTCGGACCCGACGTCCGCGGCCTTCGTGTAGATGCCGCCGCCGAGCTGGGCGAACAGCGCGACGAACGATGCCCCGAAGCCGAACCCGACGATGAGGAACGGCGCCTGCGCGACGCTGACGTCCTTCACGACCGTGTGGTACAGGGTGAAGATGCCCCAGACGCCGAGCAGCGACAGGGCGACGACGAGGAACCCGGAGACCGCCCCGCCGCGCATCGCGACCTGGACGGCCTCGACGAGGCTGCGGCGGGCCGCCGAGGCCGTCCGCACGTTGGTCCGGACCGCGACGAACATGCCGATGATCCCCGACGCCATCGAGCACGCGGCGCCGACCAGGAAGGCGAACCCGGTCATGATCCCGATCGGGAGGCCGGCCATCGACTGGACGTCCGCCACGTCGGGCGTCTCGACGAGGGCGATCACCGCGCCGATGATCACGGCGGCGAAGACGGCGATGATCCCGATGGTCGTGTACTGGCGCCGGATGAAGGCGACGGCTCCCTCGAAGATCGTGCCGGCCACGTCCTGCATCGCCTGGGTGCCCTGGTCCCGCGACAGCACGTCGCGCGCGAGGTAGCCGGCGAACAGGATCGCGATGATGCCCGCGATCGGGATGAGCCACAGGAGCGCGTCGGCCATCAGAGTTTGCAATGCCTCCTACGCGGGATGCGGGACGCCGTGTGCTGGTATCGATGCCTCGCCATGACGCGAGCCGGTCGCTGGACGAGCGCTGCCGCTCGCGTGACGAGGGAGGGCGATGACCGGCGGGGATTCGGAACGCAGGGGAACCCGCGCGTCGGCCGCCGAGAGTGTATGCGGCGCCGTTCGCGGGGGTCAAACCGCGAGCGGGCCGACGGGTCGGCGGTCCGCCCCACCTATACTCCCCGCTCGTGAACAGAGGTTCCAGCTTCGGATGTCTCGTCGAAGTCGCCGAGACGCTCATCCTCACGCTCGTCATCTTCTTCGTCATCCAGAACTTCGTCGCGCAGCCGTACCAGGTGCAGCAGAAGTCGATGGAACGGACGCTCGAGCCCGGCCAGTACGTGCTCGTGGACAAGCTGACGCCGCGCTGGGATTCGTACAGCCGCGGAGACGTGATCGTGTTCAACCCGCCGCCCGGCCTGGACACCGGACCCGACGCCGTTCATCAAGCGCGTGATCGGCCTCCCGGGCGACGAGATCACGCTCAAGGAAGACGGCCTCGTGTACGTCAACGGGACCCCGCTCGACGAGCCGTACACGTATACGAACGCGGCCGGCGTCCACGAGCCGACGACCAACCCTGGCGTCCAGAGCTGGGTCGTTCCGGCCGGGGACCTGTTCGTGATGGGCGACCATCGCGCGGCGTCGGCGGACTCGCGGAGCTTCGGTCCCGATCGCGATCTCGGACGTCATCGGGCGCGCGTTCCTGCGCTACTGGCCGCTCTCGACCTTCGGCATCATCAGCACCCCGTCGTACCCCGACGTGGAGCCGGCGCCCGCGCCCGAGCTCCAGTCGGCCGCCCCCTGATCCCCGGCTCGGGGGCCACGCCGTGACGCCGCTCCTCGTCGCGCTGGCCTGCCTCGTCGCGATCGGGGCGATCGTCGCCGTGAGCGCGCGCGAGCCGCGTTTCGCCGTCCTCGGCCTGATCGTCGCGCTGGTCGGCGCCGGCTACGTCGCCGACCCGCTGCCGAGCCTCGCCGCGCTCGGCGCGCGGCTCGCCGGGGCGGCCCTCGCCGGCTACCTGATCTGGGTCGCCCTGCGGCGGGCACCCGCGCAGACCGCGGGCTGGCACGTGGGCTGGCCCGGCGCCACGGCGCTCGCGGTCGTCGCGTTCGCCGCCGGGTGGCTCGCGTCGGGCACGCTCGCCACGGCCCTCGCGAGCACCGCGGGCGACGGGCCGTCGGCGGCGGGGGTCGCGACCGCGCTGGCCTCGGGGTCGTTCGTCGCCCGCGCCGCGCTCGCCGCGTCGTTCGCGCTGATCGCCCTGTCGGCGGCGCCCGTCCTCGTGGCGCGCGACGTCCTTCGCCTGGGCATCGGCCTCCTGCTGCTGGTCGCCGCGGCCGGCCTCGTGCGGAACGCGCTGGGGCCGGACGTCAACGGCGCGGTCGACCTCGCGTTCGCCATCGCGGAGGCGCTCGGCGGTGCCGCGGTCGCCGCCGTCGTGGCCGTGTCCATCCGGCTGCACGGCGACCTGGCGCTCCGGGCACCCGGTTCGCGCCAGCCGGTGATCCACCACCGCTCGACGGACGAGGCGCATCTCCTCCGACCCGACGACGTCACCGCGCCGTGATCGTCCTCGCGCTGATCCTCGTCGGCGCCGTCGGGGCTGCCGTCTCCGCGTGGGGCCTCGGGCGCGGCGGTCGGGCCGCGCGGGCCGGAGCCGTCGTCGGTGTCCTCAGCCTCGTCGTCGTGCTGGTCGTCGCGCTGGTGATGGACGCGCCGCGCGTCGGAACGGAGGCCGTGCCCGACGGCGTCGCCGCCTTCAACGGGGCCCTGGTCCCGAACGACTACTTCCGCCTCGTGATCGGGCTGTGGGGCCTCGATGCCGTCCTGCTCGTCGCGATCGCCTGGCTCCTCGGCGGCCTCGCCGGGCTCCGCGGTCTCCTCCCGGCGACGCTCGCCGCGATCGTCGGCGGGATCGTCGCGTTCGCCGCCACCGACCTCACCCTCGGCGCCATCGCCGCCGGCGCGGCCGGGCTCTCGGCCCTCGCGGTGCTGCTCGTCGATCGCGACGCCGTGACGCCCGCCGCCCGCGAGCTGCGGGTCGCGATCGCGGGCACCGCCGTGCTGGTCGCCGTCACCGCGGTCGCCCCGGTCGCCGCGAGCCTCGTGCTCGGCGTCCAGGGCACGATCCCCGGGGCCGGCTCCGCGCCCGCCGGCCTCGTCGCGACCGGTGCCCCGACCGAGGCCGCGGCCGTCGTCGGGCTGCTCGCGCTCGCCGTTGCGACGGTGGTGGCCGTGCGCCTCGGCGTGATCCCGTTCCACCTTCGGGTGCCGCGGCTCGCCGACGTCGCGTCGCCGATCTCGCTGCCGCTGCTGCTCGCCTGGATCCCGGTGCCGCTCGGCGTGGCCGCGATCGCGATCTCGGACCAGCTGATCGCGCCGCTCGCGCTGCCGCTCGACGGGGAGCGGACCATCATCGTCATCGTCGCGCTGGTCACGCTCGCGGCGGGCGCGCTCGCGGCGTTCATCCAGGACGACCTCCGGCACGCCGTCGGCTACCTCGTCATCGCCGACGCCGGCCTCGTCCTGCTCGGGTTCGCGGCGCTCGATCCGGCCGCGTGGGGCCCGACCCGTGTCTGGCTCGTCGCGATGGCCGCGTCCAAGACCGCGATCGCCGCGTGGTCCGCGGTGATGGAGGACCGGTTCTCGACCCGCAGCGTCCCCGACCTGCGGGGCTGGCTGCGCCACTCGCCGATCATGGGCGCCGCGCTCGTCGTCGCGGCGATCGCCACCTATGGGCTGCCGGGCTGGGTGGCCTTCGAGGCGCGCACCGACCTCGCCCGCCTGGCCGCGCCGGACTACGCCTGGCTGATCGTGCTCGCCGGGCTCGCGACGCTGCCGACCTACGTGCGGCTGCTGCTCGTCGGGACCGGGCCCGCGACGAGCCGCGTCCGCGGCGCCGCGCCGGAGCGGTTCGCGACGCGACGGCGCCAGGAGACGCTGCCGGTGACCGTCGAGGGCGAGGCGGTGCCGGCCGCTGGCGGCGTCCCCGGCTCGGGCGGCGGGGATCGCGGCGACGGCCGCGGGCGGTCGCCGCGTCCGTGGGCCACGCCGCGGGGTCGGTGGGCCATGCCGCGGAACACGGCGTCGCGACGGCCGTCCGGCGCGACCGCACGGAGCTCATCGCGGCGGCCGTGCTGGCGCTCGCGATCCTCGCGGGGTTGACGTCGTGGGGCGCGCTGGACCTCGGCGGCGCGGCGAGCGAGGCGGCCCCGACGGTGCCCGGGCCATCGAGCGACTGAGCGCTACTCCTCCGGGGCGAGCACCCAGCGGTCGATCTCTCGCTCGTACGTGAGCAGCTCCTCGGGACGGAACCAGAGGGCGAGCTCGGCGGCCGCGTTCTCCTCGCTGTCCGAGGCGTGGACCAGGTTCTGCGCCGTCTCCACCGCGAAGTCGCCGCGGATCGAGCCGGGCGCGGCTTCGTGCGGGCGGGTGGCGCCGTTCATCGCGCGGACGATGGCGATCGCGTTGGGACCCTCGAGCGCCGCGGCGACGAGGGGCGCCGACGTGATGAAGTCGACGAGCCCGGCGAAGAACGGCTTCTCGCGATGGACCGCGTAGTGGCGCTCGGCGAGCTCGCGGTCGACGTGGACGAGCTTCAGGGCCACGAGCTTGAGCCCGCGCTCCTCGAACCGGGTGAGCACGCGACCGACGAGCTGGCGCTGGACGCCGTCGGGCTTGACGAGGAGGAGCGTTCGCTGGGGTTCCGGCATGGGTCGGCGCAGGCCTCTCGATGTGAGCGACGCCGCCGTGCGGGTCGCGGTGGGTTCAGGGTCGCGGCGCGGGCCGCCGTCGGACGCGATCGTCGACGGGGTGCGGCGCGGGAGCACAGCGTAGCGCGACGAGGCAGGTCGCGGCCCGCGGCTGCGTTCGGGCCGTCGGCACCCAGCGACATCCTGACAGATTGTCGTGGTGCGACCGTTAGCCGGTGTTGCGAACGAAACGGGACCGATCCAGGGTCGTAGACAACCACGTTCAGCGCTCGATTCGTGCTCACGGCCGACGCGCATGACGCTCCCCGAACGCCCTCGAGGTCCCTGGCATTCCGGCTAACGGTCGCCATCTTCGGATCTGGCAGGATCGCTCGACTCGGCGTGAGCAATCCGAGGCGTGAAACGGGCGCCGAGCTAACCTTCGGTCGGGTCGCCGCGCTCGCCGCCGGGCTCGGCGGATGCCGGGCGGGCGGCGGCCGCGTCGGCGCTCGGCGCGCGGTCTCAGGCGGCCGGGTCGTCAGCGGCCGGGATCGTCGCGGGCGCCGGCGAGGCACCGCGAGCGACGTCGAAGGCGGCACGCGCCTCGGTCTCGCGGCCGAGCAGCCGGAGCGCGTCGCCGGCGAGGAGGGCGAGCGCCGGGTCGGCGGGCCGCGGGCCGACCGCGTCCACGACCGCCTGCGCGAACCCGGGCTCGAGACGAACGGCCACGCCGAGGCGCAGGGCGGCGTTCGTCGCATCGCCGGCCGCGAGCGCGGCCTGGCCACCCGCGTAGGCCTCGGCCGCGGCCGGCGAGGCGGCGACGCCCGCGCCCGTGGCGGCGACCGTGACCGGCGTCGCGCCGTCGGCGTCCTCACCGGGCCAGATCGAGCTGCGGGGCATGCCGGCGAACACGAGCTCGAGCGGCGCGTCGAGGTCGGCGAGCGCTCGTTGCGCCAGGCGGCGGGCCTCGCCCGGGCGGCCCTCGGCGGCCGCGCGCCTCGGCCGCGATCACCAGCGCGACCGTGTCGTCCCGGCCCCGGTCGACGACCGCGCTCGCGGCCTCCCCGGCGGCGGCGAGGTCACCGGTCCGCCACCGCGCCTCCGCGAGGTCGAGGAGCCCGTCGTCGTCGAGGGCGTCGCGGTTGCCCAGGGCCTCGAGCTCCGCGCGGGCGAGCGACAGGGAGCCCAGCCGCAGGTGCACCCGGGCCAGCCGCAGCGAGGCGCGCCGCCCATCGACCGCCGCGACGACCGGGTCGTCAGGGGCGACCATGGTCTCGGGCAGCTCGGTCATCGGGGCAGCTTGAGGTGCTTCTCGAGCCCGCGCAGGTGCCTCGCCGGGGCGACCACCGCCATCCGCAGGACGTCGTCGGTGAACAGCTCGCCGCGCGAGCTTCGTGATCGCCTCCGGCCGGACCGCCTCGACGGCCTCGAGCGCCTCGTCGAGCGTGTACACCCGGTCGTGGAGCGCCTCCTGCCCGCCGATCCACGATGCCAGGTGGCGCGAGTCGTCCATGCGCAGCTCGAGGCCACCCGCGAGATAGGCCTTCGCCTTCGCGAGCTCGACCTCGCCCACCGGCTCGTCGATCATCCGCGCGACCTCCTCGAGGATCGCGCCGATCGCCGCGGGCAGCTGCACCGGGTCCACGCCCGCGGAGATCTCGAGGGCACCGGCGTCCGCGTACTCGACGATCCCCGAGCTGACGTCATAGGCCAGGCCCTTCTCCTCGCGCACGCCGAGGAACAGGCGGCTCGACATGCCGTCGCCGAGCACGACGTTGAGCACGGACAGGGCCCAGGCGTCGGGGTGGTCGCGCTTGAGCGCCGGCACCGCGATCGCGAGCTGCGCCTGGGCGGTGTCGCGCTTGCCGGACAGGTAGCGCGGCCCCGGCCGGCAGGGCAGGCGCCGGCTCGTACCCCGGCAGCACGCCGTTGCCGGTCCCGAAGGCCGCCGCCGCCATCTCGACCGCCTCGTCGTGCCCGATGTCGCCGGCGACCGCGATGACCGTGTTCGACGGCCGGTACATCGACCGCCAGAAGTCGCGGATCGCCGAGGTCGGGCAGCGACCGGATGCCGCCCTCGTCGCCGCAGATCTCGCGGCCCAGCGGCCCGTCGCCGAACAGCGCCTGCTGGATCAGCATCTGGCTGTACTCGGACGGGTCGTCGAGGTACGAGCGGATCTCCTCGATGATCACCGTCCGCTCCTGGTCGATGTCGGCGTCCTCGAGCCGCGGGTGGACGATCAGCTCGCCCAGCACGCGCATCGCCGTCGCGGCCTCGCGCCGCGGGACCCGCGCCCAGTAGACGGTGGACTCACGGTCGGTGGCGGCGTTCGCCGACCCGCCGACGCCCTCGACCGCCTCGGAGATCGCCCGCGACGACGGGTAGCCGGCCGTGCCCTTGAACGTGAGGTGCTCCATGAAGTGGGCGACGCCCGCCTCGTCGGCGGTCTCGAGCCGGGAGCCCGCCAGCACGTAGGCGGCCATCGACACGGACCGCGAGCTCGGCAGGCGGGCGGTGATCACGCGCGGCCCGTCGGGCAGCTCGGTCCGTTGGAACATCGGAGCGGATGGTAGCCCCTAACGAAGGACCGGCGGCCGAGGGCCGCCGGTCCGTGATGGCGAGGGTGACGAGGGTCAGGCGGCGGGCGCCGCCGGCTGCCCGAGCGCCAGGTACCAGGCCTGCATGAAGAAGATCAGGAACAGGACGGCGACCACCCACATCAGCGGATGGACCTCGCCCGCCTTGCCGCGTGCCACCTTGATCAGCACCCAGCTGATGAAGCCGGCGCCGATGCCGACCGTGATGTCGTAGGTGAGCGGCATCAGGATCATCGTCAGGAGGGCGGGGATGCCGTCCTCGACGTTGGTGACGTCGATGTCCTTGACCTGCGTGAACATCAGGTAGCCGACGAGGATCAGGGCCGGGGCCGTCGCGACCGCCGGGATGATGCCCGCGATCGGCGACAGGAAGATCGCGAACAGGAACAGGACGCCGGTGACGATCGACGCGAAGCCGGTGCGGCCGCCCTCGGCCACGCCCGCCGCCGACTCGATGTACGTGGTGTTGGAGCTGACGCCGCCGAGGCCGCCGGCGATCGCGGCGATCGAGTCGACGAACAGGACCCGGCCGATGCCGGGGACCGAGCCGTCCTCCTTCGAAAGGCCGGCCTCGGCGGCGACGCCGGTCGCCGTGCCCATCGTGTCGAAGAAGTCGGTCAGCATGATCGTGTAGATCACGGTGATCGCGGTGAGCAGCGGCAGGACGCTGAAGACCTGGGTCAGGTCGAACTGGCCGAGCGTCGTGAACGACGGCGTGATCGAGAAGCTGCTCGGGATCGAGGTCACGCCGGTGATCAGCGCGAGGACCGTCGTGACCAGGATGCTGATGATCAGGGCCGCCCGGACCTTGAGCACCCACAGGACGATCGTCAGCAGGAGGCCGATCCAGAACACGAAGTCGGCCGCCGTCGTGGGCAGCTTGTACGTCACGAGGGTCGCGGGCGCGTTCGAGATGACGAAGCCGCCGTTGGCGAACCCGATGAACAGGATGAACAGGCCGATGCCGACGCCGATCGCCTTCTTGAGGGCGAGCGGCACGGCGTTCATCACGGCTTCCCGGAACCCGACGAGGACCAGGACCGTGACGACGATGCCTTCCCAGACGATGACGCCCATCGCGCCCGCCGGCGACAGGCCCTGCCCGGTCAGCGAGAACGCGACGATCGCGTTGATGCCGAGGCCGGCCGCCAGCGCGAACGGGTAGTTGGCGACCGCGCCCATGGCGATGGTCATGATCCCGGCGATGAGGGCGGTGCCGGCCGCGATGGCGACGGCGGTGAAGTTCGGGTCGCTGGTCCCGAAGCCCGCCGTCAGGATGGTCGGGTTCAGGAAGATGATGTAGGCCATGACCATGAACGTGGTCAGGCCCGCGCGGGTCTCGGTCCCGAACGTGGTCCCTCGTTCCGCGAACTTGAAGTAGGCAGCGATCCCGCCGCCCCGGGCGGGCGCGGGGGCGGCCTCTGTTGCGGCGCTCATGAGTACGCAGCTCCTCCCTCGATGTCCGGTTCCAGGCTCCCTGCCCGCCCGTGGGAACGACCCGCGGACCGGCCCGCCGCGCTACTCCTCGGTACCCTCCAGCCCGAGAAGCTCCATCTGCACGAACCCGCTCGTGTCGAACTCGAGCTGCCGCGGCGCGCCGGGACCGTCGTCCTCGCCGGAGCCGCCTGGCACGAACTCGATGACCACCCGCTCGTCGCCCTGCACGAGGGTGTAGACGAGCAGCTGGTCGGGGCGGGTCTCGAACTCGAGGTGCTCGAACGAGTCCACGTTGATCGTGATCGCGATCGGCGTGAAGTAGCTCGACACGTCGGGCTGGTCGGCCACGATCCGCTCCACCCAGCCGGTCCCGTGCGCGACCACGTCCCGGCCCCGGTGGTACCGGTAGGAGACGGTCTGCTTGAGGATCGGGCGCAGGAGGTGCTGGAGATCGGTGGCGCTCGTCACCAGGCCCTGGTTGACGAAGAACTTCGCGGGCGGATCGCTCGACACGGTGGACTCCACCTCGGGCTTTCGAGGGGCAGCGGGAGCGGCTCGCCGCGCCGCCCTCCCGGGTGCGGCCCGACGCCCGGAATGCTACCGGACCGGAAGGCCGCCGGGACGGGAAGTTCGCACGTTTGCCGGCCGGGATTCGGGCCCGCGGCCGGGTCGTATCCTGCGGCCATGCGCTTCTCCAGCCGGACGGACTACGCGCTCCGCGCGACGCTCGAGCTCGCCGCCCACGGCGAGGGGTCGATGACCACGGCCGAGCTCGGGCGCGTCCAGGAGATCCCGGCGAACTACCTCGGGGCCGTGATGGCCGACCTCCGCCGGGCGGGCATCGTGAAGGCGCGGCGCGGCGCGGATGGCGGCTGGTCGCTCGCCCGCGAGGCGACCGCGATCTCGTTCGCCGACGTGATCCGCGCGATCGACGGGACGCTCGTCAACGTCGCCGGCACGCGGCCCGAGAAGCTGTCCTACCGCGGCCCGGCGGCGGGCCTCAAGACGGCGCTGATCGCCGTGCGGGCCGCGGAGCGCGAGGTCCTCGAGTCGATCTCGCTCGCGGACGGCGTCAACGAGCAGTTTCCCGATCCCGTCCAGCGCCTCCTCGCGAACCCGAACGCCTGGCAGTAGGTCGCCCGGTCGCTAGCCGGCCGCCTCGAGGATCCGGCGAGCCGTCTCGGCGGCCTGCTCGCGGATCTCGGGCACGGCGATCGTCTCCCACAGCACCCCCTTGCGCAGCGCCCCGAGCGCGTACACGGGCAGGTCGGACCGGCCGCGCGCGTCGATGACGAGGCCGGTCGCCGGGTCGACGTCGATCGCGATCCCCATCGGGCCCCGGCGCAGCCAGCCGTCCGCGATCCCCGGCGCCGAGCAGCGGGTTCGCGGTCGCGTCCGCGTTGGGCCCGATCGCGACGATGATCCGGTCGACCTCCCACGCGGTCGGCGCGGCCTGCCCGTCCCCGTCGGCGCTGATCCGGAGGCGGGCGCCGTCGGGCTCGACCGACCGGATCGCCGCCGCGTG
Organism: uncultured Chloroflexia bacterium; assembly: GCA_963774695.1. Classification (GTDB taxonomy): domain Bacteria; phylum Chloroflexota; class Limnocylindria; order Limnocylindrales; family CSP1-4; genus CAIXZV01. The sequence continues at coordinate 13,139 of CAVZFY010000016.1, read as the reverse complement.
GACGGCCATCCGGCCCTCCGCGATCCAGCCGGTCGACGTCGCGCGCGATCTCGGCGGCGATCCGATGGCGGTGGATCTCCCAGTCGTTGCGGTAGTCGTCGAGGAACTCGCGTCGCAGGTCGTCGCTCATCGCCATCCACAGGGCCGGGAAGATCGGCCGCAACGAGTCGACGGCGCGCGGCCAGTCGTCGCCGAAGGCGCGGAGGCGCGCCGCGGCGTCGGCGAGCGGGTCGTCGAACGCGAGGAACTCGTCGACGGTGAACGCGGGCTCCGGCAGTCGCGGCCGCCACGGGTCCTCGTGCGACCGCGGCAGGTTGCCGTGGCGGGACAGCGCGACGATCGTCGTCCGGGGCTGGCGCGTTGAGGATCGAGCCCGCGAGGTCGATCGCCGTCAGGCTCGTGCCGATGATCGCGACGGTCTCGCCGTCCCGGACGGCATCGAGCGCGCCGGCGGCCCAGGGATCCACGATCAGGCGCTCGTCGCCCGCGAGCGCCGGCCAGGTACGGCAGCTCGAACGGGGTCTCCAGGCCGGTCGCGAGGACGACGGCGTCCGCGAGGAGCGCCTGCCCGCCGGCGAGCGTGACGCGCACGCCGTCTGCGTCGGGGTCGATGCGCTCCGCGACGCCGACCACGTGACGCAGCGAGGCCGGTGACGTCGCGACGGCCTCGGCGAGCACCTCCCGGACGTAGCGGCCGTAGTCGACGCGGCGCGCGAACGCCTCGGGGCGCTCGCCGGACCAGCGCAGGAAGTGGTCCGGCTCGCCGGAGAGCGCGCTCATCACGATCGCCGGGACGTTGAGCCGGTGCCACGGGTCGCTGCGTCGAGTACGCGATGCCCTGGCCGAGCACCTCGCGCGGCTCGACCACGACGACCTCGAGCCCCGGCCGCCGCGCGCGGAGCAGGTTCGTCGCGACGAGGGCGCCCGAGGCACCGCCGCCGACGATCACGACCCGGAACGGTCGCGCGGAGTCCCGCTCTGTCGGCTCCATCGACGGGCAGCGTGCCACGGATCGGGCCTCGCGTCACCGTCGTCGTCAGCGGTTGGTCCGCATCGAGCCGGTGCCCGGGCGCACCCGTATGATCCGCGCATGCTGCTCGCGCTCGACATCGGGAACACGAACGTCACGCTCGCGCTCGTCGCGGACGGGGAGCTCGTGGCGACGCGCCGATCCGGAACGCCGCGATCCGCGACCCCCGACGAGCTCGAGCTGCTGCTCGCGGGCCTGATCGGGCTCGACGACCGGACGATGGCCGACCTGTCGGCGATCGCGGTCGCCTCGGTCGTCCCCGCGCTGACCGCGACGACGCAGGCGGTCGCGGCGCGGCACGCGATCCCGGTCCTCGTCGCCTCGTCCGGCAACGTCCCGCTCGCGGTCCGCGTGGACCGCCCGCACGAGGTCGGGGCGGACCGGCTGGTCAACGCGCTCGCGGCCGCCCGCCTGTACGGCACGCCGGCCGTGGTCGTGGACTTCGGGACGGCGACGACGCTCGACTGCGTGGGCGCGGACGGGGCGTACGTCGGCGGGGCGATCGCGCCGGGCCTCGAGCTCGGCCTCGAGGCCCTCGCCGCGCGAACGGCGAAGCTGCCGCGGATCGAGCTGCGGACGCCGGACCGGGCGATCGGCCGCGACACCGTGAGCGCGATGCAGTCGGGCACGATCTTCGGCTACCAGGCCCTCGCGTCGGGGCTCCTGGCCCGGGTCCGCGGCGAGCTGGCCGACGCGTCGGGCACCGCCGCGGCCGACGTCCGCGCGATCCTGACCGGCGGCCTCTCGGCGGCGCCGTGGGCACGCGGCGTCGACGGCGTCGACGTCATCGACCCCGACCTCACGCTCAAGGGCCTCGCGATCCTGCACCGCGAGGTCGCGGGCGGGACGCCGATGGAGTCGAGCACCCGATGACGAGCGCCGACGGCGCGAGCCGGGGCGGCCGGCTCGAGGGGCGGCTGATCGGCCTCGGCGTCTGCGGGTCGATCGCGGCCTACAAGTCGGTCGAGCTCCTGCGCCGCCTGACCGCGGAGGGCGCCGACGTCGTCGTGATGCTGACGCCGTCGGCGACCCGGTTCGTCGGGCCGCTCACGTTCCGGGCCCTGTCCCGGCATCCCGTCGAGACCGACGTCCTCGACCTCCTCCCCGACCAGCGGATCGGGCACATCGTCATCGCCGACACCGCCGACGCCATCGTCGTGGCCCCGGCGACGGCCCGCTGGCTGGGCGCGATGGCCGGCGGGATCGCGGACGACGCCGTGCTCGCGGCCTGCCTCGCGACCACGGCGCCGGTCGTGGTCGCGCCGGCGATGGACGGCGACATGTGGACGCACCCCGCGACGCGGATCAACGTCGAGCGCCTGCGGCGCGAGTTCGGCTACCGGGTCGTCGAGCCCGAGTCGGGCCTGCTGGCGTCCGGTCAGTCCGGCATCGGGCGGCTGGCGGAGCTCGAGGACATCGTCGACGCGGTGGTCGAAGCCGTCGGCGACTCGCCCGTCCGCCAGCCCGAGCGCCGCCGCCCGGCCCCCGATCGTCGACCGCCTGCGCGCCTTCGACCTCGAGGGTCGCCGCGTCGTCGTCACCGCCGGCGGCACCGCCGAGCCGATCGACCCCGTCCGGTTCATCGGCAATCGCAGCAGCGGCAAGATGGGCGTCGCGATCGCCCGGGCCGCCGTCGGACGCGGCGCGCGGGTCACGCTGATCACCGGCCGCCTCGAGGTCGCCGGTCCCGCCGGGGATCACGATCGTCCCCGCGGAGTCGACCTCGGCGATGCGCGACGCCGTCCTCGAGGCGGTGTTCCTCGGACGCGCCGACGCCCTCGTGATGGCCGCGGCCGTCGCCGACTTCCGTCCGACCCGCGCCGCCACGACCAAGCTCTCCCGCGACGCCGGGCTGCACCATCGAGCTCGAGCCGACCGAGGACATCCTCGCCGAGGTCGGCGCCCGGGCCGGCGAGCTCGATCCGCGACCCGTCATCGTCGGGTTCGCGGCCGAGACCGGCTCGCTCGACCGGGCTCCCGACAAGCTGCGCCGCAAGGGCGCCGACCTGCTCGTGGCCAACGACGTCTCCGAGGCGGGCTCGGGGTTCGGCACCGACACGAACCGCGTCTCGATCCTCGGCGCCGACGGGTCGCGCGACGACCTGCCGCTGCTGACCAAGGACGAGGTCGCGGACCGGCTGCTGGATCGGGTCGCGCGGCTGTTGGACGAACGCGAGGCGCAGGGGCAGACTGAGCCGACCAGCACGGAGAGCCGCACATGAGCGCCCAGACCGAGTCCACGCGCCGCCTGTCGGTCGTCGACATCGCCAAGCTCTACGCCGACGGCGTGCGGATCGCCACGATCACGGCCTACGACTTCCCGACCGCCGCGCTCGTCGACGAGGCCGGCGTCCCGCTGATCCTCGTCGGGGACTCGCTCGCCCAGGTGATGCTGGGCTACGACACGACCGTGCGCGTGACGATGGAGGAGATGCTCCACCACACGAAGGCCGTGGTCCGGGGCACGAAGCGCGCGCTGATCGTCGGCGACATGCCGTTCCTGTCGTACTCGACGCCCGAGGATGCCGTGGCCAACGCCGGCCGGTTCCTGCGCGAGGGCGGCACGCAGGCGGTCAAGGTCGAGGGCGGCGTGCGCAGCGCGCGCACGATCGAGGCGATCGTGAAGGCCGGGATCCCGGTCATGGGCCACATCGGGCTGACGCCGCAGGCGATCAACGCGATCGGCAAGGTCCGCGTCCAGGGCAAGAGCCGCGAGCAGGCTCGACAGCTGCTCGCGGACGCGCTCGCGGTCCAGGAGGCCGGGGCGTTCGCCGTCGTGCTCGAGCTCGTGCCGGGCCAGCTCGCGGCCGCGATCACCGAGCGGCTCTCGATCCCGACGATCGGCATCGGCGCCGGCGCCGGGTGCTCCGGCCAGATCCAGGTGATCACCGACACGCTCGGCTGGGGCGACTGGACGCCGAAGCACGCGCGCCGCTACGCGGACCTGCACGGGACGATCCTCGAGGCCGTCAGCCAGTACAAGGCGGACGTCGAGGCGGGCACGTTCCCGGCCGACGCCGAGACGGTGCTCATGGATCCGGCCGTCCTCGACGAGGTCCTCGGCCGTTCCGTCGACGATCGCGCGGCGGCGGTCGCCGGACCCGCGGGGATCCCGCTCGACCGCGACCTCTAGCCAGCCCGACGCGCGTGGAGGTCGTCCGCACCCGCGCCGAGCTCCGCGCCGCCCTCGCGGTGGCCCCCCGGCCGGTCGGGTTCGTGCCGACGATGGGCTGGCTCCACGCCGGCCACACCTCGCTGATGGAGCAGGCGCAGGTCCCGCGACGCGACGGTGGTCGTCTCGATCTTCGTCAACCCGCGCCAGTTCGGCGAGGCGGCGGACTTCACGAAGTACCCGCGCAACGAGGCGCGCGACCTCTCGATCTGCGAGGCGGCCGGGGTCGACGTCGTGTTCGCGCCGCCGGTCGACGAGGTCTACGTGCCGGGCTTCGACACGACGGTGACCGTCGGCGCGATCGCCGTGCCGCTCGAGGGCGCCGCGAGGCCGGGGCACTTCGACGGGGTGGCGACGGTCGTCGCGATCCTGCTCTCGCTCGTCGGGGCCGAGCGGGCCTACTTCGGGCTCAAGGACTACCAGCAGGTGCGCGTGATCCGGCGGATGGCCCTGGACCTCGCGCTGCCGACCGAGATCGTGGCGCTCGACACCGTCCGCGAGCCGGACGGGCTGGCGATGTCGTCGCGCAACGCCCGACTGTCCCCGGCCGGGCGGGCGGCGGCACCGGTGATCCGCCGGGCGCTGCTCGCGGGTGCTGCGTGCGTGCGTGGCGGCGAGCGCGACGCGGCGGCGGTTCGATCGGCGATCTCGGGCGTCCTCGCGACCGAGCCCCTCGCCGACCCCGACTACGTGTCCGTCGCGGATCCCGAGTCGCTCGACGAGCTGGCGACGATCGGCGAGGCCGGGGCGCTGCTGTCGACGGCGGTGCGGATCGAGGGCGTCCGCCTCATCGACAACGAGCGGGTCGGCTAGCGCGCGTCGGCGAGGTCGGCGTCAGCCGGCGAGTGCCGAGGCCGCGCCGACCTTCCTGCCAAATCCTCGCTCGGTGACTGTTCGTCAGCGTGATCACCGATTCCGGCCGGCCTGACATCAATTCCGGATCCCGAAGTTGACGCTTGCGGCTAACTCTGTGCGTCGCCACGCTGATTTAGGCCGGCATCGGCCTCGAGCCGCTGACGAACAGTCACCAGCTGCGGATTTGTCACGAACCGAGCGAGCGCGGGGGAACGCGAGACATCCCAAGCGACGATCGCGCCACGAAGCCGATCGACCGCCACGTGGTCGCCGGGCGCCAGCCGATCCAGCCCGAGCAGGGCCGCGCCGAGCACGGGCGGCGCGTGGAGCACCGTGACCTCGGCGCGTGGCGCGAGCTCGCGCACGAGCGTCGTCACGCGCGGCACGAGCAGGTCCGCGGCGCCGCGCGCCAGGCCGCCCGCCAGCGTCACCGGGACCGCTTCGGCCTCCAGGCCCAACCGCCGGATCGACGCCGTCGCGTAGGACGCGATCTCGTCGGCCACGTCGTTCGACGAGGCCGATCGACACCGCATCGCCGTCCCGCGCCGCCTCGGCAACGATCGGCGCCAGCTCCCCCACCCGGCCGCCGGCGATCCGGCCCGCGTAGAACGCCTCCGTCACCGCGTCCGGCTCGTCGAGCCCGAAGTGCGCGGGAACCAGCGCGGAGAGCGACGTCGCCGGCCCGCGCCCGTCGACCGCCCGGACCGCCGCCCCGAGCCCCCACATCCCGAGACCCGACCCGCCGCCGCGATCGCCGGCGATCTCGCCGAGACCGGCGAACCGCGCGACCCGCCCGTCCGGCGCCCGCCCCACGGCGTTCATCCCCGACCCGCAGATCACGGCCACGCCCCAGCCGTCGGGCGTGCCCGGCGCGCAGCGCGGCGAAGGTGTCGTTGAACAGGAGGGTCTCGGCCGCGAAGCCCAGCGCGGCGTACGCGGGCAGCAGGCGCGCCTCGTCGCTCGGGAGGTCGAAGCCCGCGAGGCAGCAGACGGCGAGGTCGGCACCGGGCGCATCGGGCGCGAGCCGCCGCGCATCCGCGACCAGCCCGGCCAGCCGGTCGAGCCCGGCATCCAGCCCCACGGCCTGGTGCGACGTCGTCGGTCCGCGGACGGCCGCGAGCAGCTCGCCGTCGGCTCGTGCACAGCGCGACGTCGGTCTTCGAGTTGCCGCCGTCGACGGCGAGCAGGACGTCGCTCACGCGGTGAACCGCTCCAGCTCGTCGATGCGGACGAACGTCGCCCCGGCCGCCCGGAGGCCGTCGACGATCGCGGGCAGCGCGTCGAGCGTGCCCGGCGGCCAGGCGTGGAACAGGACGACGGCGCCGTCCCCGACGACCGGCGTGCGGGACAGGGCGTCGGCGGCCATCGCCGGGCCGGTCCGCCACGGCTCCCAGTCCTCGAGCACGACGTCGGCAGCCCACGTCGCGGTAGCCGAGCGCCGCCAGCGTCGCCAGGACGCGCGGGTCGTCGTCGCCCGCCGAGAACGGGCAGCGGAACCAGGGCCGCGGGTCGACGCCGGTCGTCGTCGCGGATCGACCGTCTCGGCCTCGCGCACGTCCGTGGTCAGCCCGTCGTCGGTGAGGAGCGGCATCCGCGCGTGGTAGAAGCTGTGGTTGCCGACGAGGTGGCCGCTCGTCGGCGATCGCGCCGCGCGAGCGACGGGCTCGGCCTCCACCCAGCGTCCCTGCAGGAACAACGTGGACGCGGACGGCGCGCTCGCGCGAGCACGTCGAGCAGGCCGGCCGGTGACGCCCGGCCGGTGCGGCCGGTCCGGGTGCTCGGCGTCGAACGTCAGCGCGACGCGGAACGGCGTCGGCGGCCGCAGTCCCGCTCACTTCTCCACGCCGGTGATGACGACGCCGCGGATGAACACCCGCTGGAACACGAGGAACAGGACGACCGGGATCACCATCGTCATCAGCGTGCCGGCCTGGACGTAGCGCCGGGTTGCGGTAGTGGATGCCGTTGAACTTCTGCAGCCCGACGGCCAGCGTCTGGAGCTCGGGCTTCGTGGACAGGTAGATCAGCGGCTCGAAGAAGTCGTTCCACGAGTAGACGAGGTGGAAGATCGCGACCGCGACGATCGACCGGCCACGCCTGCGGCAGGATCACCGAGACCAGCGTCCGGAACGGGCCGGCGCCGTCGATCGACGGCCGCCTCGTCCATCTCGCGCGGGATCGTCAGGAAGTACTGGCGGACGCAGGAACACGTCGAAGGCGTTGGCGAAGAACGTCGGCACGAGGAGCGGCAGCCACGTCCCCACCCAGCCGAGCTTCGACGAAGATCGTGTAGGTCGGGATCAGGGTCACCGCCGACGGCAGGAAGATCGTCGCGATCAGCAGCGTGAACAGGAGGGTCCGGCCCGGGAACCGGAAGCGGGCGAAGCCGTACGCGACGAGCGTGCACGAGACGCACGGTCCCGATCATCCCGATGACCGCGATCGCGATCGTGTTGAACAGCAGCCTCGGGAAGTCGAGGAGCGTCCCAGACGTCGGCGAAGTTGCTCCACGCGCGGCGCGAGCGTCCACGCGCGTTCGAGCGTCCGCCACGACCCCTGCCACGTGATCGGCGCGGCGGCCGGGTTCGCGGGGTCGACGAACTGGCTCGGCGGCCCGGCCCGGCTTGAACAGGGCGAGCGACCGGTCGACCCCGTCGATCGGCACGACGTAGACGTCGTAGGTCTTGCCCTGGAACTCGAACGTCTGCGGCAGCGACGGGCAGGAACGGCGCGTTCGTCTCGGACGAGCTGGTCGGGCGTCTTGAGCGACACCATGACCGAGCGCAGGACCGGCGACAGGAACGCGGCCAGGATCGCGACCATCAGGAACGTCAGCGCGAACGATGCGCGTCGCGTCGCGCGGACGCCGCGGACGGCGTCGCCGGGCCGACGCCTCGCTCGTCACCGCACCCGCGCCCGCGGTCACCGAGTCCTGGAGCGTCGCCTCGGCGCCCACGGCTAGCGCTCCCCCGCGTAGTAGACCCAGCGGCGCGAGGTCCGGAACAGGAACAGCGTGACGACCAGCGTGACGACGAACAGCAGCCAGGCGAGCGTCGCGCCGTAGGACATGTTCTGGTACGTGAAGAAGTTCTTGTACAGGTAGAGGTTGAAGAAGCGCGTCGTGCCGCCCGGCTCACCGGTGCCGTTGTTGATGACCAGCGGGACGAGGAAGTACTGGAGGACGTCGACGACGCCGAGGATCAGCGTGTAGAAGATGACCGGCGACATCATCGGCAGGGTCACGTGGCGCAGCGACGCCCACCAGCCGGCGCCGTCGATGCGGGCCGCGTCGTACAGCTCGGTCGGGATGCCGCGCAGGCCGGCGAGGTTGACGATGATCCCGGCGCCGATGCCCCAGATCCCGATCGAGACGAGCGCCGGGTAGATCACCGCGCGTGTCGTTGAGCCAGTTGGGCGGGTTCTGGAAGCCCAGGAACTTGCAGGAACTCGTTGATCCAGCCCGTCTCGAGGTTGAGCATCCCCTGCCAGATGAGGACGCCCGAGCCACGAACGGGACGACGTAGGGCAGGAAGAACAGGACGCGGAACGCGCCCGGGCCCTTGAGGTTGCGGCTGTTGAGCCCGAGGGCGACGCAGGAACGGCATGACCATGATGAACGGCAGCGGAAGCAGCGCGAACCGGAACGTGACGCGCGAGCGACTCCCAGGCCTGCCGGTCGCCGAGCAGCGTCTGCGTAGTTGTCGAGGCCCACGAAGCGCAGCGGCTCCTGCTGGTCGAGCGTCGATGTTGGTGAACGTGAACGACGAGCGTCGCGATCATCGGGAGCGAGCGTGAACAGGAAGAACCCGATCAGCCACGGCGCGATGAACAGGTAGCCCCACAGCGCCTCGCGACGCGTCAGGGGCGGCAGGCTGCGGAGCTCGGAGCCGGGGCCGAGCGGCGGCCGACGGCCGTCACGGGCGGCCAGGCGCGATCTCGACCTCATTGCGCGACCCCGCCCGCCGGAGGCGGACGGGGCCGCGATGGCCACCGGGATACCGGCGCGATGACGGGCGGCTACTGCTGCTTGTCCCAGATCGCCTGGATCTCGGCGCTGCAGCGACTGCGATCTCCTGGTCCATGTTGAGGCCCTGCGTCGGTCTGCCACTTGGTCGTGTACTTGCCGCCGAGCCGACGAGCCCGAGGGTCTCGTTGTAGGCCGGCATGTACGACTCGAAGTTGGGGTTGTCGGCGAACTGGATGCCGTCGATGGCGACCTGCCAGTCCGGCTTCTGGGTGAACGTCTGGTTCTGGCGCGTCGAAGAACGCCGCCTGCTCGGCCGTCCGGGCGGGCATGCCGCCGTACGTCGCGAGCAGCTCGGGCGCGCCGTCGCCGAGCAGGTACGTGAGGACCGGAACGCCTCGTCGGGGTGCTTGGTGCCCTTGAGGATCCGGAACGTGTCGGCGTTGAACGCCGCGGTCGGTCTTGCCGTTGTAGGACGGCACGACGCCCATGTCCCAGTCGCCCTTGCCGGCCCTCGAGCCCGTAGGTCGACCACAGGAAGTTCTCGCTCATCGCGACCTTGCCGGTGAAGAACGGGTAGTCCTCGGGGTTGATGTCCGGGCTGCTGAAGACCGGCCCGGTCATGCTCGATGTGGTCCGTCCACATGCCGTCGTAGCCAGAACTTCCAGGCCGCCTTCCAGGCGTCCGGGATCTGGACGGTCTTGCCGTCGGCGGCGGCCAGCGTGCCGGCGCCCCAGTAGGCGCCCAGGCCGCGCAGGTCGTCGCGCTGGGGCTCGAAGCCCCACTGGACGATGTTGGTCGGGTCGAAGCCGGCCTGGGTCGCGTCCTTGCCGTTCTTGTCGACGGTCAGGATCTTGCGCGATCTGGCGGATCGTGTCGTAGTTCCAGTCGACCTTCGATGCCGTCGGGCATCGTGTACTTGCTCGCCGTACTTGTGCGGCGGGTACGTCGAGGCCGATCTCGTCGAACAGGCTCTTGGCTGGTAGAACAGCACGGACGGGTAGATCGCGAACGGGATGCCGACCTGGCCCTCGTCGACGCTTGTAGAAGTCGACCGCGTCCTGCGGGAAGCTCGATCAGGTCGTAGTTGTTCTTCGCGATGAGCGGCGCGAGGTCGAGCCACTGGCCGTGGAACGCGTTGGCGCCGCCGATGCCGACCGGCCCGACGATGTCCGGGCCGTTGCCCGAGGCGATCTCGGTCGCGAGCGCGTCGTTGGCGCCGGCGTACGGGACGCGCCTCGAAGGTCAGGTGGATGTTCGGGTGGCTGGCGTTGAACTCCTCGACGACCTTCTTCTCGACGTCGACCTGCTCCGGCGCGTCGCCGGCGCCGAGGCAGCAGTACCAGCGGATCTCGGTCTGGCCGGGCGCGGGCGTCGACCCGTTGATCGGCGATCGGCGTGTTCGCCGGGGCCGACGCGGAGTCGCCCGGCGAGGCGGCGACCTCGGATGCCGCGGCCGACGGGGCGGCGGACGCCGCGCTCGACGGGGCCGTGGTGGCCGTCCCGCCGCCGCACGCGCCGACGACCAGCGCCAGCACGGCGATGGCGGCGGTGGCTCGAATCGCTCGCATGTGCTCCTCCTCGCGGTCTCGGGGCCGCCGAACCTCGGCGGAACCCCGTCAGGTTGGTCTGGTGGCCGCGAACGCGGCGCTCGGTCGCGCCGTCGTCCGACTCGTGCGGATCGGGGGCTGGAGCGCACGACGACGCGCTCGACGTAGTAGCGGGTGCGGTCGCCGCGGACGTAGGTCCGGCCGAACTCGACCGGCCGTCCCGACCGGTCGAAGGCGATGCCCTCGATGAGCAGCGCCGGGCGATGCGGCGCGACGCCCGAGCAGGCTGGGCCTCGCGCGGCGGCAGGCAGACCGGCTCGAGCGTCTCGCGCGCCCGGCCGACCCGGGTGTCGTAGCGCTCGGCCGAGGAGCTCGTACAGCGAGCCGTGCTCGAGGTCGCGCGGCGAGCAGGCCCGGGAAAGCGCTCGGCCGGGCAGGTGGACCTGCTCGAGCAGGAGCGGCTCGCCGTCGGCCAGGCGCAGCCGCTCGAGGTAGACGTCGGCGCGCCGGTCGCGATGTCCAGGGCGCTGCCGCGACGCCCGCGTCCGCGGGCTCCGGGCGGGCCGTGACGAGCGCGGGTCGCCGGGTCGAGGCCGCGGCGCTGCATCTCCTCGGTGAACGTCATCGAGCCGTCGAGGTCGAGGTCGATCGCGGGGCGCGGGTGACGAACGTGCCGCGGCCGCGGGTCCGCTCCAGGCGCTGCTCGCGGGCCAGGTCGCCGAGCGCGCGGCGGACGGTGATCAGGCTGCAGCCGTAGCGCTCGGCCAGCTCGCGCTCGGGCGGCAGCCGGTCGCCGGGGCGCCACTCGCCCGCGTCGAGGGCGGCGCGCAGGTCGAGATAGACCTGGTGGTGGAGCGGGATCGGGCCCGGCAGGAGCCGGAAGCGTGCCATGCCCGTCGCGAGGAACCTCGTGCGGTGGGACGTGGTGGGGGCTTGCGGTTGGCGACGTTGCTGATAACGTTATAAGCAATCGTGTCAAGCCCGACGCAAGGGGTGGGCGATGGGCCTCAAGGTCGCGGTGGTCGGCGGCGGCAGCACGTACACGCCCGAGCTGGTCGAGGGCTTCGCGCGCCGCGAGACGCGGCTGCCGATCGACGAGCTCGTCGCTGCTCGACATCGACGTCGAACGGCTCGAGATCGTCGGCGGCCTCGCCGGCCGGATGCTCGACGCGCGCGGGCTGGGCCGGGCGGCTGACCCTCACGGGCGACCGCGACGCCGCCCTCGACGGCGCCGACTTCGTGCTCATCCAGCTGCGCGTCGGCGGCCAGGCCACGCGCCTGGTCGACGAGACGCTGCCGCTGCGGTTCGGCGCTCATCGGCCAGGAGACGACCGGCGCCGGCGGGTTCGCGAAGGCGCTGCGGACCGTGCCGCTCGTCCTCGAGATCGCCGAGGAGTCCGCCGGCGCGCGGCGCCCCGGACGCCTGGATCGTCGACTTCACCAACCCGGTCGGGATCGTCACCCAGGCGCTGCTCGACGCCGGCCATCGCGCGATCGGGCTGTGCAACGTCGCGATCGGCCTCCAGCGCAGCCTCGCCGCGCCACTTCGACGTCGCGCCGGAGCGCGTCGAGCTCGAGCACGTCGGGCTCAACCACCTGTCGTGGGAGCGCGCGGTCCGCGTCGACGGCGTCGACCGGCTGCCCGAGCTGCTCGACGCCGGCGACGAGGCGGTGACCGCTCGGCGGCGACTTCCCGCTCGAGGTGCGTGCGGGCGCTCGGCGCGATCCCCTCCTACTACCTGCACTACTACTACGAGACCGACGACGTCCTGCGCGCCCAGCGCGACGGCGCGACGCGGGCGACCGACGTCATCGGCATCGAGCAGGAGCTCCTCGACCTGTACCGCGACCCGACGCTCGACCGAGAAGCCGGAGCTGCTCGAGCGTCGCGGCGGCGCGTTCTACAGCGAGGCGGCCGCGCCAGCTGATCGCGTCGCTCCACGCCGGCGACGGCGACGTCCAGGTCGTCGACATGCGCAACGGCGGCGCCTTCCCGAACCTGCCCGACGATGCGGTCGTCGAGGTCCCGGCCCGGATCGACCGCGACGGCGCCACGCCCATCCCGACCGCGCCGCTCGCGCCGGAGATGCTCGGGCTCGTCCAGCACGTGAAGGCCTACGAGGCGCTGGCGATCGAGGCGGCGCTGAGCGGCAGCGACGCCGTCGCGCTCCGGGCGCTGGTCGCCAACCCGCTCGTCCACGGCGACGTCCCGCGCGCTCCTCGACGCGATCATCGAGGCCAACCTGCGGTTCCTGCCCCGCTTCGGTCCCACGCCCGCCTGACGGCCTGGTCACCGGCCAGCTCTCCGGTCCCGGCGCCGATGGCCCGCCATTTCCGTCATCCAGTCAAAGGACGCGTCGTCGCCACGGCGCGGCGGCGCGGCAGCCGCGGTGAGGGTCTCCGCAAGCCTCGTAATTAGCCGTTCCGTCAACATTGCGCGCAACAGAGACCCCATACCGGCCGCGCGACGAGCCAATCGGTGACGAGCACCCGTCCTTTGACTGATTGTCAGAAACGGGGCGAACGCTGACGGGGCGCGGCGAACCTCGCGCGGGCACCGTGCCTCA
>CAVZFY010000015.1:0-31074 GCA_963774695.1 uncultured Chloroflexia bacterium | reverse complement strand
CACGGCGGCCGGGGGCGACCTCGGCGAGGCGGGCACGGATCGCGTCCCGCATCGGGTCGATGGCCGGGCAGCCGACGAAGGTCGGGCAGGAGCTCGACGCGCAGGCGATCCGTTGCGATGTCGATCCGGCCGATGACCCCGAGGTCGACCACGGAGATCACCGGGATCTCGGGGTCCGGGACCTCGCGCAGGGCGTCCACGACGGCCGCCGCGTCGAGCACGGCGGCGTCCCCGAGCAACGCGGCGCTCACCACGTCGCCTCCGGGTCGAGCCGCCGCACCGAGGTCAGCTCGCCGTGCAGCCAACGGAACGTGTCGGAGTGGCCGCTGCGGGCGGTCGAGGGGTCCCCGGCTGCCGCCGGCATCGGGAGGCCGAGCCCTTCCAGCGTCGGGCCGATCGCCGCCCGCCACCGCGCGTCGAGCTCCGCTGGCGAGGCCTCGAGGATCCCGGCCATCTGCAGCGACAGGTGGTTGGGCAGCGGCGAGAGCACCGTCCAGGCGTCGGGCCCGAGCCGTTCCATCGCGTCGAGCAGGCGCCGGCGGGACTCGGCGTCGCCCTCGGCCAGGCGCGCCATCCAGGCCCCGACGTGGAGCAGGTGGTATCGCTCTTCGCGGCGGATCTTGCCGACGAGGTCCCGAAGGGGTGCGTAGGACGACTCGGCGAGCGCCTCGAGCCGGATCGCGTCCGCGGTGTCGTAGAGGTAGCGCCGGGCGATGGTGGTGGCCCAGTCGCCGCGCGCGTGGTCGAGCAGGCGCGCGTGGTAGTAGCCCTCGGCGGGCCGGTCGTACGCGATCGCGTCGGCGTCCCGGCCGTCCTCGAGCAGGTCGGCGAGCAGCCGGTAGAGCGCCTGGGCGTGGCCGAGCTCGTCCTGCGCGAGCGAGCTCATCGCGACGTCCTCTTCGAGGAGCGGCGCGATGCCGGTCCACTCCGAGTCCGAGAACCCGAGCACGAGCTCATCGTCGGCCATCGAGAGCAGCAGCAGCCCGAGCGCGTCACGGGTCGCCGGCACGAGCTCGGCGCGCGTCGTCGTCATCGCTGGCCGGCCTCGCCCGCGCCCTTCGACTTCGCGTGCGGTTTGGCCTGGCCCGACAGCTCGCGCGCCGCCGCCAGCTTGTCGCGCATCACGAACCCGCCCGGCTTCTTGAACGAGCGGTCGAGGGGCGGCTGGAGCAGGTCGGGATCCTCGAGGACGGCGATGTCGTCGCGCCGGACCACCCACAGCCGGACGCTCTCCTGCCGCCGGCCGTAGAGCTCGCGGGCGTAGTGGAGCGCGAGCACGCGGTCGGGCGCCATGACCGACCCGCCGTGGCGCATCGCGTCGCCCTCCTTCTCCTGGCGGAAGACCTCCCACGGCTCGAGGCCGCTGGGATCGGCGCCATCGAGCTCGTCGGCCCGGTCGACCGGTGCCTGGTCGGTCATCCCGCGTTCACGCGGCTGCCCGGCGCGAGGCGGCGATCGCGGTCCGCACCCACGCCTGCTCGTCCCAGTTCAACTGGCGGAATGCCACGCGCTCCGCCGACGCCGGGCCGTGCCCGGTGACGACGGCTCGCAGCTCGGCCCAGTCGGGCTCCGTGTAGCGCCACTCCCCGGTCGCGTCGTCGAGCCGCAGCTCCGGGTCGGGGAGCGTCGAGCCCGAGCTCCCGGATCCGTGGGACGTAGATCCCGAGGAACTCCTGGCGCAGCTCCTCCGAGGTCTTCGCCTTGATCCGCCAGAACAGGTCGCGGTCCTTCTCGCGCGCGGAGCGCGGGCCGTGCATCTGCATCAGCGGCGGCCACCAGCGGTCCAGCGCCTCCTGGAGCATCGCCCGCTGCTCGGGCGTGCCGGTCGCGAGCGTCACCACGACGTCGCGCCCGTGCATGATGTGGACCGACTCCTCCCAGCAGATCTTGCGCATCGTCCGCGCGTACGGCGCGTAGCTCGAGTCGCGCAGCGCCTGCTGGGCGACGATCGCGGCGGCGTCCACGAGCCACGCGATCACGCCGATGTCGGCCCAGGTCCGCGTCGGGTAGTGGAAGACGTTGTGGAACTTGGTCTTCCCGGCGAGCAGGTCCTCGATCATCGCCTCGCGCGGCTTGCCGAGGTCCTCGGCGACCCGGTAGAGCAGCTGCGCGTGGCCGACCTCGTCCTGGATCTTGGCCGTGAGCGCGAGCTTCCGTCGCAGCGTCGGCGCGCGCATGATCCAGTCGCGCTCGGGGAGCACGCCCATCAGCTCCGAGTTGGCGTGCATCTCGACGAAGCGCAGCACGCCCGGTGCGGTACTCGTCGGGCATCCAGTCGGTCGGCTCGATCTTGCCCCCGGCGTGGACGTGGGCCACGAACGCGTCGTAGCGGGCGTCGTGCGGGAGCGCGTCGTCGTTGAATCCGAGCGCGCGGCGCTCCGAGGGCGCGAGCACCGGGGCGAGCGCGAGCGGGTCGGTCATGCGCCGGCCTGCCGTCAGCGACCGCAGCGCGAGGTCCGCGTACGCGTCCGCGATCTCGGCGGGGGAGCGGCGCCCGTCCGGGCGATACCAGGTGCCCACCGCGTTGAGCGCCGTGAGCAGGAACGTCGCCGCGAGGGCCGGGTCGACCGTGGCGAACTCGCCCGATTCGACGCCGTCCTCGACGAGTCGCCGGAAGCGCGCCTCGTAGGCGTCGCGCCGCGCCCGCATCTCGTCGCGCCGCGGGTCCTCGAGGTGTCGCCATTCGCGATCGAACACCGTGGCCGCCTCGGGACCGCCCGTGACGACGCCGACGTGCGCGACGACCAGCGCCCGCACCCGCGTCGAGGCGGGACGGCCGTCCGTGGCGTCCAGCGCGCGATCGGCGGCGTTCTCGAACATGCTCGCCGCCCGCTCGACGATCGCCCACAGGACGGCCTCCTTCGAGCTGACGTGCGCGTAGAGGCTTGCCCCCTGGATGTCGAGCGCGCGGGCGATGTCGCGGACGCCGGTGGCGGCGTAGCCCTGGTCGCGGAACATCTCCGAGGCCACGTCCTCGATCTGGCGACGACGACCGGTTTCGACCATGGGGGCTCCTGAGCGAACGTTCGTTAGGCGCCAAACCGTACTCGCGGACGCCGCGGCGGGTCAAGCGTGCGACCGGTCGGCTACTCCCCGGTGAACCGCGGCGGGCGCTTCTCGAGGAACGCCGCGACGCCCTCTCGATGGTCGGCGGTGCGCCCCGCGATCCCCTGGAGCGCGGCCTCGCGCTCGAGCTGCTCCTCGAGGCTCGCCTCGGACGACCGGTTGAGGGCGTCCTTGGTCAGCGCGAGGGCCCGCGGCGCGCCGGCGGCAAGGCGGACGGCGAGCGTCCGGGTCTCGCGGGCGAGGTCGGCGGCGGGCACCACCCGGCTCACGAGGCCGCGACGCTCGGCCTCGACCGCCGGCAGCGGATCGCCGACCAGCGCGAGATCCGCGGCCACGGCGGGTCCGACGAGCCTGGGCAGGAACCACGTCGTCCCGCTGTCGGGCACGAGGCCCACCCGCCCGAACGCGAGCACGAACGTCGCCGTGTCGGCGGCGATGCGCAGGTCGCAGGCGAGCGCGAGCGCCATCCCGGCACCCGCCGCGACGCCGTTGATCGAGCCGAGGATCGGCTTCTCGAGCCGGCGCATCGCGAGGATCAGCGGGTTGTAGGTCTCCCGGAGCACCGTCGACAGCGGCGGGGCGTCCGGGCCGGTCGTCTCGCGCAGGTCCTGGCCCGCACAGAAGGCGGCGCCCGCCCCGGTCAGGACGACGACGCGGACGGCGGGATCGGCGCCCGCGGCCGTGATCGCCGCCAGCAGCTCGCGCTTGAGGGCCGCGTCGAGCGCGTTGCGGGCCTCCGGGCGGTCGAGGGTCAGGGTCGCGACGGCGTCCTCGACCTCGTACCGCAGCGAGGCCGCGCCCTCGGCCATCAGCGGCCGGTCCAGCGGGGCGATCGCTTCTCGACGAACGCCGCCATGCCCTCCTTCTGGTCGGCCGTGGCGAACAGGTCGTAGAACGCCTGCCGCTCGGTCGCGAGGCCGTCGGTGAGCGTCGCGTCGTAGGCCTCGTTGATCGCCCGCTTCGCCGCGGTCACCGCGAGCGGCGGCATCCGGGCGATCTGCGCGGCCAGCGCGAGCGCCGATTCGAGGGTGGTCTCCGTGGGCACGACGCGCGTGACCAGGCCGAGCCGCTCGGCCTCGCGGGCGTCGAACGAGCGGCCGGTCAGGATCAGCTCCATCGCCCTTGCCTTGCCGACGGCGTGGGTCAGCCGCTGCGTGCCGCCCGCGCCCGGCATCACGCCGATGCGGATCTCGGGCTGGCCGAACTGCGCGTCCTCGCCGGCGATGATCATGTCGCAGGCCATCGCGAGCTCGCAGCCGCCGCCGAGGGCGAACCCGCGGACCGCGGCGATCAGCGGCTTGCGAATGGTCCGGAGCTCCGACCACCGCTCGAACTCGCCGCCGCTCGAGAGCGACTCGGGCGTGGCGTCCGCCATCTCCTTGATGTCGGCGCCGGCCGCGAAGGCGCGGTCGCCGGCCCCGGTGATGACGATGGCGCGGACGGCGTCCTCGTCGTCGAGGGCCTGCAGCGCCTCGATCAGCTGCCCGAGCAGGTCGAAGCTCAGGGCATTGAGCGCCTCGGGGCGCAGGAGCGTGACGAGCGCGACGCCCGGCACCTCGCCCTCCGGACCGAGGATGGGCCGGTCCACGCGCACGAGGGGCCGCGAGCCGGCCTTCGCGGCCGACCGTTTCGCCGCCGGGCCTGTCGGCTCGGCCGGAGCCGCCGCAGCCGGCTGCCTGCCGTGCCGCCGTTCGCCGTCGCCGCCGCGCCTTCGGTGCCGACGCCCTTCGCCGCCGGCTTGGGCGATGCCTTCGCCGCCGTCGACGAGGGAGTCGTCGCCTTCGCTGCCGCCGGCGCCGCCCGGGTCGAGGTCTTCGCCCCCGCCGGATCCGCCGCCGTCGCCGATGCCACCCCCGTCGTCGTCCGCCTGGTCATGCTGCCGAACCTGCCTCCTGCTCGTTGCGCTGCTCGTCGGGCGGCAGGTGCCGGCGCGACTGCGTCACGTGGAACCGCGGCGCCACGAACGCCTCGTCGGTGAACGACGCGCTCGCCGCCGGGTTCGCGCCCGTCGCGTGGTAGTCGGAGAACGCCGCCGACTGGTTGACGTACACGCCGCCGGTCAGGTTGATCGAGAGCGACACGCCGCCCTCGGTCGCGACCGCCTCGGCCCGCTCGATGACCCCCGGATCCGTGGAGTAGACGCCCGCCGTCAGCGCCCCCTGCTCGAGCGTGATCCGCCGCGCGATCTCGAGGCTCTCGTCCGTCCCGCCGGTCCGGACGAGGAAGCTGACCGGCCCGAAGCACTCCTGCGCGTACTCGCGTTCGGCCGAGGACGGCAACGCGACGAGCAGCGGCGTGTGGGTGACCGCATCGGGGAACTCCGGGTGCTCGACCGCCCGCGACGGGAGCACGACGTCGCCGGTCCGGCTGGCCTCGGCGACCCGGCCGAGGACGTCCGGCCCGACGATCCCGCCCAGGACCGCGACCGCCCGCTTCGGCTCGCCCAGCAGGCCGTCGATCGCCCCCGCGAGGTCCGCCGCGACCTCGTCGAACGAGCGATGGCCCTCGTCGGTCTCGATGCCGCCGTCGGGCACGAACAGGTTCTGGGGCGTCGTGCACATCTGGCCGCTGTACAGCGACAGCGAGAAGGCGAGGTTGCGCAGCATCCCCTGGTAGTCGTCGGTCGAGTCGATGACGACGCCGTTCACGCCCGACTTCTCCGCGAACACGACGGCCTGCGTGGCGTGCGTCTCGAGCCACGTCCCGAAGGCGCTCGAGCCCGTGAAGTCGATCAGCCGGACCTCCGGCCGGAGCGCCAGGTCGGCGGCCGCGCGGTCGCCCGGCGCGTCCACGGTCAGCGCGACGAGATCCGGCGAGAAGCCGGCCTCCGCGAGCACCTCGCGGGCCACGGCGACCGTGATCGCGAGCGGCAGCACGGCACGGCGCGAGGGCTTGACGAGCACCGGGTTCCCGGTCGCGAGGCTCGCGAACAGGCCGGGATAGCCGTTCCACGTCGGGAAGGTCGCGCACCCGATGAGCAGCGAGACGCCGCGCGGGATGATCCGGAAGGTCTTCGTCATCCGCAGCGGCGGGCGCTTGCCCTGCGGCTTCTCCCAGGTCGCGGTCGCGGGGACGCGGCGCATCGCCGCGAGCGCGGTCGCGACCGCCTCGAGCCCGCGATCCTGCGCGTGCGAGCCGCCCGCCTGGAACGCCATCGTGAAGGCCTGGCCGGTCGTGTGCATCACGGCGTTGGCCAGCTCGAAGGAGCGCTCGTTGAGCCGGACGAGGATCTCGGCGCAGACCGCGGCCCGCGTCTCGGGGCCGGCGTCGCGCCACGCGGGGATCGCGGCGACCATGGCGGGCAGGAGGGCGTCCGCGTCGGCGACGGGATAGGTCACCCCGAGCTCGATCCCGTACGGCGAGCGCTCCTCGCCGGCCCAGGTCGCCGTGGCCGGCTGCTCGATCGGGAACGGCTTGCCGCGATAGGCCTCGAACGCGGCCGCGCCCGTGGCCGCCGCGTCGGGCGGGTAGTCTCGGGGATCCTCGGCGAACGCAGACCAGAACGCACGGTCCCCGATCGCGGCGATCGCGGCGTCGAGGCGCGGCCGGTGGCGCTCGACGAGGTCGGCTGTCACGTCCCGGACGGTACCCCATCCCACCGGCCGAGGCGAGCGGCCAAAGGTCCGGTTCAGCCGAGGCCGCGTCCCTTTTCGAGCACGATCTGGAGGTCCTGCGTGATGCCCGTCGCGAACCCGGCCTCGCTGATCGCGAGGTAGTAGTCCCACATCCGGATGAAGCGCTCGTCGAAGCCCATCGCCCGGACCTCGTCGAGGCGCGCCGAGGAACGCCGCGCGCCAGGCCCGGAGCGTCTGCACGTAGCTCGCGGCGATGTCGTCGACCCCACGGACGAGCAGGCTGGTCCTGTGCAGCGATGCACTCGATCGCCGCGAGCGACGGCAGGACCCCACCCGGGAAGATGTACGTCTGGATCCAGTTGGCGCCCGCGCAGCTGCGGGCCGTAGGCGACGTCGGGGAACGTGATGACCTGGAGGCTCAGCCGGCCGCCGGGCCGCAGCGCGCGGTCGCAGGCCTCGAAGAACGTCGCGTAGTACTCGGCGCCGACGGCCTCGAGCATCTCGATCGAGACGATGGCGTCGTACGTGCCGGCGATGTCGCGATAGTCGCGGAGCTCGACGCTCACCCGGTCAGCCAGCCCGGCGGCCGCGAATCCGCTCCGTCGCGAGCGGCATGCTGCGCGGGCGAGATCGTGAGCGTCGTCACGCGGCAGCCGAGCTCGCCCGCCGCGTACAGCGCGAAGCCGCCCCAGCCGGTGCCGATCTCGAGCACGTGCATGCCCTCGCGCAGCCCGGCGCCGCTCGGCCATCACGCGCGTACTTGCGGCGTTGCGCGTCGGCGAGCGACTGCGCCCGGCGCCTCGAACACCGCGCTCGAGTAGGTCATCGTCTCGTCGAGGAACAGGCGGTAGAAGTCGTTGCCGAGGTCGTAGTGCGCCTCGATGTTGCGGCGGCTGCCGGCCCTGGTGTTGCGCCGCAGCCGGTGCGCCGATGGTCCGCCGCGCGCGCAGCGGGCAGCCGCCACCAGCCGGCCGGCATCGCCAGCGCCTCGCGGTTCAGCGCGGCGACCCGCAGCAGCGCCGGCAGGTCGGGGCTCGACCAGCAGCCCGTCCATGTACGCCTCGCCGGCCCCGACGTCGCCGCCGAGCAGCATCCGGACGGCCGCGGCCGTGTCGTGGACGTGGATCTCGCCGGACAGCGCCGAGGCCGGGTCGCCGAACACCTGGCGGGAGCCGTCGGGCAGCACGACCGACCAGGCCGCCGACGCGGATGCGGCCGAGCGGCGCCCAGCATGACCCGTCCGCGCGGCGCCGTCGAGCAGGCGCCCCGGGCCGAGCGCGATGCGGCGGTCGCCGCCGTCCGGGTGCTCATCGGCGACCTCCGCCGCGCGCCGCCGGCCGCCGCCGTGGCGGAAGAACGGCGCGCCGCGCAGCCACAGGCGAAGCGCGTGCCAGTGGATCAGCGCGATCGTCCGGTGGGTGAGGAGCGGATGGCGGACGCAGCATCCGGAGCAGCGATGCGGTCGCTCAAGGGGACGCGGCGGAGGACCAGGCTCGTGCTCAGCATCGGCGCCCCGTCCTGGCGCAGCGCGATCGACAGGTCGCAGGCGGTCGGCATCGTCGCGGACGAAGACCGAGTAGCGGCCGTCGACGTCGATGAACGGCGAGACGAAGAAGGCCTTGTCCATCGTGGCCGTGAACGGCGCGGCCCGGCGTCGTCGCCCGGCGCGCGCCGGAGCGTGTACAGGTGCCGCTCGCCGAACGTGTTGTGGACCTCGACGACGACCACGCGCAGGTCGCCGGCGCGTCGCGGCACAGGAAGAAGCTCGCCGGGTTGAACACGTAGCCGAGCGAGCGGAGGTTGGTCACGAGGGTCACGCGCCAGCCCGCCGGTTCCTCGCCCTCGGCGCGCAGGTGGGCTCGGATGTCGGCATCGACGTCCACCGACGGCCAGGGGAAGTGATCGCGGTCACGGAACGCCGCCGCCGCGCGGCGGTTGCGCCCGAACAGCCGCAGGCGCCCGTCGAGCCCGTCGAGCTCGGCGAGGTCGAGCGCCGCGTACCAGACGTCGTGCTCGAGACCGTAGGTGAACGGCCGGGCGCGGCGATGGCGGACCTTGCCCTCGAGCAGGTGGGACCTCATGCGGCCGCCTCGCCCACGGCGTCGTCGATCATCTCGGCCACCTCGAAGCCGGACCGGCAGCCGTCCTCGTGGAACCCGTAGCCGAGGTGCGCGCCCGCGTACCAGGTCCGGTTCCGGCCCTGGAGGCGCGCGGACTGCGGCCTGTGCGTCGAGCGTCCGAACCGTGTACATCGGGTGGCTGAACGACCGCTCGAGGATGACGCGCTCGGGTCGGATCGCGTCGCCCGGGTTCAGCGTCACGCAGTAGTCGATGGGGCCCGGCAGCGACTGCAGCCGGTTCATGTGGTACGTCATCGACGAGGGCATCGCCCGGGCGGCGGCAGTCCGGTACGGCGACGTTCCAGGAGGCGCGGGCACGTGGGTTCGCCGGCAGGACGCGCTCGTCCGTATGCAGCACGACGGCGTTCGTGGAGTACTCGAACCCGCCGAGGGCCCGCGTCTCGCGGCCGTCCGCATCGCCGAGGAGCCGGAGCGCATCGTCGGCGTGCGTCGCCATGACCACGGCGTCGAACCGCTCACGGCGGTCGCCCGAGGCGATGATGACCCCGAACGGGTCGCGCGCGACCTCGGTGACCTCGGCGCCCGTCCGCACGCGTCCCGGCCGGCAGGGCGGCCACGAGCGCCGCGACGTACGTGGCCGATCCGCCGCGGACGACGCGCCATCGCGGCGCGTTGCCGACGCCGATCAGGCCGTGGTTGTCGAGGAACCGCAGCAGGTAGTCGACCGGGAACGCGCTCGACCCGGTCGGCCGACGTCGACCAGACGGCCGACGTGATCGGCACGATGAAGTGGTCGCGAAAGGGCCGGCCGTAGCGACGCTCGTCGAGCCACTCGCCCAGCGTGACGCGGGCCGAGCTCCGGGCCATCGAGCACCGACCGGGCGTCGGCGTAGAAGCGGCGGATGTCCGCGAGCATTCGCCACTGGCCCGGTCGCGCCGATCGTCCGCAGGTCCGGGAAGAAGCCCCGCGTGCCGCGCGAGCTGTACGCGAGCCCGCAGGCGTCGCACGCGGCAGCCGAACGACATGTCGCTGGGCTGCGTCTCGACGCCGAGCTCGGCGAGCAGGCCCACGAACCCGGGTACGTGCGCTCGTTGTAGACGATGAACCCGGTGTCGACCTGAACCGGTCCGCCCGGCGCGTCGACCGCGACGGTCTTGACGTGGCCACCGGCCTCGCCGTCCTGCTCGAAGACCGTCACCTGATGCTCGGAACGGAGCGTGTAGGCCGCGGCGAGCCCGCTGATCCCCGAACCGACGATCGCGATGTGCACGGCGCGACTCAGGCGCCCGTCGCGAGGTGGTCGAGCGCGTCACGCATCCCGTCACGGGCACGACGGCCGACCTCCGCCGAGCGCACCGTCCGGCAAACGGACCCGCGAGCCGAAGCAGCCCGACCAGGCGGATGTCCGCGGTGTAGTCGATCCGCGTGCCGCCGGGGATCGACGTGAACTGGATCTCGTCGACGGCCTCGATGCCCGCGTCCGCGACCGGCGAGCACGACCCGCCGGGACGGCTCGAACGTCGTGACCTCGTAGTCCATCGGCGCGACCCGGCCGCCCATGCGCACGCCGAGGCGGTAGCGCGCCCCCGGGCCGACGGGCCCGGGGTTCGTCCGCACCGAGCTCGCGACGCCTGGGTCCCAGCGCTCGGCGTTGGCAAAGTCGGCGACGAAGGCGAAGGCGTCGTCGAGGGGAAGGGAGGTCTCGATCCGTTCCTTGAGGATGGTCATCGGCCCGCTGCTTGTATAGTGATTGTCTAATGTCTGTCACAACCCTAGCGGTGATCCATCCGCGCTGTCAACGAGGTTCGACGATGGTGAAGGCAGCGATCGACGACGCTGCTCGAGGTATCCGTCGTCGGCAGCTTCAGCCGCGTCGGACCGGCGGTCCGGTCGCGCATGTTCGACTGGAAGGCAGCCGCCGCCCGGCGCGCTCGCGGGACGAACGGTCGCCGTGACCGGCCCGGCATCCGGCCTTGGCCTCGCAACCGTCCGAGCCATGGCGAACCTCGGAGCGCGCGTCGTCCTGGTCGGTCGCCACGAGACGCCGCTGCGCGCGCTCGCCGCCTCGCTGGCGGCGACGTCGGGCGTCGATCGCTACCCGGTCGTCGTCGCGGACCTGTCGTCCCTGCGCTCCGTCCGCGCGGCGGTCGCGTCGATCCTCGCGACCGAGACCCGCCTCGACGTCCTCGTGGACAACGCCGGCGCGATCTACGACACGCGGCGAGACACGGACGAGGGCATCGAAGCGACGCTCGCCCTGATGGTCGTCGGCCCGTTCGCGCTCGAGGCCGGCCTGCTTCCGCTGCTCGAGCGGACGCCCGGCGCTCGCGTGATCTCGGTCACGTCGGGCGGGATGTACACCCAGCGCCTGCCGCTCGATGACCTCGGGTACCGGTCGGGCGACTACTCGGGACCGAAGGCCTACGCGCGTGCCAAGCGGGCGCAGGTCGCCCTCGCCAGGGAATGGTCGCGTCGGACGCGGCGGGTCAGTCGCGTTCGCGGCGATGCATCCCGGCTGGGCCGACACGCCGGGTCTCGAGGCGTCGCTGCCCGGCTTCTACCGGGCTGATGCACCCGCTGCTGCGCACGCCCGCGCAGGGGATCGACACGATCGTGTGGCTCGCGACGCACCCCCGGCCCGAGAGCGATCGGCGGACGCCTGTTCCTCGATCGCCGGTCGCGTCCGTTCGACCGGATCCCGTCGACGCGCCTCGCGCCGGACGACCGTCGCCGCCTCTGGGACCTCGTCGTCTCGCTCGCCGGCGGCGAGGATCCCGCTGCCCGAGCGCTGATCAGCGGCGTCGTCCGCCGACGAGCTCCGCGACGGCGGCGGCCGCCTCGACCACGCGGTCCGGGACGCGCACGGCGCCCGACATCGACCCGGCCGCCGTCGCGGCTGCCGCCGCGCCGCCGACCGCGACGAGCGGGACGCCCTGCGCGATCAGCTCGCGCCACCACGAGGGCCGCGGCCGCGCGATCCTCTGCCGTCACGACGCCGATCACCGCGGCGCGCGCGCGCGTGCGCGCCATCGCGTCCAGCCAGCCCTCGACCGTCACGTCGGGCCCGAGGTACAGGACGCCGACGCCGCGCCGGCGCAGCGCAGCCGCGAAGGCCAGCGCGCCGAGCTCGTGGCGTGAACCCGGGGGCAGGCCGACGACGACCGTCACCCGACCCGGCGCACCCGCCGCCTGGAACACCGCGGCGAGCCGCCGTTCGACCGCCTGGCTCGCCGCGTGCTCACCGCCGACGCTGAGCCGGCCGGCGGCCCAGGCGTCCCCGAGCGCGGCCGCCGCGGGCAGCAGCACCGCGTCCACGACGGACTCGAACGAGCCGGACGCGAGCATCTCGTCGAGGGCGGCCTCGGTATCGGCAGCGGAGCCCGCCTCGGCGGCGGCCACGAACCGCCCGATCAACCGTTCCCGGTGCACGGCGCCGAGGGCGTCCGGCTCGGCCGGCGGCCGAGCAGCGGGCCGGGGCGCGACCGTCGCCGGGTCCACCTCGCCCGCCACGATCGCCCGCGCCGCCTCCGATGCCGCCCAGCCCGAATCGATCAGGGTCCGCATGGCGACGAGCACCGCGATCGTCTCGTCGTCGTAGAGGCGGTAGCCCGCCGGCGTCCGCACGGGGCTGATGACGGCGTAGCGCCGTTCCCACGCCCGGATGAGGGGTGCCCCGACGCCGGATCGGGCGGACGCTTCCTTGATGGTGTACACGGTCTGTCGAATGTTACCCGGCAGACCGGTCGATCCCGCTGTCGATGGCACCATGGATGACGATGACCGACAGCAGCAGCCGCGCCGCCCGGCCGACGGTTCGGCGGCCTGCTCGTCGATCCCACGCCGCTACGCCTCGACCACGACTTCCGGCTGCTGTGGATCGGCCAGGCGATCAGCACGGTCGGCCGGATGATCACGTCGGTCGTGCTGCCGTACCAGGTCTACGTCCTCACCGGCGACATCCTGGCCGTCGGCGCGCTGTCGCTGATCCAGCTGTTCCCGATCATGATCTTCGCGCTCGGCGGCGGCGCGGTCGCGGACGCCGTCGACCGGCGCAAGCTGCTGCTGCTCACGCAGATCGGCCTCGCGGCCTGCAGCCTGGCGTTCGTGGGCATCGCGCTGATGCCCTCGCCCTCGATCCCCGCGATCTACGTCGTCGCGTTCGCGGCGGCCGGCATCGGGGCCATCGACCAGCCGGCGCGCGCGTCGGCGATCCCGCGCCTCGTGCCGGTGGAGCGGCTCCCCGCCGCGATCGGGCTCAACCAGCTGGTGTTCAACGGCGCCGCGGTCATCGGCCCCGCCATCGGCGGGATCCTGCTCGCGACCGCGGGCGTCGCGACCGCCTACATGATCGACGTGGTCACGTTCGGCGCGTCGATCGTCGCGCTGCTGCTCATCGCCCCGATCCGGCCCTCGCCCGGCGCCGTCCGCCCGAGCATCTCCGCCGTCGTCGAGGGTCTCCGCTTGCCCGGCGGCGCCGCGAGGTCCTGGCGACGTTCATCGTCGACCTCAACGCGATGGTGTTCGGCTCCCCGAGGTCGCTCTACCCGGCGCTCGCGCTCGACGTGTTCATGGTCGGGCCGGCGGGCGTCGGCCTGATGGCGTCCGCGAGCGCGTTCGGGGCATTGGTCGGGGCCATCTTCAGCGGCTGGACGACGACCGTCCGCCGTCCGGGCCTGGCCGTGCTGATCGCGGTCGCGGTCTGGGGCCTCGGCATCGTCGGGTTCGGGCTCTCCACCTTCAGCTTTCCGCTTGCGCTGCTGTTCCTCGCGATCGCCGGAGGCGCGGACGTGATCAGCGCGGTCCTACGGAGCTCGATCGTCCAGATCCTGACCCCGGACTCGCTCCGGGGCCGCGTGTCCTCGATCCACATCCTCATCGTCACCGGGGGCCCGCGGATCGGCGACGCCGAGGCGAGCGCGGTCGCCTCGGTGATCGGGACCGAGGCGTCGGTGGTGTCCGGCGGGCTCCTGACGCTCGCCGGGCTCGGCGTCATCGCCTTCGCGATGCCCGAGTTCGCGCGGCTCGACATGCAGACCGCGATGGCCGACTCGGAGGCGGCGGCCCACGCCGTGAGCTGACGACGCACCGGCGGCGACCTCGCCCTCAACGTCGTCGAGTGCTGAGGCCGGGCGGCCGCGCCGACGGCGCCGCCACCCGACTCCCGCGATCCCGTCAGGCGGTGGCGACGCTCCCGCCGGCCTTGGCGGCTTCCTTGACCGCTTCGGCGGCCTCGTCGCTGACGGGCGCCGACTTGACCTCTTCGGCGCCGATCAGGTCGTCCGAGACCTGGTCGATCTGCTCGAGCTTCACGAGCGCGATGATCCCCGACGAGCCGGGCGTGAGCACCGCCGCCAGGTCACGCGCCGTGGCGTTCCGCGCGTTGAGGTTGCCGAGCTTCCCGATGGCGGCGCCACCAGCGCCGACGACCAGCGCCGACGCGATGATCGACGGCGGGAAGATGATCCCCGCGACGATCACGCCGCGACCGCGCCGACCGCGAAGCCCTTGCGGGTGTGGTGGTCGGTCATCTTGACGATGTTGATCTTGCCCTCGGCGTCCGCGTTGGCCACGAGCACGCCCTCGATGTCGAGGTCGCCGGCCTTCTCCGCATTGACGATCAGCTCGTAGGCGCGCTTCGCCGCGCCCTCGTCGGCGAACCGCGCCACGACGATCGCGTTGTCACCCGAGACGCCGATCGCGCCTTCGGCGATGACGCCCTGGTCATCGGCGACCACGCCCTCGATCACCGCGTTGCCCTGGTCGTCCGCGGCGCCGCCGACGACGCGGGTGATCCCGTCCTCCTGCGACGCGGCCACGAATCCCTCGACCGTGCCGGTCGTCGTCTCGGTGCTCTTGTCGCCTGCCTGCTTGTCCGTCATCCGTCCGCTCCAAGGCTGCCCCGGGGTCTCTGATCGCGAGTGTGATCTGCACGGCCGCGGACTCCCAAGTCTAGGCGTGGCGCCAAGCCGCGCACCATCGTGGATTGGTGAAAGCGATCGGCGCCCGAGTCGCTAGGATGGCCGACGAGGGCCTCGGCGACGTGAGCCCGCGGAGGAGGAACGACGCCCGTGACCGCCCAGCCGGTGACCCTGCGCCAGCACGGCAACGCCTACAACATCTTCATCCTCGTCCTGACCGTGTTCTCGCTCGCGCTGATGGTCCTGCTGCTGCTGCCCGTGGACGAGGGCACGCGACAGCTGCTCAATGTCTACGACAACGTGATCTGCGTGATCTTCCTGGTGGACTTCACCTACAACATCAGCGGCTCGCGTCCGAGGTCGGGCTACTTCATCCACCAGCGCGGCTGGCTCGACCTGATGGGGTCCATCCCGAGCTTCGGGTTCTTCCAGCTCACCGCGCTGTTCCGCCTCGCGCGGCTGAGCCGGCTCGCCCGCATCCGGAAGCTGATGGGCGGCCAGAAGCGCAACGCGCTCGTGCGGGACGTGCTCGACAACCGCGGCCAGTACGCGACGTTCATCACGATCCTCGCCGCGGGCATGGTCCTGTGCGTGTCGAGCATCCTGGTGCTGCAGTTCGAGAGCAGGTCGCCCGACGCCAACATCAAGACCGGCGGCGATGCCCTGTGGTGGGCCGTGGTCACGATCACCACCGTCGGCTACGGGGACTTCTTCCCCGTCACCACGCTCGGGCGCCTGACCGGCGTGTCGGTGATGTTCGCCGGCGTCGGGATCATCGGCGCCCTCGCCAGCATCCTGGCGAGCCTGCTCGTGCCGCCGCCCAAGCTGGACGACGAGCCCGACGAGGCGTCGACGAGCCGGGCCGACGCCGCGACGCGGGTCGGCGATGGCGCCGGGATCGAGGCCGTCCTCGCGCAGCTGGCCGAGCTCCAGGCCGAGGTCAGGGCCCTCCGAGAGGCGCTGCCGGGAAAGTCCGGCTAGCAAACGAAAGAGGCGGCCCCGGGCAATGCCCGTGAACCGCCTCGCGACTCGGGTCTGGTCTGGCTAGATGCCTCCGGCGGCGGTCCCGTCGGTGTCGAACGCTGCCTTGACCTCGGCGGAGTTCAGGTACCACAGGATGATCCCGGGCAGGACCGCGGCGCCGAGCGCCGGGCCGAGGCCCGCGTCGAACATCACGAAGAACGCCGAGATCAACGCGAACACCGAGAGGATCACCGCGAACAGCCAGCCCCACGGCTGGAGCGTCCACAGGGCGCCCGACGCCGCGATGTAGATCAGGCCGACGATCACCCACATCGCGCCCCAGAAGCCCCAGCCGGTGGTCACCGGCGCTGTCGCGAAGGCCCCGAAGAAGTTGAAGCCGAGGATCCTCAGGCCCGCGAAGATGTAGTACAGCCCGACCATCAGGCCGAAGAAGCCGAGCACCGAGATCAGGATCGGCGGATTCTTCACTGACTGACTCTCCCTGCCGTTGCGCCAACTGGCGACGCCCCGTGCGCTGCGCGCCTCGGACCCGTCTCGCCGTGAGCCGCAGCGTACGCTCCCGCGAGAAGCGCCCGCAAGGCGATCGTGTCAGGCCTCGTCGGGAGCCGCACCGTCTCGCGGCGTCTCCGATTCGGCCTCGGGCGCGTCGGCCGGCGGGTCGTTTGGCGCCTCGTCCGGCCGCGTCGCCGCCTCGTCGGCCGCCGCGATCGCCTCCGGCGGCCAGCGACGCTGGAAGTCCGTGACCGCCGACCCGATCGAGAGGTACAGGCGGTCCTCGCCGATCTTCGTCAGCAGGCCGGTGCGTCGCAGCCGGTCGCGCACGGAGCTCTTCACCTGCGCGAGCATCACCTCGATCGACTTCGCCTGGAGATCGCCGACCAGCTCGAACAGCATGTCGGTCGTCGTCACGTCGAGGTCCGCGGTCGCGGCGAGGTCGATCAGCAGCCCGTGCGGCGCGGGGCTGCGCGCCCGGAGCAGGTCGCGGATCTGCGTTCGGGCGACGTTCGCGTTGAAGAAGTACAGCGGGGCGTCGAGCCGCACGACCAGCAGCCCGGGGATCGGCGTCGCGTCGGGGTGCCGCAGCAGGTCGCCGAACGTCGCGCGATAGCCGGGCATCTGCCCGAGGGCGGCGACGTACGGCCGGCTCGCGCGGTAGAGGAGGAAGGCGACCGAGAGCAGGACCGCGATGACGAGCCCGATGAGCACCGTCGTCATGACGACCCCGACGAGCGCCACCAGCGCGATCAGGAAGTCCGTCCGCCGCCAGGCCCAGTAGCGGCGCATCTCCCTGACGTCCATCAGGCTCAAGGAGGCCGCGATGACGATCGCGCCGAGGACGGCGTTGGGGAGGTTCGCGAAGGCGGGCGCGAGGAAGACCGCCGTCGCCAGGACCAGGGCGGCGGTGACGATGGAGGCGACCTGGGACTTGGCGCCGGCTGCTTCGGCGGTGGCGGTCTGCGAGAGGCTCGCGTCGGACGTGAACCCGCCGAACAGCCCGGCCGAGAGGTTGGCGGCCCCGAGGGCGAGCAGCTCCTGGTCGGCGTCGATCTCGTAGTGGTGGCGCGCGGCGAACGCCCGCCCGGCGCCGACCGACTCACCCACGGCGAGGAACACGATGCCCGCCGCGCCGACCGCGAGGAGGGGGATCGAGGTCAAGGGGATCGAGGGAATCGAGAGTGAGGGCAGGCCGGTCGCGACCTCGCCCACGACGCTCACCCCATGGTCCTGGAGCCCGAGCAGCGGGACCGCGACGAGCCCGATGAGGAGGGCGATGAGGGGCCCGGGGATCCGCCTCGAGATCGCCCGCAGGACCAGGATCACCACGAGCGAGATGACGCCGATCGCGAGCGTGTACAGGTTGGTGTCCGGGATCTCCGCGATGATCTGGCGCAGCTGGTCCGGCACCGACCCGCTGGCGGAGGGCACGCCCAGGAGCTTCGGGATCTGGCCGATCACGATGGTGATCGCGAGGCCGAAGATGAACCCGGTCACGACGGACTTGGTCAGGAAGTCGGCGACGAACCCGAGGCGCGCCACGCCCGCGGCGACGAACATGAGGCCGACGATCAGGGCGAGGGCCGCGGTCAGGGCGAGGTATCTCGCCGGGTCGCCCGCGGCGAGGTCCACCACGACCGCCGCCGACATGATCGCCATCGTGGAGCTGGCGGTCACCTTGAGGTGGCGGCTCGTGCCGAAGATCGCGTACGCGGTCAGCGACGCGAACGCCGTGGTGAGCCCGACCTCGGGTGGCACGCCCGCGAGGCCGGCGTAGGCGAGCGCCACCGGGACCATGACCACCCACGAGGTGACGCCGGCGAGCAGGTCGGGCCGCAGCCACGCCCGCGGGTACGTCCGGGGGAGGGTGGTGATCGGGACGTAGTGGGCCAGGAACGGTCGCACGCGCTCGCCGAGGCGCGGGCCCGCCGACGGGACCTTCGCGTCGGGCGGGACGGGGGCGGCTGCCATGACGATCGACCCCTCAGCGGGGAGCGGGGGTCCCGTACGCGCTCGGGCGGATCGCCTCGATGCCCTTGGCCGCGAGGCCGGCGGAGATCCGCCGGCGCATCTCGGTCTCGACCTGCACCCGGCCCTCCGGCAGGGTCCGGCCGCTCATCCGCAGGGTCGCGCCCATCGGTGACAGGCGGATCGTGCCCGCGTACTTGGGGACGTCGAGCAGCAGCGGGGCGAACGCCTCGTCCTCCGCCAGATGGCGAGGCCGACCGCGTCCAGGATCTCGATCACGCCCTCGACGTCCTTGTCGGCGATCCCGTCGAGGTCGACGGTCGCCGTCGAGTAGGTCCGGGTGAGGTTGGACGCGATCCGGATCTCGCCGTTGGAGATCGAGTGCACCGTGCCGCGGACGTCGCGGACGATCGTCCGCCGCAGGCCGACCTCCTCGACCGTGCCCTCGATGCCCGCGAGGCGGACCACGTCGCCCTTGAAGTACTGGCCCTCGGTGAGGATGAGGAGACCCATGAGGTAGTCGAGGATGATGCTCTGGCCGGCCAGGGTGAGCGCCGCGAGCACGAGGCCGAGGCCCGCGAGGACCGACCACAGGTCGAAGACCCCGAGCACGACGATGATCGCGGCCACGAACACGCCGAACCGGAGCAGCTTGCCGAGCAGGTCCTCGATCGTCTCGAGGCGGCGGTCGGTCTCGGCCTTGATGGCCGGGTCTCCGTCGTTGACCTGCGAATGCATGACGCGCACGAGCAGGCGATGGATCGCGGGGCGTGCCCAGCGGTAGACGAGCAGCAGGATGACGACGGCGATGAGCAGCGGCACCGCGTGGCTCGCGAGCCAGGCGACGGTGGACGTGGTGTCGATCGCGGGGATGGGCATGGCGCGATCATTCCACGTCGAATCGCGGTCCGTCGATCCTCCGGACATGGTGAAGCCGGCCCGAAGGCCGGCTCCAGGGGTCGCGAGGCGACCCGCGCTACATGACGGGGAACGTCTCCGACACGACGACCGCCGCCCCGCCGGCGAGGACCGGGCAGCCCTTCGCGAGCGCGACGGCCGCGTCGAGGCTGTCGGCCTTGAGGATCGAATAGCCCGTCGGCGCCGAGGTCGCGTCCATCACGGAGCCGTCCGGCGAGATCGCCTTCGACTGCGAGATGGGGTTGCCACCGTCGATCAGCGCGTCGCCGAGCGATCCGAACCAGCTGGTCCAGGCCGCCATGACCTGGTCCTGCGCCTCTTTCGTCTCGGGCATGCTGCCGCCGTGGAAGGTCAGCAGGAAGTTCGCCATGTTGTCGGCCTCCGAGTTCGCTCGCGATGATCCGCCGGCGACATTCGCGCCGGACGTCCTGGATCGCCGCCCGTTCACGCTGGTGACGAACGGGCCTGCGGTGAATCGACAGACGGCTGCGTCAGCCGCCGGCGAGGGCCCGGACGAGGCCGGCAGCACCCGATGCGATGGGCTCGCCGTGGCCGACCAGCAGCGTCTCGAACCGCAGCGCGCCCATCTTCGCGATCGATGCGAGTGCCGCCCCCATGTCCTCCGTGAAGTCGGGGCCGGGCGGTGTCGGCTTGCCGTCGACCGTACGCATCGCGTCGCCGGCCACCAGGATCCCGCCCGCCTCGTCGTACACGGCGACGTGCCCGGGCGTGTGGCCGGGCGTCGCGACGATCCGCAGGCCGAAGACGGCGTCGCCGTCCGCGACCGGGGTGAGCGGCCGCGGCGTGGAGATCGCCGGGATGTCCTGCGCACCGGCGTAGGCGCGCGCCTCGGGCGCCGCATCGAGCACCGCCGGCGCGCTGCCCGCGTGGTCCTGGTGCCTGTGGGTGAGGATCACGTGGCCGACGTTGCTCCAGCCGAGACCGGCGGCCGCCAGGGCCGCGGCGATCGCGCCCTCGCTGCCGGGGACGCCCGTGTCGACGACCGCGGCCTCGCCCGCCCGTACCAGCACGTACGCGGAGACGAACCCGAGGTTGACGCGATGCCAGGCGGTGGGACCGGTCGCCGGGCCGCCGCCGCCCGGGGGTGAGCTCGTCGTGTCGGCCGCGGCGGTGGCCGGTGTGCCCGGCGCCCGCGACGAGCCGTCGCCACTCGCGGAGGCGCGGACCGATGTCGCCGGCGAGGGTGTGCCGAGCGTCGTCGCGCACCCCGCGGCCCCGAGGATCGCGACGGCGAAGCCCGCCCGTCCGAGATCGGCGAGGAAGGTCCGACGGTCGTAGGGCATCGGGGAGGTCATCGGTCGATGGTACGACGCGATCCGCGGACCGGATCCGCTCCCCGGGCTTGCCAACGGTTCCCGTCGGCGGTGTGATACCGCACACCATGGCCTTCGAGTCGCTCGACTACCTGTACACGCCCAGCCGCGACGTCGCCGCCGACGTGGCGTACTTCACCGACGTCCTGGGTGCGCGGCTGGTGTTCGCCATCGACGCCATGGGGACCCGGGTCGCGATGCTCGAGCTCACCGACGGCCCGCCGTCGATCGTGCTGACCGGCCACCTCGAGGGCGACCGCCCCGTGCTGGTCTACCGGGTCGCCGACCTGGCGGCGTCGACGAGCGAGCTCGAGTCTCGCGGCTGGCAGGCGGGCCACGCGCTCGAGATCCCGCAGGGCCCGGTGCAGTCGTTCACGGCGCCCGGCGGCCACCGGGTCGCGATCTACGAGCTGACCCGGCCCGGCGTCATCGAAACGTTCGCGGGCCGCCGCGACTTCTGAGCGCCCGCGGCGGCGGGCTCACCGGAGCGAGTAGTCGATCCCCACGGTCATCAGGCGGTGGAGCGACCGGCCGGCGCCCGAGTTGCGGACGTACAGGACGACCCGGACATTGTTCGCGCGGGCGACGGTGTTGACCTCGGGCAGGGGCACGACGTCGGTCGTCCAGCTCCAGGTCGAGTTGCACGACAGCGGCGAGGCGGCGCTGCCGTGCGTGCCGATCAGCGTGGGGCCCTGGTACACCTCGAGGTAGTAGCAGGTCGTGTCGCCCGAGCTGGCCGAACGGTAGGTGTGGGTGAAGGTCGCGCCGGCCACGACCGAGCCCGCCGCGACGTACGCGGGGAAGTCGACCGCCAGGTAGCGGCTCGGGCTGAAGCTCGTGGTCCAGGCCGACGACGAGGTGTAGGCCGAGCTCGCGATCGTGATGGTGACGGTCGCCGTCGTCGAGGTCAGAAACCCGTCGGTCGCCTTGTAGGTGAACGAGTCCGTGCCGCTGTAGTCGGCCACCGGCGTGTAGGTGAACGAGCCGTCCGCGTTCAGCGTCAGGGACCCGTGCGACGGTCCGCCGGCCGGGCGGGGCGCGGCGACCGTGATCGGCTGGCCCTGGGGGTCGGTGTCGTTCGCGAGCACGCCGCTCGCGGCGACGACCAGCGTCCGGTCCTGGACCATCGACCACGCATCGTCGGTGACCGTCGGGGCGGTGTTCGTGACCGGGATCGAGGTGCTGATCCCGGGCGCCTTCGTGCCGTCGGTGACGTCGGTCGCGGTCACGGTCGTCGGTCCGCCGGTCTCCGGCGTCACCGGGAACGCCCGACTGCCGGCCACGAGCGCCGCGGAGGGCGGCAGGACCGCCGCGGCGTCCGACGAGCTGATCGCGACGGTGTGCGTCGACGAGACCGGGTTCCAGTGGGCGTCGGTCGCGATGACGGTGACGGTGAAGGCGGCGTGTGCCGTCTGGGCGGACGGCGTGCCGGTCCGGCCCGTGGGGGAGCCCGGGGCCGCGGTCTCACCCGGGACGACCACGAGCAGCCGGTCGAAGGCGCCCGCGGCGACCGCGATGCTGCCGCTCGTCCCGGTCTTGGAGGAGCCCGCCACGCCCACGGTCTGCGTGCCGGCCGTGTTGAGGGTCGCGCCGCCGGTGAACGTGTGCGTCCCGGCGTCGCCGAGCACGAACGTGTAGACGAGCGGCGAGAAGCCGGCGTACGGGTCGGTGCTCGAGAACGTGACCGTGCCCGTGTAGCTCGTGACGACGTTGCCGACGGCGTCCACGGCCGTGACCGTGACGTTGACGGCGGATCCCGCGGTCGTCGAGCCGGGGGCCGTCACGACGAAGTGGTCGAGCGCGCCCGACGCGAGCTCGCCGGCGGTGAAGTCGCCGAAGGCCGTGATGCCCGTCGCCTGCGTGCTGGTGGCCGTCCGGGTGCCCGCGACGAGCGTGGACCAGCTGCCGCTCGCGTACCGCTCGACGACGAACCCGGCGGTGTTCGCGCCAGGATCGACGTCGCCCGGCACGAATGTGAAGGTCCCGGCGTAGCTCGTGAAGGCGAGTCCGGGCCCGCTCAGGGTCCAGTACCGGTGGGCCATGCGCGTCGGGTCGAGCGTCGACGAGGCGAGCTGCGGCTGGTTGCCGGCGGTCGCGCTGACGGTGACGTCGCCCGATGCGGTGACGTTGGTGAACGCGACCACCGCCGGGCTGTAGCTGGTCGCGTCGCCGACCTCGAAGGTGACGCTCGGCGACCCGGTGGCGACGAACTTGCGGAGGTTGCCGTTGACGTGGCCGCTCGTCCGCGCGACCGACCCGCCCGACGGGACGTAGACCACGCGGGCGCCGGTCGTGATCACGCCGGACGTGAGGGTCAGCACGCCGTTCACGCGCACGTCCGCCCCCAGCGTGATGCCGGCGGCGTTCGCGATCGTCAGGTTGGTGAAGGTGGTCGAGCTGCTGCCGCCGACGGCCTGGGCGCTCGTCCCGCCGAGGGCCACCGTCCCGGTGCCCGCGGTGAACGCGCCGATGCCGGCGTTGTTGGTCCAGTCGCCGGCGACCGCGAACGCCGAGCCGGTCGGCCCCACGAGCACGCCGCCCGACAGCGTGACCGCGCCGACCGACGCCGACGCGCGCAGCCAGCGTGAACGTTCCCGTGCCCGACTTCGTGAGCCCGCCCGCGCCGGTGGCGATACCCGCGTAGGTCAGGGTGTTGGCGCCGGTCGTGTCGAACGTCGCGCCGCCGGCACCGAGCGCGATCCCGCGCCGGCTGTTGAGCGTGAACGACGCCGTGGCCTGGAGCGTGCCGCCGTTCAGCGTGAGCTGGCCGGGCGTCGCGGCGGCCGGGGCCGTGCCGAGGCCGGTATCCGCCGCGACGGACACGGTGCCGGCGTTGATCGTCGTCGAGCCGGTGTAGGTGTTGGGACCCGAGAGGGTGAGCGTCCCGGTGCCGGCCTTGGTCAGCGTGCCGGCGCCCGCGACCACGCCCGCGTAGGTGAGCGTCGTGCCGGGATCGGTCGAGATCGTGGCGCCCGCCGTGAGCGCGACGCCGCGGTTGGCGTTCAGCGTGAAGTTCGCGGTCGTCTGCAGGGTCGCGGCGCCGATCGACAGCTGGCCGGCCGTGGCGACGGCCGGCGCGATCCCGAGGTTGGTGTCCGCGCCGATGGAAAGGATCCCGCCGCTCACGGTCGTCGCCCCGGTGTAGGTGTTGACGCCCGAGAGCACGAGGGTGCCGGCGCCGGTCTTGGTCAGGCTGCCGCTGGTGGTGGCGATGACCGAGCCGATGGTGGTGTTGCCGGCACCGGTCACGGTGAGCGCCCGGGTGGCGCCGGTGATGCCGCCGGTGGAGAACGTGAGCGTGCCCGCGTCCGACCCGACCGTGGTGCTGTTGGCCAGCACGATGGCGCCGGTCCAGGCGTTGGCGTTGGCGAGGTTGCGGATGGCGCCGGCGCCCAGGATCCCGGTCCCGGCGACGCTGGTGACCGGCTCGGCGATGACGAGCCCCGTGCCGTCGAGCTCGACCGCGGCGCCGCTGGCGATGGTGGTGCCGCCCGCGGTGGTGCCCAGGGCGCCGTTGGACTGGACCCGGATCACGCCGGTGGTGACGGTCGTGCCGCCGCTGTACGTGTTGGTGCCCGAGAGGGTGAGGGTGCCGGTGCCGGTCTTGGCCAGGGCGACCGTGCCCGAGCCGTTGGCGAGCGTGCCCGCGAACACGGTCGAGGCGTTGCCCGCGAGGCCGCCCGACAGGGTCACCGCGCCCGCGGCGCTGCTGGTGATCGTGCTGCCGGCCACGCCCGCGATCGAGCCCAGCGTGTCGGAGAAGCCCGCGAGGTCGAACGTGGCGCCGCTGCTCACGCTGAGGGCCGAGCTCGCGCCCGACCCCGTTGGCGATGCCCAGCCTGAGCGTGCCCGCGGTGACCGAGGTCGGCCCGGTGTACGTGTTGGCGACCGAGAGCAGCAGCGTCCCCGCCCCCGCCTTCGTCAGGCCGCCGGCACCGGAGATGGCGCCGGTCGTCTTGGTCGTGTTGCCCGCGCCGTCGACCGTGAGGGCGAAGCCCCCGGTGGCGATGGTCCCGGTCAGGGTCAGCGTGCCGGCGTCGGACGCGATCTCGCTCGCGGCGCCCAGGGTGATGGCACCCGACCAGGTGTTGGCGTTGGCGAGGTTGTGCAGCGCGCCGGCGCTCGCGGTCGCGCCGCTGCCCGCGAGGCTGGTGATCGGCTCCGCGATGACGAGGCCGCTGCCGTCGATGTCGATCTCGGCGCCCGACGCCACGGTCGTGCCGCCACCGGCCGTGCCGAGGCCCGCGTTCGCCTGGACCCTGCACGATGCCGGCGGTGATCGTCGAGCCGCCGCTGTACGTGTTGGCCGCCGAGAGCGTCAGCGTCCCGGATCCGGTCTTCGTCGAGCGTGCCCGAGGTCGTGCCGATGACCCCCGCGACGACCGTGTTCCCCGCGCCGGTCACGGTGAGCGGCCGCGTGTTCCCGGTGATGGCGCCGAGCGTCAGCGTCCCGGCATCGGATCCGATCGTCGCGCCCCCGGCGCCCATGGCGATCGCGCCCGACCAGCTGTTGGCGTTGGCGAGGTTGCGGATGGCGCCGGCGGTGCCCGTGCCCGTGCCGATGACGCTCGTGATCGGCTCAGCGATCGACGAGGCCGCTGCCGTCGATGTCGAGCTCGGCACCCGTCGCGACCGAGGTCCCGGTCGCGGTCGTGCCAAGGGCCGCGTTCGACTGGACCTTGACGATCCCGCCGCTCACGGTCGTCGCCCCGGTGTAGGTGTTGGCGCCCGAGAGCACGAGGGTGCCGGCGCCGGTCTTGGTCAGGCTGCCGCTGGTGGTGGCGATGACCGAGCCGATGGTGGTGTTGCCGGCACCGGTCACGGTGAGCGCCCGGGTGGCGCCGGTGATGCCGCCGGTCGAGAGCGTGAGCGTGCCCGCGTCCGACCCGACCGTGGTGCTGTTGGCCAGCACGATGGCGCCGGTCCAGGCGTTGGCGTTGGCGAGGTTGCGGATGGCGCCGGCGCCCAGGATCCCGGTCCCGGCGACGCTGGTCACCGGCTCGGCGATGACGAGCCCCGTGCCGTCGAGCTCGACCGCGGCGCCGCTGGCGATGGTGGTGCCGCCCGCGGTGGTGCCCAGGGCGCCGTTGGACTGGACCCGGATCACGCCGGTGGTGACGGTCGTGCCGCCGCTGTACGTGTTGGTGCCCGAGAGGGTGAGGGTGCCGGTGCCGGTCTTGGCCAGGGCGACCGTGCCCGAGCCGTTGGCGAGCGTGCCCGCGAACACGGTCGAGGCGTTGCCCGCGAGGCCGCCCGACAGGGTCACCGCGCCCGCGGCGCTGCTGGTGATCGTGCTGCCGGCCACGCCCGCGATCGAGCCCAGCGTGTCGGAGAAGCCCGCGAGGTCGAACGTGGCGCCGCTGCTCACGCGAGGGCCGAGCTCGCGCCCACCCCGTTGGCGATGCCCAGCCTGAGCGTGCCCGCGGTGACCGAGGTCGGCCCGGTGTACGTGTTGGCGACCGAGAGCAGCAGCGTCCCCGCCCCCGCCTTCGTGATGCCGCCGGCACCGGACTGCGTCCCGGACAGCGTCACGGTCGAGCTCGCGGCCGTCACCGTCATCGACACCGTCGCCGCGTAGGCCAGCTGGAGGCTCACGGTGTTGGCCGAGGCGGCGGCGCTCGACGTCAGGCCGGCCGCGCCGAGCGCGATGCGGTTGCCGGCGAGCGTGTACCCCGTCCCGGAGATCGTGATCGAGTTGAACGCCGTCCCGACGGCGTAGTTGTTCGTGTTCGACGAGCCGTGCCGCGCCGGCCGGGAACACGAGATCGTCACCCGCCACCGGGGCCGTCCCGCCCCAGTTGAGGGCCGTCGTCCAGTTCGCGTCGGCGCCGAGGCCCGTCCAGGTCCGCAGGGTCGCCGCCACGTACGGCCCGACGAAGGGGCCGCCGTCCGCGGCCCCCGCGACGCCCGCCGGCTCGATCACGTCCGTGCCCGCGTCCGCGGCCGCCCGCGCCAGGTCGAGCCGGCCGTTCCCGGTCTCGTCCACGGCGCCGGCCGGCGCGGCGCTCCGGGCGAGCCGCCCGACGATCACGCCGTTCGCGGCGCCAGGGTCCATCGCGCGCAGCAGGCCGGCCGCCCCCGCGACCTCGGCCGCCGACGCGGAGGTGCCCGAGACCGACCGGTAGTCGCCGCCCGCATCGGTGGTGAGGATGTCGACGCCGGGCGCCGCCATGAACGCGGCGGGTCCGCTGTTGCTGCCCGGCGCGAGGCGGTCGTCACGGTCCGTCGCCGTGACGCCGATCACGCCGCGATCGGCGGCCGGGTACGCCGCCGCGCTCGAGCCGTCGTTGCCGGTCGCCGCGACCACGACGACGTCGTGCGCCCACGCGTAGTCGATCGCCGCCTGGAGGACCGCCGAGTACCCCGGGGCGCTGAACGACATCAGGATGACGTCCGCGCCGGCGTCCACCGCGGCGACGATGCCCGACACGATCGCGCTGTCGTAGCCCCGGCCGTCCGCGCCGAGCACCGTGATCGGCAGGACCTTGACGCGCGCGAAGGCGACGCCGGCGACACCCACCCCGTTGTCCGTGTGGGCCGCGACGATGCCCGCCATCCACGTGCCGTGGCCGTTGGGGTCCTGGCCGGGCTCGACGCCGTCCACGAACGAGGCGCCCGGCAGCAGCCGCCCGGCGAGGTCGGGGTGGGTCGCGTCGACGCCCGTGTCGAGGATCGCGACGACCGCGCGCCCGGCAGGGGCGGGCCCGTCGCGGACGACGTCCCAGCCGATCCGGGGCAGCGACCACTGGTCCGGGTATCGCGGGTCGCTCGGTGACGCCTTCGGTGGTGCGGGTGCGGTCGCGCTCGACGTGGGCGACGGCCGGGTCGGCCTCGAGGGTCGCGGCACGGTCGGCGGCATCGGCAGCGGGGAGGTCGACGATCGCGAGCCGCAGCTCGGGGATCTCGCTGACGAGCGTGGCTCCGGCCGCGGTCAGGGCGTCCGCGCGCTCCGCGTCGCTCGCCGCGACACGGAACCGGACGAGGTAGGAGGTGGTGGCGGCGGGATCCGGGCTCGGTGTCGGGTCGGTCGAGGGCGCCGGCGTCGCGATCGGGTCCGTCGCCGCCGGCCTCGGCGTCGTGGCCGCGCTCGGGAGCGGCGCGTCGGACGGGTCGGGCGCGACGGGCGTCGGCGCCGGGGTCGGCACCTCGCGTGGGCGATGCGGTCGGCGCGGCCGTCGGGGCGTCGGGGTGGGCGTGGGGTCGGGCTCAGGGGTCGAAGCCGGCGATGCGGCCGGCGCCGGCGAGGGCGATGGTGAGGGTGACGGCGCCGGCGACACCGCCGGGGCCGTGGTCCCGGCGACCTGGTCGAGCGCACGCACCGGCGCCACCGCGATCGAGTTGCCGAGCGCGATGGCGACGAGGGCGAGGGTGGCGAGTGATCGGGCGCGGCTACGGGCCATCGAGTTCCCATGGCGCGGAGACCGGGACCGAGCTCGCGGCGTCGGTGAAGCGGACCGGGTAGAGCGTGAAGGTCGAGTACGGCGTCGAGCCCGCGACAACGGCCCCGTCGATGACGGAGCCCGCGCCGGCGCTGTCGCGGCCGTACACGCGGACCCGCAGGTCGTTGGCGGCGTCCGTGGTCGCGACCGCCGGCAGGGCGAGCAGCAGGGTCGCCGGCGTGGTGCCGGTCACGCAGCCAAGCGGCGACGCCGGGCTGCCGTACGTGGCGACGCTGGCGTCGTCGGAGATCCGGCGCACGTTCACGTACCCGCACGCCGTTCCGGACGGGCTCGCGCTCGCGACCGTGAGCCGGAGCGTGACGCCCGAGGCGCCGACCGCCGCCGGCAGCGGCGCGTTGAGGTCGAACTCGATGTAGCGATTGGCGGCGAACGCGGTCGCCCAGGCCGACGTCGAGGTCGAGCGACCGTCGCCCACGACGGCGAACGGGCTCGTGCGGTCGACCTCGGCACCACCACCGGACGCGTCATGGACGACGAACCCCGAGGTCGTGCGGACGCCCGGGAAGATCCGGCCCGCCGAGAACGAGGCCGGCGTCTGGCCGGTGCTCGTGAACAGCGCGAGCGTGCGAACGCTCGCGACCGTTGCGCCCGCGGCGCAGACGACGATCGCGACGACGAGAATCCGAAGTCGGGTCGATCCCACGAGGGAGTGGAGCAGGCCGCGACGGGCGGCCGGGTGGCTCGTCAAGGTCAGCCCGCTCTCCCCTTGAGGCGAGCGAGGGCACCGCGTAGAACCGCGAGCTGCGGTGCGTCCATGTGGCCTCCCGGTCGGGCATGCAGGGTTCAGGCGAGCGGCGTGCCGCCGGTGCACGCGCCCGGTGCGTGGAGGCGACAGCGAACGCGCACGGGGGACGGATCGGTGCGTTCGCCAAGCCATCCAACCACCCCGCACCCAACCGCGGCATCGTCCGAACGGCAGGGACCGCTGACCCATTGGTACGGGTCGCGCGGAGGTGTGTCGGGCCCGGTTACCGGGTGTGGCGGATCACGTGCGCCGCTCGCTGGAGGCTCCCCGCGACGGTCAGCCGTCGAAGCCCTTGCCCGTGGTGAAGTACGTGAGCGCGCCGCGCGTCTTGGTCTGCTGGTCGCCGCCGACGTCGAGGCCGAGCGACTCCAGGTAGCGCGTGAAGGCGTCGGCGGCTCCGGTGGCCTCGCCCGGCTCCACCTTGATCGACAGCTCGACGAGCTCGGATCCGTCGGGGAGCTTCCAGCGCTCCGCGACGACCTCTCGCCCGAGCTCCTTCGCGTCGACCTTCCACTTGTGGACCTTGATCGGCCCCATCGTGGTGAGCGCCTCCCAGCCGACGTTCTTGGGTCCGAACTCCGTGATCAGGCGCTCCTGGTCGCTCGAGAACAGCCGGCGGAGCGGCCGCCTGCCCTCGACGGCCTCGTCGATCTCGCCGTCGTGCTGCTCGGCCGTGAGCTTCGCCGAGATGATCTGGTTGTCGCCGACGCGGTCCATCTCGATCTCGAAGCCCTCGGTCTTCGTCCAGTCGATCGGGATGCGCACCGGGTCGACGGGGCGGAGCTTCACGGTCGAGTCGTCGACGTCGCCGACCTTCTTCCGCGCCCGGAGCACGAGACCCGCGTCGAACAGGTCGAGCGTCGGGGTGTCGAAGAAGTACACGACGCGCTGCTCGGGCTCCTCGCCGGAGTCCTTGAGCAGCCGCAGGACGAGCTCCTCGTCCTCGATCCGGCCGTCAGCTTGACCTCGACCGCGCGGATCGCCGGGTTGAGCTGGACCTCTGCCTGAATCGCGTCGTTGGCCATGCTCGCGCCTCCCCGTCCAGCGGGTCGCCGCTCGGACGCGCGACACCGCGGATTCGGAAGGCTACACCGCTGGTCCGACCGCGGATCAGGCCAGCTCGACCCCCGCCGCGCGGGCGTCCTCGACGTATCGGGCCAGCGCCTCGTCGTCGGTCGTCACGGTCTTGACCAGGCCCATGACGCGATTGACGCCGAGCTCGCGGAAGCCGGCCAGCCGGTCGACCCGCTGCTGGCCCTCGGCCTTGATGTGGTCCCACCACATGTGGACGGAGATGTCGAGGCTCGCCGGGTCCCGGTCGATCTCCTCGCACCGCGAGCGGATCGTCGGCAGGGCGGCCGCGACCTCCTCGGGGCTCATGCCGTCGAGGTTGAGCTCGTCGGCGAACTTCGCCGCGAGACGCCACGTCACGTTCGGCCCGTTGCCGCCGACCATGATCGGCACGCGCGGCTGCTGGATCGGCTTGGGGATGTTGAGGGCGTTCGCGACGCTCGAGTACTGGCCCTCGAAGGTCGCGTGCTGGTGCTTGTCGCCGTCCATCATCCGCGAGACCACCTCGAGGTCGTCGGCGAGCCGCGCCAGGCGCTCGCGGGTCTCCGGGAAGCCGTAGCCGTAGGCGTCCCACTCGTCGCGCTTCCAGCCGGCGCCGATCCCGAGCTCCATCCGGCCGCCGCTGATGACGTCCATCGTCGAGATCATCTTGGCCGTCAGCGCCGGGTTGCGGAACGCCGTGCAGATCACGACGTGGCCGAGGCGGACGCGCGTCGTCGACCGCGGCCAGGGCCGACAGCATCGTGAACGACTCGAACGTGATC
This sequence comes from uncultured Chloroflexia bacterium, assembly GCA_963774695.1. Taxonomy (GTDB): domain Bacteria; phylum Chloroflexota; class Limnocylindria; order Limnocylindrales; family CSP1-4; genus CAIXZV01. Next base: position 694 of record CAVZFY010000015.1, on the reverse strand, counting down.
TCGTCGGTCGGCCGCGGGACCGTGTGGAAGTGGTCGAAGACCCAGATCGACTCGAAGCCCAGTCGTCCGCCTGCTTGGCCAGCGCCACGCTGCGCGCCCACGCCTTCGACGGATCCCAGCCGTCGTAGTCGCCCGTCCAGCCCTGGGGAATGATCACGCCGAGCTTCATCGGCCCTCGCCTCCCGTCGATCCAGTCGTTGTCGTGTTCGGTCCCTGTATACGCCGATCGGGGCGCCTGCGCGGCGCCCCGATCGGGAAACGGTCCGGTGGTGGACGTCAGGCGCGGAGCTCGGCCGGCACGTCGTACTCCTGCGGATGCTGGGCGCGATCCTTGAGCTCGGTGCGGTCCATGATGTCGAGCGTCTCCGAGACGGACTGCCCGTTCTCGGCCGCTGCCCGCTTGATGTCCTCGTAGGTGATGTTGGCCTTACCCATCGTCTGGTGGGCGTCCATGCAGCCACACGTCAGGCACACGGTGGATACCTCCACGTTCGACGCGCCCGTCTGGCGCGTCCGAAGGTCCACGGTGGAAGGTCCCACATGCCGCGTGGACAAGGGATGGCCGCGCCTGGCTTGCAAGCAGGCGACATCGTCGGGAAGCCCGTGCGCCGCATGCGATATCGTCCCGGCCGAGTGCGACGTCCCGCGTCAGGGCCGACCGGGATCGCGATACGGGGACACATCCACATGCGCC
>CAVZFY010000014.1:0-117746 GCA_963774695.1 uncultured Chloroflexia bacterium | reverse complement strand
GCCGCGGGTGGCGCTTGTGGCGGGCGACCTTGCGCGCGGGTCCCGTCTTGGTCGTCGCGCCGCGCCCTGGCTTCCAGCCGGGGCGGTCGTCGTCGCCGGCGCCCGGGTTCGTGGGGTTTGGGCTCGACCCGGGGCTGCCGATGCCGACGGGCGCCCGCTTGTTGCCCGGCGAGGCTGACGCCATCACGGGCAGGTCGATGCGGTTCAGGAGCCACTGGATCGGCACCGTGCGAGCGCCCTTCACATGGAGCCGCTCCCGCAGCTCGCGGTCGTTCGTGACCGCGAGCACGTGCGTGGCGCCGGTCGGGCCGGACCCCGCCTGCATCGCCGCCTCGGAGGTGAGGTCGAGGATCACGTCGTCGCCCGTTCGCCGCCCCGCGTAGCGGACGGTCATTCCCTGGGCCACCCGCCCGAAGACGCCGTGCCCGACGCCGTCGAACACGAGGTCGATCGTGACCGTGGCCGGGATCGCGGCTCGCAGCCGGCCGATGATCGCCGCCGGCGGCGCGGCGCCGCGCGACCCGGACGATCCGCCCGGCCCGATCCGGTAGAGCAGGTTCGTGCCGTCGACCAGCAGGCGCGTCGTGCCGTCGAGCGGCGAGCGCGTGGATCGATGGCCTGACGGGGTTCCGGGCATGGGCAGACGGTAGCATCGGGCCGTGCTCCTCCTCGTCGATCTCGATGGCGTCGTCTACCGCGCCTCCGAGGGCGTCCCGGGCGTCGGGCCGGCGCTGGCCGAGCGGGCGGCGCTCGGCGACGACGTCGTGTACGTGACCAACAACGCGATGCACTACCACGGCGACTACCTGCCGCGGCTGGCGGGCCACGGCGCGCCGGTCGGGCCCGATCGGGTCGTCACGTCCGCGCGCGCGAGCGCCCTCTACATCCGCGACGAGATGCCGTCGGTTCGCCGCGTCCTGGCGGTCGGGGCGAGCGGCCTCGAGCGCGAGCTGCGCGAGGCCGGGCTCGATGCCGTGACCGCGGGCTACGTCGCGACGCGCATGAGCCAGGAGGGGATCGACGGCTGGGAGGCGGCCGGCCATCCCGATGCCGTGGTCGTCGGCCTCGACCCGCAGCTCACGTACCTGCGCATCGCCGCGGCTGCCGACTGTGTCCGAGCCGGCTCGGTGCTCGTCGCCACCAACCGCGACCCGATCTACCCCACCGAGCGCGGCTTCCGCCCCGGCGCGGGTGCCGTGGTCGCGGCGATCGAGACCGCGTCACGCACCACGGCCGTGGTCACGATCGGCAAGCCCGAGCCGTACCTGCTGCTCGCGGCGGCGCACCTCGTCGGGGCGGACGTGCGGACCGCGGTGATGATCGGCGACGCGCTCACGGACATCGCCGCGGGTCGCGCGGTGGGCGCCAGGACCGTCCTGATGCTCACCGGCGTGACGACCCGCGAGGCGGCCGACGCGCTGCCGCCCGACGAACGCCCGACCCGCATCGCCGCGGACGGCGAGGACCTGCGGGCCGTCCTCTCGGAGCTCGCCGCTGTCCCCGCGTGAAACCTCCAGCACCGCTGGCGCGTCATGAGCGCCGTGCTGGAGCTGCGCCGCGCGATCCCGTTCCTCGCGTTCCCGCTCATCGCCTTCGTGCTCGCCGTCATCGTCGCGGCGTGCGGGGCGGCCATTCCCAACCCCCTCGCGAGCCCGACGCCGCCGGACGCCCTCCACCCCAACCCGCCGGCGATCGTCGTCAACGAGCCGACCGCCGTCCCGGATCCGACCAAGCTCGACGAGGTCGCCCGTCAGCGCGCGATCTGGAGCCAGGCCGGGATCCGGACCTATCGCCTGACGCTGCTGTTCGGCTGCGAGTGCGGCCTCGGCGGCGGCAACCCGGTGGAGGTGTCGGTGGTCGACGGGCGAGTGGCCCGCGCGACCGTCAACGGCCAGCCGCTCAGCGACGACGAGCGCACCGGCTACCCGATGTCGATCGACGAGCTGTTCGACTACGCGGACCGCAACGCGAGCGCGGGCAAGCTCGAGCTCAAGTACGACGAGCACCTGGGCTATCCGGTCGCGCTCGGCGTGGACCCCGACCTCAACGCCCGCGACGACGAGATCCGGGTCGCCGTCGCGCAGCTCGTCCCGGGCCGCTAGGCCTCGGCGAGCTCGGGGATCCCGGCGCCCCAGGCGAGGAACGCCTCGCGCAGCCGATCTCGCGTCGCGTCGTCGCAGAACGCGGCGTCGAGCGCGGCGAGGTCCAGCGCCCAGATCTCCGGCATCGAGGCCCCGATCCGGAGGACCGTCCGCTCGTACTCGTCGGACAGCGAGATGTCGGAGACCGTGAGGTCGTCGGTGTTGAGCGTGACCCGCACGCCGGCCCGCCGCAGGCGCAGGATCGGATGGTCCTCGAGCTCCGGCACGATCCGCGCCTGGACGTTCGAGGTCGGGCACAGGTCGAGCCAGGTCCCGCGCCGGACGAGCTCCGCGACCAGATCCGGGTCCTCGATGGCCAGCGGTCCGTGCGCGATCCGCTCGGGGTCGATCGCGAGCGTCCGCCGGACCTGCGCCGCGCCGCCCCACTCGCCGGCGTGGGCCGTGACGTGGAGGCCGATGGCGCGGGCGAGGTCGATGGCCTCGGCGTGGATCGTCGGGTCGGGGAAGCGCTCCTCGGGTCCCGCGAGGTCCACCGCGACCAGCCCGTCGGGGATGCCGTTCGCCTCGAGGTCGCGCACGAACGCGAGGTTCGCCTCGGGCGGGTGCGAGCGCATCAGCGTGGCGATCAGGCGGACCTCGGTCCCGGCCGCCGTCGCCGCGCGACGGGCGCCGCGGGCCGTGGCCTCGACCACCTGCCGGCCGGTCAGGCCCTTGGCCGTGTGGAGCAGCGGCGCCCAGCGGACCTCCGCGTAGCGGACGTTGTCGCGCGCCTTGTCCTCGACCAGGTCGCCCGAGATCCGGTCGATGCGCCTCGTCGTCCTGCATCAGCGCGATCGGGAGGTCGAAGGCCTTGAGCAGCTCGGCCTGGTCGGTCGCCTGGTCCGGCCCGACGAGCACGCCGCGCATGCCGGCGAAGGTCGACGGCGCGTCGACGCCGCGGGAGCGGGCGATGTCGAGCGCGGTGTCGATGCGCAGCGAGCCGTCGAGGTGGAGGTGCAGCTCGGCCTTGGGCATCGCGCGGACGAGCGCGCGGACGGTGCGCGGGTCGAGGTCGGTCATGCGTCGATGGTAGGTGGTTGCGCGTCCTCGTGAATATCGTGCTATCTTGAGGTAGCCCGTTACTCGGGCGAGCACGCGGAGAGCACGCGATGGCCACCGTCCTCGTCACCGGCGCATCGGGCTTCGTCGGCAGCCACGTCGTGCCCGCGCTCATCGATGCGGGGCATCGGGTCGTCGGGCTGGTGCGGGACGAGGACGCCGCGGCGATCGTCGCGAGGCGCCTGACCGAGGCGCAGCGCGCGAGCCTCGAGACGCGGATCGGCGACGTCACCGAGCCGGCGACGCTCCCGGCGGCGATGGCCGGCATCGACGCCATCGTCCACCTCGCCGCCATCCCGCGCGACTTCGACGGCGGCCAGAGCCTCCGCCTCGTCAACACCGAGGGCACCCGCAACGTGGTCCATGCCGCGCGCGAGGCGGGGGTCCGGCGGTTCGTGCACCAGGGTGCGCTCGCCGTCGTCGACGAGCCGGACCTCCACTACGCGAGCTCGAAGGCCAGGGCGATGGCGATCGTCCGCGACAGCGGCCTCGACTGGACGATCCTCGACCCGTCGCTCCTGTTCGGCCCGCGCGACGGGTTCTTCAACCTCATCGCCGGCCTCGTCCGGATGTCGCCGGGCGTGGTCCCGATCACCGGGACCGGCGCGGCGCGCTTCCAGCCGCTGGCGATCGACGACCTGGCGCGCGTCGTGGTCGCCGTGCTGGGCGACGACGAGACGATCGGGCGCGAGTACCCGCTCGGCGGGCCGCGCTACTGGACCTACCGCGAGATCGTCGAGGAGGTCCTCGCGGCCATGGGCAAGCGGCGGATCCTCGTCCCGATGCCCGTGCCCGTGATCCGCCTCGTCGCCGGCGCGGCCGAGCTCGTCCGCCTCCCGTTCCCCGTGGCGACCGACCAGCTCCGCCAGCTCAAGTTCGACAACATCGGCCCCCTGGACTCGGTCCAGTCGGCGTTCGGGTTCGAGCCCCGCGCCATGGAAGGCGGCCTCGAGCACGTCCGGCAGTCGCTGGGCGATCAGGAGCCATAGCGGCTACGCTCCGCGCCGTGAATGTCGGCGCCATCTTCCGGACCGTCGCGCTCGCGATCGTCTGGCTCGTGCTCGCGGCGCTGATCGCGCTGGGCTCGGCAGGGATCGTGGCGTCGATGAACCACATCCCGGGGACCGACGGTCGCCCGGAGCTGACGTGGACCGCCGACCAGGCGGCACGGCCGGCGCTCGACGCCGCGACCGACCAGCTGCAGGCCCTCTCGGACCAGGTCGACCAGCTGGCGACGACGGCCCGGGCGGCACTGACCGCGGTCAACGCGGGCGACGTCAGCGCGCTCTCGACGGCGATCGCGACCGGCACCGGGCAGATCGGGTCGGTCGAGGGCCAGGCCACCAAGCTCGACGACGCCCTCGCGGGCCGTTGCCGGCGCCGGCGCCAGCCCGGAGCTCGCCCTGTCGCCGGACGTGATCCACCGCTACCAGGCGTTGGCGGCGACGCACGGGCTCACGGACGGCCTGCGTGGCGACTGGGCCGGGTTCTCCGGGCAGGCCCTGAACGCCGCCACCCTCACGAACCTCCTCGCCCAGCACGACCGGCAGACGGTGTCCGCCGTGACCCAGGGCTCCGCGGCGCACTACCAGCAGGCGCTCACGCTGCTCGACGGCGCGGACGCGACGATCGCCCAGGCGCGCACCGCGCGCGACAAGCTCGCGGCGACCAGCGACGTGTCGACGCTGACGAACTGGATCGACCGGAACGCGGCCTACGACGCGGCCGTCCGCCGGCTCTACCAGGCGCTGCTCTCGTCCAAGGGCCGGGTCACGGACAAGGTCCGGGCCGCGTTCGCGGACGAGCAGGCGGCCCGTCGCGCGCTGCCGGCGGACACGCGGGCGCTGGTCGTGATCATGTCCGAGATCGCGCAGGGCGGGCTCAACCAGGCCGTGATCTCGATCGAACAGGCGCGCGGCAAGATCGGCGCCGCCATCGACCTCCAGCAGCAGCTGAAGCAGGGCACGCCGCTCCCCGAGTAGCCGGTCCGCGAGCCCGTCGCCCGCCGGTACACTGGCCCGCAATCACCCGCCGCGGTCCGCTCGACCGCGCAGCAGCATCTGCGCACCCATCGGAGGCCATCCGTGCAGATTCGCGTCGTCACCGACCAGCCGTGGGAAGTCGCAACGGACGTCCTCGTCGTGCCCGTGGTCGGGGAGCTGGCGTTCGACGGCGCCTATGACGAGCTCGACAAGCGCACCGGCGGCGAGCTTCGCGCGCTGCAGGCGTTCGGCGAGCTCCGCGACCGGCGCTACGGGACCGCGCTCGCGGCCTCGGGCGAGCTCCCGGCACGCCGCGTCCTCGTCGTCTCGGCCGGTCACGCCGAGGACCTCGACCGCGAGACGGCGCGCAAGTTCGGCGCCCGCGCGATCCGGCGCCTGATCAACCGCGACGTCAAGGCGATGGCGATCTGGCTCGACCCGCTCCTGCCGGCGCTCGACGGGGATGCCGGTCTCGTCGCCGACATCGTCACGCGCGGCGTGGTCGAGGGCGGCTTCGAGCCCAAGACGATCTACCGCGAGGACAGCGACTCGGCGCCGCCGGTGCTCGACGAGCTCGTGCTGATCGTGTCCGGCGGCGACGCCGCGGCGCTCGCGAAGGCCGCCGAGCGTGGCCGGATCATCGGCGAGGGCGCGAACGTCGCCCGCCGGCTCTCGAACCGCGCGGCGAACGACGTCACGCCGCAGGTCCTCGCGGACGAGGCGAGCGAGCTCGCCGCGGCCAACGGCCTCACGATCGACGTCCTCGACGAGAAGCGCGCGGCCGAGCTCGGCATGGGCATGTTCCTCGCGGTGGGCCAGGGCAGCGCGAACAAGCCGCGGATGATCGTCATGCGCTCGGGTGGCGAGGGCGAGAAGGACGCGCTCGGCCGGCACCTCGCGATGGTCGGCAAGGGCGTCTGCTTCGACTCCGGCGGCATCAGCATCAAGCCGGGCGACCGGATGGAAGAGATGAAGATGGACAAGACCGGTGCGTGCACCGTGATCGCGGCCATCGCGACCGTCGCCCGTCTCGCGCCCGGCCTGCCGCTGCTCGCCGTCGCGCCCGCGGTCGAGAACATGCCCGGGGGCGGGGCGACCCGGCCGGGCGACATCGTCCGCGCGATGAACGGCAAGTTCGTCGACATCATCAACACCGACGCCGAGGGCCGCCTGATCCTGGGCGACGCGATGACCTACGCCGAGAAGCTGGGCGCGACGCACATCGTCGACGTCGCGACGCTGACCGGCGCCGTGGGCCGGGCGTTCGGCAACATCGTCACCGGGGCGTTCGCGACCCCGGATCCGTGGTGGGGCGAGCTCGCCGCGGCGGCCGACCGGGCAGGGGAGCGGTACTGGCGCATCCCGCTCATCCACGACTACATGATCGAGATGGAGAGCTGGTACGGCGACATCCAGAACACCGGCACGCCGGACGGCTCGCTCGTGAAGAGCGGCCTGTTCCTCGAGCAGTTCCGGACCGTGCCGTGGGCCCATCTCGACATCGGCGGCACGGGCTACTTCCGCAAGACGTACCCGTACGCGCCGCGCGGCGCGACCGGCGTCACGCACGCGACGCTCGTCGAGCTCGCGCTGGCGGGGGCATCGGCAGCCTGACCATCGGGGGACCGCGCGGCCTCCGGACCGGCCCGTAGACTCCGGCCGTGTTCGACTCGCTGTCCGTCACGCCGCTCGCCGTCGTCCTGGCCATCGCCGGCGGGATCTGGGGCTTCGTCGCCGACCGGATCTCGGCCCGCTGGCCCGAGCACGAGGACGGGTCCGTCCGCCCGATCGACTGGCGAACGCCGGTCGTCGTCGTGATCGGGGTGCTCGTGATGGGCGTCCTCACGCTGCGCTTCCCCGACCCGGTCCCGGCCCTGATCTTCGGGGCGTACTCGGCGGTCCTGGTGCTGCTGCTGGCGACGGACCTCGACCAGCGGCTGCTGCCCAACGAGTTCACGCTGCCCGCGATCCCGATCGTCCTGATCATCGACATCGCCGGGCTCAACCCGCTGGTGCCGGTCGCCGACCTGCCGATCGCGCTCGCGGTCGCGCTGATCATCCCGGGGATCCTGCTGCTCGTGTCGATCCCGTTCGGGGCGGGGGCGATCGGGCTCGGCGACATCAAGCTGCTGGTGTCGGTGGGGCTGCTCGCCGGCGCGTACCGACTGTTCATCGGGGTGCTCTACGGCGCGCTCCTCGCGGGCGCCGTGATCATCCTGCTGCTCGTCCTGCGCCGGATCACGCTCAAGACGTTCATCCCGTTCGGGCCGTTCCTGATCATCGGCGCGCTCTGGGCGATCTTCGCGATCCACTAGGGCGGGCCGTCCGCGAACGGGAGACCCGTTGCCCACGCTGGTACACTGCCCGGAAGCCGGGAACCGGTCGTCTCGGGAGTGCCCTCTGAGGCGGTGCCAGATCCGGCGGGCGTGAATCTGTTTCCGCGCCGTTGCCTCTCGCCGCAGCGCCTGACACGAAACGCTCGCACGAGATGAGGACGCCTGCTCGTTGACCCGCCACGCGACAACCCAGCGTTTCCCGCGGTCGCGCATCGACCGCCGGTCCCGCCTCCTCATCGCCCTCCTGGCGATCCCCTTCCTCGTCGGCGTGTTCGCCGCGCCCGCGGTCGCCCCGGGAGCCGCCCGCGCCGACGAGCTCGCCGACGCGCAGGCCCAGCAGCGGGCCCTCCAGGCGCAGATCGCGAACCAGAAGCGCCTCATCGCGCAGCTCAACTCGTCGCAGGCGAACCTGCAGGGCGCGATCGCCCAGACGAAGGACCAGCTCAACGGCATCACCGACGACCTCGCGGCCACCCGGCGCCGCGTCACGAACCTCGTCGGCAACATCAACGCGATCAAGGCGACCTACCAGACGCTCGTCAACCAGCTGGGCGACCTCGACCTCCAGGTCCAGCGGATCGAGGCCCAGGAGGCGGCCAAGAAGGTCGAGCTCGGCGATCGCAAGGCCGAGCTCGCCCAGCACGTCCGGGACGCCTACGAGGCCGAGCGGACGTCGATGCTCGAGACGTTCCTCTCCGGTGCGTCCTTCACCGACATGCTCGCCGACATGAGCTCGCAGCTCGACGTCGCGGACCAGGACCGCGCGCTGGCCGCCCAGGTCCAGGAGGACCAGGCGACGCTGCTGAGCCTGCACCAGACGGTCGTCGAGGCCCGCGGGGCCACGAACACGATCCGCCAGGAGACGGCGGTCCAGAAGCAGAAGCTCGCCCAGCGGCTCGCGGACCTGCGCGACGCCCAGGCGCACCTGCTCCAGCTCGAACGCCAGGCGAAGGCCGCGCTCGCCGCCCAGCGGGCGCAGTACGCCAGGATGGCCGCCGACGCGGCGAAGCTCCACCGGACGCTCGCTGCGGCGGCCGCGTCCAAGCAGCGCCTGCAGCACAAGATCAACCGGCTGGTCGCCGCCCAGTTCAACAAGGGCAACATCCCGTCCCAGTACAACGGGACGCTGCGCTGGCCGATGGGCGGGACGGTCACCCAGTCATTCGGATGCACCGGGGTCGTGTTCGAGCCGCCGATGGGCAACTGCGCCCACTGGCACAACGGCATCGACATCGTCGCCCCGTACGGCACCGCGGTCCACGCGTCGGGCAACGGGAAGGTCGTGTACGTCGGCTGGAACTACGCGGACGGCGCCGATCCGGCCTGGATCGTGATCATCGCCCACTCCTCGAGCCTCACCACCTGGTACGCGCACATGCAGTCGCGCTACGTCGTCCGCGCCGGCCAGGTGGTCCACGCGGGCCAGACGATCGGGTACGAGGGCAACACCGGCCACTCGACCGGCGCGCACCTCCACTGGATGGTCGAGTTCGACGGCAACTTCGTGAACCCCAAGCTGTTCACCTAGTCTCCGCCGCCGCCGTTCACGAGGGCGGTGCTAGCATCCGTTCACGGGTGGGTCCGCTGGCGGAGGGACGACGCTTGGTCAAGCCGGTGATGGCGGTGGTCCTCGCAGGCGGCGAGGGAGAGCGACTCTCGATCCTGTCGTCCGTGCGCGCGAAGCCCGCGGTCCCGTTCGGCGGCAAGTACCGGATCATCGACTTCACGCTGTCCAACTGCGTCAACTCCGGCATCGACGACGTGGTCGTGCTCACGCAGTACAACCCCCGCTCGCTCAACGACCACATCGGGATCGGGCAGCCGTGGGACCTCGACCGCAACAACGGCGGCATCAAGATGCTGCAGCCGTACATCCGGCGCGGCCGCGTCGCGGAGTGGTACGGCGGCACGGCCGATGCGGTGCTCCAGAACATCAACGTCGTCGAGCACAGCGCGGGCGACACGGTGCTGATCCTCGCCGGCGACCACATCTACAAGATGGACTACCAGCCGTTCCTGGCGGCGCACCGGCGCAAGCGCGCCGACGTGACGATCGCCGTCCGGCGCGTGCCGATCGCCGAGGCGAGCCGGATGGGCGTGCTGGCCCTGGACGACCAGGACCGCGTCGTCGAATGGCAGGAGAAGCCCAAGCAGCCCAAGAGCGACCTCGCGTCGATGGGCGTCTACGTGTTCTCGAAGCGCGCGCTCACCCGCTGGCTGAACGACGACCGGAAGGACTTCGGGCGCGACGTGATCCCGGCGATGCTCGACGGCGGGGCGCGGGTCTTCGGCTACCGCTTCGACGGCTACTGGCAGGACGTCGGCACGATCCAGTCGTTCTGGGAAGCCAACATGGCGCTGCTCGAGGACAACCCCGAGCTCGACCTCTACGACCGCGACTGGCTGATCCACACGCGGTCCGAGGAGCGGGCTCCCGCCAAGATCGGGCCGACGGCACAGGTCCACCGGAGCCTGATCTCGCACGGCTGCGTGATCAACGGGATGGTCGTCAACAGCGTGCTGTCGCCGGGTGTCCGCGTGGACGTGGGCGCGGTGGTGCGTGACTCGATCATCATGTTCGACACGGTGATCCGCTCCGGCGCCGTGGTCGACCGGGCGATCCTCGACAAGGAGGTCGTCGTCGGCCAGACGGCGATCGTCGGCGACGGGCCCGACTTCGACACCCCCAACCGCCAGGAGCCGGGGCGCCTCACGACGGGGATCACGGTCGTGGGCAAGCAGTCCGTGGTGCCGCGCGGGGTGCGGCTCGGGCGAAACGTCAAGGTCGGCGAGCGCGTGCGATCGACGGACTTCGCCACGCGCGTCGTCAAGTCGGGCGGCACGGTCGAGCGTCGGGCCGGGACCGCGCGGCCCGCGCGTGGCGATACCGGCACCGCCCCAGCGCGGGTGAGCGCCAGCGCGCCCGACTGAGGCCTCGCCCGGGCGATCCGGGACCCTCGGGTAGACTCGCGCGCATGTCCATCGCCCCCCGAGCGTCGGCGACCGCCGCCGCCGACGTCGAGGCCTGGCTCACCGAGCTCGGTCTCGAGCCCCTGGAGCGGGCCGACCGCGAGGGCGTCACGTCGTGGGACCTCGTCCTCGACGGCCGCCGCCGGTCGGCGCTTCGGGTCACCCTGATCCTGGATCCGTCGCTCGCCCTGATCGGCTGGGCGCACTTCGCGCCGCCCATCAACGACAGCTTCCGCAAGTCCTACCGGCTCCTCCTCCACTGGAACGACGAGACGCCGTTCGTGAAGTTCGCCGTCGGGGAGGACGAGCGGCCGCTGCTGATCGCGGAGCTCCCGGCCGACGCGCTTGACCGCGACGCCGTCGGCCTCGCGCTGGCCCGGCTGCTCGCGGTCGCGGACCGGTTCCACGAGCCGGCGACGACGTGGCTGAAGGGCGGCGGGTGGTCGATCGACGCGCCGAAGGTGGCCGGCGGCCCGGGGGCGCGCCTGCTGGACCGATACGCGGCGACGCTGGGCGAGCTCCTCGAGCCGGCCGAGCCCGAAGGAGCGCACGCGTGACGCGCGCGACCCGGCCGCTCGTCGCCGCCCTCCTCGTCGCGATCGCGCTCGCGTGGCTCGCGCCCGCGGTCGGGGTGGCGCCTGCCCAGGGCGTCGCGGCGGCCTCGACCGATCTCACGCTGGTCACGGACGCGACCTACACGGTCCAGCCCTCGAAGAGCCGCGTCCGGGTCACGATGTCGGTCGACGTGCGCAACCACCGTGGCGAGACCCGGACGCACAAGTACTACTTCGACCACGCGTTCCTGGCCGTCCAGCCGGGCGCCAGCGGGTTCGGCGTCACCGGCCCGAAGGGGGCCTCGGTCTCGGTGGCCCAGCGGTCGAAGAACGCGACCCTGCTCCGGATCAACTTCGGGCGCCTGTACGGCGGGGGAGCGCGGTCGCTGCAGCTCGCGTTCAACCTCGTCGACCCGGGTCGGCCGGCGAGCCGGCAGGTCCGCGTCGGCAGCGGCCTCGTGACGTTCCCGGTCTGGGCCTTCGCGTCGGACGGGGCGCGCGGGAGTCGCGTGCAGGTCCGCTTTCCGGCGGGCTACGCGATCGACGTGGAGAGCGGGGCGTTCGACAGCAAGACGAAGACCGCGGACGGCGGGACGCTCCTGGCGACCCAGCCCCTCGGCGAGCCGCTGAACTACTTCGCGTACCTGAGCGCGCAGAAGGACCCCGTGTTCAAGGAGACGCCGCTCGCGGTGGCGGCGGGCGACGACCAGGTCGACCTCCTGCTGCGCGGCTGGCGCGACGACCCGGCGTGGAGCGCGCGGGTCGGCACCCTGTTCCGGAAGTCGCTGCCGAGATTGAGCAGCGCGATCGGGCTCGCGTGGCCGCAGGCCGGGCAGACGGTCGTCCAGGAGGCGGTGAGCCGGACCGCGGGCGGGTACGCCGGCCTGTTCTCGCCCGCCGACCGCCGGATCGAGGTCGCGTACTGGGCCGATCCCCTGGTCGTCCTCCACGAGGCCGCACACGGCTGGTTCAACGGCGGCCTCGTCGCGGACCGCTGGGCGAGCGAGGGGTTCGCGTCGTACTACGCGCAGCGGGTGGCCGGGCCGCTCAAGGTCCGCGACACGAGTCCCAAGATCAGCGCCAGCGTCAGCCTCGCGGCGATCCCGCTCAACGCCTGGCCGAACACGACGGGCGCGGGCGCGTCCGGTGGCTCCGACGGCAACGGGACGGACACCTCGGTCGACCGGGCGACGGAGGCCTACGGGTACGCGGCCTCGCTCGCGCTGGCCCGCGGGATCGCCGAGCGCGCCGGCGACGACGCCATGCACCGCGTCTGGGCCGACGCCGCCGCGCACACCGGCGCCTACCAGCCGGCGGCCGGAGGGACCGCGGGCGCGACCGGCGGCACGGGCTCGGCATCGGCCACCGTCGCCTCCGAGACCGTGGACGGGCCGCCGGACTGGCGCGGCCTGCTCGACCTCCTCGAGGCCGAGACCGGCAAGGACTTCACGGACCTGTGGCGCCAGTGGGTCGTGCGCCCCGAGGAGGCCGGGTTGCTCGACGCCCGCGCGGAGGCGCGAACGGCGTACGTCCGGACGCTCGCCTCGACCGGCGACTGGCAGCTGCCCCGTTCGATCCGCGACGCCCTGCGCGCCTGGCAGTTCGACACGGCGGACCGGCAGATGGCCGACGCTCGCTCCGTGCTCGCGATGCGCGGCGCCGTGGAGTCGCTCGCCACGCGGGGCGGGTTCACGCTGCCGCCGGCCATGCAACAGCGGTTCGAGGCGGGCGACATGGCCGGGGCGTCGCGCGAGGCCGAGTCGGAGCGCAACGCGATGCTCGGCGTGATGCAGGCGGCCGCGGCCCGCTCGAGCGACGACGACGTGCTCAGCCGGATCGGGATGATCGGCGCGGATCCCGAGGCGGACCTCGTCGCCGCGAAGCAGGCAGTGACCGCCGGCGACGTGGCGGGGGCCCAGGCCCACGCCGACGACGCGTACCGGGCGTGGACCGCGGCGTGGCAGGAGGGTCGGCGACGGGCGCTGCTCGCGATGGCCGTCCTCGCCGCGGCGCTCATCATCGTGTTCGCCGTCGCGGGCCGCGCGCGGGCCGCTCGCCGGGAACGCATGGCGTCGATCGCCGCCGGGTCCTGACGGGCGTGCGCGCCAAGGGGGTGGTCCGGCCGGCGGTCGCCGGCCTCGTGCTGGCCGCGGGCCTGTCCGTGCTGGCCGGGCTCGTCCCGCCGGCAGCCGGACCGGCGTTCCTCGCGTCGCCGCTGGGCGCCGTCGCGCCGGCGGTCGCGCTCGCCGCCGACGACCTGGGCGTCACCACCAAGACCCGCTACGTGGTCGCGCCCGACGCCGGCGTCGTCCACGTCACGGTCGACGTGACCGCCCTCAACCAGAAGCCGAACCGCTCGACGAGCGGCGTGATCACGCGCTACTTCTACAACCAGGTCAACCTCGGCGTGCAGCTCGAGGCGACCCACGTCAAGGCGTCGCGCGGCGGGACGGCCCTGCCCGTGACCAGCGCCAGGCGCAAGACCTTCCGGCTCGTGACGGTCGGGCTCGGGTCCGACCTGTACTTCGGCGAGACGACGCACGCGCGAATCCAGTTCGACCTGCCGGCCGGCCAGCCGCGCTCGGGGAGCAACGTCCGGGTCGGGCCGGCCTTCGCGACGTTCCTCGCGTGGGCGTTCGGCGATCAGGGGAGCGTCCGGATCGACGTGCCGGCGTCGTTCGCCGTCGACGTCTCGGGCGAGGACATGACGAAGGCCGCCGGCGCGAACGGCAGCCAGGTGTTCACGGCATCGACCGACGACGCCATCGGCTGGTATGCGTGGGTCAACGCCCGCAACGACAACGGCCTCACGCGCGAGCGCCTCGACCTGCCCGACGGCGAGCGGATCGTCGTGCGCGGCTGGCCCGAGGACACGCGCTGGCGCCGTCGCGTGTCGGTGATCCTGTCCGACAGCGTGCCCAACCTCGTCGGGCGCATCGGGCTCCCGTGGCCGGTCGACGGGCCGCTCAACGTCCTCGAGGTGCACACCCCGCTCCTCGAGGGGTACGCCGGCTTCTACGACCCGAAGAGCGACGAGATCACGATCAGCGAGAACCTCGACGACGTCACGATCATCCACGAGGCGTCGCACGCCTGGTTCAACGGCAGCCTGTTCACGGACCGCTGGATCAACGAGGGCCTCGCCGAGGAGTACGCCTCGCGCGTGCTCGCGTCCGAGACGCACGCCAGCGTCAAGCCGGCGGCGGTCAAGCCGACCGCGAAGGCCGCGTTCCCGCTCGGCGCCTGGCCGCCGCCCGCGCCGATCCACGACGCGCAGAGCGACGCCCGCGAGCAGTACGGCTACGACGCGTCGTGGACGGTGATCCGCAGGATCGTCGCGGAGGTCGGCGAGGCCGGGATGCGCAACGTGTTCCGGGCGGCGGACCACCACGAGATCGCGTATCCGGGCGCCGGCACGCCGGAGACGAGCACCCAGCCCAACGACTGGCGCCGCTTCCTCGACCTCGTCCAGGCCCAGGGCGGCGCGCCGGACGCCGCCGACCTGCTGCGCACCTGGGTCGTGCCCGCGTCGGCGCAGGGCCAGCTCGGGGAGCGGGACCAGGCGCGCGCGGCGTACGCGTCGCTGCTCGCCGCGTCCGACGGCTGGGCGGCCCCGGAGGTGGTCCGGGCCGCGCTCGACGCGTGGCGGTTCGACGACGCGGACGCGCGGATGGACGAGGCGCGGACGATCGTCGTCCAGCGCGACGCGACGGAGCAGCTCGCCACGGCGAACGGCCTGACGATCCCCGGCGACCTCGAGACGAGCTACGAGTCGGCGGGCTCGGAGGCGGCGCTCGCGGCAACGGCGGCGCTCGCCACGAACACGCAGTCGTCGCTGGCCTCGGTCGTCGAGGCGTCGACGGCGGTCGCGGCGCCCCGGGACTGGCTGACGAACCTCGGGCTCGGCGGCAAGGATCCCGACGGCGAGGTTGCCGCGGCACGCGCGGCGTGGGAGTCGGGCGACCTGGCGACCGCGAGCACCCAGGCCGCCCTCGCGTCGGCGACGATCGGCGTGGCGGCCGAGGCGGGCCGCGGGCGGGCGATCCTGGTCGGCGGGGGGATCGTCGTGGTCGTCGTGCTGCTGCTGGTCGTGCTCGCGCTGGTGGTCCGCCGGATGCGCCGGCGCGGCCGCTCCACGCCGCCCGACGCCCCGCCCGATGCACCCGCCGCGGCGGCCTGATTTCACGAGCCGTGGCAGGATCGCCCGATGCACGAGGAGATCCACGATCGCGACGAGGGGCACGGCCCCGACGAGCGGACGGCCGAGCCCGACGAGCCCGAGTCCGCCTACGACCTCCTGCAACGCGGACGCGCGCTGCTCGAGCGCCGTCACAACGCGCAGGCCGCCGTGGTGCTGGAGCGCGCGGCCCGGCTCGAGCCCGGCAAGGCGTCGATCCTCGAGGCCCTCGGACGCGCCTACTTCAACTCCGGCCAGCCCGAGCGGTCGCGCGAGACGTTCGAGGCGCTGCTCGACATCGACCCGTCGGCGCACTACGCGCACTTCGCGCTCGGGCAGAGCCTGAAGCGACTCGGGCGTGAGGGCGAGGCCTGGACGCACCTGCGCCTCGCGGTCGCGCTGTCCCCGTCGTCGTCGCTGTATCGCTCGGCGCTCGACCGGATGCCGCACCCGAAGCGGAACCCGACGAACTAGCAGGGGCGCGGGCGTCGAGTCGCGATGATGCCTGGCAGGCAACGCTTTTGGCTCGAACGTCGTGTCGGGGGCGCGCACCTCGCGGATTGATGCCTGGCAGGCACCATTTCGGTCGCAAGGAAGCCTCACCGGGCCGTTCGGGCCTGATTCGTTGCCTGGCAGGCAACCCGCGGTGTCCGGGCGTAACGGCTCGGGCACGCGCACGCTGGTGAGCGCCTAGAGCTCCCCGCTCCTGCGGAGGCGGTCGAGCCACAGGATCCCGAGGATCGACTTCGCGTCGCCGAGCTCGCCCGCGTCGACCATCGCGATCGCCTCGTCGAGCGGCACGTGCCGGAGCTCCAGGCGCTCGTCCTCGTCGGGCGCGAGGCGGGCATCGTCCGCCCCGACGCCGGCCATGTCGGTCGCGAGGTAGAGGTGCATCAGCTCCGAGGCGAACCCGGGCGCCGTCCAGAACTGGGCGAGCTTGCGCCACGTCGCCGCACGGTGCCCGGTCTCCTCCTCGAGCTCGCGGCGCGCGGCCACGTCGGGGTCCTCGGTGACGCCGTCGTGCACGTCGAGCGTCCCGGCCGGGATCTCGAGGAGCGCCCGGCCGGCGGGCACGCGCCACTGGCGGACCATCAGCAGGCGCCCGGCGTCATCGAGCGCGAGGACCGCCACGGCCCCCGGATGCCCGACGACATCACGCGTGCCGGTCGTCCCGTCGGTGCGCTCGATCGTGTCGACGCGGAACTCCATGAAGTGCCCGCGGTGGATGACCTTGGAGGCGACGACGCGCTCCTCGAGCGGGTCGGGGACGGGATCGGGCATGGGAGCTCCGTACAAGCAAGCAGCCGGCCCGTCGGGCCGGCTGCGTTCGGTACCTGGAAGGAAGCGCGCGATCAGGCCGCGGCGGCCTCGCGCATGCGGACCATCGACGCGCCGGTCTCGGCGTTGAACAGGTGGACCTTCTCGCCGGGGAGGTGCAGCTGGACGACGTCGCCCGGGCGAACCTTGTTCGACGAGTCCACGATCGCGACGATCTCGCGGCCGTCGACGGTCACGTGGAGCAGCTCCTCGTTGCCGAGGTACTCGACCACGTCCGCCGTGCCCTGCAGCGTCGCGAACGGCGCCGGGACGTCGGCGAGCTCGAGGTGCTCCGGGCGGAAGCCCGCGATCACCTTGTCGCCGGCCGTCTGCAGGCCCTCGCGGAAGTGCGGAAGGATCGGGATCGTCACCGACCCGCCGGTGAGCTCGGATGCCCCGCCGGCCGGGACCGGCAGCTCCAGGAAGTTCATGGCCGGGCTGCCGATGAAGCCTGCGACGAAGCGATTGACCGGCGTGTCGTACAGCGACTGCGGCGTCCCGACCTGCTGGAGCAGGCCCTCGCTCATGACCGCGATCCGCTGGCCCATCGTCATGGCCTCGACCTGGTCGTGGGTGACGTAGACCATCGTGGTCCCGAGGCGCTGGTGGAGGCGGGCGATCTCGGCGCGCGTCTGGACGCGCAGCTTGGCGTCGAGGTTGGACAGCGGCTCGTCCATGAGGAACACGGCGGGCTCGCGGACGATGGCCCGGCCGAGCGCGACGCGCTGCCGCTGGCCGCCGGACAGCTCCTTGGGCTTGCGGTCGAGGAGCTTCTCGAGCTGCAGGATCCCCGCGGCGTCGTTGATGCGCTTCTCGATCTCGCTCTTGGCGACCTTGCGCAGCTTGAGGCCGAAGGCGAGGTTGTCGCGGACCGTCATGTGCGGGTAGAGCGCGTAGCTCTGGAACACCATCGCGATGTCGCGGTCCTTCGGGGCCACGTCGTTGACGACCCTGTCGCCGATGCGCAGCGTGCCGTCGGAGATCTCCTCGAGCCCGGCGATCATCCGCAGGCTCGTCGTCTTGCCGCAGCCCGACGGGCCGACGAGCACCATGAACTCGCCGTCACCGATCTCGAGGTTGAGGTCCGACACGGCGGTGACGTCGCCGTACTTCTTGAACACGTGATCGAACGTCACGGTCGCCATGTGCAGCCTCCTGCCCGGGTATCAAGGTCATCGCGGGCTCATGCATCCGGCCGTCGAGCGGTCGACGGACTCGGACGAGCCCCGTACGAGGTGCTTGCTTGTCGGGCTGCGGGCATCGTACGGAACGGTTGCGGCGGACGCAATCTCCGCGACCTTGCAATCGCGTCCGTGTCGGCGATGATCAGCCCCGATGACCAACAGCCCGCGCGCCGGCCAGCCGGCCCTCCCGACCGAGCTCGTCGACGTCGACGCCCTCATCGCGGCGTACTACGACGTCAAGCCCGACCCGTCGGACCCCGCCCAGCGCGTCGCCTTCGGGACCTCGGGCCACCGCGGCTCGGCGTTCCGTGCGGCGTTCAACGAGCCGCACATCCTGGCGACGACCGAGGCCATCTGCCGCTACCGGACCGCGCAGGGCTACGGCGGCCCGCTGTTCATCGGCCGCGACACCCATGCGCTGTCCGAGCCGGCGTGGCGCACGGCGCTCGAGGTGCTGGTCGCGAACGGGGTCGACGTGCGGGTCGACGCCGCCGACGGCTACACCCCGACGCCCGCGGTCTCGCACGCCATCCTCGTCGCGAACCGCGGACGATCGGCCGGCCGACGGCCTCGCGGACGGCATCGTCGTCACGCCGTCGCACAACCCGCCGGACGACGGCGGCTTCAAGTACAACCCGCCCAACGGCGGACCCGCCGACACCGACGTCACGCGCTGGATCCAGGACGAGGCGAACCGGATCCTCGAGGCGACGGGCTCCGACGGCCTCGACGGCATCGCCCGCGTCCCGTTCGATCGCGCGCGCGCGCGACGGCCGCTCGGTCACGACTTCATGGGCGACTACGTCGGCGACCTCGGCAGCGTCGTCGACATGGAGGCGATCGCGTCGTCGGGCCTGCGGATCGGCGTGGACCCGCTGGGCGGCGCGGCGGTCGACTACTGGGGCGCGATCGGGGAGCGGTACGGGCTCGACCTGACCGTCACCAACCCGTCCGTCGACCCGAGGTTCGGGTTCATGACCCTCGACTGGGACGGGAAGATCCGGATGGACCCGTCCTCGCCGTTCGCGATGGCCCGCCTCGTCGAGCTGCGCGACCGCTTCGACCTTTCCCTGGGCAACGACGCCGACGCGGACCGCCACGGGATCGTCGTCCCGGGCACGGGGCTGATGAACCCCAACCACGTCCTCGCGGCGGCGATCTCGTACCTGTTCGGCGGCGCCCGCGGCTGGGGCGCGGACGTCGGCGTCGGCAAGACGCTCGTCTCGTCGTCGATCATCGACCGCGTCGTCGCCGACCTCGGGCGGCGGCTGGTCGAGGTCCCCGTGGGCTTCAAGTGGTTCGTGGACGGCCTCGTCGACGGCTCGATCGGGTTCGGCGGCGAGGAGAGCGCCGGGGCGTCGTTCCTGCGCCGCGACGGCACGGTCTGGACGACCGACAAGGACGGCATCACCTCGTGCCTGCTGGCCGCCGAGCTCACCGCGCGGACCGGGCGCAACCCCGGCGAGATCTACGCGGGGCTCGCGGCGCGGTTCGGGGCGCCCGCCTATCGCCGGATCGACGCCCCGGCGACGCCCGCGCAGAAGGCGGTCCTCGGGAAGCTGACGGCCGCGGACGTGACCGCCACGACGCTCGGCGGCGACCCGGTGACGGCGGTGCTGACGAGGGCGCCGGGCAACGACGCCGCCATCGGCGGGCTCAAGGTGACGACGGGCGAGGCCTGGTTCGCCGCCCGTCCGTCGGGCACCGAGAACGTGACCAAGCTGTACGCGGAGAGCTTCCGCGGCGAGGCGCACCTCGCGACCGTGCTGGACGAGGCGGCGGCGATCGTCGCCGCGGCGACGGGCTAGGGCGGCGCCGCCGACGTCGGGGGGAGCGTCGACGGCGCCAGTGGCCGTGACCGGCTGGCGGTCGGCCTTGGGTGACGGGTTCCGGGCGCCGCGAGCCTCGTGGCCCGGGACGCGGTCCATGGTCGGGAGGACGAGCCGCGCGAGGCATGGACGACCGTCGATAGCCGCCGCCGACGCACGTCACGAGTAGCACGATCGGCGCCGCCCGCACAGGACCGTTGCCCGGTGCCTCGGGCGCTCGCGCTCGCGGACACTTGGGCCCTGATCGCTCCGCGTCCTGGGACGCACCCGGGAGGAACCATGACGGCATCGACCGCCGCCCAGACCTGTCTTCAGTGCGGCGCCGTCGCCAGCTTCGCCGGCGCGAAGCTCTGCCGTCGCTGCGGGCTGCCGTTCGGCGAGGCCCCGCCGATGCACGCGCGCCTCGCGGAGTGTCCGGTCTGCTACAAGTCGAGCGACGACGACGGCCGCTTCCCGTCCTCCCTGCGCCCGGGCGCACGCCTCGACATCAACGCCCACGTCGACGAACACGAGCGGCTGCCGGTCGGCGACGACGCCTGGCTCGAGACCCTGCGCGAGCACGATCGCATCCGCATCGGGCGCTGGTCGGCGCCGTTCGACCTGGTCCGTCGCTACCTCGTCACGGGCGCCGTCGACGCGGGCCGGAACCGCCTCGCCCAGCACAACTCCATCGTGACCGCGATGACGCAGATCCAGCGTTGGGGCCGGAACCCCGACGTGTTCGGCGACCAGGAGGAGTGGCGCCTCGCGCGCGACGCCGTCGCCGAGCTGATGGACCGCTATCACGCGCCGCAGGCGCAGCCGGGTCGCCGACGCTTCTGGTAAGTCGCTCCTCAGCCGAGGAGCACGCCCGGGTTCAGGATCCCGTCGGGGTCGAGCGTCCGCTTGATGGCGCGCATGGCCTCGACGTCGCCGTGGCCGCGGTCGCGCGACAGCCACCCGGTCTTCGCGATGCCGATGCCGTGTTCCGCGCTGACCGACCCGCCCATCTCGATCGCGAGGCCGAGCACCGCGTCGTCGACGGCCGGGTCGTCGATCGCCGGGCCGAGGACGTTCACGTGGACGTTCCCGTCGAGCAGGTGCCCGAACAGGATCACCCTGGCGCCCGGTGAGGCGCGCTCGATCGTGGGCGGGAGCATCCCGATGAAGGCGGGCAGGCGCGGCAGCGGCAGGGCGGCATCGATCGAGTGCGCGACGCCCTCGCGATTGAGGGATTCGGGCAGACCCTCCCGGATCTGCCACAGTCGCGCGCGGGCGGCGGTATCGGAGGCGACCACGGCGTCGTCGACGTCCGTTGCCCGCTGCAGGGCGGCGACGAGGGCGGGCTCGGGGTCGACGGTGTCGGCGACCTCGACCAGGAGGTACGCGGGATGGCGGGCGCCGATCGGGCGGACCGCGCCATGCTTGACGGCCAGGTCGAGCGCGTCGCTCGCGATGAACTCGACGGCGTTGAGCGCGGGCAGCGAGCGGCGGAGCGCGCCCGCCAGGCGGACGGCGACGTCGATGCTGGAGATCCCGAGGACGGCCACGACCCGACGGTCGAGCCGCGGGACGAGGCGGAGACGCGCGGCCGTGACGATGCCGAGCGTGCCCTCGGAGCCGGCGAGGAGCTGGGCGAGGGCGTAGCCCGTGTTGTCCTTGCGGGGTGCGGCGAGCCGGCGGACGACCGATCCGTCGCCGAGCACGGCCTCGACGCCGAGCACCTGGTCACGGGTCATCCCGTTGCGGAAGACGTGGATGCCGCCCGCGTTCGTCGCGATCGTCCCGCCGACGGTGGCCGAATCGCGCGCCGCGAGGTCCACGCCGTACGACCAGCCCGCGCTCTCCGCCGCCCGGTGGACGTCGCCGATGGTCGCGCCGGCGCCCGCGACGACCGTCCCGCCGTCGACGTCCACGGGCTCGATCGTCGTCAGGCGCCGGAGGCTGACGAGCACCGCGCCGTCGCGCGGGATGCCGCCGCCGACGAGGCCGGTGTTCCCGCCCTGCGGGACGAGCGGGACCTTCGCCGCCCGGCACGCCTGCACGATGGCTGCGACCTCTTCCGCGCTCGCCGGCCGCACGACCGCGCAGGCCGCACCCGCGTAGCGGCCGGTCCAGTCCCGCTCGTAGCCCGCGCGCAGCCCGGGATCGACCAGGACGTGGTCGTCGCCCGCGATCCCGCGCAGATCCGCGACGAGGGCTTCGTTTCGCATGTGCGTTCATCGTCGCGCGGCGCGCCTCGGCTCGCTGATCGCTTCGGCGATGTGCCGGGCGCCATAGGCGAACGCCCGGTCGACGTCGCCGCCGAGCCGGAACGCGCCCGCGAGCTCCATGCTGACGAACCCGTTCGCCCAGGCCACCACCGTGCGGGCGGCCTCGAGCCGGTCGTCGGGGCCGGCGATCGCCCCGACGGTCTCGAACAGCCTCGCGAACCCCGGTGACGAGAGGTCGAGGTCCGTCCGCCAGCCCTCGGGCAGCCGGCGGAACAGGAGCCCGTAGGCCTCGGGCCACGCGTGGGCGAACCGGCGGAACGCGAGCGCGATCGCCGCGAGGTCCTTCGCCGGGTCGCCGGTCGACGCGGCCGCCTCGAGGGTCCGGGAGAGGTCCATCGCCACATCGATCGTGATCAGGCGGACCAGCTCGCCGCGCCCGTCGACGCGCTTGTACAGCGACGGTGCGCGGACCCCGACGGCCGCGGCGACGCGCTGCATCGTCAGGCCCTCGAAGCCCTCGGCCTCGAGGATCGCGCGGCCGGCGGCCACGATCTGCTCGGTCGATGTGCGCGACGGTGTCGGCATGGCGGCTTTCGGGTCCTCGTTCGGTGATAGCTATTGACAATAGCCATGAAGGCTAACTAGGATAGCCATGACAACGCGAACGGTACACGTCGAGAGGTCGTCATGGCAATCGCGAATCTGACCATCCGGTTCATCGTCGAGCTCGCGGGCATCGCGGCGTTCGGCTACTGGGGCCTCCAGGTCGCCGGCCCGGCGCTCGCGGCCGTCGCGGTGGCCATCGCGGTCGTCGTCTGGGCCGTCGTCGTGGCGCCGAAGGCCCGCAACCGGCTGTCCCAGGAGCAGCGCGACATCGTCGGGACCGCGATCCTGCTGCTCGCGTCCGTCTCGCTCGTCGCCGTCGGCCAGCCCCTCGTCGGCGTCGGGCTTGCCGTCGTCGTCATCCTGAATGCCATCGCCCTGCGCGCCATCGGCCCCGGCGCCCGCGACGCGTTCACCACATCCGCCGGCCAGGGCCGCTGACCGTCGTCCACCAGGAGCACACGACCATGCAACTCGCACCCGGCCTGCACCGCCTCGGCGACGGCCACGTCAACAGCTACCTCGTCGAGGAGGGCGGCGCGATCACGATCATCGACGCCGGCATGGCCGGCCAGTACGGCGACCTGGAGCGAGCGCTGAAGCAGATGGGCCGCACGAAGGCGGACATCAAGGCGATCGTCCTGACGCACGGCGACACCGATCATGTCGGGTATGCGGAACGACTCCGTCGCGAGACCGGCATCCCGGTCTACGTCGGCGCCGCCGACGCCGAGCGAGCTCGAGGCGCCGTGAAGAAGCCGTCGAGCGGCTGGGGCCCGATGAAGCCCGGCCCGTTCCTCGGGTTCATGGCCTACGGCCTGCGCAAGGGCGGCCTGCGGACGACGTGGATCACCGACCTCGAGACGGTCGACGGCGAGACGACCCTCGACCTGCCCGGATCGCCGCGCGTCATCCCGCTGCCGGGCCACACGCCGGGCAGCGTCGCGGTCCACGTGCCGCTCGTCGAGGCGCTGTTCATGGGCGACGGGATCACGACCCGGAGCGTGCTGACGGGGGAGGTCGGGCCGCGGCTCGCGCCGTTCACGCTCGACCCGGCGGCCGCGCTCGCATCGCTCGACAAGCTGGACGGGATCCAGGCGTCGTGGGTGCTGCCCGGCCACGGGGACACGTGGACACGGGGCGTCGAGGCCGCGCTGCGCGAGATCCGCGCGGCCGCAGCCAAGGGACCCTTGCCGCCGGCTCGGGTCTGAGCCGTCGCGGCGGCGCGGTGGTTCACCCAATGGCGCCTCTGTTGCGCCAGATCGGCCAAATCCTGCAATGCGGCCCGCGCAGCGGGCTATGGCCGTCTCGTTTGGCGGGATGTGGCCGATCCTGCGCAACAAAACGGCTCGGAACGACCACTGCAGGTTCGCGATGGATGGTTTTGGCCGATTTCACGCAACACAGACGCCGAGACGAGGCCACCGAGGCGCGGGCGACGGCGACGCGCCGCCGCTGAACGGCGAACCTACGGGAGTGGCCGCCACAAGCGGCCGAGGAGCAGGGCGGCGCCCGCGAGGAGCGTGCCCAGGCCGACGAACCCGGCGCTGACCTCGACCGGCTCGGACTTCGTGATCGTGGTCGTCGGCAGGCCGCGGAACACGTCCTCGAGCTGGCCCGCGCTCTCGGCCGGGTAGTACTTGCCGCCGGTGGCGTTGGCCACGGCGGTCAGCGTGTCCTCGTCGATGCCGCGGCGGAACCCGCCACCGCCCCCGCCACCGAACCCGCCGAAGCCCCCGAACCCGCCGGCGCCGGGCGGCTCGTTGCCGATGAACTGCTGGCGGCAGACCGCGTCCAGCTCCGCGCCCGCCGCCGTCCCGAACCCGATCGTGTACACCCGCACGCCGCGGTCGACCGCCTGCTGCGCGGCGTCGAGCGGCGCGGGGCCGGCGTTGTTCGCCCCGTCCGTGAGCAGCACGACGATGTCCGGCACGTACGCGCCCTTGACGACGGGGTCGGGCTCGACGCCTGGCCGGCCCGGGATCACGGACCGGGCCACGTTCGGGTCGACCTCGGCGATGGCGTCGATCGAGGCGAGGAGGCCGCTCCCGATCGCGGTCCGGCGCCCGGTCGTGAGGCTCTTGATCGCGTCGACCAGCGCCTGCTGGTCGGTCGTCGGCGGCTGGATCACCGCGGCGAGCCCGCTGAACGCCACGAGCCCGATCTCGGACCCCGACGCCTGGCTGGTCACGAACTCGATCGCGGCCTTCTCGGCCGCCTCGATCCGCGTCGGGTCGATGTCGGTCGAGCACATGCTCCCCGACACGTCCATCGCGAGGATGATCGTCGCCGAGTTGGCGGGCACGCTGAGCACGATCACGGGCCGCCCGAGCGCGATCACCAGGGCCGCGACCCCCGCCGCGAACAGCGAGAACGGCAGGTGACGGCGCACGCCGCGAGGCGCCGGGCATCGCCGCCCGGATCAGCGACAGGCTCGAGTAGCGCGCGGCCGGCCGCCGCCGGCGCTGGCTCCACAGGTAGACCGCGATCAGCACCGGGACGACGAGCACGAGCGCGAGCAGCCCGATCCACAGGAACGTCACGGCAGCCTCCCTCCCCAGGCGAGCGAGAGCACGCCGCCGGTGACGAGCAGCGCGAGGCCGAGGGCCGCGAGGAGCGACGTGATCTCGAGCGGCTCGCTGCGCACGACGAGCCGCGGCTGGAGATCGCTGTAGACGGCGTCGATCCCGTCCGGGTCGTCGGCGGCGTGGTACGAGCCGGCCGTGATGTCGGCGATCTGCTGCAGCGTCGCCGCGTCGAGCTGCGTGTGGACCGTGAACCCGTCGAGGCTGAGGTCGGCGCCGGCGGCGCTCGCGACGCCGATCGTCACGACGCGGATCCCGAGGTCGGCCGCCTGCTGGGCCACCTGGATCGGGTCCGGGCGCTCGGTGTTCTCGCCGTCGCTGAGCAGCACGATGACCGTCGACGCATCGCTCCCGGGCGGCACCGGCGCCGGCGCGGACGACGGGTCGGGCGAGCGGTTGCTGTAGTAGTCCGAGGGCGTGTCCGCCTTGGCCTTCGCGATGGCGCCGAGCGTCGCGATCAGCCCCTGCCCGACGGACGTGCCGTTGGACGGCGTGAGCCGGTTGATCGCCGCCAGGACGTCGGCCTGGTCGCTGGTCGGCGCGTGGACCGCGATGCCGGCGTCGCTGAACGCCACGAGGCCGACGACCACGCCCGGCGGCTGCTGCTTGACGATGTTCGACGCGATCGTCTGCGCGGTCTGCATCCGGGTCGGCGGCAGGTCGGTCGCCGCCATGCTGGCCGAGACGTCGAAGGTGATCATCACCGTGCCCTCGGGCCGCGGCAGCGCCACGGTCGCCTGCGGCCGGGCGATCGCGACGACGAGCACGACGAACCCGATCGACGACGAGGGCTCCCGGCAGCAGCGCGCGCCAGCGCCGGCTCCGACGGCCGCCCTGGGCGCCGGCGTCGCTCCCGAGGTGGCCCGAGCAGCGCGGAGGCCCGGGCGCGCCGGCGCTGCTCGATCCACCCGGCGGCGACCACGCCGAGCGGCACGAGGACGAGCAGCAGCAGCAGCTGCGGCGACAGGAAGCTCACGCGCGGGGTCGCCGGCGGCGCTTGCGCCGCGTCGCCATGCGCACGATCGCGCGGACCAGGTCGTCGTCGGTGGACAGCGTCACGGCATCGATGCCGGCGCGCCCGAACGCGAGCGCCAGCTCGGCCTCGCGGGCCGCGGCCGCGGCCTCGAAGCGGCGCCGGAACTTCGCGTCGTGCGTGTCCACCACCAGCTGCTCGCCGGTCTCGGCGTCCTCGACCACGATCGGCCCGATGTCCGGGAGCGCCGTCTCGCGCGGGTCGACGAGGCGGACCGCGAGCACCTCGTGGCGGCGGTTGAGCAGGTGGAGCGGCTTCTCCCAGCCCGGCGCGCTGATGAAGTCCGACACGATCACGACCATCGAGCGGCGCTTGATCTGGCGGTCGGCCGCCGCGAACAGCGCCCCGAGGTCCGTCACCGGCGCGCGCTCGAGCCGCGGCTCGGCCATGAGGTCGCTGACGATCCGCAGGACCTGCGCGCGGCCGCCGGCGGCCGGGAGCGTCCGGTCCACCTCGCTCGCGAAGAACATCGCCCCGACGCGGTTGCCGCGGCGCGTCAGCAGGCGCGCCATCGTCGCCGTGAAGTCCACCAGCACCGAGCGCTTCTGCCGGCCGCCGTCGGCCGTGCCGAAGTCGACGGACGGGCTGAGGTCGAGCAGGAACCACGCGGTGATCTCGCGGTCCTCGTGGTACTCGCGGACGTGCGGGATGGTCGTCCGGGCGGTGACGTTCCAGTCGATCCGCCGCACGTCGTCGCCCGGCTCGTACTCGCGCAGTGAGGCGAGGTCGAGCCCGGCGCCACGGAACAGGCTCCGGTAGTCGCCCTGGAGCAGCCCGTCCAGGCGCCGCACGACCTGCCAGTCGAGGCGCTGGAGGACGCGCTCCGGCGCCGTGACCGGACGCGCGCGGCGCTCGGCCGCGACGGCGTCAGGCGCTGACGCGGGCTGGAGCACGGTCCTGGAGGGGGACGGCCGGCGGGGGGACGCGGCCGAGGATGGTGGCGAGGATCGCGTCGCTCGTGATGTCCTCCGAGAGGGCCTCGAACGAGAGCACGAGCCGGTGGCGCATGACGTCGGGCGCCATGTCGAACACGTCCTGCGGGAGGACGTACTCGCGGCCGCGGACGTAGGCGAGCGCCCGTGCCGTGAGGATCAGGTTGATCGAGGCGCGCGGGCTGGCGCCGTAGGTGATGAACCGCTCGAGCTCGGGCAGGCCGAAGGCGCGCGGCGTGCGGGTCGCGCCCGACAGCCGGACCGCGTACTCGTAGAGCGCCGGGTCGACGTAGACACGGTCCACGGTCTCCTGCAGCGTCACGAGGTCCTTTGCCGTCAGCACCTGCTGGACGCCTTCGAGGCGGTTCGTCATCCGCTCGACGATCGCGAACTCCTCGGTCGGCGACGGGTACCCGACGACGACCTTGAGCATGAACCGGTCGACCTGGGCCTCCGGGAGCGCGTACGTGCCCTCGGTCTCGATCGGGTTCTGCGTCGCGAGCACGAGGAACGGGTTCGGGACCGCGTGGGTCTCGTGGGCGATCGTGACCTGGCGCTCCTGCATGACCTCGAGCAGGGCGGACTGGACCTTGGCGGGTGCCCGGTTGATCTCGTCGGCGAGGAGCAGGTTCGTGAACACCGGCCCGAGCGAGGTCGTGAACTCGCCGGTCTTCTGGTTGAAGATCCGCGTCCCGACGAGGTCGGACGGCACGAGGTCAGGCGTGAACTGGATGCGGTTGAACTCGCCGCCGATCGACTGGGCCAGCGTCTTGACGGCCATCGTCTTCGCGAGGCCCGGCACGCCCTCGACGAGGAGGTGGCCCCGGGCGAGGAGCGCGACGACCATCCGCTCGAGCAGGTGATCCTGCCCGACGATGACCTTCTTGACCTCGTACAGGAGCTTCTCCATCGGGGCGGCGGGTCGGGCGTTCGGGTCGCGGTCCACGGGCGTCACCTCCTTCATTCGATCAGTACTGCGGCAGGCCGGCGCCACCGCCGGCGACGTCGATCGGCACGGCCAGCCCGATGCCGATGAACACGTCTTCCTTGGTCGGGTTGATGAGCGCGGTCACGATGCCGACGACGTGGCCGTCGCGATCGACGAGCGGCCCGCCCGAGTTGCCCGGGTTGACCGCCGCGTCGACCTGGATCAGGCCGCTGATGGTCCGGTCGGTGTCCGGCACCTTGAACGAGCGGCCGAGCCCGGACACGACGCCGGCGCTGAGCGAGCCCACGAGGCCGAACGGGTTGCCGACGATGTAGGCCTCGCTGCCGATGTGCATCGCGCCCGGGTTGCCGAGCGTCGCGGGCACGGGCTTGGCCGGCGGCTGGTCGGGGGTGAGCATGGCGATGTCGGTCGCGTCGTCGCGGGTCGCGATCGTGGCGCCGGTCGAGGTCCCGTCGGCGAACGTCACCTTGATGCTCGTCGCCTTGTCGACGACGTGGAGCGCGGTGAGGATCTGGCCCGTGTTGGTGACGACGACGCCGCTGCCGAGCGCGCCGGTCGGGGTCGCCGCTCGGATCGGGCGTCGCGCTGGCGCCGGCCTTCGGGGTGGGGCTGGGCTTGCCGCTGGCGGCCGGCGTGACGTCGGTCTGGATCAGCACGAGTGACGGCTCGATCGTGTTGAACACGAGCTCCGACCGCGGCGGCCCGGGGGTCTGGGACGCCAGGACGTTGTCGACCGTGTCGGTGACGTCGCGCGTCGTGATCCCGGGCTTGGCCGGGAACAGCGCGACGTAGAGGGCGATGCCGAGGAACGAGGCGAGGACGCCGGCGATGAACGGTGTCGCGCGACGCACGCGCTCGGTCGTCCGGCGTCGGCCGCCAGTGTCGGCGGCCGGATCGGCGAGGGGCGGCGGGTCCAGCCGGTCGGTCATCGGCAGCACGGACTCCGTGGGATCGATCCGAGGCGGGACGGTCCCCGCATGCGGACGCCGCCCCCGATGGTGCCCCGCGAACCTGATAGTCGCCTGAGAAGCTGCGTTTCCGGCGCGGCGCGGGTGGTCGAGCCAGTCTAGACCCGGGTTCGTCAACGACCCGCGGGCGGATTGCCGGGCCCTGGTGGGGCGGGCCGCTAGGCCGCCGTCTCGGCCTCGAGGGGGACGGCTTCGAGCGGGATCGACCCGACGATGCGCGGCAGCGCCCGCCACCCGATCGCGATCCCGACGATGCCGACGGCCGCGCACGCCGCGAACAGCCCGCGATAGCCGATGACGCCGTGGAGCTGCCCGCCGAGCACGTTGACGACCACCGCCGAGACCCCGAAGCAGGTCGCCTGGAACAGGGCCTGCCCGGTGCCCTGGCGCTCGGGCGGCAGGAAGTAGCGGACGGACATGACGCCGGCGACGAGCATGCCGCCGTAGCCGATGCCCGTGAACGCGCGGCTCGCGAGGACGAACGGCACGCCCGGCGCGACGGCCCACCCGGACACGCCGATCGCCGCGCACGTGGCGGCGATGACGAACAGGGTCCGCACGCCGTAGCGCTGCGCGATCGCGCCCGCGAGCAAGAACGACGGGATCTCGACCATCGCGGACAGGGCCGAGGCCAGGCCGACGTCCGCGGGATCGCCGCCAAGCTCGAGCAGATACAGGCCGAGGAAGGTGTTGCCGGCCATGTAGCCGAGGAACGCGAGCGCGATCGCGAGCAGCGCGAGCGGCAGGCCGGGTGTCCGCCGGAGCAGGCCGAATGGGGCGAGGATCGGGGACCACCAGCGCCCGCCACCCTCGCCCGGGCGGTCCGCGGCTCGCGCCACGTCCGGGAGGCGGAGCGCCACTGCGGCGAGCGCGAGCCCGCCAACGCCGACGAGCAGCAACGACGCGCCGAACCCGGTCGAGGTGTAGATGATGCCGCCGGCCAGCGCCGCGAGCGCATAGGCGAGGCTCGAGATCAGGCGCAGCCGCGCATAGCGGCGGCTGTCGTGGACCGCGTTGACCACGATCGCATCGACCAGCGATAGCCAGGCGGCGACGAACAGCGACCCGGCGAGGAACAGCGGCGCGACGAGGACGGGCGGGGCGACGATCTGGACCGAGGCGAGCAGCAGCCCGCCGGTCGCACCGGCGATCGCGAGCGCCTGCGGCCGTCCGAGCCGCGTGTCGGCGAGCTGCCCCCAGAGCGGGACCGCGACGATGTACCCGACGGCGGCGAGGCCGGTGAGGACCCCGATCGCCCCCACATCGAAGCCCTTCGAGGTCAGCGTGACGGCGATGAACGGGTTGTAGATGCCGAGCGCGATCCCGACGATCCCGGTCGCCGCGCCGAGGCTGAGCCAGGGGATCCGGATCGACGACGGCAGATCGGGGGTCGCCTCGCGTGCCGGCGGCGTGGAGCGACCCGATCCCATTCGCCCGATGGTACCGGCCGCCGTCGACGGCTCAGGTCACGATCGACTCGAACCCGTCGAGCGGCACGTAGACCGGCTCGCCCGAATCGACGGCCTCCTGCCCGGCGGCCTTGGCCAGCGGATCGCCCGCGAGGTAGGCGGAGAAGTCGTGGCCCGTGGCGGCCGCCAGGTCGCGGACGGAGATCTGGAACGTGCGGTACTCGCCGAGCACGAAGCCCTCGACCGCCTCGACCTTGGATCGCGCCTCGAGGAGGTCGCGGATCATCTGGCCCTGGCTGAGCAGGTATGCCGTCGCGTGGAGCGCGTCCTTCTCGGCGTCGACCATCGCCACGAGCTTCCAGAACTCGAGCGGCGTGGCGACGCCGGGCGCGATCTCGGGGTCGTCGGGGCGGAACACCGGTCCGGTGAACACGCAGGCCCGGAAGCCCTTCGTCCGGGCGCTGTCGAGGATGTAGTTCTCGAGCCCCTGCCACTGCTGCTTGCCGCGGTTGAGCAGCTTGTGCTGCGGCGACGCGTTCGTGTAGTGGAAGGTGTCGAGGTCGGCCTGCAGCGCGATCGCGCTGGCCGCGTCCTGGCCCGGCGGCCGCCGTGTCCCAGTTGGGGTCCTCGCGCCGGACCATGTGGCCGCGGTCGATCGCCTCGCCCGGGAAGTCGGCCGACGCGAGCTGGGCCTCGAGCGGGATCCGCGAGTCCTGGAACCACTTGTCGTCCGCGCGCTTGATGCGGACGGTGTGGGTGCCGTCGATGTTGACGGCGGTCATGACGGGCTGTCGCAGCGTCGTCGAGAACTTGACCCCGAAGTGGGTGTACCGCAGCTCGTTGGGGTGCGTCGCCGTCGCGTCGGTCGGCTTCGCGAGCCCGCCGGCCTGCTTGGGCGAGATCCCCGGCCACGGTGCCTTGACGCCGCTGCCGAGGAACGCCGGGTCGTAGCCCTTGCGGCCCTTGAAGGCGGTGGCCGGGTGGATGCCGTCGGCCAGCGTCTCCGTCGTCGTCGCGACCGCGACCGTCACCGAGACCGGCCGGTCCCCCCGCAGCAGCGCCTTGAGCGTGCCGACGCCGATCGCGCTGTTGTTCACGCCATAGGTGCCCGCGAAGTGGAGCCCCACCACGCCGCGACCGTCGAGCCGGATGAGCGGCGACCCGGAGTTGCCGCCCAGGCTCGTGCAGTCGTGCTGCAGGACGCGGGCGTTCCCGGCCGCCTGCATCACCAGCCCCGGGGCGAAGCGCTTGATGTCGTACAGGCCGCGGAAGTAGCTGGCCATCACGCCCAGGTTGTTGCGCGGGTCGAAGGCCGGGTACCCGATGAGCGCGACGAGGTCGTCCGCGGCCGCCTCGGAGGCCGCCAGCCCGATGGGGGAGGGCAGGTCGGCGCCCTCGATCCGCAGCAGGGCGACGTCGGCCGACGTGTCGTCGGCGAGGTACAGGATGTCGACGACCCGGATCGGGACCGCGTCGCCGGGCTTCGAGTCCACCTCCTCCTTGAAGTCGAGCCAGGCCTCGTAGAGGGCGCCGCTCGCCGGGTTGCGCAGGAACACGCCCGTGCCGTCGGCCACGCGGCGGCCCACGATCTTCGCCACGTGCCGGTTCGTCGCGACGACCCGCGACGTCCCGGTGCCGTCGATGACCCAGCCGGTCCCGCCCCACGCCATGTCGTTGTTCACGAACTCGACGCGGCCGACGGACCGGACCGTCGGCTCGACGCCCTTGATCAGCGCGTCGGTGCCCGTGGGGAAGTCGGGCAGCGGCTCCAGCTCGACGACGTCGTTGCGCACGACGAGCGGCGGCCGGCCGACCTTGCGGACGATCGCCTCCAGCGCGTCGAGGGGCACGACGCTCTCGAGCCGGCCGGCGTCGGCCTTCACGCTCGCGACGGCGGCGGGGGACAGCCCGGTGGTGAACTCCGCCTCGAGGCTCGGGCCGCCGAGCGCCGCCGCGACCGCCTCCCGCAGCGCCGGCGAGCCGCCGAGCCGCTTGCTGACCGCCTCGAGGCGGGCCTCGTCGTGGTTCCCGAACCCGACCATCGCCGTTCCCTCCTGTCCTATCTCGATGCGAGGATCGCGAGCGCCGGCACGAACGCGCTCGGCACCTGGCGGGCGAGCAGGGCGCGGGCGAGCCCGACCGGGTCACCGGCAGGAACCGCCTCCCGTGCCGCGGCCGAGGCCGTCGCGAACCGGGCCTCGATCGCCGCGGGGGTCTGGCGCTTGCGATCCGGGTTGCACCAGGCGGCGAGCTCCGCGCGGGCGGCCTCGGCCGGCTTGGCCGCCGAGGCGAGCGCGGCGACGCGGTCCGCGATCGTCACGTCCGGCTCGCGCGCCCAGCCGGGCGACACGCCGTCGGGCGCCCGGTCGTACGACCAGTCGCCCGCCGCCGTGCGTCGCCAGCGCTCGGCGGCGCGGGCGATCAGCGCGAGGTCGCGGTCCTTCGTCCATGACGCCGCGGCGCCGGCCCACTCGGCGACGAGCCCGACCCCGGAGATCCGGTCCAGCACCTCGGCGGACGGGTTCTCCGGCGTGACGCCCCACGGCGCGGAGTCGGTCGGGGCCAGGAACCCGGTCGCCGCGAGCGCGTGGTCGATGCCGCGGGCGTCCTCGGCGGCGCGGGCCGATGCCTGGGCGCGCAGGAGGGTCTGGGCTGGCCGCGCGTAGGGCGAGAGCACGGCGAGGAGGCGGGCGCGCGACGGCCCGGGCTGCGGCGGCGGGGCGTCGGTCCCGGCGGGGAGGAGCGGGACGCCTGGGACGGCGTAGGCGGAGAGCCGGGTCGCGGCGCTCGCGAGCGCGCCCCGGCCTCGGGCGTCGTCACCCGCAGGCGGCGCCCAGGTCGCGAACACCGCGCCGACCGCGTCCACGTCGTCGCTGCTCTTCGAGGCGGCCGCCAGATCAGCCCCGACGAGCCGGAGCACGAACCCGAGCGCCCCGTCGCCGAGCTCCGATCGCCCGGCCCGCAGCACGATCGACTGGATCCGATCGAGGAGCGACGCATCGGCCCGGAGCGCCGCCACCAGCGCCGCGAACCCGAACTCGGCGCGCATCTCGAGCCGGACCTGGGCCAGCGGCGGCGGCAGCTGGGCGAGGTCGTCGTCGCCACCGAGCCGGTCGCGCGCGTCGAGCAGCCGCTTGGCCTCGGCCCAGCGACCCGCCCGCCACAGGAAGGTCCGCGCGACGTCGGCGTCTCGGGACCGCGGGTCGAACAGCGACACCGCGAACGTCTGGTCGTAGACGTAGGCGCCCTCGAGCCAGTCGCCCCGGTCGATGATCCCCTCGAGCTCGCGGGCGGCCGCCGGATCGAGCGGCTCGTTGGCGGCCGGCGCGGCCTCGCCGCGGAACTGCTGGGTGCGCTCGCCGCGCTGCTGGCGGACGAGCGTCTGGGCCTCGGGCGGCAGCTCGAGGATCGCGCTGTCGTCGAGCCCGAGCAGCGCCTGGGGGTCGACGAGCGGCGGCCGGTGGTCGCGGCGCATGTGCTGCAGCCGGTGGTAGGCGGACTCGACCGCGCACCACGGCTCGGGCCGGCGGCCGAACCAGTCGGCCGCGGCACGGTCGATGCGGTCGCACTTGGCGGGCTGGTCCTTGTACAGCAGCGGCAGCAGCACCGAGCGCATGTCGGTGCGGTGCTTGACGAAGCCGGGCGCGGCCGGGTCGGGCTCGACGAGCCAGTGGTGGCTGGCGAGCGCCTCGAACACCCGCTGCGCCTCGGCGGGATCGAGCCGGATTCCCAGCTGCGGCCCGAGCACCTCGCCGATCACCTCGGCGTTGATGCGGCGCACGACGAGGCCCGGGTGGGCGAGGGTGCGCAGCGTCGGGTCGTCGATCCGCGACAGCAGGAACCGGTACAGGTAGGCGGCCGCGACGCCTCGTCGCTTCGACGCCGTGTCGAGCGCGCCGGGTCCCGCCTCGAGCACGACGCGCGCAGCGAGCCGCAGGACGAGCGGGCTGCCCTGGGCGATCTCGCGGACCGCGGCGAAGCTCTCCGGCGGCACGCCGAGGCCCGCGAGCATCCGGTCGGCGTTGACGTCGTCGAGGCCGTGGAGCTCGATGCGGCGCCCGACGCGGCCCGGCGCGCTGTCGAGCGCATCGCCGCGCCCGGCGGCCAGCAGCCACATCGGCCCGACGCCGAACGACACCAGCTCGTCGAGCCACCCGAACAGGCGCTCGGGATGGGTCTCGCCGCGGCTCCGGAGCACCTCGAGCGTGTCGAGGATCACGAGCAGCGGCCGGCCCGAGGCGCGGACGGCGGACGCGACGGTCTGGGCCAGCGGGACCGGCGTGCGCTCCCGTCCCTCGCCCTTGATCGACGACTCGTTCGAGATGGCGAATCCGGACGCCTCGAGCCGGGCTGAGCGCAGCGCGGCGGCCTGGTCGCCGAGCTCGGCCGCCAGCTGGCGCGCGAGCTCCACCGTGAGCCCGATCCGGTCCTGGACGTCCAGCCCGGCCCGGTCGAAGTCGAGGCGCGCGGTGAGCCAGCCCCGGCCCGGCGTCGCGGCATCGGCAGACGCCATCGCCTGTCGCACCGCCTCGTCGAGGAGCGTCGACTTGCCCATGCCGGGCAGGCCGGTGATGAACAGCGCCGACACCGGGACCGCGGCCGGCGGCCCGGCGAGCCACGCCGCGAGCTCGCCCCGCTCCGCCTCCCGCCCGTAGAACCCGCGCTGGAGCAGGACCTCGTCGCGGCTGCGGGCGTCGAGCCGGATGATCTCGGCCTTGATCGCGTCGACCTGGGAACGGCCCGGCGCCGTCGGGCCCGCGCGGTCGATCGCGACCGCGAGCTGCTCGAGCCTGTCGCGCGGCGTCCCGTCGGTGAGCGCCGCCGCCAACGCGGCCGGGGCGAAGGCGCCGGTCCCCGACAGCGCGTCGAGGAGGTCGTCCGTCGGGCCGTCGCTCGGGAGGGTCCGGCGCCACGCGATCGCCGCATCGAGGCCGCCGGCCGCCGCCAGCTGCGCCAGCTCCCAGCGCCGCTCCGGGTCGCGCATCAGCCAGGTCGAGCCGTCGCCAGCCTGCCGGGTGTCGCACGCGTCGGCGAACCGCGCGGTCACCGCGAGCAGCGCGTTCGTGTCGGTCGCCGCCGGGCCGCTGAGCACGCCGATCGCTTGCGCCGGGGCGAACGGCCCGGACAGCGCCCCGTACCGGCGGAGGGCGTCGAGGTCCGCGTCGTCGGCGGCGGTCGGCGGCCGGATCATCCGCCGCCCTGCTGGCGGAAGAGCGCGAGGTCCGGCCGCATGGCATCGATGACGGCGGGCAGGTCGGCCTGCGGGTACTCGCCATTGAACGCCGCGTGCCCGAGGAGCACGCGGGCGGCGATCGTGTCGTTCGCCGCGGGGTCGGAGTCGCCCTTGAGCGTGCGCGAGGCGCGCGCGAGGAAGTCCGTGAGGTCGGTCTGCCGGAAGCCGCCGAGGTACTCGACGAGGAACCCGGGCGGACCGTCGCCCGCGGCGGCGGACGGCGACGCGAACTCCTGGCCCGCGAGAGGGATCGTCTCGTAGCCGGCGATCACGACCCGCAGGCGCGGCTGCGGCAGGCTGGCCGCGACGAACCCCTCGAGGAACAGGCGGGCGGGCTCGGAGATCCCGACGGACGGGTTGTCGAAGAAGAACCACACGATGCGGTCGGCGAGCGCGGCCGCGGCGTTGATCGCCCCCGCCAGGACCGCGGATCGGTCCTTCGCGGCACCCTCGGGCGCCGCCTGGCCCTCGGTGACGCCCGGCTCGTCGGCCGCCGCGGGCACCGTGAGGCCGGCCGCCGCGACCCGGCGACGGACGTCCACCGCGAGATCCGGGACCGGGGCGTCGAAGGAGACGCGCACGAGCATGTGCTGCGGCCCGCGCCGGGTGAGCAGCTGGGTCAGGATGTCGTGTGAGAAGGCGAGGCCCGTCGACCCGGCGGCGATGTCCCGGCGCTTGATGCGCACGCCGCCGACGCGCGTCACCGGTGCGCCCGCCGCCGCGATCGCCTCGAGCAGGGCGTCGCGACCGATGACGAGGGCGCCGCGCTCGGTCTCGTCGAGCGACCACAGCTCGCGCGGCGCGACGTCCGCGTCGACCAGGGGCACGAGGTCGCCGAGGAACAGCCCGAGCGGCACGAGCCGCCGGTCCTCGCCGAGGCGGCCCTGGTGGATGCCGAGGAACTGGAGGCCCGCGTCGAAGCACGGGCCCCCGGACGACCCCTCCGCCGTCGTCACGTCGTGGCGCATCCGCACGGAGACGTTGCGGATCTTCGACGTCCGTCCGAGCCCGAACCCGTGGTCGTCGCCGTCGGGATAGTCGACGAGGACCATCGCCGTCCGTTGCTCCGCGGCCGGCGACGTGGCCGGCAGGCGCGCGTAGCCGAGGTGCGTCGCGGCCGGGGACTGGAGCCCGAGCAGGGCGACGTCGTTGCGGCCCGCGACGTCGGCGTCGGCGAGCGGCGCATGCCCACCGAACTCGCGGTCGCCGCAGACCGAGGCGAAGCGCGGGGGCATCGCCGCGTCGAGGAATCGGCCGTCCGACAGCCGGATCTTGATCTCGGGCGCGGGGTCCTGCGCCTGGCCGGGCGGGTTGACCGCGACGACGTGCCAGGCCGTGAGGGCGAGGCTCGGACCGACGAGGCAGCCGCTGCCGGCGAACGCCCCGTTCTTGAAGATCCGGCAGCGGAACGCCATCGCGGAGGGGGTGAACGCGTGGAGCCGCTCCGGGTCGATGCGATCGGCCACCTCCGCGGGAACGTCCTGGACCGGCGACTTGAGCGGCGCGCCCTGGGCGCGCATGGCCTCGGCGAAGGCATCGAGCTTGTCCATCCGCTCGAGCTGGTCGACCCACAGGGCCGTCACCGTGCGGCCGTCCTTGGCCGCCGCGACCTTGAGCACGTCCACCGTGAGCGGCGCGAGCAGGCCGAACTGGATCGCCGCCAGGGCATCCGCCGCCTGGGCGGGAAACTCGTCGATCGCCGCCGAGACGTCCTCGGGCTTCCAGGTCAACGCGTGGGCCCCCACTGCCGGCTCGGGCAACGTCCGCGTCGCCCTCGGGCGCATCCCCGGGCCGCGAGCCGGTACCCCGCCACGGTGACCGCCCACCGCGGCGCCGTCAAGGGCGAACGGGGCGCGCGGACCCGGACCGCAACCCACCGGCTCGCACTCGCCATTGACCAGTCGGAGGCGAGTATGCAAACCTATGCCCTCGGCGTCCCATCGGTCGCCGCGAACGTCGTCGGAACAGTCGCAGCACCTCGCCCCGCGGTCGGACGGGGCCCGTCACTCGGAGAGGGTCATGGCCGCGCGGTACGCCATCGGGATCGACTTCGGCACGGAGTCCGGCAGGGCCCTGCTGGTGGACGTCGCGACGGGCCGCGAGCTCGCCTCATCGGTCTACCCGTACCAGAACGGCGTGATCACCGAGAGCCTGCCGGCGCCCGACGACGACGTCCGCCTCGGACCGGACTGGGCGCTCCAGGACCCGATGGACTACGTGCGGACGTTCCAGCATGCGGTGCCCGCCGTGCTCGCGGCCACGGGCGTCGACCCGGCTTCGGTCATCGGGATCGGCATCGACTTCACCGCCTGCACGATGCTGCCGACCACCGCGGACGGCACCCCGCTCGCGGCGATCCCCGAGCTGCGCCGCGACCCGCACGCGTGGGTGAAGCTCTGGAAGCACCACGCCGCGCAACCCGAGGCGGACCGGATCAACGCCGTCGCGCGCGACCTCGGCGAGGCATGGCTGCCGCGGTACGGCGGCAAGATCTCGTCGGAGTGGTTCTTCAGCAAGAGCCTCCAGATCCTCGACGAGTCGCCCGCCATCTATCGCGCCGCGGACCGGTTGATCGAGGCGACGGACTGGGTGGTCTGGCAGCTCACCGGCGTCGAGACCCGCAACAGCTGCACCGCCGGCTACAAGGCGATCTGGTCGAAGGCGGACGGGTTCCCGGGCGAGGACTACTTCGGCGCGCTCGCGCCGGGGTTCGCCGGCGTCATCGACGACAAGATGTCGCGCACGATCCTGCCGATCGGCGATCGCGCCGGCTCCCTCACGGCCGAGGCCGCGGCCTGGACGGGCCTTCGCGCCGGGACCGCCGTCGCCGTCGCCAACGTGGACGCGCACGTCTCGGTGCCGGCGTCGACGGTGACCGGGCCCGGGCGCATGGTCGCCGTGATGGGCACGAGCACCTGCCACCTCGTGCTCGGGGACCGGCCGGCCGTCGTCGAGGGCATGTGCGGCGTCGTCGAGGACGGGATCCTGCCCGGCCTGTTCGGGTTCGAGGCAGGCCAGTCGGCCGTCGGCGACATCTTCGCGTGGTTCGTGGACAACGCCGTCCCCGGCTCGTACGAGCGAGAGGCCGCGGCCGCGGGCATCGACGTCCACGCCCTCCTCGAGCGGGAGGCGGCGAAGCTCGCGCCCGGCGAGAGCGGGCTGCTCGCCCTCGACTGGTGGAACGGCAACCGCTCGATCCTGGTCGACGTCGACCTGTCCGGGATGCTGGTCGGCGCGACCATGGCGACCCGGGCGCCGGACATCTACCGCGCGCTGATCGAGGCGACGGCCTTCGGGACGCGGATGATCGTCGACGCGTTCGACAACGCGGGCGTCGCGGTGAACGAGGTGGTCGCCTGCGGCGGGCTGCCGACGCGCAACCGGTTCCTGATGCAGGTCTACGCGGACGTGACGGACCGCGAGTTCAAGGTGGCGGGCTCGTCGCAGACGCCCGCGCTCGGCGCCGCGATGTTCGGCGCCGTCGCGGCGGGCGCCGCGGCCGGTGGCTACGACACGATCACGGAGGCGACGGCGCGGATGGCGAAGCTGGCGCCCGTCTCGTACCGGCCGAACCAGGCGCATCGCGCCGTCTACGACGACCTGTTCGCCGAGTACCGACGCCTGCACGACCACTTCGGGCGTGGCGAGAACGACGTCATGAAGCGGCTCAAGGCGATCCGCGCGCGGACGGTCGGCGCCTCGGCCCCGGTCACCGCGTAGGGCGGGTCTCCGCCACCGGGAGCCAGACCCGCATCGCCTCGACGTCGCGGTTCGCCCAGGCGAAGTAGGGGATCGCGCCGACCCCGATCGACGCGGCGCCGTGCCCGCCCGCGACGCGGCACGACGGGGCGATACGGCCAGGAAGGCTCCGCCGCCGGCCGATGGATGGCCTCGACGCTCAGGCCGACCAGGCCCGGGGCGAGGTCGTCCCGGCCAAGTGCCTCCAGCCCGACCGCCGCGGGGTCGATCGCGATGTCCTCGAGCTCGACCCCCGCCGGGAGGTCCGCGGTCTCGACGCAGTACACGACCGGGCCGCGCTCGATCGCGACGCTCCCCCGAATCGCGTCGATCCGCGGATCCGGGACGGTCAGGCGCGGCTCCATCGGCAGGTCCAGGACCACCCGGTCGCCGGCGCGCCAGACGGCCGTCCTCGTCAAGGCTCCGCCGACCCTCGAGCCGGCGTCGCCATCGGCATCGGGCCACGCCACCGACGCATCGTCCGCCCATGCGGGCTGCCGAAGGGAAAGCGTCCACGGCGCGTCCGGCGCCTCGAGCACCTCGACGCTGACCCGTCCATCCCACGGGTACCCGGTCTCGATCGCGAGGCGCACGGCCCCGCCGCCTGCCGTCGCCGACACCTCGGCCTGCGCGTACTGGTGGAGCTGGATGCCGCCGCCGTCGGTCGTCGCCAGGAGCTGCTGCCACGAGCTGAGCGTCCGCATCAGGTTGGGCGGGCAGCAGGCGCACGCGTACCACGCCTGGCGCTCGCCGTGGCCCGCGGCTTCGGCCACGCGCTCGGTCCGGCGCTGGAGCGGGTTGACGTAGAAGAACGAGGTTCCGTCGAGGCCGATCCCGGGGAGCACGCCGTTGGTCATCGTCCGCTCGATGACGTCGGCGCAGGCGGGATCGCCGGTCGCGAGCAGCAGGCGCCAGGCGAGCATCACGCTCGCGATCGCCGCGCACGACTCGGTGTAGGCCTGGTCCGGCGGCAGCTCGAACGGGTCGCCGAACGCCTCGTCGCGATGCCGGCTGCCGACGCCGCCGGTCAGGTAGGAGCGCGTCGCGACCATGTCCCGCCAGCGGCCGGCCACCGCGTCGAGCAGCTGCTGGTCGCCGAGCTCGGTGGCGACGTCGACCGCGCCGCAGTCGAGGTAGAGCTGCCGGACGGCGTGGCCGGCGACGGATGCCGCCTCGCGGACCGGCGCGTGATCCTGCCAGTACGCGGCCCCGAACCGGTCCGCCCCGAGCGTCCCGTAGCCTCGCCGGTCGATGAACGCGGCCGCCAGCTCGAGGTGCCGGCGATCGCCGGTGACCCGGTACAGCTCGACGAGCGCCATCTCGATCTCGGGATGCCCGTCGATGTCCTGGCGCCCGTCCGGACCGAGCTCGCGCCGGACGGACCCGACGGCGCGCAGGGCGACCTCGAGCAGCCGGTCGTCCCCGAGCGCCCGGTGCCACGCGACGGCGGCCTGGATCAGGTGGCCGTAGCAGTACAGCTCGTGGCCCCAGCGCAGGTCGGCGTACTCGCCACCCGGCTTGAGCACCTGCACGAACGTGTTGAGGTAGCCGTCGGACCGCTGCGCGTGCTGGACGAGCTCGATGGCGGCGTCGGCCGACGCCGCGAGCTCCGGGTCGGCGCCGCGTCCCAGCTCCCACCCGGCGGCCTCGAGCCACTTGTAGACGTCCGAGTCCAGGAACGGGAACGGCGTGTCGAACATGATCCCGAGCGCCTGGTACTTGCCCATCGCGCCCGCGGCGAGCCGCAGGTTGTGGAAGTTGCCGGCGCGGTCGAGCTGGTCGAAGCCGTGCGGGATCGTCCGCTCGCGGTTCAGCCGCTGGCGGTCGCGCCCAGAAGCCACCGGTGATCCGCACGGCGTCGGCGGCCAGCGGACGCAGGGCGGCGATCGCCCCCGCGCCCGGGACGACGAGCCCGGTCATGCCGCGCGACCCGTCACAGGCCGCGGTTCAGCGCGTAGTACGCCTGGTTCCAGCGGAGCTCGTTGGCGAACCCGCGCGGCGTCGTCGCGCCGTCGATCGTCACGAGCTCGATGCCCGCGATCTCCGCGAAGTCGGCGACCTCGTCGATGCGCAGCGCGGTCGTGAGCGCGGTGTGGTGC
Organism: uncultured Chloroflexia bacterium; assembly: GCA_963774695.1. Classification (GTDB taxonomy): domain Bacteria; phylum Chloroflexota; class Limnocylindria; order Limnocylindrales; family CSP1-4; genus CAIXZV01. The sequence continues at coordinate 76,456 of CAVZFY010000014.1, read as the reverse complement.
GGTCCGCCGGCGGTGAGCCAGGTCTCCGCGGCGATCGCGAGGTCGGGTCGCGGGCGCCAGACCGCGCGGGCGACCGGGAGCTTCGGCAGCGGCGCGTCGGGCGGGACGATGTCGACCTCGTTCGCGATCAGCCGGAACCGGTCGCCCATGTCCACGAGGCCGACGACGACCGCCGGCCCCGACGCGGCGTCGAACACCAGCCGCACTGGATCGCTCTTGCCGCCGATGGACAGCGGGTGGATCTCGCACGTCGGCGTGCCGGCCGCGATCGACGGGCAGACCTCGAGCATGTGCGCGCCCAGCACCTCGGGGACCGGGTCGCCCAGGTGGTACGTGTAGTCCTCCATGAACGAGGTCCCGCCGGGGAGGCCCTCGCCCATGACCTTGAGGATCCGCACCAGCGCCGCGGCCTTCCAGTCGCCCTCGGCGCCGAAGCCGTAGCCCTCCGCCATCAGGCGCTGGGCGCCGATGCCCGGCAGCTGCTCGAGCGCGCCGAGGTCCTCGAACGTGTCGGTGAACGCGCCGAAGCCCGCCCGCCTCGAGGAAGCGTCCGCAGGCCCGCCTCGATCCGCGCCGCCGCGCGCAGGTCGCCGTGTCGCCCGCCCGCGGAGCCGAGCTCCGGGACGAGGTCGTAGGCCGCCTCGTAGGCGTCGATGACCCGGTCGATGTCGGTCTCGGAGACGGCCTCGGCCGCCGCGACGAGGTCGTTCACCCCGAAGCCGTTGACCGAGAAGCCGAGCCGGGCCTGTGCCTCGACCTTGTCGCCCTCCGTGACGGCGACGTCGCGCATGTTGTCGCCGAACCGCGCGATCCGAAGCTGGTGGGCCTCGTACCAGCCGACCGCCGCGCGCGCCCACGAGCCGAGCCGGGCGGCGACCGCGGGATCCTGCCAGTGCCCGACCACCGTCTTGCGGTTGCGGCGGAGGCGCGTCTGGATGAACGCGAACTCGCGGTCGCCGTGCGCCGACTGGTTCAGGTTCATGAAGTCCATGTCGATCGACGACCACGGCAGGTCACGGTTGAACTGCGTGTGGAGATGGACGAGTGGCGTGCGGAGCTCGCTGAGCCCGGCGATCCACATCTTGGCGGGCGAGAACGTGTGCATCCACGCGATGACCCCGACGCAGGCCGGGTTGCCGTCGGCCTCGCGCAGCAGCGCGGCGATCCCCTCGGCGGTGCTGACCACCGGCTTGGGCACGACGCAGACCGGGATCGCGGCCTGGCCGTCGAGGCCGCTCGCGATGGCCCGGGCATGCTCGTTCACGAGGTCGAGGACCTCGGGCCCGTACAGGTGCTGGCTGCCGGTGACGAACCACAGCTCGAGGCCGGGCATGCGCGGGTTCATTGGGCGGTGGCCTCCCGGGGGCGCTGCTGGACTGGGTGGGACGGAACGATAGACACGCGACAGCTGGCGGGGCGCGAGGCGGCGACGGTCATCAGCCCTTCACCGCGCCCGACATGAACCCGCGGACGTAGAAGCGCTGCAGGAACACGAACAACAGCAGGCACGGCACCGCCATCACGACCACGCCGGCTTCGGTCGCCCCATAGTCGACCGTGAACGACGTCTGCTGGCGCAGGGTCGCGATCGCCAGCGGGAGCGGTGACTTCTTGTCGTCGTTGATGAGGATCAGCGGGGCGATGAAGTCGTTCCAGGCCGCCAGGAACGCGAACAGCCCGACCGTGACGATCGCCGGGCGCACGGCCGGCAGGAAGATGCTGCGGAGGGTCTGGAGCGTGCCGGCGCCATCGACCAGCGCGGACTCCTCCAGCTCGATGGGCACGGCCTCGAAGGAGATCCGCATCATGAACGTGGCGAACGGGAGCTGGAACAGCGTCAGCACGAACGCGAGGCCGATCAGCGAGTTCTGCTGCCCGAGGAAGTTGAGGAGCACGTACAGCGGGATCAGCAGCGACCCGAGCGGCACCATGAGGATCGCGAGCGTCAGCAGGAACACCAGGTCCCGGCCCGGGAAGGTGAACCGGGCGAAGGCATAGCCGCCGAGCAGCGAGATCCCGATGGTGAGGGCGACCGTGAGCGTCGAGACGATGACGCTGTTCAGGAAGTACAGCGGGGCGCCGTTGCCGTAGTTGAGCAGCGTCACGTAGTTGCCGAGGCCGTAGCCGTTGACCTGCTTGGTGCCGCCCTGCGGGCTCACGGACGCGATCAGGCTCCAGATGAGCGGGAACAGGAACAGGATCGCGAGGCCGGCCGTGAGCACGTACGACGGCGTCCGCCCGAGCGCACCCGCCGCGCTCACCCCTTGACCGCGCCCGACATGAAGCCGCGGACGTAGTAGCCCTGGAGCAGGAAGAACAGCAGCAGGCACGGGATCGCCATGACGATGACGCCGGCCTCGGTCGCGCCGTAGTCGATGACGCCCATCGTCTGCTGGCGGAGCGTCGCGATCGCGAGCGGCAGCGGCGCCTTCTTGTCGTCGCTGAGCAGGATCAGCGGCGCGATGAAGTCGTTCCAGGCGGCGAGGAACGCGAACAGGCCGACGGTGATCATCCCGGGTCGCACCGCGGGCAGCATGATCCGGCGCAGGACCGCGAAGGTCCCGCAGCCGTCGACCAGCGCCGACTCCTCGATCTCCCGGGGCACCGTCTCGAACGAGATCCGCATCATGAACGTGGCGAACGGGAGCTGGAACACCGCGAGCACCAGTGACAGCCCGAGCAGCGAGTTCTGCAGGCCGAGCGCCTTGAGCAGCACGTACAGCGGGATCAGCAGGGTCGCGTACGGGACCATCAGGATCGACAGCGTCACCAGGAACAGCACGTCCCGGCCCGGGAACACGAACCGGGCGAACGCGTAGCCGCCGAGGATCGAGACGGACAGCGTGATCACCACGGTCAGCACCGAGACGATGACGCTGTTGGTGACGTACTGCGGCAGCCCCGCGCCATAGTCGAACAGGGTCGTGTAGTTCCCGAACCCGAACCCATCGGCCTGCGCGGTGCCGCCCTGGGGGCTCACGGATGCGACCGCCGCCCACAGGAGCGGGAACATGAAGATGATCGCGAGCCCGCCCGTCAGGACGTAGCCCGGGGTCCGCCCGAGTCCGCTCGTTCGCATGCTCGGCCTACGTGCGGTCCGCGGAGCGCAGCCCGCGGAACTGGATCGCGTTGATCAGCAGCAGCACGACGAGGACGATCAGCGACAGGGCCGCGGCCGTGCCCAGGTTCTGGCGCAGGAACGCCTCGCGATAGATGAGCTGGACGACGGTCACCGTGGTGTTGTCCGGTCCGCCGTTCGTGAGGATGAAGAACTGGTCGAACGCGAGCAGCGAGCCCGTGATGCACAGGATCAGCGCCAGCGCCAGCGATGGACGCAGGAGCGGCAGCGTGATCCGGCGGAGGGTCTGCGTGCGGCTCGCGCCGTCCATGGCCGCGGCCTCGTACACCTCCTGCGGGATGGCCTGCAGCCCGACGAGCAGGATCAGCATGTAGAAGCCGGCGTACTTCCAGACGACCAGGAAGACGGTCGACAGCAGGGCGCTGACGGACGTCTCGAGGAACTGGATGGGGTTGTCGATCAGGCCGAGGCGCTCCAGCGGCGGGCTGATCGGGCCGATCGTGGGCGAGTAGAAGCCCCAGAACAGCAGCGACGCCGTCGCCAGGCCGATCGCCCCGGGGAGCAGGAAGCTCGTCCGCAGGAACCCGTGCCAGCGGCCGCTCTCCTGCACCAGCAGCGCGAGCCCGAGGCCCAGTCCGATCAGGAGGATCGTGACGATGACCGTGTACTCGATCGTGAACGCGATCGCCGGCAGGAGCAGCGTGTTCTTCGTGAGCGAGGTGAAGTTGGCCGGGAAGTTGATGCCCGCGGTCGCCGCTGAGGAGCGTCCAGTTGCTCACGGACATGCGTGCCACGAGCAGCAGCGGGATGGCGAAGAAGACCAGGACGTAGACGGCCGTCGGCAGGGCGTACAGCACGCCCAGGCGACGGCGGGCGCGCCGCCAGCCGGCGGTCCGTCGCGTGGCGGCGGATGCGCTGGTCGACGCCTCGGTGACGGCCACGATTCCTCCGGAGATCGAAAGGTCAGGGGGACGGGGCCGGCTTGTGGCCGGCCCCGTCCCTTCGGCTACGGCTGGAGCGAAGCGTTGATCGCGTCGTTGTCCGCGTCAATCTTGCTGGCGTCGCCGAAGACCGCGTCCCGGAGGAGGACGAGCCACGGACCCTGGGGGTCGTTGAAGGTCTGGCCGAACTTGAGGGCGAACGGGGTCTGGCCCTTGCCGGCGATGGTGTTGAACATGACGAGCCGCGGATCGGCCGCGCTGTACTGGTTGTTGGCGAGATCGGTGCGGGAGACGACGTTGCCGCCCTTGGCGATCACGTTGACCTGGGCGTCCTGGTCCTCGAGCCAGGACAGGAAGTTCCAGGCCTGATCGGGGACCTTGCTGTCGCGGCCGATGCCGATGCTGTCGCCGCCGACGAAGGTCGACTGGCCGCCGTTGATGCCGGAGATCGGCGTCGCGCCGACGTCCTCGAGCTTGAGGGTGTCGCTGGCGAGCCCGGTCAGGGTCGCCGGCCACGGCATGACCCCGATCTTGCCGGTGAGGAACGGCTGCGTCCAGGTGGGTCCGGTCTCGGTCTTGGACGCCGGCATCTGCATGGTGCCGTCATCGACGAGGCCCTTGAAGGTCGAGTAGATCTGCTTGTTCTCGTCGCTGTTGAGCATCGACGTCGTGCCGTCGTCGTTCATCACCTGCTGGCCGTCGGCCCAGGTGATCGGCCACCACGTGAACACGTTGCAGCCGCCGCAGTTGCCGCCGAAGAACGTGCCGTGGATGTCGCCGCCGAGCTTGGCGACGGCGCGGGCCTGGTCGGCGAACTCCTTGAGGGTCGTCGGCCCCTTCTCGGGATCGAGGCCGGCCTGGCGGTAGAGCGCCTTGTTGTACAGCCAGACGGACAGGTCGACGATGAACGGCAGGCCGTACTGCTTGTTGTCCCACGTCGACGCCTTGATGTGCGCCTGCGCGATCTTGTCCGCGTAGGGCAGGCCGGCGATCCGGCTCGTGATGTCCTGGAACAGGCCCTGCGACGTCCAGTTCGGCATGAACACGACGTCGGCGGAGAAGAGGTCCGGCAGGCCGTTGGAGCCGGCCGCGGCGCCCACCTTGGTCTGGTAGTCGTCGGTCGGCGTGACCGTCAGCTCGATCTGGTTCTTGTGGGTCTTGTTGTACTCGTCGACGAGCGGGCGCACGCGCGCTTCGGTGGCCGCGCGCGTCCAGAGCGTCAGCTTGGTGCCGTCGTCGACGCCCATGACGTCGGCTCCGGCGCTGGCCGGTGCCCCGGCACTGTCCGACGGCGCGGCCGCGGAGGGTGCTGCGGCGGACGGGGCGGCTGCGGAGGCGGGAGCCGTCGTGGGGCTCGTCGATGAGTTGCACGCCGTGACGATCAGCATCGCTGCGATCGCCAGGCCGGGCAGCCTCAGTTGATACCGCATTCCCTGATGTCCTCCTCACATGCCCGATCGGGGCTCCGGTGCGGCAGTTCTACACCCGAGTCCCCGGGCGGGGCCGCGCTACACTAGCACACAGAAATCGCGAGCGTGCATTCGATTGCATAGGCTTTTTCGGGCAAATTTCACGCGGAGGGTTGGACGTCGATGGGCGACCTGCGGCTGGGCATCAACCTGTGGAGCCAGGCGTCCGATTGGGCGTCGTTCCTGGCGGCCGCGGTCAAGGCCGACGAGCTCGGCTACGACCACGTCTGGACGTGGGACCACGTGCAGGCGATCTTCGGCGACCCCGACCAGCCGATCTTCGAGGGCTACACGGCGCTGGCCGCCGTCGCGCAGGCGACGAAGCGTGCCCGGCTCGGCCTGTTCGTCGGCGCGAACACGTTCCGGAACCCGGCGCTGGCCGCGAAGTCGGTCGCCACGATCGACCACATCAGCGGCGGCCGGGCGATCTTCGGCCTCGGCGGGGCCTGGTTCGGGCACGAGCACCAGTCGTTCGGGTTCGACTTCGGGTCCGGGTTCGGGCAGCGGCTCGACTGGCTGGCCGAGGCCGTGCCGATCGCCCGCGACCTGCTCGACGGACGCGAGGTCACGCACGCGGGTCCGCGCTACACGGTCGAGAGCCTGTCCCTGCTGCCGCGCCCGGTCCAGGCCCACGTGCCGGTGCTGATCGGCGGCGGCGGCGAGCGCAAGACCCTGCGCATCGTCGCGCAGTACGCCGACATGTGGAACGTCTTCGGCACCCCGGAGACGGTGGCCCACAAGGACGAGATCCTGCGCGCGCACTGCGCCGATGTCGGCCGTGACCCCGCGGCCATCGAGCGCACGCTCGGCTGCAAGATCACGATCCGCTCGACCGAGGCCGAGGCGGAGCGCGTGCGGCGCGCCGCCCTCGAGCACAACCGGACGCCGCTGTCGCGGGTCGAGGGCGACGTCTCGTTCTGGACCGGGACCCCGGAGCAGATCGCCGAGACGATGATCGGCTACCGCAAGGTGGGCTTCGACACGTTCATCGCCGAGCTGCCCGCGCCGTACGACCACGAGACGATCGAGTCGTTGATCAACGTCGTCAAGCCGATGGTCGAGGCGGTGCCGGTCGCCGGCTGACGCCGTGGATAATCAGCCCGCGCCGAGACCCGGCGCATCGTCGAATCCGCAGCGCCCGAGGGTCCCGAGTTGTCCCTGACATCGCTCCGCGACCAGGTCTGCCAGGCGAACCGCGACCTCGTCACGGCGGGGCTCGTCACGCTGTCGTTCGGCAACGCCAGCGGCGTCGACCGGGAGGCGGGCGTGCTCGTGATCAAGCCCAGCGGCGTGGCGTACGCGTCGCTCCGCCCGCAGGACATGGTCGTCGTGGACCTCGGCGACGGGCGCGTCGTCGAGGGGGAGCTCCGGCCGTCGTCCGACACCCCGACGCACCTCGCGCTGTACCGCCGGTTCCCGACGATCGGCGGCGTCGTCCACACCCACTCGTCGTTCGCGGCGGCGTGGGCGCAGGCGCGGGCCTCGATCCCGGCCCTCGGGACGACGCACGCGGACCACTTCGACGGCGCCGTGCCGGTGACCCGGGAGCTGGACGCGGAGGAGATCGACGGCGCCTACGAGGCGGCGACGGGCGACGTGATCGCGGAGACGATCCTCGGCGCTCGGCCTGGACCCGCTGCACATGCCGGCGACCCTCGTGGCATCGCACGGGCCGTTCACCTGGGGCGTGGACGCCGCCGACGCGGTGACCAACGCGATCGCCCTGGAGGCGGTGGCGGCGATGGCGCACCGGACCCTGGCGATCGACCCGGCGGTCGCGGCCATCGCGCCGGCGCTGCTCGAGCGCCACTTCTCGCGCAAGCACGGGCCCGCCGCGTACTACGGGCAGCCCAAGCGCGACTAGGGCTCGTCAGGCGGGCGGCGGGGCCGTCGACTGGCGGACGATCAGGGTCGGCGCGATCACCTTGACGCTCGGGCCGCGCGAGAGGCCCGTGTCGCGCGCCCGGTCGATCGCGAGCTGCAGCCCCTCGGCGATGATCTCCGCCGTCGGCATCCGGAGCGTCGTGAGCGCGGGCACGGTGTGGCTCGCGAGCAGGATGTCGTCGAACCCGACGACCGAGAGCTCCCGCGGCACGGACATGCCGAGATCGTGGGCGGCGTGCAGCACCCCGAAGGCGAGGCTGTCGGTCGAGGTCATGATCGCCGTGGGCGGCTCGGGCAGCGCCATCAGCGTGCGGAGCGCCTTGTCGCCGCCTGCCGGCGTGTTCGGGACCGGCACCACGTAGTCGTCGGGCACGCCGCCGAGGCGCTCCTCGATGAGCGCCATGAACGCCGCCTCGCGCTCGCGGATGTCGCCGAACCGGCGCCCGCTGACGAACGCGATCCGCCGGTGGCCGAGGCCGATGAGGTGGTCGACGCCCGCGACGACGCCGGCCTCGTTGTCGACGTCGACGGTCGGCACCTCGAGCGGGCTCGAGCCCTGCCAGAGCGCGACGACCGGGATCACGGAGTCGCGCAGGTCGGCGAGCAGCTGCGGCTGGCCCTGCATGTCGCCGAGGATCACGATCGCGTCGCAGTGCCGCGTCTCGAGCACGGCCGTGAGCGCGTACGCCTCGTCCGCGCGGCTGTGGGCGTGGCCCAGGACCACGTTGTAGCCGCGGGCCATCGCCTCGACCGAGAGCGACTCGATCGCGCCCGCGAAGAACGGGTCGGTGATGTCGCGCACGACCGCCCCGATGAGCATCGTCGGTGCGCCGCGGAGCCCACGGGCGAGGGGGTTGGGCCGGTAGCCGAGGCGCTTCGCGGCCGCCAGGACGCGCTCCCGCGTCTCGGGCGCGATGGGGACGCGCGTCGGGACGTTGTTCAGGACCCGCGAGACCGTGCTCTGCGAGACCCCGGCCGCGGCGGCGATGTCGCGCATCGTCGCCACACCCGCCGGCCGCGCGACGGCCACCGGGGCGTCGCCGTCGTCGGGGCTCATGCCCGCAAGCGTACCACCCGGTTGCGGTCATTCGTTTGCATGGTCGGCAGCCCGGACGCGACCGTCAGGCGGCGTCGTCGACGTCGGGGGAGATGGGGTGGCCTAGGGGTCTCGAACCCCTAACCTTCGGATCCACATTCCGATGCTCTGCCGATTGAGCTAAGGCCACCAAGGGCACCCGGGGCAGGCCGCGAAGGCCCGCCGCGCAGGGCGGAGGGGAGTGTACCGGATCGGCACGCCGACCCGGTACCGGCAACCTGCCGACGATCTGTCAGGGGGCCTTGGTCCAGGGGCCTGCGGTCAGGGTGGCCTTGCGGTCGATGCAGGGGTCCTCGGCCGTCGCGAGCACGAGCTTCCCGCCGTCGAGGTGCCACGTGTAGGTCGCGGGCTGGCAGTCCGGGTCGGCATACATGTCGAAGCCCGTGTCCGACGCGCTTCGCGGGTTGATCGAGAAGTAGTCGGAGTCGGATGCGTTCGGGTTCTTCAGCTCGATGTCGTCCTTGCTCACCCGGAGCGACCAGACGCCCGAGGTGGCCGTCGTGCCGGAGACGCTCGAGGTCCAGGTCCCCTGCATCGACGCGGGGATGGCGAGGACGGCGGGCGGAGCGTCGGTCGCCGCGGCCACCGTCGCCGTCGGTGCCGCGGTCGCCGCCGCGCCCTGCTGGCCGCCGGCCGCGCCGGCCGAGCCGCAGGCCGCGACCAGCAGCACGACCGCCGTCGCGAGCAGGAGCCTCATCAGTCGCATGGTTCGTATCCTCCATCGTCGGCCGCCTGGGATGGCGGCGCTGACGACACGGTCCGTGGAAGGGCGGCGCGGCGGAACGGGGATCGCCCGCGATCCTGGGCAGGGAGAACCCTCTTCCGGGGACTGCGCGAGGCTGCCAACATCGCCGATCATGCGTCCCACCGTGCTGATGGTTGACGATCACGAGGGCTTCCGCGCCCGGGCTCGCGCCATGCTCGAGGCGCACGGCTTCGACGTCGTCGCCGAGGCGGCCGACGGGCAGGCAGGCGCTTGTGGCCGCGGAGCGGCTGCGGCCGGACATCGCGCTGGTCGATATCGGCCTGCCTGACCTCGACGGGTTCGACGTCGCGGCGAGACTGCGCCGCGCGGGCTCGGTCGCCTGCATCGTGCTGACCTCGGGCCGGGATCGCGCCGACTTCGGTGCGCGGGTCGACGGCTCCGCCGCCGACGGGTTCATCGGCAAGGGCGACCTCTCCGGCGAGCGGCTCCGCGCGTTGCTCGGCCCGTGACGTCCCGGGCCGCCGTCCGGCTCATCGTCCTGGTCCCGGTCGTCGCGCTGGCCGCGGGGCTGATCCTGTTTGCGCACGACCCGCCGTTCGCGGTCGCACCGCTTGACTACCTGTTCGACGCCGCCACCGGCGTCGTGATCGCCGTAGCGGGCGTCGTCGCGTGGGACCGCCGGCCCGGCTGGCGGACCGGGCCATTGCTCGTCCTCGCCGGCTACCTCTGGTACGTCGGCAGCCTGTACGTGATCACCGGTCCTGCCTCGCTCGTCCCGTTCATCGGGTTCGCGTGGCGCGGCTACTACGACGTCATCCTCGCGTTCGTGGTCCTGGCCGTTCCGGGCGACCGGCTCCGCACGCGGCTCGATCGCGCGGCGGTCTGGTTCCTGCTCATCGCGATGCTGGTGACGCTCCGCCTGGCGCCTCGTCGGCACCCAGCCGGGCGTCGGGCCTGGGTACTCGCCGGGCTCGCCGTCCAATCCGATCCTGCTGTTCTCCGACCTCGACCGGTTCATCGCGGTCGACGTCGCGATCTCGGGGCTCGTCGGCGTCGCGCTCTGGACCGTCGCGGGCGCCGCGGTTCGCCGCCTGCTGCGCAGCCGGCGTGGCGCTCGGCGCGTCACCGACCCCGTGCTGATCGGCGGGGCGCTGTGGGCCGCGCTCGGCGGCCTGTACGCCGTGAGCTCGTTCGTCGCCGACACATTCGGGGTGCAGGTCGTGCCTGACGACGGACCCGGCTGGACGCTCCAGTACCTGATCCGCGTGCTGGGGCCGGTGGGCCTGCTCGTCGGCATGGCGCGCCTGCGGACCGGGTCGTCGGCCGCGGTCGCGCTGCTCGCGGGCGCCGAGGGCCCACCGCGGGCCGCGCAGCTCGAGCAGGCACTCCGCCAGGCGCTCGGGGACCCGGCGCTGCAGCTCCTGTACCCGGCGCCCGATGACGGCTGGGTCACGAGCGCCGGCCAGCGGGCGTTCCTGCCCGCCGCCCGATGTCGGCCGGGCCGCGACGATCCTCGAGGCCGACGGGCACGTCGGCGGCGCCGTCGTCCACGACGACACGCTGCTCGACGACCCGGACGCGTTGCGCACCGTCGCTGCCGTGGTCCGGCTGGCCATCGACAACGAGCGCCTCCAGGACGACCTGCGCGCCCAGCTGATCGAGGTCCGTGCGTCGCGGACGCGGATCGTCGAGGCCGCCGACGCCGAGCGGCGCCGTGTCGAGCGCGACCTCCACGACGGCGCGCAGCAGCGGCTGGTCGCGCTCGCGGTCTCGCTGCGGACCATCCGCACCCAGCTTGGCGACGACGTCGCGCCCGGGGCGGCCGCCGAGCTCGAGGCGGCGTCCGGCGAGGTTCGGGCGGCGATCTCCGAGCTCCGCGAGCTGGCGCAGGGCCTGGACCCGGCGATCCTTCGCGAGGCCGGCCTGGGGGCGGCCGTCCAGTCGCTGGCGGACAGGTCGCCGGTCCCTGTCAGCGTCGACGTCCAGCTCGACGACCGCCTGCCGCCCCAGGTCGAGACCGCCGCCTACTTCGTGGCCTCAGAGGCGCTGGCGAACGTCGCCAAGCACGCGCACGCGTCGTCGGTCACGATCCGGGCGCAGCGGCACGACGACAGGTTCCGGCTCGAGGTCGCGGACGACGGCGTCGGCGGGGCCGACATCCGTGGGGCCGGCCTGCGAGGCCTGATCGACCGGATCGCCGCCGTCGAGGGAACGTTCACGCTCACCGAGCCAGCCGGCGGTGGGACGCGGATCGAGGTGACGATCCCGTGCGCGTCGTGATCGCCGACGACTCGGTGCTGCTCCGCGAGGGCGTCGCGCGGATCCTGGAGGGCAACGGCCTCGAGGTCGTGGCGATCACCGGCGACGGCGATGCCCTCCTGGCGGCGATCGAGTCGGAGCGGCCAGACGTCGCAGTGATCGACATCCGGATGCCGCCGACGTTCCGCGACGAGGGGCTGCGCGCGGTCGAGGCGATCCGGGAGCAGCCACGGGGCCGCGGTCGGGTGCCTCGTGCTCTCGCAGCACCTGGACACGCGTTTCGCGCTCGAGCTCGTGACCCGGGCGCAGGGCGGCCTCGGGTACCTGCTCAAGGAGCGCATCGCGGACGTCGAGGACTTCGTCGACGCCGTGCGTCGCGTCGGCCGCGGTGGGTCGGTCGTGGATCCGGAGGCCGTGCGGGAGATCGTCGCCCGACGGTCGCGCGACGTCCTCGTCGAGCTGACCGGGCGTGAGCGCGAGGTCCTCGAGCTGATGGCCGACGGCCGCAGCAACGCGGCGATCTGCCAGCACCTCGGCCTCAGCCCGAAGACGATCGAGGCGAGGATCAACGCCATCTTCTCGAAGCTTGGCCTGGAGCCCGCCGCAGACGACAACCGGCGGGTCCTGGCGGTGCTGGCGTTCCTGCGCGACGGCGGCCGCGACCCGCGCCTGCCCTAGGCCAGGCGCCCAACGGCGCATCGCAGTGCGGTCGGGTGCGGTTCGGGGCGGCAACCGGTACCGCGGGCCGGATCGGTCGGGACCATTGCACCGGGGATGGTTCCGGTGGCCGTCGTCGAGCATCGGGGCTCGATGACCCGAACCCTCGCAGCCGCCCTGCATGCCCTCGCGCGCGCCGGAACCCGGCGGCGCCTGCCCGCGATCCTCGCGCTTGCGTTCGCGACGACGTCGGTCGGGCTGCTCGCGGCCCCGCCCGCCACCTTCGCCTGGAGCGCGGGCGACTTCAGCTCGGCGTCGGAATCGTCCCTGATCGCGATGCAGAACCAGGCCCGGGCGTCGGCCGGCCTCAAGTCCCTCAAGCTCGACACGGACCTGCGCGTCGTCGCCCGCTGGCGAGCGAAGGACATGGTCGAGCGCAACTACTTCTCGCACACCATCAAGGGCACCGACCACAACGCCTTCTGGTACATGCAGCACCAGTACGGCTACTGCTTCAAGGTCGCCGGCGAGAACATCGGGACCGTGACGTGGGCGGGTGCCAGCGAAGCCGATGCGACCGCCTGGGTGTTCGATGCGTTCATGAACTCCCAGGGCCACCGCGACAACATCCTCGGCAAGGCCTGGGACGTCGTCGCCGTCGGCGCGTACAAGGGTCCCGGCGACGAGTTCATGTGGGCCGTGCTGTTCGCGGACTCGTGCTCGTCGAGCCCGGCCCCGACCCCGAAGCCAACGCCGAAGCCGACACCCAAGCCCACCCCGCGGCCGACCCCGAAGCCCACGCCTCGGCCCGACGGCGAAGCCGGACAAGCCCGACCCGACGCCGCGGCCCAAGCCGGACCCCACGCCGAAGCCCGCGCCACGCGTCCAGTCGACGCCGAAGCCGCAGCCGACCAGGACGCCGAAGCCGACCCCGGCCCCGACGCCCACCGCGACGCCTACGCCGAGTCTCGCGCCCGTCGTCCTCGGCCCGCCGTCGTTCCTCGTGCCGACGGCCTCGCCGACCCCGACCCCGACGTCGTCCCCCGTGGTCGTCCACGACCCGCCGCCTGCGCCGGTCGTCCCGCAGGGGAACCTGCGGATCGTCGATCAACCCCAGGCGGGGTTCGTCGACTCGATCCTCGGCGCGATCACGGCCCAGTTCTTCGGGGGATAGCGAAGGCCGGGTGTCCGATCGATCGATCGAACATCCGGCCAAAGATCAGCGCCTGTAGCGCGGTGCGCTGCCAGTTCACGGTCCGCGTCGGAACGCCACGGCAGCTGCGTCACGGGTCTCCGGTTCGGCGTCGAGCAGGTACGGCGAACCCGCTCAGGTTCGAGTTGTTGTCGGGATACATCAGGATCGCTGGATGAGTCGGGCGACCACCCGCATCCAGTGGGCCGTCCCGGCCAGTCGGCGGGCCCGGTCTCGACGACCGTTCCCGTGCCATCGGCGCGGACCACCGACACGCGGTGGGTCGACCTGTTCGCGGAAGGTTGTGCCAGAACGCAATCCACGTCCCGTCGGGCGACGCCGCGGCCTGTCCGTCCCATGTGTCGCCGGCGTCGGGGCATGAACCTGTGCTGGTTGCTGCCGTCGGCGTTCATCGCGAACAGCTGGCAGCACCCCGCGTCTCCGAAGCTCGCGTCGCTCGGCCAGTGGTTGTAGAAGATCTGGCTCCCGTCGGCCGAGTAGGTGGCGCCCGTCATGTCAAGGGTGCTCTGCGGGTTGGTCGTGCGGCGGATTGATGAGCGTCCGCACGTTCGTCCCGTCGGCATTCATGACGAACAGCCCGGGGATCTTCGGCTTGATGGTCACGCCGGAGGAGATGTCGTCCACCCTGGGCGCCCGGAACAGGATCTCGCGCCCGTCGGGCGGGCGGAAGCTCGAGCGAGATCGATTCCGGCCGCCGTTCGCTGATCCGTTGCGCTGATCCGCCGCCGGATGCGTCGAGCATGTCGAGCTGCATGGTGCCGTCGACGGCGTGGAGGCCGACGGCCCCTCGTCGACCATCGACGGCGCCATCGAGCATCCACCGACGTGGACCTGCTCCGGCGTGATCCGGTCGCGGGATGAGAGCCGGTCTGCGGCATTGACGAAGACGTCGACGACGGATCGGACCGCTCCCGGCGCGATGTCGCGGGTGAAGGCGAGCGGCGTCCCGTCCGGTGAAACTTCGGATACGCAGTCGGTCTCGGGCCCGCGGCGACGATGAGCCGACGAGGCGCCTGTCTACGGGGTTTCCGACGTACAGATCGCGCCGGCGGTCGTCGAGGAACGGATCAGTCCGTTTGCGGCCGGAGCCCGAAGGGCGCCGGGAGCCTCTGGCTGCTGGCTGCCCGCGAGATCGCGATGGCCAGCGACGATGGCGAGGACGAGGAGGGCGACGAAGACGAGGGCGCGCACCGGGGCGCGCGGCGCGGCGGCGAGCCGCTCGGAGACGGCGGACATGGGGAGCCACCTTTCGGGGAAGGTCCAGCCGGGTCGCTGCCGCGTGCGGCCGACCTGGCCGAGGATGTCGTCGAAGTAGTCGGGCGTCCGCGGCGCCGACAGCTCCTCGAGGAGCGTCGGGAGCCTGCGCTCGTAGCGTTCGGACGAGCTCATGCGAACTGCCCTCCGGCCACGGGATCGACATCGAGCTCGGCGTCCGAGAGCGTCGACCTCATGGCCTGCAGCGATCGATGCAGTCGGGACTTGACGGTCCCGACCGGGATCCCCATCGCGACGGCGATCTCCGCCAGGGGCATCCCGAGGAAGAAGTGCTGCACGACGATCGCCCGCCATTCGGGGTCGAGGCGGCGCAGCGCGTCATCGAGCTGCTCCCGCTCGGCGATCCCGGCGGCGTCGTCGGCGATGGATGGCATGAGGATCGGGGTCAGCTCGACCTCGATCGATCGACGGCGGCGACGTCTCGCCACGTCGATGCAGGCATTCACCGTGAGCTTGCGGAGCCAGGCGTCGAACCGGTCCGGGTCGCGCAACCCGGGGAGGTCCCGCCAGGCCCGCACCATCGCGTCCTGGACGGCGTCCCGCGCAAGGTCGCCGTCCCGGAGGATGAGGCGGGCAGCCGCGTCCAGCCGCGCGACGGCCGCGCCCGCCAGCGTCGCGAAGGCGTCTTGGTCGCCTCGCTTCGCCCGCATGACGAGGTCTCGCTGGTCCACGGTCGCTCCGCGTTCGGCGCGGCACACCTGGTCGCGCTCGGATGCTAATGGCGCACGAGACGGTCGAAAGGTTCCCGGCGCTCGGGCGGCTAGGACTTTCGGGCCGCAGACCGCACCGGACCGCACCGCTAGCGTACGGACCGATCCTGTCCGTCCAGCTCGGAGCGCAACCGAACGGCATGACCGTCATCTCGCCCGCCCCCACGCCCGCCCGCCAGCTCGCCGCCGAGGCGCCGTCGGTCCGCCCGATCCTCGAGGCGGCCTCGCTGACCAAGCAGTACCGGATGGCCGGCGAGACGGTCGACGCCGTCCGCGGCGTGAGCCTCCGGGTGATGCCGGGCGAGTTCATCGCCCTGATGGGCCCCTCGGGGTCGGGCAAGAGCACGCTGCTCCAGCTGCTCGGCGGGCTCGACCGCCCGTCGTCCGGGGAGGTGTTCCTCGAGGGCGAGTCGATCGGCCGGCTGTCCGACGACCAGGCCACGCGCCTGCGCCGCGAGCGGACCGGCTTCGTGTTCCAGTCGTTCAACCTCGTGCCGTTGCTGAACGTCGTCGAGAACGTGGGCCTGCCGTTCACGATCGCCGGGCAGGACCCGCGATCCGGGGACCTCGCCGCGCGGGTCCGCGACGCCATCGCGCTCGTCGAGCTCGAGGGCAAGGAGCGCCACCGGCCCGATCAGCTCTCGGCCGGCGAGCAGCAGCGCGTCGCCGTCGCCCGCGCCATCGTCACCCGTCCGGCCCTCCTGTTCGCCGACGAGCCGACCGGCAACGTCGACTTCACGACCGGCACCGGGATCCTCGACGCCCTCTGGCGCACGTGCGTCGACCGCGGCCAGACCGTGGTCCTCGTCACGCACGACGCCAAGGCGGCCGCCTACGCCGACCGGGTCCTCGTCATCGGCGACGGCACCATCCGCGAGGAGATCGAGCTCGGCCGCCGCGACGACCACCTCGCCGCGCCGCTCATCGCGCGACTCGCGCAGCTCGGCCTGTAGGCGGCGCGGCCGCCCCACCCATGCGCGGACTCGTCCCGTACGCCTGGCGCCACCTCGTCGCCCGGCCCGCGCGCACGCTGCTCACGGCGTTCGGCATCGCGATCGGCGTCGCCGTGCTCGTGGCGACCCTCGCCGTCAACGCGGGCCTCGAGGCATCCGTGGAGCGCCAGGCAGACGCCAGCATCGGGCGCGCGGACCTGCGGGTCGGCGCGTTCACCGAGGCAGGTCTCGGCGATCGGACGCTCGCGGCGGTCGAGGCCGTCCCGGGCGTGGCCCTGACCGCCCCGGCGACCGAACGGCGCACGTTCCTGGCCGCCGGTGCCGGACGGCCGCCCACGACCCAGCCGATCACCGTCCTCGGCGTCGACCTGCCGCGCGAGCGCCGCGTCCGCGACCTCGACGTCGTCCGCGGCACGCCGCCGGCCACGCTCGGCCCGTCGGACGCCCTCGTCACCGAGCGGCTCGCGGCCAGCGACGGCCTCGACGTCGGCAGCCAGATCACGGTCCTCGGCGCGGGCGCGCCGGTCCGCGCCACGGTCGCCGGGATCCTCGCGGGCGACGGGCCGCTCCCCGGCGACGCCGGGCGGACCGTCGTCCTGGGCCTCGAGACGGCCGCGTCGCTCAACCGCGCCGACGGCGCGGCTCCCGGCGACCGCGGGCACCCTCGCCGGCCTCTCCCGCATCGACGTCGTCCTCGCGGCGGGCGCCGACCCGGCGTCCGTGACCACAGCCCTCGAGCAGGCGCTGACCGTCGAGCCCTACGTGCTCTCGACGCCCGCCGACGTGGCCGCCTCGCTCCGCGCGTCGACGGCGGACATCCGCTCGACCATGGCCCTGCTCGCGGCGATCAGCCTGTTCGCGGCGGCCTTCGTGATCCTGAACACCCTCGCCATGACCGTCAGCGAGCGCGTCCGCGAGCTCGGCCTGCTGCGCGCGGCCGGTGCGCGGCGAGCGCAGATCGTCGAGGTCGTCGTCGCCCAGGCGCTCATCGTGGGCACGCTCGGCTCCGTCATCGGCCTCGTCCTGGGCGTCGTGCTGGCCGAGATCGCCGCCGCGTGGCTGCGCGGCTCGGGCGGGGCCCCGATCGACGGCCCGGCGATCACCGCGCCGGTGCTCGTCGCCGGCCTCGTCGCCGGCCTCGCGATCACCCTCGTCGCGGCCATGGAGCCGGCCCGGCGCGCCGCGTCGATCAGCCCCGTCGCCGCCCTGCGCGCCCGGTCCGACGCCGCCACGACGGTACGCGCCCACGCCAGCTGGGTCATCGCGATCGTCGTGCTGGTCGGCGCCCTGGCCGCGCTCCTCCTGCCATCGACGACGGGGTCGGGCGCGTTCCCGATCCGCGCCGTGGCCGTCTACGTCGTCCTGCTGTTCGCGGTCCTCGTCACGCCCGCGGTCCTCGGGCCGCTCGGGCGGATCGCCGGGCTCCCGTTCGCCGGTCCGCTGCGCCTCGAGGAGCGGCTCGCCCGCGCCGCGATCGCCCGCGACCGGAGCCGCACGACGGTCACGATCGGCGCGCTCGTCATCGGGCTCGCGATGGTCGTCGCGCTGGGCGCGGTCGCGACCAACGCCCGCGCCAGCGCGTCCGCCTGGCTGTCGGAGGTCGTCCCGGGCGACGAGGTCCTCACGGCGATCGCCCCGTCGCCGGTCGGCGAGGACGGCCTGGAGCAGGAGATCGCGGCCATCGACGGGGTGACGCGCGCGACGCCGATCGCGGCGTTCGACCTCGCGTTCGCGGGCACGCGCCTCGACGCCGTCGCCATCCGTGGTGCCGACTTCGGGGCCGACGGCCGGCTCACCTTCACGGCGGGGGACCGCGACGCCGCCCTGGCGGCCATCGACGCCGGCGGTTCCGTGATCCTGCCGCGCTCGCGCGCCGACCAGATGCGCGTCGGCCTCGGCGACGTGATCGTCGTCGCGACCGCCAACGGCCCCGCGGAGCTGACCGTGGCCGGCATCGTCGATCGCTCGTTCCCGGGCAAGTCCGGCGAGGCGGCGCTGGTCGGCTGGTCGGACGCCACGTCGCGGCTCGGCGTCCTCGGCGCCGACGCCTACGTGATCCGCTTCGACCCGGCCAAGGCCGCCGCGGCGTCGGCCGCCGTCGCCGACCTCGCCACCGAGCTCGCGCTCACGGCCGCCCCCGTCTCGCGCGTCGAGGGCGCGCAGGGCGAGGCGCTCGACGGCGTGTTCGCCCTGCTCGACCTGCTGGCGCTCGCCGCGGTCGTGGTCGCCGGCCTCGGCATCGTCAACACGCTCTCGATGGGCACGTGGGAGCGCATCCGCGAGCTCGGCGTGCTGCGCGCCGCGGGCATGAGCCGCCGCCAGGTCTGGCGCAGCGTGCTCGTGGAAGCCGGGATCCTCGGCACGATCGGCGGCATCGCCGGCTCCGTGGCGGGCCTCGCGGTCGGGGCGCTGCTCGTGGCCTTTGCCGGGAGCCTCGGCTCGGGGCTCCAGATCCCGTGGGGGTCGATCGCGCTCGCCCTCGTCCTCGGCGTCACCCTCGCGATGCTCGCGGCCGCACAGCCCGCCCGCATCGCCGGCCGGCGCTCGATCGTGTCCGCGGTCCGGAGCGAGTAGCCCGGCGCTCGCCGCGGTTGGTAGACTCGGCCCCGACGCGACCCTTCGGGTCGCGCCCCGAGGGAGGCCGATGTCCTACGCGCTGCCGTCCATCACGCGGGTGCCCGCCGCGGAGAAGGGCCTTACGATCGCGGACTTCCTCGTCCCGGTGCGGGTCGGCGAGCGCGTCTCGCCCCGGCTGCGCAACGTCGCGCTGGTCGTCGCCGGTTCGCTGCTGATCTACCTGACCGCGCAGGTCGTGTTCCTGATCCCCGGCAACCCCGTCCCCATCACGCTCCAGAACTTCGGCGTGCTCGTCGTCGGCGGCTCGCTCGGCCTGCGCCGCGGCGGCCTGGCCGCGTTCCTGTACGTGGCGCTCGGCGTCGTCGGGCTCCCGTTCTTCGCCGAGCACAAGGGCGGCATCAGCGTGATCTTCGGCAGCACCGGCGGCTACCTGGTCGGCTTCATCCTCGCCGGCGCCCTCGTCGGGCGGCTCGCGGAGCTCGGCTGGGACCGCCGGATCGTCGGCGCGATCGGCGCCACGGCGCTCGGCACGCTGATGATCTACGCCGTCGGCGTGCCCTGGCTCGCGGTCACGACCGGGCTGTCGATCTCGAGGGCGATCGAGCTCGGCATGCTGCCGTTCGTCGTCGTCGACACGATCAAGCTGCTGGCGGCCGCGGCCGTCTTCCCGTTCGCGTGGTGGGTGGTCGGGCGGCGGCCGAGCGACCGCTGACGCCTCGGCCCTCGGGCCTCGGGCCCGACCCCGAGCTCGCCGGGCTGTACGGCCCCGGCTCCGAGGCCTGGCGCCTCAACCGCGAGGCGATGCTCCTGCTCGGTGCCGGCCCACGGGCGCTCCTCCTCCAGATCGCGCACCCGCTGGTCGCGGAGGGCGTCGACCAGCACTCCGACTTTCGCGCGGACCCCTGGACCCGGCTGGCCGGGACGCTGCGCAGCTACCTGCGGATCGTGTACGGGACGTCGACGACGGCGCGCGCGGAGATCCGGCGGCTGAACGGCCTCCACCGGGCGATCGGTGGCGACGTCCGGGAGGCCGCCGCCGCGGAGCGGTTCGGGTCAACCTATTCGGCCCGCGACCCGGGCCTGTCGTTGTGGGTGCACGCCACGCTCGTCGACTCGACGCTGGCCGCGGTCGGCGCGTGGCTCGGTCCGATCCCGCCTGCCCGGCGCGCCCGCTTCTATGCCGAGACCATCCCGATCGCCCGGTTGTTCGGCGTGCCCGAGGCGATCCTGCCGGCCGACGTGGACGCCTTCGACGCGTACATGGCCTCGATGCTGGCGCCCGACGGGCCGGTCCACCCGAGCGCGACCTCGCGCGACCTGGCCGAGGCGGTCCTCCATCCGCCGCTCGCGCCGTTGGTGGAGGCGGGGCCGCTCGCGGCGATCCTGGGTTCCGCCGTGGGCGTGACGGCGGCCGTGCTGCGCTCCGTCCCGGCGCCCGCCTACGACTGGCTGCTGGTGCCCTCGATCGGGCTGCTGCCGCGCTCGACCCGGGACGAGTACGGGTTCGCCTGGGGCGTGCGTGAGCGGGCGCTCAGCGCCTGGCTCGTGACGACGTGGGGCGTGTGGCGGCGGGTCCTGCCGCCCGAGTGGCGCTGGTTCCCGCAGGCGCTGGCCGCGGACCGGCGGGTCCGGGGCGCGTAGGCGGCCGGCTTAGCTCCGCGGCTGCCACTCCGCGATGACCTCGGCGAGCGGCCGGATCGGCACCGGCTCGTCGCGCGGCCCGAGCTCGAGGCCGTGCCACTCCACGCCGTGCCACGCGCCGAACTTCCAGCCGATCGCGTCGAACTGGCCGATGCGGGTGAACCCGAGCGCCCGATGCAGCGCCGTCGACGCCGGGTTCGGTTGCGTGATCCCGGCGACCGCGAGGTGGAACCCCTGGCGGCGGAGGACCTCGAGCAGCTCGGTCATCGCCAGCCGGCCGATGCCCCGCCCGGCGAACGCCGCGTCGACGTACACCGCCGTCTCGATCGTCCAGTCGTAGGCCGCCCGGTCCCGGTGCCGGTTGCCGTACGCGTACCCGCGAACGACGCCGTCGACCTCGACCACGAGCCACGGCGAGCGCTCGATCGTCTTCGCGATCCTTGCCGCCATGTCGTCCGCGGTCGGCGGCACGAGCTCGAACGAGATCGACGTCCCCTCGACGAACGGCCCGTAGATGGCCGCGCAGGCGGCGCCGTCATCGACCGTCGCCAGCCGCACCGTCATCGTCATCGTCGCCGTCAGTCCTCCTGGTAGAGGGTGGGGAATCGGTGCTCCCACCACGATCGCAGGTTCAGCGGCGTGCCCGCGTCGAGGGCGTCGAGCAACGTCCGCGTGTGGCTCAGGCCCCAGCGATGGTCGGCGACGTAGCCGCGCAGCGCCGACCAGAACGCCGTCGAGCCCATCCTCCGACGCGCATTGTCGAGCAGGTTGCCGCCCTGGATGTAGACGACCTCGTAGTAGCAGGTGGCCGAGTAGCGGTAGATCGATCGGTCCAGGTCATCCGTCGCGCATCGCGAGGCCCGGCGGAGGCCAAGGACCCGGCGCGCGACGAAGTCGGTGGCGGCCTCGTCGGCGAAGGGCTCGCGCGCCTGGTCGTTGCCGACGATCCCGTAGAACCACTGGTGGGCGATCTCGTGGGTGACGAGGTAGCGGAGGTTGGCCGACGGCGTGCCGGTCGGGATCCACGCCACGCCGGGTCCCTCCATGCCGTACCGGCCGGCCGACTGGACCACCTTGAGCACGCGATAGGGGTAGGGTCCGAGCCTGGCCTCGAGCTTCCTGATCGCGTTCACGGCGGCGCTCAGGGTGGCCGCGGCCGGGAAGCCCGGCCTCGAGACGACGCGCACCACGGTGTCGCCGACCGTCGCCTCGCGGATCCGGTAGTCGGACGCCGCGGTGATGACGAAGTCGCGGACGTTCGTCGCGCGGAAGGTCCGGGAGAGCCCGTCGGCCGAGGCCGCGATCCGGTCGCCGGTGTTGGCGAAGGTCATCGGGACGTCCGTGTGGATCCGGACGGTGACCCGCGGGCTGACCGGCGTCACGAACGGGTCACCGTGATTGGGCCGGTCGAACCGCCGGGCGCGGCTGATCCAGGGGATCCAGCGGTGCATGTCGACGATCCCGTTGGCGCGGGTGAACAGCCAGCTCGAGCCGCTCAGCGTGGACCTGAGGCGGGCCGTGAACGGGACGACGACGGTCGCCGTCGCGCCGTTGGGGAGCGTGCCGCCGAGCGGGACGACGATGGTCTGGTCGTCGATCCTTGGCCTGACCCGCTTCCCGTCGACCGTGACCGTGCCGAGGTCGAGGGCGCCCAGGCGGGCCATGACGGTGTTGAGCTCGAGGCGGTCGATGCCGGCCCCGGAGCGGTTCTGGGCGGTGATCCGGACGCGTGCCCTTGAGGCGGCGCATGGCGACGGAGAGCCGGACGTCGACGTCGTACGTGGCGCTGATCGCGAG
This sequence comes from uncultured Chloroflexia bacterium, assembly GCA_963774695.1. GTDB lineage: Bacteria > Chloroflexota > Limnocylindria > Limnocylindrales > CSP1-4 > CAIXZV01. The sequence goes on along the minus strand of CAVZFY010000014.1, from coordinate 54,199 downwards.
GCTGGTCCGGTTGACGGCGCCCGGGACGATGGCGGTCGACGCGATCGATGCTGGCTCCGCGGAGGGCGTCGCGATCGGCCGGGCGGTCGCGGTGATCGTCGTCTCTGTGCCCGGTGTCGCCGGAAGCCGGGCGGCCGGCGCGTCGCACGCCACGACCGCGACGGCGAGGGCAGCGAGCGCAGTCGCGATCAGGCGGCGGCCGATCGACGGGGTCGCGGGCATGGGCAGCATCGTAGCCACGCGGACGACCGGCGACGTTCGTACGCGACGCGCGATGCCTGCCAGTCATTGCTTTCGACCTCAACGACGACGGGTCTGTCGCTGGAGGGCCGTTTCGCGGTCCCTGGATGCACGGCAGGCATGGGGGCGCGCCCAATCGCGGGTCCATGCTGCATTCGACCCGAAAGCGATGCCTGTCGGGCATGGGCGCACCAGACGCACGGCCCGCAGCCGATACTGATCGGCGATGAGCGACGACGTGCGAGGCGACGGCGACGGCCTGCTGCGTGCGATCGGCGGGCGCCTTCCGGACCTGCGCCTCCTGACCGACGCACCCGATCGCGAGTCGTACCGTCGCGACGAGACCGCCTACCTCGCCGCGGGCCTCCCGCTCGCGGTGGCGCTCCCGACCGAGACGTCCGAGGTCGCCGAGCTCGTCCGGCTGTGCGCCGAGCACGACGTCCCGATCGTGCCGCGAGGCGCCGGGTCCGGACTCTCGGGCGGCGCGGCCGGCATCGAGGGCGCGCTCACCATCGCCTTCACGCGCATGACGCGGATCCTCGAGATCGACCGCGAGAACCTCACGGTCACGACCCAGCCGGGCATCGTGAACGCCGACCTCAAGCAGGCCGTTGCCGCGCAGGGCCTGTTCTACGCGCCCGATCCGGCGTCGTACGAGATGTGCACGATCGGCGGCAACCTCGGCACCAACGCGGGCGGCCTGTGCTGCGTGAAGTACGGCGTGACCCGCGACGCGGTCATCGGTCTCGAGGTCGTGATGGCCGACGCCACGGTCCTGCGCCTCGGCGGCAAGAACGTGAAGGACGTCGCGGGGTACGGGCTGATCCCGCTGCTCGTCGGCAGCCAGGGCACGCTCGGGATCATGACCGAGGCGATCCTGCGCCTCCGCCCGGCGCCCCCGCCGCGCGCGACGATGCTGGCCTTCTTCGCCTCGCTCGAGGCCGCCGGGCGATGCGGTGGCGGGCCTCACCGCGGCGGGCCTCGGCCCCGTCACGCTCGAGCTCATGGACCAGTTCACGATCCGGGCCGTCGACGACGTCCACAAGCTCGGCCTCGACCGCGACGCCGCGGCGATGCTGCTCGTGGAATCGGACCTGCCGGGGATCGCGGCCTCGGACGAGATCGACGCGGCGGAGCGCGTCTGCACGGCCGCCGGCGCGACGCTCGCGATCCGGGCCGCCGATCCGCAGGAGGCCGAGTGGCTGCGCCAGGGCCGGCGGCTGGCGTTCCGCGCGCTCGAGCATCTCGGGGTGGCGCGCATGGAGGACGTCGGCGTGCCGCGGAGCCGCGTCCCGGAGATGCTGCGGGCGATCGAGGCGATCGGGGAGCGGCACGACCTGCGCATCGGGACCTTCGGGCACGCCGGCGACGGCAACCTCCACCCGACGTTCGTGCTCGCACGCGACGAGGACGAGGCGTCGGCCGTTCCTCGGCTCGAGGCCGCCCGGTCCGACCTCTACGAGGCGGCCCTCGCGCTCGGGCGGGACCGTCACGGGCGAGCACGGGATCGGCGCCGCCCGTCGGGACTGGCTCGTGCGCCAGCGCGGCGAGGACGCCGTGGCCGTGATGCGGGCGATCAAGCACGCGCTCGACCCGCAGAACCTGCTCAACCCGGGGCGCATGCTCGCCTGAATCGCGCGACGTCCGGCGCCCGGTCGCGCGTCAGCCGTCGGTGTCGACCTCGCGCAGGAACCGGACGATCGGCCAGATGCCGTCGGTCCAGTTGGAGATCACCGTCTCGACCGCGCCCGTCGATGGCCGGCACGTCGAGAGGAACGAGATGCCCGCGTCGTAGCCCTCGAGCTGGATCGCGTCGCCGCCCGCCGGCAGCCAGAACCCGAGGCCGTATCGGCGGTCGTCCTCCGTCGAGTCGCTGCGGGGCACGGTCATCTCGGCGAGGACGTCGAGGGGCACGATGCGTCCGGCGAGCAGGGCTGCCCAGAACGAGCGCACGTCCGCGAGCGTCGAGAACAACCCGCCGTCGCCGACGCCACGCAGCGGCATGTGGACCACGTTCGTGCGCAATCCGTCGGCCTCCAGGTAGCCGGTCGCCGTCCTCGGCTGGGGTGCGTCCGATCGCTGGAACGTCGTGTCCACCATGCCGGCCGGTGCGATCACCCGGTCGTGGACGAGCTGGTGGTACGGCACGCCGGCCGCGCGTTCCGCGAGGATCGCGCTCAGCACGAAGGCGCCGTTGTTGTACGCGAACCGCTCGTCGGCTGCGGAACACCGTGGGATGGCCGTCGAGGCTCGGGAGGTAGTCCTCGGCGTCGAGGTATCGATGGCCGGGCTCCGACAGGACGTAATCGGCGACGTCCTGCTCGGACTCGTCGAGGTAGTCGCCGATGCCGGACCGGTGGCCGAGCAGGTGCCGGATCGTGACGTCGTCGGCGACGAGCGGCAGGTCGGCACCGAGCAGCGAGCGCGCGGTGGTGTCGAGCGACAGGGTCCCGTCGGTGACGAGGCTCATCACCGTGAGCGCCGTGAACCCCTTGGTGCCGCTGGCGATCGCGAGGATCGAGTCCGGCCTGACGGGCACCTGCCACCGCCGGTCCGCGAGGCCGATCGCCCGGTCGACAGGCGGGCGCCCGGGCCGGTCGATGCCGATGAGGCCGGAGAACGATGACTCGGCGGCGACGGTGTCGAGGGCGGTGAGCCAGTCGGGATTCGGGGCCATCGCGGAAGGGTAGGGGATGGCGTGACACGCTAGGTGTCACAACCGGGCCCGAGGATGCGCGGCATGGAAGCCCGAATCCTCCCCCTGCCGACACCCGCGACCCGGCCCGCCGGGCGCGATGCCGCCGCGCCGCCGCAGGTCCGCGTCGAGGGCGATCGCATCGCGATCGATCGGCTCGTCCTCACGGACCGGGTGCTCGCGTCGTCGCTCGCCGAGCGCGAGCCGGCGGAGCGCCCGGCGGTCGTCGAGCGTGCCCTGCGCATCGGCCTGCTCGCGATCCAGGACGCCTCCACCACCATGGACGTCGACGTCGTCCGCCGCGAGTTCGAGAAGCTGGTCGCCCAGACCAGCGCCGTCAACGAGCACGCCGCACGCGCCGTCGAGGACGTCCTCCGCGCCAACTTCGCCGATGGCGACGGCCGCCTGCCCCGGACGCTGGAGAAGTTCCTCGGCGACAAGGGCGCCCTGCGCCAGTTCGTCAACGAGCTGTTCGACGAGACGCGCCGTGACTCCGCCATCGGGCGGATCGGCGGCCTCCTCGGCCAGTACTTCGACGGCGACCGCTCCAAGGTCGCGCAGCTCCTGGATCCGACGCGCATGGGCTCGCCGCTCCACCAGTTCCGCCAGGAGATCGCCGACGGCTTCAAGGGCGTCCACGAGCGGCTCAGCTCGCTCGAAGCCGCTTCGCGGGCCCGCGCCGAGGAGCGCGCAAAGTCCGCGGCGAAGGGCGGCGACTTCGAGGATCTCCTCGAGGACCTCCTCGGGAGCCTCGCCCGCGGCGCCGGCGACATCCTGGACCGCACCGGGACCGAGACCGGCGCGCTCATGGGCTCCAAGAAGGGCGACTTCGTCCTGACGATCGACGCACGGGTCGCGCGCGGCGCGGACCTCCGGGTCGTCATCGAGGCCAAGGACCGGGCCATGTCGCAGCGCGCGATGCGCGAGGAGCTGCGCGAGGCCCGCGAGAACCGCGGCGCCGCGGTCGGGGTCGCCGTCTGGAGCCCCAAGCACGCGCCCGCCGGCACCGCGCCGTTCACGATGGTCGGCGAGGACGTCCACGTCGTCGTCGATCCCGACGCGCCGGACGCCGCCTACCTCGAAGCCGCCATCCGGCTCGCGCGCCTGCTCGCCCTGGCCTCCCTGCGGGAGCGCGAGGTCGACGTGGACGCCGCGGCGATCGGCCGTGCTCTCGCCGGCGTGCGCGAGCAGCTCGACGCCGTTCGCGCCATGAAGTCCCAGCTGACGTCCGTGTCGACGGCCACGCAGGCGGTCTCCGCGAGCCTGGATGCGCTCCGGAACGGCATCCTGACGCGGGTCGTGGAGGCGGAGGCCGAGCTCCGGCTGCAGGCGGCATCGACCGCCGCCTGAGCACGGCGCCCCGGACCCGGGAGCCATCCCGGGCGTGACAACCGGGTCATACCCGTGGGACCATGGGTGCGGGACCCTTCCTCCATCCGGAGTACAGGCGTTTGCTCCGGCGGTCCCCCGACCGGGAGTCTCCCGATGCTGCGAGCCTCGCCCCTCGCCCCCCTGTGCCTCCTCGCCGTCATCGTCGCCTCGTTCGTCGCGCCCGCGACGGCCCAGGCGGCCGACCCCGTGCGCACGGCGCCCACGACGCCGCGCACGCTGCCTTCGCCGGTCGCGGCCGACGGCGCGCCCAGTGCGGCCGGCCGCTGGATCGTGATGCTCCGCGGCGACGCGAGCGTCACGGCCGCCGAGACCCGCGCCCGCGGCATGGGCGTCGTCGTCGATCGCGCGTTCAGCCACGTCGTTCGCGGCTACTCGGCGAAGCTCGACGGTCGGCAGTTCGCGACGCTGCGGGCGGATCCCAACGTGGTCGCGCTCGTGCCGGACGCCGTCATCCGGCTCCAGGCCCAGTCCACGCCGCGCGGCGTGCGCCGGGTGTTCGGCACCAAGAGCCCGATCGCGAAGATCGACGGCGTCGACGAGCGCGTGGACGCCGACGTCGCGATCGTCGACACCGGCATCGAGAAGACGAACCCCGATCTCAACGTCGTCGGCGGCGTGAACTGCTCCTCGTCCAACCCCAACGCGTGGGGCGACGGGAACGGCCACGGGACGCACGTGGCGGGCATCGTCGGCGCGATCGACAACGGCCTGGGCGTGGTCGGCGTGGCGCCCGGCGTGCGCCTGTGGGCGGTTCGGATCCTGAACTCGAGCGGCGCGGGCCTCGTCTCGTGGTACGTCTGCGGCCTCGACTGGATCACCGCCCAGCGCGATCCCAACGACCCGAGCCGGCCGCTCATCGAGGCCGCCAACATGTCGGTCGCCAAGACCGGGTCGGACGACCACAACTGCGGGCTGACCAACCACGACCCGATCCACCAGGCGATCTGCCGCCTCGTCGCGTCGGGCGTCACGGTGGTCGCGGCCGCCGGGCAACAACCACTTCAGCGCGTCGCGCCTGATCCCGGCGAGCTACAACGAGGTGATCACCGTCTCCGCGCTGGCGGACAGCGACGGCAAGCCCGGCGGCGTCGGCGGCAACGCCTGCTTCTCGTGGGGCAGCTACGACCGCGACGACACGTTCGCCAACTTCTCGAACTTCGGCCGCGACGTGGACATCATCGCGCCCGGGAAGTGCATCTGGTCGACGGTGCCCGGCGGCTACGCGTACCTCTCGGGGACCTCGATGGCCGCGCCGCACGTGACGGGCGCCGTCGCGCTGTACAAGGCGTCGCGGCCGCTGGCGACGCCTGCCCAGGTCCGCGCCGCGCTCATCGCGGCCGGCAACCACGGCTGGAAGCTGTCGAGCGACCCGGACCCGTACCACGAGCCCCTGCTCGACGTCTCGCACATCGTCAACCTCGGCGACTACGCGCTGGTCGCGGCGTCACCGTCGGGCGCGCTCGGCGCCGCGGGCGGGACGCGCAAGATCACGGTCGAGGCCGTCCGGGCCGAGGACGTCACGGGCGACATGAGCCTCTCGGTCAGCGCGGACTCGCCGCTCACCGCCACGTTGAACGACCAGCTGCTCTCGGGGCCCAACGACACCACGTCCGCGCTCTCGATCAGCGTGCCGGCGGGGACGCCGACGGGGCGCTACCGCGCGACCGTGACCGGCAACGTCGGTGGCCTCGTGCGGACGGTGCGCGTCGCGATCGTCGTGGACACGGACCGCCCGAGCGTGGGCAAGGCGACGCTCGGGGTCGTCCCCGGGACGCGCTTCGACACGACCCGCTTCACCGCCCGCGCCAGCTGGCCGGCGGGCACCGACGCGACCACCGCCATCGGCGGCTACCAGGCCCGCTGGCAGGTCGACGGCGGGAAGTGGGGCGGGACGATCGGCCTCGGGTCGACGACGACGGCGATCAACCGCACGTTCGCCGCCGGCCACCGGTACACGCTCCAGGTTCGCACGCGGGACGCGGCCGGCAACTGGAGCCCGTGGACGCAGACCGGGCCGTTCACCGCGGGGATCGTCCAGGACCGCAGCTCGAGCCTCGTCACCACGCATACCTGGCGGGTGTCGCGGTCCTCCCTCTGGTCGCGCGGCACGACCCGGTACGCGCGGCGTCGCCGGGGCGTCGATCGGGCGCGCGTTCACGGGTCGTGCGGTCGCGGTCGTCGCGCCCTACGGCCCTCGCCGAGGGTCGGCGCGCATCTACATCGACGGCGTGCTGCGTCCGCACGCTCCACCTCCACCGAACGCATCTCCACCCCCGGCGGGTCGTGTTCACGCGGACCTGGGCGCACGAGCGCGAACCACACGATCACGGTCGTGGTCGCGGGGACGAAGGGCCACCCGCGGGTCGACGTCGACGCCTTCGTGATCGTCCGCTAGCACCACGCGCGCCGAGCGCAAGGCGCACGCAACGCCGAGCCGGCGTCCGCAAGCAGGGCGATTGCGACCGGATGGTAGAGTCACCGTCCCGGTCGGTCGGCGGCATCGGGAGCCGCAACCACGACCGTGGATGACGCGAGGTGGAGCACGCCCGTGGCACGCTCGATGTGGAAGGGGGCCATCCAGTTCGGCCTGGTCACCATCCCGGTCAAGCTGTACACCGCGACCGAGTCCGAGTACACGATCCGGTTCAACATGCTCCACGAGACCGACCTCTCGCGGATCCAGATGAAGGTCTGGTGCCCGGAGGACGAGAAGGTCATCTCGCGCGGCGAGACCGTGAAGGGCTACGAGTACGCGCCGGACCAGTACATCGTGATCACCGACGAGGACCTCGAGAAGGTCCCGCTCAAGACGGTCCGCTCCATCGAGATCGAGCAGTTCGCCCCGCGCGACGCCGCGACCGAGGAGCACGCCAAGTTCACGAAGCAGTCGTACTACATCGAGCCCGACAAGATCGGCCGCAAGGCCTTCTACCTGCTCCGCCAGGTCCTCGAGGAGCGCGGGCTCACCGCCATCTGCAAGGTCGTCATCCGCGACCGGGAGGCGCTCGCGTCGCTCGACCCGTTCGAGGGCACGATGCTGCTCACGACCCTCCACTGGCCCGACGAGATCCGCTCGACGAAGGACCTCGACCTGACCGAGGAGACGTTCGAGTTCAAGCCGGCCGAGCTCAAGATGGCCGAGCAGCTGGTCGAGGCGATGACCGAGTCGTTCGACCCGTCGCGCTACAAGGACGAGTACCGCGAGGCGCTGCTCAAGGTCATCGAGGCCAAGGTCGAGGGCGTCGAGATCGAGCAGCCGGAGCAGGTCGAGGAGAGCGCGAACCTCGTCGACCTCATGAAGCTGCTCGAGGCGAGCGTCAAGGCCGCCACGGACACGAAGACCGCCGGGTCGACCGAGCCCGTCTCGGTCGCCGACCACAAGAGCGCACGCGAGAAGCGGCCCGCCGCCGCGAAGAAGCCGGCCGCCGCGAAGTCGAAGGCAGCGTCAGCCGCATCGGACGCCGAGGACGAGGAAGCCGCGCGACCCGCGAGGCGCCGCAAGAGCGCGTAGGAGCCGGGCGTCGCCGCGCTGGCCACGCCGCGACCGCATGCCTGTCAGTCATCGCTTTTGGGCTCAAGCCCGGTCGAGGGCCGTCCTCCGGGCCGCAGCATGCCTGGCCGTCATGGATCAGCGCCGTGGCGGCGCTCGCTGGCGATGCTTCGGCTCGAAGGCGATGCCCACCGGGCATAGCATCCAGCCCATGACGATGTCCCTGGGCCTGAACCTGCCGTACGTCGAGGGGTCGATGGACGGCGCGACGCCTCGCTGGGCCGACATCCTCGCGATGGCGACGGCCGGCGAGGCCGATCGGCTTCGACACCGTCTGGATCTCCGACCACCTCGGGTTCGGCGATCCGGCCGGCGCGTGGAGCGGCGCGTGGGAGTCGATGACGCTGCTCTCCGCGCTCGCCGTGGCCGTGCCGCGGGTCCGGCTCGGCACGTACGTCACGGCGATGCCGCTGCGCAACCCCGCGCTGCTCGCGAAGATGGCCGAGACCCTCGACGAGGTCAGCGGCGGGCGCTTCATCCTCGGCCTCGGGGCCGGCTGGAACGAGCCGGAGTTCACGGCCTTCGGGGTGCCGTTCGAGCATCGCTTCGACGCGTTCGAGGAGGGCCTGCGGATCATCGCGGCGATGTTCCACGACGGGCACGCCGACCTGGACGGGACCTGGTGGACGGCGCGCCACGCCCCGATCGCGCCACGCGGCCCGCGCCCGGCCGGCCCGCCGATCATGATCGGGACGGGCGGGACGCGGATGCTGCGGCTGACCGCGGAGCTCGCCGACGAGTGGAACGCCGGCATGCACCTGCCCGACGAGCTGCCCGAGCTCATCGCCAGGGTCGACGCCGCGTGCGAGGCCGCCGGTCGCGATCCCGCGACGCTGCCGCGCTCGGCGGAGGCGCTGATCCGAACGATCGATGCCGCGGACGGTCGCCCGGCCGAGGAGCGCGAGATCCGCGGCTCACCGGCGGAGCTGGCGGCGACCCTCACGGCGCTACGCGGAGCTCGGGATGTCCCACGTCCAGGTCCAGCTCCGGCCCAACCGGCTCGAGGCGGTGGAGGCGTTCGCGCCGGTGATGGAGGCGCTCGCCCGGGGCTGAGGCGGCCCCTTCAGCCGCGGGACCGGGCGATGCAGTCGGCGAGCCGCTCGACCTGCCGGCCATCGGCGTCGAAGTTCTCCGGTCGAAGCCACGCCTCGTAGCCACGCCGCAGCGCCGGCCACTCGCTGTCGAGGATCGAGAACCACGCGGTGTCGCGGCTGCGGCCCTTCGTGACCGCCGCCTGGCGGAAGATCCCCTCGAACTGGAACCCGAGCCGGAGGGCCGCCGCGCGCGACGGCGCGTTCCTCGAGTCGCACTTCCACTCGTACCGGCGGTAGCCCAGCTCGTCGAACACGCGCGTCATGAACAGGAACATCGACTCGGTGGACGCGACCGTCCGCTGCAGCCGGCGCGAGCTGTTGATCCAGCCGATCTCGATGACGCCGTTCGCCGGGTCGATGCGCATCAGCGCCGCCGTCCCGACCGGGCGGCCCGTCGCGAGGTCGGTGATCGTGTGCTGGAACGGGTCGGCGGACGCGGCCAGGCCCTCGAGGTGCGTCAGACATGCCTCCGGCGTGGCCGGGCGGTCGGCCGCGAGGTAGGTCCAGTCGCGGTCGTCGGGCGCCTCCGCGTAGGCCTCGAACAGCGCGTCCGCATCGCGCGCCGGATCGACGGGCTCGATGCGGCAATGCCGGCCGACCATCGGGGTCCGCGGCGGCCACGGGCGCGCGGTCCAGCCGGGGACGTCGGGGCCGATCGGCTGGCCGTACGGGTTCATGCGGTCGGGCATGCCCGCAGTGTGCCCGGCGCGGTCGGCCCGTGCGAGTCGGCATACTCGACCCATGCCCCTCGAGGAGTACCGCCGGAAGCGCGACTTCGCGAAGACGCCCGAGCCGGCGCCGGGACAGCCGGTCGGGTCGGGGCCGGCCGCGATCCAGGGCGTCCGTCGCCGGTTCGTGGTCCAGCGGCACCGGGCCACCCGGCTGCACTACGACTTCCGCCTCGAGATCGACGGCGTGCTCGCCTCGTGGGCCGTCCCCAAGGGCCCGACCCTCGACCCGTCCATCCGGCGGATGGCGGTCCACGTCGAGGACCACCCGATGGAGTACTTCGACTTCGAGGGCACGATCCCCGCGAAGCAGTACGGGGCCGGCGACGTCATCGTCTGGGACTGGGGCACCTGGGAGCCCGAGGCGGAGACCCCCGAGCCGGCCGCCGCGGTCGCGAACGGCGAGCTGAAGTTCGTGCTCGACGGCCAGAAGGTCAGCGGCCGGTACACGCTCGTCCGGACCAGCCGGCGGCCCGGCACCGCGCCGCGGACGGCGTTCGAGGACGACGACGGCGAGCAGTGGCTGCTGATCCACAAGCGCGGCGTCGACAACGTCCCGGGCTGGGACGCCGAGGACCACCCGCGCAGCGTGAAGTCCGGGCGCACGAACGACGAGGTCAAGGCGAACGCGCCGGCGATCTGGGTGTCCGAGATGCCGGCGGCGACCGCCGAGATCGACCTGTCCGCGGCGCGCGAGATGCCGATGCCGCGCTACCTCGAGCCCATGAAGGCGACGCTCACCACCCGGGCATTCCGCGACGCCGACTGGCTGTACGAGATCAAGTGGGACGGCTACCGGGTCGAGGCGGTCGTGCGCGACGACAAGGTGGCGCTGTTCACCCGCAACGGCCACGACGCCGAGACGTACTTCCCGCGCCTGCTCAGCCCGCCGACGTGGATCCAGGCGCGCGAGGCGATCGTGGACGGCGAGGTCGTGGCGCTCGACGAGCGGGGCCACCCGGACTTCTCGCTCCTCCAGGAACGGATCAGCGAGGGACGGACGGGCCGGCCCGTGCCGCTGGTCTACCAGGCGTTCGACCTGCTCTACCTCGACGGTCGCTCGCTCGTCGACGTGCCCCTCGAGTCGCGCAAGCGCCTGCTCGAGCTCGTGATCCGGCCCAACGCGCGGGTCCAGTTCGCGCGCCCGATCGACACCGAGGGCGTGGCGTTCTTCGAGGCGGTCAAGGCGCAGGGCCTCGAAGGCATCGTGGCCAAGCACCGTCGCTCACGCTACGAGCCGGGCCGCCGGTCGTCGTCGTGGCTCAAGGTCAAGGCGCGCCCGGAGCAGGAGCTGGTCGTCGGCGGCTGGACGCCGGGGGAGGGGACCGCGAAGGACCTCGGCGCGGTCGTCGTCGGCGTCTACGAGGACGAGCGACTGCGATTCGCGGGCAAGGTCGGCTCCGGGTTCGACGGGCGCACGCGCAAGGAGCTGAAGGCGATCCTCGAGGGGCTCGAGACCGACGCGCCGCCGTTCGACCCGCCGCCCGCGCCCGACTACCGTGGCCGGTGGGGCGGCGACCTCGCCGGCGTGCGCTGGATCCGCCCCGAGCTCGTGATCCGAGCGGAGCTCGGCGGCTGGACGCGCGACGGGCACGTGCGCCAGACATCGTTCAAGGGCCTCGAGCGCGGGCGCGACCCGCGCGAGGTCGTCCGCGAGCGGGCGGTGGACCCGGCGAAGGCCGATCGCGAGGCCGACGCCGCGTTTCCCGCCCCTGATCCGGAGGTGCGACCGATGACGAAGGCGAAACAGCCCATCGATCCCGCGTGGCTGGTGTCCGATGCCGAGCTCGAGACCCTGCGGACGATGAAGGCCGAGGGTCTCTGGACCGTCGCGGGCCAGGAGCTCAAGCTCACCAACCTCGACAAGACGCTGTTCCCGCCGCGCGACGGCGTCGACGAACCCGCCCTCACGAAGCGCGACCTGATCACCTACTTCGCCCGGATCGCGCCGGCGATGCTGCCCCACCTGCTCGACCGGCCGCTCAACCTCCAGCGCTTCCCCAACGGCGCGGGGGCGCCCGGGTTCTGGCAGAAGGACATCCCCGTCGTCGGCCCCGAAGTGGCTCACGATCTGGCACGAGACCGGCTTCCGCGAGCGCGAGGACCGGGCGGCGAACGACCACCTCGTCGCGGACCGCGCCGCGACGCTGTGCTGGCTCGGCAACCAGGCCTCGTTCGAGATGCACGCCTGGACGTCGACCATCCACGACCCGTGGACGCCGACCTTCGCCCTGATCGACATCGACCCCGGCACGAACACGACCTGGGAGGAGACGCTGGTCATCGCGCGCCTCTACCGGACGGCGCTCGAGCACCTCGGCGTGCGCGCGTACCCGAAGCTCACGGGCAGCCGCGGCATCCAGGCGTGGATCCCGGTCGAGCGCGGGCGCTACCAGTACGCGGACACCTCGGCGTGGGTCGAGAAGCTGTCGCGCGCGATCGGCGGGACGGTGCCCAAGCTCGTGTCGTGGGAGTGGGCGAAGGCCGATCGCGGCGGCAAGGCCCGGCTCGACTACACCCAGAACGCGGCGATCAAGACGCTCGTGGCGCCGTATGCCGTCCGGCCGCGCCCGGGTGCGCCGGTCTCCGCGCCGATCCGCTGGGAGGAGCTCGACGACCCGTCGCTCCGCCCCGATCGCTGGACGCTGACGACCCTGCCCGCGCGCGTCGCCGAGGTCGGGGACCTGTGGGCCGGCCTCCAGGACGACCACCAGGTGCTGCCCGCGCTGTAGCCGCGGGCCTCGGCCTCGGCCGCCGGAGCGCGAAGGCGGGATAACCCGCAACGGGGGATCGGGGCTGGGCTGGTCCCCGGGAACGGCGCCGGGACCCACGATGCGGGCGGCGACAGGGCTCGCACCCGGTCGCCACCGGCCCGGACGACGGCGCACGCGCCACCGACCCGGGACCTCGCGGGGCACTCGCCCCGCCTCGACCAGGGGACCGCCCAGGCGATCCCCGTCAGGAGGTTGCGCCATGCGCAGGCCCGTTCTCCTCCTCGCCGCCGTCGCGCTCGGCACGGCGGCCTGCTCCTCGTCGACCGGCACGCAAGCCCCGGGACGTTCCTCGACCGCCGACCACTACTACCCGACGCCGGCGCCGGTCTACGCGCCCGACGTTCCGCCCGCGACGCCCTACGACGGCGTCACCTACCAGGACCCCGGCGTGAACCCGTTCGTCCCGGCCGATCGCGACCGCGAGTCGACGTTCGGGCTCGACGTGGACACGGCGTCGTACGCGATCGCCCAGCGCTACGTCGACGACGGCAACCTCCCCGACCCGGCGTCCGTGCGCGTCGAGGAGTTCGTCAACGCGTTCGAGCAGGACTACGCGGCCCCGACCGACGGCACGTTCGCGATCAGCAGCGACGGCGGCCCGAGCCCGTTCCTCGCCGACGACGAGGTCCTGCTGCGGATCGGCGTCAAGGCGAAGGAGGTCGCGCGCTTCCAGCGGCCGCCGGCGGCGCTCACGTTCGTCGTCGACACGTCGGGCTCGATGGCCCGCGAGGACCGTCTCGGCCTCGTGAAGCAGGCGCTCAGCTTCCTCGCCGACCGGCTCCGGCCGCGCGACACCGTCGCGATCGTCGCGTTCGGCACGGACGCGCAGGTCGTCCTCGAGCCCACGACGGCCAAGGACGCCGACCGGATCGCCGCCGCCATCGACTCGCTGCAGCCGAGCGGCTCGACCAACGCCGAAGCCGGCCTGCGGCTCGGCTACCAGCTGGCGTCCGACGCGCTGCAGGAGGGCGGGATCAACCGCGTGATCCTCGCCTCCGACGGCGTCGCCAACATGGGCAACGTGGATCCGGCGGCGATCCTGCAGCGGATCCGCCCCGACGCGGAGCAGGGCATCCAGCTCGTCACCGTCGGCTTCGGGATGGGCAACTACAACGACGTGCTGATGGAGCAGCTTGCCGACAAGGGCGACGGCTTCTACGCCTACGTCAACCAGCTCGACGACGCCCGGACCCTGTTCGGCGAGAAGCTCACCTCCACGCTCGACACCGTCGCGCTCGACGCGCGCGCCCAGGTCGAGTTCAACCCGGACGTCGTGGACGCCTACCGGCTCGTGGGCTACGAGAACCGCGCGATCGCCGACAACCAGTTCCAGGACGACAACGTGAAGGCGGGCGCGATCGGCGCCGGCCACGCCTCGACCGCGCTGTACGCCCTCAAGCTGACCGGCGACCGTGGTGGGATCTTCGACTCGGGACGGATCGCCACCGTCCACCTCCGCTGGACGGACCCGGACAGCCGCCAGGCGCAGGAGACGGCGCGCGACGTCGGCCTCGACGACCTCGCGGCCTCGTTCGAGCAGACCCGTCCGACCTTCCAGCTCGACGCGATCATCGCCGCCGCGGGCGAGCGCTTCCGCCAGAGCCGCTGGGCCGGCAGCTACGACCTCGGTGACGTCGCCGCCATGGCGGACGAGGTCGCCGACCGGCTGCCGCAGACCGACGAGGTCCACGCGCTCCTCGCGATGCTCGACGAGGCCAGCCGCCTCGAGCGCTGACGCCCCCGTCCAACAGCCTCTCGACCGCCCTCGGGCCGGCCGGTGTCGTGGAGGAGCGATGCCGGCCGGCCGAGGCGCGCGTCCGGACGCCGCGCACCCGACCGGCGCCGGCGATCAGCCCTGTCGCCAGGCGCGAACGGACTGCGGCGGCGGGTACGGCTGGTGGAGGAACCCGTACAGCGGCTCCCCGGTGGACTGGTTCATGCGGATCCGGTCACGCCACGCGCGGTTCGGCGTGGGCAGGATGTCGACCCGCAGCTCGACGTCGTCCATGCCCGGGTGGTTCGGGTCGTACACGCGGATGACGATGCTGGTCGGCGTCTCCTCGTACCCGAACGCGAGCACCTGGTGGTTCTTCGTCAGGGCCGCCGGCGAGCTGTCGGCCGAGCGGACGAGCCCGACCACCGACGGGTGCCCGCTGTCGAGCTCGGCGCGGATCGCGGGCCACTCCTTGAGCACCGCGCTGACCCGCGCGGGCTCGCGACCGAGCGTCGCCGCGACGCCCGTCGGCGGGTCGCCCCGCAGCGCCTGGAGGTCGAGGAACCGGAGCGGGACCTTGAACCAGTCGAGCGACTCGACCTGGCGGCGCACGAGGGCGTCGAACCGCGGCGAGCCGTTGGCGGGCGGCGTCGTGTCCGGCGGGGACGGCACGTCCGCCTCGAACAGGTCGCGCGCCGTCAGCGCCATGCCGCCGCACAGGCCGGCGGAGGCGTCCCCGAAGCCGAGGAACCGCGTGTCGAACGGCCCGAAGCGCACGGTCGGCCCGGGCGGGAACGAGTTCGCGAACCGGAGCCCGTAGACGCTGGGAAGGAACCCGGGCACGACCTTGACGACCATCCCCGTACCCTACGCCCGGCCCGGCCCGCCGTCATCCACCCGCGTTGGCGAGCTCCTCGGCGAGCATCGCCGCCAGCTCGCGCGCGTTCGTCGAGCCGTAGTTGGCGTAGCAGTTGTTCATCAGGACGTGCGTGTCGCGGGCCTGCCCGGCGGCCTCGATCACCCGCGGCACCCACTCGCGCAGCTCGTCGCGCTCGTACAGGTAGCGGAACCGCTCCACGGTCGGCAGGCCGCCCATCGACTCCCAGGTCGCCGTCCGCCGGCCGTGGAACCGGACGACGGCGAGCTCCGGCGAGGTCGTCGCGACGACCGGCGGGATCGACGACTTGAACCCCTGCGGCCCGTCGACCATGACCAGCGGGATGTGCTCGTCCTCGAGGAAGCGCAGCGTCCGCTCGACGTTCTTCTCGTTGAACCACGACGCGTTGCGGAACTCGACGGCGACCGTCAGGCCGTGCGGCGAGAGCGCCTCCTTCGCGGCCCGGATCGCATCCCGGTTCTCCGACGACGTGAAGAACCACTTCGGGTACTGGAGGAAGACCGCGCCCAGCTGCCCGCTCGCCGCGAGCGGCTCGAGGCCCTCGGCGAACATCCGCCAGACCTCGGCGAGGAGCTCGCCGGGCAGGTCCTTCGCGTACAGCCGCGGCTTCTCCGCGAGCGTCGCCGGCAGGGCCTCGCGGAGCGCCTTCGGCAGCCGCTTCGTCTCCGTGGGCTGGCCGGTCAGCAGCGCGTGCGCCTTGATGTCGAACACGAAGTCCGGTGGCGTGCGCTCGACCCACAGCTCCGACAGCCGGCGCGAGGGGAGCGCGTAGTACGTCGCGTCGACCTCGACGACCGGGAAGCGCGAGGCGTAGTAGCCGAGGCGCTCCTCGGCCGTGTCGGCGTCCGAGGGGTAGAACACGCCCGCGGCCGTCATCGTCGGGTCGGTCCACGACGCGGTCCCCACGCGGATCCCATGGCCGTCTTCGAGCTCGAGCGGCTCGGCCGCGGCCTCGTCGACGGCGGCGGCCTCGAGCCGCTGGCGTGCCGCGTCGGGGCCTGGATCGTGGACGGGCCCCAGGTCGTCGGCGGTCCGGAACGGCTCGGCGGCCGCGGCACCTCGGCCGCGCGACGCCGGCCGGGCTCGCGCCGCGCCGGCCGGTCGGGCGTCAGGCACGGGACGTCGCGACGGCGCCGGCGACCCCGGGACGTCGCTCGGCGATGACCTGGCGGTAGGCGGCCTCGTACTCGTCGGCCATGCGCTCGGGGGAGAAGCGGCGCAACGCCTGCTCGCGGATCGCGGTCCGGTCCAGCTCGGAGACCCGGCCGACAGCCAGGGCGGCCTCCGCGACGTCATCCACGATGAACCCGGACTCACCGTGCGTGATCGTCTCCACGAGCGCGCCGGCCCGCCGGGCGATCACCGGGGTCCCGGTGGCCATCGACTCGATCGCGACCAGGCCGAACGGCTCGGGCCAGCCGCCAAGCATCACGGTCGCCAGCGCACCGGCGTACAGCGGGTCGCGCTCGTCGGGCCCGAGCTCGCCCAGGAAGTCGACGTCGCCCGCGTCGATCGCCGGCTGCACGACCTCCTCGAAGTGCGCGCGCTCCGAGTCGAGGTGGACCTTGGCGGCGATCTTGAGCCGCACGCCCGACTCGCGGCTGAGCTCGATGGCCTCGCGGATGCCCTTCTCGGCCGTGATGCGGCCGACGAACACGAGGTAGTCGCCGGGATCGGGCTCGAACGGCATGTCGGCGAGCGGCAGCCCGTGGTGGATCGTCGCGATCCAGCGCTGGTCCGGGAAGAAGCGCCGCTGGCTGTCGCTGATCGCCACGAGCGGGACGTCGGGGTGCGACACGAGGAGCTCCGGGATGCCGGCGAGGTCGAGCCGGCCGTGCATCGTGGCGATGACGGGCGTCTCGCAATGCTGCGCGAACACGAAGCTGTGCTGCTCCATGTGGGCATGGACGATGTCGAACCGCTCCGCCGCGGTCCACGCGACCTCGATCGTGTGCTGCTGGTAGGCCGCGAGATCGCCGAGGAACCCGGTCGACCAGAGGCTCTGGTCGATGGTCGGGATGTGCTCGTAGGGGACATGTGAGTCGCCGGGCGCGACGAGGGCGACATGGTGGCCGCGGCGGTGGAGCTCGTCGCCCAGGGCGGCGACGACGCGCTCGGTGCCCGCGTACGTCGGGGGCGGGACGGGCAGCATGGGCGGGGCCACCAGGAGGATCCGCAGCGGGTCGGCCGTGCGCTCCGCGTGCTCCGGTTCCCCTGCCCGGATATCGGTGCTCATGGCACCCATTCAATCACCACCGGCCCGACGGAGCGCTCGATCGGGGTGCCCGCGGCATCCCGTCCGCGTTACGGCGCGGGGCTGGGGACGGTCGAGCCCGAGGGAGACGGCGACGCCGACGGCGCGATCGCGGGGCCCGTCACGGACACCCGGATGAGCGACGGCGTGCTGCCCAGCGTGGACAGTGAGCCGTGCGTCGGGGTCACCACGTCCAGGAGCAGCAGGTACTGGCCTGGCTGTGACGGCGCGACGAGCGGCAGCCCCACGGCGGCGGTCCCACCCGGCGCGGCTGCCGACGGATCGAGCGCCTTCGACGTCGGCGCCGGGACCGGGAGGCCCTCGGTCGAGACCCACGTCCCGACGAGGCGGGCCGCGGTGCGCGAGGTGCGGAGCCAGATCAGCAGCGAGTCCGACTCGGACGGCGGCGTGGTCGACGGCGCGTCCCAGCCCTGCGAGCCCGCGTTGACGACGCGGACGCCGACGGTGTCGGTCGCGCCGGTGGTCAGCGAGATCGACGTCGGCGCGCCGAAGGCCGCGGTGTACGAGCCGCCGACGCGGACGAGGACCGAGTTGACCATCGCCTGCGTCGGGGCGTCGTAGGCGACGCCGGCCGCGTCATGGAGCGTGACGACGAGGCGATACAGGCCGGGCGCCGACGGGTACGTGACGCCGACGTTCAGGCCCTTGCCGTTGCGCGCGGCCGGGTTGAGCGTCACGACCGAGCCCTGCTGCTCGGGGACGACGAGATCGACGTCGGGCGGGTCGATCGGCGCGGCCGAGGGCGAGGGAGACGGCGATGCCGAGGGGACGTCGGACGGCGACGCCGACGGGTCCTGCGAGGCTGACGGATCCGGCGAATCGGACGGCGAGGCAGACGGGTCCGGCGCGGGCACGGTCGGCACCGGGGGCGGTGGCTGCGCGTCGAGGACGATCGGATCCCAGCGGATGCCCACCTGGGTCCCCGTCGGGATGCGTTTCGCGCCACCCGCGCTGACCGGGAGCACGAGCTGGCTGGTGACCGAGGCGATCGGCAGCGAGCGGATGTTGACCCGGCCGAAGGTCAGCCCGAGCGTCGTCAGCGACGGCGTGACGGGCGGCTGGA
This sequence comes from uncultured Chloroflexia bacterium, assembly GCA_963774695.1. GTDB lineage: Bacteria > Chloroflexota > Limnocylindria > Limnocylindrales > CSP1-4 > CAIXZV01. Next base: position 35,776 of record CAVZFY010000014.1, on the reverse strand, counting down.
TGATCGACGACGGCGTCGTGCCGCTCGTCGTGCCGGTCGCGCCGGACCGCACCTGGGTGGAGCTCACGCCGCGCGACACGAGCGAGCGGTAGAAGCCGCTGTTCGAGTGGTCGGGATCCAGGCGCTCGGCGAACCCGGGCGACCGCTCGCTCGCGAAGCTCATCGTGTTGCCATTGGCGCTGGGCGACCCGCGCCAGATCTGCTCGACCGAGAGCTGGCTGCGAAGCAGGTTGCGCACGTAGTACGCCGGGCCGAGGTGGGCCTCGGCGACGACGGCCTGCGCGCCGGCCCGGATGAACCCCGCGGCGTAGTTGTCGACCCGCTGGATGGCCTGCGACTCGGAGCCCTCGGGCAGGCCGGGCTCGCTGTTGCCGCTGGCGTAGCACAGGTGCGAGAACACGACGACCGCGTTCGGTGCGAGCTTGATGTTGTCGACCGACGATTCGCCGAAGTACTGGTGGTTGACGTCGTCGGCGCCTGCGACCGGGTTGAGCCCGAAGCCGTTCTGGGTCGGCGGATACAGGGAGTCGCGGTACGGGCTGGGCCAGCCGTTGCCGTGGCCGAGGTACACGACGATCGACGCCCCGTTGAGCGCGCGGCGAACGGCCGGCCAGGTCGCGTTCGGGGAGTAGACCTTGGTGACCTCCGCGCCGGCCGAAAGGGCCTCGGCGGCGGCGGCGTTCGCGAGCGACTTGTACTCGCCGGTGAGGCTGCCGACCGGGCCGACGACGAGGACCACTTTCGGGACGCGCGCGGCGGCCGCCACGGGCGCGACAGCACCAGCGACGGCGAGCATCCCCACGAGGAGCGCGACCGCAGTCGCGCGCACGAGACGGTCCAGCGATCCGACCTTCCGACAACCCTGTTGGCAGGCTGACTCCGAGCGTAGCCTACTCGTACTACCCGTGGCTTACCAGCGACGGTTCACCGGAGCGCGCAGGCACCGGATTTCGTGCGTGAACCGGTGCGCAAGGCGGTCGGTACCATCGGCGCATGGCCGACGTCACCGGGCAACCGCTTCACACCAACAGGCTCGCCGGGGAAACGAGCCCGTATCTCCTCCAGCACGCCCACAATCCGGTCGACTGGTTCCCATGGGGACAGGACGCGCTGGCGCGCGCGGCGTTGCTCGACCGGCCGATCTTCCTCTCGATCGGCTATGCCGCGTGCCACTGGTGCCACGTCATGGAGCGCGAGTCGTTCGAGGACGAGGCGACGGCCCAGGCGCTGAACGCCGGCTTCGTCGCGATCAAGGTGGACCGCGAGGAGCGCCCCGACCTCGACCAGCTGTACATGGGCGCCGTCCAGGCGATGACGGGCGGGGGCGGCTGGCCGATGAGCGTGTTCCTGACGCCCGAGGGCCGCCCGTTCTACGGCGGCACCTACTTCCCGGACACGCCGCGCCACGGGCTGCCCTCGTTCCGGCAGGTCCTCGACGGCGTGCGCGCCGCGTGGACAACGCAACGCACCGAGCTCGAGGCGTCCGCGTCCCGGATGGTCGAGGCGCTCGTGGCGTCGCAGGCACTCGGAGCCGATGGCGCGGCCGCGGCCGGGGCGCTGCCCGGGCCCGAGGTCCTCGACGGCGCGACGGCCGGGATCGTCGGCTCGTTCGATCGCGTCAACGGCGGCTGGGGCCGGGCGCCGAAGTTCCCGCAGTCGATGACGATCGAGTTCCTGCTGCGGCGGCACGTCGCGAGCGGTGACGAGGCCGCACTCGACGTCGCGCTGCGCAGCCTCGCCGCGATGGCGGCGGGCGGCATCCACGACCAGCTGGGCGGCGGCTTCCACCGGTACGCGACCGACGCGCGATGGCTGGTCCCGCACTTCGAGCAGATGCTCTACGACAACGCCCAGCTGGCGCGCGTGTACGCACATGCGTGGGCGCTCACCGGCGACCCTGCTCTGCTCGCGACGCTGACCGGGGTCCTCGACTTCGTCGTCCGCGAGCTGACGACGCCCGACGGCGGCTTCGCGGCCAGCCAGGACGCCGACACGGACGGCGAGGAGGGCGCGACCTTCACCTGGACCGCGCTGGAGATCCGCGAGCTCCTCGGCGACGAGGCGGCGCTCGCTTCCGCGGCGTACGGCGTCACGGACGAGGGCAACTGGGAGGGCCGCACGATCCTGTCGCGGGTCCGCGGAGACGCGGAGCTGGCGGAGCGGTTCGGGCTTGCGGTGGACGAGGTCGGGCGGCGGCTCGCGGCCTCGCGGTCGTCGCTGCTTGCCCGACGCGCGACCCGGCCCCAGCCGGCCCGGGACGACAAGGTCCTCGCGGCGTGGAACGGGCTCGCCATCGCGGCGTTCGCGGACGCGTCCCGGTCCCTCGCGGCCGCCGGCGATCCGGCGCTGGCCGAGTCCGCGGCCCGCTATCGCGAGTCGGCGACCCGCGCGGCGAGTGCGGTGCTCGACAACCTCCGGACGGCCGACGGGCGGCTGCGGCGGTCGTGGCGCGACGGCCGGGCGTCCTCGGACGGCGTGCTCGAGGACTACGCGAACCTCGCCGACGGGCTGCTCGCCCTGTACGAGGCGACGTTCGAGGAGCGCTGGTTCGACGCCGCCGTAGGCCTCGTCGACGTGATCCTCGCGCACTTCGCCCACCCCGACGGCGGGTTCTACGACACGCCAGACGATGGCGAGCGGCTCGTGGCCCGGCCCCGCGACGTCCAGGACAACGCGACGCCGTCCGGCGGCTCGATGGCCGCGACCGTCCTGCTCCGGCTCGCGGCGATGACGGGCGAGGACCGCTATCGAACGGCGGCGGAGCGGGCCATCGCGCCGCTCGGATCGCTCCTCGAGCGCCACCCGACCGCATTCGCGCAGTGGCTGTCGGCGCTCGCTGCCGCCCACGCGCCCTCGACGGAGGTCGCGGTCGTCGGCGAGCCGGCGTCGGACGACGGACGAGCGCTGGTCGCGCGGCTCGACCGTGGCTACCACCCGTTCCGCGTGCAGGCCGCGTGCGCGGCGCCGGCGTCGTCGGCCATCGCCCTGCTCCACGATCGCGTCGCGATCGACGGCCGCGCGACGGCGTACGTGTGCCACCGATTCGCGTGCCGCCTTCCCGTCACCGAGCCCGAGGCCCTCGAGGCGCTCCTTGTCGGGACCTGAGCCGCCGGCGGCCGCTGCGGCAGTCGTCCCCCGGCCCGCGGCGACGGTCGTGCTCCTGCGGCCGGGCCCGCGTGGCCCGGAGGTGCTGCTGACGCGACGGCCCTCGACGATGGCCTTCGGGCCGGGGCTGCACGTGTTCCCGGGCGGCGCCCTCGATCCATCGGATTCAGAGGCCGCGGTCGATGCGTACCTCGCCGCCGCGGTCCGGGAGCTGCGCGAGGAGGTCGGCATCGACGTCCTGCCCGACGCGCTCGTCCCCCTGTCGCGCTGGGTGACGCCGCCCGGGAACCCGCGCCGCTTCGACACGCGATTCTTCGTGGCCGCCCTGCCCGACGGCGCGGCGGTCGTGCCCGACCCCCACGAGGTGGCCGACCACCGCTGGATCACGCCGGCCGACGCCCTCGCGGAGATGGCGGCCGGCGCCATCGACCTCTGGCCGCCCACGAGCACGACGCTCCAGCAGCTGGCACCCGCCCGTGACCTCGACGACGTCCGCCGTCGCCTCTCGCCCGTCGGTTCGGCCGCGGATCCCGTGGCGGAGCGCCTGTCGGCGTCCATCGTGCGGCTCACGTTCGACGGCGCGGGCGCGATCCCCGGCCAGTCGGTCGACGCCTACCTCGTCGGTCGTCGCCGTGTCGTCGTCGTCGACCCCGGCGACCCGTCGGACGAGGCTGCGGCCGCGATCGCCGATGTGCTGCGCGACCTCGGTGGAATTCTCGCCGCGATCCTGCTGACGTCGCCCGTGCCCGACCACGCCGCGGGCGCGGAGGGCCTCGCGATCCGCCACGAGGCGCCGATCCTCGCCTCGGCCGGCGCGACCGGGGTCATGTCGAGCGAGATCGTCGTGATCGAAGGCGGCGACCGCCTGGCGTTCGCGGACGTCGAGATCCGCGTCCACGCGACACCGGGCACGCATCCGGACCACCTCGCGTTCGAGGTGCCCGAGGACGACGTCGTGCTGGTGGGAGACCTCGACGGCCCGGGTCCGTCGCGGTCGATCGCAGAGGCGGTGGATGCCGCGGCGCTCAGCCGGTCACGCGGGCTGGTCGAGGGTCTCGGAAAGCGGCGGCTGGCGGCGCACCGGTAAACCGCGGCGCCTCAGCGCGTGCCGACGGCGTCAGGAGACGGGCTTGTCGTCCGTGGCGGCGGCGTCGGGCTTGCCGGAGATGTCGGTCTTGATGTCGTCCATCTCCTTGCGCGCCTCCTTGACGCCCTGCCCGAACGCCTTGCCGAGCAGCGGGAGCGTCTTGGGGCCGCGCCAGATGATGACGGCGATCAGCACGATCACGAGGACGATGATCAGGTCCATATCCGCGGATGGTAACAGTCGCCGACGATCAGGCCTTCGGTCGCTGCGCCACCGGGATCACGAGCCGCAGCGACGTCCGCGTGTCGTCGAAGCTCACGACCTTGTTGTCGATCAGCCCGGCCGCCTTCCCCGCCGCCATGACCTCGACGTCGCGCAGCGTCGCCGCCTTGCCCTTGTGCGACACGACCCAGATCGCGCCGTTGGGCCGCAGCCGCTCGCGGAGGGCGGACAGGGTTGCGAGCGTGGCGTGGTCATCGGCCGACAGGAAGACGAGGTCCGTGTCGGATGCCGGGCTCCCGTGCGTCACGTCACTCGTCCGATCGCGGAGCTCGGCCTCGAAGACCGGATCGTCGAGTCCGACCAGCGCCACCCGCGAGCCGGGCTTCACGCCGAGCTTGTCCAGCCGCGGGGCCGTGTACACGCGCTCCATGGCGGTATCGTGCCTGACGTGTCCACCACCGGTCCCGGCCCGCTGCTCGTCTACGGGCCCCGGTCGCTCGAGTACGACTTCGGGCCCCAGCATCCGCTGACGCCGCTACGGTTCCGGCCGGGCATCGACCTCCTGCTCGCGGTTGGTGCGGCCCCGTCCCTGGAGCCGTCGCCGGCGAGCGACGCCGACCTCGAGACCGTGCACCTGCCGGCGTATGTCGAGACGGTGCGCCGGTTCTCGGCCGATCCGTCGCGGGCGCCGGCGATGGGAATCGGCATCTCCGACAACCCGGCGTTCCCGGGCATGCACGAGGCCGCGGCCGCGGTCGCCGACGGCTCCATTCGGGCGATGGAGGCGATCCTGCGCGGCGACGTCGAGCACGCGTTCCACCCCGGCGGCGGGCTCCACCACGCGATGGCGGCGAAGGCGTGGGGCTTCTGCATCTACAACGACCCGGCGCTCGCGATCATGCGGGCGCGCGCGGACGGGCTGCGCGTGCTGTACCTGGACCTCGACACGCACCACGGCGACGGCGTGGAGGCCGCGTTCTACGGCGACCCGGGCGTGCTGACGATCTCGCTGCACGAGAGCGGGCGGTACCTGTTCCCGGGGACGGGGTTCATCGACGACCTGGGGGAGGGCGCGGCGGCCGGGTCCGCGGTCAACCTGCCGCTCGAGCCGTACACGGGCGAGACCGCGTGGCTGGCGTGCGTCACCTCCCTGGTGCCCGCACTGGCCGCCACGTTCGGGCCGGACGTGATCGTCTCGCAGCACGGCGCCGACACCCACGCCTGGGACCCGCTCGCACACCTGCGGGTGACGACGACGGCGATGGGGGCGGCCGCCCGGCTGGTCGATTCTGTCGCCCATCGATGGGCGGGCGGCCGATGGCTCTCGACGGGTGGCGGCGGCTACGACGCGTACCGGGTGGTGCCGCGGGCATGGGCGCTGACGTGGCTGGCCGGCGCGCATCGGGAGGCACCTCAGGCAACGCCGGCCGAGTGGCGGTCTCGCTGGGATTCGGAGGCGTCGGCGTTCGGGACGCCCGGGATGCCGGCCGGATTCGAGGACCCGCCCAACGCCGGGCAGCCGATCCTCGACGCGCAGGCGGCTGCCGAGATCGCCTCACTGGAGGTGCTGGCTCGCGTCCGGCGCGCCGTGCTGCCGCGGCTCGTGCGAGAGGCGGAGGATCGGGGCTGGTGGACGGCCGACGCTCCGGTTGCGGCTGCGTCCACCGCCACGTCCCTGTCCGATGGGAGCCCCTCCGTGCGCTCGCTCGATGCGGCGGCCATCGCCTCGTTCACGGTCGCACCGCGGACGGTGTCGCCCTTCGATCCGGTCGCGGCTGGGGCGATCCTCGTGGCCGCCGCGCGCGACGGGGCGCGCGTCGTGGGGGCCGTGGCGGGGTCGTCGTTGGTCGGCGTCGCCGTCGCCGACCAGGTCGGGGCGGTCCTGGCGCTGGGTGTCGCGCCCTTGTTCCGGCGTCAGGGTCTCGGCAAGGCGCTGCTCCGGACCCTCGTCGACGGCCGGCCGGCCGGCACGGGCATGACCGCCGAGGTCGGCGTCGCAGAGCGCGACTGGGTGGAGCCGCTCGACGTGGAGACGCGGCGGGACGTCGTCCGGCGGCTGCTCACCGGTGCCGGCTTCGAGTTCGGCCGCGTCTCGCCGGACCTCGCGCGTGACGACCCGTGGGCGATCAGCGCTCGGCTCGCGCCGGCCTGACGCGCCCGGCTAGCGCCAGCCGAGCTCGGGCGCGACGAACTTGAGGATGCTCTCGATCGCGTGGGCGTTGTAGTCCACGCCGAGCTGGTTGGGGACCGTCAGCAACAGCGTGTCCGCGGCCTCGATCGCCTCGTCCTCGGCGAGCTGCTTGACCAGCACGTCGGGCTCGGCGGCGTATGAGCGGCCGAAGATCGCCCGGGTCTGCTCGTCGAGGTAGCCGATCTTGTCCTCGTCGTTCGCCTCGTGGCCGAAGTAGGCGCGGTCCCGGTCGTCGACCAGCGCGAAGATGCTGCGGCTGACCGACACGCGCGGCTCCCGCTCGTGGCCGGCCTCCTTCCACGCGGCCCGGTACGCCTCGATCTGCTTGCGCTGCTGGACGTGGAGCGGTTCGCCGCTCTCGTCGAACTTGAGGGTCGAGCTCTGGAGGTTCATGCCCAGCTTCCCGGCCCAGGCGGCCGTGGCGTCCGACGCGGCGCCCCACCAGATCCGGTCCCGCAGGCCCGGCGAGTGCGGCTCGGGCCGAAGGAGGCCGGGCGGATTCGGGAACATCGGCCGCGGGTTCGGCTGGGCGAAGCCCTCGCCCTGGATGACCTGGAGGAAGACCTCGGCGTGCTGGCGTGCCATGTCGGCATCGGTCTCGCCCTCGGGGGGCGCGTAGCCGAAGTACCGGAAGCCGTCGATCACCTGCTCGGGCGACCCGCGGCTGATGCCCAGCTGGAGCCGGCCGCCGGCGATGAGGTCGGCCGCGCCGGCGTCCTCGGCCATGTACAGCGGGTTCTCGTAGCGCATGTCGATGACGGCCGTGCCGATCTCGATGGTCTTGGTGCGGGCGCCGACCGCCGCGAGCAGCGGGAACGGCGACGCGAGCTGACGGGCGAAGTGGTGGACGCGGAAGTACGCGCCATCGGCCCCGAGCTCCTCGGCGGCCACCGCCAGCTCGATGGACTGGAGCAGCGCGTCCGACCCGTTCCGCACCTGCGAGTACGGGGCCTCCGACCAATGCCCGAACGAAAGGAATCCGATCTTCTTCACAGCCACGATGCTATCGCCCGACGGTGATTCCGCGAGGCGGGCCGTCGAGGATCGTCGCGGCTCGCCGTGCTGCGACGTTCGCCCAGATGATCGCGGCGCCGGGCAGGCGGCGCTCCGCCGACCAGGGCTGCGACGGGCGTCGCTGGCTCGAGCCTGGATACGCAGCGGACAGCGTCTGCGATGCGGCCCGCACGCGTCTCGCGCATCGCGCGGTGTTGCCGAACGACAGGAGCCGTCCTATCCGAGGCTCTGCGAAGCATCAGGCCAACCCGTCGCGAGGGCAGCGGTCGGCCTTCTGCGCCGACCAGCGGAGCTGGCTGCTCGCGCGCCGGAGCTGGCTCTGCAGCTCCGTCGCGACCGACCTCGTGCGGCAACCGGGTCCGTGAGCACGAGGTCGATCACGCCGCGAACCGGTCGATACACCGGCACCTCGGGCCGAGCGCGCCATCGCGGATGGAGTCGCGCCGAGGAGCGTCTCGATGCATGCGCGACCTGGAGGTGATCGCGGATCCGCGGCCCGGTGTTCGGAAAGAGCCGAAGGACGGCTCGCAGCCGAGCGCCGGCCGAGATCGCCATGAGGACCTCGAGCTGGGTTCGGCGTTTCCCGCCTCGATCCTGCGAGAGGTAAGCCTGGTTGATCGATGCTGCGCCGGCGATCGCCGCCTGAGAACGACTCGGCATCCTCGCGCATCCGCCGGACTGTCCCGACCGAGCGCTCGGAGCAACTCGCGTCGGGCTCGTCTGAGGTCTGCGTTGGTTCGTCGCGGCCATGCCTGCCAGTACACGAAATCGAGCTCAACTGGCGCTTATCGCGGTCGCTGCGTTCGACTCCATGACACGGGGGCATCGAATGGACGCCAGGAGGCGACATCGAGCCGCTTGAGTGCGAAAGTGATGCCCAGCGAGGCGCTGGCCGCGACCGCAACGCGACCGACGCCAGTTTCGAACATCTGGTCGAAATGCGGCGCGAGGCCTATACTCGGCGTCCCGTGGTCGCGACCATCGTCGATCCGCTTGCCCCGTTCGGGCCCGCTGTCAGGGCCTGGTTCGAGGCGACGTTCGAAGCCCCGACGCCGGCCCAGTCGGAGGGCTGGGCGGCCATCGCGCAAGGCCACCACACCCTGATCCATGCCCCGACCGGCAGCGGCAAGACGCTCGCCGCGTTCCTGTGGTGCCTCGACCGCCTCGTCGAGCACCCGAGGCCGGCTCCGACCAAGGAGCAGCCCGGCACCGTCCGCGTGCTGTACGTCAGCCCGCTCAAGGCGCTGACCTACGACGTCGAGCGCAATCTCCGCGCCCCGCTCGCCGGCATCGCCCTCGAGGCCGCCCGCCTCGGCGACGCACCCCCGAGCATCCACGTCGCCTCGAGGACCGGCGACACGCCCGCCGACGAGCGTCGCGACCTCGTCCGCCACCCGCCGGACATCCTCGTGACCACGCCCGAGAGCCTGTACCTCCTGTTGACGAGCCAGGCGCGCGAGATCCTCAGGGGCGTCGAGCACGTGATCGTCGACGAGGTCCACGCGATCGCCGGCACGAAGCGTGGCGCGCACCTCGCGCTGAGCCTCGAGCGCCTCGACGATTCTCCAGGGACCCGATGCCGCGCCGATCCAGCGCATCGGCCTCAGCGCCACCCAGCGCCCGCTCGAGACGATCGCGCGTTACCTCGGCGGGACCGGCGAGGGCCGCGAGGTCAGCATCGTCGACGCGGGCACGCGCAAGCCGCTCGAGCTCCAGGTCGTCGTGCCGGTCGAGGACATGGCGAGGCTCGGCGAGGTCCTCCCGATGGACGAGCAGCCCGGCGGCCCGGTCCTGGGCGGCGAGCTGCAGAACCAGCATCTGGCCCGCCATCCACCCGCGGATCCTGCAGCTGATCCGCGAGCATCGCAGCACCATCGTCTTCACCAACAGCCGCCGCCTCGCGGAGCGCCTCGCGCAGCGCCTCAACGAGCTCGCCGGCGAAGAGCTCGTCCGCGCCCACCACGGCAGCATCGCCAGGGAGCAGCGCCTGGAGATCGAGGAGGAGCTGAAGGCCGGCCGCCTCCCCGCCCTGGTCGCGACGTCGAGCCTCGAGCTCGGCATCGACATGGGCGCCGTCGACCTCGTGATCCAGGTCGAGAGCCCCACCTCCGTCGCCCGCGGCCTCCAGCGCATCGGCCGCGCCGGCCACCAGGTCGGGGAACCGAGCAAGGGCGTCATCTTCCCCAAGTACCGCGGCGACCTCCTCGAGACCGCCGTCGTCGTGAAGGGCATGCACGACGGCGCCATCGAGCAGACGACGCTGCCGCGCAACCCGCTCGACGTGCTGGCCCAGCAGCTCGTCGCGATGACGATCGGGGAGCGGTTCACCGTCGACGAGCTGCTCGCCATCGTCCGCCGCGCCGCCCCGTTCGAGACACTCACCCGCGAGGCCCTCGAGGGCGTGCTCGGCATGCTGTCCGGCGCCTACCCGAGCGACGAGTTCGCCGAGCTCAAGCCGCGCGTCATCTGGGACCGGCAGACCGACACGATCGACGGCCGGCGGGACGCCCGCGTCGTCGCCGTGACCAGCGGCGGCACGATCCCGGACCGCGGGCTGTTCCCCGTGTTCCTGGAGGGCGAGCCCGGGACCACGGGCAGGCGCGTCGGCGAGCTCGACGAGGAGATGGTCTACGAGCTGCGCGCCGGCATGCACGGCGACGTCGTGGTCCTCGGAGCGAGCTCCTGGCGCATCGCGGAGATCAGCCCCAACCGCGTGACCGTGACCCCGGCGCCGGGCGTGCCCGGCAAGCTGCCGTTCTGGAAGGGCGACTCCGTGGGGCGGCCGATCGAGCTCGGTCGGGCGATGGGCGCCTTCGTGCGCGAGACCGAGGACGAGCTCGCCGCGGGGCCGAAGGGGCGAGCCAGGGCGGCGGCGCGGCTGCGCAAGGACCACGACCTCGATGCCCTCGCGGCCGAGAACCTGCTGGCCTACCTCGAGGACGAGCGCGAGGCCACCGGGGTCCTGCCCACGGACCGGCGCATCGTCGTGGAGCGGTTCCGCGATGAGCTGGGCGACTGGCGCCTCGTCGTGCTGACCCCGTTCGGTGGCCGCGTCCACGCCCCGTGGACCATGGCGCTTGAGGCGAGGCTCCAGGAGCGACTCGGGCTCGAGGTCCAGACGATCTGGTCCGACGACGGCATCGCGATCCGCCTGCCCGAGGGGGAGGGCAGCCTTGACGGCGTCGAGGCGCTGCTGTTCCCGGAGCCCGAGGAGATCGAGGACCTGGTGGTCGGCCGCGTCGGGCAGTCGAGCCTGTTCGCGAGCCGGTTCCGCGAGAACGCGGCGCGGGCGCTCCTCCTCCCGAGACGGCGGCCCGGCACCCGGACCCCGCTGTGGCAGCAGCGCCAGCGGGCGGCGGACCTGCTCGCCGTCGCGTCGAGATACGGGAGCTTCCCGATCCTCGTCGAGACGTACCGCGAGTGCCTGGCGGACGTCTTCGACCTCAACGCCCTCCGCGAGATCCTCGACGGCGTCCGGCGGCGCGAGATCACGGTCCACAGCGTCGAGACCGCCCGCGCCTCGGCCTTCGCGAGCTCCCTGCTGTTCGACTACATCGCCGCCTACATGTACGAAGGCGATGCGCCCCTGGCGGAGCGGCGGGCCCAGGCCCTCACGCTGGACCGCGACCTGCTGCGGGAGCTGCTCGGCCAGGAGGAGCTGCGCGAGCTGCTCGACGCCGACGCCCTCGCGGACCTCGAGCTGAGCCTCCAGGCCCTCGTCGACGAGCGGCACGCCCACGATCCGGACCAGGTCCACGACCTGCTGCGCCGGCTCGGCGACCTCGCGACCGACGAGGTGGGGGATCGGACCAGTGGCGGGCGTCCCGAGGCCTCGTTCCACCTCGCCGAGCTCGCGGCGTCGCGTCGCGCGGTCCGGGCGAGGATCGGCGGCGAGGAGCGCTGGATCGCGATGGAGGACGTCGCGCGGTACCGGGACGGGGTCGGGGTCTCGGCGCCGCCCGGCGTCCCGCAGGCGTTCCTCGGGCCGGCGGTCGGGGCGCTCGAGGGGCTGCTGGCCCGCTATGCCCGGACGCACGGGCCGTTCCTCGCCGCCGACCCCGCGCGCCGCTGGGGGCTCCCGGTCGGGGTGGTCGAGGACGCGCTCCGGCGCCAGGTCGCCGCGGGCTCCCTGCTCAGCGGCGAGTTCCGGCCCGGCGGCGCCGAGCGCGAGTACTGCGACCCCGAGGTGCTGCGGCTGCTGCGACGGCGGTCGCTGGCCAAGCTGCGCAAGGAGGTCGAGCCCGTCGACCCGATCACGCTGGCGCGGTTCCTGCCGGCCTGGCAGGGCGTCGCGTCGTCGCCGTCGGCCGCGTCCTCGGGATCGTCGACGGCAGCCCCCGGGCGCGGGTCCGTGGGCCTCGAGCGACTGGCCGAGGTGGTCGACCAGCTGGCTGGCCTGCCGATCCCGGCCTCCGTCCTCGAGCGCGACGTGCTCCCGGCCCGGGTCCCCGGGTACCAGCCGAGGCTGCTCGACGAGCTGGGCGCGATGGGCGAGGTCGCCTGGGTCGGGCGCGGGAGCCTCGGGCGCGACGACGGGCGGGTCGTCCTCTACCGGCCGGGCCGCGAGCTGCTTCGCCCGACGGGGCCGCCGGACGGCGTCGAGCGACCCGCCGACGAGATCCACGAGCGGGTCCGCGCGCACCTTCGACGCCGCGGCGCCTCGTTCTACCGGGAGCTGTTCACCGCTTCGGGCGGGCGAGCGGATCGCGAGGTGCTCGACGCCCTCTGGGACCTCGTCTGGGCCGGCGAGGTGACCAACGACACGTTCGCCCCGCTGCGGGCGCTGCGCTGGAAACGGCCCGCGAAGGACCACCGTCCACGAGCCGGCCGGCTCACCGCCCTCGGGCCGCCGGAGGCCGCCGGCCGATGGTCGCTGGTCGGCGACGCGACGGACGACCTGCCCGACGAGGCACCCGCCGTCACCCGCACCGAGCGCGCGCATGCGCTGGCCCTCGCCCTGCTCGAGCGGCACGGCGTCGTCACTCGCGAGGCCGTCGCCAGCGAGCCGATCGACGGCGGGTTCTCGGCCGTCTATCCCGTCCTGCGTGCCATGGAAGAGGCAGGCAGGATCCGGCGCGGCTACTTCGTCGACGGTCTGGGCGCGGCCCAGTTCGCGCTCCCGGGCGCGGTGGATCGGCTGCGGGCGATGCGCGACCAACCCGGCGAGCTGGCTGGCGACCGGGGTCGGATCGTGCAGCTCCTGGCGGCGGCCGACCCGGCGAACCCGTACGGCGCCGCCCTCGCGTGGCCGCGTCGCGGCGACACCGACCGGCGCCCGTTCCAGCGGGCCGCCGGCGCCTACGTGGTGCTGGTCGACGGCGCCGCGGTCGTCTACGTGGACCGCGGTGGGACGTCGATCCAGACGCTGCCGGCCTCCGACGATCCGGCGGCGCTCGGGGCGGCCCTCGCGTCCCTCCGCGACCTCGTCGTCGATGGCCGGGTCCGCGAGCTGGTCATCGCGAAGGTCGACGGCGAGCCGGTCGCCGGGTCGCCGGTCCGTGAGGCGCTGCTCGGGGCGGGCTTCGCCGCCGGCTATCGCGGGTATGCGCTGCGCGCGACGCCCGCCCGGTCGGTGCGCTGAGGCCATGCCCGAGGGCGACACGCTCGCCCGCACCGCCGCGGGACTGCGTCCGTACCTGGTCGGCCGCGAGGTCGCGGGGGCTCGGGCGAGGGCGCCGGGGCCGCAGGTCGAGCGGCTGGTCGGGTCGACGGTCACGGCCGTCGACGCGATGGGCAAGAACCTGCTGATCCGCTTCGACAACGGGCTCGAGGTCCGGACGCACCTCCGGATGCGCGGCTCGTGGCACCGCTACCGGCCGGGCGAGGCGTGGCGGCGGCCACCCGGACGCGCGTCGCTCGTCATCGAGGTGCCGGGCTCGGTCGCCGTGTGCTTCGACGCCCCGGTGGTCGAGCTGTTCGAGCAGCGGACCGAGGCCTTGCATCCGTCGCTGTCGAAGCTCGGACCGGACCTGCTGGCCGATCCGGTCGACGTCGACGAGGCGATGCGCCGGCTCCACGACCCGTCGCGCGACGACCTCGAGATCGCCGAGGCGCTGCTCGACCAGCGGGCGATGGCGGGGATCGGGAACGAGATCAAGAACCTGCTGCTGTGGGAGGCGAGGCTCTCCCCGTGGACCCGGCTCCGCGACGTGGACGACGCGGCGCTCCGCCGGCTCATCGATCGGGCCATCGTCGTCCTCCGCGAGGGTGCCGCGACGGGCCGCCGGCCGCCCAGCGTCCACGGCCGAGCGCGGGCGCCCGTGTCCACGCTGCGGAACCATCGTCCAGGTGAAGGAGCAGGGTCGGGAGCTGCCTCGCCTGACCTACTGGTGCCCGGCCTGCCAGCCGGAACCGAGGGGCAAGGCGTGAGCGACCAGGTCGACGTCCGATGCGAGCCGACCGGCGACGACTGGACCTGCTTCGTGACGGTGTCGGGCGGCGGCTCGGAGACGCATCACGCCGTGACGGTGAGCGCCAGCGACCTCGCGCGCCTGGCCCCCGACGGCGAGCACCCCGACGACCTCGTCCGGCGCTCGTTCGCCTTCCTGCTCGCGCGCGAGGCCAAGGGATCGATCCTCGCGACGTTCGACCTCCCGGTCATCGGCCGCTACTTCCCCGACTACGAGGCCGCGATCACGCGCGGGCGGTGACGCCCGCCAGCGCGGCCCGGAACGCCTCGAGGCCGCGTTCGACCATCTCGTCGCTGGCCGTGAGCGACACGCGGAACCAACCGGGCCGCTCGACGATCGTCCCGGGCAGGACGAGCGCGCCGAGCTCGGCGAGGCGGTCCGTGAACGCCAGGTCGTCGGGGTCGGGCGAGCGGACCATCAGGTAGAACGTGCCTTCGGGCCGCGTGACCTCGTACCCCATCTCGCGCAGCGCCGGGACCATCCGGTCGCGGCGCGCCTGGAGCGCCGGGACGTCGATGGACAGCGTCTCGAGGTCGCGGATCGAATGCTGGAGCAGCGCGTTCGGGAAGCCCCATCCGGCGCCGAGCTGGTGGACGAAGATCCGGTAGCCGACGGTCTGCTTGTCGGGGAACGACGGGTGCAGGGCCACGAACCCGATCCGCTGCCCGGGCGCGAGCGTGGTCTTGCCGTAGGTGTAGATCGTGGCCGTCGCGTCGTAGTCGAGTGCGGGGGTCCGAAAGTCGATGCCGTCGAAGACGATCCGGTTGTACGCCTCGTCGGAGATCAGGACGATCGGGCGGCCGTTGCGGTCGGACGCCGCTCGCAGCGCGTCGCCGAGCGCGTGCAGCTCCGGCTCCCGGTAGATGCGCCCGGTCGGGTTGTGCGGCGTGTTGACGATGACGGCCCGCGTCCGCGGGGTGATCGCAGCGGCGATGGCGTCGACGTCGAGGTCGAACGTGCCGTCGGCCAGGTCCACGCGGATGGCGGTGGCGCCGGCCGAGGCGATCATCAGCTCGTAGAAGAACCAGGGCGGCGAGAGGTAGATCACCTCGTCGCCGACGTCGCACAGGGCGCGGATCGTGACCGCGAGCGCGCCGAAGGCCCCGGTCGTGAGCGCGACGTCCTCGGCCTCGAAGGCGATGCCCGTGCGCCGCCGGAGCGACTCGGCGACGACGCCGCGCGGCTCCTCCTCGCTCATCTTGTAGGCGAACCAGTCCTTGTCACCCGGGACGGCGTTGCGCTGGAGGGCGTCGACCAGCCCGGGCAGCGGCAGCTCCTGCGGGTTGCCGAAGGTGAAGTCCGCGACGCCGGGATCGAGGTGGTGGCGCTCCCACGACCCGTCCCGGAACCACGAGAAGACGTGCGCGACGCTCGCGACCATCCGGTCGGTGCGTCCTTCGGTGTCGGCCACTCCAAGTCCTCCGCTCGATCCCCGCACCATCGCCGACCCGATGACGTGGCGTCAAACCCCGCCGCCGTGACGCCTATGATCCGCGGCATGTGCGAGCAGTTCGTGGCACGGGCCGCCGAGCCGTTCCGGCTCGACGAGCTCTGGCCGTTCACCGAGCGCCTCGAGCGGTACGGCCTCGCCGGGTTCGGCTGGGGCGTCACCTGGCAGCGCGGGCGCAGCGCGGGCCTCGAGACCCACCGGTGCCTGAGCGCCTTCCGCGACGACGACGAGCGCGAGCGCGTCGGGAGCATCGAGACCACGAGCGTGCTCGTCCACCTGCGGCGCCCGTCGCGCCTGAGCACGCTCGGCCTCCCCGACACGCAGCCGTTCGACGACCCACGCGGCCGGTTCGCCTTCTCGCACAACGGCGACCTGCGCGACTACCGCGGGCCGCGCGAACGCTACCGGGCGCAGGGGCGGATCTTCGGCCGAGCGGACAGCGAGGTCGGCGAGCGCTGGCTCGAGGACGCCTGGCCGGACGGTGGTGACGGCGATGGCGAGGCGGGCGACCGGCTCGCCGCGCTGCACGCGACGTTCGGCGGCGAGGCCAACCTGGCGGTCCTCGCGCGGGACGGGACACCGCATCACTACGCCGGCAATCCCGAGAACCCGGTGTTCGCGTTCCGCCTCGGCCGGCATCGGCGTCGTGTCCACCGCCATCTACTCCATCGACCGGTCTGTCTTTCGGTATGCCGCGACGGGCGCGACAAATCGGTCGCTCGTTCGTCTCCACACGACCGTCACGCTGGACGGCGCCGGGCAGCCGGTGGCCGCGGCGAGAGGCGAGCCCGTCCGCGCCTGAGGCGCCAGCAGCTCCGGGGGGAGGGAGGGTCGCGGTGACTGCCGTCACGGCCGAAGGTGTGCTGCAGGTCGATGCACGTCCCACGGCACTGCTGCCCGCCGCGCACCTCCTGCGGATCTCCGCCTACTGGCTCGGCCTGACGGCGATCGACGCGTCGGTCGGGCTGGTGGTCCAGGACCGCGTCCAGTACGACCCGTCGCTCCACGTGGACCCGCTGATGACGGGCACCGCCACCGCCGCGGTCGGCCTCGCCGGTGCGCTGATCTCGATCGTCGTCCAGCCGACCGTCGGCTACATCAGCGACTTCACCGAGAGCCGGTGGGGACGTCGCAAGCCGTACATCGTGCTCGGCTCGCTGTTCGACGTCCTGTTCCTGCTCGGGATCGCGTACTCGAACACGCTGCTCGCGATCGCGGCGTTCAGCGCGCTCCTGGCGGTCAGCACCAACGTGGCGCGCGGGCCGTTCCAGGGCTACGTGCCCGACCTCGTCGCCGAGCCCCAGGTCGGGACCGCGAGCGCCCTCGTCGGGATGATGCAGGTGATCGGCAACGTCACCGGGGTGATCCTCGCGACGTTCGCGATCCAGGCGCACGACGCGTCGATCGCCCTCGTCGCGGTCGCGGTCATCGAGCTCGTCACGATGCTGAGCGTCGTGCTGCGGGTCGGTCGGGGCATGCCGCCGAGGCCACGGGAAGGGCGGACCTGGCCGAGGATCGCGCGGGAGACGTGGTCGACCGACATCCTCCAGGAACGGTCCTACGTCTGGCTGTTGACGTCGCGGCTGTTCTTCCTGACCGCCGGCGGGATCCTGTTCAACCTCGCGATCAAGTACATGGCGGAGGTCCACGGCCTGAGCGAGCACGACGCGGCCGGCACGGTCCGCAATGTCAGCATCATCATCGTCGGGGCGATCGTGATCGTCAGCATCCCGGCCGGCCGCCTGTCGGACCGGTTCGGGCGCAAGCCCGTGATCTACGCGAGCTGCGGCGTCGGCATGATCTCGATGGTGGTCGCCGCGCTCGCGCCGAGCCTGCCGGTCGCGTACCTCGGCGCGCTCCTGTACGGCATCGCGGGTGGCACGTTCGTGGCCGTCGACTGGGCCCTGATGACCGACATCATCCCGCGGGCGTCCTCGGGCCGGTACATGGGCCTGTCCAACGTCGCCACGGGGATCTCGGGGCCGCTCTCGGTCGTGATCGGCGGGGTCCTCGCCGACGCGGTGAACCGGTCGGCCGGGATGGGGATCGGGATGCGCGTGTCGCTGCTGGTTGCCTTCGGCCTGTACGCGGTCGCGGCGATCGCGCTCCGTCCGGTCGTCGAACCGCCAAGGGCGAGGCCGCCGATCGCGAAGCCGGAGCTCACGCCGGCGGGCTGAGCGGCTCCGCCGGCTCGACCGGCACGGGCGGCGGATCGGCGGCCTCGGCCGCCGCGGCGGCGATCGCGAATCGATCGCGGCGTCGGCGCTCATCGAGCCCGACGAAGCGCCGGATCGCGACCCGCGTCCTCGTCCAGGCCAGGCGCGTCGTCGCCCCCGGATCCGCGCGCCACGACCCCCACCAGCGTCGCGCTCGGGCGAGCTGGAACGCCGCCGCCTCCCGCCACGACGACGCCCGCAGGAACGCGAACGGGTCGCGATGCCGCCACCACCACGGGACCGCGGACCAGATGTAGACGAGGTAGTCGGCGCGGACCGGCCGCTGCCCGAACCCGAACAGCACCTGGAGCTGGATGATCGTGAGGGGGAGCAGCGCCAGGGACAGCAGCGCGAACACGGCGAGGGACACGAGGCCCCAGCCGCGGGCCCGTGGCTGCAGCACGAACCAGAGCACCGCCGGCACCCACTTCATCCACGTCGCGAGGCCCCAGATGAGGCCGCCGGCCACCGCGGCCCGACGAACTGGGCGCCGAACAGCGAGAGCGCGAGCAACAGGTTGATGTTGCCGGTGTCGAGGTTGGCCGCCATCGGGAAGGCGAGGATCGTGACGAGGATGGCCGTCGGGCAGCGGCCGCCGCGAGTAGGCCCAGCGGATCGACCACAGGAGCAGCAGGATCGTCGCGCCCCGCCACACGAACCAGGCCACCTCCCAGGGCAGGAGCGCCCAGGGCACGAACAGCGGCAGCATCCACGGGGCGTAGACGTAGGGCAGGAACGGCCCGAGCGGGTGGTACGGATCACCGCCCTCGAGCCAGATCCGGACCGCCGCCCAGTACGCCTGGGCATCGGCGCCGGCGGTGTCGCCCCGTGCCCACATGCCGGCGATCGCGAGGGCGAACACGACGGCGAGCAGCACGATCGCCGCGATCCGCTTGGGCTCCCGGATCCGGGCGATCTCGCGCCGCAGCGCGCGGCGGATCACGCCGGCGCGGCGGGCCGGGCGGCTCGGGACGACCGTCGAAGCGTGCATCGGTGGCGCCATTCTGCATCCGCCGCGGCGGAGCCGATCATCGATCTCCGGCTCGCGCGCGTTCGCGAACCGGCACCGGATCGACCCGGGGCTGGCCGACGCCCGCGGATATACTCCGGCGCAACATGACCCATGGGACCGTGATCATCATCGGCGGTGCGGAGGACAAGGTCCGGGATCGGGTCATCCTCGGCCGGTTCGTGGCGCTCGCCGGCGGGCGCGACGCGCAGATCGCGGTCATCAGCACGGCGTCGTCCCTCGGGACCGAGGCGGGCGAGCGGTACCGCGAGATCTTCACCGAGCTCGGCGCGGCCGTGGTCCGGCCGCTCCACGCGGTGACGCGCTCGCAGGCGAACGACGAGCACGCGGCCCGGGTCGTGCGCGACGCGAGCGGCGTGTTCATGACCGGCGGCAACCAGCTGCGGCTGTCGTCGACGATCGGCGGCACCCGCCTGGCCGATGCCATCACGACGCGGTTCCAGGCGGGCGCGGTGGTCGCCGGCACGTCGGCCGGGGCGAGCGCCGTCTCGTCGCACATGATCGCGTTCGGCGCCTCGGGCGCGACGCCCAAGCACCGGATGGCGCAGATCGCCGCGGGCCTCGGGCTGCTCCCTGGCGTGATCGTCGACCAGCACTTCCAGCAGCGGAACCGCCTCGGGCGGCTGCTCTCGCTCATCGCCCAGAACCCGAGCCTGCTGGGGCTCGGCGTCGACGAGGACACCGCGGGGGTCGTCGGGCCGGACCAGGTCATGGAGGTCATCGGCCGAGGGTCGATCACGGTGGTCGACGGCGCCGCGTCCGAGACCGACGCCTGGGAGATCCGCGGCCATCGCCCGCTCATGATCAGCGGCGTCGTGCTCCACTCGCTGCCCGCGGGCTACCGGTTCGACCTCCGTCGCCGGGTGCGCGTCGCGGCCCCGACCCTCCACGCGATCCAGGGCGGCGAGATCGCCTCGAGCTGACCGCGGCGTGCCGAGGCTCGGCACCACGCGTACACTCGGGAACCCAGCACGAGGACGCGAGGAGGCCCTGTGGCGCAGGCGGACCCGGCTCCCCGAACACGGACGCGAGCGGCGTCGAACGGCGACGGGCGCAAGCCGGCCAGCCGGCGGAAGGCCGACGTGACCGGCGCCCCGCGTCCCGAGCCGACGCTGCGGATCGTCGAGACCCGCGTCCTCCGAGGCCCCAACTACTGGGCGCGCGAGCCGGTCATCCGCCAGGTCGTCGACCTCGGGGTGCTCGAGGAGTTCCCGAGCAACAAGATCCCGGGCTTCGTCGACGCGCTGGTCGAGATGCTGCCGACGCTCGAGGACCACGCCTGCTCCCTCGGCCGGCGCGGCGGGTTCATCACGAGGCTCCGCGAAGGGACCTGGGTCGGGCACGTGGCCGAGCACATCGCGCTCGAGTTCCAGAACCTCGCCGGCACCGACGTCCGCCACGGCAAGACCCGCGGCACCGGGGAGTACGGCCGCTACAACGTGATCTTCGAGTACCGCGAGGAGCAGGTCGGCATCGAGGCCGGCAAGGCCGCCGTCGGGCTGGTCAACCATCTCGTCGCGCCGAGCGACCCGGCCGTCGCCTTCGACCTGATGGCCGAGCTCGAGAAGCTGATCCGCCTCGCCGAGCGGCTGGCCTTCGGCCCCTCGACGCAGGCCCTGCTCGACGAGGCCGCCGGCCGCGACATCCCGTACATCCGGCTCGACCGGTTCAGCCTCGTCCAGCTCGGGCAGGGCGTCCACCAGCAGCGCATCCGGGCGACGATGACGTCGCGGACGGGTGGCATCGCGGTCGACATCGCGTCCGACAAGAAGCTCACGAACCGCCTCCTGGACTCGGCGGGACTGCCGGTTCCGCGCTCGGAGGTCGTCGAGACCGAGGACGAGGCCGTCGAGGCCGCGAAGCGCCTGCGCTACCCGTGCGTCGTCAAGCCGCTCGACGGCAACCACGGCCGCGGCGTCGCCCTGAACCTGCGCTCCGAGGAGGAGGTCCGCGCCGCGTTCCAGGTCGCCCAGAAGCAGACGCGGAGCGGCGACGTCGTCGTCGAGTCCTTCATCACCGGCAACGACTACCGCGTCCTCGTGATCGGCGGCAAGCTCGCGGCGGTCGCCGAGCGCGTCCCGGCGCACGTCATCGGCGACGGCGAGCACACGGTCCGCCAGCTGGTCGACGCGACGAACGCGGACCCGCGGCGCGGCATCGGGCACGAGAAGGTGCTGACGAAGATCCGGCTCGACGAGAACGCCGACGGCGTGCTCGAGGGCCAGGGCTACACGGCCGACAGCGTCGCCGAGGCCGGCGCCTTCGTGAAGCTCGCGCTCACCGGCAACATGTCGACGGGCGGCACCTCGATCGACCGGACGATGGAGGCCCATCCCGACAACATCGAGATCGCGGAGACGGCGGCCCGCGTCGTCGGCCTCGACATCGCCGGCATCGACTTCATCTGCCCCGACATCGCGACCCCCGTCCGCGAGACCGGCGGCGGCATCGTCGAGGTGAACGCGGCGCCCGGGTTCCGGATGCACACCCACCCGACCGAGGGCGAGCCGCAGTACGTCGCCAAGCCCGTCATCGACCTGCTGTTCCCGCCCGGCACGCCGGCCCGCATCCCGATCCTCGCCGTCACCGGGACCAACGGCAAGACGACGACCGTCCGGATGGTCGCCCACATCCTCAAGCTGATGGGCCGGCGGGTCGGCATGACCTCGACCGACGGCATCGTCATCGACGGCCGGCTGATGAAGCGCGGCGACATGTCGGGTCCGAAGTCGGCGCAGATGGTGCTCCAGAACCCGACCGTCGACACGGCCGTGTTCGAGGTCGCGCGCGGCGGGATCCTGCGCGAGGGCCTGGGCTACGACCGCAACGACGTCGCGGTCGTGACCAACGTCACCGGCGACCACCTGGGGCTCGGTGGCATCGACACGCTCGGGCAGCTGGCCAACGTGAAGGGCGTGCTCGTCGAGTCCGTGCCGCGGTCGGGGGCGGCGGTGCTCAACGCCGACGACTCGCTCGTCTACCGGATGGGCCGTCACTGCGCCGGGCGCGTCGTCCTGTTCTCGATGGCGAAGGAGAAGGGCGAGGACGGCTTCGACCGCGTCGACGGGCACACGTCGCGCGGGAACGCGGCGTTCTTCCTCGAGGACACGCCCCAGGGCGAGCTCATCGTCCTCAAGCACGGCCCGCGCAAGATGCCGGTCCTGTACACGCACCTCATCCCGGCCACGTTCGGCGGCCGGGCACGGATGAACGTCGCCAACGCGCTGGCCGCGGCGGCCGCGGCGTGGGCGTCGGGCGCGCACCTCCACGACATCCGCCAGGGGCTGCGGACCTTCACGACGTCGTTCTTCCAGGCGCCCGGGCGGCTCAACCTGGTCGAGGTCGCCGGCACGCGCGTGGTCATCGACTACTGCCACAACGTCGACGGGATGCGCCAGCTGTCGGACTTCGTGAACCGGATGATGACCGAGCCGCAGACGCGATCCGGCGTGCTCGGAGCAGGCGCGGGCGCGTCGGCCGCACACCCGGCCCGCAACGGGCGGGCGATCGGCGTCATCGGGATCCCGGGCGACCGGCGCGACGAGGACCAGCGCGAGTACGGCGCCCTCGCCGGCGGGGCGTTCGACGAGATCTACATCCGCGAGGACGCGAACCTGCGCGGGCGGCGACCCGGGCGAGACCGCGACCAACGTCGCGGCGGGCGTGAAGGCGGCGAAGGACGAGGGCCGGGGTCGGACGACGAAGGTCGAGAAGGTGCTCGACGAGGCGTCCGCGGTCCGGGCGGCGCTCCGACGAGCGGCACCGGGCGACCTGGTCGTCGTCTGCGCGGACGATGCGGTCGGCGTGTACCGCGAGGCGATGACGCTCGCGGGCCGTGACGCCGGCGGGACGGCCTTCGCGGATCCGGGCGAGCTCGAGGCGCCGGACGGCTGATCGCGGTCAGGTCCGGCGCTGGTCCGCGAGGCGCGGCGAGAGGTCGCGCATCCCGTCCGCGGCATCGACCTGCCGGGCGCCGAGGCGCGCGAGCAGCGCGAACACGTCGTCGCGTTCGGCGTGGCAGAACAGCACGACCACGCGCGGCGCGTCGGCGCGCCCGTTGGTCGCGGCGGCCCCGCTCGCGCCGGACAGCTCCGCCTCGAGGGCGCCGGCCTCGGTCTCGTACACGGGCACGGTCTCGGGGTTCATGCCGCCCTCGGCGATCCCGGCCCGGAGCGACGCCACGATCGACGCGCGGTCGCGTCCGCGCAGGTAGCCGAGCGTCTCCTTGATCGCGACCCGCTGGGCCATGGTGGCCGCGATCCGCCCGATGCCCCGGAGCGTGTCGTCCGGCCGGTCGCCCGCGGTGCCGATGATCGCGGTGACGGGCGCCGCGCGGCCCGCGGCACCGCCGGCGATGGCCGCGGCGACCTCGAGGATCGCCTCCGTGCCCGCCTCGTTGTGCGCGAAGTCCACGATCACCGTCCGCTGGCCCAGCCGGAACAGGTTCATGCGGCCGGGGGAGAGCTCGGCCGACGGCCGGAAGTCGCGCAGGCCGTCGGCGACCTGGGCGATCGACATCCCCATCGCGCGCGCGCCGCCGGCGGCCGCCAGGGCGTTGGCCACGTTGTGGCGTGCCAGGCCGCCGAGCGCGACGGGCAGGTCGGCGGCCGCGACGATCTCGTGCTCGTCGTCGCCGTCCCACTCGACGAGCAGCCCGCGCCGGAGCACGTAGGCACGAATGCCGCCGGCCCGACGATGCCGCGCGAGGACGGCCGAGCGATCCGGATCGAGGGAGAACCACGCGACGCGGGCCCGCACCCGGCGGGCGACGGCGGCGACGAGTGGATCGTCGGCATTGAGCACGACCCAGCCGTCGGGCTTCGTCACCCGGCAGATCGTCGACTTGACCTCCGCGAGCTCGGCGAGCGTGTGGATGCCCTGGAGGTCGAGGTGGTCCGAGGACACGTTGGTGAACACGCTCGCGTCGTTGGACTCGTAGCCCATGCCGCGGAGCACGAGGCCGCCGCGGGCGGTCTCGAGCACGGCGACGTCGACGTCGTTGCGGCGCAGGATCACCTGGGCGCCGCCGGGCCCGGTCCAGTCGCCGGGATCGATCATCCGCTCGTCGACGAGGATGCCGTCCGACGTCGTCGTCCCGACGTGTCGCCCGGCGCGCAGCAGGATGTGCGTGATCAGCCGGGTCACGGTCGACTTGCCGTTGGTGCCGGTCACCGAGACGGCCGGCATCCGCCGGGCGTCGTCGCGGATCCACGACGGCGGCGTGGCGCGCGCCCCGGCGATGCGCGCCTGCCAGCGGACCAGCGACTGCGCCTGTGCGCCCGTGAGGTGGGCGCGGCGGGCGGGCGAGACGCTCCGGTCCGCGAGCTCGTAGGCCGCCTCGGCGATCAGGCGCGCGCGCTCGGCGCCCGACCACGGCCAGGCGACGATCCAGTGGCCGGCGTCGGAGCTGCGATGGACCTCGCACGGGCCGCCGTGCTCGCCGTGGTCGGCGCGCAGCCGCCGCGTCCAGGCCACGAGATCCGCCACCGCATCCGGCCACTCGCTCGCCGGCACCTTGCGCCCGAGATGGACGACGCTGTCGCTCGACGTCCGCGACCCCTGCCAGGCCTTCGTCCGCCCGACCGCGACCTCGACCTTGACCACCGGCACGAGCCGGTAGACGTTGGGACCCTCGAGGAGGCGGATCTCGATCAGGCGCACGGTCCGGCGAGGATACGCGAGCGAGCGCCGCGTGCGGGCCGGTTCTGGCCGTATGCGGGCGGGGTCCGGCCCAGGCTGACGCGATCTTCGCGGCCGCGTCGGTAGACTTCGGGCATGACGTCACCGTCGATCGCCCTCGTCGCGCCCGAGGAGCTCGCCGCCTGCGCGCCGCCGTCGACCGCGCGCTGCCCGCGTTCCTCGCCGACCTCGAGCACCTCGTGAACATCGACTGCGGCAGCTACACGAAGGCCGGCGTCGACGAGGTCGGCCGCTGGACCGGGGAGCGCCTGCGAACGCCTCGGCGCCACGGTGACGATGGAGCCCAACGAGCTCGGCCTCGGAGACACGGTCATCGCGGACATCCCGGGCAGCGACCCCGACGGGCCGACGCTCCTGTGCATCGGCCACATGGACACGGTGTTCGACCCGGGCACGGCGGCCGCCCGCCCGTTCGCGATCACGGACGGCATCGCACGGGGCCCCGGCGTCACCGACATGAAGGGCGGGCTGCTGACCGGCCTGTACGGGATCGCGGCCGTGCGCGAGGTCCTCGGCGGGCTCCCGCTGGCGCGCCTGGTGTTCGTCGCCAACCCCGACGAGGAGATCGGCTCGCCCGCGTCGACCCCGCACATCCGTCGCCTCGCCGTCGATGCGGACGCCTGCCTCGTCCTCGAGTGCGCGCGCGCCAACGGCGACATCGTGTCCTCGCGCAAGGGCAACGTCGGCCTCGACATCACGGTCAACGGGCGGGCGGCGCACGCGGGCGTCGAGCCCGAGAAGGGCCGCAGCGCCATCCTCGAGGCCGCCCGCATCGTGACCGAGCTCCACGCGCTCAACGGCCGCTGGCCCGGGGTGACCGTCAACGTCGGCGTCGTCAACGGCGGCACGCGGCCGAACGTCGTCGCCGAGCGGTGCACGATGGAGGTCGACGTGCGGGCCGTCACCCGCGACGCCCTGGTCGAGGTCGAGGCGGCCATCCGCGACGCATGCGCAGCCACCGTGATCCCCGACGTCACCGTCGACGTCGTCGAGGGCGCGCGCCACTGGCCGATGGAGAAGCTGGAGCGATCGGGCCGGCTCGTGGGACATGCGCAATCCATCGCGGGCGACCTGGGCTTCGAGCTCCGCGACGCCGCGACCGGCGGCGCGTCGGACGCCAACACGACCGCCGGGATGGGCGTGCCGTCCATCGACGGGCTGGGCCCGATCGGCGGCCTCGACCATGCCCCCGGGGAGTACCTCGAGGTCGCGTCGATCGCCCCGCGGACCGCGCTGCTGGCCGCGCTGATCGTGGCGATCGGCCGCGACCCGGAGGTGCGCACGTGGCGTGCCGAGCGGGCGACCCGCGCGACGAACGCATGACGCGAACGCGCGTCACGAGCGGCGGCCCGTGGGAGGCGATCGGCGGCTACTCGCGGGCGATCGCCGTCGGGGACGCCTGCTTCGTCAGCGGGACGACGGACGCCGGCCCGACCGGCGCGTCGCTGCATCCCGGCGACGCCGCCGCCCAGGCACGCGCGACGATCGCGATCATCGAGCGGGCGCTCACCGATGCCGGCTTCGGGCTCGAGGACGTCGTGCGCACGAAGCATGTTCATCGTCGATCCCGCGGACGCCGACGCGGTCGTCGCGGTCCACGGCGAGGTCTTCGCGGACATCCGCCCGGCGGCGACGCTCGTGGTCGTCGCCCGCCTGATCGACCCGAGCCTGCTGGTCGAGATCGAGGCCGACGCGCGCCGGGGCTGAACGCCTACGTGACGGCGCGGACCAGGGCCACGACCCCGACGCCGACGAGCAGGCCGAGCAACAGGTTCCTGCGCCACACGACGACGGCGAGGCACGCGATGACGCCCACCGCCTCGATCCCGACGTAGAACTCCTGCGTGCCCTGCGGCGTCTCGCGGACGAACGTGTTCGCGGCGGCGAGCGAGGCGAGCACCGCCGGCCCGACGAGTCGCAGGTAGAGCAGGGCCTTCGCCGGGAGCCGCTCGATGCCCGGGGCGAGCATCGGCACCGCGCGCGAGGGGTACGTGACGGCGGCCATCAGCAGCACGAGCCCGAACACCTCCATCTCAGGCAGGCTCGATCATGCCGGGCTCGCGCAGCGCCGCGTCTGCCGGCTCGGGTCGATCCAGGCCGGGCCACGCCATCGCGATCAGCGGCCCGAGGAGACCGCCGGCGACGATCCCGACCTCGGGGCCGATCGCCAGCGACAGGGCGACGCCGAGCACCGCCCCGGCGCCCGCCGCGACGAGCTCGCGGCGTCCGGTCACGAGCCCGGCGGCCAGGCCCGCCATCGCCGCCGGGAAGACGACGTCGAGCCCGAGCGTCGCGGGGTCGGGGATGGCGCCGCCCAGGAGCTCCCCGGCGAGCGTCGCGAGGTTCCACGGGATGAACACGCCGAGCACGGCCGCGATCCAGTAGCCGCCGACGTCGACCCGCCCGATCCGCAGGAAGTGGGCCGACGACAGCGCGAACGCCTCGTCGGTCAGGACGTGGGCCATGCCGATGCGCTGGACGACCGGCACCTCGCGGAGCTGTGGAGCGAGCGACGCGCTGTACAGCACGTGCCGGATGTTGAGCAGGAACGTGAGCACGACGATCGGCAGCCACGGCATGCCGGCCGCGAGGTACCCGACCGCGGCGAACTGCGAGGCGCCCGCGAACACGATGAGGCTGAACGCGGCGGCCTGGATCGGTGACAGGCCCGCGCTGCGGGCGGCGAGCCCGAAGACCAGGCCGAAGCCGATGACCGACGCGACGATCCCGGCGGTGTCGAGCAGCAGCCGCCGGCGGCCGGCCGGCAGGTCGAGGAGGGGAGCGGAGGCGGTCATCTAGGCGGGCTCGATCATGCCGGGCTCGCGGGCCGCGAACGCCGGCTCGGGGCCGTCCGACCCGGGCACCACCATCGCGACCAGCGCGCCGACCAGGCCACCCGCGACGATCCCGACCTCCGGCCCGATGACGAGGGACAGCAGGATGCCGAGCGCCGCCCCGGCGCCCGCGGCCACCAGCTCGCGCCGCCCGGTCACGAGCCCGGCGGCCAGCCCCGCCATCGCCGCCGGGAAGACCACGTCCAGCCCGAGCGTCGCCGGGTCCGGGATCGCCTCCCCGAGGAACACGCCGGCCAGCGTCGCGAGGTTCCACGGGATGAAGTCGCCCACGAGGGCGGCGATCCAGTACCCGCCGACGTCCACCCGCCCGATCCGCGCGAAGTGCGCCGACGACAGCGCGAACGCCTCGTCCGTGAGGACGTGGGCCATCGCGGCCCGCTGGATGAACGGCACGCCGCGGAACTGCGGCGCCAGCGAGGCGCTGTACAGCAGGTGGCGGATGTTCAGGAGGAACGTGAGGACGACGATCGGGAACCAGGGCATCCCGGCCGCGAGGTAGCCGACCGCGGCGAACTGCGCCGCCCCCGCGAACACCAGGAGGCTGAACGCGCTCGCCTCGATCGGCGACAGGCCGGCGTTGCGGGCCGCGAGGCCGAACACCAGGCCGAAGCCGACGCCGGACGCGGCGATCGCGGCGGTGTCGAGCAGCAGTCGCCGTCGGGCCGCGGGCAGGTCGAGCAGGGGAGCGGGGTTCGTCATCGGATCGGGCAGGCTGGGACGGTCAGGCGCCGCGCACCGAGGTCAGCGCAGGAAGGTCTTCGCGCAGGTCCCGTCGCAGACGACGTAGACGGCATGCTTCTCGAGCGCGTAGCCCGCCGCATGCAGGAGGCCCGGGCAGCCCGGGGTCGGGCATTTCCAGACCCACCAGCGCTCGTTGGTGTCGAGCGGCGTGGTCTCGGCCTGGAGCTTGCCGGCCAGGTCCTCGCGCGCCGCGACGAGCGAGGCGACGCGCTGGGCGCGATCCGACTCGGTCTCGCTGGTGTACGGGTAGTTCTGGCCGACGTTCGAGGTCACGCGTCCCTCCGCCTCACACGGTGCCGGCGGCAGTTCGGTGTGAGCGCAGCCTGCCACCGGCTGCCGGAGGATACCATCCGCCGATCGGCGCCCGACCTCCGGAAGCCCGCAGAATCGCGGGAATCGAGGGTCAGCGGACCGCCGGCTGCCCGAAGCTCCGGGGGTCCGTCGCGGCCGCGAGCGTGCCGCCCGCGGCGGGCCCGCCGTCGACCAGCTCGATCGCGTGCTCGTGGCCGAGCCCGCCGTCGTAGCCGACCCGGCTGAGGTCGTGGCCGAGGCGGACCAGGCCCTCCGCGACCCCGGGCGCCAGCTCGCCGTCCGTGACCACGGCCACGGGCGGATGGTGCGGGCCCGCCGGCTCCACCACGACGCGCGTCGCCGCGACGGCCGTCGCGATGTCGGCGCCGCCGTCGACCAGCGCCGAGACGAGCTGGACGTGGATCTGCGGCTGGATGTCGCCGCCCATCGACCCGGCCACGACCCACGGCCGCCGCTCACCATCGCGGAACAGCATCCCCGGCATCAGCGTGTGCGCGGGCCGCTTGCCGGGCTCGAGCACGTTGGGGCTGGCGGGGTCGAGCGAGAACGATGACCCGCGGTTCTGGAAGTGGACGCCGGTGTCCGGGTCGAGGACGCCCGAGCCGAACCCGGCGGCGTTCGACTGGATCAGGCTGACGGCGTTGCCCTCGGCATCGACGACCGCGAGGTAGATCGTCCCCCCGACGAGCGTGCGCGCGGCCGGGGGCGCCGGGTCGGCGTGCGCCGGGTCGATGCGGGCCGCCAGGGCGGCCGCGTGGTCGGCGCCCAGGAGTCGGTCGACGGGGACGTCGCGGAACGCCGGGTCGGCGAGGAACGCGTCGCGGTCGGCGAACGCGAGCTTGGCCGCCTCGAGCTGGCGGTGGAGCCACGCGGCGTCGGACCAGCCACGGCCGTCGAAGCGCGCGCCGTCGGGTGGCGCCGACCGGCCGAGCACGTTGAGGATCTCGAGGGCGATGAGGCCGCTGCTGTTCGGCGGGTGGGTCGTGACGCGCACGCCGCGGTAGGTGGTGTGGATCGGCGTCGTCCACTCCGTCCGATGCGAGCGAAGGTCCTCGACGGTGTACGGCGCTCCGGCCGCCGCCAGTCCCCGCGCGATCCGCTCGCCGAGCGCGCCGTCGTAGTAGGCGTCGAAGCCCTCGTCTGCGAGCGTGCGCAGGGTGGCCGCGAGGGCCGGGAGCCGGACCAGGTCGCCCGCGCGATAGCCCCGGCCGCCCGGCTGCCACACGCTGCGGAATCCGGCGGACCACGGCTCGTTCCCGAGCGACGCGGCCGTCCGCTCGATCCCGACGGCGAGCGCGTCCCAGACCGGGAAGCCGGCGTCCGCGTGCTCGATCGCCGCGGCGAGCACGGCGTCCCGCGACAGGCGGCCCCACCGGGCGTGGGCGTCCGCCCACGAGCGGACCGCGCCGGGCACGGAGATCCCGAGCGGGCCTCGGAGCGGGATCCGGTCGAGGCCGAGGTCCCGGAGCGCCTGCGCCGAGGCGCCGGCCGGCGCCCGCCCGGAGCCGTTCATCGAGACCTGCTCGCCGGCCGCCTCGTCCCACACCAGCCAGAACGCGTCCCCGCCGATGCCGCAGCCGTTGGGCACGACGACGCCGAGGACGGCGTTGGTCGCGATCGCCGCGTCGACGGCATGGCCGCCGGCCGCGAGCACCGCCAGCCCGGCAGCGGTCGCGAGGTGATGCGGCGCGACGACGGCGCCGCGTGCGCCGCGGGCAACCCGGGCCGGGCCGACGGCCGGGACGAACGCGGCGTCAGCCATCGGCGAGCTCCGCGTCGGACGGCCCGAGCCTCGCCGGCCCCGCGCCGACCTGGTGCTCGAAGCGGCGCAGCCGCGACAGCGGGATCAGCGCGACGCCCAGGAGCAGGAACGAGACGATGAAGATGCCGTCGAGCCCACGGAGGTCCGCGGCGACCCCCCCGAGGATGTTGCCGATGATCTGGCCCAGGGCGAGGAAGACCGAGTACAGGCCCATGATCGCGCCGCGGTCGTTCGGATAGCCCTCGGTCACGTCGGCGAGCAGGCCGATGGCCGCCGGCGTCGCCCCGGCAAGGACGAACAGTCCGCCGGCCGCGACGGCCGCGAGGGCGAGGGGAACGATGACCCCGAGGTCGCCCGAGTGGTTGATGCCCAGGGCGGCCAGGATCACGACGGCGCCGCCGGCGATGCCGTAGGCGATGATCGTCGTCCGGCGGATCGTCTTGAACCGATTGCCCCAGTACAGCAGGCCGGCGAAGAACAGGAGCCCGCCGATGGCGAGCCCGACGCTGATCTGGATCGGGCCGAAGCCGCCCATCAGCGCCTGGTCGGCGAACTTCGGGTTGGGCTCCTTCACCAGCTGGAAGATCGTCTGGGTCGTGAACAGGCCGAGCACGGCGTTGATGGCGATCCAGGTCGGCGCCAGCAGCCAGACGTGGCCGCCGCGCAGGATCTCGAGGTAGCGGCCGAGGTCGACCCGCTCGGCGGTCGGTCGCGAGCTGTCGAGCGTCGGATCCACGCCGAAGCGGTAGATCGAGAACGAGATCGCGTAGACGCCGGCGTTCAGCAGGAACGCGATCGGTCCCAGCCAGTTCCACAGGAACCCGCCGACGACGATCCCGACCATCAAGCCCGCCAGGGTCGCCGCCTCGAATCGGGCGACGGTCCGGCCCCGCAGCAGCTCGTCCAGCGCGGTGGCCGCGGCGATGAACCCGAGGATCGACGGCACGCTCGCGGCCGTCGCCGCGCCCTCGAGCACCCGCGTCCCGCCGAGCACGAGCAGGCTCGTGGTCGCCCAGGTGATGACGACCGCCACCATCCCGAACAGCGGCCCGACCTGCATCAGGCGGTGGTGGCCGTACCGGTCCGACAGCACGCCGAACAGCGGCGCCAGCACGAGCTCGGACGCGTAGAAGGCCGCGGCGATGAACGCCAGCGACAGCGCGTTGACCGGCTCGCCGCCATGCTGCGGCAGCTGCGCGAGGTAGTAGGTCAGCATCACGCCCGTCAGACCGGTGCTGAACCGGAGCGTGAACGTCCCGACGAGAACGGCGGTGAGGGAGCGGTTCATCTTCGGGGCAAGGGTAGCGGTTGGGGTCCGCCGGCCTTGGCGTCGGTCCGTATCATCGGCCGCACGGGAGCCCGCCCAGGCGCGCCCGACGGAGGAGCCCACCCGGTGTCTCACGTCGCGTTCGTCACCGACTCCGCCAGCGACCTGCCCCCGGACGTCGCCGCGGCCCAGGGGATCACGGTCGTCCCGCTCGTCGTCAGCTTCGGGCCCGAGAGCTTCCGCCCCAACGTCGACCTCACCACCGACGAGTTCTGGGAGCGGATGACCGCGCCCGACGCCCCGTTCCCGACGACCGCGGCGGCCTCGCCCGGCGACTTCAAGTCCGCGTTCGAGGCCGCCTTCGCCGGCGGCGCCGACGCCGTCGTCTGCGTCAACGTCTCGGGCGACCTGTCGGGGACCCTGAAGGCGGCGCAGGTCGCGCAGCGGCTATGCTGCAGGATCGCGAGATCCACGTGATCGACTCGCGGACGGCGTCGATGGGCGTCGGGCAGCTGGTCCAGATCGGCGCCGAGCTGGCGGCCGAGGGCGTGTCGGCGACCGAGATCGCGCGGGTGCTCGAGGAGCGCAAGGCCGACGTCGACCTGTTCGTCGCCCTCGACACGCTCGAGTACCTCAAGCGCGGCGGCCGCATCAGCGGCGCGCGGGCGGCGGTCGGGACGATGCTCTCGATCAAGCCGATCATCACGGTCATCGACGGGATCGTCGAGAACGCCGACCGGGTCCGGTCACGCCAGAAGGCCCGCGCGCGGGTGCTGGAGCTGCTGACCGAGAAGCCGCTCGAGCGGGCCGCGATCCTGCACAGCACGAACGCCGACGTCGACGAGTTCCGCGAGCGGTTCCTGGAGCGCTCCGGGCTGGATCCGTCGCGCGTCCAGACGATGCTGATCGGGCCATCGGTCGGGCCGCACCTGGGCCCGGGCTGCGTCGGCGCGGTGGTCGTCCGCAAGCACTGACGCTCGGGACCGGCTCGGTGACGGTCAGGTTGCGGGACGGTGACGATCGGACCATGGCAAACGGCCATGCGCGGCTATACTCGAGGTCACCAAGGCGGCGTGCCGTGCCGCCGGCCAACGCTCGGCCGGCCGCGAGCTCGTCCCCGTAGGGTCGTCCGGACGACGGCCCATCGATCGAGGGCGGCGTCCACCGTCCGGTTCACCTGAGGATCCTCCGTTCATGACGACGGAACACGTCACGGCGCCGATCAACGCCTGGAACGTCGCACAGCGGCAGTTCGACCTGGCCGCCGACCGCTTGAATCTCGACCCCGGCCTCCGCCGCGTGCTCCGCGAGCCGCGCCGCGAGCTGACCGTCCACTTCCCGGTCCAGATGGACGACGGCAGCGTCCAGGTCTTCACCGGCTACCGGATCCAGCACAACCTCAGCCGCGGGACCCGCCAAGGGCGGCATCCGCTACCACCAGGACGTGAGCCTCGACGAGGTCAAGGCCCTCGCGATGTGGATGACCTGGAAGTGCGCGGTCGTCGGGATCCCGTACGGCGGCGGCAAGGGCGGCGTGATCGTCGACCCCAAGAAGCTGTCGATGAAGGAGCTCGAGCACCTGACGCGGCGGTTCACCGCCGAGATCGAGGTGCTCATCGGCCCGGAGCGCGACATCCCCGCGCCGGACGTGAACACCAACGCCCAGGTCATGGCCTGGATGATGGACACCTACTCGATGCACGTCGGCTACACGGTCCCGGGCGTCGTCACCGGCAAGCCGATCAGCCTCGGCGGCTCCGAGGGCCGCAACGAGGCCACGGCGCGTGGCTGCGTCTACACGGTCGTCGAGGCCGCCCGCCACCTGGGCATGGACCTCACGACGTCGACCGTCGCCGTCCAGGGCTTCGGCAACGCTGGCTCGATCGCGGCCAAGCTGATGAGCCAGGAGGGCTCGACCGTCGTCGCCGTGTCCGACTCGACCGCGGGGATCCGCAACATGGCCGGGCTCGACATCGACCGGGTGCTCGCCTGGAAGAAGGAGCACGGCACGGTCAAGGGCTTCCCCGGCGCCGAGGACATCACGAACCACGAGGTCCTCGAGACCCAGTGCGACGTGCTGATCCCAGCCGCCCTCGAGAACCAGATCACGAGCGCGAACGCGCACGAGATCAAGGCCAAGATCGTCGCCGAGGCCGCCAACGGCCCCACGACGCCCGAGGCCGACGCGATCCTGTTCGACCGCGGCATCTTCCTCATCCCCGACATCCTGTGCAACGCCGGCGGCGTGACCGTCAGCTACTTCGAGTGGGTGCAGGACCTCAACCGGGACCACTGGACCGAGGACGAGGTCAACGAGAAGCTCAAGGTGATCATGGTCAAGGCCTTCGCGGAGGTCCTCGACCAGGCACAGAAGGAGGGCGTCAACATGCGGACCGGCGCCTACCTGAACGCCGTCCAGCGCGTGGCCGACGCCACCGCGATGCGGGGCCTCTACCCGTAAGCCTCGACCCTCGCTGAAACATCTGAACGGCCCGGCATCCGCCGGGCCGTTCTCGTTCGTCGGCGGCCGCAGGTCGCGCGCCCGGACCATGCCCGCGGGCGCGGAGCCTCGGAGCACCGGATAGGCCGTTCGCCGGAGGCCGGATCGAGCCCGTGGGCGTGTACCATCCGCGCCATGCTGGACCACGAAGAAAAGTTCCTGTTCAAGGAGGAGATCCTCCACCTGTCCAACGCGCTCGCCGACCCCGGCAGCCTGGACAACGTCGAGGACCTCCTGACCGACGTCATCACCAGCCCGCGCTTCGACTCCGAGGTGTTCACCCTCGAGCGCAGCCTGCAGGTGATGCTCGGCGCCCGCGCCGGAACCACGCTGGTCGGCCTGCTCACCGTCGCCCCCGAGGTGTTCGAGGAGGTGGCCGAGGTCCGCATCCAGCCCGAGGTCCACGAGCGCCTCGTCGCCTGGCGCGCCCGCTTCGGCCTCGCGATCGACAACGCCCTGAACTTCCTCAACAACCCCGACGGGATCCAGGGCCACAACTTCAGCACGCAGGTCGCGCACGTCGAGGAGCGCCGGGTCCTCCAGGGCCGGCTCACGATGGTCCGCTACAACAACGAGCCGCAGTTCTTCGTCGCCGACGCCGCCGTGTTCCTTGGCCTCGTCACGGACATCATGGAGCGCCTCGGGCCCTACCTCGAGTCCGACAGCGTCGACGAGGAGTCGCTGACCCGCCTGCGCGAGGCCGTGCAGCTCATCGAGCGCAAGACCACGCCGCGCACCTAGCCGCTCGCCGGCACCGACCGTGCGCCAGCTCTACCTCGCCGCGACCGGCCAGAACCGCGGCAAGACCACCGCCTCGCTCGGGCTGCTCGACGGCTTCCAGCGGCGCGGCTTCCGGACCGGGTTCATCAAGCCGGTCGGGCAGCGGACGGTCATCGAGGACGGGCAGCCGGCCGACGAGGACGCCGTCCTGATGAAGGCGATCTTCGACCTCCCCGAGTCGTACCCGGTCATGAGCCCGGTGCACATCCCGCGCGGGTTCACCAAGGCGTACATCGCCGGGCGCGTGGTCGAGGACCTCGGCGCGAAGATCCGCGAGGCGCACCGCACGTTCGCCGACCACGACATGCTCGTGATCGAGGGGACCGGGCACGCGGGGGTCGGGGCCGTGATCGGGCTGTCGAACGCGGTGGTCGCCCAGATGCTCGGCGCGCCCGCGGTCATCGTGTCCGAGGGTGGCGTCGGCCGGCCGATCGACGAGATCGTCCTCAACGCCTCGCACTTCGCCGCCTACGGCGTGACGGTCGCGGGCGCGATCGTGAACAAGGTGCGCGTCGACGAGCAGCCCGGGATCGAGGACACGCTCCGGCGCGGCCTCGCCCGTCACGGGATCCCGCTGCTGGGCGTGCTGCCGTACCGCCCGATCCTGTCGAACCCCACGCTGGGCATGGTCCTCGAGGGCGTCCGGGGCCGCGTGATCTGCCCCGGCAGCGACCTCGACCGGGTGATCGAGGGCGTCGCCATCGGCGCGATGGAGCCGAACCACATGCTGGCGCGGATCGGGCCGGGGTCGCTGGTCATCGTCCCCGGCGACCGCGAGGACCTGATCGTGACGCTCACGGCCGCGCACCTGGCCAAGAGCCATCGCGGCAACGATGTCTCGGCGCTGCTCGACGAGACGCCGCGTGCCGTCGACGCGGGCCCCGAGGGCGCCGCCGCCGGCATGATCCTGACCGGCGGCTACGAGCCGCGGCCCGAGGTGCTCGACGGCATCCGCGAGGCCGACCTCTTCTCGGCCCTGGTCGACGAGGACACGTACACCGTCGCCTCCGAGGTGCACGACCTCCTCGTCAAGACCCACGTGGCGGACCGCGGCAAGATCGAGATGATCAAGGAGCTGGTCTGGGACCACCTCGAGATCGACCGCTTCCGGGACGCCGCGAGCGAGGCGCGCTT
>CAVZFY010000013.1:0-110599 GCA_963774695.1 uncultured Chloroflexia bacterium | reverse complement strand
TCATCGCCGTCGCGGACGGGGCCCTGGCGGGGGTCCGCGGGCGACCGATGGCGCTCAAGCGGTTCGTCGACGGCATCGACAAAGAGCCGTTCTTCCAGAAGCGGGCACCCGACAACCGGCCCGAATGGATGCGCGTGGCGACGCTGACGTTCCCGTCGGGCCGGACGGCCGACGAGATCGTGGTGGACGAGGCGGCGGGCCTCGCGTGGGTCGCGAACCTCGGCTGCATCGACCTCAACCCGCACCCCGTGTGCGCCGACGACATGGAGCACCCCGACGAGTGGCGCGTGGCGTCGACCCGGTGCCGGGGGTGCCCTGGTCGCAGGTGCGGGACGTGACCGGCGTCGTGCACGAGGCCCTCCACGCGGTCGGCCCGGTCGGCTGGCCGAAGACGTCGGGGTCCCGTGGGATCCCGTCAACCGGCCGGATCGAGCGTCGCTGGACCTACGGCGAGGTCCGGCGGGCGGCGCTTGCGCTCGCGCGCGACGTCGAGCGGCGTGCGCCATCGATCGCGACGTCCAGCTGGTGGAAGGAGGAGCGCCACGGGGTGTTCCTCGACTACAACCAGAACGCGAAGGACCGGACCGTGGCGTCCGCGTACTCGATCCGGCCGCTCGCCGACGCGCGGGTGTCGTTCCCGCTGCGCTGGGACGAGGTGGCCGATGTCGTTGCGGAGGACTTCACGCTGGCGACGGTCCCGGCGCTGTTCCGCGAGCGTGGCGACGCCGGCGCCGGCATCGACGACGCCGTGGGCTCGCTCGAGGGGCTGCTCGAGCTGAGCGTGCGGGACGAGGCCGAGGGCCTGGGCGACGCGCCATGGCCGCCCAACTACGCCAAACAGGAAGGCGAACCGCCGCGCGTCCAGCCGTCGAAGAAGCGAAAGCCCGATGAGGCCTATGAAGGCCGAGGCAAGGACGGTGGGCCGCCACCCGAGGTCGCCGCGGACCGCGCGGCCGCGGTCGCGGCGGGCGACCGGAACGCCGGCCTGCCGACCGAGTGGGAGGGCACCCGCCCGACCCCGACCGGGCGCCGGAAGTCGAGCATCCCCGTGATCGAGATCGCGCGGGCCGCGACCAAGGCCGAGGTCAACGAGGGCCTCGATCGATGGAAGGCACGCCACCCGGAAGTCGTCGAGTTCCTTGAGCCGGCGGACATCCTCACGGACGGGATGCGCGGCCGCGCGTACGTCTGGTATCGGCTGCGGGTGAACCTGATCCACGTTCCCGAGGACAAGCGCCCTGCCCAGGAGCCGCTCGACCCGGACTACGACCCGTGGCAGGGCTACGAGTGGCCGGACCAGGGCGGCCAGCCGGTCCGGGCGCCGAAGAAGCAGGCGCCGCCCAAGGACGACCCCGCTCCGTAGGCCGCCGGTATGAAGAGGAGGAGCTCTTGACATCTGATCCGCCCGCGGATGACCAGACGGATGGTGTCTCGCGAGCCTACAAGCAGGCGCAGACCCTGAGCATCGTCGAGAGGTCGGCGTCGGATGAAGAGCTCGAATTGCTCGCCCGCAACTGGCAGGACGACGAGATCCCGGCCATGCAGCGAACGGTCGCGGACATCCAGCTGGCAAACCTCACGCGCGGGATCGTGGACCCCGTCTTCACCTCCCTTGCGGCCGCTCTCAAGCACGTCGATCGGCCGCGGTTCTCGATCCTGGATGCCGCCTGCGCCTCGGGCTACTACAGCGAGGTCATCGCCGCGCTCGATCCGCGGCCGATCGACTACGCCGGCTGTGACTACTCGCCGGCGATGATCGAGATGGCCCGGGCCCACTATCCCGATCTCCCTTTCTCCGTACAGGACCTGACCGCCCTCACGCTCGAAGACCGGAGCGTCGATGTGGTGCTCCTCGCTGGCGTCCTCGAGCACATCCCGGACTACCGGAGCGCGATCGACGAGGCGACGCGCGTCGGTCGCGAGTACCTCATCGTCCACCGCTGCCCGACCACGTCGACCCGCGGGCACGAGCGGACGATTGGCACGCAGTACAACATCCGCACCCCTCGCACCTTCTTCGCGCAGAAGGTCCTC
The DNA here is from genome assembly GCA_963774695.1 of uncultured Chloroflexia bacterium. Lineage (GTDB taxonomy): Bacteria > Chloroflexota > Limnocylindria > Limnocylindrales > CSP1-4 > CAIXZV01. The sequence continues at coordinate 108,565 of CAVZFY010000013.1, read as the reverse complement.
GCGTCAGAGTTCGCCGAGGCAGGTTTCGGGCTCGTCGCGTCGATCGACGTGTACCCAAAGCGACGCACCCTGGTCCAGCGCCTCCGTCGGACGATCTCCGGATGGCGCGGGCGGCGCCATCGCGGGACGCAGACGCTCGTCTTCCGTCGCCGCCCGTAGCAACGAGGTTCGGGCGACCCATCGAAGGCATTCGGCGTCAGCCTTTGCCGCCGCCTGCAATGCGATACTGGCCGTCGCCGATCTGACCGGCAATCAATCCAGCGAGGCATGTCGTTGCAGACCTTCCAATCGCGGACGGGCGCCCGTTGAGCGAGCCCAGGCGCGCGCTGATCACCGGGATCACGGGCCAGGACGGCTCGTACCTCGCGGAGCTGCTGCTCGACAAGGGGTACGAGGTCCACGGCCTGATCCGGCGCTCGAGCTCGTTCTCGACCGGGCGCATCGACCACCTCTACCACGACCCGCACGAGGGCGGGGCGCGGCTCACCCTCCACTACGCCGACCTGACCGACAGCTCCTCGCTCATCGGCCACCTCCACCGGTGCGCCCCGACGAGGTCTACAACCTGGGCGCCCAGAGCCACGTCAAGGTCAGCTTCGAGATGCCCGAGTTCACCGCCGACACGGCGGCCATGGGCACGCTGCGGATGCTCGAGGCGATCGCGCACCGCGGGCTGGCCGATCCGCTTCTACCAGGCGGGCTCGAGCGAGATGTACGGCAGGGTGGCCGAGACCCCGCAGACCGAGACGACGCCGTTCCACCCGCGCAGCCCGTACGCGATCGCGAAGGTGTTCGCCCACTGGATGACCGTCCAGTACCGCGAGGCCTACGGGCATCCACGCGTCCAACGGCATCCTGTTCAACCACGAGTCGCCGCGCCGTGGCGAGACCTTCGTCACCCGCAAGATCACCCCCGCGATCGCCGAGATCCTGGCCGGCCAGGCCGAGCACCTGTACCTCGGCAACCTCGACGCGCGGCGCGACTGGGGCTACGCGAAGGAATACGTCGAGGCCATGTGGCTGATGCTCCAGCAGCCCGAGCCCGACGACTACGTCATCGCCACCGGCGAGACGCACACGGTGCGCGAGCTGTGCGAGGTCGCCTTCGGCCTCGTCGGCCTCGACTGGGAGCAGCACGTCCGGATCGACGAGCGCTACTTCCGCCCGACCGAGGTCGACGAGCTGTGCGGCGACGCGTCGAAGGCCGAGCGCGAGCTCGGCTGGCGCGCGCAGACCCGGTTCCGCGAGCTCGTGCGGATGATGCTCGAGCACGACCTGCGCGAGGCCGGGCTCGACCCCGACGCCCACCTCGCCGCGGTGCCGTCGGCGTGACGACCCTGGCCGGCCGCCGGGTCATGGTCACCGGCGGCGCCGGCTTCCTCGGCCGCCACGTCGTCGCGCGCCTCGAGGCCGGCGGGCGCGGACGTCATCGTGCCCCGCAGCGCGGACTACGACCTGCGGACGCGACCGCGGCGTCGACGCGGCCCTGCGCCGACGCGCGAGCCCGAGATCGTCATCCACCTCGCCGCCGTCGTCGGCGGCATCGGCGCCAACCGCGAGAACCCGGGCCGCTTCTTCCACGACAACCCCGTGATGGGCATCGAGCTCATCGAGGCGGCCGCGGCTGGCCGGCGTCGAGAAGTTCGTCCTGATCGGCACGGTCTGCTCCTACCCCAAGTTCACGCCGGTGCCGTTCCGCGAGGACGACCTCTGGAACGGCTACCCGGAGGAGACCAACGCCCCCTACGGCCTCGCCAAGAAGATGCTCGCTCGTCCAGGCGCCAGGCCTACCGCGAGCAGTACGGGCATCGACGTCGATCTACCTCATCCCGGTCAACCTCTACGGCCCGGGCGACAACTTCGACCCGCGCGTCGTCGCACGTCATCCCGGCCCTGATCAAGAAGTGCGTCGACGCCGACGAGGCGCGGCGACGACCACATCGACGTCTGGGGCACCGGCACGCGCGTCGCCGCGAGTTCCTCTACGTCGACGACGCGGCCGAGGGCATCGTGCTCGCCGCCGAGCGCTACGACGGCGCCGAGCCGGTCAACCTCGGCGCCGGCCAGCGAGATCACGATCCGCGAGCTCGTCGACGCTGATCGCGCGCCTCATCGGCTTCGAGGGCGAGATCCGCTGGGACCCGACCAAGCCCGACGGCCAGCCGCGGCGCGCGCTCGACACGAGCCGGGCCGCGCGAGCGGTTCGGCTTCGACGGCCCGCACGTCGTTCGAGGACGGGCTGCGCGCGCACGATCGACTGGTACCAGGCGGACGGCGGTGGCGATCCGGCACGCCGTCGGCAGGACGCCTCGGCAGCGCCAGGGCGATGACCGGGGCGGCACCCGAGCCTGTCCGCGTGCCCGATCTGCGGAGCGAACCCGACCGTGGCGCGCACCGGATGGTACGACCACCGGTACGGTTGGCTGTGCATGCTGCGGAAGCCGGGATCGACCCGGTCGTGACGGCGGGCGATCGCGATGGGATCGTCTTCGTCCTCCTTCCGGTGCACGACCGCGGGAGGTGACCGAGCAGTTCGTGCGGCGCCTGCTCGGCCAAACGGACCAGGGTAATCGCCTCGTCCTGATCGACGACGGCACCACGACGCCGTCGTGTGTCTACTGGACGACGTTCCTGCTGCTTGCCTGCCGGCGGCGGCACCTGGTCCAGAACGTGTTCCGGGCCTGGCGGTACTTCGTCCTGGGCTCGTGCGGTCCGGGCGGCCCCGGCGCGCCATCGTTGGCTAGCGGCGGTCCGCCCGGTCGCGGTCGCGCCAGTCGGCGATCACCTCGCGATACCACGCGACGGTGATGTCGAGCTGCCGTTGGAGGTCGAACCGAACCGCGGCATCGAGCGCCGCGTTCGCCGCCAGCGTGCGGCGTATCGAGTCGTCGTTGAGGATGGCGGCGGCGGCGGCGCCCATCCCTACGCCATCGCCTTGTGCCACGAGGACGCCGTTCGCCTCGGCCAGCGGGACGGCTGCTCCCGACCACGCCCCGTCGACTCCCCCGAGGCTGCGAACCTGCTCGCCGATGCCACCCAAGGCGGTCGCCACGACGGGGAGCCCGGTCGCGAGCGCCTCGATGACCGTGGTCGGGAAGTTTTCCGCCCTCGCAGCATGGAGGTAGACGTCGGCGGCCTGGTAGAACGTCGCGACGTCCGACGTGTCCGACTGGTAGGGGACGAAGCGCAGCTCGCCGTTCTCGAACCGGTGCGGCTCACCCTCGTCACCGAGGGCGAGGCATAGGACAGGCCGGCTCGTCACGAGCGCGGCGGCGCGAGTCGCCGCGGTCAGCACCGTGCCCCAGTCCTTGAGCTTGTTGCGACGGGCGAGGTTCGCGGCGAACAACAACACGATCGGCTCCATCGGCAGGCCGAGCCGTTCGCGTGCCGCGCGCTGGTCCCCGGGCGCGAAGATCCTGCGGTCGACGCCGTTGTTGATCACCCTTAGGCCCGCCGCGCCGTCCATGAGGATCGACTCCCGCACGTTGTCCATCAGCCATTGCGAGGGGGTCGAAACGTACAGCCGACTGCGTGCGTAGATCTCCTGCTTCGCGCGGCGGTTCGCGTGGGTGGCATCACGCGGGATCGCCGGGTAGATCGTCAGGTCCGGACAGGAGCCGCAGCCCGTGCGCCACCGCTCACACCCGATGCCGTAGGCACAGTGACCCGTGTAAGTCCACTCGTCGTGGAGCGTCATGACGACCGGAAGCCGGTGGCTCATCGGGGCGAGCTCGCGCAGGTCGAAGAATTTGCCATGCAGGTTGTGGCAATGGATGAGGTCGGGTGTCTCGGGCGGCAGGTCCGGGATGAGCCTCGTGCCCGGGTAGTCGAACATCTCGCGGCCCCGGTAACGGTCAATGGAGCGCTTCGGCGAGGCGGCGGTCCGGAGCGCCCGCTGCGTCAGGCGAACCGCGCGACTCCGTCCACGTCGGGGGCCGAGCGCCCTCGCGGCCCGGCGGAGGCCCCGGCTCACGAGATTCCCGCGAGGCAGGGGGAGAACGGGGATCAACACGACCGTCGGGTCGTCGCGCTGGGACTCCGTCGCCGCGATCCACGAGCGATGGCCACGTTCCAGCAGGCCCTCATGCAGCGACGTCGCGATCCGGTAGGCACCGCCACCGCCATGGGCGTGCTTCGTCACCTGGACCACCCTCAGGGGGCGCTCGGACACATCCTCGGTCATGGCAACCGCCGCCTGACCCCTCGCCGGACCCGCCGGGCGAACCGCCGCCCGCGCTTGGCGAGACGCTCCGCGCCCTTGCGGGGCCTGCCCGACGCCTTCGAGAGCGAGCGGATACGCAGATCCCACGGATCGAGGGCGCGCACGACGGGGCGCGCCGCCCGGTACCACCACGCGTCGAGCAAGCGATCGATGTCGTCGGTAGGACGCAGCTCGCCGGGGACATCCGACGCCCGGAGGTCCTCGACCATCCGGACGGCCTGGTCGGGCTCCGGGCCCGTGAAGCGCTCCAGCCAGCTCGGGTAGGCGTAGACATTGTGCACCCGGAACGGACGGCCGAGTCGCAGGTAGGCGTTCTGCGCCCATTCGATGGCGCCCGTGCGGCGAATCCAGTCGGTCATCGCGTAGTAGTCGCACTTCTCGATCACCTGCCGAGGCAGCAGCAGCGAGTAGTGGTAGAGGCGGATCCCCATCGCCCCGGTCGCCCGGGCGTCGAGCCACTTGCCCTTGCGCAGGTTGCGGCCATCGGCGTCAAGGACCGTTGGAGGCCGGTGCGACGCATACTCGAATCCGGGTCCCCAACGGAACAAGCGGTGGTAGTCGGCGGCGCCTCGGCGGAGGTACCAGCCGTCGACGACGTAGTCAAGGCCGCCCCAGAAGGTGATCTGATGAAAGGTCATCGCGTCGATCGAGGGGTCTGCCCGGAGCATGCCGAGCACGCGCTCCATCTCCTCCGAGCGGTAGAACTCGTCGATGTCGACCTGCCACAGGTAGTCGCCAGTCGCCCGGTGGGCGTACGCCTGGCTCTGCTCGTTCTTCTCGCCCGGCCAGAAGCCGTTCGGGTGCCCGTCGTCCTCTGCGGTCACGATCGTGACCTTCCCCTGGGGGTCCTCGTCCGCCTTGAACTGCCGCAGCGTCTCGAGGGTCGCGTCCCGCGAATGGCCATCGGGCGTCGCGATGTTGCGCGCGCCCGGTGCCGCGCCTTCCACCACGATGATCTGGTGGGCGAACGGGTAGAGCGATCGCAGGGTGTACCGGTTGAACGGCTCACCGTTGAGCACGATGATCCCGAAGGTCACGCGCGGCAGGATTCCCGGTGACGCCGTCATCGATCCGCCTCGAGCCAACGGGTCATGGCATCGGCGCGGAGGAACGTCAGGTTCCAGTGGTCCACCGCAACGAGCGTGTAGCCGGCGGACCGGATCCGGCGAACCGTCTGCCAGAACGTGCGTACTCGCACCGGCTGGTCGATCTCCATGCACAGGACCGCCGGCCGGATCCCGGCCTCGAGCATCGACGCGACGACGCGGTGCTCGGCTCCCTCGATGTCGATCTTGAGCAGGTCGATCCGCTCATCCCCGAGCTCGTGCATCACGGAGGGCAGGCTCCGCACCGGTGCTTCGAAGTAGTCGGAGGTGCGCTGGAGGTTCACGATCGAGTGTGAGACGTGTGCCGGGTTGCGCGGCGCGAAAAAGCGCAGCACAGCGTCCTCCGACCATAACCCGAACGGGTGGAACCGGAAGCGCGGCTCCGCGGCCGCGTGGTCCGCCGCGAAGGCAATCGCCCTGGGCGTCGGGTCGAAGGCGTCGATAGTGCAGCCGAAGCGCCCGATCATCCCGAGGTCGAACGAGACATCCTCGCCGACGCCGCCGCAGTAGCAGGTCCAGCCCTCCCCGACGACCGCCGTCGGGACGATCCACCCGCCGTAGTCGGTGCCGATCTTCTGGAGCCCGAGGGCGGGCAGCGGCTCCGCGTGGCGGAGGACGATCTTGCGCGAGGCGGCGAGCGTGGTCCGGCTGACCCGCCTCCGCAACGACCTGATGCGATTCCCGATCAACGCGCCCGCACCGTCCCAACGAGGAGCCCCTTCTCGATGAGCCGGATGCCGGCGACCTTCGCATACGGCAGCGTCGCCCATTCCCGTGCAATGGCCAGCTCGCCGTCCCGGAGCGCGTCGTCGAGGACGAACCGTGCCCCGTCGCGCACGTAGCCCCGGACGAGCGGCAGCGTGCCGAAGCGAACGCCCGCCGGACCGGCCGGCCCGTCGATCACGATGAGGTCGGCGGGACGGCCACCGACGGCAAAGAGGTCGGCCGGGAGCGCATAGCAGATCGTGTGCCGCCCTTCGACGACCTGGTCCTCGAGCGGGGCCACGAGCACGACGGCCTCGCGGTCAAGACCCGCACGCGCGAGCAGGCCTCGGGTCCGGCCGGCCTGGCCCACGTCCTGCTCAATGGACAGGATCCGGGGCGGCCGCTCGGGCCCCACGCCTCGTGCATGGCCCATGCCAGGGCGACCGTGCTGCTGCCGCTGCCGAACTCGATGATCGCGGCCGGCCGCCCGGCGTCGATCATGCGGACGAGCTCGTCGATCGTCTTCGGCCCGAGCGCCCAGGTCCCCAGCTCGACGCTGTCGAGCACCTTCCGGAGCGGCTCCGAACGCAGCGTCCGCGCCGTCGCGGCCTTCGCCTTCGGGGCCAGCGGACTGCTGCCGGCACCGATCGCCCGCACCGCACGGATCACGATCAATGGGACAGCGCGGGGACCGCTGACCGCTTTCACCCAGCGCAGGACGCGACGCGCGATTCGCCGACGGCTGATGCGCCGCCGCCGGGTCATCTCGTCATCTCCTCGTTCGCCCAGACCCTTAGCGGGCCGATCGGGCCGGCTCCTCGAACGGCGTCCCGACCCGAGCGTAGGTGTAGCCGAGGGCCCGCATCGCCGACCGGATCGAGCAGCCGGCGCCCGTCGACGACGATCCGGGATCGGCCATGAGCGGGAGGACCGAGGCCCAGTCGAGCGCCGCGAACTCGGGCCACTCCGTCGCGATGACCGCCACGTCCGCGCCGTCGAGCGCCTCGAGCGCGGACGCGTGGACCGTCAGGGCCGGCAGCGCGTGGGCGGCCCGATCCATGGCCGCGGGGTCGTAGGCGCGTACCCGCGCACCGTGCGCGAGCAGCCAGCGGGCGAGCTCGACAGCGGGCGACGAGCGGATGTCGTCGGTGCCGGCCTTGAAGGCGAGCCCGAGCAGCGCGACCGAGCGACCGGCGACGCCGCCGACAAGGTCGTCGATCCGCTCCGCGAACAGCCGCTGGTGAGCGAGGTTCGCCTCGGCGGCCGCGGACGTGACATGCATCGCGAGCCCCCGTTCGCGCCCGGAGATCGCGATCGTCTGGAGCTCCTTGGGCAGGCAGCTGCCACCGAAGCCGAAGCTCGGGTGGAGCATCGTGGGCCCGATCCGGGGGTCGAGGCCGATCCCGTCCAGCACGGGTCCCGCGTCCGCGCCCGCGCGCTCGGCGAGGCCGGCGATCTCGTTGGCGAACGAGATCTTCAGCGCGAGGAACGCGTTGGCCGCGTTCTTGATGAGCTCGGCCTCCTCGAGCGTGACCAGGCGGACCGGCGCATCGAAGACCTCGAACAGCTCGCACAGCACCTCCTGCGCGCCCGGATCCGCCGACGGCGCACGCCCGATGACCACCCGGTTCGGCGCGTAGAAGTCGGCCAGCGCCGACCCCTGGCGGAGGAACTCCGGGATGGCGAAGAAGCGCGGCGCGTCGCCGACGGCGCCATCGCGGATGAGCCGCTCGCACGTCCCCACGGGGAGCGTGCTGCGGACGACGACGATCGGCTTCGGGTCACGGGTCGCGAGCTCCGCGAGCACCACCTCCACAGCGCCCGTCTCGGCGCGGCCGCGGTCGTCGATAGGCGTGCCCACGCAGATGAGGGCGATCCCCGCGGTCGTGTCCGTGGCCCGTTCGAGGATCGTGAGGGCGCCCGACTCGAGCGCGGCGGTGAGCGCATCCTGGACGCCGCGCTCCGTGAACGGGACGATGCCCCGGCGGAGCGCGTCAAGGCGGTCCGGATCGGTCTCGACGAGCTCTACGGCATGGCCCATCGCCGCGAAGCCGACCGCGCTGACGAGGCCGACGTACCCGGCTCCGACGACGGCGATTGACCGGCTCGTCACGGCCTCGGGAACTCGCATCCGGCCGAGGGTAGCATGGGGCAGAGGGCACCCCGTGGGCAGCCCAGAGCGGCCGGCGCAGGAGCGGGCGCTAAGATGGCTGCGGCCATGGAGAGCCGCGCGCATGCTGAGGAACGAGCGTTGCCCGACCGCGGGGTGCAGCCGCAAATCTCAGTGATCATCGCGGTGCGCAACGGCGCTCCCACCCTGCGGCGCGCGGTCGACAGCGTCCTCGAGCAGACCTATCCGCACCTCGAACTGCTCGTCGTCGATGGCGCCTCGACGGACGGCACCTTGGCGATCCTCGAGTCGTACGCGGACCGCATCGCGTGGTGGATCTCCGAGCCCGACACGGGCGTGTTCAACGCATGGAACAAGGCGCTGGGCCACGTCACCGGGGACTGGGTCTGCTTCCTCGGCGCGGACGATCGCTATCGCGACGGGACCGTCATGGCGACGATGGCGGCCGCGATGGTCGCCGATGGTGGGGAACATCGCGTGCTGTATGCCGGCATCGATCGGCATCTGGTCGACGGAAGTCTCAAAGAGCGCCACGACCGCGAGTGGACCCGCGGACGCCGGCGGCGGTTCAGGCGGGGGACCATGATCCCGCACCCGGCGACCTTCCACCACGTTTCGGTGTTCGAGGAGCGCGGCCTGTTCGACGAGCGATTCAAGATCGCAGGTGACTACGAATTCCTCCTCCGGGAGGTCCTCGACAACCCGCCGCTCCACGTCCCCGCCGTGATCGTGGACATGCAGGGCGGAGGCCTCTCCAACCAGCCGTCGACGCGCAGCTTGATGTTCCGCGAGATCCACCGCGCGCGATACATGCACGGGATCGCGAAGCTCCCGCCCTGGGCGTCCCCGCGGCTCATCCGGGATTTGTCTCGGATCTGGTTCGACAACACCGTGCTCGCGCGACTCGAGCGGATCAGGACCCGTAAGGACCGGTCTCCTCGCAAGGCGCCGGAGAACTAACCGTCCGTTTCGGGCGCGAGCCAGCCCTTGTCCGACGCGATCCGCGCGGCCTCGGCCCGGTTCCGGGCGCCGGTCTTCTGGATCGCCGCGGAGAGGTGGTTGCGCACGGTCCCTTCGGACAGGCCGAGGGCCGCGGCGATGTCCGCGATCGTGCCGCTGGTCGCCGACAGCGCCAGCGCCTCCCGCTCCCGCTCCGACAACGGGTTGGCGCCTTCGCTGAGGGCCGTGAGGGCGAGCGCCGGGTCGACGACGCGCTGACCGCGGGCCACCCGGCGGATGGCGTCGGCGAGCTCGGTCGCGGGGGCGTCCTTGAGCAGGAACCCCGTCGCGCCGGCCTCCATGGCGCGCCGCAGGTACCCGGGCCGGCCGAAGGTCGTGAGGATCACCACGCGACACGCCGGGACCGCGGCCCGCAGCTGGGCGGCGGCCGCGAGGCCGTCGAGGCCGGGCATCTCGATGTCCAGCAGCGCGACGTCCGGGCGCGTCTCGAGGGCCCGGGCCACGACCTCGTCGCCCCGTCCGACGTCGGCGACGACGTCGAGGTCCGTCTCCAGGGCCAGCAGCGCCGCGAGGGCACCGCGGACCATCGCCTGGTCCTCGGCGAGCAGCACGCGGATCACGAGGCGGCCGCGGCCTGGTGCGGCACCGGCACGCTGACCCGGAGGCGGAACCCGCGGTCGGGCAGCGGCCCCGCCTCGACGCTGCCGCCGAGGCCCGACGCACGCTCGCGGAGGCCGGCGAGGCCGTTCCCCGGGCGGCCGCCGGCCGGCTCGTGCCCGAGCCCGTCGTCGACGACCTCGACCGCGCACTCGTCGCCGTCGGCGGTCACCCGGATCCGCGCGCTTGCCGCCTCGCTGTGGCGCAGCACGTTGGTCACGCCCTCTCGCACGGCCCAGCCGAGGACCGCGTCGACGTCGCGCGGTAGTCCTTCCGGCGCGGGCTCGACGTCGCCCGCGATCCCCGCCGCCGCCAGCGCGGACCGCGCGCCGGCGAGCTCGATCGCGAGCGACGGCTGGCGGTAGCCGCTCACGGTCTCGCGGACCGACGCCAGCGCCTCGCGCGCCACCCGCTCCACGTCGGCGATCTCGGACGCCGCCCGATCCGGGTCGTCCGCGAGCACGCGCCGGGCGAGCTCGCTCTTGAGCGCGATCAGCGACAGGCTGTGGCCGAGCGTGTCGTGGAGGTCGCGGGCGATGCGGGCCCGCTCCTCGGCGACGGCCAGCTCCGCGAGCTCCTGCCGCGCGGCCTCGAGCTCCCGGTTGGCACGCCCGAGGCGGGCGAGCGCGAACAGCGTGAGCGAGATCGTCGCCGCCGTGACCGAGATGACGACCGCCGTGCTCCAGTCGCCGGCTCCGACACCGATCGCGAGGAGCGCCGCGACGCCCGCGAGCGCGATGCCGCCGAGCGCCAGCCGCTCGTCGCCGAGCCTCGCGGCCGTGACCCCGGCGTAGAAGTAGAGCGCCGAGCCCTGCGACGTCCCGAACGCGACCTGGGCGATGACCGCGAGCGCGACCATCGCGACGACGGCGGCGACCATCCGCGGACTGCCGAACGGCCGCGCGAACGGGCCGCCGCGGAACATCACCACGACGACGCCCACGAAGATCGCCCATCCCGCGAGCAGCAGCACGAACGCTCCCGGCACCGGCGGGTCCGTGACGAGCGAGATGAACGGGAAGACCGTGAAGAACAGGCTCGCCGCGACGAACGGCGCCCGGAGCCGGGCGCGGCCGCCGCCGGGCAACCCGACGGTCACCAGCGCCGGGGCGTCAGGGCCGTCTCCGGGCGATCGCGACGATCGGGTCACGGCGGTCAGGCCCGGCCCGACCGCTCGTCGGCGACGTAGCGCCAGGCGGCGAGCGTCCCGAGGCCCACGGCCCATGCGGCCAGGACGAGGACGTCGACGGGGTCGGGGAGCTTGCCCGCGACGACGGACCGGCCGAGGCTGGCGAAGTGGGACGACGGGAGCACGCGGCCAATCGTAGCGATGCCCGCGGGGAAGGCCTCGAGCGGCGCGAACAGCCCGCCGAGGATCGCGAGCGTGAAGTAGGACAGGACCATCCCGCCCTGCGCGCTCTCCGCGTCGAGCAGGTAGCCGATCAGCAGCCCCAGCGCGGCGAACGGGATCGAGCCCAGGGCGAGGACGACGATGACGGCGATCCACGTGCCGACGCCGAGATCGACGTGGTTGACGAGCTGGCCGGCGGCGCCGACGAGGGCGAGGGCGGGCACGGTCAGGAGCATCGCCGAGACGACCTTGGCGGCGACGTACGCGATGCCGGGCAGCGGCGTCACGCGCAGCTGGCGCGCCCAGCCGGCGCGGCGCTCGGTGGCGACCGGGGCGGCCTGGCTCATCGAGGCGCCGATCGCGCCGTAGGCGGCCATCGACACGAGGAAGTAGACGGGCCAGGGCAGCCCGTCGATCGGGCCGTTCGCGGTCGCCGGCAGGATCGCCGTGTACAGGACGTAGAGCATCACGGGGAACACGACCGTGAAGATCAGGTAGCGACGGTTGCGGAGCGAGCGCCGGACCTCCAGGCGGAGATACGCGAGGAACGGGGCGAGGGACGGCAGCGCGGCGGCTGCGGCAGTTCGGGTGGCAAGCATCGGGATCTCCTTCAGGCCCGGGCGGGCGTCGTGGTCGCGGCGCCGCGGCCGCTGTCCGAGGTCAGCGCGAGGAACGCCGCGTCGAGGTCCGCGCCGGCGACCTCGAGGTGCCGGAACGCGACGCCGGCCGTGACCAGGCCGCGGACGGTCTCGTCGGCATCCGCGCTGAGCAGCGTCAGCGACGTGCCGTGCCGGTCGAGGCCGATGACCCCCGGCAGCGCGCGCAGCACGCCGTCGAGCGATGGGTCGCCGTCGCCGAGCGAGAACCGGACCGTGCGCTCGGTCACCGTGGCCTTGAGCGCCGACGGGGAGCCGTCGCCGACGATGCGGCCGCGGTCGAGGACGATGATCCGGTCCGCGACGTGGTCCGCCTCGTCGAGGTAGTGGGTGGCGAACAGGACCGTGCGGCCCTCCGCGGCGAACCGGCGCATGTCGTCCCAGAACGCCCGCCGGCTCTCGACGTCCATCGCGACGGTCGGCTCGTCGAGGAACACGAGGTCGGGGTCGCCCGCGATCGCGAACGCGAACCGGACGCGCTGGGCCTCGCCGCCCGACAGGGTCTCGGCGCGGCGGTTCACCAGGTCGGTGAGGCCGGCACGCTCGAGGATCGCGGCACGCGGCGACGGGTTGGGATACAGGCCGCGGGCGAGGTCGACGAGCTCGCCGACGCGCGCCCCGGGCGGCAGGCCGGCGGACTGGAGCATCGCGCCGACCCGGCCCGAGCGCACGGCGTCGCGCGGTTCGAGGCCCAGCGTGCGGGCGCGGCCCGAGGACGGCTCGAGCAGGCCGAGCATGATGCCGATGGCCGTGGTCTTGCCGGCGCCGTTGGGCCCGAGCAGGGCGACGGTCTCGCCGCTCGCGATGCCGAGCGCGACGTCGTCGAGGGCGAGGGTGTCACCGAACCGGCGGCTGACGCCGTCGAACGCGACGGCGGTCGCGCCGGCGGGGGCGGCGTGGTGGAGACGATGGTGGTGGCGGTCGTGGCTGTCATGCCCCGATCTTCGGCCGCCGCCGCGTCGACGCGAAGTCACCCGCGTCCCGAACGCGGCGTGACACCCGTCATGCCGGCCGCGTGAACTCCCGGCGACTTAGACTGGGTCGATGCCCGACGCCGCGCTCCGCGTGCAGCGCACGTACCTCGTCCTGACGCTGTTCACGACGCTCGCCGCGTCGTTCATCTGGGGCATCAACACCCTGTTCCTGCTGTCCGCCGGCCTCGACAACACCCAGGCGTTCGCGGCCAACGCGTTCTTCACGGTCGGGCCAGGTGCTGTTCGAGGTCCCGACGGGCGTCGTCGCGGACACGCGCGGCCGGCGGTTCTCGTTCCTGCTCGGGACGGCGACGCTGCTCGGCGCGACGGTGCTCTACCTCGTGATGTGGGACATGAAGGCCGGCCTCCTCGGCTGGGCGATCGCGTCGATCCTCCTCGGGCTCGGCTTCACGTTCTTCTCCGGCGCCACCGAGGCGTGGCTCGTCGACGCGCTCGCCGCCACCGGCTATCGCGGCACGCTCGAGCGGATCTTCGCCCGCGCCCAGATCGTGACGGGCGTCGCGATGCTCACGGGATCGGTCGCCGGCGGGTTCATCGCCCAGGCCACGAACCTCGGCGTCCCGTACGTCCTGCGCGCGGCGCTGCTCGGCGTGACGTTCGTGATCGCCTTCGTGTTCATGCACGACATCGGGTTCACCCCGAGCCGTGGCGCGAGCGTCGCGGCGGAGGTCAACGCCGTGCTGAAGGGCTCGATCGACGGCGGGCTCCGCAACCCGCCCGTTCGCTGGCTGATGCTGTCGGCCCCGTTCACGGCGGGCGTCGGGATCTTCGCCTTCTACGCGATGCAGCCGTACCTGCTGCAGCTGTACGGCGACCCGACCGCGTACGGCATCGCCGGGCTCGCGGCGGCGGTCGTCGCGGGCGCGCAGATCGTCGGCGGCCTCAGCGTGAACCGCGTGCGGCGGTTCTTCCGCCGGCGCACCGACGCCCTCCTCCTGGCGGGGGCCGTCACGGTCGTCCTGCTCGCGCTCATCGGCCTGACCGGCCAGTTCGCCCTGGTGCTGCTGCTGCTCGTCGGCCTGGGCGCTGATCTTCGCGATCGAGGCGCCGCTGCGGCAGGCGTACCTCAACGGGATCATCCCCTCGGAGCAGCGGGCGACGGTCCTCTCGTTCGACAACCTGATGGGCTCGGCCGGCGGCGTCGTCATCCAGCCGGTGCTCGGCCGCGTCGCCGACGTGAACGGCTACGGCGCCTCGTACGTCGTCGCGGCCGGCATCCAGGCGATCGCCATCCCGTTCATCTTCCTGGCCCGCCGGGAGAAGGCCGTGTCCGACCCGATCATCGAAGGCGACGACGCGGCGGCGCCGATGGACGCCGCGGGCCCGGCCGCCTAGCACCGAACGAGAGGATCCATGCCCAGACTCCAGTTCAAGCGCTTCGACGAGCCGGACGAGGACCGGCCGCTGCCCCACGGCAGCGCCCAGGTCGTGACCCTCGGCGACACGACCATCGGGCTCGCGCGCTGGGAGCCCGGCTGGAGCTGGTCGACCCACCTCAAGCCGATCATGGGGACCTCGTCGTGCCAGGTCCACCATCTCGGGTATGCGATCTCGGGTCGCCTGCGGGTCGTCATGGACGACGGGCAGACCCTGGAGATCCCGGGCGCGTCCGCCTACGAGATCCCGCCCGGCCACGACGCGAGCGTCGTCGGCGACGAGCCGTTCGTGACCCTCGACTGGACCAGCGCGCACGTCGTCGGCCTCGGGTCGGAGGGCAGCCAGGAGCGGGTCCTCGCGACGGTCCTGTTCACGGACATCGTGGGCTCGACCGCCGCCCTCGAGGGCATGGGCGACGCGCGCTGGCGCGATGTCCTCACCGAGCACAACCGCCGGCTGCGCGACCGCCTCAATCGCTTCCGGGGCCGCGAGGTCGCCACCACCGGCGACGGCTTCCTGGCCCTCTTCGACAGCGCGTCCCGAGCGGTGCGGTGCGGGCTGGCGATGACCCTCGCGGCACGCGACATGGGCATCTCGATCCGGGTCGGTGTGCACACGGGCGAGGTCGAGCTGGTGGGCGGTGGCGCCCGTGGGGTCGCGGTGCACGCCGCTGCGCGGGTGCTCGCCCTCGCCGGCACCGACCAGGTCCTGGTCTCCGAGACCACGCGCGACCTCGTCGAGGGCTCGGGCCTGACGTTCGAGGACGCGGGCGCCCACGAGCTCAAGGGCCTGTCGGGGGCGCGGCGCCTCTATCGGGTCGTCCCGCCGGTCGAAGGTCAGCCGGCGCCCGACGCGGTGGGCTGAGCCGCCTCAGTCGCCGGCGCCGAAGATCTTCGACAGCTCGAACGGCGCGGTGGTCTCCATCTGGTCGTAGCTGCAGTCGATCGGGCGCTTGTCGGGACGCCAGCGGCGGAACGTCGTCCCGTGCCGGAAGCGGTCGCCCTGGAGGTGGTCGTACGCGACCTCGACGACCCGCTCCGTCCGCAGCGGCTCCCAGCTGAGGTCCTTGCCGCGGTTCCAGCGCGAGGTGGCGCCGGGCAGCCGCTGGCCCGACGCGTCCGCGGCGCCCTGCGACGCCCACTCGGCCCATTCGCCCCACGGGTGGCCCTCGAGCGCGCCCTCGCGCAGCGGGGCGAGCTCCTCGACCAGCGCGGCGCGCTTGTCCCACGTGAACGACGACGTGATGCCGACGTGGTGGAGCTTGCCCTGGTCGTCGAACAGGCCCAGCAGCAGGGACCCGACGTGCGTCCCGGGCCCGTTCTTGTGCCACCGGAAGCCGGCGACGACGCAGTCGGCCGTGCGCTCGTGCTTGATCTTGAGCATCGCCCGCTTGCCCGGCTGGTAGGCCGCCTCGAGCCGCTTGGCGACCACGCCGTCCAGCCCGGCCCCCTCGAACCGGTCGAACCAGTCGGCGGCGAGGTCCCGGTCCTGGGTCGCGGGCGTCAGGTGGACCGGCGGGGTCGCGTCGCGAAGCGCCGTCTCGAGCAGGATCCGCCGCTCGACCTGGGGCGTCGAGCGCAGGTCCTCGTCGCCGAGCGCGAGCAGGTCCCAGGCGACGAACGAGGCGGGCGATTCCGCGGCGAGCATCCGCACGCGCGACTCCGCCGGGTGGATCCGCAGCAGGAGCGCCTCGAAGTCGAGCGCGCCGTCGTGCGCGATGACGACCTCGCCGTCCAGCACGCAGCGGTCGGGCAGCTGGGCCTTCAGCGGCTCGGCGAGCTCGGGGAAGTAGCGGTCGAGCGGCTTGAGGTCGCGGCTCTGCGTGTAGACCGCGTCGCCGTCGCGGAAGACGAGCGCCCGGAAGCCGTCCCACTTGGGCTCGAACAGCCAGCCCTCGCCCTCGGGCAGGCCGTCGCTGGCCTTCGCGAGCATCGGCTCGATCGGGGGCTCGAACGGCAGCGCCATGTCGATCACGATACCGCGCCGGGAACCCCGCGACGGCCGTTGCGGGTTCTCCCGGGACGACGCTTGCGCCGGCGACCCGCAGGCTCGGCACGGAACCGGACACCGCTCCATCCGCGTCCCGACAGCCCGCGAAGGACGCGGACCTGCTGGGCACGAACCGTGTCCGACACGAGGTACATGAACGATGTGGGCCAGTGAACGCCGGAGCCTCGGGCTCCGCTTCGCCCTCGTCGCGTCCGTGGCCATGGTGGCCGCGGCCTGCAGCGGGAGCAGCTCGACGATCCTGAGCACGGTCGGAGCGCCGATCGGCAACCTGGACGGTGGCAACGCCGGCGCGACCGCGGCGCCGTCCGCGGCGGCTCCTGCACCCTCGCAGGGCGGCGGCGTCGTCGGGAGCGCGAACCAGAACCCGCCGTCGGCGCCGCGCGACGACCTCAAGATCGTCTACACGGGCTCGCTCCAGCTGGTCGTGGACGACCTCGACAGCGCGCTGGCCAAGGGAAAGACCGCCGTCCTCGCCACCGGCGGCTACATCGGGGCCTCGCAGGAGTCGAACGACGGCGACCGCTCGGTCGCGACCATCACCTACCGCATCCCGGCGGCCCGCTGGGACGACGCGATCGGCAGCCTGCGCGGGCTCGCCAGCAAGGTCGTCGCCGAGCAGACGCAGGCGACCGAGGTCGGCGGCCAGATCGTGGACCTCGAGGCCCGGCTGCGGAACCTGCGCGCCAGCGAGACGTCCCTCCAGGCGATCGCCCAGGGCACGGGCAAGGTCAGCGACCTGCTCGAGGTCGAGGCGCAGCTCACGGCGGTGCGCGGGCAGATCGAGGAGCTCGACGGGCAGCGCGCCCAGCTCGAGGACCAGGTGGGCTACGGGACGCTCGTGACGACCTTCGGGCTCGAGATCGTCCAGGTCCAGGAGACCGCCCAGGGCTGGGACCCGGCCACCGACGTCGACGGCGCGACCGCGACCCTCATCGGGGCGGGCCAGACCATCGTCAGCGGGGCGATCTGGTTCGGCATCGTCTGGCTGCCGCTGATCCTGGCCATCGCCGTGATCGCCCTCGTCGGGCGGTTCGTGGTCCGGCGGCTCGCGCCGCGGCGTGGCCCGGGCGGACCGGTCCCCGGGTGGGGCAACGGCGGCTGACGGCGCCAGGCGGATCGAGGCGCCGGCGCGTCCGGGCTAGCGGCCCGGCCACGCGCCGAGCGCCTCGCGCGCCCGTTCCCGGGTCACGTTGAGCGACGGCCAGCCCTGGAGCGCGGGGTCGGTGGCGAGCGCCCGGTCGCGGGACTGGAGGAAGCGCGCCAGCCCGGCCCGCTCGGCGGCGCCGAGCCGGTCGTAGGCCGCGACGATGGACGGGACCGCCTCGTCGCCGAGCGACGCGAGGTACGCGCCGTCGAGGCCGGTCCGCCCGCCGGGCGGCACGAGCGCCGGATCCAGCGCCCGCTCGAGGTTCCGGTCGGCGACGTACGCCTGCGGCCCGACGAGGTTCATGCCGACCAGCGTGACGACCGACAGGATCCCGAGGACGTGCAGCGTCCACCGGGTCTGGCGCGCGAGCACGAGCCACGCCGTGGCGGCGAGCGCGACGGCGAGCCACGCGATCGCCGTGAGCACGACGAACCGGAGCTCCGTCCAGCCGTACGCGTCCTGGTACAGGCGCAGCCGGACGAACGCCGACACGAGCACGACGCCGGTCAGGGCGAGCAGCCCCAGCCCCGCCGCCAGCTGGGCGCGCGACCGCCAGCGCACGGCGAGCTCGAGGCAGACGACGAGCATCCCGGCCAGCACCGCGACGGCGACGAGCTCGAAGAAGCCGCGCCGCGCGTAGTCGCTGTAGGTCATCCCGGCGATGGCGAGCGTGTCGCGACCGCCGAACAGGTAGGCCAGCTGGAGGGCGACGAAGGCGGCGAACAGGAGGTCGACGACGACGAGGATCGTCGCGGCCTCCGTCGAGCCGACCGTCAGGCCGCCGCGCGCGAGGTCGGCGGCGCTCGCGGCGCCCAGGGAGCGGCCGGCGGGTCGCGCGTCCGAGGCAGGAACCAGGGCGGGCAGGAGGCCGCCGGCGAGCGCCAGGAGCCCGGCCGCCCCCCAGGCGACGACCGCGATCACGGTCGCGCGCGTCGCGAGGTCGTCGAGGTCCGCCTCGACATGGAAGCCGAGCGCGGACCGCGCGAGGCCGGCGAACACGGCGTCGGCGGAGGCGAACAGGAGGGCGAACAGCACCACGATCGGCGCGGCGAGCAGCAGGCCGCGCAGCACCGGCATCCACGGGCGCAGGCGAGCGCGGAGGCGAGCCCCGGCTCCCGCCCGCTCGCCGGCCGGACCTGCCGCGCCGGCGCGGTCGGCCGCGGCGCGCTGCAGGATGGCGAGCGTCCCGACACACGCGGCCGCGGCCACGCCACCCGCGGCCTCGAGCACCCGCGGAACCACGCCGCGCGTGATCCGCGTGCCGGCGAACGCGGCGATGGACCCGGCGAGCAGCGCCCCGGCGAGCAGCACGTCCGCGGTGACGAGCCAGGGGTCCGCGCGCACCGCGGCCATCGAGGCCAGCACCAGGGCCGCGACCGGCAGCCACGCGTCGACCGGGTCGAAGCGACGCAGGGCGGCCGGGTCGGCGACGAGGGCCGCCGCGAGGAGGAGCGCGGCCGTCACGATCAGGGCGTTCAGGCCGGGCGCGTGGCCCGGCACGACGAGGTCGAACAGGACGCCGACGAGGACGGCGAGGAGCAGGACGCGGCGCACGGTGACTCGGGCCATCGGGACCTCCGGGCAGGGCCGCGCTGGCTCGGCGGCCGGCCGGTTGACGGGTCGGTCGCGGCCGGTGTGTCGCCGCGAGCGGTGACGAGGGGTGGTGCCGGCGTGGCAGGATGCGGCGGTGACCGACCAGGAGGCCCGCTACGACACGATCGCCGAGGCGTACGCCGAGGTGTGGTCGCCGGTCCACCGCGCCGCGACCCTGGCCCTGCTCGACGAGGTCGTCGAAGACGTCGATCGCGGCGCGACCCGCCTCCTCGACGTCGGCTGCGGGACCGGCGCGATGGTCGCCGCGGCGGCCCGGCGGTGGCCCGGGGTCACGCTCGACGGCGTCGACGTCTCTGCGGGCATGCTCCAGGTCGCCGGCCGCACGGTCGACGCGCTGCCACCCGCCGAGCAGGACCGGATCCGCCTGCACCAGGCACCGGCCGACCGTCTGCCGTTCGACGACGGCTCCGTCGACCTGGCACTGACGGCCTTCGTGCTGCAGCTGGTGCCGTCGCGGCACCGGGCGCTACGGGAGATGCGACGCGTGCTGCGACCCGGCGGCCGCCTGGCGATCGTGACCTGGATGCGCGGCGGCGAGCCGCTCGAGGCGGACCGGGTCTACGACGAGGCGCTGGTCGACGCGGGGCTCGAGCCGCGCGACTCGGGCGGCGGCCACGACGACATCGGGTCGCCCGCCGAGGCGGTGGCGATCCTGCGGCGCGCGGGCTTCACGGGAGCGGCCGCCCGCGGCGACCGACTGGACCACCAGTTCACGCCCGAGTCGTTCCTCGCGTTCATCGCCCGCTTCGACGATGCGGACCAGTTCGACGCCATGGACGCCGTCGAGCGTGCAGCGCTGGAACGGGACGTGCTCACGCGGCTGCGCGCGCTTCCGCCCGCCGGGCTGCGGCTCGCGATCCCGATCGTGTACGCGACCGGCCGGCGGGCGTAGGCCCGGACCGGCCGTTCGGGTCGGCTTCGGGCTAGCTCTCGTCCTCGGCCGGCGTGGCGGCCTCGTCGGCGGGAGCGGCGGCCTCCTCGCCCTCGGCGACGGCCACCGGGGCCTCGACCTCCTCGACGCGCGGCGCGAGCACGCGGGCCACGACCTCGGCCGGGTCGGCCGCGATCGTGACGCCTTCGGGCGCCACCAGGTCCGCGACCGTGATCGTCACGTCGTAGCTGGTCAGCGAGGACAGGTCGTAGGTGAGGGAGTCGGGCAGGTCGCCCGGCAGGGCGCGCACCCGGACGGTCGAGGTCGGGTGGACCAGGGTGCCGCCGTTCTCCGACGCGGGCGCGGCGCCGGTGCCGATGAGCGGCACCTCGACCGTCAGCTCCTCGGTCATGCGCACGACGAACAGGTCGACGTGGAGCGGCCGGCGATTGGTCGGGTGGATCTGCACGCCGTGCACGAGCACCGGGCGCGACTTGTGGCTGTCGACGGTGAGGTCGATGAGCGTCGACCCGCCGGTGCGGCGGCGGAGCTGCTCGAACTCGTGGGCGTCGATCGAGACGGGCTCGCTCGCGGTGCCGTGGCCGTAGACGACGGCCGGGATGCGGCCCTCGCGGCGGATGCTGGCGACGGCCTTGCCGGTCACGGTCCGGCTGGCGGCCGCGAGGCGGGGGCGGTCTGACATCGTGGTGAACCTCGCTTGGTGGTGGCGGCGCTCGGCCTGCACGGCGGCGCCGCGGCGCGACGGGCGTCGGTAGCCCATCGCTGCGTCGGGCCCGAGGCTATCACACGCGCGCGACGGCTCCCTTGGGCCGCCCGGCCGCCGACCTCGTCCGCCCGGCCCGGCGCCGCGGTGTAGGATCGCCGCGCCGTGGCAGCCACCATCCTCATCGTCGAAGACGAATACGCCGTTGCGCGTGGGATCGAGTACGCCCTCCAGCAGGAGGGCTACGAGGTCACGCTCGCGCGGTCCGGCGAGGAGGGGCTCGAGTTCGCCACCAACCAGGCGCCGGACCTCATCCTGCTCGACGTGCGCCTGCCCGGCATCGACGGGTTCGAGGTGCTGCGGCGCCTGCGCGCGGTCGGGTCCAAGGCGCCGGTCCTGTTCCTCACGGCCCGGGGCGACGAGTTCGACAAGGTCGTGGGCCTCGAGCTCGGCGCCGACGACTACGTCACCAAGCCGTTCGCCCTGCGCGAGCTGATGAGCCGGATCAAGGCGCTCCTGCGGCGCGCCTACGGGGATCTCGCCAACGCCACCGGCGGGCGCGTCATCCGCCACGGCGATCTCGTCATCGACCTCGAGCGCCGGCGGGTCCAGCGCGGCACGCGGCGCATCGCCCTGACCGCGACCGAGTTCGAGATCCTGCGCCACCTCGCCAGCCGGCCCGGCCGTGTCTTCAGCCGGCGCGAGCTGCTCGAGCTCCTGCGCGACTACGAGGCGCTCGACCAGGACGAGAAGACCATCAACGTCCACGTGAGCCACCTGCGCGACAAGATCGAGGACGACCCGTCGGTGCCGCAGTTCGTGCTCACGGTCCGGGGCGCCGGCTACCAGTTCGCCGAGCGCTGACGTGGCCGACGTCCGGCCGGCCGACGCACGTTCCTCCCGGCGGCCGACGGTGCCGCGCTCGTTCCAGACGCGCCTGACGTTCGCGTTCATCGGGGTCGTCGCGCTGACCCTCGCCCTCGTCGCGCCCATCGTCATCAACCGGATCGACGACTACGTCCGGCAGCAGGAGGAGCAGAGCCTGCGCGTGCGGGCCTACGCGACCGCGGCTGTCATCGAGCAGATCATCCAGACCAAGGTCGGCACCGCGGCGGTGGTGGGCGTCGATGCCGACGGGCAGCCCGTGCTCAACCAGGACGTGCGCGACCTGCTCGTCGAGAAGGGCCTGCTCACGTTCGCCGCCGACAGCGTCGCGCTCGCCGACGTCTCCGTCATGTTCGGCCCGGCCACCCAGGACACGGACGGGACGTGGATGCCCGATCCCGACAAGCGCCTCGCCTTCTCGGGCCAGCTCGACGTCGCGCCGGTCCGTGGCCAGGCGCGCGACCCGCAGATCTCGCCGGCGCGGGTGCCCCTCGGGGTACCGCTGGCCGACCCGCCCTGGGGCATGGTCGTCACGCTGTCCAACCCGTACACGGCACGCTCGACGACGCTCGCGGCGTTCAGCGGCCTCGTCCTCGTGATGGCGGGGATCGCGTTCGGCGTCGCGGTCCTCGTGGCCGCGTTCCTCGCGCACCGCTTCACCACGCCACTCACGCGCCTCACCGAGGCCTCGCGTCGACTGGCCGAAGGAGACCTGTCGTCGCGCGTGCCGGCGGACGAGGTCGCGTCGAGCACCACCGAGCTGCGGGCGTTGTCGCTGCAGTTCAACCAGATGGCGGACCGGCTCGAGCAGAGCGTCTCGATCATCCGCCGCGACCGTGACTACAGCCGCGACTTCCTCGCCGACGTGAGCCACGAGCTCCGGACCCCGATCGCGGCCATGCGCACGTTCGTCGAGCTGCTCCAGGGGCCCGCCGGCCGCGATTCGGCGGCCCGCGCCGAGTTCCTCGATTCGTCCGCGGTCCAGCTCGACCGCCTGGACTGGCTGGCGCAGAACCTGCTTGAGCTCTCGAAGCTGGACTCGGGGCTCATCCTGCTCGACCTGCGGCCGGACGACGTGCGGGGGACGATCGAGTCCGCCGTCGAGCAGCAGCAGCCGGCGGCCGAGCGCAAGGGCATCCGGATGACGACCGACCTCCCCGACCGGCCGCTCCGGATCCGTCACGATCCGCCCCGCGTGGGCCAGATCGTCTCGAACCTGGTCGGCAACGCCATCAAGTTCACGGAGGCCGACGGCTCGATCGCGGTGCGCGCGAGCGCGGCGCCGGACGGCGGCGCGACGATCGAGGTGTCCGACACCGGCGTGGGCATCGCGGAGGCGGAGCTGCCGCTGATCTTCGACCGCTTCTACCGCGGGTCGGGCGCGAACGAGGCGCGCAGCAGCGGCTCGGGGCTCGGCCTCGCGATCGTGAAGTCGATCGTGGACATGCACCACGGGACGATCGAGGTGGAGAGCCGCCTCGGCCACGGGTCGAAGTTCGTGGTCCGGCTGCCGCGCGATCCGCGGGAGGTCGGGCTGGCGCCTGCGGGCGGCCCGGGCGATTCCGGCACCGTCGATCCGCCGGGCGATGCCGCCGAGGCGTCCGGTGCAGGAATCGCGAAGGTAGACAATTCTTCACCAAGTGCAGGGACCACGATGAATCCCGGTCCGGCACCCTTGTTCGCGACCCCGGGCAACGCCGACGGCGTCGCCGGCAGCCAGCCAGAGAGAAGATCCCCGCAGTCATGAACGACGATCCCGCGGCGGGCGCTCCCCAGGGCGCCGGCGACCCCGATCCGCTCGACGAGACGCAGACCGTCGAGGTGGCTCGATTCACCCCGACCCCGGATCCCCGTCCCGATGCGCGCTGGGCATGGGCGCCGACCGGCGAGCCGGCCAGCCCGAGCCCCTGGCAGAACCCCGCCGGCACGACGCCAGCCGCGGGCGGCGCCTACCCGTCCGCCACGTACGTGGCGGGTGCGGGCGCAGGCACTACCGCCTCGAGCGGCCCGACCGGCGCGTGGGGCGCCCCCGCCCCCATCGACCCTGCCGGCACCCTGCCGTCGCCGGCCTGGGCACCTCCGGCGCCCGCAGGACCGACCTCGCCGTCCACCACGGATTCGTCCCGTCGTCGCGGCGCCCCCGGTCTCGGCACGATCGTGACCGTGTCCGTGCTGTCGGCCGTCCTCGCCTCGGGTGGCACGGTCGCCGTCCTGAACCAGGCGGGCGCGTTCGATCAGCCGGCGCCCGTGTCCTCGCTCGGGACCGCGCAGCAGACCGGCTCCCAGCTCCCGGTCACCATCGACGAGTCGTCCGCCGTCATCGACGCCGCGGCCAAGGTCGGGCCGGCCGTCGTCAAGATCGACACCCAGGGCACCGGCGGCACCGACCCGCTCTCGCAGGCGACGCAGGGCGTCGGCTCGGGCGTGATCTACGACGCGAACGGCTGGATCCTGACCAACCGCCACGTCATCGCCGACGCCGCCAAGCTCACCGTCGAGCTCAAGGACGGCCGCCAGTTCCCGGGCACCGTCTACGGCATCGACACCCTCACCGACCTCGCGATCGTGAAGATCGACCAGACCGGCCTGCCGACGGCGCCCATCGGGCACTCCGACGGCCTCAAGGTCGGGCAGCTGGTCGTCGCGATCGGCAGCCCGCTCGGCACCTACTCGTTCTCCGTCACCAGCGGCATCGTGTCCGGCAAGGGCCGGACGATCACGCTCGACGACGGCAAGCGGATCTCGAACCTCATCCAGACCGACGCGGCGATCAACCCGGGCAACTCCGGCGGACCGCTGGTCGACGCCTCGGGCGCGGTCGTCGGGATCAACACCGCGGTCGCCACGGACTCGAGCGGCATCGGGTTCGCGATCCCGATCGACATCGCGCGGCCGATCATGGACCAGGCGCTCAAGGGCGAGACGCTGTCTCGTCCGTGGATCGGCATCCGCTTCCTGGCCATCGACCCGCAGGTCAAGCAGCTCCACAACCTCACGGTCGACGACGGCGCCGTGGTGACCACGGTCGGCGGCACCGATCCGGCGGTCGAGCCCAACAGCCCCGCGGACAAGGCGGGCATCAAGGAGGGCGACGTCGTCCTGTCGATCAACGGGACCAATGTCGACCAGGAGCACCCGCTCGACGCGCTGCTCGTGCAGTTCGCCCCGGGCCAGACGGTCAAGCTCCAGATCCTGCGCGACGGCAAGACGCAGGAGATCGACGTCACGCTCGGGACGCGGCCCAAGGACCTCTAGCTCCGCTCGCCCTCCGCGCGCCGGCGGATCTCGACGCCCGCGCTGCGCAGCTCGCCACCGAGCCGGACGTCCGGCTTCCGGACGCGGACCGTGACCTCGTCGACGGGGAACGCGACCAGGAGGTCGGCCGCGATCGCCTCCGCGAGGGCCTCGATCAGGCCGAAGTGGCGGTGCTCGACGATGTCCCGGCAACGCGCGTAGACGCGGCCGTAGTCGATCGTCTGCTCGAGGTCGTCGGTGCGGCCCGCCGGCCCGAGGTCGAGCGCGAGCTCGACGTCGACCTCGAACCGCTGGGGCGTCACCTGCTCCTCGGGGTTCACGCCGTGGATGGCACGGAACGCCATGCCGTCGAGCACGATCCGGTCGGTCATCGCCTCACGCCTCCGTCCATCCCGCCGGCCGCCAGCCGCGCACGACGGCGTCCGCGGTCCGCGCGACCCGCACGTTCTCGCGCACGTCGTGGACGCGCACCACGTCCACGCCCGAGGCGATGCCGAGGGCCGTCGTCGCGAGGGTCGCCTCGACGCGCTGGTCGACCGGCAGGTCGAGCAGCCGGCCGAGGGTCGACTTGCGGGACGTGCCGAGCAGCACCGGCCGCCCAAGGGCCGCCCGCAGCGTGGCGAGGCCGGCCAGGACCGCGAGGTTGTGGTCGGGCGTCTTGCCGAACCCGAACCCCGGGTCGACGATCAACCGGTCCGGCGCCACGCCGGCGGCCTCGGCGCGCTCGAGCGCTCCGCGGAGGTCGGCGATCACCTCCGCGACGACGTCGTCGTAGCGCGGCTCGGCGCGGTTGTGCATGACGACGAGCGGCACGCCACGTGCGGCCGCGAGGCCGACCATCGCCGGGTCCGAGGCCACGCCCCAGACGTCGTTGAGCAGGTGGGCGCCCTCGTCGAGCGCGGCCCCCGCGACGATCGGCGCTCGTCGTGTCGATGGAGATCGGGACGTCGGGCAACGCCGCCGCCAGCGCGCGGACCACCGGGACGACGCGGGCGGCCTCCTCGTCGGGCTCGACCGCGACGTGGCCCGGGCGGCTCGAGGCGCCACCGACGTCGAGGAGATCGGCGCCGTCCTCGACCATGCGCCGGGCCTGCGCGACCGCCGCCGCGACCGGGTCGCCGCCGGCGAGGAGCCCGTCGCCCGAGAACGAGTCGGGCGTGACGTTGAGGACGCCCATCACGAACGTGCGCTCTCCCCACGCGAACAGGCGCGGCCCGATCCGGGTCGGCGGGAGGCGGGCCACGCTCACGCCGCGACCGGGTCGCGGAGGAGCGGGTCGTCGACGAGGCGCGCCCGGGCCGCCCCGACGAGGTACAGCGACCCGGCGACGACCACCGGCCCGTCGCCGGTCGCGAGCGCGAGGTCGAGCGCGGCGCCCGGCTCCGGTTCGACGAGCACGCGGGCACCGGGGAGCGCCGCGCGCCAGGCCGCCGCGAGGTCCGCGGCGGGGAGCGCGCGGGGGACGTCGAGCGCGGTGCAGATGACCGTGGCGGCCGAGACGACCGAGGAGGCGGCGAGCGCCCGCAGGATCCCGGCGACGTCCTTGTCGGCCATCGACGCCCAGACGAGCACCGGGGGCTCCGGCGGCTCGGCACCGCCACCCGCGAGGTACGGCGCGAGGTCGTCGAGCGCCTGGGCGAGGGCCGCCGCGCCGTCCGGGTTGTGGGCACCGTCGAGCAGGACCTCCCTCGGCCGGCCGCCCGCCTGCGTCGACGATGAGCTCGAGGCGGCCGGCCCAGCGCGCCTCGGCGTAGCCGCGGCGCCGGGCATCGGGCGCCACCGTTGCGATCCCCGCCGCCTCGAGCGCGTCGAGCACGGCATCGGCCACGGCGACGTTCGCCGCCTGGTGACGCCCCCGCAGGCCGACGGCGACCGGCCCGAGCCCCGGGAGCTCCACCCGCAGCGCGTCGCGATCCCAGCCGAGGATCGGCGCCGGCGCCGCGACCGTCAGCGGCACGGCGAGCCTGGCGCACCGGCGCCGGACGACCGCGAGCGCGTCGCCGGTCGCGCCGGTGACCGCGAGGTCGCCACGCTCGACGATCGCGGCCTTCTGGCGGGCGATCTTGGTGACGGTGTCGCCGAGGCGGTCCATGTGGTCGAGCCCCACGTTCGTCACCACGGCCACGCCGCCGTCCCACGCGTGCGTCGCGTCGAGCCGCCCGCCCAGGCCGACCTCGACCAGCGCGACGTCGAGGTCCGCCTCCGCGAAGTGGCGGAACATCACCGCGGTCAGCAGCTCGAACTCCGTCGGTGCGCCGAGCCGCCGCTCGATCCGGTCGGCGGCCGCGAGCACCTCCCCCACGAGCCTGGCGAACACCGCGGCCTCGATCGGCCGGCCGTCGACGACGACCCGCTCCCGGTACGTCACCAGGTGGGGCTTGGGGGTCTCGCCGACGCGGAGCCCGGCCGCGCGCAGCGCCGACCCGGCGAGCGCGATGACGCTGCCCTTCCCGTTGGTCCCGGCGACCAGCGCGCCGCGGACGGCGAGCTGGGGATCGCCCATCGAGCGCAGCAGCGCCCGCACGCGCCCGAGGCCGAGGCGGATCCCGAAGCGACCGCGCGCCTCGATCGCGGCGAGCGCCTCCGCGTACGTGAGGTCGGGCGCCCGGGGCGGGTCCTGACCCTCGCCGCCGGCGCTCACGACTTCGTCAGCTCGTCCTCGTAGAACACGCACTGGTTGAACCGGGGCGTGAGGCACACGTCGTTGACGTAGCCCTCGTCGAGGTGGACGCCGCCGCGCAGCTGGCAGCGCGACACGTTGTTGGGCTGGCGGAGCAGGCCCTTGAGCAGGTGCGGCGCCTGGATCGGGATCGCCCCGCGCGGGCCGGTCATGTAGAAGTGCGGGCAGACGTTGCGCCGGAGGTTCGGCAGCCCGAAGCCGGTGCGGATGGGCGGCGACTGGCGCGAGGGACCCGGCAGCGGCGGCCGGGACATCCCGGGATACGCGGGCCGGTACGGAAGGCCGGGCTGGGGCGAGCGCATCGGCTGCAGCGGCGGGTACGTGCGCGGACCCGGGGGCGGTCGGACGGGTGCCGGCGGGGCTGCCTGCTCGGGCGGCGGAGGGGCCGGCTCGGGGGCCTGGCCGGCACGTGGCGAGACCCGGGCGATCGGCGCGTGGCTCCAGGAGCCGCGATCTCCCGGGGTAGGGCGCACGGGCCGACGGTCTCGAGCCTCCACGACCTCCCTCACGGGTCCCGGCACCAGGAAAACGCGGTGCCTCGACGCACTTCGCAGCGTACCACCGGCGCCCTGGCCGAGGCCCGCCGGTCCGCCGCGCAGGACCGGTCGTCCGCGCCGGGCCCTCCGGGCACCGCCCACCCCGGGTCCCGCGACGACCGGCCCGATCGGGCCGAACCCCGCGACCGTGCGACAATCGGCTCCGATGGATTACCGGCGAGGGGGCCGTCCACCGCAGGTCCGCCCCCGCCCCGACTCGTTCGGCCGCCCGTTCCGCCCGAAGGTGCGGCCGGCGGCACCGTCGCCGCAGCGACTCGCGCGGCATCGACGCATCGACCGTCGCCGTGGCCTGCCCCTCCCGTTCGGCGCCGTCCTCGCGGCCGCCGTCGCGGCGCTGGGTCTCGGCATCCTGTGGGTCGCCGGCGGCGCCGTCGGACCCGCGGTCGGCAGCATGGTGAGTGGCCTGGGCGGGTTCGTGAACACGGTGGGCAACGTCGTCGGCAGCGCGCCACCGACCGCGTCGCCGCCGACGAGCGACGCGCCCACGATCGTCGCGCCCGACCAGCCCTTCACGAACGACGACACGGTGGACATCACCGTCGACGTGCCGTCCGACGTCACCGGCCTCCCGGGCTATTCGATCCGGCTGTGGGTCACCGTCGGCGACAACGCCCCGGTGGTGGCGGCCGAGCAGCCCGTCGGCGAGACCGCCGTCCAGCTCCTGCCGAACATCGCGCTCGCGAAGGGCCGCAACGCGTTCCAGGCGTCGGTGGTGAGCCCGGGTGGCGAGAGCGATCGATCGCCGGCCGTCGCATGGACGCTCGACACGTCGAAGCCCAAGCTCACCATCATCTCGCCCAAGGACGGATCGACGACCAGCAAGGACACCGTCACCATCAAGGGCAAGACGCAGGCCAACAGCTCCGTCCGGGTCCGCAACGACGACAACGGCGCCACGACCACCGTCGACGCCGACAAGGACGGCCTGTTCCAGGCGCGGATCGCCATCGCGGCGGGCGTCAACTCGATCCAGGTCACGACGACCGATCCGGCCGGCAACCCCAACGACGTGGCGCTCTCGATCCGCAAGGGGTCGGGCAAGCCGTCGGCCAAGCTGACGGCGTCGACCTACCAGTTCCGGGCGTCCAAGCTGCCCAAGCCGATCACGCTGACCGTGACGGTCACGGATCCGGACGGCAACCCGGTCCAGGGCGCGACCGCGCTGTTCACCGTGTCCGTCCCGGGCCTCGAGGCGATCGTGTCGAGCCAGATCAAGACCAACGGGAACGGCGTCGCCCGGTTCGCGACGACCATCCCCAGGGGCGCGATGGCCGGCGCGGGCCTCGCCACCGTGCTGATCTCGACCGACGAGTTCGGCAACCTCACCGACCGCCAGGTGCTGACCGTCCGTCACTGACCTGGGGCGCCCGGAGGCGCCGGCGGATCGACCGGACGTTCGACCGATCGCGAGATCGCCTCGACAGCAGGCCGCGGCGCAGCTACGATCGCGCCATGCCGGTCTGGCGTTGCCCGCATTGCGGGACCCCGCAGGCGGAGAGCTCCCGCTGCTGGGTGTGTCGGCGATCCACCACCACCTGCGCGACGTGCCTGCATTTCCGGCGCGGGATCGCGAGCGGGCTCGGGGTCTGCGGCCTGGACGCCCGGCGGGCCGCCCTCGACGGCACCGAGATCCGCGCCTGCTGGGTGGCCGCCGCGCCGCTCCACGCCGACGCACCGGCCGAGCTCGTGCCGGCCCGCGAGCTGGTGCTGGCGGGCGGCGCGGACGTCGCACGGCGCGCGCCACGGACCTTCGTCCCCGTCGATGAGCTGGTCGGGCGCGACGTCGCCGATCCGGCTGCCGGCGGGACCGCGGCCGGCCCGGCCCCGGCGGAGCCGCAGGCGCCGGCGAACGGATGGTCGCTCTGGGGCGACGCCGAGGGCTGAGCTCCCGTCAGGGGCAGGTGACGGTCGTCGGGTCCGCCATCACCAGGTCGATCGGCGTCCCGAACGGCTCGCTCACGCCCGGACCCGGGCTCTGGCTGGACACGACCCACGTCGAGGGGATCGGGTCGGTGCCCGGCGGATCCGTCGTGACGTCGCCCACCGTGAAGCCCTGCGAGTCGATCGCGGTCGTCGCCGCGTCGAGCGTCGAGCAGACGTAGTTGCCGGTGTTCGTCGGCCCGGGGGTGGGCGACGGTGTCGGCGGCGGGGTCGGGGCGGGGGTCGGCGTGCGGCGGCGGCGGTCGGCGGTGGTGTCGGGACCGGGGTCGGCGTGGGCGTCGGGCTGGGCGTCGGCTCCGGGCCCTTGGAGACGGCGATGTCGACCGGGGACGCCGGCGCGACGAGGACGCCCGGTCGCGGGTCCTGGCTCACGACGGCGCCGACCGGGATCGACGGGTCGAACACCTCGGTGCGGACGCCGAGCGTGAGCTGGGCGGTCGTGATCGCGGTGGTCGCCTCGGCCTCGGTCAGGGCGCGCACGTCGGGCACGGGCACCGCGAGCGCGCCACGGGCGGTGACGACGCCGATCTCCGTGCCGGCCGGCACGGACTCGCCTGCCGCGGGGTCCTGGCTGATGATCTGGTTCGCCGGGAGGCTGGACTCCTCGCTGCCGCTCACCGCGACCGAGATCCCGAGGACCTGGGCCTGCTGCTCGGCCGCGGTGAGGTCGAGCCCGACGAACGACGGGACGGTGACCGACGCGCCCGGGGACGCCGAGGGCGACGGCGACCCGCCGGTCAGGAACCGGAACAGCAGGAACGCGATGAGGAGCAGGACGAGGATGGCGACGATGCCGGCGGTCCACGCCCAGGGTCCCGTGGGCGGCGGCTCCTCGTCGTCGGCGCCGGGGATCGGCGGCGGCGGGGGCGTGCCCGCGGTGGTCACGGTGGTCGGGCCCGAGGGCGGACGCGCGTAGGCGCTGGGCGGATACGGGATCGGGGCCGGCGTGGGTCGGGCCTGCGTCGCGGCGGCCCCGACGACCGCACCGGCGGCGGCGGCGCCCGCGACCGCGGCGGCGGGCTTGTCGCCGCTGCCGAGGTAGCCCTCGAGCGCGCTGGCCATCGCGGCCGCCGACGCGTACCGCGCCTCGGGCTCGAGCGCCATGGCGCGCTGGACGATCGCGTCGAGCTCGGGCGGGACGGACGATCGCAGCGACGACGGCAGCGGCGGGGTCGTCGTCAGGCGCGCGAGCGCGATCGCCGCGGCGCCGTCGCCGGAGAAGGGCCGCTGGCCGGTCAGCGTCTCGAACAGGACGATGCCGAGCGAGTAGATGTCCGAGGCCGCGGTCGCGGGCTCGCCGCGCGCCTGCTCGGGGCTGAAGTAGTGGACCGAGCCCATCGTCGTGCCGGGCAGCGTGACCTGCGACTCGCTCATGGCGCGGGCGATGCCGAAGTCGGCGACGTGGACCCGCCCGTCCCGCCCGACGAGGATGTTCGACGGCTTCACGTCGCGGTGGACGATGCCCCGGAAATGCGCGACCTGGAGGGCACGCGCGGCGTCGGCGGCGATGCGGGCGGCCTGGCGCGGGGCGAGCGGCCCGTTGTCGCGGATGATCTGCGCGAGGTCCTGCCCCTCGACGAGCTCCATGACGATGTACGGGCCCGACGCGTCCTCGCCGAAGTCGTAGACCTGGACGACGTTCGGGTGGCTCAGCGAGGCCGCGGCCCGGGCCTCGTCGCGGAACCGCGCGAGGAAGTCGGGGTCCTGGCCGAACTCGGGCCGGAGGAGCTTGACGGCGACGTCGCGCTCGAGCTGCGCGTCGCGCGCCCGGTAGATCGTCGCCATGCCGCCCTGCCCGAGGAGCTCCAGCAGCCGGTAGCGCCCGCCGAGCGTGCTCCCGATCTCGGTCACGGTGTGCTCGTTCTCCTCTGCAGTCGGCCCTGCGCCGGGCCGCATCCTACCCTACGCGGCGCCGCGTCCAGCGGCGCCCGGCGCCGGATCAGATGTCCAGCGAGCGCAGGTACTCCCGGAACTCGGTGCCCGTGTCGGGCCGTGCGAGCGCCAGCTCCACGGACGCCTGGAGCCAGCCCATCGTGGTGCCGGCGTCGTAGCGACGGCCCTCGAAGGCGTAGCCGAAGACGGGCTGCTCCTCCATCAGCGCCTGGATCGCGTCGGTGAGCTGGATCTCGCCGCCCGCGCCGCGCTGGGTCTGCTCGAGCTTGTCGAAGATCTTCGGCGTCAGCACGTACCGGCCGATGACGGCGAGGTTCGACGGCGCGGTGCCCGGTTCCGGCTTCTCGACCATCGACGTGACCCGGTAGGTCCGGTCCGGATCGCCGCCGTCGTCCACGGGCTCGCCGCCGATGACGCCGTAGCGGCTCGTCTCCTCGGGCGGGACCTCCATCACCGCGACCACCGATCCGTGGTGCTGGTTGTAGGCGTGGATCAGCTGGCCGATGCAGGGGCGGTCGGCGACGACCACGTCGTCGGGGAGGATGACGGCGAACGGCTCGTGGCCGATGAGGTCCTTGGCCATCAGCACCGCGTGGCCGAGGCCGAGCTGCTCCTTCTGCCGCACGTACGCGACCTGCGCGAGGTCGCTGATGTGGCGGACCTGGCGCAGCTTCTCGATCTCGCCCTTCTCCTCGAGCAGGTGCTCGAGCTCGTAGTTGAGGTCGAAGTGGTCCTCGATCGCCCGCTTCTGGGACGAGGTGACGATGATGACCTGCTCGATGCCGGCGGCGACCGCTTCCTCGACGGCGTACTGGATGACCGGCTTGTCCACCAGCGGCAGCATCTCCTTGGGCTGCGCCTTCGTGGCGGGCAGGAACCGGGTTCCCCAGCCTGCGGCCGGGAAGACGGCTTTGCGGACGCGCATCGAACCTCTCGAGCAGGGGGACCAGTCCGCCGAGTATACCGGCGGGGTCCCGGCGCTCCGGAAACGCGGCCCGGGTCGCGTGAGCCGCTGCCGAGGTCAGGTCGTGCCGGCGGGATCGTCGACGAACGTGGCGACGAGGTCCGAGAACGCCCGCGGCCGGTCGAGGTTCGTGAGGTGCATCGCCCGGGCCATGACGACGTGGCGGCCGCGGCGACAGGCCGCCGCCCACGGATCGCCGCCGGGCCCGAAGACCGGATCGAGCGCGCCGTTGACGACGAGGACCGGCGTCCACAGCCTCGCGAGCCGTTCGACGTACCGCGTCGCCGGCGAGCTCGCGCAGCGCCTCGGCGCCGGCCTCGGACCAGAACCCGCCGGCGACGATCGGGGCCGACAGGGCGCGGCGGTAGCGGAGGCGGAAGTAGCCGCGGTTCGCGACGTCCAGCAGCCCGGGCGGGAGGCGGTCGAGGCCCCAGGCGATCCCGCGGAACGCCGCCCCGACGATGCCGGACGGCTCCGCCGAGCAGCCCGCCAGCACGAGCCCCGCGACCAGGTCCGGGCACCGATCGGCGACGTCGATCGCGATGTAGCCCCCGAGCGACAGGCCGACGACCACGGCACGGCGGGACGGCACCTCGGCCTCGATCGCCGCGATGACCCCGTCGCTCGCCGCGCGCATCGAGAACGGCTCCCCCGCCCGCTCGCCGTGCCCGGGCAGGTCCACCGCGATGCACCGGTAGCGCAGCGACAGCCGGCGCAGCTGCGGCGACCACTGGTGGCGCGTCAGCCGCGTGCCGTGCACGAACACGATCGCCGGCGCATCGCGCGGCCCGACGGCGGTCCAGGGGCGGGTGATCGCGCCGGGCATCGGCCTAGACGACGTGGTGCTCGATCGCCCAGAGGGCCGCCTGGGTGCGGCTGGCCAGGTCGAGCTTGCCGAGGATGTTCGACACGTGCGTGCGCGCGGTGCGCTCGGTGATGTCCAGCAGCGAGGCGATCTCCTTGTTGGAGTGCCCCTTCGCGACCAGGGCGAGGACCTCGCGCTCGCGCTCGGTCAGCGGCTCGGCCG
This sequence comes from uncultured Chloroflexia bacterium, assembly GCA_963774695.1. Lineage (GTDB taxonomy): Bacteria > Chloroflexota > Limnocylindria > Limnocylindrales > CSP1-4 > CAIXZV01. The sequence goes on along the minus strand of CAVZFY010000013.1, from coordinate 74,837 downwards.
CCGGCGCGCCGTCGCGCCGCGTGCGGATCCGGTTCGCGAGCAGCCGCGCGACCTGGGGGTCGAGGTGGACCTCGCCGGCCTGCGCGCGCCGGACCGCGATCGCGACGTCGTCCGCGTCGGCGTCCTTGAGCAGGTAGCCCGTGGCGCCCGCCTCGAGCGCGGCGGTGACCCGCTCCTCCTCGATGAAGCTGGTCAGCGCGACGACCTCGACGTCCGGCCAGCTGGCCTTGATCTCGGCGGTGGCCGCGATCCCGTCCATCACCGGCATCAGGAGGTCCATCAGGACCACGTCGGGCTGGAGCTCCGCGACGAGCTCGACGGCGCGCCGCCCGTCCTCGGCCTCGCCGACGACCTCGATGTCGTCCAGGAGCTCGAAGAACCCGTGGAGGCCGCGCCGGACGACCGCGTGGTCATCGACCAGCAGCACCCGTATCCGCACCGGCGCCTCGGCCGGGACGCCGTCCTTCGACCCGTCCATCGGCGAGAGCATAGCCGTCGCGAACCGGCGCGGCGACGGCCGCCCGGACCGCGGGTCAGCCGCCGGGCGCCGTCTTGCCCGCGGGATCCGCGTTGGCCGGCACGACGCTGGTGTCGCCCTCGCGCGCCGCCGCGTCGCGCCGCCGCGCCCGCTCGCGCCTCGCCGTCCCGAGGCGGATCGAGGTGAACGGGATGCGGACCTCGCGGAAGACCTCGACCGAGACGAGGAACCCGGCGAACAGGAACAGCACGCCCAGGAACTTGCCCAGCTGGTACAGGTCCGTGGACCCGGCGCGGTTGAGCGAGTCGGTGAGCGTCGGGAAGAAGGCACCGATCGCGATCAGCAGCGTCGCGGGCACCCGCGAGTGCAGCCGGCCCGCCGCGAGCTCGCGCGCGGCGCCCGGCAGCGAGGCCACGAGGTTCACGGGGATCGCGACGACGGCGATGCACAGGTTGAACAGGAACTCGTCGCCCTTCTGGCCCGGGTCGAGGGAGTAGGCGAGCACGCGCTTCTTGGGCATGAACACGTAGGCCGAGAACAGCGCGCCCAGCAGCAGCGCCCCGCCGCCGGTGATGTTCGGCAGCGGCGTCAGGAGGCGGATGTAGCCGGGCATCGCCTCGCCCGTCGGCTGGCCGGTCGCCGCGCTGATCGAGTACCCGGGCGCCGGCAGCGGCGGCGCGAGCACGACCAGGACGAGCGACAGGACCGTGACCACGATCATCGCGCCGCCCGCGAACCAGGTCCAGCGGGGGTTGACGAAGTAGGTCTCGACCCCGATCGCGAGCGACAGGATGATGCCGCCGAACAGGTACAGGAACGGCAGCGCGCCGGCGCCGGCGTAGTTGGGCGAGTTGCGGATGACGAACGTCAGCAGCGCGCCGAACAGCAGCAGCACCGCATACGTGTAGCCGAACCGCGTGCGGCCGAGCAGGAAGGCCGTCCCGAGGCCCAGCCAGCCGGCCGTCCAGATGGCGCCGGTCAGGTACCACGCGCGGTAGAGGGGCTCGTTCCAGCCGTTCGCGGCGGCGATGGCCTCCGCGCCCGCGCCGAGCGCGTAGCACAGCATCCCGAACGCCCAGACGAGCTGGAAGCCGTGGCGACGCTCGCGCCACTGGTCGAGCAGCATCACGGCGAACAGCGCGGCGAGGATCGAGGTGAGGGCCGGCAGCACCGCGCTCATCCGGCGGCGCCCGCGGACTCGACGATGTCGTCCCCGGCCGGGCTCGCGTGCGCGGCGACGAAGGCGAGCAGCAGCCGGTCGAGCAGGCCCGTCGACGCGTCGTAGAGCTGGCCGATCGCGACGGCGTTGACGCCCGCGCGCCGCGCCGACAGGCGCAGCTCGGCGAGGAACGGCTGGCGCGCGGCGATGAACATCGAGACGCCGCTCTCCAGCGGGATGCCGTGGTCGCGGACGCGCTCGCCGAGCAGGACGGCGAGCTCGAGGGCCTCGGCCTCGGCCTCCGACCGATCCGTCCCCGTGCCGTCGAGGTAGCGAACGAGGGCCTCGGCGAGGCTGCGCCCGGTCTCGCGGAACGCGTCGCGCTGCGGCTCCGGGACGATCGAGCGGATGTCGGCGCCATCCCCGTGGAGCTCGCCGTAGCGGCGGCGGTAGGCGGCGTTCAGGCGGCCGGTCGTGTCGCCGACGCCCGCCAGCGCGCCCGGTCCGCCGGTGCGCCGGGCGGCGACGAGCCGCTCCAGGGCGCGGCGCTCGAAGCGGCGGTGGCCGCCGAGCGTGGTGAAGGCCGGGACGCGGCCCTCGTCGGCCCAGCGGCGGAGGGTGTCGGGATCGACCCCGAGGAGCCGGCTGGCCTGGCCGAGCGGCAGTCGCTCGGCGGGTGGACGATCGGGGCGCGACCGGGCGTCCGGCACGGGTCCTCCGTAGCCCGGGCATGCAGGTCCCGGGCGTGTCCGCGAAAAGCTGGGTAAATCTGGGTCGGGCGAGCCGACCGTGGCGCGCGAGTGTAGGCACGCCGGTCGGCGCGCGTCAAACGGGCGCCGACGGCGCCGCTCCGTCAGGCGGGGACGAACTCGTGGTCGTCGCGGTGCAGGCCGTCGCACAGGCCCCAGGCGGGCGGGTCGAGCGGCAGCGCGACCGGGCGCATGATCTCGCGCACGTCGCCCCGGCGGCAGAACAGGTAGCCCTTCTCGGCCATCCAGCGGCGGGCGCAGGCGGGATCGGCGTGGAACTGGTGGGGACCGGGGTTCACCGGGGTCTGCTCGGCCCAGCCGGCCGCGACCTCGGGGGCCACGATGTCGAGGAGGTTGACGCGCCAGGGGACGCCGTCGATGACCTCGCGGCAGCCGTCGCATCGGGCAGCGACGTTGTCGCTCACGATGGTGCGGATCGTGACGCCCATGATCTCCATCGCGAGGGAGGATAGCAGGGCGGCGGCCGGATCTCGTGGTACCCCCAACCGGATTCGAACCGGTGATCTCCACCTTGAAAGGGTGGCGTCCTAGGCCTCTAGACGATGGGGGCCCGTGACCCGCGGCGGGGCCGGCCGAGTGTAACAGAGGGGTCCGGCGGCTCCGCCTACGCCGACTTCGTTCCGCTCCAGATCAGGCCCATGATCACGGCCGCCGTCAGGCACATCAGCGCGGCGAAGGCGATGATCCCGCCGGCCACGGCGGACAGGACGGCGCTCCCGTCGCGGCGCTCACGACCAGCGCGGACGACGGCCCGGACGCTCAGGACCGCCACGACCGCGAACACGATCCCGAGGACCGCGAACCCGGTCGCCATCAGCGGCACCTGGAGCTGGTCGCGGACGAACGTCGCGTACGCGAGGAACGCGATGCCGCCCGCCAGCGCGACGACCAGCGTGACCCGCAGGGGCGTGATCCGGAAGGGCCCAAGATGCGGGCCACGGCGCCGAGCCGGCGCGTCGGCGTCGCGCGTCGCGGGCTGTCCGCCGACGGGCGGCGGGTACGGGTAGCTCATTCGGGCGAGCGTAGCAGGGACCGCCGGAGGGCCTGCTCGACGGCCCTATCTCCCGTGGGAGGTGGCCGCCTCGGGTTCCTCCTCGGGCGCCACGCCGCCGCGCCAGCGGTGGTAGACCGCGACGTTCCACGACAGCCGCGGGCGCTTGAGGCGGGCACCGACGGCCTCCCCCGGCGCCCCGAACGCGTCGGCGAGGAACGCGTTGGCCTCGTCGAGGTCCGCGAATGTCCAGAAGCAGTGGACGACGCGGACCTTGAACCCGCCGCTCGCCAGGAACGGCCCGTCGCGCCGGCTCCACAGGCGGTACTCGGGGGCGTCCGCGTCGGTGAGGAGGCTGACGTCGTCGCGGCCGTAGTCGTGCACGACGAGCAGCCGGCCGCCGGGGCGAAGGACGCGGTCCGCCTCCCGGAGGTCGCCCTCGTCCACGCCGCGGAACGCCGACCAGAGCGTGACGAGCGCGTCGAGGCTCGCGTCGGGCAGGTCGAACGCGAGCGGAGCGGCCAGGGGCAGGCGGATGCCGTCGATCCCCGCGTGGGTCAGCCGGTCGTGGAGCGAGCCGTCCGGGAGGTCAACGAACCCCACCTGCCGGCCCGCGAGCGGGCCGAGCGCCTCGAGGGCGCGGACGACCTTCCCTTCGACGTCGGCTGCGGCCCTGAGACGCGGGAGCAGCGGCTCGGCGAGCGTGAACGGGAGGTCAGACACGTCCGGCGAGCATACGCCGCGAACCGGCGGGGCCGGTGCCGCAGATCCCGGGACGCGCACCCCCCATTCGAGGGGGTGCGGCGGCTACCGGATCACGCGCAGGACCTGCGCACCCCTCGGCGGCAGGCCGACCCAGGCTCGACCGTCGCGGACCACGGCCCGCTCGTCAGGCACCGGCCAGGGCCAGCCCTCCGGCGCGATCGCCGCGAGTGTGGCGCCATCCCGGCCGGGCAGGACGAGCTCGAGCCACGCCGTCTCCTCGCCCGCGTTGAAGCCGACGACGAACGCGTCGTCCCCGTCCACCCGCAGGTAGGCGGCCGCGGGCCCAGCCGCACCCGCGTTTGCGAAGGACCCGCCGCGCAGCGCGGGCTCGCGGTGTCGCAGCCGCACGACGCCCCGCACGAAGTCGCGCATCGCCCGGTCACCGCCGGCCGGGTCGCTCGGGTACGCGCCGCGGCACCCCGGGTCGTGCCCGCCCGCCAGGCCGACCTCGTCGCCGTAGTAGATGCATGGCGCACCCGGCAGCGTCATCTGCGCGAGGGTCGCCAGCTGGACGGCCGCGGTGTCCCCGCCGCAGATCGTGCGGATCCGCGCCATGTCGTGGCTGCCGAGCAGGTTCAGCTGGACGGCGACCACCTCGGGGTCGTAGGCCCGCAGCTGGTGCTCGACCCGGGCCAGGAACCCCCAGCCGTCCTCGTGCCGCACCCCGTTGCGGACGTCGGCATGGGCGTCGATCGTCGCCTGGTCACGGTGGTCGCCCGCGGCGAACGAGAGGATCGCGAACGCCAGCGGATAGTTCATGTAGGCGTCGAACTGGTCGCCCTGCAGCCAGCGCTGATCCTCGTTCCAGATCTCCGCCACGATGTAGGCGTCCGGGTCGACGGCCTTCACGCGCCGCCGGAACTCGCGCCAGAACTCGTCGTCATCGATCTCGGCCGCGACGTCCAGGCGCCAGCCATCCGCCCCGAACCGGATCCAGTGCTCGGCGACCCGCATCAGGTACTCGCGCACCTGCGGGTTGTCGGTGTTGAGCTTGGGCAGGGCAGGCAGGCCCGCCCACGCGCGGTAGCCGAGCGAGAACGACGTCTCCGTCCCGAACCCGTCGCCGCCGCCCCAGCCGTCCGCCACGTCGCGCATCGGCTCGTCCGGGTAGGCCCGCAGGGGCCGGCCGTTGGCGAGCGCGTCGCGATCCACGTGGAACCAGTCGACGTACGGAGAGGCGATCCCGCACTCGAGGACGTGGTTGAACGCCCAGAAGCCGCGGCTGGCGTGGTTGAAGACGCCGTCGAGGATGACCTTCATGCCACGGGCGTGGGCGGCGTCGAGGAGCTCGCGCAGGGCCGCGTCGCCGCCCAGCAGGGGGTCGACCGCCAGGTAGTCGTACGTGTGGTAGCGATGGTTCGACGCCGACGAGAAGATCGGGTTGAGGTAGATCGCGGTGACCCCGAGGTCCGCCAGGTCGTCGAGCCGCTCCGCGACGCCGTACAGGTCGCCACCCTTGAACCCGTGGATGGTCGGCGGCGCCTCCCAGTCCTCGAGCTGGCCCGGCGCCTCGACGCGGCCGCTGCGCGCGAACCGGTCCGGGAACACCTGGTAGAACACGGCGTCCTTGACCCACGCCGGGGTGTCGATGGCCATCGGCGGCGTCAGCGACGCGGCCGCGGGTCAGTGACGGGCACGGCGGACGTCGACGCGCAGGCGCTCCATCTCGACGGGCGGCTCGCCGGTCTCGTCGTTCACCGGCCGGCGGTTCCGTCGCGGCGTCCAGTCGAAGCGGGCGTCGTCGTCCTCCTGGACCCCGACCGGCCACGGGTCGCCGCGATAGGGACGGAACACGCCGATGCCGAGGCGGCTGGCGGGCGCCATCGCGAGCCTGCCGATCGCGACGATCAGCACGATCCCCGCGATGCCGAGGCCCATGGGGAGCAGGTCGGCGGTCATCGCGCCTCGATTCTACGCGTGCCATCCTCGGGCACCGGCATCGCGCCCCTGACGAGGATCGCCCCGGCGACCGGCGGCAGGACCAGCCGGTCGGCGGCCAGGCTGACGCCGTCGGCCGAGGGCAGGGCGAGGCTCCAGCCCGACGACGGGTCCACCTCGACCTCCACCTCGCCGTCCCCGTTGTTCAGCGCGACCAGGGCGCCGGCGGCACGCGTCGTCGCAGCGCCAGGCGTACACGCCGGCCTCGTCGTCGAGGGCGATGACCTCGCGCGGCCGGCGCCACAGGCGCGCGGTGGCGCGCCGCAGCCGGCCGAGCTCGGCGTAGAACGCGAGCAGCGAGGCGTCCGCGTCGTCCCACGGCATCGGGAGCCTCGACTCCTCGGGGTGGCCGCTCCCGTCCTCGTAGCGCACGTCGCGGCGCTGCGAGAGGCCGAGCTCGGTGCCGTAGTACACGATCGGCGGACCGGGGAGGGCGAACTGGCACATCGCGGCGAGCCGGAGCCGCCGGGTGTCGCCGCCGACGACCCACAGGAAGCGGTTCATGTCGTGGTTGTCGAGGAACGACGGCAACGCCAGCCCGTCGCCGAAGAACGCGAGGTGCCGCCGCAGGAACGCGTCGAGCTCGCCTGCCGTCGACGCCCGGAAGGCGAAGAACCGGCGAAGCGCCTGCATCAGCAGGAAGTCGAGGCAGCCGTCGAGCCGGCCTTCGTAGGTCCGCTGGAGCGCCGGGGTCTCGACGACCTCGCCCAGCGTCACGCTGTCCGGCCGGGCGGCGCGCGTGGCCGCGCGGAACGCGCTCCAGAACGCGTGCGAGGGGCCGTTGGCGTAGTCGCACCGGAAGCCGTCGACGCCGACGTCGAGCCAGAAGCCGCGCCGCCTCGATCATGTGCCGGCGGGCGCCGGGGTCGTCGCTGTCGATGCGCGGGTGGTCGCGGACGCCGAAGAAGGTGTCGTACTCGTCGGGCCAGCGCGTGAACCGGAACCACCGCGGCCTCGGGGGCGCTCGGGGTCGCGCCTGCGCGCGCCCGAACGCGGCGTGCGACGAGGACACGTGGTTGACGACGAAGTCGAGGAGCACGCGGATCCCGCGCGCATGCGCGTCCGCGACGAGCGCCGCGAGGTCTTCGACGGTGCCGAGGCGCGGCTCGACCGACAGGTAGTCCGACGCGTCGTAGCCGTGGTGCGACGGGCTCGGGAAGATCGGCGTCAGCCACAGGCACGTGACGCCCAGGGCGGCGATGTGGTCCAGGCGGGCGCGCACGCCCGCGAGCGTCCCGCCGCAGATGTCCCCGGGCGAGGCGGGCATCGCCAGCGCCGCGCCATCCGACCCGGCGAACCGGTCGACGAACACCTCGTAGATGACGGCGTCGCGCAGCCAGTCGGGGATCGCCTCGTCGTCGACGTGCACGGCGAAGGCGGCGCCGCGAGGCGACGCCATCGGCCCCCGGTCGCTCACGTCCGGTGTCGTCGGCCGCGTCGAGGACCCAGCGGTCGACCCGCCCGTCGCCGGACCAGGCCTGGAGCCGGTAGCGGACCATCGTCCCGGCGGGCTGGCCCGGGATCGTGCCCGTCCAGGCCTCGACGTACGTCCACGCGAGCGTGTCCCAGCGCGGCGCCGCGCGATCCAGCTCGATGGCGATGCCGGTCGTCGCGCGGCCGCGATCGCCCGCCGGGTCCGTGTCGTCGAACGTCGCGTAGCAGGTCACGTGGTCGGCGTCGACGTCGGGGCCGAGGGTGACGCGCACGAGGATCGGGTCGCCCGGGCGCGGATCCAGCGGCTCGAGGTCGTGCGCGTGCCACGCGCCCGCGGCGAGGCCCCGGAGCCGCGCCACGCGGAGGTCGCTCGTCGCGAGCGTCCCGAACACGAAGTCCTGCGAGACCGTCGCGCTCATGCCGTCGTCCAGATCGCCGCGCCCGCGTCCATCGCCGGCAGCTCGAGGCGCCCGTCCGCGACCGTGGCCCGCGCCCCGCTGATCGCCTCGACGAAGACCGTCCCGTCGGCCACCGCCCCGCGCGCGACGTCCAGGGCGCCCGCGGCGCGCGCCGCCGGCCGGCGCGCGACGACGACGATCGCCTGCTCGTCGTCCGTATCGCGCAGGAACGCCAGCGAGTCCTCGCCCGCCTCGAGCACCTGGAACCCGCCCGACTGGAGGGCCCGCGACCGGGTGCGGAGCCGCACGAGCGCGCGCACGAAGGCCAGCAGCTCGAGGTCCCAGTCGGCCTCGTCCCACGGCATCGTCCGCCGCCCGTCCTCGCCGTTCGCGCCCTCGAGGCCCACCTCGTCGCCGTACAGGAGCCCGGGCACGCCGACGTACCCCAGACAGCAGACCGAGGGCCGCTCGAACGCTCGCGGTGTCGCCGAGCTGCGAGCGCAGGCGCGCCGTGTCGTGGCTGCCGAGGAGGTCGTACTGGCAGCCGGCCACCGCCCACGGGATGGCCGCGCGGAAGGCGGCGAGGACGACGACGAGCTCGTCGGTGGTCAGCGGGGCGTCCCGGACCACCTCCTGGCCCACCAGTCGGTGCCCGGCGCCCCGGAACCACGAGAGGACGGGGGTCGCGAACCCGGCGTAGTTCATGACGCCGTCCCACTGGTCCCCGTTGAGCGAATCGGTCGCGTCGTAGAAGTGCTCGCCCATCAGGTAGGCGTCGGGGTTGACCGCCTTCACCGCCTCGCGCATCCCCCGAGCCACGTCCGGACCGAGCTGCACGGGACCTTGGCGGCCGAGCATGTTCGCCACGTCGATCCGCCACCCGTCGATGGAGAACGGCGGCTCGAGCCACCGGCGCAGGATCGAGTCGCTGCCGGCGAACATCGCGTCGCGCAGGCCGGCGTCGCGATAGTCGAGCTTGGGCAGCGACTTGACGCCGAGCCACGACGCGTAGTCGTCGGGGCGGCGATGGAACGTGTAGTACCCGGCCGTCGGGGAGGCGGGGTCGGCCTGCGCGGCGAGGAACCACGGATGCTCGACGCCCGTGTGGTTGGGCGCGATGTCGAGGATCAGCCGGATGTCCCGCTCGCGGGTCGCCCGGCGCAGCGAGATCAGCGCCGCGTCACCGCCGAAGTGCGCCGCGACGTGGTTGTAGTCGATCGTGTCGTAGCCGTGGTTGGACCGCGTCTCGAAGACCGGGTTGAGGTAGATCGCGTTGACCCCGAGGTCGACGAGGTGATCGAGCCGGCGCTCAAGCCCGAGCAGGTCGCCGCCGAAGAACTCCATGGACCCGGCGCGTCCATCGGTGGGCCGCTCGCCCCAGGTGCGCCGCCGGGTGGGGTGGCCGCGATAGGTCCAGGCGCCGTCTGCCACGTCGTTCGACGGGTCGCCGTTGGCGAACCGGTCGGGGAACACCTGGTAGAAGACGCGGTCGGGCAGCCACGAGGGCGGGTCGAAGCCGGCGACGAGCCGGAAGTCCTCCCGGTCGGTCACGGCCCCTCGCCGCAGGCCCGTGCCCGTCAGCCAGTAGTGGCCGGTCGGCCCCACGATCAGGAACCGGTAGCCCGTGACCGGCATCGACACGCGGAGCGAGATCGTCCACCAGCGGCAGGCCGGCCCCGGCGACGCCTCCGTGAGCTCGTCGAACCGCTCCTCGCCGTCGGGCGCGGTCCGCACGAAGACGCGGTCCACGGGCGCCTCGAGGCCCGCCCGCACCCGGAGGCGCACCTCGTCGCCGAGCCGCAGCCGGCCGGGGTCGCCCCCGGCCGGCGTGGCGTAGCGCGGCGATCCATCGTGATGGACCGATGCGAGGTCGCCCGCTGACCGTTCCCCCTCGGGCGCCCGGTCAACCCTTGACCGCTCCCGAGGTCAGGCCGCCGACGATGTACCGCTGGAGCGAGTAGAACAGCACGACCGTCGGGATCGCCGTGAGCAGCGTGCCCGCGGCGAACATGCCGAAGTTCGCGTTGCGCTCACCCGCGATCAGCCCGTACAGGCCGACGGCGAGCGTCTTGCTCGTGCTCTGGGTCAGGAACACGCTCGCCATCAGGAACTCGTTGATCGCGCCGATGAACCCGAGCAGGCCGACGACCACGAGGATCGGCACGACCAGCGGCAGGATGATCTGGAAGAACGTCGTGGTGTGCGAGGCGCCGTCGACCTTGGCCGACTCGTCGAGCTCCCGCGGCACCGTGTCGAAGAAGCCCTTGATCAGCCACGTGTTGACGCCCATCGCGCCGCCCAGGTAGAGCAGCACCAGGCTCCACGGGGTGTTGAACCCGATGAGCGGGTAGAGGTCGGTGATCTTGGTGAAGATGATGTAGATCGTCACGATGGCCAGGAACGCCGGGAACATCTGCACGATCAACAGGAACAGCAGCCCGGGGCGACGACCCGAGAAGCGATACCGCGAGAAGGCGAAGGCGGCGAAGGTCGCCAGCGCGAGCGAGAAGAACGTCGCGCAGCCCGCGATCAGGATCGAGTTGAGGAACCACCAGGCGAAGTCGGTCTTGCCGAACAGGTTCTGGAAGTTGTCGATCCCGAACTGCTTCGGGATGAGGTCGGTCGAGCTCAGCGTGCCCAACGGGTTGAACGCCGCGGACGCGACGAACAGGATCGGGATCAGCGCGAAGATGATCGCGCCGACGGCGACGAGATGGCGCCAGCCGAGGGCGAAGAACCAGTTCTGGCCGGTCATCGGTTGATCTCCTCGAGGGCGGCGGTGCGGCGGAACCCGATGATGGAGAACACGGCCACGATCACGAAGATCAGGACCGAGATGGCGGCGGCGAACCCGTACTGGGCGCCGCCTTCGGTGAACGCGAGCCGGTAGGTGTAGCTCACCAGGAGGTCGGTGCCGCCGGCTTTCACGTTGTCCGGCGGAAACGGCGCGCCGGCCGTCGTCAGCTGGATCACGTTGAAGTTGTTGAAGTTGAACGCGAACGAGGCGATCAGCAGCGGCGCCACGGCGACCAGCAGCAGCGGGAAGACCACGGACCGGAACGCCTGGAACGGCCGGGCTCCATCGACGGCGGCGGCCTCGGTCATGTCGGCGGGGATGGACTGCAGCGCGCCCAGGCAGACCAGGAACATGTACGGGTAGCCGAGCCAGAACTGCACGAGCAGCACGGCGAACCGGGCGGTCCACACGTTCCCGAACCAGTTGATGGACTGGCCGGTCAGGTTGTTGATCAGGCCGAAGTCCGTGTTGAACATGTCGCGCCAGACCAGCAGCATCGCGAACGACGGCATGGCGTACGGCAGGACGATGAGCAGCCGGTAGAACCGCAGCGCCCGGAGCCGCGGCGAGTTCAGGGCGATCGCCACCAGCAGGCCGGCCGCGAAGGTCGTGACGACGGTGATGATCGCGAACGCGAAGTTCCAGCCGAGGATGCCGAGGAACGGCCCCGAGACGGACGAATCGGTGAACGCGCGGGTGTAGTTGGCGAGCCCGACGTTCACCTGCCAGCCCTGCGGCAACGCCGTGGCGGTCGCGGCGTTGATGAAGCTGCCCCTCGAGTTGTCGGCGGTGTAGACCGTCTCCGGCCGCGTTCGTGATGCAGTCGCAGGCCGCGTCGTAGCTCGAGGTCGCGATGCCCTCGTAGGCCTTGCTCACCCCCGAGGCCTTGATCGCGCCCTTGTCCGTGGGGACGCTGAACGCCTGGACGTCGGCCGACCGGGCCGCCGCCTGGCCGAGGTTGAGGATCGTCAGGTCGCCGGCGGACTTGACCTTGCCCGTCGCGGTCGTGACGCAGTCGGTGCACGGCGTGAGGCCGTCGGGCGTGCCGATCTGGACGGCCTTGGTCGCCGGGTCGTAGAGCAGGAACTGCATGTTCCCGGTCGCCGCGTCGCCCTCGGTGGCGATCGTGAGGATGTACTGGGCCGAGCCCGGCACCTGCTTGACCGACGATCCTTCGATCGCCGTGATCGCGTCGTCCTTCGACCCGCGATGGCCGTCGCCGAAGTTCGTGAACGACACGCCGAAGGTGGACACGACCGGGACGACCTGGAAGGCGATCAGGAAGATCGTGCCCGGGACGATGTACTTGAGCGGGATGTGCCACGGCTGGATGTAGACGGCGAAGATCGCCAGCGTGACCAGGCCGAGGACGGCGAGCCACAGCCATTCCTCGTTGGCCGCGAGCGGGATGGCCATCGCGACCGCGATGGCCGCGACGAGTCCCAGGAGCAGGATCTTCCCGAGCAACCCCCGGGTGCTGCCTGCGGCCAGCCCCCACCGAGGCTCGGCCGAGATGGCTGTCACGACTGGCTCCTCCTCCGTCACCCTCTGGCGCCCTCGGCGCCTTCAGCAGGACTTGACCGACGTGCCGGCGCCGCGGCCGGGCGGGCCCGATGGACCCGCCCGGCCGTTGGGTGCGCCGATGTTGCGGCTACTGGTTGGCGATCCCCTCGCGGATCGCCTTGGCGGCGGCCGTGAGGGCCGTCGTCGGATCGGTGCCGCCGACGATCGCCGCCTCGGCGATGCCGAACGGGCTCCAGACCTGTCCCATCTCCGGGATGGCGGGCAGGATCGTGCCGTTGGCTCCGGCATCCGCGAACTTCGGGATGTTCGGATCCGTGGCGGCCGCCGCGGTGGCGGACTCGGTCAGCGCCGGACGGCGCGGGTCGACCGCGTACAGGCCCGACTGGAAGTCGGCGGTGGGGACGACGCTCGTGAGGAACTCCTGGGCGAGCGTCTTGTTCTTGCCCTTGCTGGCGAGATAGAAGCCGTTGACGCCGATGAACGGCGACGCCGGCTTGCCGCCCGCGAAGGACGGGATGGCGCAGACGTCGTAGTTGACCTTGGCCTTCTCGATGTCCGCGATGGCCCACGGCCCGGACACGAGGAAGGGGGTCTTGCCGCCGGTGAACAGCGGGATGGCGTTCTTGTCGTCGACGGAGCGCTTGAGCGCGCCGACGCCCTTCTCGCCGAGGTCGAACAGCTTCTGGCCGGCCGCGATCGATTCCGGGGAGTCGACGGTCACGTTGGTCCCGTCGGGGTCACCGGTCGAGCGTGGTGCCGAAGAACGAACCGCCCCCCGACGTGAACAGCGGGTAGATGTGGTAGGCGTCGCCCTTCTGGCCGACCTGGAGGGCCATGATGTTCGTGGCCTTCTTGTCCTTGACCAGCTGCTGGCCGGTCGCGACCAGGTCCTCCATCGTGGCAGGACAATCGGGCGCGAGGTCCGTGTTGCGGATCAGCGCGATGTTCTCGATCGAGTACGGCACGCCGTAGAGCTGGCCCTGGTAGGTCATGCCCTTGACGGCCAGCGGATCGAACATCGACGTGTCCGGCATCGTGACCGGGTCGATGGCGCTGTTCTGGACGAAGTCAGCCACGGCGTCATGCGCCCAGACGACGATGTCCGGGCCCGTGCCCTGCTGGCTGGCGGTCTTGAACTGCGTCGTCAGGTTCTCGGTGATCGCCTGGACCTCGACGCTGACGCCGTTGTCCGTGGCCCACTGCTGGGCGAGCGGCTTGATGGCGGCGGCACGCTTGTCGTCCGCCCAGATGACGAGGCTTGCGCCGCCGGCGCCGGCGGATGCGGCTTCGCTTGCGGCCTCGGACGGCGCGCCGGACGCCGCCTCGCTGGCGGCCGCGCTCGGTGCCGCGGCGGATGCCGCAGCCGACGGCGACGAGCCGCCGCTCGAGCACGCGGCGACGACGATCGCCACCAGTGCCAGTAGAACTCCCAATCGCTTGATCACGTGATCAACCTCCTCCAGGTGTGGGTTGGATCGCACTTGCTTTCACGTCTGCTGCATCGACTCCTCCGAGCGGTCTGTCAGCCGCCGTAGCCGGACGCATGGGGCTCCCCCCGGATGCGAAGGCGCAGGGCTGGGTGCGGACGGGTAGGCATGGATGGCGGGCTCGACCAGGGTCCTCATGGGCGCGCCACGGGACCGGTCGAGCCGCGGATGATCAGGCGCGTCGCGAGCCGTTGCTGGTCGACGACCGCGTCCTGCCGCTCGATCCTCGCGAGGAGGCTGCGGACGGCGGCCTCGCCCTTGAGCCGGATCGGCTGGTGGACCGTCGTGAGCGGCGGGTTCGTGTGCTGGCTGATGTCGATGTCGTCGAAGCCGACGACCGACAGGTCGCCCGGGACGTCGACGCCGAGCTCGCGCGCGGCGCGCAGGACCCCGATCGCCATGGCGTCCGACATCACCAGGACGCCGGTCGGGCGCAGGCCGTCCTCCCAGGCGCCGCGCAGCGCCGCCATGCCGCCCTCGATCGTGGACGGGGCGACGACCACCGCGTCCTCACCGAGCTCGATGCCGTGCTCGACGATGGCCCGGAGGTAGCCGCGCATCCGGCGACCGCCGACGCCGGCGGGTTCCGGAGGCGTGCCCGGGGTGGTCTCGATGCCGACGATCAGCAGGTCGCGGTGGCCGAGGCCGATCAGGTGCTGCGCGGCGGCATAGGCCCCGCCCTCGTCGTCGACCTCGACCGTCGGCAGGTCGGGCAGGGCGCTGGAGTCGACCATCACCAGCGGCAGGCCGGCGGCGCGCAGCTGCTCGACCTCCGGGTGGTGGGCCGAGACGCCGATCGCGACCACGCCGTCGACCATCGCCCGGTCCACCGCGCGCGTCAGCGACCCGTTCAAGGGCGAGATGAACTGCAGGGTGTAGCCCTCGTCCTCCGCCGCGCGGGCGACGCCCTCGGCAGAAGGCCCCGAAGAACGGGTTCGAGAAGATCACCGACAGCGTCTGCGGCGTGAGCAGGCCGATCGTCCGCGTCGAGCGCTGGGTGAGCATCCGGGCGACCGGGTGCGGCCGGTAGCCGAGCGACTCCGCGACCGTGCGGATCCGGATGGCCGTCTCGGGCGCGAGGCGGCTCGGCCGGTTGAACGCGAACGACACGGCCGTCTTCGAGACGCCGGCCTCGCGCGCGACGTCGGCGATGCGCGGACGGCGCCGGGTCCGCTCCTCCACGGGTACCTCGGGTGCGGCGACGGTCGGTCGCAGGCCCGTGGCGGCTGGTCGAAATCGTTCCCGGACCAGCCCGTTGCCGCCACTTGCCGACGCCTTGTCGCGTCCGTCAAACCGGTTTAGCAAACCGGTTTAGCGGACAGTAGACGCGGCCCTGTGGCGTGTCAAGACTCTTTGTCGACGCCCCGGCGAGGCCGATCCCGGAACCCGATGGCATGATCTCCGTGTGCTCGACCAGCTGCGCGCGATGCCGCCCGGCGTCCGCGTCTTCCTCGGCTATGCGTTCCTGATCCTCGGCGCGATCGGCCTGTCGCTGCGCTGGGTCGTGGACCAGGCGATCAGCATCCCGATCTCCCCGATCGGCGTGGTCGCCATGGTGCTGCTCGCGTACACGATCTTCACCACGACGCTCGTGATCCAGCGCAAGGAGGCGTCGCGGACGCTGGCCCTCGGCCTGGCGACGCTGACCATTCCCGCGATCCCGCTGCTGCTCCTCGCGGCCCAGCCACTGTTCGCGGTGATCGTCGCGCTGCTCGCGGCGATGCTGTTCTTCGGCCTCACGCGACCCGAGGTGCGCGACTGGCTCAACGAGCCCTGAGCGGCGCGCAACCGGCAGGGACGCTACCCTTCGGCCCAGCGCACCGCGGCCCCGGGCCGGCGGGCGACGACGATCGGCTCGTGATCGTCGCTGCAGCACGTGGAGCACCGCACCTTGACCCAACCGAAGCGACCGCCGACGCCCGCCGGCGGCCGGCCAACCACCTCGACTGCCTCGGGACGCAAGTCCTCGACCAGCCCGACGGGCACCGCCCGTTCCGGCCGGCGCGATCACTCGCGTCGTCGCTACGAGGAGCGGTCGTTCATCGAGCGGTTCCGCACGCCGATCCTGGTGATCGCGGCCGTCGCGGTCATCGCCGGGGTCAGCGTGTTCGTGTTCGCCTCCGCCGCGTCGCCCGCGTACGCCTGCACGACGATCGACACGCCGCGTGACCCGCTGCCGGGCGAGCTCGGCCAGGTGCAGCCCGACATGGGCAACCACCACGTGTCGCCCGGCGACAAGGTGACCTACCCGGTCTGCCCGCCGGCATCGGGCAAGCACATCAACCAGCCGCCGCTGGGGCCGATCCCCGCCCGCTTCTACGGACCGGACGACTCGGTGATCCCGAACGGCTGGATCCACAACCTCGAGCACGGCGGCATGGTGGTGCTCTACTCGTGCGACAAGGGCGCGTGCGACGACGCCACGCTCCAGCGGCTGCAGGGGATCGTCACCAACCTGCCGGCAAGCCCGATCTGCCAGATCCCACCCGGGGTGCTGGCGCCGGTCGTCGCGCGCTTCGAGCAGATGCCGACCAAGTTCGCGGCGCTCGTCTGGGACCGCGTCATGTACATGGACGTGCTCGACGAAGCGAAGATCAACGAGTTCTACAGCCGCTATTCGGAGCGCCTCGACAGCCAGGGCAACTGGATCGCGCCGCCCGAGCAGCAGTGCAACCCGCCCTCGCCGAGCCCCGGCGCGAGCGAGAGCCCGGCGGCGTCCGATGGCGCGAGCGCGAGCCCGGCGGCGTCCAGCGCGGCGAGCCCGAGCGCCCCGGCGGCGTCGCCGTCGGCCGAGCCGAGCCCGTCCGCGAGCTGAGGCAGGCGCCGTGCGGCTGTACGCCTACGAGGACCGGTTCGGGGACCCCCGGTTCGGCGTCCTCGTCGACGGCCAGCTGCTGACCGGCGGCCAGCTCGAGAAGCGCGGGCGGGCTCGTCGCGACGTCATCGATGCCCCTCGGGCATCGGGCGCCGACCGCCTCGACGGCGAATGGCGTGGCGTCGATGCCGTGCCAAGGCCGCGAAGCGCGCGCTCAAGGCCGGCGCACCGCTGATCGATCCGGCGGACCGGAAGCCGGCCGCCGCCGCTCGGCGAGTGGCAGTCGGCGGCAAGATCGTCTGCGTCGGGCTCAACTACGCCGACCACGTCAAGGAAGGCGGGCGCGCGGCGCCGGACCGGCCGATGCTGTTCGCGAAGTTCGCCAACGCGATCGTCGGCGACGGCGAGGCCATCGTCCGCCCGCCCGGGACCCGCGCCCTGGACCTCGAGGTCGAGCTGGGCGTCGTCATCGGCCGGACGGCCCGCCGCGTGACGGAGGCGAAGGCGATGGACCACGTCGCGGGCTACGTCGTCGTCAACGACATCAGCGCCCGCGACTGGCAGGGCAACGTCGCGGCGCTCCGCGAGGGCGAGAAGGGCGACGGCCAGTGGCTGCGGGCGAAGGGCAGCGACACGTTCCTGCCGATCGGCCCCGTGTTCGTGACGCCGGACGAGGTCGACCCCGCTGCCGGCCTGACCCTCCGCTCGTGGCACATCCCGGGCAACGGCCCGGACGCCGGCACGCGCGATCCCGATGCAGCACGGGTCGACGTC
Source organism: uncultured Chloroflexia bacterium (assembly GCA_963774695.1). Classification (GTDB taxonomy): domain Bacteria; phylum Chloroflexota; class Limnocylindria; order Limnocylindrales; family CSP1-4; genus CAIXZV01. Next base: position 57,507 of record CAVZFY010000013.1, on the reverse strand, counting down.
CGACCTCGTGTTCGGCGTGCCGGCGCTCGTCAGCTTCATCTCGCAGCACATCACGCTCGAGCCCGGCGACCTCATCGCCACCGGCACCCCGGCCGGCGTCGGCGTGTTCCGGGACCCGCCCGTGTTCCTCGAGCCCGGCGACCGCGTCCGGTGCGAGATCGAGGGCATCGGCGCGGTGGAGAATCCGATCGTCGACTGGACCGACGACCCGCGGCCGCCCGCCTGAGCGCGACGGACCAGGCCGCCGGGGAGCCCCGGAAGCAGGAGCGCCGATGCTCGCCCTCGTGAAGACCGCTCCCGGCCCCGGGCTCACGCTCGAGACGGTCCCGGACCCGGAGATCGACATCAACGACGTCCTGATCCGGGTCCACCGGACCGGGATCTGCGGCACCGACCTCCACATCGAGGCCTGGGACGCCTGGGCCGCGAAGACGATCCACCCGCCGCTGGTCGTGGGCCACGAGTTCGTGGGCGAGATCGTCGAGGTCGGCTCGAACGTCTACGACTTCTCACCGGGCGACATCGTCAGCGGCGAGGGCCACGTCACCTGCGGGCTGTGCCGCCACTGCCTCGCGGGGCGCCGCCACCTGTGCGCCCACATGACCGGCCTGGGCGTCGGCCGCGACGGCGCGTTCGCCGAGTACGTGGCGCTGCCGATGACCAACGTGTGGCATCACTGGTCCGGGCATCGACATGGACGTGGCCGCGATCTTCGACCCGTTCGGCAACGCCGTGCACACGGCGCTCGCGTTCCCCGTGCTGGGCGAGGACGTGCTGATCACCGGCGCCGGGCCGATCGGCCTGATGGCGTCGGCGATCGTCCGCCACGCCGGGGCCCGGTTCGTCGTCGTCAGCGAGCCCAACCCCGTCCGCCGCGCGCTGGCCGCCCGGATGGGCGCGACGGTCGTCGTCGACCCGCGCGAGCGCGACCTGGCCGACGTCCAGCGGGAGCTGGGCATGGTCGAGGGCTTCGACGTCGCCCTGGAGATGTCCGGCAACCCGGCCGCGCTGCGCGGGGCCCTCGACAACATGGCCCACGGTGGCAACATCGCCATCCTCGGCATCCCGACCGAGGAGATCTCGCTCGACGTCAACGAGATCGTGTTCAAGCTGCTGACGATCCGGGGGATCTACGGCCGGGAGATGTACGAGACCTGGTACAAGATGACCGTGATGCTCCAGTCGGGGCTGGACATCACGCCGGCGATCACCGACCGGTTCGGGTTCCGTGACCACGAGGCGGCGTTCGCGGCGGCCCGCTCGGGCGGCTCGGGCAAGGTCATCCTCGACTGGGTCCCCAGGGACGCGACGCGAGGAGGCCACGCCATGACCGGGACACGCCCCAACCCCCTCGCCTTCCTCGACGACGAGCTCGCGGCGCTGCGCGAGCGCCACCTCTACCGGCCGCTGCGCGTGATGTCCTCGGCGCAGGGCCCGATCGTGTCGGTCGACGAGCGGCGGGTCATCAGCCTGTCCTCGAACGACTACCTGGGCCTGACCCACCACCCGCGCATGCGGCGGGCGGCGATCGAGGCCGTCCAGTCGTTCGGGGCGGGCGCCGGCGCCGTGCGCACGATCGCCGGGCACGCTGACGCTGCACGAGGCCCTCGAGGCCGAGCTCGCCGAGTTCAAGCACACCGAGGCCGTGCTCACGCTCCAGTCGGGGTTCACCGCCAACACCGGGGTCATCCCCACGATCACCGGCGAGACCGACCTGATCGTGTCCGACGCGCTGAACCACGCCTCGATCATCGACGGCATGCGGCTGTCGAAGGCGCCGCGCAAGGTCTACCCGCACGCCGACGTCGACGGGCTGCGCGACGTGCTGCGCGAGGCGCGGGAGACCGGTCGCGACGGCCACGGCGAGCCGTACCGGCTGATCCTCGTCGTCACCGACGGCGTGTTCAGCATGGACGGCGACATCGCGCCGCTGCCCGGGGATCGTCGACGCGGCCGAGGCCTACGGGGCGGCCGTGATGGTCGACGACGCCCACGCGTCGGGCGTGCTGGGCAAGGACGGGCGCGGGTCGGTGAGCCACTTCGGGCTCGAGGGCCGGGTCGCGGTCCAGGTGGGCACGCTGTCGAAGGCGGTCGGCGTCGTCGGCGGGCTACATCGCCGGGTCCCAGTCGCTGCGCGACATCCTGATCCAGCGCGCGCGGCCGTTCCTGTTCTCGACGTCGCAGCCGCCCGCCGTCGCGGCCGCGTGCCGCGAGGCGATCCGGATCATGGTCGAGGAGCCCGAGCTCATCGAGCGCCTGTGGGCCAACACCCGCCGGTTCAAGGCCGAGCTCGGCCGCCTCGGCTTCGACATCGGCACCTCCGAGACGCCGATCACGCCCGTGATGCTCGGGCGACCCCGAGACGACGATCCGGTTCTCCGGGCGGCTGTTCGAGGAGGGCGTGTTCGCGACGTCGGTCGTGTTCCCGACCGTCGCGATCGACAAGGCCCGGATCCGGACGATCGTGACCGCCGCGCACACCGACGACATGCTGGACACGGCGCTGGCCGCCTTCGACCGCGTCGGCCGCGAGCTGGGCGTGATCGCCGGGTGAGCGACGCCTCGACCGACACCCGGCCGCGCGCCGAGCTCGAGCACGAGGTCTTCCTCGCGGGCGTCGCCGCCGGGCTGGGCGACGGCCGTGACCTGCCGCTCGACGCGCACCTGCACACGGTCCGGTCGCCCGACGCCGACGCGCAGCTCGAGGCGTACTGCGCGCTGGCGGTCGAGCGGGGCCTCGCGGAGCTCGCGATCACCGACCACGTCGACTTCGACCCCACGATGCCCGCCTACGGGTTCGCGTCGTTCGCCGATCGCGAGCGCGACGTCCGCGAGGCGGCCGCACGCTGGGCCGATCGCGGGCTCGCCGTCCGGTTCGGCGTCGAGGTCACCTACGAGCGCCGCTACGAGGACGAGATCCGCGGCTGGCTCCGGCGGCACCCGCACGACTACGTCATCGGCAGCGTCCACATCAGCGCCCGCTCGCCGTACAAGGCGGGCCGTGTCGCCGGGCTTCGTCGCGGGCCGGTCGCTCGCCGAGATCGTCGCGCCGTACTTCGACGAGATCGTGGGCGCCGCGCAGTCCGGGCCTGTTCGACACCATCGGCCACCTCGACTTCGTCAAGCGCTACCTCGTGCCCCACGTGCATGCCCGCCGATCTCGCCGCCGCGCCCGAGCTCTACGAGCCGCTCCTGCGTGGCGCTGATCGAGGGCGGGACCGCGCTCGAGGTCAACGCCTCCGGGCTGCGCCAGCTGCCGCGCGAGACGTATCCGTCGGCCGCGATCGTCGCCCGCTATCGGGAGCTCGGTGGCCGGCACGTGACCATCGGCTCGGATGCGCACCGGACGGAGTGCTTCTCCTATGGCCTGGGGCAGGCGTATCGTCAGGCGTCCGAAGCGGGTTTCGAGGCGTTGACGTTCCGCCGCGGCGGCGACCGGGTGCAGGTTCCGGTGCCGGGACGCGCCCGGGCGTAGCCTCAAGGGCCTAACACGGGGGTAAGCAGTTCGTTATGACGGTCGACGACGAGGCGGTCGAGCGCCTCGTGGACGCGGCGAGGGCCGGCGATCCGGAGGCATTCGGATCGCTCTTCGACCGTTACCACGGGCCGGTCCGTCGCTACGTCGCCGCCCGCATCGGCCGCCCGAGCGACGCGGAGGACCTGACGCAGCTCGTCTTCGTCAAGGCCCTGGAGGCGATCCCGCGCTACGAATCGCGGGGCGTCCCCTTCGGGGGCTGGCTCTTCCGGCTGGCCAGGAACGTCGTCATCGACCACATCCGGACGCGCCGGGACCACGTCACCCTCGACCTGGCCACGGAGCGGCCGAGTCGGGAGGACGGCCCGGACGAGCTTGCGGCCCTCCGCCAGGAGCTCGACAGCGTCGTCGCGGCGCTGCGCCGGCTCACGCCGGACCAGCGCGAGGCCATCGAGCTGCGGTTCTTCGCCGGCCTGTCGGCGAAGGAGGCCGCGGTGGCCATGGACAGGCAGGAAGGCACGGTCCGGGGCCTCCAGTTCCGGGCCATCGCGGCGCTCAGACGGGATCTCGGGATCGAACCGGGCTCGGACGAGCTGCAGGCACGGGTCTCGGGGTCGGACTCGTGAACGAGGACGATTTGCAGGCACTGGAACCGCGGGCGGGCGACGAGCTCGACCGCACGATCGCCCGCTACATGCGCGTCAGGCTGGACCCGACCGCGGCGCGAGACGCGGCGTGTCCGCGCGGCCGTGATGGAGGCGGCCTGGCGTCGCCGGCTCGTCGACGCCCGTCGCCGCGGCCGCGGCCGCAGCCACGCGGCGGACGGATCCGGACGCCGCGGGCCGTTCGCGGCCTGGGGCGGCCGGCGCGTCGGCGTCGCGCTCGCGTTCGCGCTGATCGCCGGGCTGACGATCGGGTCGTCGGCCTTCGCCGCGTCGCGCGCCGGTGGCCCGCTCTACGACACCCGCCTCGCGCTCGAGGAGCTGACGCTCCCGACCGACCCGACGGCGAGGCTCGAGGCCGAGCTCGCCCGGGCGCAGAGCCGTGTCGCCGACATCGTCGATGCGGCGTCGCGCGGCGACGACGGAGCCGTCGAGGCCGCCGCACGCGCCTACGGATCGATCGCTGACCGACCTCGACAGCGCGCACGGCTCGCAGGCCGGATCGCGCGCTCGCCGCCGTGCGGCTCCACCAGGCGGTGCTGCGCGACGTCCTCGCCCGGGTGCCGACCCAGGCGCAGGGCGGTATCGCAGCAGGCGCTCGCCCGCAGCACGGTCGCGATCGACCATCTCGACAGCGCGTCGGGTGGCGAGCCCGCGGCCCAGCCGGGCGACGCCGGGCAGCCGGCCAACCCGCCGAACGCCGGCGGCGGCAACGGGAACGCCGGTGGCAACGGCGAACGCCGGTGGCAACGGCAACGGCGACGGCGGGCGGCAACGGCAACGCCGGCGCCACGCCGGCGCCGCACGGCAACGGCAACGCCGGCGGGAACGGCAACGGCACGCGGGCGCCACCCCGGCACCGCACGGCAACGGACAGGCGAACGGCAACGGGAACGGCCGGAACCCGGCGGCGCCAAGCCCGAACGACGCCAAGCCCGCAGCCGACGCACAAGCCGCACAAGAGCCAGCCGCCGAAGGAGACGCCGACGCCCACCGACTGACGGGCGCGTGGCGCCGTGCGCCGAACCCCGGCAACGCGCCGTCCGCGCCGGCTACGCTCCACCGATGATCGGAGCGACGGCGTGCGGCTGACGGTGCTCGGGGCCGGCCCCGCCTACTCCGACCGCGAAGGGGCATCCGGCGCCTGCTACCTCGTGTGCGAGGGCGAGACGAACGTCCTCCTCGACCTCGGGCCACGGGTCGTTCCAGCGGATCTTCGGGGCGACGCTGCCGACCGACCTCGACGCCGTGATCGTCAGCCACCTCCACCCCGACCACTTCATCGACCTCGTCCCGCTGCGCCACTACCTGCGCTACTACCTCGACCCGCCGCGCCGCCTGCGCGTGCTCGGTCCCGGGCAGCTGGCGGCCCGCCTCGACGCGCTCCACGCCGACCCGACGTTCACCTCGGGCGCGCTCGACACGGAGCCGATCGGGCGGGAGGTCCATCGGATCGGCGATCTCGAGGTCGTGGCCGCCAGGTCGCCCACACCGACGACAGCTACGGCATCCGCGTGTGGGCGTCCGACTCGGCGGCGCCGGGCCTCGTCTACAGCGGCGACTGCGGTCGCGCCGACGACCTGCGACCGCTGATCCGCCCGGGCGACACGCTGCTCTCCGAGGTGTCGTTCGGCCCCGGTCCGATCCCGCCCGGCGTCCTCCACCTCGACGGCCCCGCGGTGGGACGGCTCGCCACCGCGACGGGCGTCGGCCGCGTGCTGCTGACCCACCTGCAGATGGGCTTCGACCCCGACGAGACGCTGGCGTCCGTGCAGGCGGCGTACGACGGACCGGTCGAGTTCGTCTGGCCGGGGACGCGGCTCGACCTCTGACCGGCGATCCCGTCCGGAGAATCGCGGAGGACCGGAGCCTTTCGGCCCCGGTCCTCCGGGTGGCGCAGGGGACAGCGGGTTGCGTTCGCTGCGGGCGGTGGGCCCGCGACGCGGTCCCTAGCGGCGGTTGCGGCGCGTTGCCGGGGTGAGGACGAGCGCGGTGGCGATCAGCGAGGCCAGGGCGACCAGGATCAGCTGCCAGCCGCTGTTCGACGGGTTGGTCTTGTGCGTGATGGAGTCCGTCGCCGGAGGCGTGACTCCCTCGTGCGGCGTGCCGGTCGCCGCGTCGACCTTGCCGCTCGGGCTCGCGTCCGGCGGACAGTTCGGGCACTGCGGGTTGATGACCAGGCTCTCCGTCGGGCTCTCGCTCTCCGCCGGGATGGTCGCGGTCTCGGCGGGAACCGTGGCCGTCTCGACCGGGGCGGTCGCGGTCTCGACCGGCGTGCGGTCTCGGCGGGCTGCGTCTCGGCCGGTGCGGTCCGGCCGGCTCGGTCTCGGCCGGCTCGCGTCTCGGCGGGCTGGGTCTCGACCGGCTGCGTCTCCGCAGGCTGGGTCTCGGCCGGGGCGGTCTCGGTCTCCACGGGCGCGGACGCGGTCTCGGCCGGCGCGCTCTGGGAAGCCTTGTCGCCGCAGGCGCAGATGTGGCTGAGGTTGAGGTTGCGGCCGTCGACGTCGGTCGTCTCGGCGTCGAGCAGCGTGTCGTGGCCGGTGACGATCCGAAGTGGAGCACCGCCGACGGGCTGGTCGGTGTTGGCGACGGTGATGCGCCGGCCTTCTGGAACGTGGCCGTGAGGTGGCCCGAGTCGCCCTCGGGGCTCGTCAGGACGAAGTGCCAGGCGACCTGACCGGGCTCGAGCTTGAGTCCGCCGCAGTCGTTGCTCTGGAAGCTCCGGATCGTTCCAGCTCGTCCCCTGGTGCGAGGCGTGGAGATCCGTGGCGAAGACGCTGGCTGGGGCGAGGACCGCCGCAGCGAGGAGTGCACTGACCGCGAGCCACCCCGCGATCCTGAACTTCCGGTTCATCTGGTCCCCTGTCTGTGACTCGGCGTCGCTGCCGTCGTGCGTTGGGTGACGGTTGTCGCAACCCGCCTGATGGGTCCGTCGGGAGGGCGGCACGAGCGCCGATTTCCGTCCCTTGATCCTGCGGAGCGCGGTAGTCCCGTGTCTAGTACTTCCGGACGTCACACGACGTCACCAGACGCCACCCAACCCCAGCGCGGGTCGCGGTTGCCGTTGCGGACCGGCAACGCGGGTCCCCTGACCGAGGTACCGGGGCGACCGCCGGCGACATCGGCCCGGACAGCAGAAGACCGGGGCCTCTCGACCCCGGTCTTCCGGTGTTGCGCGGTGTCAAGGGTCGCGTCGCGACCCCGTGGCGTCCCTAGCGGCGGTTCTTCCGGCTGCTCGGGGTGAGGATGAGCACGGTGGCGATCAGCGCGGCGAGCGCGACCAGCACCAGCTGCCAGCCGTCGTTCGAGGCGGTGCCGTGGGCACCGAGCGTATCGGTGGCCGGCGGCGTGACGCCCTCGTCGGGCGTGCCGGTCTCGGCATCGACCTTGCCGCTCGGGCTTGCGTCCGGCGGGCAGTTCGGGCACTGGGGGTTGATGACCAGGCTCTGCGAGTCGGGCTCGGCTGTCGACCGGGACGCTGGCGGTCTCGGCCGGAACCGACGTCCGCCGGGGCCGTCTCGGCGGGAACGTGGCGTCTCGACCGGGCGGTGGCCGTCTCGGCGGGAACGGTGGCGGTCTCGACCGGAGCGGTCGCGGTCTCGGCCGGAACCGATGGCGGTCTCGGCGGGGACGCTGGCCGTCTCGACCGGGGCGCTCGGGGTGGACTTCTCGCGTGCCGGCGCAGATGTGGCTCAGGTTGAGGTTGCCGCCGTCGACGTCGGTGGTCTCCGCGTCGAGCAGCGTGTCGTGGCCGGTGACGATCTCGAAGTGGAGGGTCGTCGACGGGCTGTCGAGGTTCGCGACCGTCTTGGTGCCGGCGTTCTGGAACGTCGCCGTCAGGTGGCCCGACGTCGCGTTCGGGGTCGTCAGCACGAAGTGCCACACGACCTGGCCGGGTCCGGGCGTGGTCACGCAGTCGTTGCTCTGGAAGCCCTGGCGTCCCAGCTCGTGTTCTGGTGGGCGGCGTGGAGGTCGGTCGCGAACACGCTGGCGGGCGCGATGAGCGCCGCCGCGAGCAACCCGCCGACTGCGAGCCAGCCCGCAAGCCTGAATTTGCATGTGCATCTGGATCCTGTTCTCCGATATGGCGGCCTTCGCTGGACCGCGTGCCTGATGAGTGCCTGCCCGTGCGATAGGTGCCCGAGCTGGTCGGCCGCCGCCTGTCGCGGCCTTGCGGGGATGGATAAGTGCTTGGTGCGGCTGTGATCTCGTGCCCCCGGCCGCCTCACGTCGAGACGCCCGGTTTGTCCTTCGAGGAAGCGGACGGGACGCACTCAGGCTTGTGCGTCCCGCCCGGGTCTCGGGGACCCAGATTTGAGCCGGTGCACCCCCGGTGCACCGCATCGCCGAACGTACCACGCACGGCGGCGCCAAAGTACTAGGCAGGACTGCCCCTGACTAGTCCTTCCCGCCCAATTGTCGCCGAGTTGACAAAACTCGCGCGTTGCGTTTCGGTGCGTTCGCGCACCGATTCCCTTACACCGCGCGACACCCCCGTCACGCGCGTGTGACCGCTACGATGGCCGTCCCCTCATCGACCACCCGGGAGCTTCGATCCGTGGCCACTTCCGACGAGCCAGACGCCGCACCGGACGCGATCCGGTCGAGGGCGCGGGAGGCGGTGGGACGGGCGTGGGAGGCGGCGGTCCGCGCGGGCGCGCTCCCGGCGCTTCCCGACGACGCGGCACGGCCGGCGATCGGGATCGAACGCCCCGCGAACGCGGCGTTCGGCGACCTCGCGACGAACCTCGCGATGCAGCTCGCCCGACCCCTGCGCAAGCCACCCCTGGAGATCGCCGAGGCCATCGCGGCGGCGCTGCGCGACGGTCCCGACGGCGACCTCGTCGCGTCGGCCGAGGTCGCGCGCCCCGGGTTCGTCAACCTCCGCGTCGCCGACGCGGCCTACGAGGCGACCGTCGACCGCATCCTCGACGCCCCGGCGGACTGGGGCCGCTTCCGGCCGGAGTCGCCCGCGCAGCGTCGACGTCGAGTTCGTGTCGGCGAACCCGACGGGGCCGCTCCACATCGGCAACGCGCGCGGCGCCTTCGTCGGCGACCTCCTGAGCCGCGTCCTCGAGGCCGGCGGGCAGGTCGTCACCCGCGAGTACTACTTCAACGACTTCGGCGCCCAGGTGCGCAAGCTCGGCGCGTCCGTCCTCGCGACGCGGAACGGGGAGCCGGTCCCCGAAGACGGCTACCACGGCGACTACGTCGGCGACCTCGCGGCGTCGGTGCCGGACGACGTCGGGGCCGCCGCGACTGCGCCGGGCGCCGACGGGGCGGAGATCCTCGGGCGCTGGGCGTCGGAGCGCGTCCGAGCCGGGATCGAGGCGTCGCTCGAGCGGCTCGGCGTCCACTTCGACGTCTGGACGTCCGAGGGCTCCTTGCACCGCGACGGCTGGGTCGACCAGGCGATCGAGCGCCTGATGGGCGGCGGCCACACCTACGAGCAGGACGGCGCCCTCTGGTTTCGATCGACCACCTTCGGCGACGACAAGGACCGGGTGCTGATCCGGTCGACCGGGGAGCCCACCTACTTCGCGGCTGACGTCGGGTACATCGTCGAGAAGCTCAGCCGCGGGTTCGACCACCTGATCTACGTCTGGGGCATCGACCACCACGGGTACATCGTGCGGACCCGGGGCGCGGCGGAGGCGATGGGCTTCGACCCGGAGCGCGTCGAGATGCTGCTCACCGGCTGGGTCTCGATCCTGCGCGGCGGGCAGGTCGTGGCGATGTCGAAGCGTGCCGGCGACATCTACCTGCTGGACACCCTGCTCGACGAGATCGGCAACGACGCCGCGCGCTGGTTCTTCGCCTCACGCGGCACGAACCTCGACATCGAGGTCGACGTGGAGCTGGCCCGCCGCCAGTCCTCGGAGAACCCCGTCTACTACGTCCAGTACGCGCACGCCCGGATCGCGTCGACGCTGCGCAAGGCGGCCGAGGCGGGCCTGTCACCCGCGCCGGACGTGTCCGGCGCGCTCGCGGGCGAACCCGAGGCCCTGCTCGTCCGGGCGATCGCCAGGTTCCCCGAGGTCGTGGAGGACGCCGTCGCGGCGCAGGAGACGCAGGGGATCACCGCCTACGCGACCGAGCTCGCGACGCAGTTCCACGCCTTCTACCGCGACGCGCGGATGGTCGATCCCGACGAGCCGGAGCGGTCCGCGAAGCGGCTCGCCCTGGCGCTGGCCGCGAAGACGACCCTCGCGAACGCGCTCGGGCTGCTCGGGATCTCCGCGCCGGAGCAGATGTAGCGGTCAGCCCGCCAGGCCGAGGACGTTCGCGAGCTTGCTCAGCGTCTCGTCCGAGGTCGTCGAGAGCAGCACCACCCGGTTCGTCGCCGGCATCAGGGCCGACGCGCTGCGCCCGGCGCCCTGGAGCTTCCCGACCATGCCGGCGAGCGCCGTGTTGAACTCGGTCGCGTCGGCGTCGGTGTCCCAGACCGTGTCGAGCACGACGGCCGTCTCGCCGTTCGGGCCCTCGAGGAGCGCGACCCGATCGCCGCCCCAGCCCGCGGCCGCCGCGTCGGCGGTCGACTTGTCCACGCCCGCGACGTCGCCGAGGATGATCCCGAGCTGCAGCTCGCCGAGCGTGTCCTGCATGACGACCTTCCAGCCGGCGCCGAGCTTCGACGCGACCGCGTCGTCGATCGTGACCTTCACCGGCGCCTCGCGGGACGCGAGCTTCTCCGGGTGCAGGACCTGCTCGGTCGAGTCGGGCGGATTGGCGAACAGGGCGTCGACGCCCGCGTAGCCCCCGCCGGAGGTGAACCCGCCGAGCGCGAGCTGGAGCCCCGACAGGTAGGGGAACAGCAGCGGCTCGCGGAGGATCGCGGGCAGCCGGTCGAGGACCGCCTGCGACGCGGGGTCGCTGGCCCCGGCGACGGCGCCGAGCTGGGCGGGCGTCAGGTTGCGCTGCGCCCAGAGCGTCATCAGCAGGGTGGCGTCGCCCTCGATCAACGCGGTGCGGGCCAGGGCCCGGTCGCCCTGGTCCGTCGCGTCGCCCTGGAGCGAGCGCAGCCCGAAGGTCTGGTCCTGGAGCGCGTGCGTGTACTCGTGGGCGTAGGTGATCTCCTCGAGCGGGCCGATCTCGCCCGTGTCGGAGACGACGTACATCTTCTTCGTCCGGTCGTCGTACAGGCCCGCGACCTGGCTCGTGAGCATCTCGAGCTCGAGGTTCGTCAGCGACGCGTCCTCCGGCATCAGCAGCAGGGCCTTGTAGAGCTGCTCGGTCGCCTTCACCAGCTCGGGCGGGTTCTCCTCGGAGAACGTCTTCTGGAAGAACGCGCAGAGCTGCGCATGGTCGAGGACGTCGCGCTCGACGGGCGTCTTGGCTCTGGAGTCCGCGGAGCTGCGTGACCTGGCCCTCGATCGACGTGTAGAGGGCGGCGTTGGGGTCGCTCGCCGGGTCGGGGCTCGCCGCAACGGGGGGCGGCGAGGCCGTCGCGTCGCAGGAGACGGCGGTCGGCGAGCCGCTCGGGGCCGCCGACGGGGCGGACGCGACGGGCTCGACGACGTGGCGGCCGGCGACGCGGTCGGCGTCGGCCTGGCCGCAGGCCGCGAGGACGGCAACGACGATGAGCAGCGGCAGGCCGCGGAGGCCGGCGGACCGGCGAGGGGTCGAGGTCATGGCGCGGCATTCTGCCACGGCCCGGCGTTCCGGCCCGGATCGGGGGCTTCGACCCGTGCGAGATGTGCGTTTCTTAACCGTTCCGAGGCTCGCTGTTGAATCCGGGCAGGCCTAGTGTTCGGGACGGAAACCCTCACAGGTTCCATCCTCCCTCCCTCGGACCGGAGGCGCCGATTGGGCAGGCGCTTCCGGTCCTTTCGATTCCTGCGGGTCGATCGGCGGCCCATGCTGGGAGGGGAGTCCCGGGCGAGTGGCCTGTGCAAGAATTGGGCCATGGAATTGACTTGGTACGGGCGCACCTGCATTCGCCAGAAGGGCAAGGACGCGGTCGTCGTCAACGACCCCTATCCCGCCGTCGTCGGCCCGACCGGACGCGGCATCACCGGCGACGTGGTGACGTTCAGCCACCCGGACGACGCGCCGAAGCCCAAGAAGGCGATCAAGCTCTCGCGCGACGGCGGCACGGCGATCCCGACGAGCCTCGAGGCGGCGTTCGTGCTCGACGGACCCGGGGAGTACGAGGTCCACGATGCCCTCGTCACCGGCGTCCGGACCTACCGCGACGACGCGAAGGGCGCGGAGCGCGGCAAGCAGGTCGCGTTCGTGACCGAGCTGGACGGGATCCACACGATCCACCTCGGCGACATCGGCCACCAGCTGACCGAGGAGAAGCTCGCGGACATCGGCCGCGTCGAGGTCGCGTGCGTGCCGATCGGCGGAGCGCTCAGCGCCACGCGGGCGGCGGCGCTCATCGCGCAGCTCGACCCGCGGATCGTCGTGCCGATGACGGTGTGCGAGGACGAGGCCGACTGCGACGAGGCGCTCAAGAAGTTCCTGCACGAGATGGGCGCGACGCCGACGGTGCAGGCGAAGCTCGCCGTGACGACCTCGAGCCTGCCGACCGAGACGACCACCGTCCTGCTGGAGTCGCGCGGCAAGATCTGAGGCTGCGCTCGCGAGGAGCGCGGCGACAACGCCGCGATGGCGCCGGATCAGCCGGCGTCACCCCCCGAGGCGGTGGACGACGTGGCCGCCTTTGACGACGACGTCGACCAGGTTCGCGCCGACCCAGTACGGGATCTCGGTGACGCTCTCGGCGCGCCACACGACCAGGTCCGCCTGCTTGCCGGGCTCGATCGAGCCCGCCTGATCCCCGATGCCCAGGGCATACGCGGCGTTGATCGTCACGGCCGAGAGCGCCTCTTCGGGGCTGAGCTTCATCTCCAGGCACGCGACGGTCATCACGAGCGGCAGGTTCGGCGTGGGCGAGGTCCCGGGGTTGAAGTCGGTGCCGAGCGCCACCGGGACGCCCGCGTCGATGAAGCGCCGAGCGGGCGCGGCCTCGTCGGCCATGAGGAACCACGTCGTCGCCGGGAGCAGCGTGGCGACCGTCGGATGCTCGCCGCCGGCGGCCGTCGCGAGCGCCTCGACGCCCTCGTCGCTCGGCGTGTGGAGATGGTCGGCCGACAGCGCGCCGAGCTCGGCCGCGAGCTCCGCGCCGCCCGACGGGGCCAGCTCGTCGGCGTGCAGGCGCAGCGCCATCCCGAAGCCGGCGGCCGCCTCCAGGATCCGGCGGCTCTGGTCCGCGGAGAACACGCCGCGCTCGCAGAACACGTCGCACGAGGCGGCGCGACCATGCGCGGCGACGCCCGGGATCTGCTCCTCGATGACGCTGCGCACGTAGGCCTCCGTGCCGTCCGGGTGGGCGCGGAACTCGGGCGGGACGGCGTGGGCGCCGAGGAACGTGGGCACGACGTCGATCGGTCCCTCGCGGCCGAGCTGCCACGCGACGTCGATCAGGCGCAGCTCGGTGGCGAGGTCGAGGCCGTAGCCGGACTTCGCCTCGATCGTGGTGACGCCGTGCGCGAGCATCTCGTCCAGCCAGCGCCGGCCGTGCCGGGCGAGGTCCTCCGCGGACGCCGCCCTCGTCATCGCCACCGTCGACAGGATTCCCCCGCCCGCGGCGAGGATCTCGAGGTAGCCGGCGCCACGCTGGCGCAGCACCAGCTCCTGCTCGCGCGACCCGGCGAACAACAGGTGCGTGTGCGGATCGACGAGCCCGGGCGTCACGACGCCCCCGTCGGCGTCCAGGCGCGCGAACCGCGCGAGCACGTAGCCGCCCGCCTCGAGCGCCTTCTCGACCGCCGCCCTCGGCCCGACGCCCACGATCCGGCCGTCCCAGCACGCGACGATCGGCGCGTCGGGCGAACCCGGCCCGCCGACGGCCGCCGCGTCGAGCACCGCGGCGTCGCCCTGTGCCGCGCCGCGCCGCAGCCCGCCGGCGAGCGTCGCGACCTGCGAGGCGCCGTGGATCAGGAGCCCGGGTGCGTCGGTGTTGCCACGACCGCCCTCGATGAGGCGGAGCGTCATGCCTCGCCGCCGACGGCGTCCCGCGCCGCGGCCAGCCGGAGCTCGAGGGCCATCTGCGGGGAGAAGTCGCGGAGCCGGATGGCGGCCGCGGCCGCCTCGAGGCGGGCCTCGACCGGCGCGTCCGCCGGGACACCGGCGTCGTCCGCGACGTCCGTGAGCGCCGCCAGCGGCGCGAGGCCGATCAGCTCCGACTCGGCCAGCTTCACCCCGTCCTCGGCCGCCAGCTCCCCGACGACCTGCCACGCGCGCCACATCGGCGTCGTGCGGAAGTCCAGCAGGTTCATCGACACCTGGGCTCGGGCGGCATGGCCACGTTCCGGCTCCTCGACGCGGAACCCGTTCGCCTGGAGCTTCGGCAGCCCGCCGCCCGACTCGCGGACCCGGCGGGCGATGCGCTTCGCGAGCTCGACGTCGTCAGAGTCGAGGTTGATGTTCCACGCGATCAGGAACGGGCGTGCTCCGACGGCCACGGCCCCCGCGCGCGGGTGCATCCGCTCCGGGCCGAAGTCCGGCTGGCGCCCGTTGTGGGTGATCTCGACCTTGAGGCCCTCGTACTGGCCGCGTCGGACGTCGGCGAGCTTGACGCGGTCCGATCGCGACGCCGCCTCGGCGTACAGGTAGACCGGCAGGTCCCAGCGGGCGGCGATCCGACGCCCGAAGGTGCGCGCCATCTCCACGCACGCGTCCATCGGCGTGTCGGCGAGCGGCACGAACGGCACGACGTCGACGGCACCGATCCGCGGGTGCTCGCCCGTGTGCTCCTCCATGTCGATCTCGTCCAGCGCCCGGCCGACCATCTCCTCGAGCGCCTGCGACACGGGCTCGTGGTCGCCGGCCACCGTGAACACGGAGCGGTTGTGGCTCGCGTCGGACGTCCGGTCGAGCAGGAACACGCCCGCGACCGAGGTCAGCGCCTCGGCGAGGCGGTCCACGACCTCGGGGCGGCGGCCCTCGGAGACGTTGGGAACGCTTTCGACCAGCACGCCGCGATGCTACTCGCCCGCGTGGGTCGCGGGAGGGTGGGCCGGCCAACGTACACTCGGTCGTCGATGACCGAGCCGAGACGGAGCCTGCTCCACCACCCCGACTTCCTCAAGCTCTGGACCGCGGAGACCGTTTCGGTCTTCGGGTCCGCCGTCACGCAGCTGGCCCTGCCGCTGATCGCGGCAACCGTCCTGCAGGTGAACGCGTTCGAGTTCGGCCTGCTGACGACGATCGAGTTCCTGCCGTTCATCCTGCTCAGCCTGCCGGCCGGCGTCTGGGTCGACCGCCTTCGCCGGCGCCCGATCCTGATCATCGGCGACCTCGGCCGCGCGATCGCCATCGCCTCGATCCCGGTCGCCTTCGCGTTCGACGCCCTGACCATCTGGCAGCTGTACATCGTCGGCTTCATCAACGGCTGCCTGACCGTGTTCTTCGACGTCGCCTACCAGAGCTACCTGCCGTCGATCGTCGAGCGGGACCAGCTGGTCGAGGGCAACTCGAAGCTCGAGATCACGCGATCGGCGGCGCAGATCCTGGGGCCCGGGCTCGCCGGCATCCTGATCGGGGTGTTCAAGGCCCCGTTCGCGATGATCATCGACTCGCTGAGCTACCTGTGGTCGGCGTTCTTCGTGTTCCTCATCCGACGGCCGGAGCCGCCGGTGCCGAAGCACGACGAGGAGGCCCATGGGCCCAAGCCGTCGATGCGCCAGGAGATCTCGGTCGGGCTGCGGTACGTGACGGGGCATCGCTGGCTGCGCGCGATCGCCGCCACCACCGGCACCTCGAACTTCTTCGGCAACGTCATGGGCGCGATCGTGATCCTGTACGTGACCCGCGACCGCGGCCTCAGCCCGGAAGGGATCGGGTTCGCGTTCTCGATCGGGTCGATCGGGGTCCTCATCGCGGCGTTGGTCACGAGCCGGATCACCGCGCGCGTGGGCGTCGGGCGGATGCTGGTGCTGTCGGCGATCGGCTTCAGCCTCTCGGGCCTGCCGGTCGCGCTCGCCACGGACGAGCTCATCTTCGCGGCGCTGGCGCTGTTCGGGCTGGTCGGCGGGTTCTTCGGCGTCGCGTGGAACATCAACCAGGTGTCGCTGCGCCAGGCGATCACGCCGCCCCGGATGCAGGGCCGGATGAACGCCACGATGCGGTTCATCGTCTGGGGCACGATCCCGCTCGGGGCGATCATCGGCGGCGCGCTCGGCGACATCATCGGCCTGCACGCGACGATCTGGGTCGGGGCGCTCGGCAGCCTGGTGGCGTTCCTGCCCGTGGCCCTGTCGTCGGTGCGGCAGATCGTGACGATGCCGGAGCCGACCGACGACGACGCGCCGGGGACGCCGACGATGGGGGCCGCGCCGGCCGGTTAGCCCTCGTCCAGCATCGGGATGTGGACCCCGCGCTCGCGGGCGACCTCGATCGCGCGCTCGTAGCCGGCGTCGACGTGGCGGACCACGCCCATCCCGGGGTCGGTGGTCAGCACCCGCTCGAGCTTGCGGGCCGCGAGCTCCGTGCCGTCGGCGACGCAGACCATCCCGGCGTGCTGGCTGTACCCGATCCCGACGCCGCCGCCGTGGTGGATCGAGACCCAGGTCGCCCCGGCCGCCGTGTTGACGAGGGCGTTGAGGAGCGGCCAGTCGGCGATGGCATCGGAGCCGTCGGCCATCGCCTCCGTCTCGCGGTTGGGCGAGGCGACCGAACCGGCATCGAGGTGGTCGCGGCCGATGACGATCGGCGCCCGCACCTCGCCCGCGGCGACCAGCCGGTTGAACTCGAGGCCCGCCTTGGCCCGCTCGCCGTAGCCGAGCCAGCAGATGCGCGCCGGGAGGCCCTGGAACGGGACGCGCGCCTCGGCCATCTCGATCCAGCGGCGCAGGCCCGCGTCCTCGGGGAACAGCTCGAGGACCGCGCGATCGGTGCGCAGGATGTCCTCGGGATCGCCGGACAGCG
Organism: uncultured Chloroflexia bacterium; assembly: GCA_963774695.1. Taxonomy (GTDB): domain Bacteria; phylum Chloroflexota; class Limnocylindria; order Limnocylindrales; family CSP1-4; genus CAIXZV01. The sequence goes on along the minus strand of CAVZFY010000013.1, from coordinate 40,434 downwards.
CGGCCCAGCGGAACGGCCCGCGACCCTCGCAGAACTGCGGCCGGATGAACGCGGGCACGAACCCCGGGTAGTCGAAGGCGTTCGCGACGCCCGCCTCCTGCGCCTGGGCGCGCAGGTTGTTGCCGTAGTCGAACGCGACGGCGCCGGCGGCCTGGAACGCGAGGATCGCGCGGACGTGGTCGGCCATCGACTGCTTCGATCGGGCCTCGTAGACCGCCGGCTCGGTGGTCCGCAGCACGGCCGCGTCGTCGAGCGAGATCTCCGCCGGGACGTAGCCGGCGAGCGCGTCGTGCGCCGACGTCTGGTCCGTGACCACGTCGAACCGCTCGCCGGCCTTCGCCCAGGCGGGCTCGATCTCGGCCGCGTTCCCGACCAGGGCGATCGAGATCGCCTGCCCCTCCGCCGCGGCCGCGCGCGCCATCGCGAGCGCCTCGTCGGGCGAGTGGGTCAGCCGGTCGACGTAGCCGATCTCGTGGCGCCGTCGCGCCCGCGCCTCGTCGACCTCGATCGCGATGCAGACCCCGTCGTTCATCGTCACGGCCAGCGGCTGCGCGCCGCCCATCCCGCCGAGGCCGGCCGTCGAGCGTCACCCGCCCGCGCAGCGTGCCGCCGAAGTGCTGGCGGGCGAGCTCGGCGAACGTCTCGAACGTGCCCTGGAGGATGCCCTGGGTGCCGATGTAGATCCACGACCCGGCCGTCATCTGGCCGTACATCGTCAGGCCCTGCCGCTCGAGCTCGCGGAACTGCTCCCAGTTGGCCCACTTGCCGACGAGGTTCGAGTTCGCGATCAGCACCCGGGGCGCCCACTCGTTGGTGCGGAAGACCGCGACCGGCTTGCCCGACTGGACGAGCAGCGTCTCGTCGTCGGCGAGGCGGCGCAGCTCGCGGACGATGGCGTCGAACGCCTCCCAGCTGCGCGCCGCGCGGCCCGTGCCGCCGTAGACGACGAGCGCGTCGGGGTTCTCGGCGACCTCGGGGTCGAGGTTGTTCATCAGCATCCGCAGGACGGCTTCCTGCTGCCAGCCGCGGGTCGAGAGGCTCGGTGCCGCGGGCGGCTCGGACGGGTCGGGGACCGGAGACGAGGGTCACGGCCGCGAGTCTACGCCGGGGTCACGGCCGCAGGCCGCCCATGAGCTGCTCGCCGAAGTGACGGTCGCCGAGCGAGAAGACCGAGACGATGACGTCGCGCTCGGGGACGTACGCGTGGTAGGTCCGCAGGCCGCCGCCACAGGTCGTGATGTAGACCGTCCGGCCGCCGATGTCGGCCTGCGCGTTCCCGGCGACGCCACCCGCCTGCGCGCACGCACCGGCGTCGTAGGTGTCGCGCCAATCCCGGAACAGGCCGTCGGAGTACCGCCCCGGACGCAGGTGCGCGACGACCCCCGAGGCGAGGTCGGTGCCGTCGACGGCGATGCCGAAGGCCGCCGACCCGACGTTCGTCGCGAAGTCGGGGTCCGCCGCGGCCTGGGCGAACGAGTCGGGCTCCTGCGTCACCGGGACGCCGTCGACGTCCGCGGGGAGGATCGAGAGGAGGGTCTCGTCGAGGACGAGCGAGGCGCCTGGGCTCGCGGCGGCACCGCTCGCAGGGGCGATCGACGGTGCGGGCGTCGACGACGTCACGGCGGCGGACGCGGGAGCCGCGGCGCTGGCCCGGAGGCTGGGCGGCGCCGACGGGGTCGAGGAACCGCAGGCCGCGAGGACGAGCGCGAGGGCCACGGAGCCGACGGTCGCCGCGGGCCGACGCGCCCTCAAGCGAGCTCCCGGCGCAGGACCGGGTATCGCTCGTCGGGCGCCGCGACGACGAACCCGAGCCGCTCCCAGAACGCGGGCTGGGCGGCACTGGTCGCGTCCTCCTTCGCCCCGACCGTGGGGTAGGTCTCGACCGCCGCGAAGCCGCGCGCCGCGAGGTCGTCGCACACCGCCTCGACGAGCATCGCCGCGAGCCCCTGCCGGCGTGCCGCCGGCGTCGTCGAGATGCAGGTGATGACCGCCGGCAGCGGCGCGTCCGGGAGCCGCGGGTACAGCTCGCGGGTGCGGATCGCGCGCGGGTACGCGGACAGGGGACCGAACTGCGCGTAGGCCGCGGGCTCGTCGTCGCGCAGCAGCACCTTGGCGTAGCTGCCGAACACCGTGAGGCCGCGACCGAGCAGCCGCAGCTTCGGTCGGGCCGAACCGCCCGCGGCCGGACGCTCCCTGGGCTTGGGCGCGAACGGGTTCTCGACCGGCTCGTCGTCATCGTCGGCGAACGGGTTGAACGACGGCTTGGCCGAGGCCGGGGCGAACGGGTTGAAGGCCGGCCCGTCGTCGGCGCGGGCGAACGGGTTCTGGGCCTTCGCGGGCGCCGGGGCCGCCTGCGCGGGCGCGTCCTGGATCCAGGAGAGACGGGCGGCCTTGGATCCTCGGTCGGCGTCCTCCCAGTAGTCGCACGAACGATGGTCGAAGCCCGGATCGGCGCACGGCGGGAGGAGGGCGAACGAGGCGTCGTCGGTGACGTCAACGATGCGGATGGCCATGGCCGCCGAAGTCTACGATCCGGGACCGGCGAGGTCCGCGAGCGTCCCGTCGTGCACGAGCGCGAGCGCGGTTGCGAGGTCCGGGCCGGGCTCGCGGTCCTCACCCAACGGCTCGATACCGGCCCGGATCCGCCGGCGCGCCGCCTCGACGCCTTCCCCGGGCTGCGGCGCGGCCGACGCGTCCGCCTCGCCGTCCCCGGCGAGCAGGGCCAGCCGCAGGTCCAGCGCCTGGGCCGCGCACAGCAGCTCGATCGCCAGGATCTGCTCCACGTGGCCCAGCACCGTCCGCGCGTGGCGCGCCGCGGCGGCACCCATCGACACGTGGTCCTCCTGGTTCGCGGACGTGGGGATCGAGTCGACCGAGGAGGGGTGCGCGAGCACCTTGTTCTCGGACGCAAGCGCCGCCGCGGTGTACTGGACGAGCATCAGGCCGCTGTTCCGGCCCGGGTCCGGCGAGAGGAACGCGGGGAGGCCGCCGTTCAGCCGGGCGTCGAGCAGCAGCGCGGTCCGGCGCTCGGAGATCGAGCCCAGCTCGGCCAGCGCGAGCTTCGCGAAGTCGAGCGCGAGCGCGATCGGCTCGCCGTGGAAGTTGCCGCCCGAGATCACGAGGCCACCGCCGGTCGCGAGGGCATCCGCCGGGACGGAGCCGCCGAGCGGGAAGACGAGCGGGTTGTCGGTCGCGGAGTTGAGCTCGATGTCGAGCACGCGGCGGAGGTGGTCGAGCGCGTCGCGGACGGCGCCGTGGACCTGGGGCACGCAGCGGAGCGAATACGGGTCCTGGACCTTGTGCGCCGAGTCATGGTGGGATCGCTGCAGCCCCGAGCCGCGGAGGAGGTGCCGGAGCTCGGCCGCCACCGCGACCTGGCCCGGATGGGGCCGCGCGAGCTGGTACGGGGCGGAGAACGCAACCTCGGTGCCGAGCAGCGCCTCGACCGACATCGCGGCGGCGACCGACGCCGTGCGGAGCAGCCGCTCGCCGTCCGCGGCGATCAGCGCCCCGAGTGCGCTCATCAGCTGCGTGCCGTTGAGCAGCGCCAGCCCCTCCTTGGGCTCGAGAGTGAGCGGCTCGATGCCGGCCTCGCGGAGGGCGTCCATCGTCGGCATCACCCGTCCCCCGACCTCCACCTCGCCGCGCCCGATGAGCGGCAGCGCGAGATGGGCCAGCGGGGCGAGGTCGCCCGACGCGCCGACGCTCCCCTGCTCCGGCACGACCGGGTGGATACCACGCGCCAGCAGCTCGCAGATCCGGTCCACGAGCAGGGGCCGGCACCCGGAGTGGCCCAGCGCCAGCGTGTTCGCGCGCAGGAGGAGCATCGCCCGCACGACCTCGCGCGGGAACGGGCGTCCGACGCCGGCGGCGTGCGAGGCGATCAGGTTCGCCTGCAGGCGCCCGGCGTCCTCTGGCGGGATGAACGTCGTCGCGAGGTCGCCGAACCCGGTCGTGACGCCGTACACCACCTCACCCCGGCGGACCAGCGCGTCGATCACGTCGCGCGCCTCTTGCATCCGGTCGCGCGCGTGGGTGTCGAGGGCGACGCGAGCGCCACCACGGGCGACCGCCTCGACGTCGGCGATGGTGAGGTCGGCCCCCGTCAGGACGACGAGATCGCGCGCGCCGGCGCCGTCGTCGTGGTCGGGTACGAAGTGGGCCTCGGTCACCGTGCCGAGGATAGTCAGATATCCTCCCGGTCGCACCGTCAGCCCGACTCGCCGAGGGAACCGCAGGCCCGTGCTCTCGTTCATCGACCAGGTCGTCATCCCGTTCCTGACCAGCCTCTACGGCGCGGTCGGGTACCTCGGGGTCGGGGCGGCGATGGCGATCGAATCGGCGATGATCCCGCTGCCCTCGGAGCTGATCCTGCCGTTCGCGGGGTTCCTCGTGTCGAACCCGGCGGCGGTCGAGCCGATCACGGGGTCGGCGTGGAACTTCTGGATCGTCGTCATCGTGGCGACCATCGGGAACACCATCGGCTCGCTGGTCGCCTACGCCATCGGCGCCTGGGGCGGCCGCCCGTTCCTCGAGCGCTACGGTCGCTACCTGCTGATCCGGCCCCACGAGATCGCGGCCGCGGACGAGTTCTTCCGCAAGTACGGGGCGCCGACCGTGTTCTTCGGCCGGCTGCTGCCGATCGTGCGGACGTTCATCTCGTTCCCGGCGGGTGTCACCCGGATGCCGATCGGCAAGTTCATCGTGTTCTCGACGCTGGGCGCGCTGCCGTGGTCCATCGCCCTCGTCTACGCGGGGATGCAGCTCGGCGCGAACTGGCAGCAGATCCGCGAGGCGGCGCGGCCGTTCGACACGGCGATCCTGGTCGGCGTGATCGTCCTGTTCCTCGGGCTGCTGTGGTGGCGGCTCGGCATGCCCGGCCGCCCGAAGCGCGCGAAGCCCGAGACCGCAGTGGCGGCCGATGCTGCGCTGACGGAACCCGAGATCGCCCCGCCCGGACCCGAGGCCTGACCCTCAGGACCAGGGCGCCTCGTCCGCACGCCGCAGGTGCGCGGTGTCGTTGAGAACCAGCATCCGGCCCTCGTCGGGCGCCGCGTCGAGATCCCACTGGAGCACGGTGAGATTCGCCTGGTCCTGGTCCATGCGCCGCCGGAACTCGCGGATCTCGATGGCCAGCGCGACGCAGATGAGGATCCGGTTGGTCGTCGAGTGCGCGACGGCCAGCATCGGCCGCTCGATCCGCGGCGTCGCCGATCCCCAGCCCGAAGTGGCGGCCCGGAGCGACGCCTTCGCGTGCCAGCTCCGGTGCTCGTCGAGGAGGTCGGCGAGGAACGAGCGGAGGCGCGCCGCGACGTCGTTGCCGGACTCGCCGCCGGGGCAGGCGAGCGTGTCGGGCTCGGCCTCCCATCGGCGCCGGAGCGCGCCATCCGACTCGGCGATCTGGTCGTACGTCCGCCCTTCCCAGGCGCCGTAGTCCATCTCGCGCAGGCGCGGGTCCGCCTCGATGGCCACGTTGCGCACGAGGATCGAGGCCGTCTCGCGGGCGCGGAACAGCGGGCTGGTGATGACGCGATCGAAGGTCACGGGCGCCAGCCGGCGGGCGAGCGCCTCGGCCTGCCGGCGGCCCGCGTCATTGATCGACACGTCGATCCGCTGCCCCAGGTGCTGCTCGGGCGTGGAGCGGTCGGTCAGGCCGTGGCGGGTGAGGACGAGCGTGAGCATCTGGCGGTCAGTCTATGGCGACCCGACCGTGGGACAATGCCCGCGACGACCACCACGGAGCGACGATGAGCGACACCCACCCGATCCCCGACGAGCACGGCACCTCCCACGCCGTCGAGGGACCGCACGGATCGAGCGCCGATCACGGGGACGACCACGGCCATGACGACCACGCCCACGGCGGCGATGCGCTCGGGCCGATCGACTGGCCGATGTGGGGCGTCGGCGTCCTCGGGGTGATCGTGGCGCTGATCGTGACCGCCGGCCTCGCGGCGGCGTCAGGGTTCACGCTGGCCGCGTAGCCTCGACCGCCGGCCTTTCCGCACCCACGACGACCCCGCCTTCGGCCGCGGCGACCGCGAGATCCGGCTCGTCCGTCTCCCACGCGGAGTGCATCGGCCGGTCCCACCACGGCGTCGGCGCCATCGTCAGCTTCTCGAGCCCGCGCAGCGGCGCGTCGTAGTTCACGCGCCAGCCGTTGTAGTCGCGCCAGGCCTGGTCACGATCCTCGACCAGCGGCACGCCGGAGACGGCGAGCACGTCGAGCGCCCGCTCGAACAGCGCCCGGTCCACGCTCGTGGCATCCATCGGCCCGGGATGCGCGTCGAACGGGATCTGGAAGTACGTCGCGATCCGGCGCAGCGCGAGGTAGCCGGCGCGGATCGTCAGGTCGGCCTGGACGTCCCACGGCGTGGCGACGGAGGACCGCATCAGCGCGGCGGCGTCCATGACCGCGCCGGCCGCGTTGACCCACGAGTGGTCGTGCTGCTGCGAGCGGTAGAACACCAGGACCGGCAGCGAGCTGTGGGTCTCCTCGACCTCGGCGAACCACTGCTCCCAGCGCTCCCACAGGTCGTGCATGTCGTCGAGCCCGGACAGCCGGTGCATCCGCGTGATCATCACGATCGGCGACGGCGGGGAGTCGGCGCGGACCTCGAGGAGGTTCACGAGGAGCTCGCGGCGCGAGAACGAGCTGTAGATCGTGGGCAGGTAGGAGATCAGGAGGGCGACGAGGGCGAGGCCGATCGCCGCCTCGACGAACGCGACGATCTCGCCGACCGTCGTCGGCGGCCGCAGGAAGCCGAGCGTGAGCAGCGACGAGCCGCTGGTGATCATCGCGTCCATCGCCGGCTCGCCCAGGACCCAGTAGATCGCGGCGAACCCGAGCGCCAGCAGGACCAGCCACCAGGCGGGCAGCAGGATCAGGGCGATCGGGCCGTAGTAGGCCATGATCCGGTCCCGGAACTCGTACGGGCGTGACGGCGGCGCCACGAGCTTGAACGCGGCGTAGATCACCCGGAACGCGAGGCGCGACAGCGGGTCGTTGTCGCCGCGCGGGACGACGAACGTGCGAACGGCGCTGAGCACCGTTCGGGCGATGACGTAGAGGCCGACGAGGGCGACGACGACCTGGGCGAGGATCACGCGGCGAGCATACGGCGGGCGCGGTTGGACCGGGCACCCCCGGCTTCGTCAGAACAGGCCGACGACGTTCCCGTCCGCGTCGATGTCGATGCGCTCGCCGCCGGGCTTCGAGTTCAGGCCCGGCATCGTGCGCATGTCGCCGGCGAGCGGCGTGATGAATCCGGCGCCCGCGGCGAGGCGGACCTCGCGGATCGGCACGCGGAAGGCCGTGGGGCGCCCGAGCAGCTTCGGGTCGTGGCTGAGGCTGTACTGCGTCTTGGCCATGCACACCGGCAGGTGGCCGAAGCCCATGGCCTCGTACTGCGCGAGCTGCTTCGCGGCGGCTGGGGCGATGTCGACGCCCTCCGCGCCGTAGACGCGGGTCGCGATCGTCTCGATCTTGAGCGAGAGCGCCATGTCGTCGGGATACAGGAGGCGGAAGTCCGGCGCCCCTTCCTCTGCCGCCGCCCAGACGGCCGCCGCGAGATCCTCGGCGCCGGCCCCGCCGTCCGTGAAGTGGCGCGCGACGACGGCGTCGCGAGCACCGGCGGCCAGCGCGACCTCCTTGATCGCCTCGATCTCGCCCTCGGTGTCCGAGGGGAACGTGTTGATCGCGACGACCGCCGGCACGCCGAACAGCGTCACGTTCTCGATCTGGGCGGCCAGGTTCGACCCACCGCGGCGGACGGCGTCGGGGTTGTCCTCGAGCAGCGCGGGGTCGAGCGGCTTGCCCGCGACGATCCGGCCGACGCCGCCGTGCATCTTGAGCGCACGGACCGTGGCGACGAGGACGGCGGCGTCGGGCTTGAGGCCCGAGGCACGGCACTTGATGTCGAAGAACTTCTCGGCGCCCATGTCGGCCCCGAATCCCGCCTCGGTCACGACGATGTCGTTGGTGGCGAGCGCCACCCGATCCGCCAGCACCGAGCTGTTGCCGTGGGCGATGTTGCCGAACGGGCCGCAGTGGACGAACGCCGGGCCGCCCTCGAGGGTCTGGAGCAGGTTCGGCTTGAGCGCATCGCGGAGGAGCACGGTCATCGAGCCCGCGACCTTGAGGTCCTCGGCGGTGACCGGCGTGCCGTCGCGGGTCGTCGCGAGCACGACGCGTCCGAGGCGGGCCCGCAGGTCGTGCAGGTCCGACGCCAGCGCCAGGATCGCCATGACCTCGGACGCGACGGTGATCACGAACTGGGTCTCGCGCGGGTACCCGTTCTCGCGGCCGCCGAGCCCGATCACGATCTCGCGCAGCGCACGGTCGCTGATGTCCATGACCCGCGGCCAGAGGATGCCGTGGGGGTCGATGCCCAGCGCGTTGCCGTGGTGGATGTGGTTGTCGATGAACGCGGCGGCGAGGTTGTGGGCGGCGCCGATCGCGTGCACGTCCCCGGTCAGGTGGAGGTTGAAGTCCTCCATCGGGATGATCTGGCTGTAGCCGCCGCCGGCCGCGCCGCCCTTGATGCCGAACACCGGGCCGAGCGAGGGCTGGCGGATCGTGACGGCGGCGCGCCGCCCGATGCGGTTGAGGCCCTGGGCGAGGCCGACCGTCGTCGTCGACTTGCCCTCGCCGAGCGGCGTGGGCGTGATCGCCGTGATGACGACGTACTTGCCGCGCGGGTTGGCGCCCTCGACGCGCCGGATGCCCTCGAGCGTGATCTTCGCCTTGGTGCTGCCGTAGAGCTCGACCTCGTCGTCGTGCAGCCCGAGCTCGTGGGCGACGTCGGCGATCGGCCTCGGGGTCACCGAGCGCGCGATGTCCAGGTCCGAGGGGAACGACGTGGCGGTCATGGACGACTCCCGACGAGCTGGAGGGCTCCCGCGCCGCGGCCGTTGGCGCCCTGGGCCTGGGCCGCACGGACGAGGTGGGTGAGCAGGAGGGCGTTGGTGACGGGACCGACGCCGCCCGGGACCGGCGTGATCGCCGAGGCAACCGCGCTCGCGGACTCGAAGTCCACGTCGCCGACGAGCTTGTCGCCGACCACGTTGATGCCGACGTCGACGACCACCGCCCCCGGGCTCAGCATCTCCCCGGTGATCAGGCCCGGGACGCCGGCGGCCACGACCACCACCTCGGCGTCCCTGGTGTGGCGGGCGAGGTCGACGGTCTTGCTGTGGCAGACCGTGACGGTGGCGTTCTCGCGCAGGAACAGCAGGGCCGCCGGCTTGCCGACGACGTTGGAGCGGCCGACGACCGTGACCCGCCTGCCCGCGAGCGGGATGTCCGAGCGCTTCAGGATCTCGACGGCGGCGTGCGCGGTCGTCGGCAGGAAGCCCTCGTAGCCGAGGCTGAGCAGGCCCGCGTTGCGCGGGTGCAGGCCGTCGATGTCCTTGGCGGGGTCCAGGGTGTCGATGACGGTCGAGAGCGGGATCCGCTTGGGCAGCGGCATCTGGACGATGATCCCGGCAACGAGCGGGTCGCGGTTCAGGCGCTCGATCTCGGAGCGGAGGGTCGTCGAGGACGCGCGGCCCGGGATCTCGATCAGTCGGCCGTCGATGCCCACCTTCTCGCACGATCGCAGGATCTGGTTGAGGTAGACGGCCGATGGCGCGTCGCTCCCCACGATGACGACCGCGAGGGCCGGCGCGTGGCCGCGGCGGCCCCGGATCGCGGCGACGTCCTGGGCCACCGACGCCCGGATCTCGGCGGCGATCGGCGCGCCGAGCAGGAGGCGCGGACCGGCGTCCGTCACGCGCGCCCGGCCTCGATGGGTGCCCTTGCCTCGCCCTTCAGGACGAGCTCGCGCGTCTGCGAGGCGAGCCGGTCGATGTCGCCGACGAGCTGCTGCGTATCGGCGAGGAGCTCGTCTGCCGCGGCCTGGTCCCCGATCGACGGCAGGTTCACGTAGACGTTCGCCGCGGCCGCCCGCGAGGCTGCGGTCGCGAGGAGCGCCGCGACCTCGAGGTCCGACGAGGCGTTGGCATTGCTGCGCCCGGCGAGCGCCTCAGCGAGGACGACGACCTCGAGGCACGCCTCGACGGTCCGATACGGGACGTCCGACGCGGCACGAGCGGCCTCGCTGATCGCCGCCGCGCGCGTCGCCCGCTCGACGTCGGTGTCCCGTGGGAGCTTCATCGCGGCCCCGAATCCCGCGTACGCCACGGCGTCATCGTCGGCGAGGGTGAGCAGGCGGTCCGCGAGGGCCCTCGCGGCTTCGGCCGCCTCCCGGTGCAGCCCGGCGTGCTGGGCGTACTTCGGCCGGTCCATCGAGAGCGACGCGACCATCGCCACGAGGCCGGCAGCGAGGCTGGCCGCGACGGCCGCCGCGCTGCCACCGCCCGGCACGGGATCGTCGGACGCCAGTCGCTCGACGAAGCCGGCGACGGTCAGGTCCCGGAAGCGCGCGCTCGGTTCCACGCACCGATTGTAGGGACGCCCCGGACCGGCGGCGGACGCCGATCCGCGGGCCGGACCAACCGGAGCTCGTTCGCGATCGTCGCGGACCGGCATGGTCCGCGGGGCGAGCGCTCTCGCGCCCGCCCCGCAGCCGACCCGGGGGCCGACAGGGAGGAGCCGCGACCCCGAATGTGGTGGGTCAGGCCGCCTTGGCGACCTCGTCCAGGCCCTCGATGAGCCAGCGGCGCGAGCGATGGCGGTACGTGAGGGCGAGGCGGTACGAGGCGGTGTCCACCTCGAACAACGTGCGGGGGCCCGTGATCGCCGGGTACGCGGAGCGCTCGTCACGGACCGCGACGACGCGGGTGATCTGGAGGCGCTCGGCACCCCAGGTGATCTCTCGGGGAGTTCCGTTGAACCAGTCCGTGCGGACCTCGACGTCGACTGGTGCGACGCGGATCATCGCCATGGTGTCTCCTTCCCTTCGGCGGGATCTATCAACACCCGTGGGGCACGCCGGATGCGAACGTCTGTTCGTTTCTGACAGGAACGCTAGTCGAACAGGTGTTCGATGTCAAGCGTCCGCGTCGAGATCCTCGGCCACGTCCGTGTCACCTAGGCTGTCACGATTCGCGTCGACGTCGACCGCCTCCGGCTGTCGCCCCGGGACGGGCGTCGACCGGCGACATCGGGTCGCGCTCGAATGGCGCGGGGATGCCGGCCCGGACGAGCCGCGCGCGGGTCACCGCCCGTTCGCCGTACTTGCGCCGGATCCGGTCCAGGGCCTCCGCGGCCTGGCGACGTCGCGGGTCGTCCTCGCCGAACAGCGCGAGCTGCTCCCGGTCCCGGAAGTTCGACGCCGTCACGCCCACGAGGCGGATCCGCTGGCCGTGGAGCTCGCGACGGAGCAGGCCGACCGCCGCCTCGTAGATCGGCTCGGTCAGGTCGGCGGGGATGTCGAGCCCGGTCTGACGCGTGATCGTCGTGAACGACGAGTCCCGCAGCTTGAGGGCGATCGTCACGGCCTTGAGCCCGCTCGCCCGCAGGCGCCACGCGACGCCGTCGGCCATGCCGAGCAGGGTCCGCTCGATGACCTCGCGGTCCGCGGTGTCGACGTCGAAGGTGTGCTCGTGCCCGATCGACTTCGCCGGATCGCCGGTCGCCACCGGATCGGCGTCGCGCCCGTGCGCGCGGTCCACCAGCGACGCGCCGTGCTTCCCGAACCGCCGGACGAGCGCGTCGGGCGGCAGCGCGGCCAGGTCGCCGATCGTGACGACCCCGAAGTCGCGCAGCGCCTCCGCCGTCTTGCCGCCGACGCCCCACAGCCTCGAGATCGGGAGCGGCGCGAGGAACGCCGCCTCGCCGCCCGGCGGCACGACGACGAGCCCGTCGGGCTTGCGCAGCTCCGACGCGATCTTCGCCACGAGCTTCGTCGTCCCGACGCCGACCGACGCGGTGAGGCCGACCTCCGCGCGGATCGTCGCCTTGATCGTGCGCCCGATCGTCTCGCCGTCACCGAACAGCGCCTGCGATCCGGTGATGTCGAGGAAGGCCTCGTCGATCGAGATCGGCTGCACCTGCGGCGTGAACCGTCGCAGGATCGCCATCACCTCGCGGCTGACGTGCTGGTACTTGCGCCCGTCGACCGGCAGGAACACGCCCTGTGGACAGAGCCGGCCCGCCGTCCGCAGCGGCATCGCGGAATGGACGCCGAACTTCCGCGCCTCGTACGAGGCGGCCGAGACGACGCCCCGCTGGTCCGGCCCGCCGCCGCCGACGATGACGGGCTTGCCGCGCAGCTCCGGGCCGGTCGCGCTGTTCGACCGCGGCGAAGAACGCATCCAGGTCGACGTGGAGGATGACGCGTTCGCTCACGCACGCGATTCTCGCCCGCCGAGGGCGTGGCAAGGATCCCTTTCCTGTCATTCGCTACCCGGGCGTTCGTCGGCCCGGCGGCCGCATTCAGGCCGGATTCGGGGTCAGCGACCCGCCCGGGTGGCAGGTGACGGAGATCGCCGGTCGAGCGCCCACCTGAGTGTCATCTGACACAAACCGACGCGGAGCGGCGCGACCTGGACGGTCGCGCGTTTCGAGAGCGCCGGCTAGCCCTTGGGCTCGACGACGATCGTGACCTCGGGCGTCATGCCCGAGAGGACCTTGATCGCGACCTTGTAGGTGCCCAGCGACTTGATCGGCTGCTCGAGATCGATCTTGTGCTTGTCGATCACGATCCCGCGACGACCCAGCGCCTCCGCGATGTCCTGGTTGTTGATCGAGCCGTAGAGCTTGCCGCCCTCGCCGACCTTCACGCCCATCGTGAGGGTGGTGCTCGCGATGCGCGTCGCGGCGATCTCCGCCTCCTCGCGCTCGCGCTTCCGCTTGTCCTCGCGGCTGGCGATGTCGTGCTGGTACGCGCGATAGGCACCGCCGGAGGCCGGCACGGCAAGCTGGTTCGGGATGAGGAAGTTCGTGGCGTAGCCGTCGGCCACCGTCTTCATCTCGCCCGTCTTGCCGAGCTTCGGGACTTCCTTGGTCAGGATCACCTTCACGCGATCGAACCCTCCTTGTTGATCCATGCGCGGACCCTCGGTCCGAGCCTGCTGTTGTTCAGCGTATCCCCGGCGAATGCCACGGCGCGAGGCGCCTGCCGGATCGTGCGCCGCAGCGGTCCAGGCGTGAACCGCCGGATCCTGGCGACGTCTTCCGAGAACGCGCGGCGGTCGATGCCAAGCGCGTCGAGCTTCTCGTCGAGCACGTCCGTCGGCACCCCGTCGAGGAACAGGTCCACCGCGAGCACCACGACGACGAGGTCGTCGAGCCCGCCGACGATCGGGATGTCGTCGGGGATGATGTCGCGCCCGAGCACGAGGTAGCCGAGGGCTCCGGCGAGCAGGGCCTTGCGGCCGGCCGGCGTTCGGTCGTCCAGGATCAGCTCCCAGAACAGGCGGCCGTAGATCGGCGCGCGACTCGCCAGCGGCAGGAACGCCGCCCAGCCGAGCAGCCGTCGGGTGCCGATCCGGTGCGTCCGGGCCTTCGGCGTCGATGCCGCGTCCGAGCCGCCTCCTGCGCTTGCCAACCTGCTCCTCGCCTCCTGGACCCGTGCTCGCGCGAGCGCGCGATGGGGAGGGCGAGTCTAGCAGCAGCCCCGCGTGCGGCCGATGAACGCCCGGCGGCTCCAAGTTGACATCGAACGTCCGTTCGGTATCATCCTTGCCAAAGGAGGCGGAATGACCCGTCACGACGCCGAGCGAAAGCGAAAAATCCTGGACGTCATCGCGGCGACCATCCGCGCCCGCGGCTATCCGCCGTCCGTCCGCGAGATCGCCAAGGCCGTCGGGCTCGCGTCCACGTCCGCGGTCCATCACCACCTCCTGATCCTCGAGCGAGAGGGCTACCTGGAGCGCGGGGTCTCGGACGATGGCTCGCCGCAGTCGCGCGCGATCCGCCTGACGCCGACCGCCGCGCTCCGCCTCGGGCTCTCGAGCGAGCTGACGCCGCAGGCGGTTCCATCCGAAGCGCACACGCTCCCGGTGATCGGCGAGATCGCCGCCGGCGGCCCGATCGAGGCCTACCAGGACGCGTCCGAGACGCTGGCCGTGCCGGACATCCTGGCCCCAGCGGGCGACGCGTACGTCCTGCGCGTCCGCGGCGACTCGATGATCGAGGCACACATCGCGGACGGGGACTTCGTGGTCATCCGGCCGCAGGAGACGGCGCGCGACGGGGACATCGTCGTGGCCCAGGTCGAGGAGAACGCGGTCACCCTCAAGCGGTTCTTCCGCGAGAAGGACCGGGTCCGCCTCCAGCCTGCCAACCCGAACTACCCGCCGCAGTTCTACCCGTCGGTCCGGATCCAGGGAAAGCTCATTGGCGTCATCCGCCGCCTCGACTGAGCGCTCCGATGCGGCCGATCCGGCGTTGCCGGTCGGTTGCTCGCTCACGCACCACGGGTGCGCTCGCTCCGCAGCTCACCGCGCCTTCGCTCGGCGCGCTGACGGGCGCCTTGCCGTTCTGTCCACAAAGTCATCCACAGCCATCCACATGGGGCAGCATCCCGTGGACGACGGTGATCGTCCCGCCCCGTATCGGTTGACCGGCAGTCGACCCATCCCGGCGACGATGCGGGGACCTGTGAGCCATCGGCCGACGCGTGCCAGACAAGCTGACACGCCGGCCCCGCATCATCGAGCCGAATGATCGACCGTCTGCCGCCCCAGTCCAACGAAGCCGAGCAGTCCGTGCTCGGTTCGATCCTCATCGATCGCGACGCGGTCATCGAGGTCGCCGAGTTCCTCAAGCCCGAGGACTTCTACCGGCAGGCCCATGCCAAGGTCTACGCGGTGATGCTCGACCTGTTCGAGCGCCGCGAGCCGATCGACATCGTCACGGTCTCCGAGGCCCTCGAGCGCGACGAGGACCTGGAGTCGATCGGCGGCCGCGCCTACCTCGGGACCCTGTCGAACGCGACGCCCACGGCCGTCCACGCGACGCAGTACGCGCGGATCGTCGAGCGCAAGGCGGTGCTGCGGAACCTGATCGGCGCCGCGGGGCGGATCGCCGGCATCGGGTACGAGGATCCGGCGGAGGTCCAGGAGGCGATCGATCGCGCCGAGTCGGAGCTGTTCGCGGTCAGCCAGCGGCGCGTCGCGGCCGGGTTCTCGCTGCTCCGCGGGCCTGCTCCACGACGCGTACGACCGGCTCGACTACCTCCACGCGCACCGCGGTGAGATCAGCGGGATCCGGACCGGGCTTCGGGGACCTCGACGCGCTGACGACGGGCCTCCAGAAGAGCGACCTCGTGATCCTCGCGGCCCGCCCGTCGGTCGGCAAGACGAGCTTCGCGCTCAACATCGCGGAGCACGCGGCGGTCCACGACAAGAAGAGCGTCGGCGTCTTCAGCCTCGAGATGAGCAAGGAGCAGCTCGTGCTCCGCCTGCTCTCATCGGTCGCCAACATCGACAGCCAGCGGCTGCGTACCGGGTTCCTCGAGGAGCTGGACTTCGCGCGCATCGCGCCGGCGATGAACGCCCTGTCGGAGGCGCCGATCTACATCGACGACACGCCCAACATCACGACGATGGAGCTGCGGACGAAGGCCAGGCGCCTCCAGGCGGAGTCGGGCCTCGACCTCGTGATCGTCGACTACCTCCAGCTCATGCAGTCGTCCACCACCACCCGCGACGCCAACCGCGTCCAGGAGGTGTCGGAGATCTCCCGCGGGCTCAAGGCGCTCGCACGCGAGCTCAAGGTCCCGGTCGTCGCGCTGAGCCAGCTCTCGCGCCAGCCGGAGATGCGCGAGTCACGCGAGCCGCGGCTCTCGGACCTGCGCGAGTCGGGCAGCATCGAGCAGGACGCGGACCTCGTGATGTTCCTGTGGCGCGAGAAGGATCGCGGCGCCGAGGACCAGTCGGCCGAGGGCGAGGTCATCAAGCTCAAGCTGTCCAAGCACCGCAACGGCCCGACGGGCGAGATCGACCTGTGGTTCAAGAAGGCGCAGACGCGCTTCGTGAACTACGCGGGCGAGCGGTTCGCGGACGTCAGCTAGGCCTTCTCGTCGGGCAGCAGCGGGCGGACGACGAGCGAGTAGAGCTTCTGGTCCGGGCCGGTGACGAACACGCCGGTCGAGACGCCGTTCTGGACGTCCTTGATCCCGAGGGCCGCGATCTCGTCGGCCGACATCGCCCGCGTGCCCTGGCGCAGGGCGTTCGGGTCGGCGGGGAAGGTGAACGCGTCGAGCTTGATCGACGGCCACGGCCACGCACGGCCCGCCCCGCCGCCGCCCGTGGCGTCGGTCAGCACCGCGCGATAGGCGGCCGGCGCGAAGGGGTCGCTCGTGAGCGTGCCGCCGCGATCGAAGTCGCGCAGGCGCTCGCCGAGCTGCGCGAGCGAGGTCTTGATCGCCGTGTCGGGGCCGGCCGGGCCATCCATGCCCAGCGCCATGACCGAGACGGTCTTGTCGCCGCCATCGGCGTGGATCTCGAACGTCGCCGTCGGGGCATCCGCGACGTTCGGGTTCGGGTAGTCGGCCTTCGCGATCCCAAGGCCGCCCTGACCCAGCGCGAAGTCGAGCAGGTCCTGGACCTGCGGCTCGGTCAGCTTGCCGGTGCGCAGCGGCGAGCCGCGGCCGATGTTGTCGGGCGCCGGGTCGACCTGCGGCGCGTTCTGGACGAACACGACGGTCCCGTCGCCGTACAGCGTGAAGTAGGGAACGTGGGCGGCGAGGAACTCGACGGGCACGAAGCCGCCGGCCTCGTCGAAGCGGAGGACGATGTCGGTCGCCCCGGTCGGGTGCGCGATGCCCGCGATCGTCGGGATCGGCGTCGGCGTGCCGTCGCCGGCACTCGCTGCTGGGGCGGACGGCGAGGGCGAGGTCGCGGGGCCGCCGCTGCAGGCGGCGAGCGTGACGGCGGCGAGCAGGACGGCGGCGGCAGGCCGCGAAAGGTTCGACATGCGCCAAGGGACGCGCGCACGCTCGACGTGGTTCCCGAACGTGGGTAAAACCGCTTGACGACGCGCGTATCCTCCGCGCAACTAGAGTTCCGGGCCCGCGAAGCCCGCCTGCCCGGTCGCCGACCTCCTGACGACGCCGTGCCGGCCTCCTGCGCCGGACCCGAGCTTGCATATCGTCGGTTGAGGGAGGACCCCGAGGGGTGTACGAGGATCGGACCTTGACTTGCCGTGACTGCGGCGAGTCCTTCGTCTTTTCGTCGGGGGAGCAGTCGTTCTTCGCCAGCAAGGGCCTGACCAACGATCCACAGCGATGCCCAACCTGTCGGGCGGCGGCGAAACGAGCCAGGAACGCGTCACCGGGAGGCTCACGGGAATACCACGCGGCCGTCTGCAACAGCTGCGGCGGCCAGGCTGTCGTGCCGTTCCAGCCGAGGAACGACCGGCCCGTGTACTGCAGCACGTGCTTCGACAAGGTTCGAGCCGAAGGCAGCGAGAGCGCCGCGGCACCCGCCTGAGATCGACCAAGCGCCGGCTGCCGCGCTCCGGCCGCGACCGCTCCCGACCTATGCTGGGAGCCTTCGCAGCCAGGAGGCACACGTGGGCGTGATCATCATCCGCGAGATGGTCGGGACGAGCCCCCGATCGTGGAGCGACGCCGCTCGGCAGGCCGTCGCGACCGCGTCCAAGACCGTTCGCAACATCCGTACCGTCGAGGTCGTGAAGTCCTCGGCGCGGATCGAGGACGGCGAGATCGTCGAGTACCTGGTCGACCTCAAGATCGGCTTCGAGTACGAGGGCTGACCAGCCGTCGCTCTCAGATAAGCGGCCGATGAGCGGCGCCCGGCAAGATTCCGGGCATGCCGACAAGCGCGACGGACCAGGAACGAGACGGGTCCCTGCGCGCCAGGACAGCGGAGGCGCCAGCATCCCGCGTTGACGCGGGCAATCCGGCGTCCGTATCGTTCGCGGCCAAGGTCGGCGACGCGGCGGGACAGCGGGCACCGTCGAGCCGGTCCGTGGGCCATGAGGACCATGCGCTTGTCGGCGTCGGACCGGGGATCCCGGGCGCGATGCTCCTCGGCGGGCGAGCGGGCCTGCTCGGCATGAACCCGTTCCCGATCGTCGGAGCGCGCATCCATCCGCCGCTCATGCGGGCAGACACGCTGTCGCGCGAGCGGCTCAACGGCTGGCTCGACCAGGCGGCAACGGGCCGTGTCGCGCTGGTCGTCGCGGAAGCCGGCTTCGGCAAGACCACGCTGCTCGGCGACTGGGCCCGCGGCAGCTCGCGCCTCACGGCGTGGTACCGCCTCGACCCCGATGACCGCGACTGGCTGACGCTGTTCCGGCACCTCGTCGCGGGCGGCCGCGAGCTGGACCCGGACTTCGCGCCAGAGACCTATTCCCTGTTGATGCAGCTCGGTCCCGGCGGCCCGACCCGGGCGGACATCCAGGCCAGCCTCGTCCGCGAGTACGCCGAGTTCGGCGCGAGCCATCCCCAGGGCCTGACGCTGATCCTGGACGACTACCACGCGGTCGACGGCAGCGACGAGGTCGTGCCCACGGTCCGCGCGCTGATCGAGCAGACCGGGCCGAGCTTCAGCATCGTGATCGCCTCGCGCTCGACGCCACGCCTGCCGCTCGGCCGCCTGCGCGCCCGCGGCGCGGTCTCCCGTATCGGCGGCGACGCGCTCTGCTTCGACGTTCCCGAGACCGACCGCCTCTTCCGTGACGCCTACCACCTGCCCATCGAGCCCGACGTGGTCGACCAGCTCGTCGAACGCACGGAGGGCTGGGCTGCGCTGCTGAGTCTGGTGAACGTCAGCCTCGGCGAACAGGCGAGGCCCGATCCAAGGGCATTCGTGGCGCACATCAGCGCAAATCAAGGCGACCTCTATGACTTTCTGGCAGAGGAAGTGGTTGCGAGCCTGTCAACGGACCTCCACGCTTTCCTGACGCGCGTTTCGGTCCTCACTTGGGTAGATGCCGAAACCGCCGGGCTGGTGTGCGGCATGGACACGGACTGAAATCCTGCAAGCCATGCGCGAAGCCGAAGACCTAGGACTTCTGGCCCAACCTGATCGCGACTCTCCCCATCGCTTCCATCCACTGGTGCGAGCGTTTCTGCTGTCCCAGCTCGAAGCCGACATCGGCGAAACAGCGGTCCGCGAGATCCATGAGCGAGTCGGTCGCGCTCTGGAGGCGACAGACTGGGCGACGGCCGCCTGGCACCTGCGCGAGGCCGGCGATCCGACGACCGCCGCGCAAGTCGTTGATGGCGCGATAAATTCCGTGTTTGCGTCGGGTCAGTTCGAACGAGCGAGACCATTCCTCGATGGCTCAACGGGCAGCCTCGATCGTCCAGGGTGCACTGATCCTTCAGATCGCGACTCGAGCTTGCGAGGGGCAACTTCGATCAGGCGCAGTCACTTGCCCGGCAGGCAGTGCCGGCAAGCGCGAACGGCTCCTTGGCTGGGCCCGCATTGCTCAACGTGTCGTCGATCCTCGGTTTCGGCGGATTCGAAGAAGCCGCTGTGGGCTTCGCCAGGGATGCCCTGGGCGCTGGAAGCCTGACTTCCAGTCAGCGCGATGTGGCACTCGCAACTATCGCGATGTGGGATGCAGAGCACGAGGGCCCACTTGACTTGATCGCGGATGGATTACGCGAGCTCGCCATCCGCCAGAGTCGAGAAGGCCACCATAGATACGCGGGAATCACGCGTCTAAATCTCGCCGGGGTCCTGCTATGGCTGGGAGCGCCGAAAGAGGCAATCCGGGCAGCCGGGCAGGCCCAGATCGACCTCGGCGGTCGAGCCGTCGGCAGTCCGGAGTTTGTGTCCGCGATCGCCAATGAGGCGAGTGCTTGGGCCCAAATCGGTCGACTCGATCACGCAGAAGCGATGCTGCAGGCCGCGCTCGAAATCCCATCACGCCTTGGTAGAGGGGAGGTCTATCTCGAGACTGCGAAGCTACGAGCCGACTTCGGAGACGCCGAGGGCGCGGCGATCGCCCTCGACCAGGCAGCTGCGCAAGGGTCGTCCAACTTTGCCAACCTAGCGAACCTCATTCAAGGCTCGTTGGCGATACGAGCCAATAGGCTGGATGAGGCTCTCGACCTAGCTAGAGTGCTCGACGCTCATCCGTGCACAGACGTCGCCGGCCTGTTGAGAGGCCAGCTCCTGCGAGTCGCGGGCATCGCTCCTTGCAGGCCGCAGCGATGGTGAATTGCAGGTCCGAGAACTGAAGCGGATCGCAGCGACGCAACGATCTCGTCCGGTCACTCTGGTATCGGACCTGATCGGTGCAATCGCGGAAGGTCGATCGCCTGACGTCGAAGTTGCTCGCATCCTTCCTGACGAGCGGTACTGCCTCTCCTGGGTCGCGGAGGAGCTCGTATCCGCGCTCGCTCTCTTGAGCGACAACTCGCTCCAAACGGTGACAGCCGAGGCGGCGGCGCGACCTGCGCGATGGGCAGGTGCAATTCGGAATGTTGCTCTCGCGCCGGGCCCCAGCGCCGCTGTCGCAGCTGATCTGCTTGCGAAGATTGGGTCGTCGGATGACGCCACGATGCTGCGGTCGCTCGCAGTTCGCGATAAGGGCCTCCGGCCAGTCGCTGCGGCAATCACTAGGCGTCTCGCCCCGCGTGTCCAGATCTCCGACTTGGGCGTTGTGCAACTGCTAATCGACGACGTCGCATTGACGAAGCGCCTTAGGCGAAAGGTGCTCGGGCTGCTCTGCTTTGTCTCATCTCGTCCGGGTATGGCTAGCACGCGTGACGAGGCCCTAGAAGCGCTTTGGCCGGAGCTTGCCCCAGGAACTGCAGTCAACTCGTTGCACCAGACGATCTATTTCCTGCGCCGCCTACTTGAGCCCGGCTATCGAGAAGGCGTCGGCGCCGGATACGTGCAGTTCGACGGTGAGGTGCTCAGCCTCGACCCTGATCTCGTGGATAGTCGAAGCAGGCTTGCTTGGCGCCTCGTCGCTTCGTTGCAACGCGGCGACCACGCCTCGATCGACCGATTGCTCGCGACATACACAGGGAAGTTCGCCCTCGACTTCTCATACGAGGAATGGGCGACGGCGTATCGCGAGAATCTCCACGCCGCAGTTCTCGGAGTGGTTGAGGATGAGGTCAATGCATTGATCCAAGGCGGAGATGCGGAGACCGCGATCCTGCATGCCCAGCGGATACTGCTGGTCGACCCAAGCGCAGACGCGATCGAGCTCCAGTTGCTCAGGGCCTACAAGCGTGGCGGGAGGCATGCAGCCGCAGCCGAGCAATATGCCCACTACGCGTCGATGGTTCGCGACGACCTTGGCGCGGAGCCGCCATCCCTTGCTGACATTTAGTCTTCTGTGGCACGTCGTGGGACACCAGGCGTAGCGCATAGGTAGGGTTGCGTATTGACCGGTGCGGAGAGGGCCACCTATAGTCCGGCCCGCACTAGTACGAAGGTACGGTGCATTCAGGAAACGCTCGGACGCGCAGATGCCCCCACCTGAACTGGGCACTTAGGGTGGAGGTGGAGCGAGTAGTGCAACCGACCGACTTTCGAGTCAGGTCGGTTTTCTGTCCCGTCGGGCATGGAGGCCGCGAGGAGGATCGAGCGTGGCACCGTCCAAAGGCCTTAAGGGCTGGTAGCAGGGAACTCGGAGAGGATCGACCGATGAACGATCGCCTCATGCGAGTCCTGACCGCACTCGGCGCAGTTGCCGCATTGGCACTTGCTGGGGGCGCGTCGCTGAGGGGCTTCTGACGCAAGTTCTATCCCCGTACTCAAGTCCCGTTTCCCTAAGTAGGTCGAACGGGCTAGAGTCGGCGCCAGTCATGCGTCTGAGGGTGACTTGTCTAAGCGTCTGAAGCTATATATCACTGGGGTCGTGGCAACGAGCGCGGTTGCGCTCGCAGTCACGACTCTTGTGTTTCCCGTCAATCCCGCGATAGGTCTGGCACCGGAGTTACTCGGAAGTGCTTCCTGGATTGCCGGCCTCGTCTTCTGGTGCTTCCTCACCCTTGTGGCGTCTGCCCTTCCCGTGCGCATGCCGCGGGGAACGCTCGTAGGGGTATCGGGCGCGCCGCTCATCGCCGCCGCAATCCTGGGCGGCCCAACTGCGGGCATCTGGGTAGCGATGATCGGGACGACCGAGTTGCGAGAACTCCGAGGCCGCATTCCTTGGTATGGCACGCTCGCGAATCACGCTGGCTTGATGCTGCCTGCCTTGGTTGCCGGGCTCGTTATCCAGGCCTTTGGCCAGACGGTGCAGGCGGGCGAGTTCGCAAGCTTCATTGGTGCCATGTTCGCTGCCGCGGCGTTCTTCTTGATCAACGCCGTCCTGACCGCAACGCTGGTTGCCCTCCGAACGGATCAGCCTTTCCAGCGTGTCTTGGTAGGCGACGCAAGGGGCTTCGCCACGAGCTTGGTCGCGCTCGCGCCACTCGGGTGGCTCATGGCGCAGATGTACATGGTCGCCTGGTGGTCGAGCTTGCTGTTCGCCCTGCCGCTGTACACGACGCGGCTCGCGTACCACAACTTCATCGAGATGCGGGAGATGTTCACCCAGACCATCACCGCGCTCGCGGGGGCCGTGGACAAGCGCGATCCGTACACGAGCAAGCACTCCTGGCGCGTGAAGGAGATCGCCGGCGACATCGGGCGGGCGATGCGGCTCGACGAGGCCGATCTCGAGGCCCTCGAGTGGGGCGGCCTGCTCCACGACGTCGGCAAGATCGGCGTCCCGGACAACGTCCTGCTCAAGCAGGAGCGGCTCAACCGCGAGGAGCGGATGATCATGAACGCGCATCCGGTGCTCGGCGCGCAGATCATCGCCCCGGTCACGCGCCTTTCCCGCGAGCTGCCGATCATCCGGCACCACCACGAGTGGTACAACGGCTCGGGGTACCCGGATCGGCTGATCGGTGACGAGATCCCGATCCTTGCGCGCATCCTGCACGTCGCGGACGCGTTCGAGGCGATGACCGCCCAGCGGCCGTACCGCATGACGCCGCTGACCGCGGAGCAGGCGCTCGGCGAGCTGCGCAAGTTCGCCGGCATCCAGTTCGACCCCAAGGTCGTCGACGCGTTCGTCCGCACGACCTGGGTCGAGGACGTCCAGGACCCCGGTCGCACCGTCCAGCCGCGTCCGATCCCGCTCATCTCGCAGCACGCGAACCGTGTCGCGACCGCATCGGCGTCGGGCTCGAGCTCGGCGGATCCGAACTGAGGGGTTGGTCCCGGCGCTTCGCATCGTCGAGATCGGGGGTCGCCCGGTCCGCACGCATCGGGCCTGAACGCCGGGCGTTCACTGTGGCGGTTCCGCGCGACGAATCCGCTGAATTGACCGCTGGGCGTTCGAGATGGCGGATCCATCGCTGGTTTGAACGCTGGGAGAGCAACTCGCCGGTTGATGGCCCCGCCAACCGCTGGAGTGAACGCCACGCGTTCAGGCTCGCGAGAACGCGCGCGAGGTGGGCGCCGAGGGACGTTCCCGGCGCGGCACGCTCGTAGTGCGGCGCGACACGCACAGAGCGCGCACCAACGCGATCGAGGGGCGAGCGGCCCCAATGGGCCTGAGAATCACGGGATGCTGATCGCCGGAATCGCGCTCGGGCTGCTGCTCGGCCTGCTGCTGGGCGGGCGGATCGAGCGGCTCGCGGACATCCGGCTGCGGTTCCTGCCGCTCCTGTTCCTCGGCGTGATCCTTCGATTCGGGACCGAGGCCCTCCTCGCCTACGACGTCCCGATCGTCAACGAGCTGCGGCTCCCACTCTTCGGTCTGGCGTACGGCCTGCTGCTGATCACGCTGTGGCAGAACCGCACCTACCCGGGCCTCGCGCTCGCGTTCGTCGGCGTCGCGAGCAACGCGCTCGTGATCATGGTCAACGGCGGGTACATGCCGGTGTGGCTGCCGGCCTACGAAGCGTCGGGCCTGAGCGGGCCGCTCGGCACCGTCCTGCACACCCCCCTGCCCGCGACCCTGGGCAGCGAGTTCCTCCTCCACCTCGGGCCACTCGGTGACCTGATCCCGCTCCCGCTGCCACCGTTCCAGAACGTCGCGTCGATCGGCGACCTGTTCCTCACCGCGGGCCTGTCCTTCTTCCTGTTCTCCACCGTCCTCAGCGTCCCGGAGAACGCCCGCGACGCGATCGACGCGGCCAAGGCCGCCCGATCGACTGGCACCGGCGCCGCGCGCCTCCCCACGCCCACCAGCGCCCAGACCGCGACCCTCGATCGCCCGAGCGTCGCGGCGCCAGACGGCGCGGCGGCAACGGCGACCGCGGACGGAGCGATCGCTCCCTGGACCCTCTTCCCGCCGGGCGAGGCGGTCTCCGATGCCGTGCTGCGCCAGGGCACCGGCCTGTCCCCCGGCCTCGAGGAAGCCTCGGTCCTCGAGCGGCCGCGAATGCTCGGTGGTGGCAGCGTGGGCATGGCGTACCCCGCGCTGAGCGCCTCGAGCTCGGCGATCGCGATGGACACGGCGGCATCGGCGGCCTCCGTCGCCGCAACGGCCGCTGGCGCCGGCACGGTCGCCGTTCCGCGGGCGCGACCCTCAACCCTCGAAGACGCCCGGAACCACCCCTACGTCCGCCTCGCGCTCAACGGCTCGTTCTCGGCGCTCTGGGTCGGCCAGGTCATCAGCCTGTTCGGCGACCGCATCAACCAGCTCGCGCTGATCGCCTTCGTCTTCGAGATCACCGACTCCCCCGTCGCCGTCGCGATCACCTTCATCGTGTCGACGATCCCGAACCTGCTGTTCTCGCCCGTCGCCGGCACCCTCGTCGACCGCTGGGACCAGAAGCAGGTGCTCGTCGTCTCGGACCTGCTGCGCGCGGCGCTGGTCCTGATGATCCCGGTCGCGGTCCTGATCAACGTCTGGCTCGCGTATCCGCTCGTGTTCGCGATCACGACCGTCTCGATCTTCTTCCGCCCGGCGCGGATCGCGATCCTGCCCCGCATCGTCGACGAGCGCGACCTCCTGTCCGCCAACTCCGCGATGTGGGTCGGCGAGACCATCGCCGACGTCATCAACTACCCGATCGCCGGCCTGTTCGTCGTGTTCCTGGCCTCATCGCTGCCACTCGCGTTCTGGTTCGACGCCGTGACCTACCTCGGCTCGGCGGTCCTGCTGGCGACGATCGTGGTGCCGCCCATCGTCCGGAAGGCGAAGCCGAAAGCCGCCGTCGACGACGACATGGCCATGGATCTGGACGGCGAGGCGGCAACGGCGGCCGGCGCACCCGCGAAGCGGTCGATCGTCGCCGACCTGCGCGTCGGCTGGCAGTTCCTCCGCCACGAGGCCGTCCTCATGGCGAACACCCTCCAGGGCACCGCCGGCCAGTTCGCGGTGGGCGTGTTCACGGTCTCGAGCATCGTGCTGGCGAAGCAGATCACGACCGCGCCGGGCGACGAATACCGCGCGACCTACGCGTTCATGGAGACCGCCATCGGCCTGGGCAACCTCATCGGCGGGTTCGCGCTCGGCCTCGTCGCGACGAGGGTCCGGAAGGGGCGCCTGATCATCGCCGCGTATATCGCGTTCGGGGCGCTCGTGTTCCTGGTGGGCAACGTGTCATCGGTGCTGATCGTGCTCGGGCTGCTGTTCGGTGTCGGCGTCGCGAACATGGCATTCATCATCCCGAGCCAGACGCTGTTCCAGGAACGAACGCCGCCCGAGCTGATGGGTCGCGTCGTGAGCTTCCGGTTCGCCCTCGTCTTCGGCGGCATGTCGATCGCGATGGCGGTCGGCGGCGTGTTCACGGCAGCGCTGGGGCCCGGGCCGGTGATCGCGGCGGCGGGCCTGATCTCGATTGCGGCAGGCCTCGCGGGTCTGCTCGTGCGCGCGTTGCGCGAGGCGTGACCGGGCCGACGGGCGGTCGTGGGGCGGCGGTCGGTACACTGGCGGCCGCGCGAGGGCGCGCCTGCGTGGCGCCGCCCGCGAAGTGGAGACCGATCACCTAGATGACCGATCAGGAGCGCGACCCGGCACCCGACGCCGGCGCGGACGACGCCACCGAGGCCGCGCCCGTGGCGGACGAGCCCGAAGCCGCCGCCCCCGAGGCGGAGCCTGCGGCCGAGCCGGAGGCCGATGACGACGAGTCCGTCGAGGACGAGGCCGCCGACGCCGAGGACGCGCCGTACGACGAAGGCGGAGATCTCGACGAGGGCGAGCCCGACCTGGCCCTCGGCCCCGCGGCTGCCGCAACCGCCTCGGCGAGCGCCGCGACCGGCGGCAAGCGCGCCCGCGACACGAAGACGGGAAAGGGCACACCGGTGGCGCCGACGGTGTCGGAGCAAGCTGTCCACATCAACGACCGTGCCTCGGCCGTGTTCGTGATCGTGGTCGTCGCGGTGTTCGCGGTCATCTTCCTGAACGCGCTGCTCCTCGGCCACAAGGGCACGTTCTCCGGCCTGTTCCCGACGCCCGTGCCGACCGAGGAGCCACAGGCGACCGACGAGCCATCGGCATCGGCCGCTGCGTCGTCGTCGCCCGTCGCGTCGCCCAGCGGGTCGCCGCCGCGTCGGCGTCGGCCGCGCCCCGCCCTCCGCCGCGGCGTCGCCGTCGCCTGCTGCCTCGCCGCAGCAGCAGCCTCTCCCTCGGCGGCACCGTCCGCTTCCTCGCCCCGTCGACCGCCCCCTCGGCCAGCCCGGGCGGCTAAGTCCGGCGATGGACGGGGCCCGGGAGCGCGCGAGCGAGGCCCGGCTCCGGATGGTCGCGGAGCAGCTGCGCAAGCGCGACATCCGCGACGAGCGCGTCCTGGCGGCGATGGGCGAGGTCGAGCGCGACGCCTTCGTCCCAAAGGAAGAGCGCGGCGACGCGTACACCGACGGTCCGCTGCCCATCGGCGGTGGCCAGACGATCAGCCAGCCCTACATCGTCGCGCGGATGACGGAGCTGCTCGCCGTCGGTCCCGGGGACCGCGTGCTCGATATCGGGACGGGCTCGGGCTACCAGGCCGCGGTGCTGGCGGCGATGGGCTGCCTCGTCACCTCGATGGAGCGCGATCCCGACCTCGCCTTGGCCGCCATGGACCGCCTGGCCGATGCCGGGTACGGCGACCGCGTGCTCGTGAGCGTCGGCGACGGCAGCCTCGGGGCCCCGGCTGGCGCGCCGTGGGACGGCATCGTCGTCGCGGCCGGGGCGCCGTCGATCCCCGATCCGCTGCGTGAGCAGCTCGGCGACCACCGGCGCCTCGTGATCCCCGTCGGCGGCCTGCGCGAACAGCAGCTGCTGGTCGTCGAGCGCCGCGGCAACGAGTGGCTCGAGACATCGGACGGGCCGTGCGTCTTCGTCCCGCTGGTGGGCGCCGCCGGCTGGCCGCCGTCGACCGCGATGGGGCACTGACGGCGTCCCGATCGCCGGGGCCCGTCGGTATACTCGGGCGGCCATGACCCACGTGTTCGTCGCCCCGCATCCAGACGACGCCGCGCTGTCGTGTGGCGGCCTCATCGCGAACCTCCGCGAGCTGGGCCAGAACGTCGCGATCCTGACCCTCTACTCGGGCACCGGGCCGCTCGACGACCTCACGACCTACCAGCGCGAGGCGCTCGGGTTCGGGTCCAAGGCCGTGTGGCCGGTGACCGAGGCCTTCAACCGTGCCCACCTCGAGGCCGACTACCCCGTCGACGATCCGGCGGCAACGCCCCCGTGGCAGGCGACCAAGGGCTCGCTCGACGCGACGCAGGCCGAGGCCGACGCCGCCGCCAAGCGGTTCTGGCAGCGATCGTCGTGGTATCGCCGGGCGAGCATCCACAACGAGTCGCTCGCGGGCCAGCCGATCATCGACGACGTCTCCGCGCAGGGCGCCGATCCTGACGACCGAGCGCACCGAGGCCGCGGACGCCGGCGACATCATGGCCACCCGCCGGCTCGAGGACGAGCGCTACGCCGCCTTCGCCGAGGTGTCGATGATCTGGCTCGACCTCCCCGACGCCGTCTTCCGCGGCTACGAGGGTGACGACCAGCTCCTCGGCGCGCCGCGCGACGACGACCCGGCCCCCGTCGACGCCCTCCGCCGCGAGCTCGCCCGGCTCGAGCCCCAGCGGGTCTATCTCCCGCTCGGGATCGGCGGCCACGTGGACCACCAGCTGACCCGCAACGCCGGCATCGCGCTCCTCCATGACGCCCGCCGCTGGGTGATGCCCGGCGTGGACTGGACCGGCCAGCTCGCCTTCTACGAGGACTTCCCGTACGCCTGGTGGGAGGAGTTCCGCCGGCTCGAGGAGCTCCCCGAGGGCTCGCTCGCGGGGATGCCCGAGGGCGTGTCGCTGACCGCGGAGTTCGCGGACATCGGCGACCAGCTCGAGCGCAAGGTCATGGGCATCGACCTGTACCAGAGCCAGATCGAGCGCCTGTTCACGAACCGCCGCGCCATGGCCGACGCCGTGCGCGGCTTCGGGACCAAGGTGGCGGACCTCGGGCGCGTCCCCGGTGGCGCCGCCGAGCGGTACTGGGTCACGACCCGTTCCTGACCCGTCGGACGGCCGCGCGGCATGCTGAGCGGCCTGCCGCCTCCCCGGGGCAGAGACTTCCAGGATCGTTCGGGCTGGTCGGCCTGGCTGCTCCTCGCGATCCCGCTGCTGTTCGCCGCCGGCATCGCGATCCGCCTCGCGGTGCTCCAGAGTCGCGGGCTCGTCGGCGACATCGACCAGTTCGTCCTGTGGGTCCACGGGATCGCGGTCAACGGCTGGAACCGGGCCTACGACCAGAACCTCAGCTTCCCCGCCGTGATGGCCTGGATCTGGGGCGGCCTGGCGGCGCTCGAGCCGGCGTTCCGCACGGTCACCGACTCGTCGGACCCGGGGATCCGCTCGCTGATGAAGGTCCCGGCGACGCTCGCGGACCTGGGCATCGCCGTCGCGGTGGTCTGGTGGTTCCGGGACCGGCCGAAGCTGGCCGTGCTCGCGGCGGCGGCCGTGCTCCTGTGGCCGGCGGTCTGGTACGTGTCGGCGTGGTGGGGCCAGTACGAGTCGATCTACGTGCTGTTCGCGGTGCTCGCGCTGCTCGCGGCGCGCGCTCGCCTGCCGCTGGTCACGGCGGCGCTGCTGGCGGTCAGCCTGATGACCAAGCCGCAGGCCCTGCCGTTCCTCGTGCCGTTCGCCGCGTGGTTCCTCGCGACGCAGGGCTGGCGAGGAACGCTCAAGGCGGCGGTCGTGGGCGCCGTCGTCGTCGTGCTGCTGTGGCTGCCGTTCGTCGCCGCCGGCGGCCCGGCCAACTACCTCGGCAACCTAGCGACGTACCAGAACGACCTCTTCAGCGTGCTCTCCCTGAACGCGTGGAACCCGTGGGCGCTGCTCCAGGTCATCGGCGCGAACGGGGACTTCGTGTCGGATCGATCGTCGGTGTTCGGTCCGGTTACGTTTCGGCTGGTCGGATACGCCTTTGCCGGGCTGCTGGCCCTGATCGTGTTCGTCGCCGTCTACCGCCGGCCGGAGCCCGACCAGCTGGCGCTCGGCGTCGCCGCCATCTCGCTCGCTGCGTTCATCGCGCTCACGACGATGCACGAGCGCTACGCGTACCCGGCGCTCGTCTTCCTGCTCCTCGCCCTGGGCCGACCCGCGATCGCGGCGATCTGGATCGTGTTTGCGATCACCTTCCTGCTCGACCTGCTGGTTGCGGCCCCGCCCCAGGGCTGGACGATCCCCAACGCGCAGGCACTGGTCGTCATCGGGTCGATCGTCATGACCGGCGTCACGTTGGCGGTGGTGATCCTGCTTGCGAGCCGCGGGCCGGTGCGCGGCGAGCCCAAGGTGTCGCTCTAGTCGGCTCGTCTGGAAAGTCGCGCCTCGCGAGCCAGAGGCTGATCGGCGCCACGAGCACCACGAGCTGCCCCCAGTAGAGGCCCGGGCTGATGACGGAAGCTGCCAGGGCGCGTGTCCACGGCCTGGGGAAGCACAGGAGCCCGGCCGCGAAGATCGCTCTGGCGATCCAGGGCACGGGCACGACGGGCCCGAAGGGATGGCCGAAGGCCGCGACGAGCGACCCAATCCACTCTGGCCACAGGTACAGCCACGGCAGAGAGATCAGGGCGAACGCGGCCAGTGCGATCAGGAACGGCCGCCAGTAGCGCAGGGGAAGTGCGACCACGGGCCACACCTTGGTGAACGTGACCGCGGCCAAGGGCCACACGATCCCGTGCTGCGCAGCCACGATCGCCGCGGCAACGACGAGATTCAACTGGCCCGCGGCGATGTCAAACGGCACCAGCGGGAGCCACAGGAGGTATCCGAGCCGTCTCCAGTTCCCCCAGGCGATCGTCCACAAGGCGACCGCGTCGAGGCCGAGGATGATCGCGTGCATGGCGGTGGGCCCGAGCCACGACACGGCTGCGAACGCAACAGCCACTGGCGGCCCGTACAGGAATCCGGGGAAATACACCTCGCCACCTGACCGGAGCGCGTCACCGGCAGGTGCGTAGAACACGGCCACGTCGCCGCCCGGGATAACCCATCGGCCACTCGAAAATCCGACGATCAGGAAGACGATCGTGCATGCGTAGCCGCCGATGGCGAATGCTGAGGTCAGCGCACCGACCAGCTGGCGGCGTGTGGCGTCTCGCATCCACGGAGGCTTGCGTTGGTCATGGACGCGGGCCACCGTCACGAACCGCCCTCCGACCCTGTGCTAGCCACCACGCCGCCTACCGGGCGCCCAGGAGACGCACTACGACGTCCGTTGCCATCTCGGCGATGACCTGCTGCCCGGCGTCGTCCTGGTGCAGGCTGTCGAAGTAGTAGCTCGCGGCTGCTTCGTCCCCGTCGTCGCGGAAGCGGGCTGCGATGTCTAGAAGTGGTCGGTCATCCTTCGCCATTGCTCGTACGGCGTTGTCGATCTCGTCGTGTCGATCCTCCATGGCACCGTTCTCGAAGTTCGGCGGGGGTGCCGCGATGACGACATCGAGGCCGCGTTCCTCCATGCGTTCGACCGCGGCCTGGTAGCGCTTCGACCACTCGTCTACCGACGTGCGACCGACGTCGTTGACGCCCTCGAGGACGATCGCGACGTCGAATGACTCGAGCGCGGGCTGGTCATTGGCGGCTGACTCGAGCACGTCGACCCGGCTTCGAGGGACGGCCCAGTTGACAACGGCGACCTGCCGATCCGGCAAGGCGACCGCCAGGGCATCTTCCATGCGACTCCACCAGCGCGCATCCCCCTCGAGCGGCACGCCGGCCGCCGTGCTGTCACCCAGGACGACGATGCACAGGCGCTCGGGGACCGCTGACACCGGGCACTCGGCCTGGGCGGGCAGCGGCGTCGGCGGGGGAAGCACCATGTCGTCGATCGAGCAGCCGGCCATGAGCGCGGCGAGGGAAAGGAGGAGGATCCGGAGTCTCATGACGCATCGATCGACAGCGGAGTGGACTCGGCCGTCAGGCCGGTCGGCT
This sequence comes from uncultured Chloroflexia bacterium, assembly GCA_963774695.1. Lineage (GTDB taxonomy): Bacteria > Chloroflexota > Limnocylindria > Limnocylindrales > CSP1-4 > CAIXZV01. The sequence continues at coordinate 9,186 of CAVZFY010000013.1, read as the reverse complement.
CCGCGGCAAGGGATTGCGCGGGGGTGCCACCGGCTTCCTGCTCCCGGCCTTGATTGGAGCCGCCGCGGCGCAGCACGGGCCGCTCGAGCAGCCGGTACGAGACCTCGGCAAAAACGATCGTCAACACGGGTGCCATGAATGCCCCGGCGCCGAACAGCAGCGTCATCGGCGTGTTCCACAGGTAGAGGCTGTACGCGCGCAGACCGACCGGGGCCAGACGTCCGAGGGGAGGGAGGCGCCCGCCGATGACCATCGCGGTCGCGAGCATCGCGGCAGGAACGGCGAGATCGTGCTGGTCGGTCTCGAACGCGACGCTGGTCAGGATGAGCGCGACGACGCCGACCACGGCGACCCACGTCGGCCATCGGGGCCGGATGAAGGCGAGCACGCAGCCCAGGAGGATGGCGTCGACGCGGGTGAGGGTCGAGAAATACTCGGGGTAGCCGGTCGCGACCACTCGGGCAATGAAGGCGATTGGGATCAGGGCGAGCGCGATCCAGAACGCGCGCCGCCACGCGAGGATCAGGACAAGCGGCCACACGAGGTAGAACTGCTCCTCGATCGCGAGCGACCACGTGTGACCCAGCGGGTGGATCGCGATCCCGGCCGCCTGGACCCAGTTCGAGAAGTACAGGAGGGTGGACACGATCCCGAGTTGCCACCCCGGAGGCAAGTCTCCGGCGAGGCCGAACACGAGCGCGAACGCGAGCACCGCAAGCAGGGCGGGTCCAAGCCGGACGATCCGGCGTCGGTAGAACGCACCAAGCCGGATCTGGCCGGTGCGCTCGCGCTCGCGGACAAGGAGGCTCGTGATCAGGTAGCCCGACAACACAAAGAACGCGGTGACGCCGATATCGGCGCTGTCCTTGCGGAATGGCCACTGCAGGTGAGCGAGCATCACGAGCCCGACGGCGATCGCGCGTAACCCGTCGAGGTCGGGGCGATAGGCGATGCTCGCCGACGGGGTCGCTTCCCGGGCGGTGTCAGGCTTCGTGCTCACGCCCCGCCGAGCCCCGCGAGAAGAATCGCCCGCGCATCGCCAACCAGTACCAATGCAGGTAGTGCGGCAGCCACTTGCGGAGCTTGAAGTTGCTCTCCCCGGCGGTCCGGTCGCGCCACGTCGTGGGGACCTCGGCCACCTGGCGGCGATCGAGCGTCGCCTTGACCGTGAGCTCGAGCGCCAGTTCGAAACCCGCGTCGCTCTCGATCGTCGTCGCGTCGAGGAACCGCCGCGAATAGAGCTTGAAGTTGTTCGTCGGATCGTGGGTCGCGACGCCGCCGAACCAGTGCAGCGTGAGTCCGGCGGTCCGGCTCAGGAGGCGCTTGAGCGGCGGCCCGCCGACCTGGTGGCCGCCCTTCATGTAGCGCGATGCCGACACGACGTCCGCGCCGTCCCGCGCCAGCTCCACCATCGCGTCGACGACGTGCGGCTCATCCGAACCGTCCGCCATCGAGACCAGGATGTAGTCCCCGGTCGACGCCGCGATCCCCGCCTTCATCGCGTTGAGCACGCCACGCCCGAGGTCGTTGCGCAGGCCGCGGATCGACGTCAGCTCCGCGTGGAGGCGCTCGACGACCGGGACCGTCGGGTCCTCGTCGAAGTCGTAGACGACGAGGATCTCGTGCGGCGTGGCGATCCCGGCGTCCAGGGCGCGCAACACGGGCTCGACCGCCTCCCCCTCCTTGAACACGGGGACGACGACCGAGAGCTCGGTCACAGCCGTCCCGCCTCGAGCTCATCGCGGATCCACGGGATCACCTCGGCGAGCATCGTCTCGAGGCCGGTCGTCGCCTCGAAGCCAAGCACCCGGGACGCCTTGCGCACGTCGGGGACGCGGAGCTGGACGTCGTGCTCGAACGGCGTGTCCGAGACGTAGTGGAACGGCCGGCCGTCGCCGTGGACGCCGTTCCAGATCGCCTCCGCGAGCTCGAGGACCGTGGTGGACGTTGCCGTCGACAGGTTGAAGTCGTCGTTCAACGCCGCGTCCGACTCCATCGCGAGCCGGATGCCCTGCGCAAGGTCGCCGCCGTACGTGTAGTGCCGCACCTGCGACCCGTCGCCCAGGATGTGCAGCGGGTCCTGGCCCTTGAGGGTCTTGAGCACGAGGTCCGGGACGACGTGCGACAGCGCGAGCTTCACGTTGCCGCTCATGACGTCGGTGTCACGGACCGCACGCCGCTCCCCGATCCCCACGCAGTTGAACGGCCGCAGGATCGTGTACGGGAGCTCGTACTGCTCCCAGGCGCCATGCGCGAAGTACTCGGACGCGAGCTTCTGGAAGCCGTACGTGGAGATCGGTGGGGGCGAGGTCCGCTCGGCTCCCTCGGGCGTCGGGAAGACCGTCGTCGACTCGAACACCATCGAGCTCGACAGGACGATGATCCGGCTCAGTCGGCCGGTCCGGTGCGCGGCGATCGCCGCCTCGAACGTGGAGGCCAGGATCCGCTCGTTCTCTGCCAGCAGGTCGAACGCGAACTCGTGGAAGTAGCTGATCCCGCCGATCATCGCGGCGGCCGCGACGACCTGGTCCACGTCCGCGGCCAGCTCGGTCATCAGCGCCGTGTCCTTGGCGTCGCCCTCGACCAGCCGGTATCGCGGATGCGCGTCGTACGACTTCGACACCCGCCCGTACTTGCTGAAGTTGTCGAGCCCGACCACCTCGTGGCCGGCGGCCAGCAGCTCCTCGACGAGATAGCCGCAGATGAACCCGGCCGCGCCGGTGACGAGGACCTTCATCCGGTTACAGCCGGATCCCGTCGCCGGTCGCGTTCCAGATGTCGACGACCTCGCGGCCCGCGAGATCGAGGGAGCGATAGGCGCGGTGCGGGGCGCCGATGACGATGATCTCGCTGCCCGCGAGGACGTCGGCGAGCGGGATCAGGCGCTCGTCGTCCACGTAGGGATCCGCGCACAGCACCCGCGCGCCGGCCCACTCGAGCAGCTTGCGCAGCTTGAAGCTGAGCGAGGCGCGGATGTCGTCCGACTCCGCCTTGAACGCCATGCCGAGGATCCCGATCGTGCGGCCCCGGAGGCTGCCGTGGCGTCGCTCGAGCGCCGACACGATGTAGGCGGGCATCCCCTCGTTGATCTGCATCGCGGCCTGGCCCAGCGGGAAGTGGTCCGAGGTGAAGGCCGCGAGCTGCATCGTGTCCTTGAACAGGCACGGGCCGGCGGCGAACCCGGGGCCCGGCAGGTCGGCGGCCCGCGGGTAGTCCTCGCGCACCGCGCGCAGGATGTTCGTGTAGTCGACGCCCGCCTGGTCGGCGATGGCGAAGAACTGATTGGCGACGGCGAACTTCATGTACCGCCACGTGTTCGTGAACAGCTTGGCGAGCTCGGCCTCCTTGCTCGAGGTCCGCAAGGTCTTGGACGCCAGGCGCCCGAACAGCGCCGCCGCGCGATCCCCGGCCGCCTCCGTGTCCGCGCCGATGATCTGGGGCAGCGTGTGAAGCTCTTCGAGCGCGTGGCCCTCGGCGATCCGCTCGGGACAGAACGCCACGTCGACCTGCTTGCCGCGGTCGGCGAGCGCCGCCGCCACGTACTCCGTCGTGCCCGGGTAGACGGTGCTGCGCAGGACGACGAGCGACCCGTCGCGCAGGTTCGGCGAGATCTGGTCGACGGCACGCTCGAACACGCGCATCGATGGGCCGAGGAACTCGTCGACGGGCGTCCCGATGACCAGGAGCACGGCGTCGGCGCGGCTGATGATCTCGGCGTCCGTGCTGAGCTCCAGGCGCCCCGTCGCAAGCACGTCGCCGAGCAGCTGGTCCGCGCCGCCCTCCATGAACGGCATCTCGCCCCGCCCGATCTGCTCGAGCGTCGCGCCGTTGATGTCGTAGATGCCGACCCGCAGGCCCGCGTCCGCGAACGCGAGGCTGAGCGGAAGGCCCACGTGGCCGCCCCCGCCGAGGACGACGATGTCCAGCAGCGCGGGGGTCGCCTCACGCACGCCGGTGGCCGTTCGGCCCTGTGTCATGGATCCAACCTCACCTGTGGGGCGACCATAACAGAGGGGATCGGGCTTCCCGGACCCTCCGAAGGTACCAGCGTCGGGGACGCTCTCAGCAGGAGAGAGCCCTCCTTGTCGCGATAGACGGTCGCCCAGACCCCCGGCGGCGGGTCAGCGTCGGCGGGCAAGACGATCACGTTGACGCCCCACCGGTCGAGCGCCTCCTCGGCCGCATCGTGGCCGCCCTGCGTGATCGCGTCGTAATCGTCCCAGACGGGAGCCGGGAAGAGCTCGAACCTGGAGTCGAGGAAATACGACGGTGCGGGTGCCGCCCATTCGAACCACGACGCCCAGGTCTGGGGCGGTGAACACGCGGTCGCCGGGCTTGGTCGTTGTCGCGCACGGCCTGCGCGAGCCCCGACGGCGCGTACGTCAGCAGGCCCACGCGGCCGGTCAGCGGATCCGGCGGCCGCCACCACGGCAGCGCGCGCCAGGATCGCGACGCCGAACACGATGGCCAGGACCGCGGCAATCGGGCTCGGGCGCGCCGACCGGGCAGCGGCCGCGGCCGACCGAGGGGCGAGCAGCACCGGCAGCGCTGCCGCGACGACGAACGCCGCCGCGAACGGCCACCAGGCGAGGCCACGCACCGTCCAGGCGCCGATCACGAACATCCCGGCGACCCACAGCCAGTCGGGCCAGCGGAGGGCGGACCGTCCTCGGACGAGCACGATCAGGACGCCGATCGCCGACGCGTAGAACAGCGCCCCGGGCACGGTCAGCGGCGTGGTCCGCTGCCACTCGCTGACGCGCTCGGTGATCGCCGGGTTGGCGCCGATCCCCGCGGCGTACGCCCACACGGCCGGTCCGAACGGGTTGACGAGCGTCGCGAGGACGCCGACGACGAGGACGGCGAGGGTCGGCCGCCACGGCCGTCCCCGGGCGACGTCGTCGAGCCAGGCGTAGCCGAGGACGAGTGGCGCCAGCACGAAGGAGCCGTGCATGTTGGCCCACAACACGATCAACAGCGGCGCGAGCCACAGCCGCCGCGGATGCCGTTCACGCGTCGCCACGAGAAACAGGAGCGCGGCGAAGATCGCGATCCCGAACAGCTGGGGCCGCAGGGCGAGCGCCGGCGCGGCCAGGGCGAAGGCGAGCAACGCGAGGACCGCGGCGGTCCGGTGGCCGGCACCACGCGCCATCGACGAGGCCAGGGTGAACCCCATGACCACCGCGATGAGCCCCGCACGGACAACCGCGAGCAGCTCCCAGCCACCCGCCCGGAAGCCGAGGCTCAGCAGGACCTGCGCCAGCCACTGCTGGTCGGTCCAGGTCGTGCCGGCGACCGTGAACGTCCAGGTGTCGACGCCGGGGAGCGTCGCGGTCCGCAGGATCTCGTCGCCCGCGCGGACCTGGTAGGCGAGGTCGACCGCGGGCATGGGCACGAGGAGGGCGACGAGGACGGGCAGGCCGATGGCGATCACCAGCCACAGCCGGTCCAGGCTCAAGCGCATCGAGGGCGTCGGGTCAGCCGCTGTGCGCAGGGATCGGAGCGGTGGCGGCATCCGGACGCGGCGTCGCCTTCACGCCGGCGGGCCGCCACGCGTACAGCGGCACGGCCGCGACCATCACGGCGAACGCGTTCCACCACAGGAACGGCACGGCGAGCCCCGCCGCGATCGGCACGACCCACGCGCGGTCCGTTCGACCCGCCCAGGCGACGAGCAGCGCCGCGACGACGAGCCGGAGCGGCAGCGCGATCGGCGCGGCCTGGCGCGGGACGTCGATCGTCGCGTCGACCTGCGTCCTGCGACGCCTCGATGAAGTCGGACCACAACCACGGGGCGAGGGCGAAGCTGACGCCGACGACGGCCACGGTCGCCACGAGGGCGATGGCGAGCGACCGCCATTCGCGACGGACGGCGAACCAGATCAGGCCGACCCCTGGCGTGATCTTCGTCAGCAGGATGAACGACCACGACGCCGGGTAGCGCATCCCGACGACGATCGCGAGCCCGAGCAGGATGTTGAGGTTGCCCAGCCACAGCTCGCCGAGGACCGGTGGGAACAGCAGGAGGACGAGCGTCCAGCGGCGGCCCATCCACGCGAGCGACGCGAGCAGCAGGATCGTCCAGGCGCCGAGGAACGCGGGCCACGAGATGCCGATCACGCGCAGCGGATGGAGGATCTGCGCGAGCGGCGGCGGGTACTTGTACTCGTACAGGCCGCCGGCGGCGTCGAACCCGCCGTTGATCGTGGTCCGGTACGGGTCGTCGAGCGCGGCCGCCTGGTAGTAGGCGTGGGCGTCGTACCCGATGTACGGGTCGCCGCGCGCGGCGAACGACACGATCGCGACGACGAACACCGCGCTCGCGACGGCGATGCCGGGCATGACGGCGGGGTGCTCCAGCGCCCGGCCGAGCCTTGCCCAGGCCCGCTTGAATGTCGCGACGAACGAGTTCACGTCCGTGCCGCCTCGAGGGCCCCGAAGCCAAAGGCCCGCGCCTCCGCGTCCTCGCCGACCCGCACGCGTGAAAGGGCGACGCACGCCGCGAGGATCGCGAGCGAGTTGAGCCACAGCACAGGCAGCGCGAGGGTCACGGCCACGGGCAGCAGCCACGCGCGATTGGTCAAGCCGGCCACGCCAGCGATCGCGATCGCGATCGGCAGCCGCACGAGCAACGAGACGGGCAGGTACCAGCCAACGGTCGTCGGCGTGCTGGAGCTGGCCGAGATGACGTCGATCCACTGACGCCAGAGCGACGGGTCGAACACGAACGACACGCCCACGACGGCGCCGGTCACCGCCAGCGCGAGGCCGAGCTGGCGCCACTCGCGACGGACCGCGAACCATGCAAGCCCGATGCCCGGTGTCACCTTGGTCAGGATCGGCAGCGCCCACGTGGCGGAGACGCGGAACCCGAGCACGATCGCGGCCGCATACATGAGATGCACGTTGCCCGACACGATCTCGAACGGGATCGGGAGAAAAAGCAAGGACGGCAGGGACCAACGGCCGAGCAGCCACCAGACGATCGCGAGGTTGAACCCCGTCCAGATCGTCACGAACAGCGGCCACGGCAGGATCGTGAGCGGGGTCAGCAGCTGGGCGAACGCCGGTGAATACAGGTAGGCGCCCATCGCGCCAGCGGTCTGCCCGTCGTACATGGGGCCGTGCGCCGTCGACCAGTACGCGTACGCATCGACGCTCTGGTCCCACGGCGGGACCTGGAACAAGCGCAGCGCGAGGAACGCGACCGCGAGCAGGACATAGCCGTCCCGCGCCAGCCGGTTCAGGAGCACGTGGTTCCCGGACGCTTGCACGCGTCGATGCTACGGCCGGGTGGTGCGTCCTGGCATCACCCCGAAAGTACGGGCGTCCAGCGCCGGCCTGCCCTGGTGTCCGGAGGCACCACGGGTCGTACGATGCGCCCGATGTACCACCGCTTCACCGACAGCCAGCGCCGCGCGGTCCGTCACGGGCTCGCGATCGCAGGCTTGCTCGTCGCCGCGTACATGTACCTGGTCGTTGGCGACGACACCTGGCGCCGACCGACGGCCGACGGGCTCATCTACTGGGGCGTCAACGCGGGCGATCCATACGCCGGCGCGACCGTCGGTGGCGCCAACGCGTATCTCTACTCGCCGGCGTTCGCGCAGGTGTTCGCTCTCATTGGACGAGTGCCGCGCGAGGTCTTCCAGGTCGGCTGGACGCTGTTCCTCGCGGCGGTCGCCCTGTGGCTCGCCCGTCCCTGGCCGGCCGCGCTGCTGGTGCTGGCCCTGCCCGTCAGCCAGGAGATCCTGATCGGACAGATCCACCTGCTGCTGGCAGCGGCGATCGTCCTCGGCTTCCGCTGGGCCGGCACCTGGGCGTTCGTGCTGCTCACGAAGGTCACGCCGGGCGTCGGCCTGCTGTGGTTCGCGGTCCGCCGCGAGTGGCGGCCGCTCGCGATCGCGCTTGGGACCACCGCTGTGATCGCCGGGATCTCGTTCGTCGTCGCACCCGACGTCTGGCGCGACTGGATCGCCCTGCTCCGCCACGATGGCGGCGCCCAGTCGTCGGTCTTGCTGGTCCGGATCGCGGTCGCCGCCGTCATCGTCGCTTGGGGCGGGCTCACCGACCGGCGCTGGACGGTCCCGCTCGCGGCGATGCTCGCGCTGCCGGTCGTCTGGATGGACTCGTTCTCGATGCTGCTCGGGTGCGTGGCGCTCGCCGGGACGCCGGAGCTGCGGGCCGCGGCGCGTCGTCGCCCGTCGAGCCAGCCTCAGCCGGCCGCCTCGACCACCGACTCGCCGGCGCCCGCGTGAAGGACACAAGGGCGGCCGTAGACCAGGCGACATCAACCGGGGCGGCTTGGGCAACGTCACTTGAGCGCACCCTTCGGCGGCCCGGGATCTCGCGGTGGCACCGACCTCTTCTGGTCGGCCTCTCCGTGGGCGGCGCGATCTTGGGGGTCGGGTCGGTCCTGTGGCGGTACGGAGTCGGGATGTGGCCGCCGCACGACTCGAGCGCGTACTGGCTCGCGGGGCGCCACATTCTCGAAGGCACGGCGGTCTACGACGGCAGCTCGAGTTGGTTCCTGGCATTCGTCTACGCGCCGCCGCTCGCCGTGGTGCTCGCGCCGTTCTCACTGCTCCCCTACGACCTGTTCTCCCTCCTGCTCGTTGCGCTGCAGGTCGCGGCGCTGCGGTATGTCGCGGGGTCGTGGATCGCCGTTGGGCTGCTTGGCTGGATCCCGGGCGTCCACTATGAATTCATAGCCGGCAACATCGACTGTGTCATGGCTGCCGCGATGTATGCGTCCCTGACAAACCGTCGGTACTCGGGCGTGGCGGTCGCGGTGTTCACATTCGCGAAGCTCTCGCCCATCCTGGTCATGGTCAAGGCGAACCGGCGGCAGTGGGTCGAGTTCGCGGTGACGTGCGGGTTACTCCTCGCCGTCAGCGCACCTTGGCTGCCGCTCTGGCCAGCTTGGATCGTGAAGGTCCACGCCCACGACGGCTACCAGGGGATTGCGCCCGTGCTCGTGCGACTCCCAATCGCCGCGCTGCTGCTGGTCTACCGTCGCCCGTGGTCGGTCGCGGCCGGCGCTGCCTTGGCGACGCCGATCTTCTACGAACAGTCGGTCGTGCTGTTGCTGCCTGCCGTACGCCTGTGGTGGGATGCGCGGCGCGCCTCGGCAACTGCCGTGCCGAGCGATCAGATCGCCGCGGCGGATGCCGGCCCCGCGGCCGC
>CAVZFY010000012.1:0-110526 GCA_963774695.1 uncultured Chloroflexia bacterium | reverse complement strand
CCTCGCGCCGGACGACGAACCGGTGGCGGCGCAGGATCCGCGCCGTCGCGTCGGCGTCGACGCCCGCGAGCACCGCCCGATCCGGGAGCGTGGGGTCGAAGTAGGCGTCGGGCTGGACGACCCGGATGTCCGCCGACTGGCGCCACAGCCGCGGCAGCCGGTCGATCGTGCACGCGACGATCGACAGGATCAGCACGACGAGCCCGATGCTGAACCACACCGAGCTGAACACCCGGAACAGCTGCAGCTGCTCGAGCGCGTTGACGACGCCCGTCCCGAGCGTGCCGTCGTAGATGCCGTGGAGCCGGTCCATCTCGTTGCTGTAGTCGGTCTGCGAGCGGAAGGCGAAGCTCGGCAGCTGGCGCAGCGTCATGCCGATCACGGCCATGCACGCGAGCACGCTGATCTGGATCACGGCGAAGTCGACCGAGGTCAGCAGGCCCCAGGTGGCGTTCGCGAGACGGGTCGGGAGGCCCTGCGCCGGACGCGCGGCCGGCCGCCGGGCGGCGATGGTCGCGATGGCGGCTCTCCTACGCGGTGGCGACCGGCGTCGGGCTCGCCGCGCGGGCCGCCTCGAGCGCCTGCCCGAAGTCGGCCACGAGGTCCGCCTCGTCCTCCAGCCCGACGGATACCCGCAGCAGTCCCTGCGTGATGCCCGCCGCCGCGAGCGACGCGGCGTCGAGGGTCCGGTGCGACGACGTCGGCGGGTGCACGACCATCGTGTGCACGCTGCCGAGGCTGGCGGTCCGCTCCGGGATCCGGAGGGCGTCGAAGAAGACGCGTCCGGCCTCGCGGCCGCCGGCGAGGTCGACCGACAGCATCGCCCCACCGGAGTCGAGGATCGCGGACGCGACCGCGCGCTGCGGGTGGCTCGGGAGGCCCGGGTAGATCACGCGGGCGACGCCGTCCCGGCCCTCGAGGTACGTCGCGAGCGCCTCGGCGGTGCGCGCCTGGCGCTCGACCCGGACCGCGAGCGTCGCGATCCCGCGGAGCACGAGGAACGCGGCGAACGGCCCGAGCGTGGCGCCGGTGTCGATCTGCGCCGACCGGACGGCCGCGACGAGCGCGCGCGAGCCGACCACCGCGCCGGCCATCACGTCCGAGTGGCCGGACAGGTACTTGGTCCCCGACTCCATCACGAGGTCGGCACCGTGCTCGAGCGGCCGGCACACGGACGGCGAGGCGAAGGTGTTGTCGACGATCAGCATGGCCCCGTGGCGATGCGCGACCTCCGCCAGCGCGGGGATGTCCGCGACCACGCAGGTCGGGTTGGCGATGGTCTCGACGTGGAGCACGCGGGTCCGCGCCGACGCGAGCGACGCCTCGACGGCGTCGACATCGGTCGTGTCCACGTAGGCGACGTCCACGCCCAGGCGCCCGAACGCGGACGCCGCCTGCGTTCGCGTGGTCCCGTAGCCCACCTTGCCGATGACCAGCCGGTCGCCGGCGCGGAGCACGGACAGCAGCGCCGCGTGGATCGCGGCCATGCCGGTGGCGAGGGCGATCCCCGCCTCCGCCCCGTGGAGGTCCGCGACGGCGTCGCCGAGCGCCACGACCGTCGGGTTGTCGATGCGGCTGTACGCGTAGCCGGGCTGCTCGCCGGTGAGCACCGCCGCGAGCTCCTCGGCGTCGCCCGAGGAGAAGGTCGCGGTCTGGTAGATGGGCACCGAGGTCGGCGCCTGGCGCACCACCGGCTGGCGGGATGCGGCGCGGATGGCGCGCGTCGAGGGGCCGAGTCCGGGGCGCTCGTTCGTCACGCCGCGGATGCTACACCGGGCGGCCGGTCCGCCCCGGGACGGTCTCCTCGGGCCCCATCACCGGGACCCCGCTGACGCGGTCGCGGCCCGCCCGCTTCGAGCGGTACATCGCCGCGTCGGCGCACTCGAGGAGCGCCCGCACGCTCTGGCCGTCCTGCGGGTACGTGACGACGCCGATGGACACCGAGGTCGGGATCGCGACGCCCTCGACGGCGAGATCCGCCTCGGCGACGCCCTGGCGGATCTTCTCCGCGAGGACCCAGCCGCCGGTCGGATCTGTCTCGGGGAGCAGGACGACGAACTCGTCGCCGCCGAATCGCGCCCCCGTGTCGATCTTGCGGATGCCCGTGCGCACGACGTCGCCGACGAGCTGCAGCGCGCGGTCGCCATGCAGGTGCCCGAGGCCGTCGTTGATCGACTTGAGGTCGTCGAGGTCGATCATCAGCAGGCAGAAGCTGCGACCCGTGCGCTGGCTGCGGTCCACCTCCCGGTCCAGCGCGGCGAACAGGTACGGGCGGGACCGCAGGCCCGTGAGCAGGTCCTCGGTCGCCTGTCGGTTGGCATCCTCGCGCGCCCGGCGCTGCTCGCGCCCGATCGCCATGCCGACGTAGGCGATGAGGCAGAGCGCGGTCAGGTTGATCCCAGCGGTCGCGATGATGATCTCGCTGGGCGCTCCGGAACGGGTCTGCGCGTCGAAGGCCATGGCCGCGAGGTAGGTCGCGCCGGCGCCCGCGGTCAGCAGGAGGGTCGCCTCCGGCGTCACGACGATCGCCGCGCCGACGACGATGAGCGCCAGCGTGAAGGCGAACGGGCTGGTCGCGCCCCCCGTGAACGCGATCAGCAGGCCGGCGAGCACGAGGCCGATCGCGCCCTCGATCGTCAGCAGGAGCGGCTCGCGGATCCGGCCGCGGATCTGCGAGATGACGACGAGGGTGATCGCCGCGACGGCGAGGACCAGCAGGATCTCGCCCCTGGTTCGCTGCCCACAGGTCCGTCACCGCGACGACGGTGGACGCGGCGAAGATGAAGACCCAGGTCGCGACGCGGATCACGCGGTAGAGCGCGGCCGGACGAAGGTCGCCGGGTGACGTCAGGCGGTCGGCGTCGTCCTCGGACAGCCCGGAACCGGCCGGTTCATCGGCGGGACGTGCGACCGCGGAGCGTCGAGCCCCGCGGCGCAGCCTCTCCCCGAACGACCCAGGCGAAACGGCGATCAGCACGAGGTTCGCCACGAGGAGAACCCCGACCAGAGCGAGCAGCGTCTCGATCGGCACGTCGTGCCCCCGCGTGCGGCGGCGCCCCCGTGCCGCGTTCGGGCATCCTACTCTGGCCGCGCGAATCCGCCACTGGGGAACATGCCTCATCCGGTGCGCGCCGTCACCGCGTGGCCGCCACGCACCGGGGCGTGGACCGGAGGCCCGCCCGCCGTCGCTCGTCAGGAAACGGGCGTCAGCGCGTTCCCCACTGGTAGCTCTGCTTCATCAGGCGCAGGTAGACGAACGTCTCCGTCTCGCGCACGCCGGGGATCTTGCGCAGCCGCTCCGAGAGGAACACGAGCAGGGCCTCGTTGTCCTCGGCGACCGCCTCGACGAGGATGTCGTAGCTGCCCGCCGTGACCACCACGTAGTCGGTCTCCGGGAAGGCCGCGATCTCCTCGGCCACCTCGATCAGCCGCGAGGCCTCCACTCGCACGCCGATCATCGCCCACTGCTGGAACCCGAGCTTGAGCGGGTCGGTGACGCCGACGACCTGGAGGATCCCCTTCTCGATCAGCCGGTTGGTGCGCGCGCGCACGGCGGCCTCGGAGACGCCGAGGTCGGCCGCGATCTGGGTGAACGGGCGCCGGCCGTCCTGCTGCAGGTGCTCGATGATCCGCTTGTCGAGGTCCGAGACCTCGTGGCGGCCGTTGGCGCTGCGTGATCCGGTGCGCGGACGGGCGTCGCTCATCGGCGGATCCCCTTGCGATCGAGGGCTGCTGGATCGGGGAAGTGGGCGCGGATGCTAGCACGCAGCGTGGCCGCCGACAGCCCCCATGCCGTCACCCGCGATCCAGCGCCTCGAGCGCTGGTGCGAGCGCCGCGACGGAGGCCTCGGTGATCGGGTCCACGATGAGCTGGACGTGCCCGATCCCGGCGCGCGCGTACGCCCGGAGCGCGTCCGCGATGACCTCGGGCGGGCCCTCGATCGGTGGCACCGACTGCTTGGGCGACGTGTCGCCCTGGATCCGGCCGGTGCCGCCCGGCATCCGGACGAGGACGGCCACGGTGCGCTCGATGGCGGCTGGATCGCGGCCGGCGGCCTGGGCGGCGGCATCCACCGCCTCGCGGAGCGGCGCGACGCCCTCGGGCGTGTTCCCCGTGTCGGCATACCAGGCGTTCCAGCCGTCCACCCAGGGCGCGGTCGCGGCCAGCATCTTCGGTCCGCTCGAGCCGACCAGCAGCAGCGGCCCGCCGGGCCGCGTCGAGCGTGGCAGCAGCTCCGCGTCGCGTGCCTGCACGTACTGGCCGTCGAAGTCGATCGAGCCTTCCGCGAGCAGCGTCCGGACGACCGTGAACGACTCCTCGAAGCGCGAGATCCGGTGATCGAACGGCGCCCCGAGGGCGGCGAACTCCACGTCGTTCCAGCCGGCGCCCAGGCCGAGCACGAGCCGGCCGCCCGAGATCTCGTCGACCGTCGCGGCGTGCTTGGCCAGCATGAACGGGGCGTGGAACGCGGTCGAGGCGACCAGCGGCCCGATCGCGACGCGCTCCGTCGCCTCGGCGAGCGCCCCGAGCGTCGACCACGTCTCCCACGGCCCGCGCGCCGGCCGGGTCGCGTACCGGTACAGGAGATGGTCGCCGAACCACACCGAGTCGAAGCCCGCCTGCTCGGCCGTCCTCGCGATCGCGCGCAGGTCCGGCCAGCGTGCCTCCCATTCCACCTCGGGGAGCTGGACGCCGACGCCGAGCGGGCGCCCGGGACGGCGCGGAATCGTGCGGTCCGACATGGCGCCACGCTACCGCATCCCGGTGATCCCGCGGACTAGGATGGTGCGATGGCCGTCCCGGCAACCGTTCCCGCGCAGGTACCCGCCCCCGCAGGCCCGTCGGTCGGGTCGATCGGGCGCGCCGCGCTCCTCATCGTGCTGGTGCTGGCGGTCGCGACCGTCGCCGTCGCCATCGTCGAAACCGCATCCGGTGAGATCGACGGCTCCCCGATCTACCTCGTCGCCGTGGTCATCGTCGCCACCCGGCTGCGCACTGCGGCCGGCATCGTCACGGCGATCGCCGCGTTCGTCATCTACAACCTCCTGTTCACGGATCCGCGGTTCACGCTCGTCGTCTCGGACCCGACCGAGTGGCTCAACCTGGTGCTGTTCCTGTTCGTCGCCCTCGTCATCGGGCGGCTTGCGGGAATCGGCGCGGACAGGGCCGCCGAGGCCGAAGCCCGGGCCGCCGAGTCCGCCGCGCTCTACGCGATCACGCGCACGCTGGCGACGGACGACCCGGACACGGCGCTCCCGGCCGTGGCCCGGAGCCTCGTCACGGGTGCCGGCATGGACCGTGTCTGGTGCGTCATCGACGAGGGCGGCGCCGAGCGTACGCTCGCCGACACGGGCGACGGGGCGATCCCGACCACGCCCGCGATGGTCCAGGTCCTGATGACCGACCGCGGCGAGCCGGCCTGGATGCGGACGCACGGCCCCCGGACCGGCGGCGATCGACGGGGTCCCGCCCCGGCGGGCGAGCGCCGGTACAAGGTCCGCCTCGAGGCCGACGGGGACGCGATCGGGGCGCTGTGGGGGACGCGCCTCCCCGAGCACCCCGAGCCGACCCGCGCGCAGACCCGCCTCCTGGCCCTCGCCGCGGCGCAGGTCGGCGTCGCGCTCGGGCGCGAGCGGCTCCGGCGCCAGGCCCTCGCGGCCGAGGTCGCGCGTCGCGACGCCGCGCTCAAGAGCGCGCTGGTCGACTCGGTCTCGCACGACCTGCGCACGCCGCTCGCCGGGATCCGCGCTGCCGCCGGCACGCTCGCCGATCCCGCCTACGAGCGCTCCCCAGAGGAGGTGCGCGCGACCGCGTCGCTGATCGAGGACGAGACGAAGCGGCTCGACCGGATGGTGGGCGGTCTGCTCGACCTGAGCCGCATCCAGGCCGGCGAGATCAAGCCCGACCGCGAGGCGCTCGACGTCGAGGACGCCGTCCGCACGGTCCTCGCGCGCATGGCGTCCGTGGTTGGCCCGCGCCATGTCGAGGTCGACATCGAGCGGGACCTCCCGCCCGTCGCCGGAGACGCCGCGTTCGTCGACCAGTGTCTCGCGAACCTCGTCGAGAACGTCGCCCGCCACACGCCCGAGACGGCGACGGCCTGGATCCGCGCGCATCCGCTCGAGGATGGGGCGGCGGGTGTGGAGATCGAGGTCGAGGACGACGGCCCGGGCGTCGACGCCGAGGCCGCGCGCCACCTGTTCGAGCGCTTCTACCGCGGCCGGGCAGCGCGCAGCGGGACCGGCGGCATGGGGATCGGCCTCGCGATCGTCCGCGGCCTGACCGAGGCGATGGGCGGGACCGTCTCGGCGGCGAGGGGCCCCGCCGGCGGCCTGCTGATCCGCCTGCGGCTGCCGTCGATGCCGCCGCTCGGGGAGGATCCCGCCGCGCCGTGACCGCCGGGCCGCACCTGCTCTACGTCGAGGACGAGGCCGGCGTCCGGGAGCCCACGGCGTCGAGCCTGCGCGAGCACGGCTTCGAGGTCACGACGGCCGGCACTGCCGCAGACGGCCTCGCGGCCTGGGAGACCGGTCGCGCCGACGTGATCCTGCTCGACCTCGGGCTTCCCGACCGCGACGGCGACCTCGTCATCCGCCGTGTCCGAGCCGAGTCGACGGTGCCCATCCTCGTGATCTCCGCGCGCGGCCAGGAGTCCGACAAGGTCCGGGCGCTCGAGGCGGGCGCCGACGACTACATGACGAAGCCGTTCGGCCTCGCCGAGCTCCGGGCCCGCGTCGGGGCCCTCCTGCGGCGGGCGGGCGGCGCCGGCGCGGACCAGGCCGGCGTCGTGCGCGCCGGCCCGCTCCTCCTCGACCCCGGCCGGCGTGCGATCACCTGCGATGGGGTCCTGCTCGACCTCACGCCGCGCGAGTACGAGCTGCTCAAGACGATGATCGGGCACCGGGGACGGCTGCTGACGAAGGGCCGGCTGCTGCGGGCCGTCTGGGGATCGGCGTACGGCGACGAGGCGCACTACCTCCACGTGTACGTGAGCCGCCTGCGGCGCAAGCTCGACGCGGCCGACCCGTCGGGCCGAGCGAGCGGCATGATCGTGGCCGAGCCCGGGGTCGGCTACCGGATCGGCAGCGGCGAGGAGGAGCCGCCCGAACCGGATTGAGCGCTTGTTGAGCGTGGTGGCCCACCGAAGGCGCCGTTTCCTCTTGGGCGCCGAACCTACGTTGGGTGCATGGCCACCGCCGCACCGCATGTCCGCGCCCTCGATCCGCTCGGGTGGCGCGCCCCCTCGCTGCCCGAGCGGTCGCTGGGCGACGACCAGGTCTACGCGGCGGCCGAGCTCGTGCGGCTCGGCCTGGCGACGCGGGTCACCCTGGTCAACGTGACGCTCGACCCGGCACTCCCCGACGCCTGGGAGGTCCGCGGGACGCCTGTCGAGCTGCGACGGCTGCCCGACGAACGTTCGCGGATGACCGCCGGGCCGAGGGGCCGCTAGCCCCCGATCGCGCCGTTCGCCGGCCGGACCTGCGTCCGCCCGTTCAGTCGTGCAACCACCATCGCCAGCAGCTGCCAGATCGCGAAGCCGATCAGCAGGCCGATGGTGTTGAGGATCCAGTCGTCGACGTCGATGGTGCGGTACCGGAAGCCGACCACGAGGGACATGGCCAACTGCGCCGTCTCGATCGACCCGCCGACGACGATCGCGACAGGCGTGAACGATCGCCACGAGCGAAGCCGGGGTACGAGCATCGGGAGGTAGATGCCGGCCGGCGCGAGCACGAACAGGTTGAGCAGGGCTTCCGTTCGTCCGGCCCCGCTGGCGCCGGCGGCGAGCTGCGAGCCGATCGTCCGGAACGGCACGAGGTTGAGCCCTTCACCCGCCGTGCTCGCGGCATACGCGTGGCCGTTGGCGAGGAGCACCGGATCAACGGGCAGCGGGAACAGCGCGAACGACGCAAGGATGACCACGTGGGCAACGGCGATCAGGGCGACGATCGTCCGCCAGGTGCCGAGGCGCATGGCGAGCACGGCGAGGACCGCGGGGATCGCCGCCAGATACGCCACGTTGCCGCTGAGCACACCGCCTCCTCGTCCGTCCTGATCGCCCGCTTCGACGCGCGAGTCGGGCGCATCGCGTCGCCGCGTCGGCGATCATCGTGCGATGCGCTACGGAATCGTGCTGACGACGGGCGATCCGAGGCGGGCCGCCGACCTCGCCGCCGAGGCCGAGGCGGCCGGCTGGGACGGCGTGTTCACGTACGACGCCATCGCGATCGGCGACGACGAGATGTACGACCCGTGGATCGTGCTCGCGGCGATCGCGATGCGGACCGAGCGCGTCACCATCGGCGCGATCGTGTTCGCGCCGGCACGCCGTCGGCCGTGGAAGCTCGCCCGCGAGGCCGTCTCGCTCGACGTCCTGTCGAATGGGCGGCTGGTGCTCCCGGTGGGGCTCGGCACGACCGACGACCTGGGCTTCGGCAACGTCGGCGAACCGACCTCGGCGCGCGACAGAGCGGAGCGGCTCGACGAGGCCCTCGCCATCCTCGACGGCCTCCAGACTGGCGAGCCGTTCGCGTTCGAGGGCGAGCACTACCGGTTCGGGCCGATGACGTTCCGCCCGAGGCCCGTGCAGCGGCCGCGGATCCCGGTCTGGGTGGTGGGCGCCTGGCCGCACGAGCGGTCGATGCGCCGCGCGGCCCGCTGGGACGGGCTCTACGTCCAGGCGCTCGGTCCGGACGGCAAGCCGGCGTCGGGGCCGGAGGTGCTGCCCGACATCCTCGACTGGCTGGGCCGCGAGCGCCCGGCCGAGCTTCGTGATCGGCCATACGAGGTCGTCGTCGACGGCGTGACGCCGGCCGACGATCCGCCGCGCGCCGCCGCGATCGTGCGAGCGCACGAGGCGGCGGGTGCCACCTGGTGGATCGAGGCGAATTGGTCGGCAACGACGCTCGACGCGCTCCGGGCGAGGATCGCGGCGGGGCCACCGCGCGCCTAGGGCGTCGCAGCCGCTGAGGGCCGCGCGTCCGATGCGGACCCAAGGCCGTCACCGGAGCACCGGATGCGTCCCGCACGGATCGTGATCGCGATCGTCGCACTGTTCGTGGCAGGCTGCGGCACCACGCAGCCCTCCGAGTCCGGAAGCCCTGGCCCCTTCGCCATCGGGACGTCGAGCCCCCCACCCGCCGGAACCGAGCCGCCGACGCCGGTGCACCGGCCAACGCCCTCGCCGTCGGCACCGCCCGAGCCGACGCCCATCCTGGACGGCGCCATCGCCCCGATCAACGGTTGGACCACGCTCGGCGGCCTGACCGGGGATGGCACGGACGCTTCCGACGGCGTCGGGACCCTCAGAGGGACCATGCCCGCCGGGTGGACGGCCGTCATGGTCAGCGTCGCCTGCGCCGGCCGCGGCAGCGTCCACATCGAGAGCGGCGATGACACCCGCGACGTCGAGTGCCCGGTCACGACCGACGCCCCCGAGCGAAATGCGTTCTTCGCCGACACCGCGTCGTATCGCGTCAAGATCACGCGGTCCGGACAAGTGGCCTACGAGGTCCGGGTCGACGGCGCCAGGAGCGTGCTGGTGCGCCCGCCGGTCCTGATCACGGGCGACGGCAAGCCCGCGCGGATGACCGAGGGTTGCGGCATTTCCATGGAGCTCGCCTGGGGCTTCAACGCGTCCGACGGTTGCGCGACGAACATCCCGGGCGATCCGATCCCGACGGTCTCGGCCCGCAACGGTCGCGTCGACATCCGAATACCCGGCTGGACCATCGCCGATGCTGCCGTCCACTGCGGCAGGATCGGGCCGAACGACATCCCCGAGTTCATCGAGCTCCGCGGCTGCAAGCCGCACGTCGGAGATCGACGGGTCGACCGCGACGATCTCGGGACTGCCGTCAGGTGGCGGCCGCCGGCTCCTGGAGTTCGGCTTCACGGCGCGAAATGCCGCAGGCGACGAGTTCCAGGCGCCCTACTACGCCTGGGTGCGCCCCTGACGGCCTACATCGACGGCTGGTGGTCCGCCTGCAGGAAGCGATCGGGGTCGTCGCGGAACTCGAGCAGGCAGCCCTTCCCGCAGAACACGTACTCGTGGCCGTCGTGCACGAGCGAGAGGCCGCGCGCCTTCGCGTCGTCGGGGTCGACGTGCATGCCGCAGACGACATCCTCGTCATCGGCAATCGTTCGGGTCTCGGTCATCGGCGGCCTCCACGGCGGGTCGTTCCAAGCGTCGTCGGATACTACCCGTACGACGTGAATCGCCGGACGCTTGCCGCAAGAGTGGTCGGGGCGGTGGGATTCGAACCCACATCCTCGTGCTCCCAAAGCACGTGCGCCACCGTTGCGCCACGCCCCGACAGGGTTCGTCCGCGGGAAGCGCAGATGCGCCGGTCCCGGCAACGGAGGATGAGCCTACACCGCCCGTTCGCGTCGCGGCCGCGCTCGAGCGCAGCGAACGTTGACCCGGCCCTGTAGGTTGGGGCCCGTGTCCGTCGTCTCGCTGTCCGTCACGATCCTGCGACCCGTCGGGGACGTCTTCGCGGTGCTGACCGACGTCGGCAACGCAGCCAAGTGGTCGAGCGCCCTCGAGGAGCAGCTCATCACGCCTGGGCCCCTGCGCGTGGGATCGAGGCGCCGCGCGGTCGTGCCGGGTGTCGCGGGTCGGACGATGGAGAACGAGATGGAGCTGACCGAGCTCGTGCCGGACCGCCGCCTGGCGATGCGCGGAGTCGCAGGTTTTCCATTTCCGGTTCGGATCATCGCCGAGCTCGAACCAGCCGACGGCGGGGCGCTTCTTCGGTGGACGACCTACATGGAGCCGGGCGGCATCGCGAAGCTCTTCGTGCCGGTGTTAGCCGCTGGCTACAAGCGGTCGTTCGCCAAGGACCTGGCGAACCTGAAGTCGATGATGGAGTCGGGCGCGCTCTAGCCGTTCCGCCGGCGACCCACCAGCCACCCGAGCGCCCAGCCGAGCGGTCGGTACGGACCGGGAACGAACACGAGGCCGACCCTCGCCAGCTCGTGCGTCGCGGGGTGACCGATCGCGCCACGCGTCCTGCGCACCGCCAGAGCCGGGTTCGCGAAGTCCCGCAGCAGGCCCGCTCGATCCGTTCGCGCGCGGTAGGCCGTCTCCCGCAGGGCGCCGGACCTCGCGGCGCGTCCGATCAGGCTGCGGGTCTCCGGCAGCGTGACCAGGCGGGCGAGTTTCGTGATCGATGGCATGCCAGTGGCTCCAGCGCGTACCTGTTCGGGGAGCGGGCCGAACCGCCGCTCCTCCATCGGGAGCATCGGGCGCCGTGTATTGCAGAACGCAGCGCCAACGTGCGCCAGGAGATTGCAGCGACGCGACGAGCGCGATCAGGGGTCCTGGCGACCCTGACCCGAGGCCATCCAGGACTCGAGCACGCGCCGATGGCGCGCCTCGAGCTTGATCAGGGTCCGCTTCGATTCGAGCAGGGCATTCGCCTCGTCGAAGGTCATCCCGCTGTTCGCGCATCAGGTAGGCCGCGAGCACCGTCGCCGACCGACCGCGACCCTTGGCGCAGTGGACGAGCACCGTGCGGCCATCGGCCAGCTGCTCGTCGATCCAGGCGACGGCGTCGGTCAGGACCTCGGGTCCGGGGACGGTGACGTCGGGCACGCGGTACTGGCGATGGGTGATGTCGTGCGCCTCGAAGAACGCCGGGTCCGCGATCCGCTCGGCACGGACGTCCACCACTGCCGTGATCCCGAGCTCCAGCAGCGCGTCGAAGTCGCGACCGTACGTCGGCGCGCCGCCGACCCACAGCGTCGGCGTGACCTGCGAGAACCAGTCGTGCCCCTGGAGGCGCTCGTAGTTGAAGCGGATCGCCGGGTAGAGGCGATCGAAGCCGCGGTGCAGCAGTCCCAGGCGCGGCGCCTTGTCAGGGGACGACAACGGACAGGGCCCGGGGAGCGACCTCGATGCTGACCGGCGTCCGGCCGATGTACTCCCCATCGGCCCAGATGGGCTGGTCCGGCGTCGTCTCGATCCGAAGCGCCCGGCATTGGCGGTGATAGCGGGAGGCGCTCGCGGTGTGCAGATCGAGGAAGCGGGACGCCGCCGCGATCATCGTGTCGTGCGTGCGCCCGTCGATCGCGAACGCGTCGAGCAGACCGTCGTCGACCGCATAGCTGTGGGTGATCTGCAGGCCCGAGCCCATCATCCCGGAGTTCACGACATAGACGCGGGAGGCATGGAACTCGGTCCACTCACCATCCACCTCGGCGCGGTACGCGACATCCTTTCCCGGCCCGCGCTGGGCCATGTTGACCGCGTACGCGAACACGCCGTACTGGTCCTTCAACTCGCGACTCGTCTGCTCCTCGGGTTCGACGCCGACGTACAGCCGCTGGATGAAGTACCGATCCGGGACATCGACGTTCCCGACCTCGAGGAGTCGCCCCACGTCGATCGACCGGGTCCGGTCGCTCCGACAGAGCACCTCGGTCGCCTCGCGCAGCGTCCCGGGCACCCCCATCTCCCGCGCGAAGCCGTTGCCGGTCCCCCCGGGCAGGATCCCGATGCGCGCGGGGCCGCCGTTCGCGTCCGCGGCCTCGAGGACGGCGTTCGCGAGCTCGTGCTGGGTCCCATCGCCGCCGTAGCCGACCACGAGGTCCACCCCGTCGGCGAGCGCCGCCTTCGCCTGCGCGGAGGCGTCGCCGTACTTCTTCGTGATGCTGACGTCCCAGTCCACGCCGTGCCGGCGGAACACGTCGTTCAGCGTGTTGAGGATGGGCTCGTCCTTGCCCGAGGCAGGGTTGACCACCACGTGAATGCGCCGGTACGGGGCATCCCCCATTCCAACCCTCCGTCCTCCGGGCGTCGCGCCGTGCGCCACACCGCCCGGGTCAACCGCGGGAGCATTGTCCCGCATTCGTCCCAGCGTCTGGAAGAGGCGGCGGAAACAGGCCGTTGAGCGGCGGCCCGCCGCGATCAGTGGGCGGGGTCGAGCCGGTGAATGCGCTCGCCCGGGAGCGACCGCTGCTGGCCGCCGCTGCGCGGCTGGTTGCCATGCCGGCTCGCGCCGTACGCGGCGGGCGCCTGGCCGAACCCGGTACCGGGGGCGTGGCCCGGACCGGAAGCCGCGGGCCGGCGATCGTCGGATCGGCGGCGTCCGTGCGACGCACCGCCACGGCCGGGCTGGCCACCGCGGGACGGCTGTCCGCCACGGGACGGCTGTCCGCCACGGTTCGACGGCTGGCCACCGCGCGACGGCTGTCCGCCACGGTTCGACGGCTGGCCGCCGGCGCACCGGGCTGCCCGGCGCGCGTCGCGCGCTGCTCGGCGCGCTCGGCCGGCGTGGAGCGGAGCCGGATCGGCTCCGGGCGGATGTTCCGGTTGGGCTCGAAGCCCTCGATCGTCTCGGTCGGGATCGGCGCGCCGCAGGAGCGCCTGGATGTCCTGCAGCAGCGGCCGCTCGTCGACGCAGACCAGCGAGATCGCCTCGCCGTCCTTGCCGGCGCGGCCCGTGCGGCCGATGCGGTGCACGTAGTCCTCGGCGACCATCGGCAGCTCGTAGTTCACGACGTGCGGCAGCTCCTCGATGTCGAGCCCGCGCGCCGCGATGTCGGTCGCGACGAGGATCGCGACGCGTCCGGCCTTGAAGTCGCCGAGGGCGCGCACGCGCTGGCCCTGGCTCTTGTTGCCGTGGATCGCGGCGGCGCTGATGCCGTCCTTGGTGAGCTGCTCGGCGAGGCGGTTCGCCCCGTGCTTGGTCCGCGTGAACACGAGCGCCTGGTCGATCCGGCCGGACGTGATGAGGTGCGAGAGCAGCTCGCGCTTGCGCTCGCGGTCGACCGGGATGACGACCTGCTCGATGAGCTCGGTCGTCGAGTTCCGCGGCGTGACCTGGACGCGCGCCGGCTCGTGGAGCAGGCCCGTGGCCATCGACTCGGACGTCGTCGGAGAACGTGGCCGAGAACAGCAGGTTCTGGCGCTGCTTGGCGGCAGCAGGGCGAGGATCTTGCGGATGTCGCGGATGAAGCCCATGTCGAGCATGCGGTCGGCCTCGTCGAGGACGAGGATCTCGACCCGGGACAGGTCGATCGTCCGCTGGGTCACGTGGTCGAGCAGGCGGCCGGGCGTCGCGACGACGATCTCGGGGCCGGCGCGAAGCTTCGCGACCTGGGGCTCGAAGCCGACGCCGCCGTAGACGGTCGTCGACTTGACCGGGCGGTGCTTGCCGTAGGTCCGGACGCTCTCCTCGACCTGGATCGCGAGCTCGCGGGTCGGGACGACGACGAGGACGCGGACCGGCGGGCGGGCGGTGGCCGGCAGCGCGCGCGAGCCCTGCTGCGAGGGCAGGTTGCGGTACGGCTGGCCCGGCGCCGTGCGCGTGGCGTGGAGGATCTGGATGATCGGGAGGACGAACGCGGCCGTCTTGCCGGTGCCGGTCTGGGCTCCGGCGAGCAGGTCGCGACGCGCGAGGACGAGCGGGATCGCCTCGCGCTGGACGGGGGTCGGCTCCGTGTAGCCCTCATCGGCGACGGCGCGGAGCAGCTCGGGCGCAAGCCCGAGGGCATCGAATGACATGAAGAGAAAACGCTCCTGACGGGGCCCATCCCGCACGCATGCGGGGCCCGGTCTGGGCGCTGGTAGAGGTGATCGGGATCGGACGGCCGTGTAGACCGGGGGCGCTGACCGGCGCGCCCATCGAACACGAGAAGGCCTTAACCATACCCGACGGCGCCCGATCGGGCGAACGGGCGGTCCCGGTTTGACCGATCCGCGCACAGACGGCAGGATTCCCGCTCCCCACCCAGCCGCGTCCGACGGGCGCCAATCCACGGCCCTCGGGGCGGCCGGACGATCGGAGGCCACCATCGCAACCCTCGCCCGAGCGGGCTCGCCCGCCATCGTCGCCGAAGGCCTGGTCAAGATCTACAAGACGCGCAAGTCCGAGGTCCGCGCGCTCGACGGCGTCGACCTCGTGGTCGACGAAGGCACCGTCCTCGGGCTCCTCGGGCCGAACGGCGCCGGCAAGACGACGACGGTCCGGATCCTGGCCACGCTCCTGCGCGCCGACGCGCGGCCGCGCGACCGTGGCCGGCTACGACGTCCGGACCCAGGCCGACGCGATCCGGCGGGTGATCGGCCTGTCGGGCCAGTACGCGGCCGTCGACGAGAACCTGACCGGCCGCGAGAACCTGTGGCTGTTCGGCCGGCTGTACCACCTCAAGTCGTCCGAGGCGCGGCGGCGCGCGGACGAGCTGCTCGAGCAGTTCGAGCTGACGGACGCCGCGGACCGCGTCGTCAAGACCTACTCGGGCGGCATGCGCCGGCGGCTCGACCTCGGCGCGGCGCTGATCGGCCATCCGCGGCTGCTGATCCTCGACGAGCCGACGACCGGGCTCGACCCGCGCAGCCGCATCGGCATGTGGGACGTCATCCGGGGCCTCGTCAAGGAGGGCACCACGCTGCTGCTCACGACGCAGTACCTCGAGGAGGCCGACGAGCTGGCCGACACGATCGCGGTCGTCGACCACGGCAAGATCATCGCCCGCGGGCACGGCCGACGAGCTCAAGTCCCAGCTCGGCGGCGAGCGGATCGAGGTCGATCGTCCATCGCCGCGACGACCTCGTCCGGGCGACCGGGCATCCTCGCCGCCTGCGGCAGCGGGGACGTCGAGCTCGACGAGCACACGCGCGAGCTCACCGTGCACGCCGAGGGCGGCGCGAAGGCGCTCGTCCAGGTCCTGCGCGAGCTCGACGACGCCGGGATCGCGATCGACGACATCGGCCTCCGCCGGCCGACGCTGGACGACGTGTTCCTCGCGCTGACCGGGCACGCCGCCGAGAGCCAGCCGAACGACGACGACGGCCGCGCGCGGCCGGCGACGGGAGGGCGGCATGAGCGCGGTCGCCCGGACGACCGCGCCGGGCCGGCGCGAGCGCATCGCCTCGGCGACGACCGACAGCCTGCTCATCGGCTGGCGCAACCTCAAGCGCATCCCGCGCATCCCCGAGCTCGCGATCTTCGCGATCCTGCAGTCGATCATGTTCGTGCTGCTGTTCGCGTTCGTGTTCGGTGGCGCGATCGTGATCCCGGGCGGCGGCGACTACAAGTCGTTCCTGATGCCCGGCATCTTCGCCCAGACCATCGTGTTCGCCGCGGGCACGACGGCGATCGGCATGACCGACGACGTCGCCAAGGGCATCGTCGACCGCTTCCGGTCGCTCCCGATCGCCCACTCGGCGGTCCTGACCGGCCGCACGTTCGCCGACGTCATCTACAACGCCGGGATCCTGGTCGTGCTGATGGCGACGGGCTTCGTCATCGGGTGGCGCGTGGACACCGGCATCGGCTCGCTGATCGCGGGCTTCGGGCTGCTGCTGCTGTTCGCCTACGCGATGGTGTGGATGGGCGTCTTCCTGGGCCTGAACGTGCCGACGGTCGAGGTCGGCCAGCAGGTGATCTTCACCGTGCTGTTCCCGATCACGTTCATCTCGACGGCGTTCGTGCCGCTCGCGGCGCTGCCGTCGTTCCTGCAGCCGATCGCGGAGTGGAACCCGACCAGCACGCTCACGAACTCGCTGCGCCAGCTGTGGGGCAACCCCAACCCGAGCGGCGGGACGAGCCTCGCGACGACCGAGCCGATCCTCGTCACGCTGGCGTGGGTCGTGATCTTCATCGCCGTCTTCGGCCCGCTCGGCGTGCGCAAGTTCCGCTCGATCAGTCGTTGATCCGGGGACCGCCGTTGATCGGCCCTCGCTAGAAGCCCAGGCCGCGCAGGACCGGCGCCATCCGCCGCGCGGCCCGCGAGCGGTGCGAGATCGCGTTCTTCTCGGCCGCCGACCACTCGCCGAGCGTCCGTCCGCCGGGCGGCTCCTGCTCGGGCTCGAAGATCGGGTCGTAGCCGAAGCCCCCGTCGCCCTTCGGGCCGGTCGCGATGCGGCCGCGGCAGGTGCCGCGCCGGACGATCGGCGCCGAGGCCGTCCCGCGGCCCGGCCTCGTCGGGCAGCGCGAGGGCGAGCACGCACACGTAGCGCGCGCCGCGCTCGTCGGCCGGGCGCCCGGCCAGCGCCGCGAGGAGCTTCGCGTTGTTCGCGTCGTCCGTCGCGTCCGGGCCGGCGTAGCGCCGCGTCCGGACGCCCGGGCGCACCGCCCAGCGCGTCGACCTCGAGGCCCGGAGTCGTCGGCGAGCGTCGGCAGGCCGGAGCGGCGGGCGTAGAAGCGCGCCTTGAGCCGGGCGTTCGTCTCGAACGTCTCGCCGGTCTCCTCGGGCTCGTCGGGGATGCCGAGGTCGTCGGGCGAGACGAGCTCGACGTCCGGGCCGACCTCGAGCAGCTCCCGCAGCTCGCGGAGCTTGTGCGCGGATCGGGTGGCGACGAGGAGGCGCTGCGGGACGTGCGGCATCCGGGCGGACCCGATCAGCGGCGGACGGTCGCCAGCGCCGCGGTCTGCGCCTCGAACAGGCGCCCGAGGCCGGCGTTCGCGAGGTCGAGCAGCTCGTCGAGCGCTCGCCCGGTCGAACGGCTTGCCCTCGGCCGTGCCCTGGAGCTCGACGTAGGAGCCGGCGTCGGTGCCGACGACGTTGAAGTCGACCTCGGCGTGCGAGTCCTCGGAGTAGTCGAGGTCGAGCAGCTTGCGGCCGTCGATGATCCCGACCGACACCGCGGCCACGTGGCCGACGAGGTGGCGGTCCATGCCGTAGGTGATCAGCGCGGCCGCGAGGGCGACGTAGCCGCCGGTGATCGACGCCGTGCGCGTGCCGCCGTCGGCCACGATCACGTCGCAGTCGACGGTGACCGTCCGCTCGCCGAGCCGCGACAGGTCGACGACGCCGCGCAGCGACCGCCCGACCAGGCGCTGGATCTCGTGCGTCCGGCCGCCGATCTTGCCCTTCGCGGACTCGCGCTCGGAGCGCTCCGCGGTCGCGCGCGGCAGCATCTCGTACGTGCCGGTGACCCAGCCCGTGCCCTTGCCGCGGAGGTGCGGCGGGACGCGGTCCTCGATCGTGGCCGCGCACAGCACCTGCGTGTCGCCGAACCGGATCATGCACGAGCCCTTCGGCCCACTTCTGGACCCCGAGCTTGATCTCGATCGGGCGCAGGTCCGTCGGCGTGCGGCCGTCCGCCCGCAGGTAGCCGCCCGGCGGCTGGTTGCCGATGGTCATGACGTCGCCTCCTCGCGCTCGGCCGCCTTCGCGGCGTCCCAGAGCGCATCCAGCTGCTCGAACGACAGGTCGCGCAGGGCGACGTCGTCCGCTGCCGCCGCCCGCTCAACGTACCGGAACCGCCGGCGGAACTTCTCGTTGGCGGCGCGCAGCGCCCCCTCGACCTCGATCCCCGTCTTGCGCCCGACGTTCACGAGCACGAACAGCAGGTCGCCGAGCTCCTCGGCCCGGTGCGCGTCGCTCTCGGCCTCGACGAGCTCGCCGACCTCCTCGCGGACCTTGTCCAGCACGCCGTCGATCGACGGCCAGTCGTAGCCCGAGGTTCGACGCCCGCTCCTGCATCTCCTGGCTCGCGGCCAGCGCCGGGCAGCGAGCGGCTGATGCCGTCGAGGGCGCTCTTGAACGCTGGCGCCGTCGGCGCCGTCGCGCCGGCCGCGCCGCACGCTCGCCGGCCTTGATCCGCTCCCACTGGCGATTGACGTCCGAGGCGGTACGCGCCTCGGCATCGCCGAACACGTGCGGATGGCGGCGGACGATCTTGGACGCGATGGCCGCCCAGACGTCGGTCATGTCGAACACGCCGGCCTCGGCGGCCAGCTGCGCGTGGAGCACGACCTGGAGCAGGAGGTCGCCGAGCTCGCCCGCGAGCTCGGGGGTCGCGCCCGCATCGAGCGCGTCGTAGACCTCGTACGCCTCCTCGAGCAGGTGGTTGCGCAGCGAGGCGTGGGTCTGCTCGCGGTCCCACGGGCAGCCGTCGGGCTCGCGCAGGCGCGCGGACAGCCAGGGCATGCCCCACGGCGACGCGAGGTCGGCGACCGGGGCGACGGGCGGGAGATAGAGCTGGTCGCTTCTGCTCGTCCGCCGTGAGGTCGCCGACCGTCATGCCGTCGGGCAAACCGAACCGGCCAACCGGGTGATCGAGCGGGATACAGCCGCCGCAGCGTGCCGATCGGATCCAGGCCGTGAGCGTGGCGGCCCGGAAGGGCGACGGAGGCGGGCTGCATCGAGCCCGAGGTGCAGGCGACCCGCCGACAAGACCAGGAGCGGGATCGTCGGCTCGATCGGCGTCGCGAGCCAGTCGCTCGCTGACGACGATCGCAATGCCGGCCGCCGGATCGAGGCCCCATCGGAGCCTCGCCTCGGCGATCAGCGCGTCGAGCATCGGCCGGCCGTCAGCTCGCGGTTTCCGAGGCGGAGATCGACGGCGTCGCGCGTGATCGTTGAACTTGGCCTTCTGTGCCTGGTACCAGGTCGAGAACGCCGAGGCCTCGAGTGCGGCCTTCTGCGTGGCGTCCGGCGCGCGCGTCTGCTCGTCGGTCACCTGGAACAGGTACATGCCGTCGCCGTCGATCTTGACCGGGTCGCTGATCTTGCCGATCGGCGTCGCGAAGATCGCGGCCTCGAGCTCGGGGTCGAGCTGGCCGTGGCCGACCCAGCCCATGTCGCCGCCGCTGTCGGCGTTCGCCGTGTCGGAGTTGTCGCGGGCGGCGTCGGCGAACGTGAGCGTGCCGGCGTCGATCTGCTGCTTGAGGGTGTTCGCCCACTCCACGTCGGTCGGAAAGTGCTCGATCTGGATCACGTGCCAGCCGAACGGCCGTCTTGACGGGCGCGCAGCAGCTGGCCGGGCAGTCGAGGCCCGGCGCGAAGATCGCCGTCGGCGAACTCGGGCGCAGCGAGTCGTCGGGCGTGAAGTAGGTAGCTTGCCGCCACGGCTGGACGACCGCGGAGCCTCGTCGCTCTCCGTCGCGAGCGATCGCGTCGAACTGCGACGGGTCGGCCTTGAGCTTCTCGTAGGTCGCCGTGGCCTTGTGCCTGCGCTTCGTTCCAGGCGGCGTCGTCCGGAGTCGAGCGACGCTCGCCGCGTCCTGCGGTCGCCGTTGGGCGAGTACAGGATGTGGCGGATCTTCACCGCGCCGGGGGCCGACTCGTTGCCCGTCGGGCTGCCCGTGCTCGGTCGATGTCGACTCCGAGATGGATCTCGGAGACCTTGCGCTGCGGGCCCGCGGCGAGGAAGCCGGCAAGGACGGCGTCGTTGAGCTTCGATCGCAGCTCGTCGCGGCCGATCGCGGCGCGGAAGTCGGCGAGGTCGATGCCCGCGTCCTTGACCTGCTCCTGGAGCGTCGCGTCGACCGCCGGCGGGATCACGTCGGTGACCTTGCCGATGCGGTAGATGCCGTCCGCACCCTCGACCACGTCGGTCGGCGTGTTCGGCGCGACGGCCATCATGGCGTCGACGAACGTCCCGTCGAGCGCCGCGTTCTTGTCGATGTAGCCGAGCTCACCGCCCTGCGCCTTGCTGGCATCGGTGGACACCGCGGCCGCGACGGTCGCCCAGTCCTTGCCCGCCTTGAGGTCGGCGAGCGCCTGATCGGCCTTCGCCTTTGCGGCGGCCTTCTCGGCGTCGGTGAACTCCGTCTCGCCCGTGGCGAGGGTCGGCGCGACGGCGATCATCCACGCGTTGCGGAGCTCGGGCGTCGTCGCCTCGTCGGTCATCCTGGCGTCGATGTCCGCGTCGGTCACCGTGACGTTCTGGGCCGGCGCGAGCTGGGCCATGATCTTGCCGTCGATCAGCTGCTCGAGCGCGATCGTGGACGCCGCCTGCGTCCGCTGGTCGAGGATCGACTGGCGTGCCTGGGCGTCGGCGGCGCGGAGATGGCCGGCGGTCAGCAACGTCCGCAGGCGGCGCGCCTGGTAGTCGGTGCGGAACGAGTTCACGGCCAGCTGGCGGTTGTAGGCGTCCTTGGAGATCGACTCGCCGTTGACGCTGCCGGCGGAAACCAGGTGATCGCCGTACCAGGTGACACCCGCAGCGATCACGAGCAGCAGCAGCGCGGCGACGATCGTCACGCCGAATCCGATGTTGAGCAGCATCGAGCGGCGGTCCCGATCCTCCCAGGTGCGGGTGCGGGTCGAGTTCGGCCGTGCGCGGAACGACATCTGGTCGGAAGGTCCTCGTGGTGGCGGCCGCGGCGGCGACGGGAGTGGGTTTCGCCGGGCGGCGCGGCGCGATCGTACCCCATCGCCGCCGGCGACCCGTTCCGCTGACCCCGTGCTACCCTCCCGGCCGTGACCGCCACGTCGGAGGTGCCTGCCTCCTTTCGGTCGTCGTCGGTACGTCCCGGACCGCTGGCCCTGGTTAAGGGCGGCATCGGGGAGGTGCTGTCGCGGCGCCGCCTGATCGCCTACCTCGTCCGAGCCGACCTGCGCAAGGCCGGGACCGACACCGTCCTCGGCAACCTCTGGTGGGTGCTCGATCCGCTGCTCCAGATGCTCGTCTACGTGATCTTCGTGGGCATCATCCTGGGGCGCGGGAGCATCCCGGACTACCCGCTGTTCGTGCTGTGCGCCATCCTGCCCTGGAAGTGGTTCAGCGAGGCGGTCGGCGAGGGCACGGCGGCGGTGGTCGGCCGCGAGCGGCTGATCAAGCAGATCTACTTCCCGAAGCTCGTGCTGCCGGTGGCGACGACGTCGGCCGGCGTCGTGAGCTTCGCCTTCGGCCTGATCCCGCTGTTCGCGATCACCTTCCTGTTCTACTCAGCCCGCCTGACGCCGTGGGTCCTCCTGATCCCGGTCGTCGCGGTCGTCCAGTTCGTGTTCTCGATGGCCTTCGGCATCTTCCTCGTCGGCGACCAACGTCTTCTACCGCGACGTCGGCAACCTGTCGCGGCACCTGCTCCGGATGTGGTTCTACCTGTCGCCGGCCCTGTACTCGGCCGAACAGGTCAAGTCGCTCACGAAGCACAACCCGATCCTGGGCGAGATCTTCGCGCTCAACCCGTGGACGATCCTGTTCACGTCGTACCGCAGCCTCATCTACTACGGCACGGCGCCGGAGTGGCGACCGTTGGCGATCCTGCTGGTCGTGTCGGTGTTCCTGACCCTCGGAGCGATCCTCTACTTCAAGCGCGTCGAGCCCTCCTTCGCGAAGGTGCTGTGATGGCGGTGACCTCGACGGCCGAAGCGCTGCCCGCGAACGGGCGCGTCGTGATCCGCGCCGATGCCATCGGCGTGCGCTACAGCCTGCGGCTGACCCGCAAGCAGACCGTGCGCGACTCGCTGGTCAAGCGCATGAAGCGCACCGGCGATCCGGACTTCTGGGCGCTCCGCGACGTCGTCGTTCAACGATCGTCCATGGCGAGTCGCTCGGCGTGATCGGTCCCAACGGAGCGGGCAAGAGCACGCTGCTCCAGGTGCTCGCCGGGATCCTGCTCCCGTCCGAGGGCGTGATCGAGGTCGACGGGCACATCTCGAGCCTGCTGACGCTCGGCGTCGGCTTCGACGAGGAGCTGAGCGGGATCGACAACATCCGCCTCGCCGGGGCGTTCATGGGCATCGACCACCGGATCGTCGAAGAGAAGCTGCCGTTGATCGTGGAATACGCCGAGATCGGCCAGTTCATCGACGCGCCGATCAAGACCTACTCCGCCGGCATGCGCGCGCGGCTCGGGTTCGCGATCGCGACCTCCGTCGAGCCCGACATCCTGCTGCTCGACGAGGTCCTCGCCACGGGCGACGCGGCGTTCCGGGAGAAGTCGAAGGCGCGCGTGCTGGAGCTCGTCCGCGAGGCGAAGGCGATCGTCCTCGTGACCCACGACATGGAGTGGGTCACCGAATACTGCAACCGCGCGATCCTGATCGAGCAGGGACGGATCGTGATGCAGGGCGACCCGGCCGAGGTCGTCGAGGTCCACAAGGAGCACATGGCGCGACGACGCGCCGAGGACAAGGAGCAGGGCGTTCTGCGGTTGCGGCCGACGCTCGGCGCGCTGACCGGCGCCGCTTAGCCTCGCCTTCGAGCCGCCTCGGCGGCCGGCCGCGCGCCTCGCAGCAGCGACGCGACCACGGCGAACGCGGCGCCGGCCGCGAGGGCGCCACGCCAGTCCAGCAGCGGACGGACGTCGCCGGACACGTGCTGGGCGATCATCACGAGGACGCCGGTCGGGCGGTTGATCGTGACCTGCTGGGCGATCAGCGTGCGCACGAGGCCCTGCTCGATCGTGGCCTCGCGGGCCGCGATCGCGCCCGCGAATCCCTGGGTCACGCGAAGCTCGCCCGCGATCGACGCGCCGATGCTGCCGAACTCGACGCTCAGGCGGTCCGCCCGCGCGGCGCCGATCCCGCCCCACTCGACGAACACCTCCTCGGCATCGAGCGCGCCGATGCCGCCCGAGGTGGACCTCGACGGTCCCCGCCGTGGCCTGGCCGATCCCGCCGCGCTCGATCTGCAGGACACCGCCGCGTGGGACGGCCATGATCGTCGGCGTCTCCGGCTCCGGATCCTGTGGGGCGTCGCCAGCGCGGATCGGACGCGGCCTGGGGCGCGTCGACGGACGGCGGGGTGGCCTCGGTGGGGTCAGCGGCGCCTTCCGCGGCCATGGCGGCATCCCCGCCGGCTTCCGGCTCGGCCGCCGGATCGGGGTCGGGCGCCATGACGCCGATCAGCTCGGGTGGCGCGACCTTGGCGGTCGCGCGCTTCCGGGTGCGCTTCGGGGCGGTGGGCGTGTCGTCGGACATCGGTCGGACCTCGGGCATCGCGGGTGACGGGCGAATCCCGTGCAGAGCCTACCCCACCGGCGTGCCGGCGCTCTCAACCGCCGGTGATTGGCGACCGCAGGTGGTGACGGGACGCATCACCGCGCGAGTTCGGCTATTCTGCCGCCCGACCGGATCGGGCCGATGCGGCCCGGTGTGGGGTCGCGTCACCGAGAGGCGCGGCCGGGGAATGCGCAGTGCTGCATCGAGCGACTCGTCGGCGGGGATCCGCCTCGTGAACCGGACCGTCGCCGGGGTCCTCGTGGTCGTCGTCCTGGCCGTTGGCATCGCCCTCGGCGTCGGGGCGGGGCTGCTCAACGGCAGCTCGGGCCCGACACCGGCGCCGGTCGCGGTCGGTTCGACGTCGTCGCCCGCGCCGACGTCATCCCAGTCCGGCAGCTCGGCCGAACCGTCCGACGGCCCGAGCGAGAGCCCGGGCGACTCGCCAAGCACCGAGCCGTCCGCATCGCCGTCGCCCACGCCGGTCCCGACGCCCGTCACCGTGCCCGCGCCGCTCACCGGCATGCCCGTGAAGCCGGCCCTCGCCGCCCGCCGGGTCGTGGTGACCATGGTCGACGACCAGTTCGACGCCCGGCCGCAGTCCGGCCTGTCGCAGGCCGACGTGGTCTGGCAGGCGCCCGCGGAGGGCGGCATCCCGCGCTACATGGCGTTCTTCCAGACCGGCGATCCGCCGGCCGTCGGGCCGGTCCGCAGCTCGCGCCTGTACTTCATCGCGTGGGCCTCGGAGTGGAAGCCGCTGTACGTGCACGCCGGCGGCTCGCCCCAGGCGAAGGCCCTGCTCGCGTCGTCGAAGGGCCGCGGCGCGTACGTCTACAACGCGGATGCGCTCCGATGGGAGGGCAGGGCCCTCTGGCGGATCCACACGCGGTTCGCGCCCCACAACCTGTACACGGACGGCAAGCACCTGCGGGCGCTCGCACGCAAGGTCGGGGCGAAGCCCGTTCCCGGCCAGAAGCCCGCCTGGACGTTCGCCGACGCCGCGCCGATCGAGCAGCGGCCGCAGGGCGGCACGATCGTCGTCCCGTACCTCGAAAACCGGATCGTCTACAAGTACAACCGCGACAGCAACGTCTACCTGCGATCGGTGACCGGCGAGAAGAAGCAGACCGACGCGGGCACGAAGGACCGGATCGCGCCCACCAACGTGATCATCATGGCCGTCCACTTCGGCCCGCTCAACGACGGCAGCAACCATCACCGGCTCGAGGGGCAGGTCACCGGCACGGGCAAGGCCTGGATCTCGACGAACGGCAAGACGATCCGCGGGACGTGGCAGAAGAAGAAGTTCAACGGCAAGACGCGGTTCTTCGACAAGAACGGCAACCCGGTCGTGCTGACCCGCGGCCAGACGTTCGTCCAGGTGGTCCCGGCGGGCACGAAGGTCACGATCCAGGACGGCAAGGTGCCGGTCGCCGCGACCGGCGTGCGTCGGGCCGGGCGGCCTGTACGGCGCGATCCGGACGATCGCCTAGGCCCGGACGCCGGCCCGGCCGCCGGTCTAGAAGATCGGCGCGGGTCGCGCCACCTCCGCCCACGCCGCGCGCGTCTCGCGCGCGACGTCCGCCCACGTCCGCGATCGCGCCGGACGCGCCAGCGCCGCCTCGACCAGGCCCGCGTGCAGCGCATCGTCCGTCCACACCGCCCGGATCGCGGTCGCGAGGCGGCCGGCGTCGCCCGGCTCCACGAGGATGCCGGCCGCACCGACGATCTCGGGCAGCGCGCCGACGGCGCTCGCGACCACCGGCACGCCGGCCGCGAGCGCGTCGAGCGCGGCGATCCCCGAGGACTCCGAGCGAACGGGCTGGACGAGCATCCGCGCACCGGCGACCAGCGCGGCGAGCCGATCCTCGGGCAGGCGCGGCGCGTACGCGATCGCGTCCGCGAGGCCCGCGCGCGCCGCGGCGCGCGAGACCGCCGCGCGATCGCCGGGCGTGGCGCCCACGAGGCACACGCGGGGCGGCCAGAGGGCGTCGCCGAGGGTGTCCGGCGTCGGCTCCTCGGCGAGCGCCGAGAGGGCGGCGAACAGCGTCGTGCAGGTCCTGGCGGGCGTCGTAGCGGCCCGCGTAGACGATGTACCGCTCGGCGAGTCCGAGGCGTTCGCGCTCGCGCGCGGCGCCGGCGGCCGCCTCCGGCCGGTAGGACGGCCGGGCCGCGAGCGGGACGACCCGCAGGCGCGCCTGCCTGATCCGCAGGACGCGGCGCGCCTCCGCGGCCGTCGCCCGGCTCGGGACGAGCACGAGGTCCGCATCGCGCAGCAGCCGGCGACGCAGTCGCTGCCCGAACCTGGCGACCGTGCCGCTCTGGTAGGCCTCGGGCATCGACCACGGTGCGAGGTCGAGCAGCGCGGCGACGACGGGGATCCCGGACGCGATCGGCAGGCCACCCGCCGCGGCGTGATAGACGGTGCCCGCGGCACCCCCGCGCTCGGCCCGCCAGCCGGCGCCGATCGACGCGCCCCGGAGCACGAACGGGTCCACGGTCAGGGCGCCAGATCGCAGCAGGCGCGTCGGCGGGAGCATCCGGCTGCCGGCCAGGTCGAGCCCGGGCCAGCGCGACGGACGGGTCCTCGAGGTCAGCGGCGAGCAGCGGCGAGAACGACTCTCCGAGCCGGACGTCGGCCGCCAGGCCGTCGAGCAGCCCCGCGAGGTACGACGCCGTCAGCGGCGCGCGTTCAGGGTCCTGCAGCGGGCGGAGGTCGATGACGACGCGCACGCCCGCCGGCGCCTCGACCGGGGGCGTGTCGGTGCCCGGTCGCCAGCCCGGCCGGTGCTCGGCCGTCACGTCCTGCGGGTGACCGGTCCGCGGCCGCGCAGCTCCTCCCAGCGCAGGCTCACGACGACGACCAGCGCCTCCACGACGATGCGGCGACTCATCTTCGACTGGCCGACGCGCCGGTCCCGGAACGTGATGGGCACCTCGACGACCCTCGCGCCGAGCCGCGACGCCCGGTACGTCATCTCGATCTGGAACACGTACCCGCCGGCGCGGACGCCGTCGAACGGCACGTCGGCGAGCGTCGTCGCCCGCCACGCCTTGAACCCGCCCGTGAGGTCGTGGGGCTTCAGGCCGAGGACGATCCGGGCGAAGATCGAGCCGCCGCGGGAGATGATCCGGCGGACGATGCCCCAGTCCTCGACGCCGCCGCCCTTCGTGTAGCGCGACCCGATCACGAGGTCCGCCCGGCCGGCGCCGATCGGCGCGATCAGGCTGGGCAGTGCCTTCGGGTCATGCGACCAGTCGGCGTCCATCTGGATCACGGACGACGCGCCGCCACCCAGCGCCTCCCCGAACCCGTCGAGGTAGGCGCGGCCCAGGCCCTGCTTGGCCGCACGGTGCTTGACCCGCACGCGCGGGTCGCTCGCCGCCAGCCCGTCCGCCAGCTCGCCCGTGCCGTCGGGCGACCCGTCGTCCACGACGAGCAGCGTCGCTCCCGGCAGCGCCTCGAGGATCGCGGCGGCGATGCCCGGGAGGTTCTCGGCCTCGTTGTAGGTCGGCAGGATCACCCAGGTGCCGGCGCCGACCAACGCGGCCGCGTCGTCGCCCGTCGCCCCCGGATCGCCCTCGCTGGTCATGTGGGCTGAGTGTACGGGCGCTGCCGGGGGGTCACGAAACCACCCGGATGCCGATCGAGGTCCTATTGGACGCGCCGGCGGTGTCCGTGGCCGAGATCAGCACGCTGCCCGCGCCGCGCGACCCGGTCCGGACCTTGAACGAGGCGAGGTACGAGCCGTCGGGCCGGCGAGTCGCCGTCACCGAGACCGCCGCCCTGCCCGGCTGCTTGAACGTGACCACCGGCTTCGACCGGAGGGTCTCGATCGTCGTGAATGCGATCCGCAGCGTCTGGCCGGGCTTGACGGTCGTCGCCGAAGGCGTCACGGCGAACGCGCTCGCCCAGACGGGCCGCACGAGCACGACCGTGCCCAGCGACGACGTCACCGACAGCCTGGCCTCGTAGCGGCCCTGCGGCGCGAACGCGCCGTTGGCGAGGCGTCCGCCCCACGCCCACTGCCGGGCGCCGGCGCGCTGCGTGCGCCCGGTCCAGACCGTGCGCACGAGCTTGCCCGAGGCGTCGTAGAGGCGCAGCGTGGTCTTCGCGTCGCGCGTGAGCTTCCAGCGCAGGACGGACGTCGGCGCGAGGGCGTCGCCGTCCTGCGGATAGAACGAGCGCGACCACGCGAGGAAGCCGCCGGTGCGATCGATCACGATGGTCTTGCTGACGGTGCGCGCGTTGCCGCCCGCGTCGGTGAGCGCGATGCGCAGCTCGTAGCGGCCATCGGCGAGGCGCCGGCCCTTCGTGTCGCGGCCGTTCCAGGTCGCCGCCCAGGTCGAGAGGTTCGTGATGGTCCACGACCGGACGACCGTCTTGCCGTGGCGGATCCGCACGGTGCCGGTCGCGCGCTCGTTGGCGGTCCACGCGAGGTGGGTCGTGTCCGCGACGCCGTCGCCGTCGGGCGAGAAGGAGGCGCCCGATGCCGATGCGGCGATCGACGGAGCCGTGGTGTCCAGGATCAGCGAGAACGAGCGACGGGCCTGGTTGCCCGCGGCGTCCATCACGCCAAGGATCGCCGTGTAGCGGCCGTCGGCGGCGCGTGTGCCGTTGGCGCGGTCGCCGCGCCACGTGAAGGCGATCGACCCGCCGGTGCCGCTGGCGGTCCGGATCGTGCCGCCGGACGAGGCGATCAGCACGGCCCAGCGCGTCGCGCCGGTCGAGGCCATCGTGAGGCGGACGCTGTCGCGGACCCCGTCGCCGTTGGGCGACAGGAGCGCGAGCGAGCTCTTCGCCGAGGTCACCTTCGGGGCGACCGTGTCGACGATGACGGCGTACGCGGCCACCTGGCGAGCGGTGACCGGCCTCGCGGACGGCGCGCGGAACGTCCGACCGCCGGCCGTGCCGACGAGCTGCAGGACGTAGCGGCCGTCCTTGACCCTCGTGCGGCCGAGCACGCCGTTCCAGTCCCAGGTCTGGGCGCCGATCTTCCGGTCGGGCACGCTCCGCGACCCGACCAGCGTCCCGTTCGTGCGGTAGACGCGCAGCGTCAGGCTGTCCATCGCGACGGTGTTGGTCCAGCGCAGCCGGATCGCGTCGCCCGAGCCGTCGTGGTTGGGCGAGAACGCGCGCAGCGCCAGCTGGGCCGCGCCCGTCCCGACGCCGGTGGTCGGACCGGCCCCGAAGTCGAGCCGCCGGATGCCGGCGTCGACGGTCGTCGAGTTCGGCGCCCGGTAGGGCTTCAGGTAGACGGCCGAGGACGACTTCGCGGCGATCCAGACGCCGCGCTCGACGAAGGACACGGGCGACCACTCGCGGATCGGTTCGGTGACCTCGTACCAGGCGAAGCCGTCCTTGGAGACCGGTCCGCGCGTGATGGCCACGATCGTGTTGGCGGGCAGGGAGCCGAGCCTGGCCGAGCTCGTGTCGGGGCCCGCGCGGTAGGCGAGACCGTCCTTCACCACGCGGGCGAAGCCACCCGACGCGAGCGCCGGCGTCGCGTCCCAGGTCGCGCCGACGTTCCAGCTCCCGGCGTTGTGCTTGCTGTCGACGGCCCGGACCCGGAACGCGTAGCCGTGCCCGTCCGCGCCGAGCCAGACGTCCGACGTGGTGCGGGTCGCGGTCAGCCACGGCCTCCAGGCGCCGCCGTCGATCGAGACCTGGACGTCGTACGAGACGACCGAGCTCGTGTCCCGGGCCGTCCACGACACGATGAACCCCTCGTCGCCCTGGGCTGCCGCGAGGACCCGGATGCCGGCCTGCGGGGCCGACTTGTCGACGAGGAAGGACTCGGACACGGCGCGATAGAGCGACGCCTGGCCACCGTCGAAGCCGAGCGCCCACATGCCCGCGCCACGCAGGCCGTAGTCGTTGACCAGCCCATAGCGCTGCTTCATCGACGCGGCGTCGTCGTAGTAGACCTGTCGCCAGCTCGTCACGCACCCGTAGCGCGCGGTGCAGTTCTGGCGCCGGTAGACGACGTACGGGCTCGCCTCGACCGGGTCCCACCGGCGCCCGTAGGTCTTCACCAGGTCGACGAGCGTCTCGTAGTTCACGGCGGTGCTGTAGCCGAACTTCGCGCCGCTGGTGTTCTTCGACCGGACGGCGCTGGTCGCGGTGGACCAGGCGCGGCCGTACCACGGGATCCCGAGGATGATCCGCGACGGGCTGACGCGCGCCGTGTAGGCGCGGACCGTGTCGGCGAGGTCGTAGGTCGGGCCGGCGAGCGGGTCGACGGAGCCGGCGGTCGACGAGGACGACGTCCGGTAGTCGTAGCCCATGATGAAGATCGCGTCGGCCGCGCCCTTCGCGACGGACGCCTCGATCGGGTAGTTGCCGATGAAGCCGGTCGTGTCGTACGTGAGCTGGTAGCCCTTGCGCACCCGGTTGAGCTCGGATCGCATGGTCCGCAGGAACGAGACGAACTCGTCGGCGTAGCCGCTGGCGATCGGCTCGAAGTCGAGGTTGACGCCGTCGGCGCCGCGATCGCGGACGGCCGCGGCGATCTGCCGCGCCAGCCGGGCGCGCGCGGCCGGGCTGCCGAGGACGGCGCGCTGGACGTTGGCCTGGCTCGTCGTCCAGGCGAACGCGCTGACCGTCAGCACGACGCGCGTCCCGTGCTGGTGCGCGTTCGAGATCACCGAGGTCATGCTCGAGCTCGTCCAGCCGCCCCAGCCGGTGGAGTTGGTGCCGTCGCCGTCCTTCTTCTTGCAGGTTCCCGAGGCGGTCGACGCCCACCGAGAAGTAGGCGATCGTCGAGAGCACGTCGTTGTTGAGCTTGCTCGACGGCGCCCGACAGCTCCCAGTACGGCAGGAAGCCGAACACCTGGCGACGGAGGCCGCGCGCAGCCGCGAGGTCAACGTTGTCCGCGACCGGGGCGACGTAGGCGGCACCGCTCGCGTCGATCGCCGCACCGCCAGGCGCGTCGACGGGCGCCGAGGCGCCATCGGGGACCGCGGCATCGGGCTTGGCCGCGCCGGCGGCCCCGCCGAGGGTCGTCCAGTCGCTGCCCTGCGGGCTCTTCGCCATCTCGGCGCCCGTCGCGCGGCCCGCGGGCAGGTCGGTCGGCGGCCGGTTGTCGACGGGCCAGTCGTCCGTCGCGCGCGGCTGGAAGCCGACGGTCACCCGCCCGCCGGGCTTGAACGCGATCGTGTCGTCCGCATGCGCCATCGCCTGCTCGTAGGC
This sequence comes from uncultured Chloroflexia bacterium, assembly GCA_963774695.1. Taxonomy (GTDB): domain Bacteria; phylum Chloroflexota; class Limnocylindria; order Limnocylindrales; family CSP1-4; genus CAIXZV01. The sequence continues at coordinate 79,704 of CAVZFY010000012.1, read as the reverse complement.
GATCGAGGGGTGCTGCGCGGCCCCGTCCGGGGTCGCCGCAGGATCGGTGTCGGGCGTCGGCGGACCCGCGACCGGGGCGTCCGCGACGCCCGATCCCACCGTCCCGATCCCGAAGCCGGCGGGCTCCGGTACCGGTCCCGCTGCCCCGCCCGCAGCCACCGTCGGACCCGGCAGCATCCCGCCCGCGAGCAGCAGGGCGAGCGCGGCGGAGATCAGCGGGCGTGCGGCGAACAGCGCGGAACGGGCTTGGGGCACGGCCTTCCTCTGCGGCGGTGATCTCGCGTCGCCAGGGCACGGGCGGCGTCGCGAGGACCGGGCGCTCCGATCAGGGAGCTTGGCTGCCCGGCGAGGGATGCCTACCGTAGACCCCCTTGTCCAGTCCGACCAAGTACCAGATGGTCCCGGTGCGGACTGGTACGGAGGTGTTCGGGGGCGTCCGGAGCGGGTCTGGTGCGGTCCGGGGACGTTCGCGCGGGGCGCCGTCAGTGCAGCGGCAGGTAGAGGTTCGAGGCCTGCGACCCGCCGTCGTCGTCGGAGCCGTAGACGCGCAGGCGGAGCGTCCCGGCGTGGCTCGACTTGAGCGTGATGGTGACCCGGAACACGCCGCTCGAGACCTTGCTCATCGTGACCCGCCAGACCGCGATGCCCGGCTGGTAGACCGCGAGCCGCGGCCGCGCATCGAGCGCCTCCGCGGAGGTCGCGGTGACCGTGATCCGCTGCTTGCGGCCCGGGCTCGCGTCGCTCGTCGAGACCTTGAACGCATCGGCGACGACCGCGGCCGCCTGGCTCGCGGCCAGCGTCCCATCGGTGGCGTGCACGATGGACCGGTACGTGCCGCGCGCCACGAAGTGGCCGCCATCGTCGCGGCCGTCCCACGCCCGGGTGTACGAGCCCGCGGCCAGCGCCTCGTCGGTCTTGAGCGTGCGCACGACGTCGCCGGCCGCGTTCACGATCGTCCACGAGACCGTCGCGGGGTCGTCGAGACGGAACCCGAGCGTGACCGTGCGCCCGTTCGCGTCGCCGTCCTGGGGGAAGAACGCCGCCCGCGACGCCGTCACGAAGCCCAGCGCCCCGTACGCGTCCACCGAGCGGACCAGCGCCGCGCCGGTGTTCCCCGCTCGATCCCGCGCTGCGAACGCGATCTCGTAGCGGCCGTCCGCGACGTACCCGGATCCGGCCTTGCCGTCCCAGCCCAGGGACACGTTCGAGCCGCCGACGGCGGCCGAGAAGCTGTCGACCTTGTCGCCGCCCGCGTCGCGGACCGTGGCGACCACCGAGCCCGGCTCGCTCGAGCCCGCGGTGAAGGCCACCGTGTCGCGGGAGCCGTCGCCGTTGGGCGTGAACATCGGGATCGTCGCGGCGTCGCCGCCGACGGTGACGTCGGGAGCATGCGTGTCGACGTCGACCTGGCCGTGGGCCGCCAGCGGGCCGTTGCCCCAGCCGTCGGTCGCGGCGAGCGTCCACGTGTACGAGCCGTCGTCCACCGAGCCCGCGGCCGGCGCCCAGGTCATCGACGCCGTGTCCCCGGTGCCGCTCTGGGTCGCGAGCGTGCCGCCGCCGTCCTCGACCTTCAGGGTCCAGTCGGACGACTCGCTGAGGCGGATCGAGACCGGCAGCGTGTCCTGGACGCCGTCGCCGTTGGGCGAGAACACGCCGGCCCCGTCGTCGACCTCCCACACCCGTGGCGCCGCCGAGTCGCGCGGCACCAGGCCGGCGCCGGTCATCCAGCCGGTCGCGCCGCCGTCGGTGTGGATCCGGTAGATCGCCGCACCCGTGCTCGTGACCGTGGTCTCGCGCGCCTCGACCCGCACCTTGTCGGCCGCGAGGACCGTGCCGCTGGGGGTCGTGCCCGCCGCGGCGGCCTCGATGCTGTCGTAGACCGGGGTGCCGTCCGCGACCGGGCTCGCGTTGCCGGGCACGACCATCGAGCTCGGATCGCCCGAGGTCGAGGCGTACGAGGCGCCGGTGACGTCGACCGTGCTCAGCGACATCTTCCCGGCGATCGAGCGGTAGTACTTGCCGGTCGACTCCGGGTCCATCTGGAACGTGTAGCCGGGCGAGCGCGACGACGCATAGGACGCGACGTGGTTGTGGAAGTCCGGCGCGCCGCGCCAGTACGCGTCGATCGACTGGCGGGTCGTGAACAGCGCCCGGATGTAGTACGGGTCCTGGCTGTGGCCGCTGGCGACGACGGCGCGCGCGCCGGCCTTCAGGAACGCGGCCGCGTAGTTGTCGACGCGCTGCTTCGCGACCGAGAGGCTCGGGTCGGCGTTGCCGGGCTCCGAGTTGCCCGACGCGTAGCAGAGGTGGAACAGCAGCACGACGGCGTTGGGCGCGAACTTCAGCGTCCGGATGCTGGGCTCGCCGTAGTACTTGTTCTCGTAGTCGCTGAGCTTGCCGTCACCGTTGAGGTCCGAGTTCAACCCGAACCCGTCCTTGGTCGTGTAGGCGGGATCGAAGGTGTACGGGCTCGGCCAGCCGTTGCCGTGCCCCATGTACACGACGATCGACGCGCCGCTGACGGCCGCCTGGACCTTCGCCCACGTCGCGCCCGGGCTGTACACCTTCACGACGTTGTTCGTGTACTTGATCGCCTCCGCGTAGACCTGGTTCGCGTCGGTGCGGTAGGTGGGCGTCACGTCGTGCGTGGCCCCGACGATGATCGCGACCTTCGGGTTCGTCGCGGCGAGCGCGGGCGACGCGACGGGCGCGAACAGGCCGAGCACGCCGAGGAGCAAGGAGACGGCGGCAGTGGCGAGCTTCCGCAACAGTGAGCTCCGGTACGACAGACAGCGGGGCGCCCGGTATCGAGGTGGGCGCAGATCAGTGCCTGCCGAGCCTCGCCGCGAGCGAGGGCGGGGCCAATCGCAGGATCGTCAGACCCCGGCTGGCCCTTTCGGGCTGGCGCTGTCGGGTGCGGTGGAGTCCAGAGGAGTATGCCCCGGTGCGGGCGTGCACCGCCACCCGATCACGCGGTGCGCGACGGCACGCTCGATCAGCCTCGGCCGCGCAGGTCCCGTCGCAGCGCCGGTACCGCGTCGGCGAACGCCAGCCGCCAGTCGCGCATCGGCTCGCCCGGAGGGCATCGGCGTCGGCTCGAGCACGGCCCACAGCGGCGGGGTGCTCGCCCGCTGCCACGTGGACGCCGGGACCTCCTCGACGGGCACGTCGATGCCGGTCTGGCGCAGGACCTCGCGGGCCCAGTCGGCGCGGGACGCCCGGCCGCCGTTCACGAGGTGGTGGACCTGTCGCGCTGCCCGGATCGCCGAACAGCGCGTCCTCCCAGATCAGCTCGACGATGGCGTCGGCCACGTCCGGCGTGTACGTCGGGGTGCCGATCTCGTCGCTCACCGCCTTGAGCGGCTGGCCGGCGTCCCGGGCACGGAGCGCCGCCGCCGCGATCTTGGCCGGGAAGTCGTTCCCCGGCGGGCCGTGCAGCCAGGAGGTCCGGACGATCGCCGCCGACGGCCTCGCCGGCCCCCGCGGCCGTCGCGGCCGCCTCGACCAGGCGCTCGCCCTCGAGCTTGCTCGCGCCGTAGGCGTTGACCGACCGCCGCTCGTCGCCCGGGGCGTAGGCGCGGCCGTCGGTGCGCGTGCCGTCGAAGACCTCGTTCGTGGAGATGACCGCGAGCTGGACGCCGCGGGCCGCACACGCGTCCGCGATCAGGCCGGTCGCGGTGCCGTTCCGCCGCATCGCGAGGTCGGGATCCTTCGCGCAGCCGTCGACGTCGGTCCAGGCGGCGGCGTGGATGACGACCTCGGGCCGGTCGCGGGCGATCAGCGCGTCGACGGACGGCCCCGTCAGCGTGTCGAGGTCGAGGTCCGGCCGCGACCAGGCGATCGGCCCCATCGGCCCCGTGAACGGGGCGTCCTCCAGCGCCGCGATCAGCGCCCGACCCAGGCGGCCCTGCGCCCCCGTGACCGCCACGCGCATCGGTCAGCCGGCCTCGCTCACCGCCTGCCCGGCGGCCAGCCGGTCGCCGTACTGGCGCTGGTAGTAGGCGTCCCAGTCGCCGGACCGGGCGGCGCCCACCCAGTCGGCGTGGTCGCGGTACCACGCGACGGTCTCGGGCAGGCCCTGCTCGAACGCCACCTTCGCCCGCCAGCCGAGCGACGCGGCCTTCGAGCCGTCCATCGCGTACCGGCGGTCGTGCCCCGGGCGATCCGGCACGGAGCGGACCAGCGACCAGTCGCGGCCGGTGGCCGCCAGCAGCTGGCCGATGACCTCGCGGTTCGGCCGCTCGTTCTCGCCGGCGAGGTTGTACGCCTCGCCCGACTCGCCGTGGCGCAGCACGAACTCGATGCCCCCGGCGTGGTCCGCCACGTACAGCCAGTCGCGGATCTGCATCCCGTCGCCGTACATCGGCAGCGGCTCGCCGGCCAGCGCGTTGGTGACGAACAGCGGGATCAGCTTCTCGGGGTGCTGGAACGGGCCGTAGGTGTTCGAGCCGCGGGTCAGGACGACGTCGAGGCCGTACGTCACGTGGTAGGCGCGGACGAGCAGCTCGCTCGCGGCCTTGGCGGCGGCGTACGGGCTGCGGGGCTCGAGGGCGTCGGTCTCGACGCTCCGCCCGTCGGCGATCTCGCCGTAGACCTCGTCGGTGCTGACCTGGAGGAAGCGCGGAGCGGACGGCCGGTCGCCCGTGCGGGCGCGCTCGGTCTCGCGGCGGACGGCCTCGAGGAGCACGTGGACGCCGATGACGCCGGTGCGCAGGAACGCCTCGGGATCGAGGATCGAGCGGTCGACGTGCGTCTCGGCGGCGACGTTGACGACGGCGTCGGTGCGCTCGACCAGCGGCCCGACGATCGCGGGGTCCGCGATGTCGCCCTGGACGAAGGTGAACCGGGCGGCCTGCTCGGGATCGCCTTCGACCGCCGCGAGGTTGGCGCGGTTGCCGGCGTAGGTGAGCTTGTCGAGCACGGTCACGCGGGCGCCGTCGCGGCGGGCGAGGACCTGGCGGACCAGCTCGCTGCCGATGAACCCGGCGCCACCGGTGATCAGGAGGTGCGCGTCGGGCGCGAGCTCGCCCGTCATCGGCCGTCGGGGTGGGCGGGCGGCGGGGTCAGCGTCCCGGCGTCGGCGTCGGTCTCCGCGACGACGGCGGCCCGCACGAGCGACGCGACGGTGCCCGCGTCGGCCCACTGGCCCTCGTAGACGCGCGTGAACAGGCCGCCCTCGGGGACGTAGTGGTTGAGCACGTCGGTGATCTCGAACTCGCCGCGACCCGACGGGGCGAGGCGCTCGATGACCTCGAACGCGTCGGGGCGGAGGAAGTACACGCCGATCGGGATCAGGTCCGACTTCGGGTGCGCGGGCTTCTCCTCGAACCCGACGACGTTGCCCTTGTCGTCGAACTCCGCGACGCCGAACCGCTCCGGGTCCGCGACGCGATAGAGCAGCGTGCCCGCGCCCCACGTCCCGCCGTCGAAGGTCTTCGCCGTCTCCTCGAGCGCCGGCCCGCGCAGGATGTTGTCGCCCAGCACGACGCAGAAGCTGTCGTCGCCGATGAAGTCGCGGGCGAGGCCGATGGCGTGCGCGATCCCGAGCGCCCCGCGCTGGTAGCGGTAGGTCAGGTCGAGCCCGAAGTGCCGCCCGTCGCCGAGCAGCTCGACGATGTCGCCGACGCTCTTGCCGCCGACGATGACCATCACCTCGCGGATCCCCATGCCCGCGAGCGTGTCGAGCGGGTAGTAGATCATCGGCCGGTCGTAGATCGGCAGCAGGTGCTTGTTGGTGACGATGGTCAGCGGAAACAGGCGGGTCGCCGTCCCGCCGGCAAGCACGAGGCCTTTCATCGGGGAGAGCCTAGCAGGGGGCGCCTGCCCCCGGCGGCCGTGCTACTTCTTGGGCGAGGCGGCCGGCTTCGGCGCGGGCGTGTAGCAGGCGACCTCGCCCTGGGGCACGGTCCCGTTCGAGCCGCACGGCACGGCCTGCTCGTCGGCCGGCGGCAGGCCGCCGTCGTAGTCGGTGATCACGAGCGCCACCTCGAACGCGTCGAGGTCCGCGGCCGGCGCGAGGAACGCCGTCTGCACGACGTCGTTCGCGTCGCGCTGGACGTCCACCACGCTCCCGATCACGAGGCCCTTCGGGTAGGGCGAGCGGATCCCGCCGTTGATCTCGAGGCCGGGCGTGAACACCTCCTCGTTCGTGCCGATCTCGGCCGACGAGTCGATGTTCTTCATGATCAGCACGCCGCCGGCCTGGCCGACGATCTCGCCCGTCTTGCCGGACGACTGGAGCTGGCCCACGACCGTCGACGTGCCGTCGCTGATCAGCGTCACCTTCGCGAAGTTCGGCCCGACGTCGGTCACCCGCCCCGCGAGCGCACCGCCCTGGACGATCACGACGTCGCCCTGCACGATCCCGTCGTCGGTGCCCTTGTCCAGGGTCACCATCTGCCGGGTGTCGAGCGAGTCGCGTCCGATGACCCGGGTCGCCACCGTCTTGTGGTTGAAGCCGCCCTGGAGCTGGAGGGCGGCGGTGAGCTCGTCGTTCTCGCGCTTGAGCGCCTGGAGCCGGGCGTTCTCGTTCGTGAGCCGGTCGTTCTCGCTGCGCAGCGACGCGTTGTCGATCCGGAGCGAGTCGATCTCGCCGATGGCGCTCATCACGCCCGACACGTTGTCGGCGACGTCGGCGATCGCCCCCTGGAACGGTCGCAGGGCGAACGACAGGCCCCGCTGGGCCTCGAGGATGTAGGGGTTCGCCGAGAAGGCCATCAGCAGCAGGGTGATCGCGATCAGGATCGCGAAGGTGAGGCCTCGGCGACGGGTCTGGCGGTTGGCGAGGATCGAGGTCATTGCGGGAGCTCCGGGCGACCGCCGGTCAGCGTGGCGGCCGGCTGTAGGTCTCGGCGACGAGGACGCGCTCCATGGTCGGGCTGGACAGCTCCTGGAGGACGACGCCCGTCCCGCGGGCGACGCAGGTCAGGGGGTCGTCGGCGACGTGCACCGGCATCTGCGTGGCCTCGGCGACGCGCCGGTCGAGGCCCGCGAGGAGCGCGCCACCGCCGGCGATCACGATGCCCTGGTCCATGATGTCGGCCACCAGCTCCGGCGGCGTCTCCTCGATGGTGTCCTTGATCGTGTCGACGATCTGGGCGACGGAGACCTCGATCGCCTCGCGGATCTGGTCGGCACCGACCTCGACCGAGCGCGGCAGCCCCGTCAGCAGGTCGCGGCCCCGGAGCGTGACCCGCTGGGAGTCCCACTCGCCGGGGTAGGCGGACCCGATCGCGATCTTGATGTCCTCGGCCGTGCGCTCGCCGAGGAACAGGTTGTACTCGCGGCGGGCGAACGCGACGATGTCCTGGTCCATCTCGTCGCCGCCGATGCGGATCGACCGGCTGACGACGATGCCGCCGAGCGAGAGGACCGCGACCTCGGTCGTGCCGCCGCCGATGTCGACGATGAGCGAGCCCGACGGCTCCGAGACGGGCAGCCCGGCGCCGATCGCGGCCGCCATCGGCTCCTCGATCAGGCGGGCCCACCGGGCACCGGCGTTGAGCGCGGCGTCGCGGACGGCCCGCTTCTCGACCTCGGTGACGCCCGACGGGATGCCCAGCAGCATCCGTGGCCGCGGGATGAGCCCGATCCGGTCGTGCACCTTGTTCACGAAGTACTTGATCATCTGCTCGGTCACGTCGAAGTCGCTGATGACCCCGTCGCGGAGCGGGCGGACGGCGATGATCGAGGCCGGCGTCCGGCCGACCATGCGCTTGGCCTCGGCGCCGATCGCCAGGACCCGCTTCGTCTTGGCGTCGATCGCGACGACCGACGGCTCGGAGATCACGATGCCCCGGTCACGGACATGGACCAGCGTGTTGGCGGTGCCGAGGTCGATGCCGATGTCGCGGGAGAAGAGGCCGAGGAGGCGGTCGAACATGCTGCGGGACGGGTCCTTGCTGCGTGGCGCGCGCGTCGGGCGGCGCCTGGCCGTCGAGACGGCTGCGGGGATGGAAGCTGGGTCGGAGCCGGGGGATCTGGCGCGCGCGAGACGGGCGCACGAGCGGGAAGCAGTATAGCCGGGCGGGCGAACCACCCCGTTCGTGCTCCCGGGTGGGCCCGGTGGTGCGCGGGCGCACCGGCGGGTAGTACGAACGCCCGTTGAGTGAGAACTGGAGACCCCCTCGCAGGTCCGGCTGGGTGCCTTGACGATGGCTGCGGTGCGGTTGAGCCCGGCGGTGCCCAAGCCGAGCGACCCGGACCAGCAGGAGGGACGGCAGCCCGTCGGGCGGGAGCGAACAACCCGCAACGGCCTGTCGCCAGGGCTGAGCGCACGGCTCGACGACCGCGTGACGCGCGGGGGAGTCGCCGGACCGTGCGGCAACAGCGAGGCAGCACTCGGACCGGTCCCCCGTCCGATCAGACGGTCGTACCCAGGAAGTGCCTACCTGATGGACGTCCAATCGCTGCAGCTGACCTCAGGGTTCCCCATCCCGGGGCGCCCGAGGCTCCCACGTCGTCGCGATGTGGACGTCCCGCCGATGCCTCCCGCGCCCGGTGGGCCTGCGGCCGGCGCCGTCGACCTCGACTCGTGCGCTCCTCCTCGGGTACACGGCCGCCTCCATCGTGCTCGGCCTCGGCGCGCTCGCGTGGACGACCCTGACCATCCCGCTGCTGCCGGCCATCGACCCTGGCCTCGAGGGGACCAGCCTCGCCGGACCGGAGGGCGGACTGCTGCTCTGGATCGCGTTCGGGCTCGTCGGGTCACTTCGCGTCCTCCCGCTCCCCGGCAGCTCGGCCGTCTGGACGTTCCACTTCCCGTTCGTCGCCGCGGCGATGGTCCTCGGCGGCCCGACCGCGGGGGCCTGGGTGGCGCTCCTCGCGACCCTCGAGCGACGCGAGCTCGAGTCCCAGCCCTGGTACGGCACGCTCGCCAACCACTCGGTCATGGCGCTTCGGCGCGGTCGTCGGCGGCCTGACGGTCCTCGTCGTCCGCGGGGCCCTCTCGACCGTCGACATGGACCCGGGGGCGGCAGGGGTGATTGCCATCGCCGTCGGGACCATCGTGCTCGCGATCACGACGACGGGCATGGCGGCCGCCACGATCATCCTGCGCGAGCGGCTCGCGCCGCTGGCGCTGTTCGACATGCTGGTCCGGTCATTCGGCCGGATCACCATCGCCGAGATCGGGCTCGCCTCGGTGTTCACGGTTGCCTACGTCGCCGTCGGCTGGTGGGCGCCCGCGGCGCTCGCGATCGTCGTCCTGCTCGTCTGGCCCGGCGAGGGGTTCGAGGGCATCGACCCGCTCATGAAGCTGCCCCGCAACCGCCAGTTCCAGCGCGACTTCGACACCGCGGTCGCACGCACGCGACGCGGCATGGCGACCGGCGGCGTGCTGCTGATGCTCGACCTCGACCACTTCGGCGAGATCAACAAGAACGACGGCAAGCACGTCGGCGACGAGATCCTGGCCGAGGTCGGCGACCGGCTGCGGGCCATCGTCCGGACGACGGATCTCGTCGGCCGGCTCGGCGGCGACGAGCTGGCGATGTTCTACCGCGGCGAGGTCGACGAATCGGCCGCGCGTCGCCTGGCGAGCCGCGTCGAGCAGGCGATCTGCGCGCCGATCATGACCACCGCCGGGGTCCGACGGGTCGGCGTTTCGATCGGCGGCCTCATCGTCCGGCCGGCACCCGACATTCCCTCGAGCGCGACGCTCATGGCGTGGGCGGATCGCGACATGCAGGCCCAGAAGAAGGCGCAGAAGCAGGGCCGCGCGACGAGCGGGATCCGTTTCCACCCGTACGGACGGCACTCGACGCGCACCGACGAGGCCAAGGACGTCGAGCGACGCCGCTGGTGGCGGCTTCGCCGCTGACGCCACGGCCTGGGGTCAGCGCCAGATGGGCGTGCCGCCGTGCTCGCCGACCAGGAGCTTGCCCTCCGCGAACCGTCCGGGCTCGAACGGCGTGATGTCCACGGACGTGGCCGCCCCGTCGAGGATCAGCTCGGCCATCGCGAGCCCGATCGCCGGCGACGTCTTGAACCCGGTCCCGCTGTGGCCGCAGTCGAGGTAGAAGCCGTCCGGCCCGGCGGCACCGAGCATCGAGCGCTGGTCGGGCGTCAGGCCGTCCTGGCCGCTGTGGGCCGCGCGGAACGTGCCGTCCGCGAGGCCGGGCAGCCGCTGGACCACGCGATCGGTGACCATGTCCCGGAAACCCGGCTCGGCGTCGGCGGTCTCGCGGTCCGGTGAGCCGCCGAGGATGTTGCCGTCCTCGAGCCCGATCAGGACGAGCTCGCCGCCCTCGGGCCGCAGGTACATGTCGCGGGCGTTGTCGATGACGACCGGGATCGGGCGCACGACCGCCGACGGCACGCTGACGTAGCCCGTGTCGTGCCGCCACACGGTCACGGGGATGTCCAGGCCGGCCATCGCCGCGACGCGGGCGGCCCACCCGCCGGCCGCGTTGACCACGACGGGCGCCGCGAAGCTCCCGCGCGTCGTCTCGACGCCGGTCACGTGGCCGCCGCCCTGGCTGATCGCCGTGACCTCGGCGCCCTGCACGAGCCGCGCGCCGCGGTCGCGAGCCGCCCGCATGAAGGCCGCGGCGGTGGCCGACGGGTCGGCGTAACCCGAGGCAGGCTCGTACGCCGCGACCTCGTCGCCGTCGAGCGCGAGGGCGGGTGCCAGGCGGGCGATGTCGTCGGCGACCACGATGGACGTGTCGATCCCGAGGCCGCGGTGGGACTCGACGTTGGCCCGGATCCGCGCCTCGCCGTCGGGGCGCTCGATCCACAGGAAGCCGGTCTCGGTGAAGCCGCAGTCACCGCCGACGCGGGTGGCCCAGTCGGTGAAGTACGGGAACGACGCCCACGCGAGCTTCGTCTCGGCCAGCAGGTCGTAGTGCATGCGCACGAGCCCGCTCGACCGGCCCGTCGCGCCGGCGGCGATGGTCGCCCGCTCCACGACGATCACCGACGTCCCGCGCTCGGCGAGGTGGAAGGCGAGGCTGGTCCCGTGGACGCCGGCGCCGATGATGATGACGTCCGCCGTCTCGGTCACTGCCCGCTCCTCTGCCGCCGGCCCGCGCCGGCTCCAGCGTCAGTATCGGGCAGGTCTCCGTCACAGCGAGGCTACCCCGGCCGCGCCCGCCCGGTTCGGTCGAACGTCACACCTCGGTCCCGCAGCGAGACCCAGGCGTCGTGTCCGATCACGACGTGGTCCAGCACGTCCAGGTCGAGCAGGCGCCCCGCGGCGATCGCCTCGGCGGTGAGATGCAGGTCATCCGGGCTCGGGGTCGGGTCACCGGACGGGTGGTTGTGGCAGAGCACGATGCCGGACGCGTCGAGCCGGATGGCATCGCGGAACAGCTCGCCGACCCGCACGAGCGAGGCGGACACGTTGCCGACGTAGACCGTCGACACCCGCTGGACGACGTTCTTGGCGTTGAGGCTCAGCACCCGCAGCTCCTCGCGCTCGAGGCGCCCCATCTCGACCACCAGGCGATCGGCGACGTCGCGCGGCGAGCGGATCGTCCAGCGCCCGGCCGGCCAGTCCGAGACCGATCGCCGGCCCAGCTCGAACGAGGCCGCGAGCCGCGCCGACTTGGCCGTCCCGAGCCCCGGGACCGCCGCGAGCTCCGCGTCGGTTGCCCGGGCCATCGCCCCGATGCTCAGGTGCCGGGCGAGCAGCTCCTCCGCGAGGTCGGTCGCGCTCCGGCCACCCGCGCCGGTCCCGAGGACGACGGCGATCAGCTCCGCCGCCGAGAGCCCGCCGGGTCCGCGCAGGGCGAGCCGCTCGCGCGGTCGCTCGGCCGCCGGCAGGTCGCGGACGGACCGGGTCGCGCGGCGGTGTGCTGGCAGGTCGAAACGACCGTCGGCCATGGCGTCCCTCGTGTGGGTGGCAGGCGGGCGAGGCGTCCCCGGGTCCGGACAACGGAAGCCCGCCGATTTCCCCCGCCATCCGGATCCGGGAACACGACGAAGCCTACGCAGCGCCCCTTACCGCGGGCTCAACCGCGACTTCGCCGGACCTTGCGCGCGCCCGCGTCGCTCGCGGGCCGTGTTCGCGCCTAGCTGAGCCCCGTCGCGGCGACCAGCGCGATGACCTGGATCGCGTTGAAGGTCGCGTGCAGGCCGATCGACGCGTAGACGGACCGGCGTGCGAGGAACACCCAGCCGAGGGCGATCCCGACGGGCAGCAGGACGATGAACGAGTAGAGGGCGCGCTGGGCGCCGGCCTCGAACGTGGAGTCGAACAGGGCGATGACGTGCGCGACGGCGAAGAAGACCGCGCCGCGGACGATGGCACGCGCCGGGCCCTCGGTCTTCGCCCAGGCGGTCGTCGCGAACCCGCGGAAGAACAGCTCCTCGCCGATGGGCGCGATGATCGCCGCCGAGATCAGGTTGAGGACGAGGCCGGTCACGTTGGTCGCCGGGGGAAGCGGGCTCGGTGCCGGCGTGACGAACCGGCCGACGACCGCCGCCAGGGTGAGGGCCACCACGAGGACGGGCAGCGCGAGCAGCGCGCCGATCAGCAGGTCGCGGACGGCCGCCGCGCTCGGGCGGGTCACGTGCATCTCCGCCCACGACAGCGACCCCGGCCCGACGACGAGCAGCCGGATGATCCCGATGTAGGCGAACATCGTGATGGTCAGCTGGATCGTCGTCGCGGCCGGCGAGCCCGCATCGAGCCCGAAGGCCGACAGCGGCGCGAGGACCGCGACGGTCGCGATGATCGTGACCGCGAACACCGCGAGGAACGCCAGGACCGGCGACGGACCGCGGTAGGCGAGCTCGGTCCGGCGGCCTCGCTCGATCGCCTGCGAGCCGCCTGCCGCGACGAGGCCGATGGCGAGCACGACGTCGCCGCCGAGGAACAGCCAGGCGGCGGCCACCCCGCTCGTCGCGAGCAGCGACACGAGGATCGTCGCGAGCCCCATCAGGGACGCGATCCAGCCCACGAGGTAGAGGGCGGGGACAGCGCGGCCCTCGAGGCTGAACGTGGCCAGGGGCGGGACGGCGGTCGCCGGATCCGGCGCCGCAGGCTCGGTCAAGGCTCCGGGATCGTGCCCGGTGCGCTCCGCCCCGCGGACGGCGGCTGGCGGACGCGACCGGTCCGCGGGGGCTGGCTCGTCGAGGGCGGGGCCGTGGGCTCGAGGCGGGTCGACGCCGGCTCGAGGCGGGCGGGCTGCTGCGTCGAGATCGGCTCGTAGGCGGCGAGGTCGGCCCGCTCGAAGTCCCGGCCGCACCAGGCGCAGAGGGCCCAGTCGAGGCCGACGAGGCGGCCGCAGTTCGCGCAGACGCGACTCAGCTGCGTGCGGCAGGTCGGGCAGATGATCCACTCGTCGTTGACGCGCCGCCGGCACTGGGGGCACGTCTTGATCGCCTCGACCTCGGCCAGGAGCGCCTCCTCGGCCAGGTTCCGCTCGTAGACCTCGCCGATCTTCTCGTGCGGCCGGATGATCCGGTACACGATGATCCCGAACACGAACAGCAGGGGCGTGAACAGCACGATCAGCGCGGCCGCGAGGTACGGCAGGACCGGGTTCTCGCTCCGCTGCTGCATGTCCCGGAAGGCCCAGTACGCCGCGGCCAGCCACAGGATCACGAAGTAGACGACGAGGGCCTGGATCGAGAGCTGGACGATCGGGTTCTTGAAGAAGCCGCCGATCGTGTCCTGGATCGTCTGGAAGATCTGGTCCATGCGCGGGGGTGCGGCCTCCATCGAGCTTGGCGCACCCGGGAGCGCGCGGCGAGCAGCAGTCTAACAGGGACGCCCGGGCGAACCGGAACACGATGTGGACGCCGCGACGGACGCTCGGGTGACGCCCGGATCAGCGCTGGGAGAGCGGGGTCGCCTCGAGGGTCCAGGCCGCCGCCCGGATCGCGTTGCCCACGCCGGCGAGCACGAGGCCCCCGAGCCAGATCGCGACCCAGACGACGACGGTGGCGAGCGTCGCGACGGGATCGGTGCCGTGGATCATCGCGTCGCGCACGCGGCCCCAGCCGGCGGCCGCGGCAAGGAGCGCCGGACCGGCGAGGAGCGCCAGCACACCGAGCCCGAAGGCCGCGGTGGCGATGGCGCGGATCGGCCGGCGGACGAGGTCGACCCAGCCGAGGCCCCAGGCGACCAGCACGGGCTGTCGCCGGACGACGAGGCGCCGGACGCCGAGCGCGGCGGCCGCGTCGGCGGCCAGGAACGCGGCGACGAGCGCCGCGACGATCCACGGCACGTCGGCGAGCACCCGGATCCCCAGCGGCGACGCGAGGTCGTCGGGGAGCACGAGCTCGTGGTAGGCGGCGTCGTAGAGGGGCTGCCAGGCGACGATCGCCACGGCCAGGAGCGGGAGCAGGCCGAGCAGCCGGACGACCGCCACCCGCCACGTGCCGGGTGCGCCGGACAGGTCCGGCGCGGGATCGAGGAGGGCCTCGTCCTCCGCGGCATCGAGCGTGATCCCCATGCCGGCGCGTTCGGCCCACGCCCCGGCGAGCAGGCCGGCCGCGGCGAGCAGGAGCGCGCCGAGGGTCCCGCCGGCGATCAGCGCGATCATCGACGCCGACGGCGTCCCGACGACCAGCGTGCTCACCGGACCCCCGAGCGCGTTCTGGATGCCCGTCGGGGTGGGCAGGACGACGATCGGCGCGGCCATCAGCAGCAGGCCGCCGCCGGCGAGGAAGCCCGCCAGGCCCACGGCCCACGCGGCGGGGCGGACGAGCGTGACGACCACCGAGCCGAGGGCGACGGTCGACCAGGGGAGGCGCGCGGCAGGCGAGGGCGCGGCCGATCGCGGGGCGACGGCCGCCGGGTTCATGGCTGGAGGCTCGGGGCCGGCGACCCCGTCAGCTGCCCGAGCGCCGAGAGCGCCGCCTGGACCTTGTCCATCTCGGCGCCGTACGTGGCGAAGTCGCCGTTCCGGAGCGCCGTCTGCGCGAGCTCGAAGTGGGCGTTGGCGTAGTCGACGAGCCCGGCCACGTCGGTGGGCAGGCCACCACCCGAAGGCGGGGTCGGGGCGGGGGTCGCGCTCGGTCCGGGCGTCGCGCTCGGCCCGGGTGACGCGCTGGGGCCAGGGGTCGGCGACGGTCCCGGCGAGGGCGATGGGCCCGGTCCTCCCCCGCCCTGGGCCGCGAGCAGCTGGTTCAGCGCCTCCGCGAGCGTCCGGCCCCAGACGACGGTCGTCGGGCTCGCGACGACGATCCGCTGGAACTCCGGGAACGCCGACGACGTGGACTGGAGGTAGACCGGCTGCAGGTAGACCAGCGAATCGCCGACCGGCACCACCAGCAGGTTGCCGCGGATCACGCGGCTGCCGCTCTGGTTCCAGAGGGTGATCTGCGCCGAGATCGTCGGATCCTGGTCGATCCGGGCCTCGATCTGCGCCGGCCCGAAGATCGTCGTGTCCGACGGGAACTGGTACGCGCGGACCTGCCCGTAGTTGGGCAGGTCGTTGCGGGCCGCCACCCACGCGATCATGTTCGGCCGCTGCCGCGCGATCATCGGCTGCAGCAGCAGGAACTCGGCCTTGGGCTCGCCGGGCATCCGCATCACGACGTAGTAGGCCTCCGACGGGAGGCTCTGTTCGTTCGTGTCGGTGGCGGGGATCGTCCAGCGGTCGGTGTTGTTGAAGAACGTCAGCGTCTGGGTGACGTGGTACTGGCCGTACATCCGCGTCTGGACGTTGAACTCCTCCTCGGGCACGCGCAGGTGCGCCTGGAGCTCGGCCGGCATCTGGTCCAGCGGCTCGAACAGCTTGGGGAACACGCCCTGCCACGCCCGGATCAGCGGGTCGTTGGGGTCCGCGACGTAGAAGTGCATGGTGCCGTCGTAGGCGTCCATCGTGATCTTGACGCTGTTCCGGATGTAGTTGATCGGGTCGCCGCTCAGGCCGGAACCGCCGCCGAGGTCGGTCGGGTTGAAGCTCGACGCGTTCGGGAACACGTCGCTCGTGGTGTAGGCGTCCTGGACGTAGACGAGGCGGCCGTTGTCGACCACCAGGTACGGGTCCTTGTCGAACTTGAGGAACGGGGCGATGAGCCCGAGCCGGTCCGACAGCGTGCGCCGGTAGAGCAGCTGGCTGTCGGACTGGACCTGGTTGGTGATCAGCAGGTCGAGATCGCGGAACTTGAGCGCGAACAGGAGCCGCGACAGCGTCGAGTCGAGCGGGATCCCGGTCTGGCCGGTCCACGAGGTCGTCTCGTCGGGGATGCCCGCGCTCGAGCTGCGCGGGAAGTCGAACTCCTGCTGGGCGGCCCGCACGATGACGTAGTGGTCGTCGGCCTCGCCGAAGTAGATCCGGGGCTGCGTGACGGCCGGGGCGCCGCTGTTGGACACCGGGGGCAGGTCGCGCACCCAGAGCGTCGGCTGCCCCTCGCCGGTGACCTCGTTGACCGGCGTCATCGTGATGCCGATGCCGTGGGTGTAGACGATCCGCTGGTTGACCCAGTTGTCGGCGTCGGTGTTGCGATCGATGGCGAGCTCGCGGCCCGACAGCATCACCTGGCGCAGCGTGCCGTCGATGATGTAGCGGTCCGTGTCGACGTCGTAGAAGTCGTAGTACTGGCGCACGGTCTGGAGCTGGTCGAGGGTCGTCTGGAGCGGCGACACGGCCCACAGGCGCGCGTTCGTGAACGTGTCGGCCTCGTTGACGATCGCTTCGCGGGTCAGTGGTTGTTCGCCCCCGTAGTTGAGCGCGTCCCATTGGTCGAGGCCGAAGGCCAGCCGCGTCATCGCGATGTTGTTGGCGATGTACGGCTGCTCCTGGGCGTACGTGTTGGGATCGACGCTGAGGCGCTGGATCGCCTCGGGATACAGGCGCCCGAGCACGATCGAGGCGGAGAACCAGATGATCAGGACGGCGCCCAGCGGCCACATCCAGCGCGTGAACGCGCCCGCGATCAGGAGCGCGCCGGCGATCCCCGACAGGAACGTGAGCACGTCGTAGGCCAGGAACCGCGCGTTGGCGTCGGCGAACGCCACGCCCGTCGCGACGCCCGCGTTGCTGTACACGAGCTCGTACTTGTCGAGCTGGTAGCCGAACGCCACGGAGATCAGGTAGAGCCCGCCGAGCACGGCGAGATGGACGCGGACGCGGGTGATGAACACCTCGCCGCCGCGCGTCACGGCGAGCAGGTAGCGGGCGCCCGCGACCGCGAGCGACGCGAGCAGCAGCCCGTTCGCGAGCGACTGGACGAAGCGGTAGAACGGCAGCTCGAACAGGAAGAACCCGATGTCCTTGTTGAACACGGGATCGGTGACCGTCGAGGTCGTCGAGTACGGGACCCGGTTGACCCACAGGAGGAGCGTCTCCCAGGCGCCGGACACGGCCCCCGCGACCCCGAGCGCGAGGAGGACGGCGAAGCCGGCGATCACCCACGTGCCGATCGGCACGAGGTCGGGCACCTCGTCGCCGTCGAACGTGAGCGTCATGCCGCCGGTGGACGGCCGCCCGCCGGGGGCGCCGAACGACCCGAACGAGCCGGTCGCCCGCTGTCGCGCGTTGCGCTCGGCCTGCCGCTGCGCCTCGGCGAGGCGTCCCGCGACGGCCCGGAGCTGGCCGGGCCGTTCGGGATCGGGCGGCGGCACGAGCCGGTTCGCGATGACCAGGTTGCCGAGCAGGACGATCAGCGCCACGACCCCGGCCGCGATGAACAGGCCGGCCTGGGCGCCGATCCGGGTCCAGAACACGCTGTCGAAGCCGACGCTGCGGAACCAGATCGCGTCGGTCCACAGGTCGATGCCGGCGGCCGCCAGGACCAGCAGCGCGACGATCGCGACGATGCCGATGACCAGCCCGGCGCGGCGCATGATCGAGCCGAACGACGGCGGGCCGGCCCCGTCGTCCGGGCCGCCGACGGGGCGCCGCGCGGGTCCGCCCGGGGGTGGGGTCCCGCCCTGCGGCGTCGCCGGCGGCGAGAGGTTCCGATGGGGGTCGGTTCGGCGGGTCCGGCGGCCTCGCCCGCTTCGTCGTCCGCGTCCGCGTCGTCGTGCGCCGCGTCGTCGCCGTCGTCGGCGTGATCGGGCTCGGGCTCGTCGTCGTGGTCGTCCGGGGGACCGTCGCCGTCGCCGGCCGGCCTGTTGGCGTCGTCCTCGGGGAGGCGGCCTTCCGCCTGGGCGCGCCGGCGCTCGAGCTCGCGCATGAACTCGTCGAAGAGGTCGCCCATCGCGCGGAGTCTAGGGCGGATCGGGCGACCACGGATCAGGCGGGCCGTCGGCCGCCCCGTTCGAGGCGTTCTCGGGCCGGATCAGCGGCGGGATCAGGGCCGGGCCAGGCCCTCGACGGATCGCCCGAATGCCTCGAGCACGCGCTCGGCGATCTGGTTCGGGCGGAGGGTCGCGGCGAGGGCGGGCTCCCAGCGGAACGCTGCGCGGACGACGAGGGGACAGCGCCACGGGCGGGCGTCGTCGTCGGGCGGGACGAGCGGCGTGAGGCGGATCGCGAGCCGGCCGTCCTCCTCGCGGATCAGCCCGGACAGGCCGCCGGCGAACGACGGTCCGAGGCGCGCGAGGGGCGGCTCGGGCGGGGGCCCGGCGGCCGGGGCGACGTCACGGAAGCTCACGACACCGTCGGCGTCGGCCACCCAGAGCACGGCCAGCCACCAGTCGTCGGGACCGTCGACGGGCTTGGCCATCCCCGCAGCCAGATTGCGGTCGCCGAGCCGGACGACCTGCTCGCGCAGATACGACGGACCCGGATGGGGCAGGCGGTCAGGCACGCCCCGAGGATACCGGGGGCGCCTCAGACGCCGGTCTGGCTCCCGGCGTCGGTCGCCGCGGGCTCGGCGGCGACGGACGGCACGCTGGGCGCCGACGGCGCGACGGGTGCGGGCGGTGCCGACGGCAGGCCCGCGGCAGCCGCGGCGGCGGCGACGTCGGCATCCACGCCGCCCGCGTCGCGGATCTCCTCGGCCTCCTCGAGCGTGTCGACGGACGCGAGGTCCGCGAGCGAGATGTTCTGCTCGACGATCACGTCGGTCTTGAGGGCGACCGACTCGGCCTCGAGATCGGCCCGCTCGGCCTCGAGCTCCAGGCGGAGCATCTCGCGCCTGACGGCGTCGTCGGGCGGGGCGAGCGACTCGGGGTTGGCCGTGGGCTCGCTCTCGCCGGGCGCCTCGCCGGTGATGAACGACATGATCCGGTTGCGCGGCCGGGCGACGTCGGCGCGGGCCTGGATGATCGCGAGCGGATCGAGCGAGGTGACGCCCTTGATGTCCGGCTCGGCGCCGGCCGCGCTGGTCAGGTGGGCGCCGCAGGACGGGCAGGTGTCAGCGTGGGCCGCGGGCAGCTCGGCCGAGCACCACGGGCAGCGTTCGGGTCTCTTCGGTCATTTGCGCACTCTACTCGTTCGATTCCGGTCAGGAGCCACCCATTGGTCCTGTCCCATCACTCCCACTCGATGGTCGCCGGCGGCTTGCTGCTGATGTCGTAGACGACCCGGTTCACGCCCGGAACCTCGTTGACGATCCGGGAGCTGATCTTGCCGAGCACGTCGTACGGCAGCTTCGCCCAGTCGGCGGTCATGCCGTCCTCGGACGTCACGGCGCGGAT
Organism: uncultured Chloroflexia bacterium; assembly: GCA_963774695.1. GTDB lineage: Bacteria > Chloroflexota > Limnocylindria > Limnocylindrales > CSP1-4 > CAIXZV01. The sequence continues at coordinate 60,218 of CAVZFY010000012.1, read as the reverse complement.
GGCGACGACGTTCGCGTACGTGCGCCCGTCGCCCATCACGCCCACGCTGCGAACGGGGGTGAGGATCGCGAACGACTGCCACACGCTGCGGTACAGCCCGGCCGCCTTGATCTCGTCGATCACGATCCAGTCCGCGTCGCGGAGCGTGTCGAGGCGCTCGGCGGTGACCTCCCCGATGATCCGGATCGCGAGGCCGGGGCCCGGGAACGGCTGGCGGTGGACCATGGCCTCCGGCAGCCCGAGCTCGAGCCCGACCAGCCGCACCTCGTCCTTGAACAGGTAGCGCAGCGGCTCGATCAGCTGGAACTGCAGGTCGGCCGGCAGCCCGCCGACGTTGTGGTGCGTCTTGATCTTCTGCGCGGTCTTCGTCTCGGGCGTCGTCGACTCGATCACGTCCGGGTAGAGCGTCCCCTGGGTCAGGAAGTCGATCCCGCCGGCGTCGCTCTTGATCTTGGCGGCCTCCTCCTCGAACACGCGGATGAACTCGTCGCCGATGATCCGCCGCTTCTCCTCCGGATCCGTGACGCCGGCCAGGCGCCCGAGGAACCGCTCGCGCGCGTCGACCATCACGAGGCGCATGCCGAGGTTGGCCTCGAAGGTCACCCGCAGCAGCTCCGACTCCTTCTTGCGCATGAGCCCGTGGTCGACGTAGATGCAGGTCAGCCGGTCCCCGACGGCGCGATGCACGAGCGCCGCCGCGACCGCGGAGTCCACGCCGCCCGACAGCGCGCAGATGACCTTGCCGTCGGACCCGGTCGCGCGGGCGTGCTTGTCGACCCGCTCGCGGATCTCGGCCACCGTCGACTCGACGAAGTTCGCGGGCGTCCAGTTGGGCTCGATCCCGGCGATGCCGGTGACGAAGTTGCGCAGCACCGCGCGGCCGCGCGGCGTGTGGACGACCTCGGGATGGAACTGGATCCCGTACAGGTTGCGCTGCGGGGCGTCGAGCCCGGCGTACGGCGTCGACTCCGTCTGGGCCGTGGCGTGGAACCCCTCGGGCATGCGCGTGATCGAGTCGCCGTGGCTCATCCAGACCGGCTGCTCGCGGTCGATCCCGCCGAACAGGGCGTCGTCGCGGGTGATCTGCACGGTCGCCGGGCCGTACTCGCGCCGGGACGCCGAGCTCACCTCGCCACCCAGCTCCAGGGCCATCAGCTGGGCGCCGTAGCAGATCCCGAGCACCGGGAGCCGACCGCTCCAGATCGAGGCGTCCGGCCTTGGGGGCGTCCTGCGTCGTAGACGGACATCGGGCCGCCCGAGAGGATGACGGCGCGGACGCCGCGGCGCTCGAGCTCGGCCATCGTCGTGTCGTGGGGCAGGAGCTCGGAGTAGACGTTCAGCTCGCGCACGCGACGCGCGATCAGCTGGGCGAACTGGCTGCCGAAGTCGAGGACGGCGACGGTCGCGGGCCCGGCTGCGGTCGGGGCGATCGGCGGTCGGTCCTCGGGCGTGCGCTCGGGCGCCGGCGCGTCGAGCGCGACCTCGAGATAGGCCTCGACCTCGGCGTCGTCCGGGGCGAGCACCCGGTGGCCGGCGTTGGCGGCCTCGCCGTGGACGGTCTTCCCGCGCTGCCGGGTCGGCTCCGCCGCGGACCCGGCTGCGGGCTGCTGCTCCTCGGTCGTGTCGGTCAACGACCCCTCCCCATGCGAGCGCCGATGGCGTCTGCCAAGTCTAGCCGCCCGAGCCGTTCGGGAGGCGGGTCCCACGACGAAAAACGACCGGCCGCCCGAGGTTGGGAGGGGGCGACCGGCCGTTGCATCGGAGGAGGCTCGTATTCGATTGTTCTTCGGTTGTTCTTCAGTTGTTCGAACGCTTCGGTCCTCGGGGCCGGTGGCCCTGCACCGTGTGCGTTCGTGAGCGAAGCATGCGCCGCCGGCCGCGTCGGACCCACCGACGAGCGTGGCGAATCGCGGCGGACACATGACGTAGGGGTACGCTGCGACACATGGCCGGAGCAGCGTTTCCCGATCCCGATCGGGCCCCGATCCGCGCTCGCTCGTGCGCATCCTCTTCGGCGCGACGCCGCAGACGGCGTGGGCGGCGATCGACGACGACACGGTCTCCGCGCGGTTCGGGCGGTTCTCGTTCTCGACGCCGCTGGCGAACGTCGAGCGCTACCGGATCGAGGGCCCGTGGCTGTGGATCACGGCGATCGGCGTCCGCATGAGCCTCCGCCACGGCGACATCTCGTTCGCCGGCAGCCCGCACGGCGGCGTCCGCCTCGACTTCCGCGAGCGGATCAGGTGGCGGATCTTCCGGGTGCCCGCGTACTACGTCGCGCCGGCCGACCTCGCGGGCTTCGCCGCGGCGCTCGCGGCGCGCGGCATCCCCGGCGAGGACGCGCGCCAGCACTAGCCGGCGGCCCTCAGCCTCGCTGGTCGACCTGGCGACCGCGGAACGTGCCCGTCACCCGCTCCGCTGCCCGAGCCGGGCGCCCGGTAGCGCAGCGAGCCGTCGGGGAAGGTCACGGTCATCGTCACGTCCCCCGAGTCCGTGTCGATCGAGCCCGTGCCCGAGAGCGGCATCCCGTCGATGAGCTCGCAGGCCTTGAACGCCAGGTCCGTGCCCTTCGACGTCGGCGTGTAGTCGAGCGAGCCGCCGTAGTCGCAGCCCATCGCGATCGGGTCCTTGTCGAGCAGCTCCGCGTAGTCGTTCGTGTTCTGGACCTGGTCGGACAGGGAGCGCATCAGCGCCAGGGCGTCCGGGTAGGCGGCTTCGGTGTCGCGCGCGAGCGGCACGTACGGGTCGACCACGTCGCCCTTGCACACCGTGATGGCGCTCGCGGGCTCCTTGCCCTTGACGAGGTAGTCGGCGACGACGTCGTCCGGGCAGGACAGGCCCCAGCCGAAGATCACGTGCGGACCGCCGGTCTCGAGGATCACGTGGACGTCCGAGAGTCGCGAGCCAGGCGCATCGCGTTGGCGGGTGGCGTGATCGGGTCCGCCGTCGCGACCATGATCCAGGTCGGGTACGGCGGGTCGACGATCGCCGCGGGTCGCGGGTCCGTCGCCGGGTGGTTGGGCCAGTAGAGGCACGGCATGTCGCCGTAGTAGATCGACGGCAGCCTGGCCGTGGTCACCCCGAGCGTGTCGGCCGCATCGAGGAACGCGTGCAGCCGGTCGGCATCGGTCGTCGCGTCGCCCGAGTAGACGTAGTCCTGGCACTCGACCGCGTAGTACATGGCGTCGGACCACGTGGGGTCGGGGATCGGCTTGAGCGTGTCCGGGTCGATGATCAGCGCCGCGGCGGCCAGCCGGGCGAGCGGGACGAGGTTGCCGTCCACGGACGCCGCGAGCGCGCGGGTCAGGACGCTGCGGTCGAAGACGCTGTACATGTAGCCCGAGACGGCGTCCTCGAGATCGGCCTCGGCTGAACGACCGCTGCTGGGTGGTTCCGTCGCCCATCGGGAAGTCGTAGTCGATCGGCCCCGCCTTCAGCTTCGCCTGCAGCGCGTCGAACGCCGCGAGCGGGTTCTGGCCCTCGAAGTCGGCGAGGCACGCGGGCCGGGCGGCGCACTCGTTCAGGGTGGCCACCAGCGCGTCGTCGAACGACCGCGTGGCCTCCGCGAGGTACGTCTCGCCGCTCAGCGTGAGGTCCACGGGCCCGTCGAGGTAGAGCGTCCGGATGTGATCGGGATGCGCCGCCGCGTAGGTCTGCACGAACTGGGTGCCGTAGCTCTCGCCGTACAGGTCGAGCTTGTCGACGCCGAGGTAGTCGCGGATGGCGTCGAGGTCCTCGACGGCCTGGACGGTGGAGTACAGCGGCAGCTCCGCGTCGGGGATCTTCGCCTCGGCGATGCAGGCGTCGACGTAGGTCTTCGCCGCCGCGCCCGCGGCCTCGCCCTGCGCCGGGTCCTGCGGGCTCGCCGGGCTCGTGTAGTAGGCCGCGGTCGCGTCCGGGCAGCCGATGGGATGGGACAGCCCGATGCCGCGCTGGTCGGGGTACACGAAGTCGTAGTGCTCGGCGATCCGCGCCGGATCGGCGTCCGTGTACGAGTCGGCCACCGAGATGCCGCTGCCGCCGGGGCCGCCCGCGACCATCACGAAGGTGCCGAGGCGCTTGCCGGTCGCCCGCTGGATGGCGAACGTGATGTCCCAGGGCTCGCTGCCCTCGGTGTAGTGGTCGCTCGGGACCGCGAGCGTCACGCAGTCGAACCGGCTGTCCGGGCACTTCTCCTGCTTGACGAAGGTCCAGCCGGCGTCGACGACAGCCGGCGAGGCCGATGGCGACGGCGGCGAGGGGGCGACCGACGGGGCCGCCGATGGCGACGCGGACGGGGCGAGCGATGGAGAGGCGGACGGGGCGGCGGTGGGCGGCGGCGTCGGCGTCGCGGCACCCGGAACGACGGCGCGCGCGGGCGGCATCGTCCAGCTGGGCAGCGTCGACGAGCCGCACGCGGCGAGGAGCAGGGCCGCGCCGGCGACCAGCGCCGCGAGGGCGGCCGTTCGCGCTCGGGGGCGATCCGGCGACGGCGGCAACGTGCGGGTCAGCGCGCCTACCGCCGCGCTGCTGCCAGGACTTGCCCTCGGTCGCCACCGACGGGGCGTACACGATCTCGACGTCGTGCATGTCCGCGATCGTCCGCGCGCCGAGCGCCGCCATGGACTGCCGGAGCGCGCCGATGAGGTTCTGGGTGCCGTCGGTGACGTGCGACGGGCCGTTGAGGATCTGCTCGAGCGGCCCGACCGTCCCGACCTTGATCCGCGTCCCGCGCGGCAGGACCGGCGACGGGGCCGCCATCCCCCAGTTCGTCCCGCGGCCGGGCGCCTCGGCGGCGCGGGCCAGCGGCGATCCGAGCATCACGACGTCCGCGCCCGCGGCGAGCGCCTTCGCGACGTCGCCGCCGCGCTTCATGCCGCCGTCCGCGACGACGGGCACGTAGCGGCCGGTCTCGGCGTGGTGCTGGTCGCGCGCGGCCGCGACGTCCGCGATGGCGCTGACCTGCGGCACGCCGATGCCGAGGACCTCGCGGGTCGTGCACGCGGCGCCCGGCCCGACGCCGACGAAGATCGCCGCCGCGCCCTGCTCCATGAGCATGTACGCGGCCTGCGCGTTGGTCGTGTTGCCGACCGCGACCGGGATCGGCATGAACCGCGTGAAGTCCTCGAGGGCCAGCGGCTCGTAGCCCGTCGCGAGGTGGCGGGCCGAGGAGACCTGCGACTGGACGAGGAACAGGTCCGCGCCGTGCTCGGCGCAGAACGGCCCGAACCGGCGGGCGACGCCCGGTGTCGCGGACACGGCGGCCTTCGAGCCCGCGGCGTGCAGCTCCTCGATCCGGCGGGCGATCAGCTCCTCGCGGATCGGCGGGCCGTAGGCCTCGGCGAGGACGTCCTGGACCTGGTCGTCGGGCGCGGCGGCGATCCGCTCGAGGACCTCGGACGGGTCGTCGTACCGGGCCTGGACGCCCTCGAGGTTGAGGAACGACAGGCCGCCGAGGCGCGCCAGCTCGCCGGACAGGCGGACGTCGGCGACGGCGTCCATCGCCGCGGCGAGGACGGGGATCTCGAGGTCGATGCCGCAGAACGACTGCGCGAGGACGACGTCCGCGGGGTCGACGGTGTCGGTGCCCGGCGCGAGCGAGACGTCCTCGAACCCGTAGGTCGGGCGGATCGTGTCGAGCTTGGAGCGGAAGACGCGGCGGTTCGCCAGTGTCTCGGTCATGGCGTGGTCCTCTCGCGCAACCCGTGGCCTCGGTGTGCGATGCAGTCTAGCGGCTGACGGTCGGTCCCTCCGGGCTCGCCGGACGCTAGGCCTTCGGCGGGCGGGCGAGGCGCCGGCCGTCGCCGTCCATCTCGAACCAGCGGGCCAGCTCCGCGTCGAGCAGCAGGTCGCGGACCCGCCGGACCGACTCCGCGTACGAGGGCCAGATCGCCAGGGCGGGCGCCTCGTCCGCGGGGACCCAGCGGAGGGCGTCGTGCTCGTGCGACACGCGGACCTCGGCGTCCGGTCGGACGCGAGCCGCGAAGATCGCGCTCACCACGACCCCGTCCACGCCCTCGTCGAAGAACGGCGCGACCTGGTCGAGGTCGTACCAGGCCTCGACGTCGCCCCCACCGAACCCCGTCTCCTCCTCGACCTCGCGCATCGCGGCCATCGGCACGCGCTCGCCGGGCTCGACGCCGCCCGTCACGCACTGCCACAGGCCCGGGAAGATGCGCGACGCCGAGCGCCGGATCAGGAGGATCTCGAGGCGGTCGGCGTCGGGCCGCGCGTCGGCCGGGTTCGACGGCGGGGCCACCCGGAAGACCCAGCACTCGACGAGGTCGGGGCGCAGGCTCACGGCGCGCTCGTGGCGCAGCCGGCCTGCAGCTCGGTTCGCGTCGGGCCGCCCGCGTTCGCCGTCGGGATCCACGCGGTCCAGCCACCGCTGCGTGTGCACGCGCAGCAGCTCGATCGCGGCCGGCGTGTCGTCGAGGGTCACGCGCAGCCAGGCCTCGCCGGGCTCACCGGCGCCCGTGACCATGAGCGACGACCCGTGCGCGCGGGCGACCTCGCGCTCGTCCGAGCCCAGCCACGCGCGGACCGGCCGGTCGCCGCCGACGGTCTCCGCCGGCAGGTCGATCCAGCCCTGCGTGTCGGGCAGGACGAGCGCCGCCGCCGCGGCCCGTTCGATCGCGTCGGACGAGGGGAGGTTCTGGCTGGCGGCGCGCTGCCAGGTCCGGCACGCGGCCCATCCGGCCGCGGTGAACAGGCGCCGCGCGGGCGTCGGTGGCGCCGTCGATCACGCGGACCGGGCCCGCGACCGTGGCGCCGCGCCCGACGCAGTACGGCGCCGGCGCGGCGCGCCCGCTGACCTGCCAGTACTCGCCGCCGTCCCGGCGCGCCGTCGGCTTGAGCCGCACGGCGACCTCGCTCCCGTCCACGGGATGACCGTCCAGTCGGCGTCCGCCTCGCGGACGAGGAACGTGCCGCCGAACGCCCGCGCCGCGTCCCGGACGTCGCCGCCCACCCAGACCCGGCGGACGACGCCCGGCGGCGTCGTCGACGTCGAGGAAGCCGCGGTCGTAGCCGGAGGCGCTGATCGCGGCCTCGACGGTCCGCGGAGCCACGGTCGAGGCCACGTCGAACGCCCGCCAGACCGGGCACCCGCCCCAGCCGCCGAGCCGCGCCAGCTCGTCGAGCGCGGCGTCGCTCGTCGCGACGTCGACGATCTCCATCGCGGGCGCCGTCGGCGCGGTGACAGCCGGCACCACATTGGCCGGCGCGGGCGGTCGGAGCCGGCGATCCGGCGACGCCCCAGGCGGTCAGCACGACCACCGCGACGACGGCCAGCGCACCCGCGACTGGCCAGGCCGATGGTCGTCGGCGGCCGGCCGGACGAACGGGATTGACCACGAACTGGCCGGTGTCAGGGCGCCCCGGAGCCTCCGTGGAGGGCGGTCCGGTGGGGTCCGGTTCGGTCATTGGGAGTGGTGCTCGCCTACCCGAATGGGGACTATGACAACCTCTCGAACCCACAGTACATTTACCGGGTTCTTATCGGTACTTATGGCGTTCCTTTGACGCATTCATCCGGGGTTCCTTAGCCGCTCGCGCCCTGCGCATGGCCATGGCCGGCCTGCTTGCCGCCGCCTCGGTCGTGGTCGGCCCCGTGGCCGCAGATCGTCCAGCGCCGACCGACGCGATCGTGGGCGGCATCCTCGATCTTCGCCGACGGCCACTTCGCGGACTTCACGGTCTGGTCCGGTCTCACCAACCCGACGACCGTTCGGTTCGCGTCGGATGGTCGCGCGTTCGTCGCCGAGAAGCGGGGAGTCATCAAGGAGTTCGACTCCGTCACGACTCGTCGGCGACGCACGGTCATCGACTTCCAGACGGTCGTCATGGACTTCTGGGATCGCGGGCTGCTCAGCATCGCGCTCGACCCCGACTTCCTCAACGGCCGGCCGTACATCTACGTGTACTACGTCTACGAGCCAGAACGCCGCGGCGAACGCCGGCGTCGAACGGCGTGTCCCACGCCGACTGGGGCGACGACGCGATGACCCGCCGGCGTCCGAGCGAGCCGGACGGCTGCACGGTGAGCGCTCGACTCGACCAACGATCACGTGAATCCGTCGACCAACCTGGCTGAACCTGATCGGCGAGAACCTCATCAGCGACTGGTGCAGCAGTTCCCGAGCCACGCCGGCGGCGCGCTCGCGTTCGACACGACGGCCAGCTGATACGTCAGCGGCGGCGACGGCGCCAGCTTCGACTTCACGGACTACGGCCAGCTCGGCGGCACGGCGCCCAACACGGCTCAACCCGTACGCCGAAGAACCCCTGCAACGACCCGCTCGGCGCCAGCCAGCCCCTCAACGCCGAGGGCGGCATGCTGCGATCCCAGGACATCCGGACGAGCGGCGATCCCGTCGGGCTCGCCGGCTCGCTGATCCGCATCGACCCGGACACGGGCAACGCGTCGGCCGGCAACCCGCTCGCCGCCCTTCGGGTCGTCGCGCGAACGCCAAGCGGATCGTCGGCCACGGCTTCCGCAACCCGTTCCGGATGACCTTCCGGCCCGGCACCAACGACCTCTACATCGGCGACGTCGGCAACTCGACGTGGGAGGAGATCAACCGGTACGGGCTGCCGTCGGGCGCCCGGACGACGACGACCCTCCCGAACTACGGCTGGCCGTGCTACGAGGGCGCGCCGCAGCAGGCGGCGCTTCATCAACCATGCACACCCAGATGTGCACAGACCTGGTCAACCGGCGGGGCCGGACCGCGCCGCTGTACGCGTACAACCACGGCAGCGCGCTCGCCGCCGGGCAACTGCCCGCAGGGCTCCGGCGGCGTCATCGATCACGGGGCTCGCGTTCTACGAGGGCGCCACCGGCAGCACCGTCGACTACCCGGCCAAGTACGACGGCGCGCTGTTCTTCGTCGACTACTCGCGCAAGTGCATCGGGGCGCTCCTGCCGGGTGCGGGCGGCGTGCCCGACCCGTCGACCGTCGAGGTCATCGCCACCGGCGTCGGCCAGGACGTCAACGTCAGCACCGGCGGACCCGGTCGACATCGTCGCCGGGCCGGGCGGCGACCTCTACTACGTCGACATGGGCCACGGCAAGGTCATGCGGATGCCGCTACCTGGAGTCGCCGACCGCGCGGGCGACCGCGGATCCCGCACAGTCGAACGGCTCCGATCCCGATCGAGCTCGACGGGTCGACGTCGATCGAGCCGAACGCCGGCTTCAGCATCACCAGCTGGCAGTGGGACCTCGACCACAACGGCACGTTCGACGCATCGGGCGAGACCTACGACTGGACGCCGCCGGGCCCCGGCCAGCTACACGGTGACGCTCAAGGTCACCAGCACCAGCGGGCTCAGCGACACGACCGATCTCCAGGTCGACGCCAACAACGCGCCGCCCGTGCCCGTCATCGACACCCCGCCGGCCTGCGGCCAGAGCCCGGGATGCTGGGTCGTCGGCGAGCAAGATCAACTTCACCGGTCACGCGACGGACGAGGAGGACGGGGCCATCCCGACCTCGCAGCCTGCACTGGGACGTGATCCTCCTGCACTGCCCGAGCGGCTGCCACGTGCACCAGATCAAGTCGATCGAAGGCTCCGCGACGGGCTCCATCACGGCGCCCGACCACGAGTACCCGTCGCGCCTCCAGCTGAAGCTCACGGCGACCGACAGCCAGGGCGTCGTCGGCGTCCACGACCGTCGAGATCTGCGCCCGAGACGTCGACCGTGCACGTCGCCTCGGTCGCCGACCGGCGCCTCGATCACTGTCAACCAGGCGCGCCGCCGCCGCGTCGTGGACGGCGACGGTCATCAAGGGCGAGCCAGTCCGCAGCTGGTCGCGGCGATCTCGCGCACCATCGGCGGCGCGCGCTACCGGTTCAGCACCTGGAACGACACCCACACGCGCGTCCGCACGATCGACGCCTCGGTGGACCGGAGCCTGACCGCGACCTACGTCCCGGACGCCACCGAGAGCCTGCTCAACCGCGGCGGCCGTCGGCGAAGGACGTCTGGCGATCCGACCGCTCGAGCGGCAACGAGCGACGTCGACTGGTTCGAGTTCCACGATCTCGCAGCGGCCAGAAGGTCGACCATCCGGGTCGCGGATCAGCCGATCAGCCTCACGGCCGAGCTCTACAAGGGCTGCGCGACCCGGATCGCGAGCGTCGAACGCCCCGGGCCGGACCGACGACGTCATCACGCGGACGCTCGGCGCCGGGCACCTACCGCGTCACGGTGTCCGTCGCCGAGCAACGGCTGGAGCGCGAGCCCCTACAAGATCCGCTTCCTCCGCAAGTAGCGCTCGCGGCGCCGCGTCAGCCGGGGAGCAGCTGGCGCAGCGCGAACAGCACGTTCGCCGGGCGCTCGGCCAGCCGGCGCATGTACCACGGGTACCACGCGGCGCCGTAGGCGATCAGCACCTGCACCTTGTAGCCGGCGCCCGCGAGCCGGTACTGCTCCTTGGCCCGGATCCCGTACAGCATCTCGACCTCGAAGCCGTCCTTGGGCACCCCGGCCGCGCCGGCGTGCGAGGCGATCTGCTCGATCAGCTCGACGTCGTGGGTGCCGAGCCCGAGGCGGACCGGGCGGCTCCGGCTCTCCCGCGCCAGCGTGACCGCGAGGCCGACGTAGTTGGCGTCGACCTCCTTGCTCGAACGGAAGGCGACCGACGCCGGCTCGTCGTAGGCGCCCTTCACGAGGCGGATCGCCGGGCCCAGCGGCAGCAGCCGCTCGACGTCGCGCGCCGTCCGCTTCAGGTAGGCCTGGAGGCAGATCCCGGTCCGCGCGTTGGTCGAGCGGAGGCGCTGGTACAGGTCGAGCGTGCGGTCGACGTAGCTGCTGTCCTCCATGTCGATCCACAGGAACGAGCCCTGGGCCTCGGCGGCGGCCGCGAGCGTCCGCAGGTGCCCGAGGCACATGTCCTCGTCGAGGTCGAGCCCGAGCTGGGTCGGCTTGACGCTGATCTCGCCGTCGACCGCCGCGGCCTTGATGCGCGCGAGGAGCTCGAGGTAGTGGTCGGCCACGGCCTGCGCCTGCGCTGGGTCGGCGATGTTCTCGCCCAGCCTCGTGTACATCGTCCCGATGCCCGCCGCCTGGAGGGGCGACGGCCACGCCCAGGGCGTCGTCGATCGTCTCGCCGGGCATGAAGCGCCGGACCGCCTTCTGCATGAACGGCAGCTCGGGCAGGCGCTCGCGCATGTACGGGTTGCGCGCGAACCAGAGGAACACCTTGCGCATCAGGCGGTGCATTGCGGCCTCCGGGTCACAGGCGCTCGAACCGGTCGACCGGCAGCACGAACACCGTCGCGCCACCGACCTCGACCTCGAGCGGGTAGGGCATGAAGAACTCGCCGGGCTCCATGATCGGCGGCATCGGGTTCACGACCTGGGTGCGCGCGTTGCAGTTCTCGCGCACGATCGAGATCACCTCGTCGACCTGGGCGTCGTCCACGCCGACGATGACCGTCGCGTTGGACTGCTTGAGGAAGCCGCCCGACGAGTGCAGGCGCGTGGCCCGGTACTCGCGTTCCAGCAGGGCGTCGACGAGGACGCCGGCGTCCTCGTTGTGCACGATGGCGACCACGAGCTTCATCGCGGCGAGGATAGCCGACCGCGCCCCGGCCGACGGGGCCTCGGGCGTCGCCGCTAGGTGTACGATGCCGACTCGTCTCGACCGGGCGGGGGCAGGCCGTCGGTGGATCCGGCGGGTGCCGAGCCGGCCGAACCTGCATGCGGAGGCTCACGTGACCGAACCCGACGGCGCCGCGACCGGGCCGCTCACCGTGCTGTCGGCCGGCGCGGCGGCGCTCGCCCGCTCGAACGACCTCGACGCGGCCCTCGCGGTGATCGTCGAGGCCGGCGCGGCCGCGACGGGTGCGCCCGTGGCGGCGCTGTTCTCCTCCGATCCCGACCGCTCGCGCCTGGAGCTGCTGCTGACGCTGGGCATGGCCGACGACCAGGCATCGGGCTTCGAGTCGATGGTCGCCGAGGACGCCGCGCACCCGATCCATCGCGCGGCGCTCGATCGGACGGGCTCGCTCGGGCGGTCGTGGACGGCCCAGGACGGGAGCTCGATGACGTTCGCCGACCTGCCGCTGGTGGTCGCCGGCGGCGGCGTCGAGGCCTGCGTCGGCGTGCTGTCCTACGGCTGGGAGGGCGGCCACGAGGTCGACGCGTCCGAGGAGGTGCTGCTGGTCGCGATCGCGGACCTCGCGGCGGCGGCGATCGCCTCGTTCCGGACGTCGTCGATGGCCACGGAGCGCGCGGAGTGGTTCGAGCGCGTCGCGCACACCGACCCGCTGACGGGGCTGTCCAACGCGCGGACGCTCGGCCGCGTCCTCGAGCTCGAGGTGGCCCGCGCCCAGCGGCAGGGCAGCGAGGTCTCGGTCGCGCTGTTCGACGTCGACGGGTTCTCGACGCTCAACCAGAAGTCCGGGCTCGCGGACCGGCGACCAGGTGCTGCGGCAGGTCGCGGCCGTGCTCGCGGACACGGTCCGGCTCGTCGACACGGTGGCGCGCACGGGCGGCGACGAGTTCGTCGTCGTGGCGCCCGGGTCGGCCGGGGTGACCGTCGCGCGGCGCGTGCTGGACGGGATCGCGGGCCTCGAGTCGATCGAGGGCCATCCGGTCTCCGTGAGCGCCGGGATCGCGCGGTTCCCGCAGGACGGCTCGGACGGGGAGTCGCTGCTCGCCGCGGCGCGGGCGGCGCTCGCGACGACCGCGGGCAACGCGTCCATCGCCGAGGCGGCGGTCGAGCCCAGCGCCTAGCTGCCGCCGGGCGCCCTCGTCACGCCCGCGGCGACCACCGGCCCGGCCGGCGCCTGGTTGCCGGCGTTCGGCTCCAGGGTCAGCGCGATCGTGGCGCCCGGCTCCGTGTTGGGGGCCTGCACGGTCGCGATCGCCACGCCGTCGGGTCCGACGGTGAAGTCGCCCATCGACACCGGCGCCGTGGTGCCCTCGATCGACCACGCGGTGTAGACCTGCGAACCCGGAGGTCGCCGGCAGCCCGCGGACCGCCAGCTTCACGGTCCCGTCCGCCCCGACCACCCCGAAGCCCGAGACCGAGCCGTCCGGGTTGGCGAGCAGCGCGGTCACGCTGCCCGGCTGCGCGGCGAGGTCCAGCGCCTGGTCGACGCCGTTGCGATAGGCCTCGGCCGTCGACAGGTCGCGGCGGAGCGCGATGTTCCAGCCGCCGAGCGCGACCGCGACGATGACGGCCGCGGCGGCCAGCACCCAGCCGAGCCTCGCTCGGCGGCGGGATCGCGCGGCGTCGAGGCTCACCACGGTGGATGCGAGCGGGGCCGGCGGGGCCGGCGACGGAGCGGCCGATGGGGCGGCGACCGCGGCCGCAGGAGCCGGCGCCTGCGACGGATGCCGGCCCGCGTCGAGGTCCGCCTGGGCGGCCGCCATCAGCCGCGGCTTGAGCGACGCCGGCGGCTCGGCCGGCTCCACGGTCTCGAGGAGGGCGGCCGCGGACTCGCCCAGCTCGGTCGAGCTCGGCGTGCGCGTCGTCGCAGCCCGCGAGGTGCTCGCGGACGGCCGCCATCTCGTCCGGGTCGAGCACGCCGGTGACGAACAGCGGCGCGAGATCCCGGACCTCGTCGCAGGTGAGGTTCACGGCGTCGGTCATGGCGGGCCCTCCGCCATCTCGAGCGTGGCCCCGCCCAGCTCGCGTCGCAACGCGACGAGCGCCAGCCGGACCCGGCTCTTCACCGTGCCCAGCGGCACGCCGAGGCGATCCGCGATCTCGGATCTGCGAGAGGCCGCCCCAGTAGGCGAGCTCGAGGGCCTCGCGCTGGGCCTCGGGCAGGGTGGCGACGGCGGCGTTGACCTGCTCGCGATCGAGCCGGCCGGCGACCTCGCCCCAGACGTCGGGCATCGTCAACGGCGCGGGCGTGGCCTGCCCCTCGCTCTCGACGGGGAGCTCGGCCGTCGGGCGACGGCGCCGGACGGCGTCGATGGCCCGGTGGTGGACGATCGACAGCAGCCACGTCCGCACGCTGCCACGCCCGGGCACGTAGCGGTCGGCGCCGCGCCACGCCCCGAGGAACGCGTCCTGGACCACGTCCTCGGCGAGGACGTCGTCGGCGGTGATGCGGCGTGCAATTCCGTAGGCCATCGTCTTGTATCGCTCGTACAGCGCGTCGAGCGCCTCGAGGCGACCGTCGGCCAACCCGGCCAGGAGCTCCTCGTCGGTCGGGACCGGCGCGAGCCCAGGCACGGCCGCCGGTGCGAGGCGAGCGTCGCTCATCGTGGCATGCGTGCCTCGGCCCCGATCGGTTCACCGAGCGCCCCCAGGCACGGCATCCGGGTGGCCAGCCGGCGGACCGCCTCGACGGCCGCCGCGAGCACGGCCGCGGCGGGTTGGACCGCGTCGACGATCGCATAGCGCTCGGGCTCGTCGGCCGCGAACGCGAGGAACGCCGCCCGCACCCGCTCGTGGTAGGCGAGGTCGTGGTACGCCTCGAACCGGGTGACCTCGGCGGACTTGCGCGCGAGGCCCGCCTCGACCGGGAGGTCCAGCAGGACCGTGAGGTCCGGGGCGAGGCCGCCGGTCGCGAACCGCTGGACCGCCCGGAGCTCGTCCATCGGCACCCCGGAGCCGGCGCCCTGGTAGGCCAGCGAGGAATCGGCGTAGCGGTCGCAGATCACGACGGCGCCGCGGGCGAGGGCCGGGCGGATCACCTCGTCGACGTGCTGTGCCCGCGACGCCGCGAACAGCAGGGCGTCGGCGCGGCCCGTGCGGTCGATCTTGGGCTCCGTGTCGAGGACCAGGCGCCGGACCTGCTCGCCCAGCGGCGTCGAGCCCGGCTCCCGGGTGGTCACGACCTCGCAGCCGGCGTCCCGGACCGCGGCCCCGAGCGGGAGCAGCAGGCTCGACTTGCCGGAGCCGTCGGGCCCTTCGAGCGTGATGAAGACGCCCCGCCGCCCTGCATCGACATCCTCCGCCACGCTGCCGAGTGTAGGCGATTGATCCGATCCGCCGACCCCCGCGCAGTCCCTCCCAGCGGCCGGTGCCCTGCCGGTCCGAAGCGGAGGTAGCGCACTCGATGCGTTCGTCCATCACCCCCATCGCCTCGCGCGCCGGCATCGCCGCCGTCGCGGGGATGGCCCTGATCGTCGGAGCGTCGCCGCTCCTGACCAGCGCCTCGGACCATCTCGACGCCCCGGCCGCCAAGGCGGACCACCGCGTCGACATCACCGACGTCTACGCCTTCAAGGCCGGCGCCGGACACACCACGCTCGTCCTCAACGTGGACGGGCTCCTCACCCCGGCGGACGGCAAGGTCGCGGCGTTCCGCAAGGACGCGCTGTACGAGCTGAAGGTCGACCGCAACCAGGACGGCAAGGCGGACCTCGCGTATCGCGTCCGGTTCTCCTCGCCGATCACCAACGGCGACGGCAGCAAGACCCAGGCGTACGTCGTGCGACGGGCCACGGGTGTCGCGGCCGCGCGCAACGTGTGGAGCGGCAAGGTCGTCGCCACGGGCCTGACCACGCCGTACAAGCACGGCGTCAAGGTCGCGCACGTCATGGGCGGCGGCTCCGTCTTCGCCGGCGTCCGCGACGACCCGTTCTTCTTCGACCTCCCGGGCTTCATCGAGTTCAAGAAGCAGCTGCTGAGCGGCTCGACGAACCTCGGCACGCTGCTCGGCGGCTTCACCGGGACCGACACGTTCGCGGGGACCAACGTCCTCTCGATCGCGATCCGGCTGCCGGACGCCAAGCTCGGCGGCACCGGCAACTCGATCGGCGTGTTCGCGACCACCTCCACCCCGTCCAACGGCGGCTGGAAGCAGATCGACCGCGTCGGCCGTCCGGCGATCAACACCGTGTTCAACGGGCTGATCCTGCCGGGGACCTCGGACTACAACGGGCTCGAGAAGGACGCCTTCAACGCCCAGCGCCCGTCCGCGGACCGCGCGACCACCACCGACAACGTCAAGACCGTGCTCAACGCGATCGGCAACGTGCTGACCGCGAACGGCGCGACCGCGTACACGCCGGGCGAGGTCTCGGCGATCGCCGGGGTCCTGCTGCCCGACGAGCTGACGCTCACCCTCGGCAGCGCCGCCCCGTTCGCGTCGGGGACGTCGCTCGGAACCCTGGCCCTGAACGGCCGCAAGCTCGGTGACGACGTGATCGACGCCGAGTTCGCGCTGCTCACCAACTTCGTGATCACGACCGGCGACGGCGTGGCCGCGAACGACAAGGCGTTCTCCAGCGCCTTCCCGTACATGGCCTCACCGCACTGAGGTCCTCCGGGGAGTGCCGCTCTCGGGCGGCGCTCCCCGGTTCTCGTCCCCGTCCCTGCTCTCACCTCCCTGGAGGCTCTCCCCGATGACCGCCCTGCCGTCCCGCCGCCGCTCCAGCCTCGCCCCCCTGCTCGTCCTCGCCGGCGCGCTGGCCGTCGCCGCCGGCAGCCAGGTCCTCGGCGTCCATCTCGGGGCCCCGTCGGCCGGCATCGACGAGCCGCTCCTCGCCAACCCGCCCGCCGCCGACGACGGTGCGCCCGCCGAAGCCCCGGCCATCGCCGGGCGCCGGTACCGGCACCAAGACCGATGCGTTCGACCCCGGCGCCGAGCTCGCGCGGATCCGCGCCGACGTCGACTTCTGGGCCGCCCGCCTCGCCGCCCGTCCCGCCGACATCGTGTCCGCCGTCAAGCTCGCCGAGTCCGACATCGCCGAGGCGCGCATGACCGGCGACGTCACCGCCTACCTCCGCGCCGAGTCCGCCGCGGACGCGGCGCTCAAGGCCCAGCCCGGCTACGCGCCGGCGCTCGCGATGCGCGGCTCGATCCTGGTGTCGCTCCACCGCTTCCCCGAGGCGCGCGACCTCGCGACGTCGATCCTCGACCGCCAACCCGGGCGACCCGACGGCGCTGGGCGT
This sequence comes from uncultured Chloroflexia bacterium, assembly GCA_963774695.1. Classification (GTDB taxonomy): domain Bacteria; phylum Chloroflexota; class Limnocylindria; order Limnocylindrales; family CSP1-4; genus CAIXZV01. Next base: position 43,366 of record CAVZFY010000012.1, on the reverse strand, counting down.
GCTGGGCGACGCGTCGCTCGAGCTCGGCGACCTCGCCACCGCGACCAAGGCGTACGGCGCGCTGGCCATCGCCGCCGACGGGTCCGCGTCGCGCGTCCGCACGGCGCGCCTCGCCTTCGTCCAGGGCGACCTCGCCGACTGCCGTCGCCGGTGATCGCGCGGCGGTCGCCGCGGCGACCGACGAAGGCCTCGAGGGCGACGCGCTCGGGTTCTACGACGTGACCCTCGGCGAGACGCTGCTCGCGACCGGCGACGAGGCCGGGGCCCGCGCGGCGTACGAGGCCGGGCTCGCGGTCCGGCCGGACCTGCCCGCGTCGCTCGTCGGGCTCGCCAAGCTGGACGCGTTCGACGGCCACCTGTCCCCCGCGATCGCGAAGCTCGACACGGCGATCGCGGCCATCCCGCTCCCCGACACGCTCGCCCGGCGGGCCGACCTCGAGACGCTCCGCGGGGAGGCCGGCGACGCGCAGCAAGGCCGCGCGCCGACATGGCGACGGTGCAGGCGATCGCGAAGCTCGCCGGCGCGGCCGGCAGCGTCTACGACCGCGGGACGTCCGTCTTCCTGTCCGACCACGGGCTCGACCCGGCCCGCGCCGTCTCGCTCGCGCAGAACGAGCTCGCCGTCCGGCCCGACGTCTACGGCTACGACGCGCTCGCCTGGGCGCTGTTCAACGCCGGCGACGCGAACGCCGCCCAGGCGCCGATGCAGTCGGCCCTCGCCGCGGGCACCAAGGACGCACGGCTCTGGTACCACGCGGGCCTGATCGCCCTCGCCAACGGGCAGTCGGCGGAGGCGTCGACCTTCCTGGGTCAGGCCCTCGCGCTCGGCCCGGCGCTCGATCCGGTGCAGCGCCAGCGGGCCACGGCGGCCCTGGCGACGGTCCGATGAGGCGGCTCGTCCGCTCGATCGGCCGGGCGATCGTCCTCGGCGCGGTGGTCGTGCCCCTCGGCGCCGGGATCGCGCTCGCCCACCCGCTCGGCAACTTCACGATCAACCACTACGCGGGGATCCGCGTGGAGCCGTCGCGGGTGCTCGTCGACGCCGTCATCGACGAGGCCGAGATCCCCGCGTTCCAGGCGAAGCAGGCCTTCGACGTCGACGGCGACGGCGTGCTGTCGGCGGCCGAGACGGCGGCGGCGCGCCGGGCGGCGTGCGAGTCCGTGTCCGGCGGCCTGGTGCTGACGGTCGACGGCTCGGCCGTCCCCCTGCAGCTCGCCCAGGCGGGGCTCTCGTTCCCGCCCGGCAACGGCGGGCTGTCGACGATGCGCGTGGTCTGCACGTTCGATGCGGCGCTCGCCGCGCCGGTGGTCGCGGGCACGACGATCGCGTTCCGCGACGACTTCGAGTCGACCCGCATCGGCTGGCGCGAGATGGCCGTCATCGGGTCCGGCGTCACGGTGTCCGAAGTCCCCCGTCCCGGCGGCCGGGGCGACGAACCGGCTCACGGCCTACCCGAGCGGGCTCGCCGGCGCGCCGGACGTGCGGTCGGTGTCGTTCACCGTCGCGCCCGGCGGCGCAACGCTTCCGCCGTTCACGGTGCCGGACGCCCAGCCGCTCGATGGCGCCGCGGCGGCGCCCGCGGCCGCTGCCGCTGGCGAGGCGTCGGTCCCCGGTGGCGACGCGTCGATCCCCGACGTCCTGCGCAGCGCCCCGACGACGCCCGTCATCGGCCTGCTGGCGCTCTTCGCCGCGGGGATCCTCGGCGCCGGGCACGCGCTGACCCCCGGACACGGCAAGACGCTGATGGCGGCGTACCTCGTCGGCACGCGCGGGACGCCGCGCCACGCCGTCGGGCTGGGCCTCGCCGTGAGCGTGTCGCACACCCTCGGGATCCTGGCGCTCGCCGCGCTCGTGCTCGCGGCCGAGACCCGGCTGCCACCGGACCTCGTGGTCCGGATCGCGCCGCTGGTCGCCGCGGTGTCGATCCTCGTCGTCGGGGGCTGGATGCTGTTCACCGAGGCGCGGCGGGCCATCGCCGCCCGCCGCTCGCTCCGCCAGGAGCTCGACCACGAGTCCGCCCATGCGCACGGCGCCGATCACGCGCACGACCACGCGCACGACCGGCATGGCGAGAGCGGCGAGCACGTCCACGATCACGACGCGGTCGCCGTCGCCAACCCCGGGCTCGAGCACTCGCACGGCGGCGTGCGCCACACCCACCTGCCGCCCGCGGGCTCGACGATCTCGTGGCGCAGCCTGTTCGTCCTCGGCCTCGCCGGCGGCCTCGTGCCGTCCGCGAGCGCGCTCCTGATCCTGCTCGCGACGATCGCGGCGGGCCGGCCCGCGTGGGGCGTGATCCTCGTCGGGGCGTTCGGCCTCGGGATGGCGGCGGTGATGACCGGCGTCGGGCTCGCGTTCGTGCACGCCCGTGGCCTGATCGAGCGCGCACCGTCGCGGATCCGCATCGCCGGCTCCGGCCGTCTCGTCCCCGCCGGGGCCGCGGTCCTCGTCCTGGGGCTCGGCCTCGTGCTCACGTCCCAGGCGCTGTCGGTCGCGACGCTGGGCTGACCGTCGAGAGATCGTTGACGGCGCCCGCGCGCTCGACCCTATCGTCGGACGGTGATGCACGTGACCGAGATCTCCTCGCCGGCCTAGGCCGCCACCGCGGCCAGGTCAACAGCCGCCGCCAGTGCGGCAGTCCACGCGGCCCGGACCCGTCGTGTTTCGACGTCCGCGCCGGTGAGAGGAGATCGTCATGAGCAGCTCGCTCCTCGGAGCAGCCTTCACCCACCATGTCTGGGCGACCACGCGCGTGATCGACGCGTGCCTGGACCTCAGCCCGGAAGCGCTCGGGACCAGCGTGATCGGCACGCGCGGGCCGATCCTCGACACGCTTCGCCACCTCGTCCTGAGCGACGCCTTCGACCTGTTCACCCTGACCGGTGACCCCGCCTTCGAGATCGATGACGCGCACGTGTCGTCGCTCGCCGAGGCGCGCGCCGTCATGGAGCGCAACGGCTCGGGCTGGTCCGGGTACCTCTCGCGGGCGCTCGACGCCGACGAGGTGGTGCTCGAGGTCGACCCGAACGACGGGTTCCAGCGCTGGGCGCCCGTCGGGTTCCGGCTCGCCGGCGTCCTGGACCACGGCACCGACCATCGCAGCCAGGTCTGCACGGCGCTCACGTCGCTCGGCACGACACCCCCGAAGCTCGACGTGTTCGACTACGGGCTCGAGACCGGCCGGATCGTCGAGCAGCTGCCCGGCAAGTAGCGCTCGACGCGGGTGTCACCGGCGGCAACGTCGCCGGTGACCCCTCCTCCGCCTCCCGTCCATTACGGCATGCGCCCTAGCGCGTTTCGAAGCGCCCCTTGCTACTCTCGGGGCGATGCGCGATCTGACGTCCCGTGCCCTCGACACGGCAACCGCCCTGGGCGCGAGCTACGCGGACGTTCGCGTGATCCGGCGGATCGAGGAATTGATCAACATCAAGTCCACCCGCGTCGAGGGCGTGCAGTCGGGCGAGACCGAGGGATTCGGCGTCCGGGTGCTCGTCGACGGGGCCTGGGGCTTCGCCGCGAGCCACCACCTCTCGACCGCCGAGGCCGACCGGACCGCCGCCGAGGCCGTCCGCATCGCGAAGGCCAGCGCGACCGCCCTCCGGACCGCCGTCCGGCTCGACGACCGGCCCCCGGCGCACGGCTCGTTCGAGACGCCCGTCGACGAGGACCCGTTCCAGGTCCCGCTCGATCGCAAGATCGCGGACCTCCTGGCCGCCGACCGCGAGATGAACAAGGTCAGCGGCATCGCCTTCACCGAGAGCCTCTACTCGGCCCAGCGCGAGTGGAAGACGTTCGCCGCGAGCGACGGCAGCTACACCGAGCAGACGATCACCCACGTCGGCGCCGGCCTCGAGGCCAACGCCATCGCGGGCGACGAGCACCAGCGCCGCAGCTTCCCCGACAACGGCGGCCTGTGGGCGTCGGCGGGCTACGAGTTCGTGCGCGGCATGGACCTCGAGGGCAACGCCGAGCGGATCGCGAGCGAGGCCGTCGAGCTGCTCAGCGCGCCGCCGCTCCCCGCGGGCACGCGCACGATCCTCCTCCACCCGAGCCAGCTGTACATGCAGGTCCACGAGAGCTGCGGGCACCCGACCGAGCTCGACCGCGCGTTCGGCACCGAGGCCAGCTACGCCGGCACGAGCTTCCTCACGCCCGACATGCTGGACGGCTTCCGCTACGGCTCCGACCTCGTCAACATCGTCGCCGACGCGACGGTCGCCGGCGGCCTCGGCACGTTCGGCTGGGACGACGAGGGCGTCAAGGCCCAGCGCGTCGACCTGATCAAGGACGGCATGTTCGTCGGGTACCTGAGCTCGCGCGAGACGGCGCCCCGGATCGGGCGCCGGTCGGGCGGCGCCATGCGGGCCGACGGCTGGAACCGGATCCCGCTGATCCGGATGACCAACGTCAACCTGCTGCCGCGCGACGGCATGAGCTTCGACGACATCGTCGCCGACACCGACGACGGCCTGCTGTTCGAGACCAACCGCAGCTGGTCGATCGACGACCGGCGCCTGAACTTCCAGTTCGCGACCGAGATCTGCCGCGAGATCAAGGGCGGCAAGCCCGGCAAGCTGTATCGCAACGGCACCTACACCGGCATCACGTACGAGCTGTGGCGCTCGATGGACGCCATCGGCGACGCGTCGAGCTGGCGGATGTGGGGCACGCCGAACTGCGGCAAGGGCGAGCCCGGCCAGACCGGCCACGTCGGCCACGGCGTCTCGGGCGGGCGGTTCCGCAACGTGCGGGTCGGGGTGATGGGATGAGCACCGAGCACGGCATCGGGGGCGATCCCGAGGAGGCGCTCCGGCTGGCCGAGCGCGTGATCCAGGCGGCCGAGAAGGCCGGCGCGGGCGAGGCCGAGGCGCTGGTCGTCGCGGGCGAGTCGGCGCTCACGCGGTTCGCCAACTCCGAGATCCACCAGAACGTCGCCAGCGCCGAGGCCTACGTCAGCCTCCGGTTCGTCGACGGCCGCCGGGTCGGCGTCGCGTCGTCCGGCCGGATCGACGACGAGGGCATCGGCGCCCTGGTCGAGCGGGCCGCGGCCATCGCCGCGAACGTCGAGGAGCTCGAGGACTGGGCCGGGCCTCCCGTCCGCCGATCGACCCGAGCCCGTCGCCGACGGCTGGTCCGAGCGCACCGCCCACGCGAGCCCCGAGCTGCGCGCCGAGGGTGTCCGCGCCGTCATCGCCGCCGCCGACGAGGCCGGCGTGACCGCCTTCGGCTCGTTCTCGACCGAGGCCGAGGCGATCGCCGTCGCCAACAGCAAGGGCATCCGCGCCGCGGAGCGCCGCACGACCTCGCAGCTGCTCACCGTCACGATGGGCCCCGACAACGGCACCGGCTACGCCGAGCACTGCGCGGTCGACGCGACGACGATCGACGCCGCGGCGATCGGCCGCGAGGCCGCCGAGCGCGCCCGGACGAGCACCAACCCGGTCGACATCGAGCCCGGCGACTACCCGGTCGTGCTCCACCACTACGCGGTCGTCGACCTCCTCGACATGCTCGGCTACCTCGGGTTCTCGGCCCTCGCGGTCCAGGAGGACCGGTCGTTCTTCGAGCCCGGGAAGCGGGTCGCGTCGCCCCTGGTCACGATCACCGACGACGGGCACGACCCCGCCGGGCTGCCGATGGGCTTCGACGCCGAGGGCGTCCCGAAGCAGCGCCTCGCGCTGCTCGACAAGGGCGTGTGCTGCGACGTCGTCTACGACGCGCAGACCGCGGCCCGCGACGGACGCCAGTCGACCGGCCACGGCCTGCCCGCCCCGAACCCGTACGGCCCGTTCCCGACCAACATGGTCATGGCCGGCGGCGACGCCTCGTTCGAGGAGCTGGTCGGCGGCCTCGACCGCGGCCTGCTCGTCACCCGCTTCCACTACACGAACCCGGTCCACGGCAAGCGCGTGATCATCACCGGCATGACGCGCGACGGGACGTTCCTCGTCGAGGGCGGCAAGGTCGTCGGTCCCGTCCGCAACCTGCGGTTCACGATGTCGTACCTGGACGCGCTCGCCAACGTCGAGGCGGTCTCGAGCGAGCGGCGCTGCATCCGCGGGTTCCTCGGCGGGAGCGTCGTGCCGTCGGTGCGCCTGTCGTCGTTCTCGTTCACCGGCGCGACGGCCGCGGGCTAGCGGACACGGTGGCAGCGCGGCGATGGGTATCGGCGACTCCAGCGAGCATGACCTCACGGTCATCGTCGAAGCCGACGGGTCGACGTGGGTCGACGTGGGATCGCGTGCCGTCGCCGTCGATGCGCCCGACCTGGAACGGATCCTCGACCGACTGGCGGCCGACGGCGGGACACTACGCCTGCTGGGCGGGGCCGGCCGCGCGGACGACGGTGATGAACCGCCGGATCGGGAGAGCGACCCCGCGATGGGCGCCGCCTCCTACGTCCTGGCGCTAGCCCACAAGCTCGGCCTCTCGGTGATCTCCGAGGCCTGAGCCCGCCTGGCTCGGCCCGGGCGTCCCGCGTCCCCCAAGGTTCACCAGCCGCGCTGCGAGCGTCGGCCAGGTTTGGGCTTGACACGCCATCTATCGCGATATATCGTGATGCCGCGCGATACCACGCGTAACATCGAGATAGGACATAGACATGTTCCAGAACCACACCCACAACCAGGCGCCCAACGATCGGCGCCGCCATCACCGGGACCCGCGACGCGGGCCCGACGGCGCGGCGTTCGGCTTCCGCGAGGCCTTCGGCGGCGGACGCGGCCGCGGCGGCATGGTCCGCCGGGGCGAGATCCGACCCCTGATCCTCGCCGTCCTCGCCACGAAGCCGATGCACGGCTACGAGGTCATCACCGAGCTCGAGGCCCAGAGCGGCGGCCGCTGGCGGCCGAGCGCGGGCTCCGTCTACCCCACCCTCCAGCAGCTGTCCGACGAGGGCCTCGTCACCAGCGAGGAGATCGACGGCCGGCGCGTGTACGCGCTGACCGAGGAGGGCAAGACCGCGGCTGCGGCCGGTCCCCGCTCGCCCTGGGCCGACGCCGGCCGGGGACGCGGCAACGACGTCCGCCAGCTCGCGCGCCAGGTCGCCGAAGCGGCGATGCAGGTGCAGCGGGTCGGGACCCCGGAGGCCGCCGTCGCGGCCCAGGTGATCCTGACCGACACGCGAGCCAAGCTGTACGGCCTGCTCGCCTCCGACGCCGGCTCGGGCGGCTACGCGCCGTCCGACGACGACGAGGCCGACGACACCGACCTGGCCTGAGCGTCAGGCCACCGCGTCGACCGGAGCTCCGATGCCGAGCCCGTCAGGCCAGCTGGTCCTCGCCCCGCGCGAGCGACCAGTAGCCGCCGAGGAACAGCCGGATCGCGAGCGTCGCTCGCTCGATCCGGTCCTTCGGCAGCGGGCTGTTGCTGTTCGCGTCCGGCGCGAAGATCAGCGAGAACAGCACGCCGCCGAGCAGCTCGGACGCGGCCCGCGGCGACAGCCTCGGGTCCGGCGGGCCGGCCTCCGCGAAGCAGCGGACGACGGGCTCCTGGAGCTCGTCCATCGCCTTGTGCAGCTGCTGGTGGTGCGCCTCGTCGAGGTGGTCGTGCGCGTGGAGGTGCGGCGCGTAGACGTCCGACTCCAGGCGCTCGAAGCCCACGACGGCCAGCCGCACCAGCCGCTCCTCGAGGGTCCCGCCCTCGTTCGCGGCCGCCTCCATCGCCTCGTGGATCGACTCGATCCTGGCCAGCGCCACCGTCGTGTACAGGTCGGACTTGTCCGCGAAGTGGTAGTAGAGCGCCGCCTTCGTGACGCCGGCCGACCGCGCGACATCCTGCATCGAGACGTCGCTGAACCCCTTGGCGCCGAACAGCTCCGACGCCGCCGCGATGATCCTCGACCGGCCACCGCCACGACCCTCGCGGCGGGCCGCCTTCGCGAGCAGCGGATGACGCCGCGCGCCGCGGACGATTCGGGTGGAGGGGGTTGACACGGATCGGGACTCGCCTACACTACTTACCGACCGGTCAGTAAGTAGCGCGACCCGGCGGCTGCGCCCAAGGTTACTGACCGACCGGTAAGTTCGTCAAGACACCCCGGAGACACACATTCCATGGACCCCATTATCAGCGTCCAGCACCTGACCAAGCGCTACAAGAAGAGCACCACGCCCGCCGTCGACGACATCAGCTTCGACGTCGGCGCAGGGCGAGCTGTTCGCCTTCCTCGGCCCGAACGGGGCCGGCAAGACGACCACGATCTCGATCCTGACGACGACCCTGGCCAAGACCAGCGGCACCGTCGTCATCAACGGCCACGACCTCGACCGCGAGGCCAAGGCCGTCCGCGCCAGCATCGGGATCATCTTCCAGAACCCGACCGTCGACCTCCACCTGTCGGCCGAGGAGAACATCCGCCTCCACGTCGCGCTGTACGGGATCTACGGCTACCGCCCGTTCTACCGGCTGATGCCGGCGGAGTACCGCGCAGCGGGTCGAGCACCTGGCCCACGTCGTCGGGCTCGAGGGCGAGCTGTTCAAGCCGCTGCGGAGCTACTCGGGCGGCATGAAGCGCAAGCTCGAGATCATCCGGAGCCTGATGCACCGGCCCGGGATCCTGTTCCTCGACGAGCCGACCTCGGGCCTCGATCCGGTCAGCCGCAACGGCCTGTGGCGCTACCTGCGCGACGTCCGCAACGAGGACGGCACCACCGTCTTCCTGACCACCCACTACCTCGAGGAGGCCGAGGAGGCGGATCGCGTGTGCGTCGTCGACCACGGCCGGATCGCGATGATCGGGTCGCCCGACCACATGAAGCGCGAGCTGCTCGAGCGTTCGATCGTGCTCGACGCCGATCGACCGCGACGGCCTGCTCGCCGAGCTGCGCGGCCTCGGCCTCGAGCCCGCGATCGACCCGACCGGGCTCGTCCGCGTCGCCTACGACGGCGACACGGCGCAGGCCCTGATCAGCCGGATCCAGACGCCGCTGAGCGTGCTCCGGGTCCACGAGCCCAGCCTCGAAGAGGCGTACGTCGAGCTCGTCGCCAGCTCGAAGGAGGCGGCATGACGCACCAACGTCGTCGCGGCGAAGCCGATGGCTGCCGCAGGGCGAATCCGATCCGGCCTGGCCCGCGAGGCCAACGCGACCTTCGCGATCGCGTGGCGAGAGATCCTGAGCGCGATCCGGAACCCGGTTTCGATCGCCGTCACGATCATCATCCCGGTCATCTTCATGGGGATCCTGGGCGGCAGCATCAGCCAGAACCTGGGTGCCGGCCTCCAGTACGCCTACCTGCCGTTCATGCTCATCGGGATGATCGCGAACACCCTGTACCAGGGGACGATCACCGGCGTCACGAACCTCGTCGAGGAGCGCGAGAACGACTTCACCGCCGAGCTCTTCGTCGCCCCGGTCTCGCGCTACACGGTGCTGATGGGCAAGATGCTCGGGGCGGCGGTCGCGTCGATGGTCGCGCTCATCGGGGTCCTCGCGATGATCGTCGTGATGCAGATCCCGATGGACCCGGGCGACCTGCTGCGCGTGCTGATGCTCGCACCGATCCTCGCGCGTCGCCGGCGGCGCGCTGGGCATCCTGTTCATCGGCTTCGTGCAGGATCCGAAGGTCGCGGGCCTGGGCGTCGTGCTGCTGGTGTTCCCGCAGATGTTCCTGTCGGGCGCGCTGATCCCGTCCACGAACTCGACCGGCCTCCTCGGGCGTCCTGTCGAAGCTGATGCCGATGACCTACAGCATCGACCTCGCGCGGAACATCTTCTACGCGGGCAAGCCCGAGTACGCGTTCACCGTCCTGCACCCGTTCTGGCTCGACCTCGGGGTCACGGTCGCCGTGTGCGTCGTGTTCATCGTCGTCGGGACCGTGATGTTCGTCCGCCGCGACCGCAACCGCTGACGCCCGGCGCACGCGCCGACGGACGAGGGCGACAATGGCCGCATGGCCGAGTCGCCCTCGATCCGTTCCCGGCTCGCCCGCCGGTTCGACCCCGTCGAGCTGCGGGCGATCAAGCGCCTGTGGGTCCGCCACTCGATCGCCGAGGACGCGCGCGACATCGACGGCCTCATCGCGACGCTGGCGCCCGACTGCGCGTACGAGATCGATCCCGACCGGCCAGCGCTGGGAGGGCCACGACGGCGCCCGTGCCTTCTACACGGAGCTGTTCGCGGCCTTCCCGGACAACCGGTTCGCGCTGACCGACATCGTCGTCGGGCCGCAGGGCGTGTTCGAGGCGGCCGAGCTCACCGGGACGAACCTCGGGCCGTGGGCGGGCGTCCCGGCGTCCGGGCTGCCGGTCAAGCTGCAGGTGCTGATCCTGTTCCCGTGGGACCCGGCGACCGCGCGGTTCCGGGGCGAGCGGATCTGGTTCGATCGCGGCACCGCTGCGTCAAATGGCCCACGACGAACGGGCCGATCGACCACTGACGCGCGCTCGCCGGCCCACGATGCTCCGGCGATGAAGTCGCCCGCTCGTTTCGTCCTGCCCGTCGTCCTGCTCGTCGCGATCGCCGCCTGCGGGGAGGCCACCGTCTCGCCCGTCGCCGCCCGCGTCCTCCGCGCCACCGACGGCGTCGACTGCCCAGCGTCGGCCCGCGTCCGTCGGCCCGGCCGCCGTCCGCCGATCATCCGCTGCCGGTCATCGTCGACACCGACCTCGCCGGCGACGACATCTTCGCCCTGCTCACGCTGCTCCGGAACGACGCGGTCGACCTGCGTGCCGTCACCATCGCCGGCACCGGCGAGGTGCACTGCGTCCCCGGCATCCGCAACGTGCGGCGCCTGCTCGCGGTCTACGGACGCACCGACGTCCCGGTCGCCTGCGGCCGCGAGAACCCGGGCCCAACGGCCGCTGGTTCCCGCCCGAGTGGCGGTTGGGCGCGGACGCGTTCTACGGCCTCGACCTGCCGGCCGTCGAGCATGAGACGGCTCGCGACGAGTCGGCGCCCGAGCTCCTCGTCCGCCTCGCCAACGACAGCGCGGATCCCCTCACGCTGGTGACCCTCGGGCCGTTCACGAACGTCGCGGACGCCGCGGCGCTCGATCCCGCATTCGCCTCGCCACCTGGCGGGGATCCACGCGATGGCGGGCACGATCGACGCCCCGGGGAACATCTCCTACGGCGACACGTCGCCCGCGGACGGCGTCGAGTGGAACGTGGGCGCCGACCCGGACGCGATGGCCGCCGTCCTCGCGCTCGACGTCCCGATCACGCTCGTCGGCCTGGACGCCACCGACGACGTCCCGGTCCCGGCCGACATCGTCGACCAGCTCGCGTCGGACCACGCGGCGGCGGGCGCCGACATCGCGTACGAGATGTACGCCCGCACGCCGTTCCTCGCCGACTCCGGCAACTCCTACTGGGATCCGCTGGCCGCGGTCACGCTCACCGACCCGTCGGTCGCGGGCTGGGAGGACATGACCCTCGCGATGGAGCCGACCGGGCCCGCCGCGGGCCACCTCGTGCGCGATCGCGGGCGGCCGGCCGGTGCGCGTCGCGATGTCGGCGGACCCCGACGCCTTCATGGCCGCCTTCCTCGGCGCCCTGCGGACCGGCGCGCCACGGGCGCATCCGTTCGCCCTCGGCGGGTCGATGTCCGTGCGCTGGGACGGCAACGGCGTGCCGGTTCGCCGGCGATCCGCCGACGAAGGCCGGCCTGACCGAGCGTGCTCGCTCATCAACGAGAGCAAGACGCCCGTCGCGCTCCTCTTCGGCGGGCGCGACGCCCCGAAGACCTGGGCCGATGCCCTGTCGTTCGTCCGCCACGCGGACCTGTCGAACCCGAACGTCGCGATCCCGGACTGGCTCATCCAGGTGCCCGGGCGACGTGATGGCGGACGCCGGATCCACGGTCACCGCGTTCGTCACGCTGCCGACGGGCAACCTCGGCGTCCTGTGCGCCACCGGCACGTGGCCGGACCTCACGTTCGTCGACGGTGGCGGGTTCAGCGTCGGCGGCTGACGCCCTCGCGACGGCGTTCACCAGGTCACGAGCTTCCAGATCTCGGGCTCGAGCTCGCCCGGGCGGCCGCCGATGTCGGCGAACAGGGTGACCGCCCGCTTGAGGTGATCCATCGCCTCCTCCGGCCGGCCCGCCGCGTGGAGCTGGTCGGCGAGGTTGTTCTCGATCGCGGCCTCGAGGTGCAGCGCGCCCGTCCGGTGGGCCGCGGCGAGCGCCGCCTCGAGGCGGGCGATCGCGACCTCCCGCTCGCCCGCCGCCGCCTCGACGAGGGCGAGCGCGTTGCCGGCGGCGATGGCCGCGCCGGGGTCGGGGTCGGCCTGCGCGAGGTCGAGGCTCATGCGCAGCGACGCGCGTGCCTCGTCGAGATCGCCTCGCTCGCGCGCGATGAGGCCGAGCATCCGGTACGCCGCCCCTTCGGCGGCCACGTCCCCACCCGCCTGGGCGAGCGCGAGGGCCCGCCTGCCCGATCGGCTCGCGAGGTCGAGGTCGCCCGCGGCGACGGCGACGTGCGCGCGCTCGACGAGCGCGTGCGCGAGGGTCGCGTCGCCTGCCTGCCCATCGTCGCGCGCCTCGAGCGCCTCGATGGCCGCGTCGAGGTGGCTGGCCGCCGTCGCCGGGTCGCCACGACGGGCGTGGACCCGGCCGAGGCGCAGCTCGATCGCCGGCAGCCCGCCCTCGTCGGTCACCGCCGCGGCGGCCTCGAGGGCGGCGACGGCACCCGCGTAGTCGCCCTGCGCCGTGCGGATCTCGCCCAGCGCCGTCTCGATGCCCGCGACGTCCGGATGCCCGAGCGCGAGCGCGGTCTCGAGGTGTGAGCCGGCTTCGTGCAAGGCGTACAGCGTGCGGGACCGGAGCCCGGCCGCGCGGAACGCCTCGGCCGCCTCGGCGTCCCGGCCGGCGTCGCGCTCGTGGACGGCGACCTGGACGAGCCGCCCGGGGTCGTCGCGGCCGGCGGCGTCGAGGCGGAGCAGGTCCGCGGTGCGGCCGTGCAGGAGGCGGCGCCGCGCCAGGCTCGTCCCCTCGTAGACGGCGTCGCGGAAGCGCGCGTGCGCGAAGTCGAAGGTCGCGCCCGTGCCCCCGTCGACCTCCCGGACGAGGCCTCGCCGCACGAGCTCCTCCAGCGCGCCGACCGTCTCGTCCTCCGAACGGCCGCTCGCCCGGCGGACGAGGCCCGCGTCGAACGAGCGCCCGATGACGGCGCCCGCCGCGAGCACCTGCATCCCCGTCTCGCTCACCGACGCGAGCCGCGCCCGCAGCAGCGCCCGCACGGTCCGCGTGGCGTCTCCCGGTCCGTCCGGCGAGTCGCGCCCGTCGTTCCCGCCGAGCAAGGCCTCGACGACGAACAGGGGGAGCCCCTCGGACTCGGAGAGGAGCCGGTCCACGTCGATCGCCGGCAGGCCGCCGGCCACCGCCGCGTCCACGAGGCCGGCGACGGCCTCCCGGTCGAGGCGTTCGAGCGCGAGGTGGCGCGCGTACGGCATGACGCCGAGCGATTCCGCGAACGCGGCGCCAAGGTCGTCGAGGTCCTCGGGTCGCCAGGTGAGCAGGAGCAGCAAGGGCCGGCCGGCGAGCCGGCGGGCGAGCCAGGCGAGCATCGCGCGCGTGGAGTCGTCCGCCCACTGGACGTCCTCGACCACGACCAGGCCCGGATGCGGTCCTGCGGCCAGCGCCGACACGCCGTCGGCCAGCGCTTCGATGAGGCGCGTCCGTCCCGCCGGATCCGCGCCTGCGGTCGTCTCCGAGGCGGGCGCGCCGGCCCGGCGTCCGGGCAGGCCCGCAGGGAGCTCGATCAGTCGCTCGAGCTCGTCGAGCGTCCGGGCGGGCAGCGCGGCGAGCCGCGCCACGGCGTCCGCCCCGGTGAGGCCGACGCGCAGCAGCTCGACGATCGGGCCGTAGGCGATCCCGACCTCCGCGGCGTAGGCGCGCGCCTGCAGGATGCGACCGCCGTCCGAGCGGACGGCCTCGGCGACCGCGTCGACGAGCCGGGACTTGCCGATGCCGGCCTCGCCGCTGACCAGGACGAGGGCGCCGGCGTCGACCACGGCCCGTCGTGCCGCGAGGATCGCCTCGAGGGCCGCCGCCCGGCCGACCATCGGCAGCGTCGCGGGCCCGCGGATCGCCTCGGGGGGCTGCTGCGCCGCCGCGGTCGAGCGCGCCGTCGCCGGGCGCGACCTCGACCCGCGCGTCGCGGATCGCCTCGTACAGCTCCGTCGTCTCGGCCAGGGGCGCCACGCCCAGCTCCCGGTCGAGGACGGCGACGCACGCGCGGTACTGGCGGATGGCCGCGGCGCGGTCGCCCGACCTCGCCTGGAGCGTCATCAGGCGGCGGTGGGCCGCCTCGTCGAGCGGGTCGAGGGCGAGGCGGCGGGTCGCGGCATCGACGGCGGTCGGGACGTCGCCGCCGCGTTCGGCGACGTCGGCAAGCCGGTCCAGCACGGCGGCGACGCTGCGCTCGGCCGCGACCGCCCGGGTGGCACGCCAGTCGTCGAACTCCGCGCTGTCGCGGAGCGAGAAGCCCGCGAGGAACGCGCCGCGGGCGAGGTCGGCCGCCGCCGCGAGGACGCGCGGGTCGTTCGAGGCCGCGGCATGCTCGACGGAGACGAGGTCGACGTCGACCGCGTCGTCGAGGGCGACGACGGATCGGTCGATCCGCAGCCATCGGTCGCCCAGGGCGGCTCGCAGCACGGACAGCGTCCGCCGGAGCGCGCCGCGGGCCGACTCGTCGTCGGCGTCGGGCCAGAGGAGGGCGGCGAGCTCGTCGCGCGCGTATGGGCGGCGCTCGACCGCGAGGACGGCGAGGATCGCGAGCGCCTTGCGCGTGTCGACCACGATCGGCGCGCCGTCGACCGTCACGACGAGCGGCCCGAGCACGCGGATCCGGAGCCCGGCGCGCGGGCGGGTCGATGCGGCCATCCGCGTAACGGTAGCGCGACTGATCGTGATCCCGTAACGTTTGCCGCGCGTCACCCGCCGGCCGACGTCAGGCGCCGCGGCGGCCGTGCCCCGCTCCCGCCCAGCGCCCCGCCGTAACGTTTCGCGGACGATCGAGCGCAAGGATCAGAGGCGATGACCACGACCGCGCCGCTTCGCCGGACCCGGCCGTGGGGCCTCATCGGTGCGGTGCTCCTCGCCTACCTGCTGCCGCTGCTGCTCGTCGTCCTGACCCCGGCTGCCATCGCCGTGAGCTCGGAGGCCGGCGACGACACCTTCGTGTACATGATCGCGACCCTGTCGGTCATCGCCTCGTCGGTCGGCGCCGTCATTCGCTGGCGGCGGCCCGGGAACCGCGTTGGTGGGCTCCTGATGGCCGGCGCCATCATGGGCGTGAGCGCTGCGCTCACCTGGCCTGTCCAGATCCTGCTCGACCCGCAGCCGAACGGGGAGATCGGCCTCCCGCTGCTGCTCCTGTTGTGGTGGGGCGCGAACGGGATCCTGTTCGGCGTCCTCGTGCTGTTTCCCGGGGTCGCGATCCTCTTTCCGGATGGACACCTCCCCGGGCCTCGCTTCCGCGGCCCGGTCACGCTCGCGGTCGGCCTCATCACCGTCGCAACGGCATGCGCGACGCTCGCCCCCGCCCGGACCGCGGAGGATTCGAGCTTCCCCTGGCCTGGGCTTGCGGGCGTCCCCTATGAGGTCGGCGACGTGGGCACCGTGCTGTCGATCCTGGCCATCGTGCTCAGCTTCGGCCTCGCGATCGCCTCGGTTGTCGTGCGGTTCCGGCGGTCGGAAGGCGTCGAGCGGGCGCAGATGAAGTGGCTGATCGCGTCGGTCACGCTGATGGGGATCCTGTTCCCGATCTCGTGGGTGAGACCCACCGGGCCGGCGGACCTGATCACGAACGCCAGCGTCGTCGCGGGCTGCCTCGTCCCCATCGCCATCGGGATCGCCGATCCTGCGCTACCACCTCTACGACATCGACCGGATCGTCAGCCGGACCGTGGGCTGGACGCTGGTGACCGCCGTGCTCGTCGCCGTCTTCGTCGGCCTGATCGTCGCCCTCGAGGCCGTGCTCGCGCCGGTGACGTCCGAGAGCACCCTGGCCGTGGCCGCCTCCACGCTGGCCGCCGCCATGCTGTTCCAGCCGGTGCGCCGGCGCGTCCAGCGGCTCGTCGACCGGCGGTTCGATCGCGCACGGGTCGACCGCGAGCGCACGGCCGAGCTGTTCGGCGAGCGCCTGCGCGACGAGGTCGCGATGGGGGCGCTGACATCCGGCCTCCAGGAGACGGTGGCGGGGACGCTCCGGCCGGCGACGCAGGGCCTGTGGCTCCGGCGGGCGCGGTGACCGGCGCAGCGAGCACCCGCGGGTCCGACGCCTGGCGACGCGTGCTCGCGATCTGGGCACTCGCCATGACGGCAGGCGCCCTTGTCCTCATGGTCCCGAACTCGTCCGGGACAAGCCTGGAGTATCTGGGCTTCAACGGCGTCGGCGGACTCATGCTCGGAACGATCTACCCGATCCTCGGCTGGCTGATCGCGACGCGCCGCCCCGAGAACCGGATCGGCTGGATGTTCCTCGTGATCGGCCTGTCGCAGGCCGCCTCGGGGTTCGTCTCGGAGTACGCGATCTATGGCCTGATCACCCGACCTGGTGCGCTGCCGTTCGCGGACATCGCCGCGTGGATCGGCGTCTGGGTCTGGGTCCCGGGATTCGTCCTCCTGTTCGTGACGATCCTGCTGTTCCCGGACGGCCGGCTGCCGTCGCGCCGCTGGCGGCCCGTGCTCTGGGTGGCGTGGGTCGCGGCCGGCCTCGCGCTCGTGCCCAACGCCGTTGCGGCCTGGGGCTACCGGGGCGTGGACCTGCTGTCGAACGTCGAGGTCGATCCGGGGAACGACCTGCTGATGACGATCTACGGCGCGGCTTCCGCGATCGGGCAGGTGCTCATCATCCTGGTGGGTATCGCGGCCGTCGTGGCGGTGGCGACGAGGTACCGGCACACGAGCAGCGTCGAGCGGCAGCAGATCAAGTGGCTCGCGGTGGCCGCCGTCGTCGAGGTCGGCTTCCTGGTCCTCATGAACTTCGTGTCGCTGCCGTTCCCGGTCGACATCATCTCGGCGGTCCTGATCACGCCGCTCGTCCCGATCGCGATCGGGATCGCGATCCTGCGGTACCGGCTGTACGAGATCGACCGATTGATCAGCCGGACCATCGCCTATGCCATCGTGACGGGCATCCTCGGCGCGACGTTCGTCGTTACGATCATCGGGATCCAGGCGCTTCTCGCGTCGTTCACCCAGAGCGAGACCATCGCGGTGGCCGCCTCCACGCTTGTCGCATTCGCCCTGTTCCAGCCGCTGCGGCGGAGGGTTCAGAACGTCGTCGACCGGCGCTTCCACCGGGCGGCGATCGACGCCGAGCGCACGACAGCGGCCTACGCCGCGCGGCTTCGCGACGGGACCGGTCTCGAGGCGGTCGGTGCCGGGTTGCGGGAGACCGTCGAGCTCGCGCTTCAGCCCCGGACGACGAGCGTCTGGCTCCGGGGTCGCGACCGGTGACGCGGTCGACGTCTCACCCGTCCAGGCTCCTCAGCCGCGCGGTGTGGGTGCTTGCGGCCATCGGGGTCGGCGCGACCGTCGTGCTCGCCTGGTCGTATCGCCCAGTCGGGGACCGAGGTCACGCTCGCGTCGGCTGGGTCCGCCGTGTCGCTGACGGCCTGCCTTGCCGCCTTCGTGTTGTGCGGCGCGCTCATCGTGTCGCGGCAGCCACGGCAACGTGGTCGGCTGGCTCCTGATGGTCCCCGGCCTCGCGCTCCCGTTCAGCACCCTGGCGACCAACTGGCTCGCGGCGCTGGACCCGCCACCCCAGCAGGTCACGCCGGTCCTGTGGCTGGTCCTGTGGGCGCTGAGCTGGTCGTGGATCCTGCTGATCTTTCCGATCTTCCACCTGCTCCTGACCTTTCCGGACGGGCGGCTGCTGTCGCCGCGCTGGCGGTTGGCGGCGGCGGCCGAGGTCGTGATGATCCTGACGATGCTGATCTTCTCGGCGCTTCAGCCAGCAGATGAGCGTCGTGGTCGACGACGAGCGCGATCTGGAGCGTCGCCAACCCGATCGGGATCTGGCCCGAACAGCCTCTTCGACTCCGCGCTCGGGCACGGTCTGGGAGGTCGGGCTGCTGCTGCTGACGGCCGCGAGCGCGGCGGCCGTCATCCTGCGGTTCCGTCGAGGGTCGGCCGAGGTTCGCCAGCAGCTGAAGTGGCCGCTGCTCGCCATGATCCTGTTCGGGCTCGTCTACGGGGCGGCGGCCGTGGACTCCCGCGTCGCGTCGGACGGCTCGTTCGTGTTCGCGTTCGCCCTCGCCGGCATCCCGATCTCGGTCGCGGTCGCGGTGCTCCGGTACCGGCTGTATGCGATCGACCACATCATCAGCCGCACCGTCTCGTGGGCCGTGATCACCGCGCTGCTGGTCGGCGCGTTCGTCGCGACCGTCTTCGGGCTCCAGGCCGTGCTGGTCGGGGTGACCCAGGCCTCGACGATCGCCGTCGCCGCGTCGACGCTCGTCGCGTTCGGCCTGTTCCAGCCGGTTCGGCGGCGCGTCCAGCGCGTCGTCGACCGGCGCTTCGACCGGGCGAGGTTCGACGCCGAGCGCACCGCGGCGGGGTTCGCCGACCGGCTGCGTGGCGAGGTGGCGATCGACGCGATCGCGAGCGATCTCCAGGCGACGCTCGATGCGTCGATCAAGCCCTCCGCCCAGGTCCTGTGGCTCCGAAACGTCCCGGATCGTCCGCATGGCTCGATTTCGTAACGATGTCCGAACGCCCGTCCTCGAGGATGTCGCCCATGACAGCGCTCAGCCGCCCGTTCCGCCGCATCACCCGCCGCGCCGGCGACGTCGAGCCGGCCGACGATCGCTGCGCCGCAGGCGCCGGTCGTCACGACCGAGCAGCCCGACATCGCCATCGACATCCCCGAGTCCGATCCGCTCTTCGCCTACCTCCAGGCGGCGCCCGGTCCGGTCGACATCGCGCGCCTGGAGCTCGCGTCACCGGCGCTCGAGTGCGCTGCGCGCGGGCGGCGTCTCGCTCGTCGTGCCGCTCGTGACCCAGGGCGAGCTGATCGGGACGCTCAACCTCGGGCCGCGGCTGTCGGAGCAGGACTACTCGTCCGACGACCGGCGCCTGCTGGGCACGCTGGCGGCCCAGGCCGCGCCGGCGATCCGGGTCGCGCAGCTGGTCCGCGAGCAGGCCGCCGAGGCCGCCGAGCGCGAGCGCTACGAGCAGGAGCTCAAGGTCGCGCAGCTGATCCAGCAGCAGTTCCTGCCGCGCGAGCTGCCGAAGCTGCCCGAGTGGCAGATCGCCGCCTACTACGGTCCCGCCCGCGTCGTCGGCGGCGACTTCTACGACTTCATCGACCTCGGCGCAGGCCGGATCGGCGTCGTCGTCGGCGACGTCACCGACAAGGGCGTCCCCGCCGCCCTCGTCATGGCGCGAACCCACTCGATCCTGCGCGCCGAGGCGCCGCGACTGATCGAGCCCGGCCTGGTCCTCGCCCGCGCGAACGAGCTGCTGGCGCCCGAGATGCCGGCGCGGATGTTCGTCACGTGCCTGTACGGCGTCCTGGAGCCGGAGAGCGGCCGGTTCGTGTTCGCGAACGCCGGTCACAACCTGCCCTACGTGCGCACGACCGACGGCGTGATCGAGCTGCGGGCGACGGGCCTGCCGCTCGGCCTGATGCCGGGCATCGCCTACGAGGAGACCGAGGGCTTCATCGGGCAGGGCGACGCGATGCTGCTCTATTCCGACGGCATGGTCGAGCAGCACGGACCCGCCCGCGAGATGTTCGGGTTCCCGAGGCTCCGGACCGCGATGGAGGGCGACGACGCCGGCAGCCAGCTCCTGGACCGCCTGCTCGAGGAGCTCGGTGCGTTCACGGGTGCCGGGTCCGAGCAGGAGGACGACATCACGCTGGTGACGCTCCGCCGCTCGGCCGGGGTCACCCACGAGTGGAGCGAGGCTCGGCCCGAGGTCGAGCTGACGCGCGACGAGGTCGCCGAAGACGGCGTGGACCAGGCCCTCGTGGCCTTCACGATCGAGGGTGCGATCGGCAACGAGCGCGACGCCATGCAGCGCGTGGCCGAGGCGGTCGCGCCGCTGGGACTCGAGCCCGCCCGCCTCGAGCGCCTCAAGACCGCGGTCGCCGAGACCGTCATGAACGCCATCGAGTACGGCTCGCAGGGCGACCCGG
This sequence comes from uncultured Chloroflexia bacterium, assembly GCA_963774695.1. Taxonomy (GTDB): domain Bacteria; phylum Chloroflexota; class Limnocylindria; order Limnocylindrales; family CSP1-4; genus CAIXZV01. The sequence continues at coordinate 23,273 of CAVZFY010000012.1, read as the reverse complement.
CCGTCCCGGTGGACGTGCGGGTCGACGCCGATGCCGCCACGATCCGCGTCCGCGTCACGGACCGTGCGCTGTCCGGCCCGGTGCCCGATGCCGAGATGCCGGACCTCGACGCCAAGCTCGAGGGACGCCAGAAGCCCCGCGGCTGGGGCCTGTTCCTGATCCGCCACATGGTGGACGGCATGGACGTGCACGCCGCCGACGGCCTGCAGACCGTGACGCTCACGCTCGCCCGGGACGGGCGCTGACCCCAGGAGGTCGTCATGAACAAGGAACGACTCACCGTGGAGGTCGAGACCGGGTCGCCGGGGATCGCCCGGCTGACCATGCATGGCGACGTCGACATCGCCGCCGACGAGACGCTCGCCGACGCCTACGCGACGGCGGCGGCGTCCGGCGCCGAGCGCGTCGTCCTGGACTTCACGCAGGTCGACTACATCAACTCGACCGGGATCGCGCTGATCGTGCGGCTCCTGGCCGAGGCCCGCCGGGACCACCGGGTGGTCATCGCCGAGGGCCTCTCCGACCACTACCGCGAGATCTTCCGGATCACCCGCCTGTCCGACTACCTCACGATCGCCGACCCCGAGCCGGCGACGTCCGTACCCGAGGAGGCCGCCCGATGACCGACACCACCGTCGACGTGACCCGGGACGGCACGACCGCCATCCTCCGGATCCACGGCGAGATCACCGGGTGGCAGCGAGCCGCCGATGATGGCCGCCTACGCCGAGGCCGACGGGCGCGAAGTCGATCGTGCTCGACTTCAGCCAGCTCGACTACATGAACAGCGGTGGGATCGGGCTGCTCGTCACGCTCCTGGTCCGCACCCAGCGCGCGGGCCAGCGCCTGCTCGCGGTCGGCCTGTCCGACCACTACCGCCAGATCCTCGCGCTGACCCGCCTCGACGAGGCGATCGGCATCCACGACGACGAGCCGTCCGCGCTCGCGGCCGCCGCGTCCGCCTGACCGCCTCCCAACCGGATCGGAGCCACGCCATGACCGCGACCGAACCACGCGCGCCCCGCGACCAGGGCGTCGTGGGCGCAGCCCGTCGAGCGCCTGAGCACCACCGCGAAGACGACCGGCCAGGACACCGTCACGGGCCGCCGCGTCTCCGGCCCGGTCCAGGGCTTCGGCCAGATGTGGCAGAAGACGTTCTCGGTCCGCGTGCCCGCCGACGAGCATCCGCCCGAGGCCGTCGTCGCCCACTGGAAGGCCGCCTTCCCGACCTTCTGGCCCAAGGGCTCGACGTTCTACGCGCCGCTGGCCGGGATCACCCCGGGCGAGGTCGCGCTGCTCGAGGTCCCGCCCGTCCCGGGCTCGCCGATCAAGATGTCGACGGGCGTCCTCGTCATCTACGCCGACCGCGAATCGTTCACGTTCATGACCCCCGAGGGCCACGCGCTGTCGGCCTGGATCACGTTCTCGTCCTACCGCGACCACGACGAGACGGTCGTCCAGGTCCAGGCGCTGGAGCGGACGAGCGACCCGTTCATCGAGCTGTCGTACATGTTCGGCGCGAACCGGGCGAACGACCGGTTCTGGGAGCGGACGCTCGAGAACCTCGCCCGGTCGCTGGGCGTCGAGACGCCGGTGGTCGAGAGCCAGAAGGTGTGCGTCGACCGGCGCCGCCAGTGGAAGTACGCGGGCAACGCCCGTCACAGCGCGGCCGTGCACATGGCCGTCGGCACGGTGACGGCGCCGGCACGCTGGGTCCGCCGGCGGCGCGTCGGGGCGTGATTGCCGGGACCCGGGACATCAAGGTGCGGGGCTCGGGCACGATCACACGATGACGCCGCCCGGAGGTGAACCTGCGCTCGATGCGATCGTCGTCGGGGGCGGTCCGAACGGGCTCGCCGCGGCGATCGAGCTGGCGCGCGCCGGGCGCTCGGTCCGGATCTACGAGGCCGCCGCGACCGTGGGCGGCGGTTCGCGCTCGGCGGAGCTGACCCTCCCGGGCTTCGTCCACGACGTCTGCTCCGCGGCGCATCCACTGGGGATCGCGTCGCCGTTCTTCCGCTCGGTCGACCTCGCCCGTCACGGGCTCGAGTGGGCCCACCCCGAGGCGCCGGTGGCCCACGCGCTGACACCGGAGCGATCCGTCGTGCTCGAGCGCGACCTCGGCGATCACGGGTCGGGGCTGCGCGACGCGCTCGGCGGCGACGCCGCGGCGTGGGCCTCGCTGTTCGGACACCTCGCGGGCGAATGGGAGCGACTGCTGCCCGGGCTGCTCCGACCCGTCCTGCGACCGCCGCGCCACCCGATCCTCATGGCGCGCTTCGGCCTGCCGGCGCTGCTCCCCGCGACGACCCTCGCGCGGCTGCGCGTTCCGGGAGCCGGCGGCGCGGGCGCTGTTCGCCGGCATGTCGGCCCACTCGATGCTCCGGCTCGGGCAGCCGCTGTCCTCGTCCTTCGGGCTCGTGCTGGGCATGCTCGCGCACGGCGTGGGCTGGCCGATGGCTCGCGGCGGGAGCGGGCAGATCGCCGCGGCGCTCGAGGCGGAGGCGCGGTCCCTCGGCGTGCAGATCGAGACGGACCGGCGGGTGGCCTCGCTCGACGAGCTGCCGGCGGCGCGCGCCGTCCTGTTCGACCTGACGCCGCGCCAGGTGCTCGCGGTGGCCGGCGACCGGCTGTCACCCGGCTACCGGCGCCAGCTCGAGGGCTTCCGCTACGGCCCCGGCGTGCACAAGGTCGACTGGGCGCTCGACGGCCCGATCCCGTGGCGCGACGCGCGCACGCTGCGGGCCGGGACGGTGCACCTCGGCGGGACCATGCGCGAGGTCGCGGCCTCGGAGGACGCCGTCCAGCACGGCCGCATCGCGGATCGCCCGTTCGTCCTGCTCGTCCAGCCGACCATCGCCGACCCGACGCGGGCCCCCGCCGGCAAGCACGTCGCCTGGGCGTACTGCCACGTGCCCAACGGGTGGACGGGCGACGCGACCGCGGCGATCGAGGCACAGGTCGAGCGCTTCGCGCCGGGATTCCGTGACCTCGTGCTCGCGCGGTCCGCGCGCGACGCCGCCGCGATGGAGGCGTACGACGCCAACTACGTCGGCGGGGACATCAACGGCGGCGTCCAGGACGTCCGCCAGCTCCTGTTCCGGCCGGTCGTCCGCTGGAACCCGTACACGACGCTCGGATCCCGGCCTGTTCCTGTGCTCGTCGTCAACGCCGCCGGGCGGCGGCGTCCATGGCATGAGCGGCGTGCACGCCGCGCGCGAGGCGGAGCGATGGCTGGCGCGGCGGTAGGGCGACGGCGACCCCGGGCGACGTGGCGGTTCCGCGCCGCCATGTCAGGCCTCCTCGCCGCCATCCTGTTCGCCACGAGCCTGTTCATCGTCGCGCCGGCCGGCATCATCCTGCTCGTCGCGTACGCGGGCACCGGCCTCGTCCTCGCCGCCCGTCGCCCGCGCCAGCCCATCGCCTGGCTGCTCGTGCTGATCGGCGTGGGACTGGCGCTGGGCAACGTGATCGTCAGCGGTTCCATGGTGGCGATCATCGCCGGGACGACGACGTCATTCGAGTCGTTCACGGTCTGGGCAAACGGGTCCGGCTGGGGGATCGCGTTCGCCTGCCTCGTGGCCCTGGCGTTCGTGTTTCCGAGTGGCTCACTGCCCACCAACCGGACGCGGCCGGTCGCGGTCGCCTGGCTGGCCATGTCGATCGCCTGCGCGGTGCTGATCGCCGTCGCACCGGTCGTCAACATCACGCCGTCGGGGAGCGCCTTCGGCATCGACGTCCCGAACCCGTACGCGATCCTGCCGGGATCCGTGGTGTGGTCCGTGATCCCGGAGGCGAACTCGCTGTTCACGTTCCTGTTCGTCCTTGTCGCGACGAGCCTCCTTGCCCTGTTCGTCCGGTTCCGTCGGTCAAGCGGCCTTGAACGCCTGCAATACCGCTGGCTCGTGTGGTCGATCGCCGTCGTCACGCTTGGCACGGTCGTGTGGGCGATCGCCACCTTCGCCTTGCGGGTGGACCAGGCGCAGCTGTTCGTCATCCCGCTCGTCATCGCCTATCCGTGCGTGCCGATCGCGGTGGTCATCGCGGTGCTCCGCTACCGCCTGTACGAGATCGACCGGCTCGTGAGCCGGACCCTCGGCTGGGGTCTGGCGACGACCACGGTGCTGGCCCTGTTCGTCGTCGCCGTGCTTGCGCTGCAAGCGGCCCTCGCCGGCCTCGTCCAGGGCCAGGTGCTCGCCGTGGCGGGCTCCACGCTGCTCGCCTTCGCCGTGTTCCAGCCCGTGCGGGCCCGCGTCCAGTCGTTCGTCGACCGGCGCTTCGACCGCCCGAGGCTCGAGGCGGAGCGGAGGGTCGCCGCGTACGGCGAGCGGCTCCAACGCGAGGTCGACCTCCCCACGGTCACCCGGGACGTGGAGGAGACCGCCGTCGCGGCGCTCCGCCCGTCGGCCATCGCCCTGTGGATCCGGCCGTCGCGGCCGACCCGGCCGTAACGTTCCCGGGACGGCGTGGTTCGAGGATCGGGGAAGGAAACCACCTCGGAGGACGCGCGATGCGATCGATGGCCCGCCTGCTGCATGCGTTCACGACGTCCCTGCTCGTCGTGTGCGTCGTCGTCCAGGTCTTCCTCGCCGGCCTGGGCGTGTTCGACGATCCGGCGACGTTCCTGACCCATGCCGGGTTCGGCTATCTCATCGGCTTCCTGACGCTCATCGTGCTGATCACGGCCGCCCTCGCCCGGGCCGGTCGGCGCCAGGTCGGGCTCGCGGCGCTCACGGTCGGGCTGATGGCCCTGCAGTCGGTGTTCGTCGGGTTCCGCGCGGACATGCCGACGGTGGCCGCGCTCCACCCTGTCAACGGGTTCCTGATCGGGCTGATCGCCGTGGTCATGGCGCGCGCCGCCTGGATCGCGGTGCGCGCGCCGGCAACCGAGGCCGCAGCTGAGGTGGGCCAGGCCGACGCCGTGAACGCCTAGCGACGTCGGGATGCCTCGTCGTCGGGTCGTCCGTCACTCCGGCCTGTCTCTCGCGGATCAGGCGTCGCCGGACACGCAGAACTCGTTGCCCGCCGGGTCGGTCATCACCGTCCAGGTGAGCGACCCGAGCGAGCGCTCCGCGACCACCGACGCCCCGAGGCCGACGAGCCGCGCGACCTCGTCGGCCATGACGTCGCCCCGGAGGTCCATGTGGACGCGGTTCTTCGCGACCTTGGGCTCCGGCACCTTCTGGAACAGGAGCGGCGGCCGCCCGGGCGCGGCCGGTGCCGGCGGCACGAGCGCGACGTACTGCTCGTTGACGTCCCGCCGCTCGTAGCCCATCGCGGCCGCCCAGAAGTCGACCACCGGTCCGTGGTCCGCGCAGTCGATCACCACCTCGGTCAGCCGCAGCGCCATCCGGTGCTCCTCCTTCGCTCCGCGGTCTCGGGCGTCACGCCCGGCCGAGGAACCGCTCCACGATCCGGTAGGTCCACACCGCCCGTACCAGGAGTACCCACGCGACGACGGCAAGGATCACGATCAGCGCGTCGCGCGGCTCCGGCACGATCAGCTGGAAGAACGCTCGGCCCGGCGGGATCAGCAGCATGAGCACGAACGCGACGCCGAGGCCGATCGCGAGCATCGCCGGCCGACGGTCGGGGGTGACGGGCTCGGCGACCGCGAACCACTTGACCGGCGGTTCCACGAACAGGATCAGGAACAGGCCGACGAACACGAGGAACGAGGTCAGCGCGGTCCGGGCGTCGACGCGTCGCCCGGTCGATCGCGCCGAGGCGTCCGGCGACGACAGCCACAGGACCACGTAGAACACGAACAGGCCCATCAGGCTCGACACGATCGCCGCGGGCACGACGAACCGGGCGAGCGTCCGGTCGAGGCTGTCCCGCGACGCGCTTGCCCGGCTGGGCCCAGACGGCGAGCAGCGCGCTCGGGATGCCCACGGTGAACACCGTGAGCGCCGACGCGTTGCGCAGCTCGATCGGGAAGGTGATCACCACGAGGCTGCTCACCACCACGAGGCCGACGGTCGCGATCCGGGTCAGGAACAGCTTGAGGATGTCCTGCATCCCGTTGAGGATCCGCTGGCCCTCCTCGACCGCCTGGGCGACCGCCGCGAACGAGTCCTGCATCAGGACGATGTCGGCGACGCCGCGGGTCGCCTGGCTGCCGCTGCCCATCGCGATCGCGAGGTCCGCCTTCTTGAGCGACAGCACGTCGTTCACGCCGTCGCCGATCATCGCCACGTAGTGGCCGCGCGCCTTCAGGGCGCCGACCAGCCGCTCCTTCTGCGCCGGCGTGATCCGGCCGAAGACCGTCACGAACTCGGCGGTCTTCGCGAGCGCCTCGTCATCGAGGTCGTCGAGCTCGTGGCCCGAGATCGAGGCGGCGTCGCCCAGGCCCGCCTGGCGCGCGAGCGCGACCACCGTGTCCGGGTCGTCGCCGGAGATCACCTTCACCGCGACGCCCGCCTCGGCGAACGAGGCGAGCACGGCGCCCGCCTCGCGCGCGCAGCTCGTCGGCCATCGCGACGAGCCCGAGCGCCCGCATGCCGGCCGGCAGCGTCGCCTCGGCCTCGTCGTCGTGCGGCGGGAGCGCGCTGGCGTCGTCGAACGTCGCCACCAGGAGCACCCGCAGCCCGCGCTCGGTCCATGCGGCGGCCGTCCGCTCGAGCTCGGCCCAGCCGGTCGGCTCGCCGTCGGCGTCCGACCGCGAGGGACGGCCGCAGGAACGTCGGCGCCCCCAGGGCGATGATCCCGGGCAGGGCCGGGTCGGCGTGGGCGAAGGCGACGGCGCTCCACTTGCGGGCCGACGAGAACGGCACCTCCGCCGCCTGCGGGAGGGCCTCGCGCGGCCAGCGGGTCGCGATCGCCTCGCTCGTCTGGTTGCGCACGGTCGCCGACGCCGCGAGCGCCGCCAGGACCGCGATCACCTCGTCCTCGGTCGCGCCGCCCAGCCCGGCCACGGCCTCGACCTCGAGCCGGTTCGCCGTCAGCGTGCCGGTCTTGTCGAGGCACAGGACGTCGACGTGGCTGAGGGACTCGATCGAGTTCGCCTGCTGGACGAGCGCCCCGAACCGCAGGATCCGGATCGCGCCCAGGGCGTAGGCGACGGCGATCGACACGAACAGGCCGTTGGGCACGAGCCCGGCGAGCAGCGTCGCGTCGGCGACGACGTCGCCCAGCACCGACCGCTGCACGAAGCCGCGCACGACGAGCAGGATCTCGAGGTAGAGGACGATCCCGAGCACGACCCGGATGACGAGGTTGATCTCCGCCTGGAGCGGCGTGATGACGCGCCGGAACGAGCGCGCGCCGGCGGTGATCCGGTTGGCGAAGCTGCCCGATGCCACGGCGTCGACGACGTAGCGGCCCGCGCCGGTGGTCGCGTAGCTCCCGCTGAACACCTGGTCGCCGTGGCGCTTGCGGACGACGTCGCTCTCGCCGGTGAGCTGCGACTCGTCGACCCGACGATCCCCGACGACGAGGTGCCCGTCGAGGACGATCTGGTCGCCCGCGTTCACCGCGACGAGGTCGCCGAGCACGAGGTCCTCGGGCGGGATCTCGACGTGGCCTCGCGCCCGCACGACGGTCGCCGTGGGTCGCGTGAGCAGCGCGATCCGGTCGAGGGTCCGCTTGGCGCGGATCTCCTGGACGATGCCGACGATGACGTTCGTGGAGATGACGGTCAGCGAGACCAGGGCGTCGATGGGGCGGCCGACGGCGACGAGGGCGATGCCGAGCGCGAACAGGATGTTGTTGACGAACGTGAAGACGTTCTCGCGCAGGATCTGCGCGTAGGTCCGCGTGGTGGGCGGCGGCGGGGCGTTGCCGAGGCCCGCGGCCCGTCGGCGGGCGACCTCGGCGTCGTCGAGGCCACCCTCGGGGGTCGGCGGCAGGTCGGGCTGACCGGGGATCGAGGCCGCGCTGGCCGCCGGGGAGGTCACGCGCCCGAGCATACGATGCGGCTCGGGCCGGATGCGCCGAGCGCGCCGCTGTCGCCCGGCCTAGCGCCAGGCGGGCCGGGCGGGATCCGGGTAGAGGCGGACGCGGCGGTACGGCTCGCGCCCGCGGGAGCGGGACACGAGGTTGGCGCGCTCGGCCATCTGGTGCTGCAGCCGCCGGACGTAGGCGTTCTGCGGCGACAGCTCGATCGGCTCCTGCTGCTTGATCACGAGCCCGATCGCCTGCTCGGTCTCCCGGAGCGCCGCCTCGCGCGGGTCCACCTCGAGCGAGAAGATCGACGTCAGCGACGCCTGCATCTGGACGATCGTGTTCGACTTCAGGACGTAGACCGGGATCGCGCGCTCCTCGGCCTCGCGGATGGGCGGCGGCTTCTGGCGGTACTCGCTGCGGAGCGTCATCGCGACGTCCGCCTCGTCCACGTCGCGCGCCACGATCACCGGCAGCTGCAGGTCGCGGATCGCCTGCTCGAGCCGCTTGCGGCTGATGCCGTGCGGGAACACGCGCAGCGTCGGGCAGCGACCCGGCGTCGGCCTGTCGGACCGCGTCGCCGAAGCCGTCGTCCTCGTCGCCGTCGACGGCGGCGTCGTCGGGGCCGTCGACCTCGCCCGGCACCATCCGGGCGATCCGGGCCTCCTCCTCGGCCTCGAGCTCGGCCGCGTTGACGGGGCGCGTGCCCTCGTCCTCGCGCAGGGCGTTGAGCGCGCGGGCCGCCTCCTCGCGCCAGGCCTTCTGGCGCTGGAGCTCGCGCGCGTCGCGGGCCCGGACGTCCGGGACGGGCGGCCCGACCGCCGAGCCCTCGGCACGCTCGAGCGGGCCGCGGTCGGCGATCTCGCCCGAGACGAACGGGGCGCCAGGCGCGGCCGTGCGTACCCGCGACGGTGCCGGCGCACCACCCGGATGGGCGGCGAACCGCTCCCCCGGCAGGACGCTCAGCGGGCCTTGTCGATCGCCCTCCGTGGACCGCGGTCCGCGGTCCGACGAGCCGCCACGATCCGAGGACCCCGAGCGCCCCGAGCGCCAGCCGCCGGACTGCCCGGGCCGGAAGCCGGGCCGGACGGGGAGCCGGTCGTCGCCCGCGTAGCCGCCCGTGCGGTAGCTCGAGGCGCCGCGCCAGCCGGGCTCGCGGCCCCAGGCGCCCGCGCCCGAGCCGGTCAGGCCGCTGAAGCGGTCGCCGCCCGCGGCCTCGCGCGCCGACGGCTTGGGCCGCGACTGCGAGCGGTGCACGCCCTCCTCGTCGCGCCAGCGCTGTTCGGCGGAGACGACGTCCCCGAGGAGCAGCGCGTCGACCGTCGCGGCGACGTCCGCGTGGACGAGGACCTTCTCGCGATCCTGGATCTCGACGATGACGTCGAACGTCGGCGGCGCCTTGCGCTCGAGGACGCTCTTCTGCGAGCCGCGGCGGCGCGCCTCCTCGTCGCCGAGCGTCACGCTCTGGATGCCGCCGATCAGGTCCGACAGCGTCGGGTTGAGCATCAGGTTGTCGAGGTTGTTGCCGTGCGCCGTGCCGATGAGCTGCACGCCGCGCTCGGCGATCGTGCGGGCGGCCTGGGCCTCGAGCTCGGTGCCGATCTCGTCGATGACGATGACCTGCGGCATGTGGTTCTCGACCGCCTCGATCATCACCTCGTGCTGGAGCGACGGCGTGCGGACCTGCATCCGGCGGGCCTTGCCGATGGCCGGGTGCGGGATGTCGCCGTCGCCGGCGATCTCGTTCGAGGTGTCGACGACGACGACGCGCTTGCGCTGCTCCTCGGCGAGCACGCGCGCGGCCTCGCGCAGCATCGTGGTCTTGCCGATGCCCGGCCGGCCCATGATCAGGATCGACTTCCCGGTCTCGACGAAGTCCGCGATGATCTCGATCGTGCCGTAGACCGCGCGCCCGATCCGGCAGGTGAGGCCGACGATCTTGCCGCTGCGGTTGCGGATGGCCGAGATGCGGTGGAGCGTCCGCTCGATGCCCGCCCGGTTGTCGTCGCCGAACGTGCCGATGTGCTCGACGACGTACGCGATGTCCGCGTCGGTGATCTCCCGGTCGAGCAGCGTGACCTCCGACGACGGGTAGCGCGCCTCCGGCCGGCGCCCGAGGTCGAGCACGACCTCGATCAGCGTCTCGCGGTCGGGGAGGGCATGGATCGCCGCCACGATCTCGGGCGGCAGGGCCGCCAGGAGGACGTCGAGGTCGTCCATGGTCTCGCGCTGGCGCTCAGGGGCTCCCACGCCGATCGGCCCTCCCTCGTTGTCGGTCATCTGGTCCTCCTGCGTCATCGGACGCCCGCCGGCACGAGGCGCGGCTCGGCGACCCGGACCAGGGTCTCCTTCATCAGCAGCGTGACGGTCGCGATCGAGGCAAAGCCCTCCTCTTCGAGCCGGCGGTCGATGGGCGATTCGTAGGTGCGGACGGGCGCCAGCACGCCCTGGCGGTGGAGCGTCGAGCCGTCGGCGCGCGCCGAGATCACGCCGAGCGCATAGCGGATCGAGCTGCTCGACCGGCGCCTCGGGCCGGGCCATCACCTTGAGGTAGTGCGGCTGGTCCTCCTTGGCGACGCCGACCTGCACGATCCCGTCGAGCTGGGTGCCGTCCTTGCCGCCGTCCTCGGACTCCTGCACGAACGCGTCCACGTCGGCGAACCGCAGGATCGGCGCGAGCGAGCTGCGCGGCACGCGCCAGTCGCGGCCCTGGCGCTCCCAGTCGGTGATGCCGCACCGCCTCGAGGCGCTGGACCGGCGCCGGGGTGACCGAGGCGTAGAGGCGCGACAGGGGCACCGCGTCGAGCGAGCCGGCCGGCCGGATCCGCGCGGCCCGTGCCTCCTCCTCGGGGAGCGGCGCCGGGAGCGGGTCCTCGGGCTCGCGGAACAGCACGTGCTCGTCGCCGAACCGGATGAAGCCCGCCTGCATGAACAGCTCGACGTTGTCGTCCACGTCGCCGCAGGCCACGTGGAACCGGACCGCGCCGCGCTTGCCGCCGTCGCGCAGGAGGTGCTGGACGAGCCGGAAGCGCACGTCGCCCGCGTCCATGTCGCCGACCGCGTCGAGCTCGACCACCGTCCACTCGTCGCGCGGGCTGTCGCGCTCCGCGCGGAGCAGGCCGGCGACGTGGCCGTCGCGGTCGAAGACGTACATCACGTCGTTGCGGGCTGAAGGCGCCGAGCGGGAGCCGGAACAGGCTGAACATGCCGATCCGCGGGCCGGTGACGGGCAGCCCGAGCGAGCGCGTCCCCTCGCTGTCGGCCTGCGCGAGCCGCGACAGCTCGCCGAGCGCGGCGAGGTCGGTCAGGCGCGCCGCGCGGACCTTGCCCGGTGCTCCGTGCCATGCGCTAGCGCACCCGGATGCGCGCGGCGCGTCGGGTGGGGGCGCCGGCCGACGCCCTCGCCCGGGTCCGCGTGCTCGGCGGCGAGCATCGCCACGAGGCGGTGGAAGCGCGTCTCTCCGGCGAGCTCCGGGTGGAACGCCGTCGCGATGATGTTCCGCTCGCGGACGGCGACGATCCGGCCGTCGTCGAGGCTCGCGACCACGTCGACGTTCGGGTCCGACGCGCTCGATGACCGGCGCCCGGATGAACACGGCGTGCACGGGATGGTCGCCGAGGAGCGGCACGACGAGCTCCGTCTCGAACGAGTCGAGCTGGCGCCCGAACGCGTTGCGCTCGACGGTGACGTCGAGCAGCGGCAGGATCGGCTCCTCGTCGCCGGCGATCTCCTTCGCCAGCACGATCATCCCGGCGCAGGTCCCGAACAGCGGCGCCCCGGACTCGGCGAGGTCGAGGATCGGCTGGCGCAGGCCCCAGCGGTCGATGAGCCGGCGCATCGTCGTGCTCTCGCCGCCCGGGATGATCAGGCCGTCGACGTCGTCGAGGTCCGCGGGCAGGCGCACCTCGACGGCCTCCACGCCGATCGCGTGCAGGGTCGAGACATGCTCGGCGAAGGCCCCCTGGAGGGCCAGGACTCCGATCTTCATCCCGGCTGGCGGGTCTACCAGCCGCGGACGGCGAGCCGCTCCTGGTCGGGGATGGCCTCCATGGCGAGCCCGCGCATCGGCGCGCCCAGGCCCTTCGAGACCTCCGCGATGATCTTCGGGTCGTCGAAGTGGGTCGTCGCCTGGACGATCGCGTTCGCCATCCGCGCCGGATCCTCGCTCTTGAAGATCCCGGAGCCGACGAACACGCCCTCGGCGCCCAGCTGCATGACCAGCGCCGCGTCGGACGGGGTGCTGATCCCGCCGGCGACGAAGTTCACGACCGGCAGCCTGCCGTTCGCCGCGACGTCCTTGACCAGCTCGTACGGCGCCTGGAGCTCCTTCGCGGCGACGAACAGCTCGTCCTCGCGCATGCCCTCGAGCTTGCGGATCTCCCGCAGGACGTCCCGCAGCTGGCGCACGGCCTCGACGATGTTGCCGGTGCCGGCCTCGCCCTTCGTCCGCATCATCGCGGAGCCCTCGTTGATGCGCCGCAGGGCCTCGCCGAGGTTCCGGCAGCCGCACACGAACGGGACCTTGAAGGCGTGCTTGTCGATGTGGTTCGTCTCGTCCGCGGGGGTCAGGACCTCGGACTCGTCGATGTAGTCGACGCCCAGCGCCTCGAGGACCTGCGCCTCGACGAAGTGGCCGATGCGGGCCTTCGCCATGACGGGGATCGTGACGGCCGCCATGATCCCCTCGATCATCGCGGGATCGGACATGCGCGCGACGCCGCCGGCGGCACGGATGTCGGCCGGGACGCGCTCGAGCGCCATCACGGCGACGGCGCCGGCTTCCTCGGCGATCTTGGCCTGCTCGGGGGTGACGACGTCCATGATGACGCCGCCCTTGAGCATCTGGGCGAGGCCCTTCTTGGTGGCCCAGGTGGATGTTTCGGTCATGATTGTCAGGGCTCTCCGAGAGAACGCGTGAGCCGTCGGCCGGCCGGCTGGCCCCGGGGTCGTCGCCCGTTCGAGCCGGGATGGTCCGCCGTCACCGGCCGATTATCGCACGCGCGCCCGCGTAATCGGCAAACGCGTCGGCCTCCGGATCACCGGACGAGGGTGCGGACCACCCCTGACATCAACGTCGTGGCGCGGCGTGCGGATGTCGGCGAGAGGCGGCTCAGCGCCTCCACGAGGCCGAGCACGTCGTCGTCGGGCAGGCCGTCCAGGAGCTTGACGAGGCGCATGATCGAGTCGTCGGGGACCTCGCCCAGGAGGCGCAGCGCCCGTTCGAGCTCGGTCGGCTCGAGGCGGCTGACGAGGCCGACGGCGCGGTCGAAGAGCCGGACGAACACGAGGAAGGTGGTCAGCCAGTCGCGGAGGCGGGCGAGGTCCGCGTCGCCCGGGTGGCGCGCCATGGCGGCGTTGGTGTCGGCGAGCGTCTGCTCGAGCACGACGATGATCGGGTCGCCCTCGCGCGCCTTGCGCTCGGCGACGACGCGCCCGAACCAGCGCCAGTGGTCGCCGATCGCCATGTACGCGGTGCCGGCCGGACCGCGACGGCCCACCCGGCGGGGTTCCGCCACGCGTTCCACGAGGCCCCACGATTCCGCCTCGGCGAGGGCCAGGCTCGCCGCCCGGTGGCTGAGGCCCAGGGCCTCGCGGACCTCGCGCTCCGTGAGCGGCTCGCCGCGTGCCATCAGGTAGGCGTGGACCCGCGCGATCGCCGGCGCGACGCCCCACGCCGCGCCCATCTCGCCCCAGGCGTCTGCGAGGCGACGGCGGATCTCCTCGGCGATCGGGGAGGCCGGTCCGGCGGGTGCGGCGTCGAGGGCGCGTGCCGTGTCGGTCACCCGGCGATCCTACTCCGATCCCGAACCTGCGCCCGACCGCTAGCCGATTTCCCGACCACCGATTCAGGCCGCACTCGGTATGGTTGCCGGCGATGACGACCACGCCGACCGGCCGCCTGACGCGCCGGATGCTCGACCCCGCGTTCGACGTCGCCGCGGCGCAGGTGGCGGACGGGACCGTGCCGTTCGCGATCGTCGGCATCGCGGACTCGGCCGGGATCGTCCGGCTCGAGGCCTTCGGTCCGAACGAGGGCCCGCGGATCGGCGAGCACGCCGTGTGCCTGCTCGCGTCGATCACCAAGCCCGTCGTCGCGACGGCGGTGCTGCGCGAGGTCGAAGCCGGGCGGCTGGACCTCGCTGAGCCGCTGAACGCCTGGCTTTCCGGGCTCGCACCGGACGCCGGATCGTTCTCCGCGTGGCACATCCTGAGCCACACGAGCGGCTACGCCGACATCGACCTCGAGGGCCTGCTCCTGCGCGGCGGCGACCGGGCCGAGATGCTGCGCCAGGCGCAGGCCGCGTCGCAGGCGACGGCCCCGGGATCGGCGTTCCGCTATGCGTCGAGCCCCTTCGACCTCCTCGCCGAGGCCGTGGAGCACCGGCTCGGCCGCCCGTTCGACGACATCGTCCGGACCAACGTGCTCGAGCCGCTCGGGATGACGGACACGACCTTCGATCCCACGTCGACGCTGGCCGATCGGATGGCGCCGGTCACCGTCGACCTCCCGTCGCTCGCCGGCGTCGACGGTCGCGCCCTGGTCGGCGGGTACACGCGGCTCCGGCTCGCGGGCGGCGGGTTGTGGAGCACGGCCTCTGATGTCCTGCGCTTCGGCAGGGCGATCCTGCGGGGCGGCGAGCTCGACGGCGAGCGGGTGCTGTCGCCGGCGTTCGTGGAGCTGATGACGCGCGAGGTCACCGTCGCCGGTCTTGGCGCGGCAGACGACGTGCTGCGTGCCGAGCACTACGCCCTCGGCTGGGGCAAGCCGGGTCCGGCCAGCCCGGCGTCCGCCGCCGCGTTCGGCCACGGGGGCGCCACCGGCACGCGCCTGTGGGTCGACCCGGCGCACGACCTCGTGTTCGTGTACCTGACCGGCGTCTGGGAGCTCGGGCCGCTGCCGATCAACGCGGTCCTGAACGCCGTGTATGCGGGCCTGCCGTAGGATCGGAGCCATGACCGACACGATCCATCCGGCGGCCGCCCGCGGGTTCGACGCCACCGCCGACCTGTACGAGCGGGCTCGACCCGACTATCCGCCCGACGCCGTCAGCGCCATCGTCGAGCGGCTCGACCTGCGACCCGGCCGCACGCTCCTCGAGCTCGGCGCGGGGACCGGGAAGCTGACCCGGCTCCTCGTGCCGTCGGGAGCGCGGATCATCGCCCTCGAACCGGTCGCCGGGATGCGAGCGCAGCTCGCGCGCACCGTCGGCGACGCCCCGTCTGTCGAGATCGTCGACGGCACCGCGGAGGCGATCCCGCTGCCCGCGGGCTCGGTCGACGCGGTCGTCGTCGCGCAGGCATTCCACTGGTTCGACGCGATCCGGGCGCTCTCGGAGATCCACCGCGTGCTGCGGCCGGGCGGCCGCCTCGTGCTCGCCTGGAACCGCCGGGACGAGTCGGTGCCCTGGGTCCACGCGATGGGCGAGGCTGATCCGGACGCTCGCCGGCGACGAGCCGCAGGTCTGGGACGCGGGATGGCGCGCGGCACTCGGGCGATGCGCGTTGTTCGAGCGATGGGAGAGCCTCGCGTTCCGCCACGGCCAGGCGCTGACGCCCGCCGGTGTCCTCGACCGCGTCGCGTCCGTCAGCTTCGTCGCGGCGGCCGAGCCGTCGGCGCAGGCCGAGGTCCTGGCGGAGGTCGAGGCGGTCCTCCGCGCCGACCCCGAGACCGCGGGCCGCGACGTCATCGAGCTGCCCTACGACACCGAGGTGATGTGCGCGGAGCGCCGTTCGATCGAGCCCGGCCTCGCGGGGATCGTGGCGTCGGTCAACCTGAACCGCGGCGGCGTGCCCAAGCCACCCGTCGACGGGACGATCGTCCGCGAGCTCGGGCTCGACGGCGACGGCCACGAGAACCCGGACATCCACGGCGGCCCGACAGCGGCGGTCTGCCTCTACCCGCAGGAGGCGATCGAGCGCGTGCGCGCGGACGGCCACCAGTCGTTCCCGGGCTCGTATGGCGAGAACCTCACGCTGCTCGGCATCGACTGGGCGGTGCTCG
Organism: uncultured Chloroflexia bacterium; assembly: GCA_963774695.1. Taxonomy (GTDB): domain Bacteria; phylum Chloroflexota; class Limnocylindria; order Limnocylindrales; family CSP1-4; genus CAIXZV01. The sequence continues at coordinate 7,386 of CAVZFY010000012.1, read as the reverse complement.
ACGAGGGCGACCGGCTCGAGCTCGGCGGCAGCGACGGCGGGGAGCCGGGCCCGTTGCTGGAGCTGACGCAGTACGCCGCGCCGTGCGCGACCCAGGCGCAGTGGTTCGTGGAGGGCCGCATCGCCCGGATCAGCCACAAGGTCCGGCCGGAGGATGCGCGCTGGTATGCCCGCGTCCTCCGCGAGGGCCCGGTCGCGCCCGGGATGGACGTGCGGGTGGTCCGCGAGCGCGAGCCGAGCGCTGAGCGAGGGCGCGCTCGCGCGCGCGACACGCGTTACGCTTGCCCCGCACACGCACGGAGGATCCATGGCCGAGACCACCGGGACCGCCAAGGCGGGGGACACGACCCCCGCCACCCGCGAGGCGCTGCTCGAGCAGCACGCCGCCGCGCGCCGCCGGCGCAACGCCGCGGAGCTGGGCGGCCACGAGTGGGAGCAGGCGTCCGCCGAGGTCGGTCGGATCGAAGTCGAGATCGCCCGCATCGAGCGGGCGATGGACCCGCCCAGGGTCTGAGGGGAGACGGCCGCCAGCACCCTCGCCGCGACCCCGTTCGCGACCCCCCGGACCCCCGAATTTGACGCCTCGAGCCGTGCTGCTATCGTTCGGCCGATGAACGGGGTCGTGCTCGTCCTGAACCAGAATTACGAGCCCCTGAACGTCTGCAACATCCCGCGCGCGTTCCGCCTCGTGTTCGGGTCAAAGGCCGAGGTCATCGAGTACGACCACGCCGAGATCCGCACGGTCCGACAGGTCTACCGCGCCCCGTCGATCATCCGGCTGCAGCACCAGATCCGCCGGCCGCGGCCCCGCGTGAAGCTCACCCGGCGCGAGATCTTCAGCCGTGACCGGCACACCTGCCAGTACTGCGGGCGGCAGGCGAACGACCTCACCCTCGACCACGTGCTCCCGCGCCACCGCGGCGGCGGCCACACGTGGGAGAACCTCGTGGCCGCCTGCAAGCCGTGCAACCACCGCAAGGGCGGCCGGACCCCGGAAGAGGCGCACGTCCGCCTGGTCCGAGCGCCGTTCGAGCCGCGGAGCGACATCTACTCGCTGTTCACGCCCTACCTCGAGGACGCGCGCAACGAAGCCTGGAGGACGTACCTCTTCCTCGGCCGGAGCTGAGGCCCTCCGTGTCCGGCCCGGACGCCGCGTCGGCGGCGGACCGCCTCGCCGCCGCGGTACCGGCGCCCGTCGCCGCGGTCCTCGACCGCCTCCGCGACCACGGCCACGCGGCCTACATCGTCGGTGGATCCCTGCGTGACGCCCTCCTCGATCGCCGTCCCGCCGACTGGGACCTGGCCACCGACGCGCGCCCCGACCGGGTCGTCGAGCTGTTTCCCGGTGCGGCCTACGAGAACCGCTTCGGCACGGTGGCCGTCCGCCGCGACGACGAGCTGTTCGAGATCACGACCTTCCGCACCGAGCACGACTACGCCGACCATCGGCGGCCGCACCGGGTCGAGTTCGGCGACGACCTGCTGGCCGACCTCGCCCGTCGTGACTTCACCGTCAACGCGATGGCGTGGGGCGGGCCTGCGACCGACGACGCGCACGACGGCGTCGCGGTCCTCGAAGACCCGTTCGGCGGGCTCGAGGACCTGGGAGAGCGGACGCTGCGCGCCGTCGGCGATCCCGGGCAACGGTTCCACGAGGACGCCCTGCGCATGGTGCGGGCGGTCCGCCTCGCGGCGACCCACGAGCTCGTGATCGAGGCCGCGACCCTCGCCGCGATCTCGGCCAACGCCCGCCTCGTCGAGCACCTCTCCGGAGAACGGGTGGGAGCGGAGCTCCAGCGGCTCTTGGAGGCCAGCGCACCGTCGGTCGGGCTGCGGCTCGCGATGGACACGGGCATCCTGGCGGTGGCGGCGCCGGAGCTCGCCGCGCAGCGGGGCATCTCCCAGAACAAGACCCCGGGCGAAGACCTCTGGGACCACACCCTGCGCACGGTCGACGCGGCGCCGGCGGCCCGGCCGATCGTGCGACTCGCGGCCCTCCTGCACGACCTCGGGAAGCCGTCCACGCTGGCCGACGGCCGGTTCCACCACCACGACGTGGAGGGCGCGCGGCTCGCCGATGCGCTCCTGCGCCGGCTCCGGTTCCCGCGGACGACGGTCGAGGACGTGACGCACCTCGTCGCCCACCACATGTTCACGGTCGACCCCGACGCCTCGGACGCCGCGATCCGGCGGTTCATCAAGCGCATCCAGCCGACGAGCATCGAGGCGCTGTTCGAGCTCCGCCGCGCCGACGACATCGGCAGCGGCGTGTCCCCGGACGACCCGGCGACCACCGCCTTCCGCGCCCGGGTCGAGGCCCAGCTCGCCGCTCGCCCGCCGCTCGACCGCGGCGCCCTCGCCGTCGACGGCGACGACCTGATCCGGGAGCTCGGCCTGGGCCCGGGACCGTCGCTCGGCCGCGTGCTCGACGCGCTGCTCGAACGCGTCGTCGTCGATCCGGCGCTCAACGACCGCGCCACCCTGATGCTGCTCGCACAGGGCATGCTTGCGGACATGCCGCCCGCCGAGGTCCGTCGATGATCGAGCTCCTGCTGCAGGCGGAGCGGGCGCTGTCGATGGGCATGGTCGACCAGGCCGAGCGCCTCTATCTCCAGGTGGCCGACGCGGACCCCCGCAACTCGATCGCCGTCGTCGGCCTGGCGCGCGTCGCCCTCGAACGCGCCGACGACGCGGAGGCGTGGCGCCAGGCGAAGCGGGCGCTCGCCATCGACCCGGAGAACGTGGCCGCGCAACGCCTGGTCGGGCGGCTCGAGGAGGTCTTCGCCGCTCGCGGCGAGCCACTCCCCGAGCTCCGGGCGGCGCAGGGACCGTCCGGCACGGGCGCGCGATGAAGGTCCTCGTCACCGGCGGCGCGGGCTACGTCGGCGGCGTCTCCGTCGACGCGATCCTCGCGGCCGGCCACGAGGTCGTGATCCTCGACGACCTCACGACGGGGCACCGAGCGATCGCCAACCCGGGCGCCCGCCTCGTCGTCGGCAGCTACGGGGACGAGGCGCTGATCGGGCCGCTGCTGCGGCAGGAGCGGCCCGACGCGATCCTCCATTGCGCCGCGCGTTCGCTCGTCGGCGAGAGCGTTCGCGATCCGGGCCGCTACTACCGGGACAACGTGGCGGGCGGCATCGTCCTGCTGGAAGCCGCGCGGGCGGCGGGCGTCGAGCGCCTCGTCTTCTCGTCCACCGCCGCGGTCTACGGCGTGCCCGACGCGACCCCGATCGATGAGGACGCGATCCTCCGCCCGATCAACCCGTACGGCGAGACGAAGCGCACGTTCGAGGGCGCGCTCGGCTGGTACGGGGCCGCCTATGGCCTCCGGAGCGTGAGCCTCCGCTACTTCAACGTGGCCGGTGCCACGGAGCGGCTCGGCGAGGTCCACCGCCCGGAGACGCACCTGGTGCCGAACGCGCTGATCGCCGCCGAGGGCGGCGCGCCCTTGACCTTGTTCGGGGAGGACTACCCGACTCCCGACGGGACGCCCGTCCGGGACTACATCCACGTCGCCGACCTCGCGGATGCGCACCTCGCCGCCCTCGAGTCGACGGCGGACGCCCAGGCGGCGGCGGTGGCCTGCAACCTCGGGACGTCGAGTGGCTTCTCCGTCCGGGACGTGCTCCGAACGGCCGAAGCCGTCGTGGGCCGTCCGATCCCGCACTCCGTCGGTCCCCGTCGCGCCGGTGACCCGCCGGTGCTGGTCGCGTCGAACGCGATGGCGCGCCGGGTGCTCGGCTGGGAGCCGCGCCGGTCGACGCTCGAGGCCATGATCGGCTCGGCCTGGGCCTGGCGCCTCGCCCACCCCGACGGGTACCAGGACTCGGCCGCCCGGGAGTCCCAGGACTAAGGTCCCAAATTGGTGCGCCGACGCCCTCGTTGCAAGGATCATTGCGAGGTTCGTTAGCAACACTCCGGCTCCGCCGCTGGCCTTCCGTGTCATCTGTCCTCCACGCGGCGCGTCACCTCCGGGGACCCATACATGAACCTACGCCGCAGGCGTCGCCCTGCCGGCCGCGCGTCGTCGCGCGGGCAATCCCTCGTCGAATTCGCGCTCGTCTTCCCGATCTTCATCACCATGACGATGGGGCTGATCGAGTTCTCGTTCGCGTTCAACGCCTCGCTTTCGATCGGGCACGCGTCACGTGACGCCGCGCTCGTCGCCGCCGAAGCCGGCAACGATGCATCCGCCGACTGCCTGATCCTTCGGCAGGTCGAGCGGGACGTGAGCTCGCCATCGGATCCCGCCCGGATCCAAGAGGTGGACATCTACCGAGCGGATCAGAACGGTGGGGTGTTCGGCGGGCAGATCAACGTCTACACCAGGACCGGCTCGACGTCGTGCACCTTGACCGACAACACCGTCGTGACCGTCCCGTACAAGGCCACGTCCGTCAGCTATCCCGCAGACACCCGCTGCAACATCCTCCTGGGATCCGACGGCGGGTGCGCGGTCGGCCATACGACGGTTGACACGATCGGCGTCAAGATCACGTACCGGCACTCCTGGGTGACCCCGCTGCCCGGCCTCGTGAGCCTCGGCGGCTCCGGCGCGACGTTCGTCCAGTCGAACGCCATGCGCATGGAACCGGTCCTGTGAAGGCCTTGTGGTCAAGGAACCGCGACCGACGTCGGCAACGCGGTCAGGGGCTCGTCGAGTTTGCCATCACCGTCCCCGTGTTCATGCTGATCCTGCTCGGCATGCTCGAGTTCGGGTTCGCGTTCACGCACGATCAGACGATCGCCTATGCGACTCGCGAGGGAGCGCGCACCGGCGCGGCTCTCGGGAACGGCTCGACCACCTATCCGTGCTCGACGACCGACTTTGACGCCCCGGTGATCGCGGCCGTCGAGCGTGTCCTGACCTCGTCCGGCTCGCCGATCGCGATGGGTCAGGTCAGCGAGATCGATGTCTACCTTGCCAAGCCTGACGGCACGCAAACGACCGGCAAGGTGAACCGGTGGCTGCCGGCGGCCGCCTCGGGCCCGGTCGTCGACGGCAAGAGCCTCGACTTCAAGGCGGCCGTGACGCAGTGGACGCCCTGCTCCAGGAACAACGGCGTCGATGCGGACGCGCTGGGCGTGTCCATCAACTACAGCTACCGGTACGTGACACCACTCAGCGGAATCATGCGGTTCTTCGGCGGGAACGGGGTCGCAACGCTCCCGATCGCCGACAAGACCGTCATGAACCTGAACCCGACGAACTAGGACGGACCCGAGATGATCAGCATGGGAAGAACGTCCGCCACCGGCGCCAGTCGGAGCCAGTCGCGGGGACAGATCGCCATCCTGTTTGCGCTGTCGATCGTCCTGTTCGCCGCGCTCTGTGCGGTCGTCGTGGACGTCGCGTTCTACTGGGTCAGCACGCTGCAGGCCCAGCGGGCCGCCGATGCCGCGGCTCTCGCCGGCGCGGTGTACCTGCCTGGTGACACGGTGAAGGCCTACTCGGAGGCTCTGGCTTCGGCCGCCCAAAACGGCTACTCGACCGGCGTGACGATCACCACGATCCAGGACTCGCAGGCGGTGGCGGGCGGAGATGCGCGCCAACTGGACGTGACGATCAAGGCGAACGTCCCGACCTTCTTCGCTCGCGTCGTCGGGATCTCGTCGTTCCCGGTGACGAAGAGCTCGAAGGGCGTCTACGTGCTGCCGGTTCCCATGGGCAGTCCGCTCTCGTACTACGGGGTCGGCGATTTCACCGTCCAGAAGACCGTGGCGAATGCGCCAACGATGTACACGGACGTCTCGGCGCCGGCGTACACGTCCGTGACGCCGTCAACGTGGACAACCCGACAACGCCTGGCGGACCGAACGACGAACTTCACGACCTCGGCAACGAACAATCAGGCGCAGCAGTGGCAGACGCTCCACCTCCCTGTCCATCAGCGGCGCCACGCTCGACGGCTTCGTGGTCCGTTCAACGCGAGGGTCAGCGCGGGGTCGACGTGCCAGGTCAACGCCGCCGTCTCGTGGAACGGCGGGACCACGTACAGCAACGTCCCACTGGGGTCCGGAAACCTCAAGGCGACCACGGCTTCCTACGAGACTCGGGGAATCCCGCCTCGTTCGCCGTATGGGGCAACAACCACACGACGTGGTCGGCGTCCGATTTCTCGAACGGTAACTTCCGCGTTCGGCTGACATATCTGAAGCCGGGTACGTGCGGGACGCTGTCGCTCAACTCGCTGCTCGTGACGGTGTCTTCGCACACGACCACGACGACGACGACGACCGTGCTCGATACCACGTATGGCGTCAAGGACGGTGCCACGCTGCTCGCAAGCCAGGGGGGCTGGGGCGCGATCATCACGAAGGGCGGCAACCAGAGAACGGGGACGCCTACGGCCCGGCGAACAACGGCGGAGGGCAACACCAATTACGACCCCAACGGATACAACTACATCGTCATCCGATCCCCACGACCGGAGTCTTGAAGGCCTTCGACCCGGGCTTCTGCGCGATGGGCGAAACCGACGCCGGCTGCATCCCTTGGCGCCGGCGACCACTGGATCGGGACCCGGGGCACCCCGTCTCGACCTACTACACCCTGAGGACACCAACGGCAAGCCTGGCCTGCCAAGCCCCTGGAACCCGGTGTCCTCGTCGGGAGCGCTTTTCGAGAAGCAGCACGGATACGACCCGGCCAACGTGGTCGGCACAGGACGAAGACCGACCTGGACGATGCGAAGCGACGTCCAGTTGCGATTCCAACCACAACAGCTGGTGGACGTTGTCGACCTCCCTCGCAGCGGACGTACGTGCTTTCCGTGAAGACGTCCAGACGAGGCCCCCGAATCCGACACGAACGGATCGATCAACTCCGGCACGAACGCCGAGAACATGTTCGCCTTCCTCGCCCAGGGCGGTGGCTCGCCGGAGACACCTCGGCAACGGCCGGATGGCGGTCTACAACAACCTGCGGGCCGGCGTGCCGAACCAGCAGTTCTACCTGGCCCAGGTGGACAAGCAGACGGGCCTCAACAAGACGATGCTGCTCGACATCTTCGATCCGGGCGATGTCGCGGGTGAAGCCACGCTGCAGATCCTCGACCCGAGTGGCGGCAGCCAGAACGTCGTGAAGTTCAACTACACGACGGACGGGAACTGCCAGTCAGGCGTCAGCGACAACTGCTCGGGAACGAACGTCACGCAGCTCGATACGGCAGACGGAGGCCGCTCCAGCTTCAACAACACGTGGGTCCACATCAGCATCCCGCTGACAAATTACGGCACTGGCGGACTCTGGGAGAACGGCTGGTGGCAGATCAAGTACCAGACGCCGGATGGCGGCAACGACACCACCACGTGGCAGGTGAACATCCAGGGCAACCCGGTCCACCTGCTGGTGCCCTGACGGCTAGCTTCCGCTCCTCGAGGG